>CALNYW010000001.1:0-477107 GCA_942490985.1 uncultured Gammaproteobacteria bacterium
CCTTAGCCAGGCTGAACTTTCCGGCACCGACCTGACGCTCAGCGGCACCCTCAATACCGATGGCCTCGGCACTGAGTACCGCATCGAGTTCTTCGGAAATCCGGCCGGTACCCAAGATGCGACTAATGGCGAGGGACGCTACTACCTTGGGTTCATTACCGTACCGACGAATGGCAGCGGTGATGCCAGTTTCACCGGTGAGGTGTTGTCCGGCGTCACCCTTTCATCGGGCGACTACGTCACCGCTACCGCGACGCGCATCGTCGATCCGTTCGGCGTCGACGATCTCGCCACTTACGGCGACACCTCCGAGTTCGCACAGAACGTCTTGATCAATCGCGACCCGGTCTTTATCCCCAGTGGCGTCGGCTATTGGCAGTTCGACGAGGGCATTGGGCCCACGACAAGCGACAGTGCCTACGGCAGCTCGACTGGCACGCTGGGCGCTTACGTGGGCTCTGACGGCGGCGACCCGACCTGGACGACGGGCCAGTTTGGGCAGGCGCTGCAATTCGATGGCGTAGATGACTATGTGGAGATAGCAGACGCGCCGGAGCTGGACATCACCGGGTCGGAATTCTCTGCGTCGCTTTGGATGAAACCCGACAGCGCGCCGAACACAGAAGACATGCTCTTTATGAAGGGCGACCGGGATCGCGACGTCAATTATTATCTGTCATGGAAAGCCGTTGATGCCGGCCAGGTGACGTTCACGTTTGCCATGAAGGACCGGGCAGATTGGGACTATCTCGACATGACCGTGCCGATGCCCAATCTGAATGATTGGAACCATATCGCGATCGTATTCGATCGGCCTAACGTCTCGCTTTACGTCAATGGTACAGAGTATGCGTTCAGCGATGTCGCTACTGGCGGCAGCATGGATCGTGATCTGCCTACAAACAATGAGGCATTGCTGATCGGTGCTGGTCGAAACGATGGTGTGCTCGTCGGCGTAAACCAGTTTTCCGGTCCGTTCGATGGCGCAATCGATGAGCTTGCAATCTACGATCGCGCGCTGACCGCCGCCGAGATTGAAAGTATCCGTACTGGCCAACCTCCCGCTGCCGCAGCAACGGACTTCACCGTCGACGAGTTCTCTTCAGACGGCACCGTTCTTGGGACGGCTGCGGCCAGTGACCCGGATGGCGATACGATCCTTTACACCATCTCCGCCGGCAATACCGATGGCGCATTCGACATTGACAGCAACGGCGAGATCACGGTCATCAATAGTGCTGCGCTCGACTATGCTACTAATCCAAGTTTCACATTGACCATCACCGCCAATGACGGCAATGGTGGAACTACCAACCAGGTAGTCAACGTTTCCGTCAATGACGCTTCGACGATCGCTGGTGACGACACCGGCACCCTCACCGAGGATGCCGGCGTCGTCGATGGCTACCTGAGTACAGGCGGTGTCTTGACCGCGACCGATGTCGATGGCCCGGACAATACCTTCACACCCGGCAGTCATCGCGGCACCTATGGCGGACTGACGATTGATGGCAGCGGCAGCTGGACCTACAGCGTCGACAACAGCCTCCCGGCCATCCAGGGCCTCGCAGACGGCAGCAGCGTCAATGATGTCATTGCGGTCGCCAGCATCGATGGGACGATGCACGACATCACCATCACCATCACCGGCAATGCTGCGCCGCTCGCTGTCGACGACCCCGGTTACGCGGTCGATGAGAACGGAACCCTGACAGCCGGCTGGTGGGATTCCGATTGGCCCCGGCGTTCGACGATTACCTTCGACAACTCGGGGCAGGGCGAACTGCTGGAAATGCCGGTGCTGGTGGTACTGAACAGCGCCAACATCGACTATGGACTGACGCAGGACGATGGTGCGGATCTGCGCTTCTTCGCTGCCGACGGGACGCCGTTGGCCTATGACATCGAGGCGTGGGATGAGCTGGGTGATTCCTACGTCTGGGTCAAGGTGCCGCAGATCAGCGCTTTATCGAACTCCGACACCATCACAATGTATTGGGGAAATGGGTCTGCGACCGCCGGTGAGGACGCGTCGGCGGTTTGGAGCAACGGCTATGCCGCGGTGCATCACTTGCACGATGATTTTAGTGACGCCACGGCCCAACGAAACACGGGTGACAACCAAGGTTCTGCAGACGTCGTAGGCCAGGTTGGCGACGGCCAGTCGTTCGACGGCATGGACGATGCGATCAGCCTGGGTAATGATGCCAGCCTGCAGGACATCTTCAGTGGCGGCGGTACCGTGTCCGCTTGGGTCTATGCGACGGGGTGGGGTGAGGGATCAGTTCCTGGTGATGGTTACGGACGCATCTTCGACAAGTCGGGCAACACGCTGCCGTCGAATGAGGGATGGGCGCTGGAGCTGTACGAAGGCCAGCGAGCACTGCTGTTCCAGGTCGGTTTCTCTGGCGTCATGGGGCAATGGCATACAGGTCTTGACAGCATTAGTCTCAATACCTGGACTCATGTCTCGCTGACCTACGATTCTTCCGGCACGACGAATGTGCCAGAAATCTATATCGATGGCGTACTTCAGACGCTGACTAGTACCCAGCCGACCGGCACCGTCGGTTCGGACTCCGGCTATGACCTGACCGTTGGCAACCACGCGGCGGACACGACGCGCAGCTTCGACGGCATCATCGACAATGTTCAGATCTCCTCAACCGCACGATCCGCCGACTGGATCAAGGCGCAGTACCTTGCCACCAGTGGCTCGTTCGCCAGTGTCAGTAACGTCGGAGACGCAGAATCGGTAGGGACTTCGCTTGCTGGTGTGCTGGACAATGATACGGCGATTGATCCCCATACCCCGCGCGCTACCAACCTGAATACGACCGGCACCGTCGGTAGCGTCACGCTCAACAAAGACGGGACCTTCACCTACGATACCGACGGTCAGTTCGACTACCTGGCCGATGGCGCCAATGCCACCGATACCTTCACCTACGAGCTGGACGATGGGGTGAACCCGCCCACTGTCGGCACCGTCACGGTATCGGTCAGCGGTGCGAATGATGCCCCGGTCGCTCGCCCGGACGGTGTTCACCTGTTGTTCGACGGCAACGACTATGTGCGCGTTGTCGACGACCCCAGCCTGCGCATGACGACGGCTGTCACGATGGAGGCCTGGATCAGGCTCGATCCAGCCGGAACCGGCTCGCAGCTGATCCTCAACAAGGAAGGCGAATACGAGCTCGGCATCAACGCGGATACCGGTGAGATCAAGTACGCGATCGCTTTCGACAATGGCACGCCGGCCGACACGACCGACGACACCTGGGGATGGCATGGCACCGGGCATCTAGTCACAAAGGGCGAGTGGACGCATGTGGCGGTGAGCTATGACGGCGCCGTCGGGCGCACGTTCGTCAACGGTCAACTGGTTGACGATTCATTTGTTCAGGCCGGACCGATCGGCGACGTCTATACGGGGGCGGCAGTAGATCCTCTTACCCTGGAAGATCTTACGATTGGCGGTCGCGGGAACGACGTTCTCGAGCGCTTCACCGGCGAGATCGACGAGGTGCGGGTCTGGAGTGCGGCCCGGACCGGTGGCGAAATCCAGACCAACCTGTCTGGCCTGCTCGGCGGGGCGGAAGCGGGCCTCGCCGGTTACTGGCGCCTGGACGAGGCGGCGGGCGGGACCGTTCTCGACTATTCCGGCAATGGCAACGATGGCGTGCTAGGCAGCGCACTGGAAGCGCCGACCTACCAAGGTTACTTTACCGATCAAAACAATCTCCTGAGCGTCGCTGCCGTTTCTGGCTTGCTGGCGAATGACTCAGATGCAGAGAACGATCCGTTGGTCGTCAGCTCGGTCAACGGTAACGCGAGTGACGTCGGCAACCAGATCACCCTCGGTAGCGGTGCGCTGCTGACCCTGAATGCCGACGGGAGGTACGACTATGACCCGAACGGTGCGTTTGATTATCTGAACGTCGGGGAGCAGGCGACCGATACGTTCACATACACAGCAAATGACGCGTCGATTGACTCGAATATCGCTTCAGTCACTATCACGATCACTGGCGTCAACGACGCGCCGACCGGGACGACCCTCATTGTTGCGGCGGACGAAGAGACCGCCACGACCATCGATATCAGCGGCAACGTCGCCGATGTCGATGGCACGGTGGACCTGACGACGACCCTGGTCACGAGTGGTCCATCGAACGGCAGCCTCATCAACAACAACGACGGCACCTTCAGCTACACCGGCGATACCGACTTCGTCGGCACCGACAGCTTCACCTATACCGTCGAAGACAACGACGGCCAGGTGTCGTCGCCTATCACCGTCACGATTAACGTATCCGATATCAACGATGCGCCGACCGGGACGACCCTGGTCGCGGCCGCGGATGAAGAGACGGCGACGCTGATCGATATCAGCGGTAACGTCGCCGATGTCGATGGCACCGTGGACCTGACGACGACCCTGGTCACGAGTGGACCGAGCAACGGCAGCCTCATCAACAATAACGACGGCACCTTCAGCTATACCGGCGATACCGACTTCGTCGGCACCGACAGCTTCACCTATACCGTCGAAGACAACGACGGCCAGGTGTCGTCGGCGATCACCGTCACCGTCAATGTCGCGGACATCAACGATGCGCCGACGGGGACGACCCTGGTCGCGGCGGCGGATGAAGAGACGGCGACGCTGATCGATATCAGCGGCAACGTCGCGGATGTCGATGGCACGGTGGACCTGACGACGACCCTGGTCACGAGTGGACCGAGCAACGGCAGCCTCATCAACAACAACGACGGCACCTTCAGCTACACCGGCGATACCGACTTCGTCGGTACCGACAGCTTCACCTATACCGTCGAAGACAACGACGGCCAGGTGTCGTCGGCGATCACCGTCACCATCAACGTATCCGATATCAACGATGCGCCGACGGGGACGACCCTGGTCGCGGCCGCGGATGAAGAGGCGGCCACGACCATCGATATCAGTGGCAACGTCGCGGATGTCGATGGCACGGTGGACCTGACGACGACCCTGGTCACGAGTGGACCGAGCAACGGCAGCCTCATCAACAACAACGACGGCACCTTCAGCTATACCGGCGATACCGACTTCGTCGGTACCGACAGCTTCACCTATACCGTCGAAGACAACGACGGCCAGGTGTCGTCGGCGATCACCGTCACCATCAATGTCGCGGACATCAACGATGCGCCGACGGGTACCACCCTGGTGGTCGCGGCTGACGAAGAGGCGGCCACGACCATCGATATCAGCGGCAACGTCGCCGATGTCGACGGCACGGTGGACCTGACGACGACCCTGGTCACGAGTGGTCCATCGAACGGCAGCCTCATCAACAACAACGACGGCACCTTCAGCTATACCGGCGATACCGACTTCGTCGGCACCGACAGCTTCACCTATACCGTCGAAGACAACGACGGCCAGGTGTCGTCGGCGATCACCGTCACGATTAACGTATCCGATATCAACGATGCGCCGACCGGGACGACCCTCATTGTTGCGGCGGACGAAGAGACCGCCACGACCATCGATATCAGCGGCAACGTCGCCGATGTCGATGGCACGGTGGACCTGACGACGACCCTGGTCACGAGTGGACCGAGCAACGGCAGCCTCATCAACAACAACGACGGCACCTTCAGCTATACCGGCGATACCGACTTCGTCGGCACCGACAGCTTCACCTACACCGTCGAAGACAACGACGGCCAGGTGTCGTCGGCGATCACCGTCACCGTCAATGTCGCGGACATCAATGACGCGCCGACCGGGACGACCCTGGTCGCGGCCGCGGATGAAGAGACGGCGACGCTGATCGATATCAGCGGTAACGTCGCCGATGTCGATGGCACGGTGGACCTGACGACGACCCTGGTCACGAGTGGACCGAGCAACGGCAGCCTCATCAACAACAACGACGGCACCTTCAGCTATACCGGCGATACCGACTTCGTCGGCACCGACAGCTTCACCTACACCGTGCAGGATAACGACGGCCAGGTGTCGTCGGCGATCACCGTCACCATCAACGTGTCCGATATCAACGATGCGCCGACGGGTACCACCTTAGTGGTCGCGGCGGATGAAGAGACGGCGACGCTCATCGATATCAGCGGCAACGTCGCCGATGTCGATGGCACGGTGGACCTGACGACGACCCTGGTCACGAGTGGTCCATCGAACGGCAGCCTCATCAACAATAACGACGGCACCTTCAGCTATACCGGTAATACCGACTTCGTCGGCACCGACAGCTTCACCTATACCGTCGAAGACAACGACGGCCAGGTGTCGTCGGCGATCACCGTCACCATCAACGTGTCCGATATCAACGACGCGCCTGCCATCGAAACCACCATCCCCGACCAAACCCAGACCGAGGACTTTGCCGGCTATTCGATCGATCTGACCGCGGCCTTCGCCGATGCCGAGACGCCCGATGGGGCACTGGGTGTATGCGGAGTCTCAGTGGCAATACCCAGATCAACGTCAGCATCAGCGCCGGCGTCGCGACCATCACGCCGACCCCGGACTGGCATGGCAGCGAGACCCTGACCTTCACGGCGACCGATGCGGGTGGTCTGAGTGTCAGCCAGGTGGTCGGTTTTGCGGTCACGGCGGTGGCGGACATCGCCGATGATCTGGCGGTCGCGGTGGTCGAGGACACCCCGACGGTGATCGCGGTGCTGGGCAACGACAGTTTTGAGGGCACGCCGGTGGTGACCGCGACCAACAGCCCGGCCAACGGTGCGGTAGTGATCAATGGTGACAACACCATCACCTACACGCCGAACAGTAACTACACGGGTGCGGACAGCTTCACCTACACGGTGACCTCTGGCGGGGTGAGCGAGACGGCGACGGTGAGCGTGAACGTGACGCCGGTCGACGACCCCGCGCTGATTACGGGTGATACCGGTTACCTCGGAAACGAGGGCGACACGGCGACCGGGGATCTGGATGCCACTGATCCGGACGGCCTGGCCGATGGCAGCTATTTCGGTATCACCGCCCAAGGTGTTCACGGTGGCGCATCGATCGACGCCCTGACAGGCGCCTGGAGTTACACGGCGAATGACCCGGACTGGTTCGGTGCCGACAGCTTCGAGGTCACGGTCACCGACGATCTCGGTGGGACCACGACCCAGGCCGTCAATGTCGCGCTCGCGAACGTCGACGATCCTGCGGTGATCAGCGGTCAGACGGCCGGCACGGTCCGGGTCGACGGCGCGACGACGGTCAGCGGGGCCCTGTCGATCGCGGACGTCGATCCGACCGACAACCCGAACTTCCCGGATGTGCCTGCCACGACCAGCGCGTCAGGTTACGGGACATTCGCGATGTCCGGTGGTGCCTGGACCTTTGTGCTGAACAATGCACATACCGAGGTACTGGTCCTGCAGTCGGGTGAAAGCCTCAGCGACGCCCATATCTTTGTCGCGTCTGATGGATCCCCCCGGGTTGTGACGGTGGTGATCGACGGACCGGAAGCGGCGGATGTCGATCCGGTCATCGAGGAACCGAGGCCCGAACCCGAACCCGAACCCGAACCCGAACCCGAACCGGAGCCCGAGGTCAGTGAAGAGCCGCCGGTCGCCGAGCAGCCTCCGGAAGCGGTGGTGGCCGAGGTGCCGACCGAAACGGAGCCACTGTCCGATCCACTCGACGATGCCGGCGTCGTCGTACCGCCGGGCCCGGTCGTCGTGCCCGACGAGGTGGTGCTCAGTGTTCTGGCCGAGCGTCAGCCCGATGACCGCGACGTTCAACAAAAGGAATATTCGGTTGATAAACCAGATGAGGCGGCGCAGACCTTCCTGCAGGAGCTGAAATCATTCTGGGTCGATGCGCCGGAACAGAATCCGCAGCTGAGCGAGGTCCGTTTTAGCCAGGCGTTTTGGGATGGTCTGGACAAGTTGGCCGACGATCTCGATGAGGCGGCGCGCCGCGACGAGACGCGGACGCAGCTCAGTGCGGAGGCGGCCGCCGGCATCGGCATCAGTCTGACCGCGGGCTTTGTCAGCTGGGCCTTGCGTGCGGGTTCGATGGCGGCGAGCTTCCTCGCCGCGATGCCGACCTGGCGCAACTTCGACCCGATGCCCATTCTGGCAGCGGACAATGAAGACGAACAAGCCGATGAAAAGACAGAAGGCGAACAACGCGAGGACGAAGAGGTTGATGAACTCTTCGAAAATTAACCTGACGGCGCGGTGTTGCCTTATTTGAGCGGCGTTGCTCGACCGTCCCAGGACTGCTTCAGCCAAGAATCCAGCATGCCGCAACACCCACTCCCCTGCGTGAGAGGGCGGGAGCGAGGGGAAACGGACCACGGAATAATTGCCTTCCCAAGAACCCCATTCTCGTCAAGGGTTTAACGGTCCCGCCGTTAACCCTTGCTGAGGGCGTGTGCCACGTCGGCGCTCGCCTGTGCGACGGGTTTCGTCAGGCGGAAGGGGTTCAGGGCGAATGGCCAAACAAAAAAAGCGCGGGGCCAAGACAACAGTTACCTCCCCAGTTGTGGAGGCCCTTGAGCCCCGTATCCTGCTGTCCGCAGACCTGCCTGGACTCGACATCGCAATGCCGTCCTTCGATCAGGCGGCTGAGCCCGATGCCGATCAGATCCTCGCCAACGTGGAGGCCGTGTTCGAAGCCCAGGCCGCCGACAATGACTCGCAGCTGGTTGACGAGGCGCCGGCCGAGACAGATCAACAGGCCATCCCGGCTATCGATAACGACGCCCACTCCGAGCGACATGAACTCGTCATCGTCGACGGCAGCGTGCCGGATCAGACAACGCTGCTCAGTGCGATCGAGGAACGGCTCGGCGATGGAACGATCGTTGATGTGATAACCCTGGATGCCGATCAGGACGGCGTCGAACAGATCACCCGTGTCTTGTTCCAATATGCCGACCTCGATGCGATCCATCTGGTAAGCCACGGTAGTGACGGTCGGCTTCAACTCGGCAACTCAGTCCTGGATGCCGAAGCGCTGGTCGATAAGGAAGATTTCATCGCGTCCTGGGGCAGCGCGCTCATCGAGACGGTGACATCCTGATCTACGGCTGCAATCTTGCGGCCAGCGAGGCCGGTGAGGCGCTGGTCGATACATTGGCGGAACTGACCGGCGCCGATGTCGCGGCCTCTGACGATCGGACGGGTCATGAAAGCCTGGGCGGCGACTGGGATCTCGAGTACACGGCAGGTGACATTGAGGCCGAGGTGGCTGTGAGCCTACCAGTACAGGCCAAGTGGGCGGCTACGCTCAACCAGGGTACTGCGGTCTGGAATGAGAACGGTACCACCACGCCCCAGTACAACCTGTTCGACGGCACAAACTTCGGTACCGAGGGCAATTCGACGGCCATCGGCGGGTGGGAGGTGATCCAGGGGGCCGAGGCGCCGACGCGTGACGAAGCCATCGTCGTCGGTCTTCAAGGTGGCAAGACCATCACGGGTCAGATGTGGGACGGCACCTCGTGGACAGCACTCTCCATCAATCCACTAGGCAATGCCAAGAATGCTGAATCGTTCAGCTTTGATGTTGCTTATGAAGCGCAGAGCGGCGACGCGTTACTGGTGTGGAATGATTCTCCGAGTCTGAAATTCAGTGTCTGGGACGGTTCGAACTGGACTGCGCCCACAACCGTGGCGGCTTACACGGGTGCCGATCCGGTGCACCTGCGACTGGATGCAAGCCCGGTCAGTGATGAGATGGTTCTCGTCCTAACCGATGGCAGCAATCACGACTACGCGCTGGTGTGGGGCGGATCGAGCTGGGGAGACCAGATCCAACTCAATACCGTCGGCAGCCAGGACGTCACCGATGTCTCGGTGACGTTCGAGCAACAGAGTGGCCACGCCATGGTTGCCTATGCCAAGGACCAGGTCGACGTCCACTATCGAACCTGGGACGGCACAAGCTGGAGTAGCGAGGCAACACTGACGGCAGCGGCCTTAGCGGATGGTAAAGCGCGCTGGACGATGATGGACGCCGATCCGTACAGCGATCGCATCGTGATGGGCGTGATCACGGAGAGCAGTCACGCCTACCTGGCCGTCTGGGACGGGACCACCTGGAACGCCGGGGACAAGCTGCTTGCGTCGATCGACCTGAGCAACCGGACGGTCCAGAACTTCGCCGTGGCCTTCGAGAGCCAGAGTGGCCAGGCACTGGCCACCTACGCCGAGAACGGCAACTCGGTGATTCAGTACCACACCTGGAACAGCGGCAGCGGATGGTCTGCGGCGATGGCCGGCCCCAACCTGGGGGACGACGGCGCCGGCATGACGCTGGACGCCGATCCGCAATCCGACAATGTCATGCTTTCGGTCGTGGATCAGGGCAAAGACGTCAGTTTTGTGCTGTGGGACGGCACGTCTTGGGGGACACCGTCCGAGCAGGAGATAGACGCGGGCCTGGATACCGGTCAACCGTTCGCATTCGTCTGGGACGCCGGCTCGACACCCCGCGTATCTCTGGCCAACGCGACCGTCACGCTGGCGGAAGACGCTGACACGACCGGCGGCCTGAAGGTGGCCGACATCGTCATCACCGACGACGGCCAAGGCACCAACGAGCTGGCGCTGAGCGGCGCCGATGCGGCGTTGTTCGAGATTGTCGGCAGCGAGCTGCGGATCCAAGACGGCGTCACACTGGATTTCGAGACAAATGCCGTACTCGACGTAACGGTGGAGGTCGACGATACGAGCGTCGGTTCGACCCCCGACGACACGGCAGTCCTGACCATTAATCTGACCAACGTCGATGAGCCCGGTGTCAACGACGCGCCAGAAAACACTGTGCCGGGTTCGCAGGCCATCGACCAGGACGGCATGCTGCTGTTCTCGTCGGCGACCGGCACGGCGATCTCGGTCAGCGACTTCGACGCTGGCAGTGGCCTTATGCAGGTCACGCTGACCGCGACCAACGGCACGCTGAATCTGTCCGGCAACAAGGGGCTGACCTTTACCCCGCCCGCCGACGGCACCGCCGATGCGACGATGACCTTCACCGGTACCGTCACCGACATCAACGCCGCACTCGAGGGCATGACCTTCGTCGCGACGCCGGGCTTTACCGGCACTGCCAGCGTGCAGATCGTGACCAATGATCAGGGCAACACCGGCACCGGCAGCGCGCTGAGCGACACCGACACCGTCGCGATCATGGTCCAGACGGCGGATCAGAAGCTCTGGCTGACTCTGAAAGACGACATCAACGGTTCCGGCGATACCGAGAACCTGACCACCACTGGTGGTGATGTGCTCACCTACAGCGATATTACTCAGCTCGAGACGAGCGATTTACCGGCGGCCGCGCCAGCAACTAGCGGCACCCTGGCTCATAGCTTCAACCTCGACACCGTGTTGCTGTCCGACGGCGTGACACAGGCCAGTAACGACGGCAATACCCAGGTCAATGCGCTGCACCATGTCACGAAAGACATCCAGGTCGGGACTAACAATTTCCAGCTATTCGCCGGCGACATCCTGCTATCTACCTTAGGCAGCGAGATAATCGGCGGTGTCACATATGACCTGAACGATGTGTTCGTATTCCGCCCGGACACCCCGGGCGACTACAGCCGGGGCAGCTTCCGTCTGCTGATCGACGGTAGCGACATCGGGTTGGGCAGAGTGACCGCCGTGTCGCTGGTGGAGCAGAGCACAGTCTTTGGCGATACCACACTGGCTGCCGGCGAATTCCTGCTGGCCCACGACAGTTCCTCAAAAAACGTTCTCCGTTTTACACCGGGTAATCTCGGCGACACCGCTACCACGAGCGGGAGTACCACCTTGCTGTTGGCTGGTGGCGATATCGACATTGGCCAGACTATTGGCGGTATCCATCTGGTGCAGGTCGATACAGTGCTAGGCGGAAAGACCCTGAGCGCCGGGCAGCTGCTGATGTCGCTGCAGGCCAATGACTCGACGGTCGGAAATGGAACCACCATTGATGTCAAGCTCAATGACATCTTCATCGTGGATGTGACCACGACCTACGACGGCAGTGCAGGTTCTACGGAGGTAGCGGCGCACCGCTTCTTCGAGGGGCTCGACGAGAGCCTCGACAGCGGCAACGAGGCGATCTGGGGCATCGGCTATCAGGGCAACAGCGCGCCGACCGTCAGCGCGGACACCTTTACACTGGATGAGAACAGCCCCGACGGCACCATCGTCGGGACGGTGCCTGGCACTGATCCGGAGCGTGAGGCGGCAATCGCGTCGCTGCTGGCAGCTGATCCGGATCTTGTCTATTCAGCCGAGACCGGCAAGTTTTACAAGGTAAGTTCGTCCAGTGTGACCTGGACAGCGGCGAACACCGCTGCAGGTAGTGAACTGCTGAACGGCATCGCTGGCGAACTGGTGACCATCCAATCGCAAGCGGAAAACGACATCGTTCATACCTTTGCCCAAGGCGTTGGGGACGTGTGGATTGGTGCGTCGGACGCTGTGACCGAGGGTGCATTCTATTGGTACGAAGACGGTTCGGAATCGACCGATCGGTTTTGGAGCGGCGGCTCCTCCGGCTCTGCGACGGGTGGGGCGTACACCAATTTCGGGAGCGGCGAACCGAGTGATTCATTGGCCGACAGAGACTACGTTGATCTCGACAATTCGACTGGGCAATGGCAGGTCGAGACCAATTCAGGCACTCAGGAATACGTGATCCAGTGGGACGCTAGCGAGGTGCTGGGTCCGTCACGCGCATTGACGTACGCAATCACCGCCGGCAATACCAATGGTGCGTTTGCGATCGATGCCGAAAACCGGCCAGATCACGGTCGCCAACACCGCCGCGCTGGATTTCGAGACCACGGAGACGTTCATTCTGACGGTCGCCGCGATCGATGCGGACGGTGCTTACGACACCGGGACCATCACGATCAACCTCAACGACTTGGTCGAAAATACGCCGCCGACGATCAGCCTGGCCAATATCGTCACGACCTTGTCCGAGGCCGTCGACACCAGCACGGCGATCAAGATCGCCGATATCGTGATCAGCGACGACGGCATCGGCACCAACGACCTGAACGTGACCGGCGCCGACGCGACGCTGTTCGAGATCATCGGCACCGAGCTGCGCCTGAAGGTCGGTGCGGCGCTCGACTTCGAGACCAATTCGAGCCTCGACGTGACCGTACAGGTCGACGACACCACGGTCGGCAGCACACCGGACGATAGCGCCCCGCTGTCGGTCACGGTCACCGATGCCAACGATGCCCCGGTGCTGGACAACAGCGGTGCCCCGGCACTGACCCAGATCTTCGAGAACCAGGCCAACAGTACCGGCACCCTGGTCAGCGACCTGGTCACCGGGCTGATTACCGATCAGGACCTGGACCCTGACGGGATCGCGATCACGTCGGTCGATGACAGCAACGGCACCTGGCAGTATTCCACCAACGGCGGCAGTACCTGGTCGGACATCGGCGCGGTATCCGACGGCAGCGCACGGCTGTTGACCGCAACGGCGAGCGACCTTGTCCGTTTCGTGCCCAATGTCGCATTCAATGGCACGGTGAGTTTCGATTTCCGTGCGTGGGACGGCACCACGGGAAGCAGCGGCGCAACGGCCGATGCGAGCAGCGTCGGTGATGACACGGCCTTCAGCAGCGCCTCGGAGACGGCGACGATCAACGTCACGCCGATCGACATCAAGCTGTTTTTCTCGACCATCGATGACCAGGTGTCCTCGGGCACGCCGGCGGTAGACAGCTGGGCGCGCGGTGACATCATCGCGATCGGCGACCCCGGTTTCGCGCTCGAGGCCGACGGCGCGAAGGATGACAGCGCCGAGACATCGGGCGGCACCCTGTACGATCTGACCCAGGGATTCCTCAATACCGCCAATACCGCGTCGTCCGATACCGTTGGTGACGTGCGTCTCTCGGGAATGCACTATGTGGGTCAGGACGTCACGGTTGGTAGTACGTCGACCTTTAACCTGCTAACCGGCGATCTGCTGCTTTCGGTGGCGCATGATTCGGCCACCTTCGATGGCAGTGAAGTGGGTGATCTGACCGTCGGTAAGGGCGACGTCTTCGTCTTCCGGCCTGATGTGGCCGGCAATTTCAGCTCGGGTAGTTTTTTCCTGCTGTTGAAGGACCCGGCCGGTGGCGGAAACTTGACCGGCATCGCGCTGACCGAGACCGTGGTCACGATGGGCAGCACCACCTTGGCCTCCGGGACCCTGATCTACGCTACCGATAATGCCGCCGAGAACAATATCTCTTTCTATCGGCCCGACCAGGTCGGTGCGACGACGACCGCGCTGAGCAGCGGCACACTGATCAACGGCGATACCATCGGGCTCGGTGTTTCAGGGCCCACCGGCAACGCGATTACCGGTCTTTCCCTGATCAAGCAGGCCATCGTCGTCGACGGGGTTTCGCTGAGCCAGGGATCGCTGCTCGTCGCGCTGGACAAGGACGATGGCACGGTGGGCAATAGTGGCGCCACGGCGGCCGGGCAGAAGAACGATATCTATGCGTTGGATGTGTCGGCGACCGAGGTCGATGGGGGCTCGCTGGCCGAAGCGACGCTGCTGTTCGATGGCAGCGACATCGGGCTGAATACGAGCGGCGAGGGCTTCAGCGCTTTCACCGTGCTGATCGACACCAGCGGCGGCACGCAGGACCCCAGCCTGGTGCTGGATGCCGGCAGCCCGGGTTTCACCGAAGATGGCCCGGCGACGCTGATCTCGCCATTGACGACGGTAAATGACCCGGATTCCGCCGACGTGGCCGGCGGTCAGCTGCGCGTCGAGATCATCGCCAATGGCACCGTCAATGATCGATTGAGCCTGCAGGATCAAGGCGCGGTGACGCTGGTCGGCGACCTCGTCAAGCATTCCGGTATCACGGTCGGGACCCTGACCGGCGGCACCAACGGTGTACCGCTGGTGATTACGTTTAACTCCAGCGCCAGCGACGTCATCGTGCAGGCCGTTGCGCGGGCGGTGAGCTACGACAACCTCTCCGGCGACCCCAGTGAGCTGACCCGCACCGTACAGTTCCAGCTGACCGACGGCGACGGCGGTACCAGTGCGCAGCGCACCCAGGGCGTCACGGTCACCGCGGTGAACGACAACCCGGTGATCACGTCGGGTGCGAGCTTCAGTGTCGCCGAAAACCTGGCCGCGGTCACGACGATCACCGCGACCGATCCCGAAAACGATGTGCCAACCTTCCACATCACCGGCGGTGACGATGCGGCGTTGTTCGCGATCGACAGCGTGACCGGGGCGTTGAACTTCAAGGACGCACCGGACTTCGAAGGGCCCGCCGATGCCGACGCCAACAACAGCTATCGGGTCGAGGTCACCGCCCGCGACGGAAATGGTAACAGCGACAGCCTGCTGATCACGGTCAGCGTGACCGATGTCAACGAGACGCCGGTCGCGGCCGACTGGTACAACCCCGACTGGGGCCAGCGCAAGGCGGTGACCATCGATGCGGCCCAGGTCGCCGGCAGCCTGACCGATTTTCCGGTCCTGGTCAGCATCACCGATACGGACCTCAGGGACGATGCCCAGGCCGATGGTGACGATATTCTGTTCACCAGCACCGACGGTACGACCAAGCTGGCGCACGAGATCGAGTCGTACAACGGCGCGACCGGCGAGCTACGGGTCTGGGTCAAGACCGACCTGTCTGCCGGTGAGGACACCGTGCTGTACCTGTACTACGGCAACGGTGATCCGCTGTTGGTGTCGCAGCAGGACCCGACCAACGTCTGGGATAGCAACTTCGTCGGCGTCTGGCACCTCGACGAGGCGCCGGACGGCAATGCCGGTACCGACGAGATCCTCGATAGCACGGTCAATGCGCAGCACGGCAATACCGAGGGCGCGATTGACGCCACCGACCTGGTTGCCGCCAAGATCGGCGAGGGTGTCGATTTCGATTCGGTCGATGCAAGCTTGATCCGCATCGACGACAGTGCCGTGCTGGATTCCACGGCAGCCGCTGGCACGTTCGAGCTATGGATCCAATACGACAACTCGGCCGATGGCGATTACCAGATCGTCATGAGCTCGAGCAACCGTTACTCTGGTGACAATGGCTATGAATGGGCCTCGCAGGGTGATGGGGATCACTATTTCTACCCCAAGGGCGACCCCGGTGACGGCAACTACAACCTCGGCGCCGATCCGTTCACCAATGGGCAGTGGCACCATCTGGCCGTAACCTTCGACTACGATCAGCTCGACGCCAGCATCTTCATCGACGGCGTCGGGTTGAATTATCTCGTCGAGAACGTGCCTGCAGAGTGGAGTGTTCTTGCCGATCCCGCCGATTGGCTGTGGGGCGGCAATCCGGAGAGCCCGAGCCGTTACATTGATGCGACGATGGACGAGATCCGGGTGTCGAACACCGACCGTTCGTCGGCGTGGATCCAGACCAGTTATGCGAACCAGTGGGATGCGGCGGGCTTTGCAAGCCTAGGGGGCGAAGAGAGTCGGGTCCTGACGGTGGCCGAGGACGCCGCAAACGACACCACGGTCGGTTTCGTCGGCGGCTACGATGACGACGGCGATGCACTGACCTATGCAATTTCCGGCGGCAACACCAGTAATGCGTTCAAGATCAACGCGGTGACCGGTGAGATCCAGGTAAACGATGCCAACGCAATCGACTTTGAAACGCTCAACAGCTACACGTTGACCGTGTCGGTCGCCGACCCCGAGGGCGAGGTCGACACCGCCACCGTATTGATTGATGTTACCGATATCAACGAGGCGCCGTCGGTCAGCCTGACCAATCCGACCAACACGATCGCCGAGAATACCGATACCACTTCTGCGATCAAGGTCGCCGACATCGTGATCAGCGACGATGCGCTCGGCACGAACACCCTCAGCCTGACCGGCGCCGATGCCGGGTCGTTCGAGATCGTCGGCACAGAGCTGCGCCTGAAGGCCGGGCAGGTGCTCGATTACGAGTCGCAGGTTTCCTACGACGTCTCGGTCCAGGTCGACGACAGCGGCGTCGGCGCGACACCGGATGATACGGCGCTGCACCCGTTCGCGGTGACTAACGTCAATGAGGCGCCGGTATTCAGCAATTCGGGCGGCACGGTCGCCTTCACTGAGGGTGGTGCTGCGGTCGTGCTCGACATCGATCACACGATCCTCGACCCGGAACTCAGTGCCATCGACAACTTCGACGGCGCGACCCTGACCCTGGTGCGCAACGGCGGCGCGCATGCCGACGACGTCTTCTCCGCCAGCGGCACGCTCGGTGCGCTGACCGAGGGCGGCAGTCTGGTCGTCGGCGCGACCACGATCGGTACCGTCACGACCAGCTCGGCCGGCACACTGGTGTTGACGTTCAACGCCAGCGCGACCAACGCGCTGGTCAACCAGGCCATGCAGCAGATCGCATACAGCAACAGCAGCGATGTCCCGTTGGCCAGCGTACAGATCGACTGGAGCTTTGACGACGGCAACACAGGTGCACAAGGCAGCGGTGGCGCGCTGACTGCGACTGACAGCACGACCGTGAACATCACGGCCGTCAACGATGCGCCCGTCGGTGTCGACGATCCAGGCGCTTTCAGCGATCAAGTGCTCGCCGAGAATCCCGTGGGGTACTGGCGACTGGGCGAGCCATCGGGCCCGACGGCGACGAATCTGGGTACGCTTGGGGCTGGGGCTGACGGCACCTACAACGGTCCGCCGACGCTGGGGGTAGGGGGATATCCGGGGAGCAGCGACACCGCGGCCACCTTCAATGGCACCACGGACTATGTCGATGTGGGTAACTTCGATGTCAGTGGTACAGGCCTGACACTGTCAGCGTGGTTCAATGCCAACAATCTGGGCGTGGACGTCGATCACCGCATCATCTCCAAATGCGCTTCTTCTGGGCAACAGATAGACGACCACAGTTGGATGTTGAGCACGGAAGACATCGCTGGGGAGAACTATCTTCGCTTCCGCCTCGAGGCGGGGGGAACGACTTCAACGCTGTTGGCGTCGACCGTAGACCTGTCAACGAACCATTGGTACTTCGCCACGGCGACATATGACGCCGCAACCGGCTCGATGAAGATCTTTCTGGATGGCGTCGAAATAGCCTCTCGCTCACATGCGGTTGGTGGCGCCGTCGACACCGACCCGACAAGGCCGGTCTGGATTGGCGCGAACCCGAACGGCGCGGCTTATTTTGACGGGCAGATCGATGAAGTGGCGATTTACGACAAGGCACTCACCGCCACGCAAATCCAAGCCATGTTCGATACGGCAAGCGGTGGATACTCGGCCACCGAAGACACCGCGCTCGTCGTGCCGGCGGCCAACGGCGTGCTGGCCAACGACATTGACCCCGAAAACGATTCATTGACCGCCGTCCTTGTCAGCGGGCCTGCCAATGCGTCGAGTTTTACATTGAACGCCGACGGGTCGTTCGACTATACGGGAAATGCCAATTTCACCGGGACCGACACGTTCACCTACCGTGCCGATGACGGAACGGACCAGTCCGGTACCACAACAGTGACGATCAATGTTGGTGCGGTCAACGATGCGCCGATCGTGTCGGTGAGCAACGCGACGCCGACATTCACCGAGAATGGTGGCGCAGTGGGTTTGTTCAGTGGAACAAGTATCGATCCCGTAGAAGTCGGTGACCTGGTTGATACCGTGCACCTGCGCGTCGAGAGTCTCTCAGATGGCAGTGACGAGGTCCTGGTGGTCGATGGGCAGGCGATCGAGCTAACCCATCTCAACAGCGAAACGACGCTGGCAAATGGGTACGACGTCGACGTCAGCATCAGCGGTACGACGGCAAACGTGTTGATCACCCGCAGTGGTGGCTACTCTGCCGGCGCAGCCGAGACGCTGGTCGACGGATTGGCCTACAACAACACGAGCGAGAATCCGCAGGGTGCCGTACGTCTCGTCACGCTGGTCTCGGTCAAGGATGACGGTGGGACAGCAAACGGTGGTGATGATACCGGTGCAAGTGCGGTTGCGTCGCTGGTTACTATCGTCTCGGTGAACGACGCACCGGTAAATCAGTTCACCCCGCAGCCCAGTACCGTAGCCAGCAGCAACATCGATGGTGTCACGGACATCTACGCCGCGGATCTCAACGGCGATGGCGATATCGACTTGGTCTCGTCGTCCTACGGCGATGACCGCATCGTCTGGTACGAGAACGATGGTGCGAGCAATCTGACTGCGATCGATGTGGCGACCGGCGTGCTCGGTGCCCGTGAGGTATTCGTCGCCGATGTCAACAATGACGGCCACCTGGATATCCTGACGGCGGCCTACGAACAGCAGTCGGTCGTCTGGTACGAGAATGACGGAGCGGTCGGCACGCCGACCTTCACAGCGCACACCATTGCCCTCGGCGAGGGGCAGGTCTCGACCGTGTACGCGGTCGACTTGGACAAGGACGGCGACACCGACGTGCTCGCGGGGTATCAGGACACCGACGAGGTGGTCTGGTACGAGAATGATGGACTGACCTTCACCCGGCACGTGATTGCCAGCAACACGAACGGTGTCAAGTCCGTGGTTGCTGGCGACCTGGATAGCGACGGCGACATCGATGTGGCCTCGGTCTCCTATGTCGACGACAAGGTCGCCTGGTTCGAGAATGACGGCGCGGTCGACCCGGCCTTCACCCAGCACGTGGTGGCGTCGACGGTGCTGGGCCCGATATCGATGCAGATTGCGGACGTTGACGGTGACGGCAATCAGGATCTTGTGGTTGCGGCCTTTTTCGACGGCAAGATTGCTTGGTACCAGAATGACGGCAGTCTGACGGTGCCTGCGTTTTCGGAAAACATCGTTTCAACATCCGCGACCGGAGCGCGAGATGTCACCGTAGCTGACCTGGACGGTGACGGCGATGCCGACATCATTGCTGCGGCCTTCGACGAAAACGAGTTCTCCTGGTACGAAAGTGATGGTGGGGTCACGCTCTCGTTTGTTGAGCGAACGATAGCAATGGAGGCTGGCGGTCCGCGGGCCGTGGCGGTAGCGGATATGGACGGCGACTCGGATCTGGATGTGGTCGGGGGCGCTTACAGCGATGATGAGGTTGGGTTCTTCGAGAACACCGACGGTCAGATGGGGATACAGGTGACGGCGGAGGACACGCCGCTGACCTTCAATGCCGCCAACAACAACCTGGTGTGGATTTTGGATCGCGATGCCGGTGCACTGGAGATGAAGGTGCGCCTGGAAGTGGCCAACGGCACGGTTTCGCTCAATGGCACAACCGGGCTGACGCTGGATATCGGGACCGGCAGTAGCGATGCGGTCGTGGAGGTGCGGGGCAGCCTGACGGACATAAACACAGCGCTGGACGGCATGGTCTTTACCCCGACGGGTGATTTTGCGGGAATCGCGAGCGTCCGCATCCTCACCGACGACCAGGGCAACAGCGGCAGCGGTGGTGCGCTAACGGATGATGACACCATCAACATTACGGTGACGCCGGTCAACGATGCGCCGCTGGCCGTCGCCGATACCGATGGCATCCTCGAGGATGCGGTGGATGTGTCGGGCAACGTCCTGACCAACGACACCCTGGGTGATGGCACGGCCGCGGACAACACCGCAACGCTGAACGATCCGGCGGTCGGTAGCTACGGCACGATCGCCCTCGGCAGCAACGGTGCATACACCTACACGCTGGACAACGCCAACCCGGCGGTGCAGCAGCTTGCCCCGGCCGAGACGCTGACCGAGACCTACAACTACACGCTGACCGACAAGGACGGTGACACCTCGAGCGCGACCCTGACGATCACGATCACCGGCACCGATGATCTGCCGGTCGCGGTTGCGGATACCGATGGCATCCTCGAAGACGCCGTTTCCACCAGCGGCAATGTCCTGTCCAACGACACCCTCGGTGATGGTACCGCCGCTGGACAACACCTCGACGCTGGATGATCCGGCTGTGGGTACTTACGGCACGATCACCCTGGCCGCCGATGGCAGTTACACCTACACCCTCGACAACACCAATCCCTTGGTCCAGCAACTTGCCCCGGGCGAGACGCTGACCGAGACCTACAACTACACGCTGACCGACAAGGACGGTGATACGTCGAGCGCGACCCTGACGATCACGATCACCGGTACCGATGATCTGCCGGTCGCGGTTGCGGATACCGATGGCATCCTCGAAGACGCGGTCTCGACCAGTGGCAATGTCCTGTCCAACGACACCCTGGGCGACGGCACAACCGCGGACAACGCCGCCGCGCTGAACGACCCGGCGATCGGCAGCTATGGCACCATCGCCCTGGCCGCCGATGGCAGTTACACCTACACCCTCGACAACACCAATCCCTTGGTCCAGCAGCTCGCCCCGGGCGAGACGCTGACCGAGACCTACAACTACACGCTGACCGACAAGGACGGTGACACCTCGAGCGCGGCGCTGACGATCACGATCACCGGCACCGATGATCTGCCGGTGGCGGTTGCGGACACCGGCGGCGATCCTCGAAGACGCGGTCGATGTCACCAGTGGCAATGTCCTGTCCAACGACACCCTGGGTGACGGTACCGCCGCCGACAACACCGCCGACGCTGAACGATCCGGCGGTCGGCAGCTACGGCACGATCGCCCTGGGCAGCCGATGGCAGTTACACCTACACGCTGGACAACACCAACGCGGCGGTGCAGCAGCTCGCCCCGGGCGAGACGCTGACCGAGACCTACAATTACACGCTGACCGACAAGGACGGTGATACGTCGAGCGGCGACCCTGACGATCACGATCACCGGCACCGACGATCTGCCGGTGGCGGTGGCCGACACGGCGATGGCATCCTCGAGGACGCGGTCGATGCCAGCCGGCAATGTCCTGACCAACGACACCCTGGGCGACGGTACGGCGGCCGACAACACCGCCACGCTGAACGACCCGGCGATCGGCAGCTATGGCACCATCGCCCTGGCCGCCGATGGCAGTTACACCTACACCCTCGACAACACCAATCCCTTGGTCCAGCAACTTGCCCCGGGCGAGACGCTGACCGAGACCTACAACTACACGCTGGCCGACAAGGACGGCGATACGTCGACGTCGACCCTGACGATCACGATCACCGGCACCGATGATCTGCCGGTGGCGGCGGCCGACACGGCGACGATCGCCGAGGACCTGGTCGATGTCACGGGCAACGTCATCACCAACGACACGCTGGGTGATGGTACGCCGGCCGAGAACGTGAGCACGCTGAACGATGCGCCGGTGGGCAGCTTTGGCACGATTGCGCTGGGCAGCGACGGCAGTTACACGTACACGCTGGACAACACGAACGCCGCGGTGCAGCAGCTCGCCCCGGGTGAGACGCTGAGCGAGACCTACGATTACACGCTGACGGACAAGGACGGTGACACGTCGGTGGCGACGCTGACGATCACGATCACGGGCACCGATGATCTGCCGGTGGCGGCGGCCGACACGGCGACGATCGCCGAGGACCTGGTCGATGTCACGGGCAACGTCATCACCAACGACACGCTGGGTGACGGTACGGCGGCCGAGAAACACCGCCACGCTGAACGATGCCCGGCGATGGGCAGCTTATGGCACGATCGCGCTGGGCAGCGATGGCAGTTACACCTACACGCTGGACAACACCAATCCCTGGTCCAGCAGCTCGCCCCGGGCGAGACGCTGACCGAGAGCTACGGCTACACGCTGACCGACAAGGACGGTGATACGTCGACGTCCACGCTGACGATCACGATCACCGGCACCGATGATCTGCCGGTGGCGGTGGCGGACACCGGCGGGATCATCCTCGAGGACGACGGTCGATGTCACGGGCAATGTCCTGTCCAACGACACCCTGGGTGACGGTACGGCGGCCGAGAACACCGCACGCTGAACGATGCGCCGGCGATCGGCAGCTATGGCACGATCGCGCTGGGCGGCGATGGCAGTTACACCGTACACGCTCGACAACACCAACCCCGTGGTCCAGCAGCTCGCCCCGGGCGAGACGCTGACCGAGACCTACAACTACACGCTGACCGACAAGGACGGCGACTACGTCGAGCGGCGACCCTGACGATCACGATCACCGGCACCGATGATCTGCCGGTGGCGGCGGCGGACACGGCGGGGATCGCCGAGGACGCGGTCGATGTCACGGGGCAATGTCCTCACCAACGACACGCTGGGTGACGGTACGGCGGCCGACAACACCGCTCGACGCTGAACGATCCGGCGATGGGCAGCTACGGCACGATCGCCCTGGGCAGCGCCGATGGCAGTTACACCTACACGCTGGACAACACCAACCCCGCGGTGCAGCAGCTCGCCCCGGGCGAGACGCTGACCGAGACCTACGACTACACGCTGACCGACAAGGACGGCGATACGTCGAGCGAGACCCTGACGATCACGATCACCGGGACCGATGATCTGCCGGTGGCGGCGGCCGACACGGCGACGATCGCCGAGGACCTGGTCGATGTCACGGGCAACGTCATCACCAACGACACGCTGGGTGATGGTACGCCGGCCGAGAACGTGAGCACGCTGAACGATGCGCCGGTGGGCAGCTTTGGCACGATTGCGCTGGGCAGCGACGGCAGTTACACGTACACGCTGGACAACACGAACGCCGCGGTGCAGCAGCTCGCCCCGGGTGAGACGCTGAGCGAGACCTACGATTACACGCTGACGGACAAGGACGGTGACACGTCGGTGGCGACGCTGACGATCACGAACACGGGCACCGATGATCTGCCGGTGGCGGCGGCCGACACGGCGGCGATCCCGAGGACGCGGGGTCGATGTCACGGGCAATGTCACTCACCAACGACACGCTGGGTGACGGTACGCCGCGCCGAGAACGTGAGCACGCTGAACGAGCCGGCGGTCGGCAGCTATGGCACGATCGCGCTGGGCAGCGATGGCAGTTACACCTACACGCTGGACAACACCAACCCGGCGGTGCAGCAGCTGGCCGTGGGCGATACCCTGACGGAGACCTTCGATTACACGCTGACCGACAAGGACGGCGATACGTCGAGCGAGACCCTGACGATCACGATCACCGGGACCGACGACCTGCCGGTGGCGGTGGCGGACACGGCGGTGGCATCCTCGAAGACGCCGTTTCCACCAGCGGCAATGTCCTGTCCAACGATACCCTGGGCGACGGCACAACCGCGGACAACGCCGCCGCGCTGAACGACCCGGCGATCGGCAGCTATGGCACCATCGCCCTGGCCGCCGATGGCAGTTACACCTACACCCTCGACAACACCAATCCGCTGGTCCAGCAGCTCGCCCCGGGCGAGACGCTGACCGAGACCTACAACTACACGCTGACCGACAAGGACGGCGATACGTCGACGAGACCCTGACGATCACGATCACCGGCACCGATGATCTGCCGGTCGCCGCAGCCGACACGGCGGGTATCCTCGAGGATGACGTTCGATGTGACCGGCAATGTCCTGTCCAACGATACCCTGGGCGACGGTACGGCGGTCGACAACACCGCCGCGCTGAACGACCCGGCGATCGGCAGCTATGGCACCATCGCCCTGTCCGCCGATGGCAGTTACACCTACACCCTCGACAACACCAACCCCGTGGTCCAGCAGCTCGCCCCGGGCGAGACGCTGACCGAGACCTACAACTACACGCTGACCGACAAGGACGGTGACACGTCGACGTCGACCCTGACGATCACGATCACCGGCACCGATGATCTGCCGGTGGCGGCGGCCGACACGGCGGGGATCCTCGAGGATGAGTCGATGTCACCGGCAATGTCCTGTCCAACGACACCCTGGGTGACGGTACGGCGCTGGACAACACCGCGACGCTGGACGATCCGGCGGTGGGCAGCTACGGCACGATCACCCTGGGCGGCGATGGCAGTTACACCTATACGCTCGACAACACCAATCCCGCGGTCCAGCAGCTCGCCCCGGGCGAGACGCTGACCGAGACCTACAACTACACGCTGACCGACAAGGACGGCGATACGTCGAGCGTCGACCCTGACGATCACGATCACCGGTACCGATGATCTGCCGCTGGCGGTTGCGGATACCGATGGCATCCTCGAAGACGCCGTTTCCACCAGCGGCAATGTCCTGTCGAACGACACCCTCGGTGACGGTACCGCGCTGGACAACACCTCGACGCTGGATGATCCGGCCGTGGGTACTTACGGCACGATCACCCTGGCCGCCGATGGCAGTTACACCTACACCCTCGACAACACCAATCCCTTGGTCCAGCAACTCGCCCCGGGCGAGACGCTGACCGAGACCTACAACTACACGCTGACCGACAAGGACGGCGATACGTCGACGTCGACCCTGACGATCACGATCACCGGTACCGATGATCTGCCGGTCGCCGTTGCGGATACCGCGGGCATCCTCGAGGACGCGGTCTCGACCACCGGCAATGTCCTGTCCAACGATACCCTGGGCGACGGTACGGCGGTCGACAACACCGCCGCGCTGAACGACCCGGCGATGGGCAGCTGGCACGATCGCGCTGGGCGCGACGGGTTACACGTACACGCTGGACAACGCGGTGCGCAGCGCCGGGCGAGCCTGACCGAGACCTACGATCCGCTGACCGACAAGGAGAGTGACGGCGAGATCACGATCACCACCGATGATCTGCCGGTGGCGGCGGCGGACCGGGGACCGAGAGGCGCGGGCAAGCCAACGACCTGGGGACGGAGGACGACGGCAGCTATGGCACCATCGCCCTGGCCGCCGATGGCAGTTACACCTACACCCTCGACAACACCAATCCCTTGGTCCAGCAGCTTGCCCCGGCCGAGACGCTGACCGAGACCTACAACTACACGCTGACCGACAAGGACGGCGACACCTCGAGCGCGGCGCTGACGATCACGATCAGCGGGACGAACGATACCCCGACGCTGACGGCGGGCAGCATCAGTGCGGACGAGGATGCGCTGGAGGCGGGGATCAGTGTCGATGCGTTGACCAGCAACCTGCTGACGAGCGCGGCCGATGTGGATGACGTCGATACGACGCTGGTGATCGGCACGGTGAATGGTCTGGCGGGCAACGTCGGCAGTGCGGTGAGCGTGAGCCTGAGCTACACCGATGCCGACGGCACGCCACAGAGCCAGGCGGTGGATCTGACGGTCAATGCCGACGGCAGCTACAGCCTGAGTAGCTTTGACCTGGATGACCTGCCGCTGGGCAACAATGCCACGGCGAGCTTCACCTATCAGGTGGAAGATGACAGCGGTGCGCTGTCGAGCGAAGAGACGGCGAGCATCACGATCAGCGGGACGAACGATACCCCGACGCTGACGGCGGGCAGCATCAGTGCGGACGAGGATGCGCTGGAGGCGGGGATCAGTGTCGATGCGTCGACCAGCAACCTGCTGACGAGCGCGGCCGATGTGGATGACGTCGATACGACGCTGGTGATCGGCACGGTGAATGGTCTGGCGGGCAACGTCGGCAGTGCGGTGAGCGTGAGCCTGAGCTACACCGACGCGGACGGGGCGGCGCAGACGCAGGCGGTGGATCTGACGGTCAATGCCGACGGCAGCTACAGCCTGAGTAGTTTCGACCTGGACGATCTGCCGCTGGGCAACGATGCGACGGCGAGCTTCACCTATCAGGTGGAAGATGACAGCGGTGCGCTGTCGAGCGAAGAGACGGCGAACATCACGATCAGCGGGACCAATGATTCGCCGGTCATCGCGACCAATACTGGTGCGAACTTCGACGAGGGCTCGACTGGCAATATCATCTCTACGGCGATGCTAAGCGAGGGTGATGTCGACGACAGCGGTACAGGGCTGAGCTATACGATCACCACAGATGTGGCAAATGGCACCTTGCGCCTGAGTGGCACGGTGCTAGGCGCTGGCGATACATTCACCCAGGACGACATCGACAACAACCGGCTGACCTACGATCACGATGGCGGTCAGACCTCGAGCGATAGTTTCGCCTTCGATCTAGCCGATGGCGGCGAAGACGGTGCCGGCATCGTCTCGGATGCCTTCAATCTGTCGATAGGAAACGTCAACGACGCCCCGGTAAATACATTGCCGGGTGCCCAGGTGGTGGCCGAAGATACGGACCTGACGATCAGTGGTCTGTCGGTCGCGGATGATGACGACAATCTGGATATGGTGCAGCTGGACGTCGGTAGCGGCACGTTAAATGTGACTTTGTCGGGCGGCGCGAGCATCAGCGCGGGCGCCGGCGGTACAGGCAACCTGACGCTTTCAGGCAGCCTGGCCGACATCAACGCGACGCTGGCGAGCCTGAGCTACCGTGGTAATGCCGACTTTAACGGCAGCGACATCCTGACCATTGTATCGACGGACACGGATGGGGCGAATGATACGGATACGGTCGCAATCACCGTCAACCAGGTCAACGACACCGCAACCTTCAGCGGCGACACCAGTGGTTCGGGCGCCGAGGATGGTGGGCCGATCACTGGGACGCTATCGGTCGCAGACACCGCCGACGGCATGACCACGCCGAACTTCAGCGTGACGACCGACGGTGTCAACGGCACGGCGACCATCGATGCGACGACCGGGGCCTGGAGCTATACGCCGGATGCGGACTTCAACGGCACCGACAGCTTCGTCGTCTCGGTCACCGATGACGACGGCAACGTCGAGACCCTGACGATCGGCCTGACCGTCAACCAGGTCAACGACATCGCAACCTTCAGCGGCGACACCAGCGGCAGGGGGCGCGGAGGGTGGCGGGGGGACGTCGGCGGGCGAGCTACACGCCGATGCCGACTTCAACGGCGCGACAGCTTCTCGTTGGACGATGCCGAGACCCAGACGATCGGCCTGACCGTCAACCAGGTCACGCACCGCAACCCAGGGCGCAGGGGCGCCGAGGGGGGCGATCACTGGGACGCTATCGGTCGCAGACACCGCCGACGGCATGACCACGCCGAACTTCACGGCCGACGGCAACGGCACGGCGACGATCGATGCGCGACGACCGGGGCCTGGAGCTACACGCCGGACGCCGACTTCAACGGCAGCGACAGCTTCATCGTCTCGGTCACCGATGACGACGGCAACGTCGAGACCCTGACGATCGGCCTGACCGTCAACCAGGTCAACGACACCGCAACCTTCAGCGGCGACACCAGCGGCACGGGCGCCGAGGACGGCGGGCCGATCACCGGTGCGCTGGGCGTCGCCGACACCGCCGACGGCATGACCACGCCGAACTTCACCGTGACGACCGACGGCGCCAACGGCACGGCGACGATCGATGCGACGACAGGCGCCTGGAGCTATACGCCGAATGCCGACTTCAACGGCAGCGACAGCTTCACCGTCTCGGTCACCGACGACGACGGCAACGTCGAGACCCAGACGATCGGCCTGACCGTCAACCAGGTCAACGACACCGCAACCTTCAGCGGCGACACCAGCGGCACGGGCGCCGAGGACGGCGGGCCGATCACCGGTGCGCTGAGCGTGACCGACACCGCCGACGGCATGACCGCGCCGAACTTCACCGTGACGACGGATGGCGCCAACGGCACGGCGACGATCGATCCGACGACCGGGGCCTGGAGCTATACGCCGAACGCCGACTTCAACGGCAGCGACAGCTTCATCGTCTCGGTCACCGACGACGACGGCAACGTCGAGACCCAGGCGATCGGCCTGACCGTCAACCAGGTCAACGACACCGCAACCTTCAGCGGCGACACCAGCGGCACGGGTGCCGAGGATGGTGGGCCGATCACTGGGACTCTATCGGTCGCAGACAGCGCCGACGGCATGACCACGCCGAACTTCAGCGTGACGACCGACGGGTACGAACGGCACGGCGACGATCGATGCGACGACCGGGGCCTGGAGCTACACGCCGGATGCCGACTTCAACGGCAGCGACAGCTTCATCGTCTCGGTCACCGATGACGACGGCAATGTCGAGACCCAGACGATCGGCCTGACCGTCAACCAGGTCAACGACACCGCAACCTTCAGCGGCGACACCAGCGGCACGGGCGCCGAGGATGGTGGGCCGATCACTGGGACGCTATCGGTCGCAGACACCGCCGACGGCATGACCACGCCGAACTTCAGCGTGACGACCGACGGTACGAACGGCACGGCGACGATCGATGCGACGACCGGGGCCTGGAGCTACACGCCGGATGCCGACTTCAACGGCAGCGACAGCTTCATCGTCTCGGTCACCGACGACGACGGCAACGTCGAGACCCTGACGATCGGCCTGACCGTCAACCAGGTCAACGACACCGCAACCTTCAGCGGCGACACCAGTGGTTCGGGCGCCGAGGATGGTGGGCCGATCACTGGGACGCTATCGGTCGCAGACACCGCCGACGGCATGACCACGCCGAACTTCAGCGTGACGACCGACGGTGTCAACGGCACGGCGACGATCGATGCGACGACCGGGGCCTGGAGCTACACGCCGGATGCCGACTTCAACGGCAGCGACAGCTTCATCGTCTCGGTCACCGACGACGACGGCAACGTCGAGACCCAGACGATCGGCCTGACCGTCAACCAGGTCAACGACATCGCAACCTTCAGCGGCGACACCAGTGGTTCGGGCGCCGAGGATGGTGGGCCGATCACTGGGACGCTATCGGTCGCAGACACCGCCGACGGCATGACCACGCCGAACTTCAGCGTGACGACCGACGGTGTCAACGGTACGGCGACGATCGATGCGACGACCGGGACCTGGAGCTACACGCCGGATGCCGACTTCAACGGCAGCGACAGCTTCATCGTCTCGGTCACCGACGACGATGGCAACGTCGAGAGCCAGACGATCGGCCTGACCGTCAACCAGGTCAACGACACCGCAACCTTCAGCGGCGACACCAGTGGTTCGGGCGCCGAGGATGGTGGGCCGATCACTGGGACGCTATCGGTCGCAGACACCGCCGACGGCATGACCACGCCGAACTTCAGCGTGACGACCGACGGTGTCAACGGCACGGCGACGATCGATGCGACGACCGGGGCCTGGAGCTACACGCCGGATGCCGACTTCAACGGCAGCGACAGCTTCATCGTCTCGGTCACCGACGACGACGGCAATGTCGAGACCCAGACGATCGGCCTGACCGTCAACCAGGTCAACGACACCGCAACCTTCAGCGGCGACACCAGCGGTTCGGGCGCCGAGGATGGTGGGCCGATCACTGGGACGCTATCGGTCGCAGACACCGCCGACGGCATGACCACGCCGAACTTCAACGTGACGACCGACGGTGTCAACGGCACGGCGACGATCGATGCGACGACCGGGGCCTGGAGCTACACGCCGGACGCCGACTTCAACGGCAGCGACAGCTTCATCGTCTCGGTCATTGACGACGATGGCAACGTCGAGAGCCAGACGATCGGCCTGGCGGTGACGCCGATTGACGATCCGGCACTGATCTCCGGTGACACCGGCTACACGGGTAATGAAGGCGATACCGGGACGGGTGACCTGAACGCGACCGATGTCGAAGGCCTCGCCGACGGAGACTACTTCAACATCAGCACCCAGGGCATGAGCGGTACCGCATCGATCGACCCCCTGACCGGCGCCTGGCGCTACACCTCGACCGATCCGGACTGGTTCGGTGCCGACAGCTTCGAGGTCACGGTCACCGACGACCTGGGTGGGACCACGACCCAGGCGGTCAATATCGCGCTCGCGAACGTCGACGATCCTGCGGTGATCAGCGGTCAGACGGCCGGCACGGTCCGGGTCGACGGTGCGACGACGGTCAGCGGGGCCCTGTCGATCTCGGACGTCGATCCGGCCGACACGCCGAGCTTCCCGGATGTGCCTGCCACGACCAGCGCCTCAGGTTACGGGACATTCGCGATGTCCGGTGGTGCCTGGACCTTTGTGCTGAACAATGCACATACCGAGGTACTGGCCCTGCAGGCGGGTGAAAGCCTCAGCGACGCCCATATCTTTGTCGCGTCTGATGGATCCCCCCGGGTTGTGACGGTGGTGATCGACGGACCGGAAGCGGTAGAAATCGATCCGGTCATCGAGGAACCGAGGCCCGAACCCGAACCCGAACCGGAGCCAGAGGTCAGAGAGCCGCCGCCGGTCGCCGAGCAGCCTCCGGAAGCGGTGGTGGCCGAGGTGCCGACCGAAACGGAGCCACTGTCCGATCCACTCGACGATGCCGGCGTCGTCGTACCGCCGGGCCCGGTCGTCGTGCCCGACGAGGTGGTGCTCAGTGTTCTGGCCGAGCGTCAGCCCGATGACCGCGGCGTTCAACAAAAGGAATATTCGGTCGATAAACCTGATGAGGTGGCTGCACAGACCTTCCTGCAGGAGCTGAAATCATTCTGGGTCGATGTTCCGGAACCGCGTCCGCAGCTGAGCGAAGTGCGCTTGAGCCAGGCGTTCTGGGATGGTCTGGACAAGTTGGCCGACGATCTCGATGAGGCGGCGCGCCGCGATGAGACGCGGACGCAGCTCAGTGCGGAGGCGGCCGCCGGCATCGGCATCAGTCTGACCGCGGGCTTTGTCAGCTGGGCCCTGCGTGCGGGTTCGATGGCGGCGAGTTTCCTTGCGGCGATGCCGACTTGGCGCAACTTCGATCCGATGCCCATTCTGGCAGCGGACGATGAAGACGAAGAAGCTAATGAGGATAAAGAAGGCGAAGAACGCGAGGACGAAAAGGTTGATGAACTCTTTGAACATTGACCGCGCCGCTTAGCCACCCAACGCAGAGCCCGATAGCAACCTATGACTAGTCTCTCTCCCATCCTGCGGCTATCGATTGGCCTGATCCTGCTGACAGTCAGCCTATTGATGGTTGGCGATATGCTTGGTCTCGCGCCAGACCCAAAGCGGGCGGAGTTGTCGGCACGTAAGACTATTGCCGAAGCACTCGCCATCCAGCTGTCGCAGCAAATCGGTCTTGGTGACATCGACAATGTCCGCGAGACGATTGACGCGCTGCAAAAGCGCAACGAGGCGGTGCTGTCGGTTGGGCTGCGGGCCACCGATAATCGTCTTCTGGCGGTTGCCGGAGACCATACCAACCACTGGGAAAACCCCGGCAAAGACACCTCGACCTCGTCACATGTGCAGGTGCCGATCCACAGCGAAGCGGGTCGCTGGGGCGTACTGGAGGTCAGTTTCGAGCCGCTCGGCGGCTTTATGTACACCTTGCTGCGTGGTGGGTCGATTGCGACTGTCATTCTGTTTGTGGCGGTGTTCGGTTTCGTTGGCTATTGGCTGTTTCTGAAACGGGCCTTGAACGAACTCGATCCGAGCTCGGTGGTCCCGGACCGGGTTCGCGCGGCGCTCGATGTGCTGGCGGAAGGTCTGGTGCTGTTGGACCGACGCGGGCGCATCGTGCTGGCCAACGATGCCTTTCAGGCGAAACTGGGGCAGTCCGCGTCGGCGCTGGTCGGCAATGACTTGTCATCGCTGAACTGGCAACAGGCGCAGGGAGGCAAGCGCGAGACCGACCATGTCTATCCATGGCAGGCGTTGCTCGCCGAGGGCAAGGGACCCAGCAGCGCGCAGCTGCGGCTACGGACGGCGGTCAAGGACGAGCTGGTCTTTGGGGTGAATGTCTCGCCGATCAACGCACCGGATGGCGAGATTCGCGGGGCGGTCGTGACCTTCGACGACCTGACCGAGCTCGAGCGCAAGAACGGCGACCTCGAGCGCGCGATGGATCGCCTGGAGAAAAGCCAACGCGAGATCACCCGGCAAAACCGCGAGCTCCAGGTGCTGGCGACACGTGATCCCTTGACCGGTTGCCTGAACCGCCGGTCGCTGTTCGATGGTATGGAAACGCTGTTGCGTCAGGCCGCTGACGAGGCCGAGCCGTTGAGTTGCATCATGGTCGACATCGATCACTTCAAGTCGGTCAACGACCGCTTCGGCCACGCGACCGGCGACAAGGTGATCAAGCTGGTCGCGCAAATCCTGGCCGATACCTCGCGCGCCGAGGATCTGGTCGGCCGCTACGGTGGCGAGGAGTTCTGCGCCGTGCTTCCCGGTGTCGACGAGGCCGATGCCGCCGAGATCGCCGAGCGCATGCGTGTCGCGGTGCATGAGGGCAAGACGGCACGTTTCACGACGGCACTCAGGATCTCAGCCAGCTTCGGTGTCTCATCCGATCCGTTGGGCAAAATGAGCCCGGGTGCACTGATTGATCTGGCCGACCAAGCGCTGTATCAGGCCAAACAGGGGGGCCGCAATCGCGTCGTACGTCGATCGCAGATCGAGGGCGGGGAAACCCAGAACCCGAAGCAGGCACCCGAGCCAAAGGGCGACACGGGTGCTGCGCCTTCCAGTGTTGACCGGGCGGTGCTCGCGGAGCAGACCGAACGCCTGCAGGCGCGTATTGTTGAGCTTGAAAACATCGTGCTGAAGCAGGGCGGCGAATTGTCGCCCGAAGGCGATTACGCCGACGACACACCGAGCCGGGTGGTGGTGCTCGATCGAATCAAGCAGGCGCTACAGCGCAGTCAGCGCAATAATACCGGGCTTGCCGTCTTTGCGGTCGATGTTGAGACTGTCCGACTGATCCGCAATTCCCTTGGCGCTGCGGCGGCAGAAAAGCTCCAGACCGTCATTATCCAGCGCTTGAAGCAGATGCTGCGCTCGACCGACACGGTGTCGCAGGGCGGTGCGGACAGCCTGGGACTGAGCCTGTCGCGCACGGGCAGCGGCGAGTTCGTGATCTTGCTGGCCGATATGCAGGAGGCGACATCGACCACCTGGGTCGCACCCCGAATCATCAGCGCATTGGATGAGACGGTCCCGTTGGACGGGAATGAGATTTCGCTCGATGGGCGTATTGGGGTGAGCCTCTATCCACAGGACGGTGAAGATCCCGACAATCTGTTCGCCAACGCGGCGGCGGCGGCGCACGAGGCCAAGACACGGGGTGGACGTAACATCTGTCTCTACTTCAACGAGGAAATGAATCTCCGTGCCAAAGAGCAGCTGTATATCGAGAGCCAGTTGCATCGCGCTATCGAACGCAAAGAGCTATTCCTCGAGTATCAACCTGCGGTCGACCTGCTGAGCGGCACGATCCCGAGTTTCGAAGCATTGATCCGTTGGAAGCACCCGGATATGGGCATGGTCCGGCCGGACCATTTCATCTCGATAGCAGAACACGCCGGCCTGATCGAACAAATCGGTGATTGGGTGCTGCGGACGGCGATGAATCAGCTCAAGACCTGGCGAGATGCCGGCTTCAAAGACCTGAATATCGCGGTCAATTTCTCGGCGGTACAGTTCCGCGATGAGAAGCTGGCCCGACGCATCATTAAAATCATGGAAGAGGCGGGTTTGCCGCCGTCCGCGCTGGTCACCGAGATCACCGAGACGGCGTTGATACAGAATCTGGAGACCGCCGTGCAGATCGTCTCCGAACTGACCGCGGCCGGTGTCAGGGTCGCTTTGGACGATTTTGGCACGGGCTACTCTTCACTCGGCTATCTGAAACGGTTCGCGATCGACGTCGTCAAAATCGATCGTTCTTTCCTGATCGATTTTCCGTCGCATCCACACGATACCGAGATTGTTTCCGCGATCATTGCGATGGCACATAGTCTCGGTCTACGGGTGGTCGCCGAAGGGGTCGAGGACGAAGCGCAGCTCAAGGTTCTACGCAACCTCGATTGCGACGAGATCCAGGGCTTCCTATTCAGTCGCGCCATTTCGCGCGACGAAGCGGCCGACCTGCTGGCTAATCCCAGCCGTGTGCGACGAATCCTCTGGGCCAACGAGAGCCTTGATGAAACCACGGCAAGCAGGGTCTCATCAATCGTAGGCGTGCTGAACGAACGGCCACGGCAGGGCGCCGTGTAGCCGGTATGTTGCGTCATTGCGTAGGTCGTGCAATCACCGCGGTAATCTGCGCGAGATTGCTTCGTCACAGCGTTGCTCGCAATGACGGGTGGATTCCTGGTTCCTCTCAATGACGATGGATCGCTGGTTCGCCGGCCGCTTGATTTGTCGGGCGCAACCCGAACTACGGAAGAGGCCCTCGTAGGGCCGGCTGTGCCGGCCGTTTGATTTGTCGGGCAGAGCCCGACCTACGAAGAAGACCGGTTCCCGCAATGACCGGTGGTCATCGTAGCCGGCTGTGCCGGCCGCTTGATTTGTCAGGCAGAGCCCGACCTACGAGCGAACCAACGGTTACGGCAAGGAGCCTTGTAGGGCCGGCTGTGCCGGCCGCTTGATTTGTCGGGCAGAGCCCGACCTACGAACGAACCAACGGTTACGGCAAGGAGCCTTGTAGGGCCGGCTGTGCCGGCCGCTTGATTTGTCGGGCAGAGCCCAGAGCCCGACCTACAGAGCCCGACCTACGAGTGAACCAACGGTTACGGCAAGGAGCCTTGTAGGGCCGGCTGTGCCGGCCGTTTGATTTGTCGGGCAGAGCCCGACCTACGAGCGAACCAACGGTTACGGCAAGGAGCCTTGTAGGGCCGGCTGTGCCGGCCGCTTGATTTGTCGGGCAGAGCCCGACCTACGAAGAAGGGCCGGGTGCAGTGGCCGATGTTTAGGCAGCGAGATCAAGCAGGATCGGCGCCATGTCCCGGGACAGCACCAGGGTCTCGTCACGCAGTGTTATCAATCGCTCTTTGGTCAGCGCGGTGGTCTCCCAGGCAGACTCGTTGAATGCTGGCAACATGTCGTCGAGCGCGATGTCATCGATGATGCCGCGTGCAAGCGCGGCCGCGATGTTCAGAATAGAGGCCTCGAGATCGTGATCACCGGCCTGACCCGGCTGCGTGTGCCATTGGATCGGTTCGATCAACGCCGGCGGCAGTTTCCATTCCTTGAACAGGGCGGCGGCCACAGCGGCATGATCGAATCCAAATGCCTCACGCTGCAGGGCGGCGAGGTCGGGGGCACCGGCCGCGATTTGTTGTTGCAGCCGTTGGGAGTCGTCGGCCAATGCCTGGTCGACGACTAATTGACCGAGTTGTGAGATCAGGCCGGCGACGAATACGCGTTCGGAGTCGAGAATCCCGCAGTGTTCGGCGATCAGCTTGGCCGATGAGGCCAGCGTCAGGCTGAGTTGCCAGAAATTCCGCTGCGATGACCGGGAGCCATGCAGGCCGGCGGTTCCGGCGATAACGACCGTCGCCAAGACGAGATCGTGCACCTGTTGGGTGCCAAGCAGACTGACTGCCTGTGCCATTCTGGCAATGGTGCCAGAGCGGCCATAGAACGCACTGTTAGCAATCTTCAGGACACGAGCGGTCAGCGCCGGATCGGTCGAAAGTACGTCGGCAATGTCAGTATGGGTCGATGTTGGATCGTTGAGCGTGTTGCGGATTCGCGCGTAGATATCGGGCAGGGTCGCGAACTCGCCCGCTTGCTGAGCCAGGTCGTCAGCGGTGGCGTTGGGTCCTGCCGTCGGCATGTTCATCGTTCGCAGAGCGTCGCGCTAATCAAGGATTCGCTGTTCGATTTACCAGCTTCTGATAGTAGTTAGCGCCGTTTAATAAGATCTCTTTAATCCGCATGTTTCACCGCCGCGAAGCCGGACCGCAGGTGGAGGTCGCGCTGCGGGAATGGGACCTCAATACCATATTCGCCCAACTTGGTCTCGATTTCCCAGAGGTAAGCGGACTGCACGGCCCCCGGCCGCTTCACCGCTTCCGGGATCAACCAGACGACGAGCTCGAAATCCAGGCTGCTATCACCGAAGTTGACGAACCAGACCTGGGGTACGCGCCGCTTGTCGTCCTTGAGCGTCCAGCGGACATTTTCGGCGGCTTCCAAGCCGGCCTTGCGGACCAGGTCTTTGTCGGTACCGTAGGCCACGCCAAAAGGCACCCGAATACGCCGGTGGGCCTCGCGCAATGTCCAGTTGGTGACCTCCTTGGTGATGAAGTCAGAGTTCGGGACCAGGATATCCACGTTATCGTTAGTGGTGATCAAGGTGCTGCGCATATTGATTTCCTTGACCTCGCCGGTGACGCCGGATTGCAGCTCGACGAAGTCGCCTACCTTTAGACTCTTTTCGAACAGGATGATCAGGCCGGCCACGAAGTTGCTGATCAGCGCCTGCATGCCAAAACCGATACCAATACCCAAGGCGCTGGCCAGCAGTGCGAACTTGGTGAAGTCGATGCCGATCGAGGACAGGCCGATAAGGATACCGAGGGCAAGGATTGCGTAGTGGAAAACGCGTCCCAGGGTATACAGTGAGCTCTGGCTTACGTTGGCACGCCGTTCGGCGAGTCGCGCGAGCCCGCGACGCAGCACCTTGGACAGCAACCAGGCGAGGGTGACGAAAAAAACGACCCGCAAAAGGCCGAACAGGGTGACCGGCGTTTCATTGATCTCGAACAATGAAGCGCTGAACATCGAGTAGGCCACGTCGAGGCTGTCGGCGGCGAATTTCAGGGTCTCGTCCCAGCCACGTTCGACGACCGATGCGCCCTGTCGCAAACGCTGTTCGGTCAAGATCGTGGTGAAGGCCAGCTGTTCGCTCTCGAGATCGAGCGCAGCGTTGCCAAGCTGGACGGCCGCGATCAGCTTTCTTCCTTGGTCGATCAGCGTTCTGTCCTGTTCGGTGACGGTTCCGACAGCCGGTTTATCGAGGGTTTCCCGGACCCTTGCCACGGCGTTTTTCCAGTACTGGCGTCGCGGGATGAGTTCCTTCAGGGTATCCCTTGCCTCCTGCACCAGACCGCGCAGCTGCTCCGTTGAGGGTGCGTCCGAACCGCCAACGCGGATCAACTCGGCAAGGATTTCCGCGCGCTCCGCCAACAGCTCGGCCTTCTTGACCCGCAGGTCGCGCTCGAGGATCCGCAGCGCATCGATGCGGGCCTCTTGCGCGTCGACCGGTGCGGCCTTGGTGCCGGTGCCATCGTCATCTTTGAAGCTGGTGGCCTCGTCGAGAGCTGTCTCGCGTACCCGGTCCCAGGCCTCGGCCTCGGCGGGTACGAAGACCAGGCGCCCGGCGATACCTTCGATTTCGGTCTCGAGCGCGGTCGTTTGCTCGCGCAGCTGGGCCAGGGTTGCCTGACGCCTTGCGAGGTCGAGGACATCGAGCTCGATTTGCAGGCGCGAGGCCATTAAGTCGACGCCGGCCTCGACCCGCTCGGGGTCGTTTTCAGCGCTCTCGAGGTAGGCCACTTTGGCGCGCGAATGCTGCCGTCGTTCGGCCGCCAGCAGATCACGGCGCCAATTGATTTCGTCTTGCTGATCGCTGACTTCGTCGCGCAGACCAAGCAGCGTTCGATGACGCGCGAACGCCTCCTCCAGCGAATAGGACTCGGCTGGAGCCGGTAATGCATCGCGCAGCGCGGCTTGCTGGTCGCGGCTCGCCGGATAACTGGCCAGGAGTTCCCGCAGCCGGGCGATACCGGGCAGCTGATCGGTACGTTGTTCGTCCTGCAGCTGCATTCGCAACTTCTCGAGCCCGTCATCGAGTTCCGTCACCCGCGTCTGCAGAACGTCTTCTTCGAGCGGCTCTGCCGGTTCGAAATAGCTCCACCATTCGGCCTTCAGACGGGCGGGATCGGGTGGCGCAATATCGGCTGCTACCACCGAACATCCGAGCAGCAACAGCAGCATCAGGCTGAAGCGATGCATCACAGCCACCTCTTGCGACGGAAGGTCAAGATAAGGATCGTTGCGATGACGGCCATCAGTCCGAGCAGGGTGAAGTACCCCCAGCGCGAGTGGAGTTCGGGCATGTTTTCGAAGTTCATGCCATAGATGCCGGCCAGGAAGCTCAGCGGCACGAACACTGCGGTGATGATGGTGAGCACCCGCATGATCTGGTTCAGCCGATGCGACGAGACCGAGATATAGCCGTCGATCAGGTCCGAAGACTGCTGGTAGAAGAGATCGGCGAGGCTGGCGGCACGCTCCTGCTGTTCGTAGACGTCAACGATATCGTGATGCAGCGCTTCACCGAAACCGGGGTTGTCGGGGTTGCGCAGCTCGGCGATCAGGTCGACGTGATAATGCAGAAAACGTCGCAGCCTGGTCAGATCAGACTTGTAGCCGATCAGCTCGGCGAGCACGGTGTCGTCACCGGTGGTCAATACCGACTGCTCCAGTTCTTCCAGCCTGGGTTCAAGCGCAAACAGCACTTTCAGGTAACGCTGCACGATCAGGCGACACAGACGTGTTGCCATCGCACCGGCGCCGCGGAACAGATCGGGTCTGCCGTCGAGGAGTTCGTGGGCGAGCCGTTCGACACTGCGTGACTCGCCCGAGTGACGCGTCACCAGGAAGTTTTCGCCGACGAAAATGGCCAGCTGAATGGTTGCACAGTCGATACTGTCGGAGTCGGCCGCAAGCCCCTTGAACAACAGGAAGCTGTGATCGTCGAAGCGTTCAAATTTGGGTGGGTGTCGATCACGGGCGGCGTCCTGCAGCGCCAGCGGGTGCAGGCCAAAACAATCCTGCAGTTCCTGACTGTCGGCGGCCGTCAGCTGTTCGGGAATGTCTACCCAGATGATCGAGCCGGACCGCGCACGCCAGCTATCGAGCAGTTCCCGGCCGCCTGTTTCGATGCGGTGCTCCTCCGGCAAGACGAGACGAATTTCAAACATCCTGGCTCCGTTGCGAAAGATTCGATGGTTTAAGTGATTGACCGCGATGATCGGATCGGGGTCACACGCGAGGCGCGACAAGTGGGAACTCGCGACTGACGCGACGCCGCCGGCCTGCACGGTCTTTCTGTTAGAGGGTACTGAACTTGACCCTTGTGCAGCATATCAAACCCGCGCCAGAACGGTCTTAGGCGCCCAACTCCGCCAATCGATTCAGGCATCAGGCGCCGCCGTTGCCCGGCAACCGTTGCCGAAGCCGTTGCGCGTTGCTGCGATACCACCGGCAGCGCGACCACCCGAATGCCCGGGCTCAGACAATGACTTGCCCGGCGCTGTGACTCACCGCGACCGGACGTTGTCCAAGCTAAAGACCGTCAATGTCGACATTTCGGGAATCGAATCATGAATACAACCGCGAGCCTGGTGGCCGTTGTCCTGTTGCTCGTCACCAACGGCTTCTTCGTCGCGGCCGAGTTTGCGCTGGTGAAGGCGCGCAGTTTTCGCATCGAGGCACTGGCCAACGGCGGCAGCGCCGCCGCCGGGCTGACGATGCGGATACAGGGTAACCTCGAGGCCTATCTGGCGGCCTGCCAACTCGGGATCACGATGGCTTCGCTGGGCCTCGGTTGGGTCGGCGAGCCGGCCGTCGCTGCCCTGCTGAAGCCGATGTTTCACGCGATGGGCGTGCCCGATGCGCTGTTGCATACGGTCGCCTTCATCGTTGGTTTCCTGATCTTTTCATCACTGCATATCGTGCTCGGGGAACAGGTGCCCAAGACGTTTGCGATCCGCAAGGCCGAGCCGGTGTCGTTGTGGGTTGCGTATCCGTTGCATTTTTCATACCTCGCGGTCTGGCCGTTGAACTGGCTGCTGAACAAGGCCTCGCGGTCATTGTTGGCGCTGTTCCGGGTGCAGGAGGCGACCCACGCCGATGTGTTCAGCGGTGAGGAGCTCAAGGGTCTGGTGGCGACCTCCAAGGAACACGGTGAACTGCAGGACGACCACGCCGACATGCTGCACAACCTGTTCGAGTTCGATCACCGGCTGGTGGGTCGGGTGATGATCCCGCGCAATGCGGCACAGTGCCTGGACGTGGCGGGCGATGCGGACACCAATCTCGCGCTGATCAAGGCCACCGAGCATTCGCGCTTCCCGGTGATCGATGGCGGCAACGACGATGCCATCGTCGGCATCCTGTTGACCAAGGACCTGTACCGCGCATTGATGGAGGGGGAATCCGAACCCTGGCGGGATCTGCGGCGATTCTGCCGTGACCCGCTAATCGTCCCCGAAGCGCAGCGGGTCTCCAGGTTGTTGGAGTTGATGCAACAACGACGCGCCCACATGGCCTTCGTGGTGGACGAATATGGTGACTTTATCGGCCTGGTCACGCTTGAGGACCTGCTTGAGGAGATCGTTGGTGAGATCCGTGACGAGACCGACGACGAAGCCGCCGAGATCATCATCCGTCAGGTCGAGCCGGGACGCTGGGAGGCCGACGGCCTGACGTCACTCGGCGATCTGGCTCGGGCCACCGGGATGCAACCGCCGCCGGAACTGTATGCGAACACCCTGTCCGGGCTGCTCATGGATCGCCTCGCACGCATGCCGGAACCGGGCGATGAGATTGTCGAGCCAGGCTATCGCCTGCGCGTCGTCGGCGTTGCGGACCATCGGGTCGGCCTGGTGGCGATCGATCAACTTTCAACTGATCCGCAGCCGGATCAGCCAACCGAAGGACTCGAGGACGTCGATGGCGACAGCGTTGTTGAACGCCGATAGCGAGCCGGCATCCGCGCGCGCGGCGCAGAGGACAGATCAGGTTAATCGACAAACCCGGTTGCGGTGCAGCGACCGCGGCGTTGCGATCGTGAGACCTTCAGGTCTGCGCTTCGACCACCGGCAGTACCCGCGCGATCAGGTCGGTGCGGGGTCCGCGGACCGGGAACACGGCATAGGCCGGGTAGTCGATGGGCGGCGCCTTGCGGACCCGATGCAGGCGCCCACCGGCCAGCTCGCGCTCGACCATCTGCAGCGGCACGTAGGCGCTGCCGCCGATCGCCAACATATACGAGATCGCCATCTGCGCGGTTGCCAGCCGCGTCAGGGGTTCGGGGGCATCTGGAAACAGGCGCCGGTGGGTCAGCGCATGGGCCAGGCCCCAGTCGACCATCAGGTATCCCTCGCCGAGCGCCTCGTCGACGTCGAGTCCCGGCTGGGTCGATACGAGCCTCAGGCTGATCGTGGCGACCTCGCGCACATTGAGGATATCGATCTGGGCGGGTTCGAGCATGAAGGCGAGATCGAGCACCCCGTCGAGCAGGCGGCGGATCAACATCTCGGGGGAATGCGACTCGGCGATCAGCGCGATCTCCGGCCGATCGATCCGCAGCTGCTGCAGCCAGTCCTGCAGGAATACCTCCCACAGGCGCAGGCTACCGCCGACCGACAGCTGCAGGTTGGCGTCGCCGACGGTGACCTCCTGTCGTGCCTTGCGCCAACCGGCGATCAGCAGGTCGGCGTGTCGCAGCAGCCGGTTGCCTTCGGGGGTCAGGCGGATATCCCGCGTGATGCGGTCGAACAGGCGCACCCCCAGGGTCGATTCCAACAGCTTGATCCGGGCACTGACAGCGGCCTGGGTCAGATGCAGTGCCTCGGCGGCCTGGCCGAAATGGCGCAACCGGGCGACCTCGAGAAAGGTCCGTAAGAGTTCCAGATCCATGGGACATACGATAAAAAATATTTGAAAAAATAACAAAAATAAATAGTTATATTTGTTGATGCGGCGATTCTAGGCTTTCGCTTCCTTGCCCCAATGCGACGGGTCGGAAGTGAACCAAGAAACCTCAAAGCAGAGCCTCAACGATCTCGCCGACGAGCAGCTGGTGGCGCTGTTCCAGGCCCGCGGCGCGGCAGCTGCGGATGCCTATGGTGTGCTGATCCACCGTCATCAACCGCAGCTGTTGCGACGCTGCCGGGTCCGCCTCGGCAACACCAGCGATGCCGAGGAAGCCGTGCAGGAAACCCTGCTGCGGGTATTCCGTGGCCTCCTTCGGTTTCGTGGCGATGCGGCCTTTCGCACCTGGCTGTTCTCGGTCGCGGACAATCAGTGCAACACCCTCCACCAGCGCCGCTCACGCCAGGTGATGAGTGAGCATGTCCGTGCGCTGATCGTGCTGCACGAGGCGATGTCGTACGACACCGCGGGTGATGGAGACGCGGTAGCGATCGAGCAGGTTCACGAGCTGTTATCCGATTTGCCCAGCCATGCGTATGATGTACTGATGCTGCGCTTTTACGGCGACCTCTCGCTGGAAGACATCGCCAAGACGCTGGGCATCGGCCTGAGCGCGACAAAGATGCGCCTGTATCGTGCCTTGGCACAATTCGAGGCGGCCCTCGAGACCTCGATTGGCACCGATGCCGCATGATTCCACGGCAGGCATTGTGACCTGGCGCGGGCGTTGAAGGTCTAAAGCCCGAACACGAAACGGAGAAACGCCAGTGAAAATCGCCATCCTGTCACGTAACCCAAAACTCTACTCGACCCGGCGCCTGGTCGAGGCAGCGACCGCGCGCGGCCACGAGGTGCGCGTTGTGGATGTTCTGCGCTGCTACATGAACATCACGTCGAACCGGCCAGGCGTGCACTACAAGGGTGAGACACTGACCGGGTTTGACGCGGTCATCCCGCGTATCGGTGCCTCGGTCACCTTCTACGGTACCGCGGTCCTCCGCCAGTTCGAGATGATGGGTACCTTTCCGCTGAACGAATCCGTGGCGATCAGCCCGCTCGCGCGACAAGCTGCGTTCACTGCAACTGCTGTCGCGCAAGGGCATCGGCCTGCCGGTGACCGGCTTCGCCCACAAACCGGACGACGTCCAGGATCTGATCAAGATGGTTGGCGGCGCACCGTTGGTGATCAAGCTGCTCGAAGGTACGCAGGGGATCGGCGTCGTGCTGGCCGAGACCCATAAGGCTGCCGAGAGCGTGATCGAGGCCTTTATGGGGCTGAAGGCGAACATCCTGGTGCAAGAATTCATCAAGGAGGCCGGCGGCGCCGACATCCGCTGTTTCGTGATCGGCGACAAGGTCGTCGCGGCGATGAAACGCCAGGGCAAGGAAGGGGAGTTCCGTTCCAACCTGCACCGCGGCGGGAGTGCCAGCCTGATCCGGATCACCCCGGAAGAACGCTCGACCGTTGTTCGCGCCGCCAAGACCATGGGGCTGAATGTTGCCGGTGTCGATCTGCTGCGATCCAATCACGGCCCGGTCGTGATGGAGGTCAATTCCTCGCCCGGGCTTGAGGGTATCGAGACCGCAACCGGCAAGGACATCGCCGCGACGCAGATCCAGTTCATCGAAAAGCGCCTGGCGGAAGGGAGCCAGGGTGCGAGCCTGACGCGGACCCGCGGTAAGGGATAGACGGCGATGCGCGCGGGTTTCGAGATCGCCGGCCAGGAGATCGCGCCTGGCACGCGGGCGTGGGTCGACGTGCCAATGCCCAAGCTGAGTTCGCACACCAGCCTCGGCATGCCGGTGCATGTGGTGCATGGTCGCCGGGAGGGACCGACGCTGTTCGTCAGTGCGGCGATACACGGCGATGAGTTGAATGGCGTCGAAATTATCCGCCGCGTGCTCGACAGCAGGGCGCTCAACAAAGTCCGTGGCACCTTGATCGCGGTGCCGGTGGTCAACGCCTACGGCATGATTCATCAGAGCCGGTATCTACCCGACCGGCGCGACCTCAATCGCTCATTTCCCGGGTCTGAGCGCGGCTCGCTCGCCGCGCGCCTGGCACACCTGTTCATGGGAGAGGTTGTGCAGCGGTGCAGCCACGGCATCGATTTGCACACCGGCGCCTTGCATCGAACCAATCTGCCACAGATTCGGGCCGATCTCGATGATCCCGAGACCGCCCGTCTGGCGGGTTGCTTCGGCGTACCGGTATTGCTGAACGCGTCGCTGCGCGACGGTTCGCTGCGCGCGGCGGCAGGGGAACTCGGCATTACCGTGCTGTTGTACGAGGCCGGGGAGGCGCTGCGTCTCGACGAGATCTCGATACGGGCCGGTGTCGCCGGTGTCATCAATGTCATGCGGGAACTGGGTATGCTGGCGGCAACGAGGCGCCGCCGCAAAAAGCATCGCGAACCCTTTGTCGCACGGCGCAGCAGCTGGGTTCGCGCGACAGAGAGTGGCATGTTGAATACGGTCGTCCCGCTCGGCGGGCACATCGAGAAGGGAGAGCCCCTGGGCTATGTCGACGATCCCTACAGTGGCACACGTCATGTCATCCTGTCTGATTCCAAAGGGGTGGTCATTGGCCGACTCGAGCTCCCGCTGGTGCACGAGGGTGACGCGGTGTATCACATCGCTCGTTTCAAAGACGATGTGGTTCAAGTCGCCGAAGGTGTTGAGGTGTTCCAGTCAGACTACGAGCAGGAGATCCTGGAGGACTGATTGGTCGTGCCTGCCCGATCGAGTGCCCGCGAGATAAAGATCTCACGATCACAAGAGTCCTTGTGATTCACTCAATTGGTTGCGCTACATCCGCTACAGCTGGTTGTTGAACAGCATGGCTTCTTCGATTTAAGTTGATCGACCTGAATCAGGCGTTTCCGCCGGCGGTATCGTTGGTTTGCGGCAGGGGGATCATGGGCGTGGATGTCACCGCCAATACCAGGGCACACGGGGTCCAGCGCATCCGGGCCGCGCTGGCAGTGCTGCTTGCGTTTTGCCTGACGTGGCCGGTTCAGGCCGCCACCGACGCTGTGAGCGGCCCGCACCACTGGCAGGACAAGCGCTACATCGAACAAAGCTTCTATGACATCGCCATGCGCGGCGAATATGAACGGGTCCGACCGGTCATCCGCAAGTGGACGCAGCCGCTGCGGATCTGGCTCTACAGCGGCGCCGGCGATCGGCGGCAGCAGCGCCGGCTGCTTGATGCGCATTTCTCGCAATTGGGCAAGATCACCGGGCTGCCGACGACGTTCGTGCCGCATCGGGAACAGGCCAACGTACGTATCTTGTTCGCCGGTGAGCGTGAGCTGCATGAGATGGCGGCGCGCGAACTCTCAGACACGGCGTTGCGCGAGTTGGATAACAGCATGTGCATCGGGCAGATCCGCTTCAACCCGTTGGGTCAGATCATCCAGGGCGCGGTAGTGATCCCGGTGGAACGTGCCCAGGCCCGGGGTAAGCTGGTGCCGTGCGTGGTTGAAGAGGTCACCCAGATGCTCGGCCTGATCAACGACACCAAGCGGTTTCACCCGACCGTGTTCAGCGACCTCACCAAGGATGAACTGTTGACCGGCCTGGATTTCGTGCTATTGAAACTGCTGTATTCGCCGCAACTGCGCAGCGGCATGACCTATGCGCAGGTGACGCCGCTGATTCGCCGCCAGCTCGACACCTGGGAACGCAACGGCCTGATACGTCGCGCACCGGCGATGATTGCCGACAGCCCATTGCGCACGCTCACGGCACCTTGAGTTGCCGACCAGCCGCAGCCGTTCGATGCGCTGCGAGTAGACCCGAAGTCAGATTATACTTGACCGACGCCGGGCCAACGCCGTTGGGTCCCTGCCTGACCCCGTCACGCAGGTCACCGCATCGCACTCGGGCTAGCCAGTACCAACCTTGTCGAACCAAGTTCAACCGCATGAGCAAGCCCAGATCCCAGCCAATACCAACACCCCGCATTGTGGCGGTCGACCAGGGTAGCGGTTTACGTCGCTGGGCGTTGATTCTGGGGGCGCTGGTCGTTTGGAGTTGGCTGGTGTTTGATTTCGGTCGACAACGGGCGACTGAACCGTTGGCTGTCGGACCGGATACCGCCCGTGAGGTGCTCGAGGCACGCATCGCCGAGCTGAAGCGTGAGCGTGACGCACTCCGTTCCGCGCCCCGCGGGCAAGAGGCCGAACAGGCGACTTTGCTGGCGTTGACGGCGCAGATCGCGGCGCTGAAAACCGAGGTCGCCGATCTGCAGGCCACCCGCGATTCGCTGCGTGAAACGCAGGCCAGCGGCGATAACGTGTTGAACGTCACCGATTACGCGCTGCAGCCAACCGGCAACGACGGTCACTATCGCTACCGCTTCACGGTCCAGCGTAGTACCGAGGGTCCCGGTCGGCTGGAGGGTTGGGCCCGCTTGAGCGTGACCGGCGACGAGGCCGGCAGGCAGCGCAGCTACTCACTCATTGACCTGAATGCAGGCCAGCTGGAGGCACATAAACTCGGCTTCCGGCAATTCCAACAGATCGAAGGCGAGCTGATCTTGCCGACTGACTTCGCGGCACAGTGGCTGACCATCGAATTTGCCCCGCTGAATGGCGCGTTTCCCCGCGTCAATCTGGTTTACGACTGGGCGCCTGACGACGCCTGAACGGTGCGATCCGCGCGCTCACTGCGCGGCCATTTTGGGTCGGCGTTCCTGAATCAACCAGCGCACCAGATCGGTCCACATCGATGAAACCTGACGCGTGGAAGGCATGATGCCGGCGTGCGAAAGCTCCACGGTGACCACCGGGATCTCGAGATCGACCCCACTGTAGTTGCCGAGCGAACCGGGAAACACGCCAAGCCGACGCAGGGTCAGGGCCCCCAGTCGCTGTGGTGCTTTCGGCGGCCCGTCATGGTCGATCAGACCATAGGGGGCGTGCATCGAGATGATGATGTCCGGCCTGAATGACGCCATTTCCTCGACCAGGAAGCGGGTCTCCGGCTCGCTGGCCGCGGTCGGTCCCGGGTAACGTCGCGGATCGCTGCCGGTGCGTGCCTGCCAGTATGTGTGCGCGAGCTCGGCCCAGTCTGCGCTGGGAAAATTCCGGTTTAGATCGACCCCACGGGCATTTTGGCGTTGCGATTTTGCCTGTAACAGGCCATCCGGATTACTCAGCGGAATAAAGTGCCAGTGGAACAGCCCGGAATGGTGGATATTGAGTATGTCCATCCACTTGAATACGACTGATACGGACGAATACTCGTCGCCGTGAATGCCGCCGATCACCAGAATACGGCCAAGCGGGCGCTTCTTAGTCGTTGGCGGATACTCCTTGATCGCCAGCGGGCGGTCGCGCACCGAATAGTGACCGCTCAACCGCAAATCCTGTCTGCGGCAGGCCTCGACCGACACGCTGCCGAGTTTGTTGCCAATCTCATCACACAGTTGGCTGATTGCCGCCTGGGCATAGACATTTTTTGGCGTGGAGGCAACGGTTGCACCCGTGGACCCCCCCGCCACAGTCAGGAGCAGGCCGATCAGCCCCGCTCGAAAACAATCCGCCATTTACCATCGTCCTCTTTGCGCCAAAGTTGTTCCTTCCAACCGGCAGAACGGAAGTTACTGCTTGAATACTTTTGGTAGAAACGTGCCAACGCCATGTTTTGCTCGCCCGGGTAGGCCAGCAGACTGAGATCTGAAATGCTGACATCGATATACGTCTTGTGCTTATGGATACGGGTCTTGTATCGCTTCCAGGCGTCGAGATCTTTCTCGAAGTTGGTGAAATCCCGGGTATAAAAACCGAGGTAGCGTTCGTTATCGATCGCGGACCAGGCCGATCGCCACGCCTCGATAGCCTGTTCCAGATCGATCCGCTCGGCCTCGTTCTCGCTGCCGGATACCCACGAAAAGCCGTCATCGAGCACAATCGGGGTACGCTGCACATCGATATACTCGGCGATGCCGACCAGCATGTCGTTGGACAACACGACGCAGCCGTCACTGTCCTGCAGGGGGCGGTGCTTGCGACCTTTCGGCAGGCCATGCAGCCAGATCCCCGAACCGTCTCGCTCGCGGATCTTGTCCAGGTAGTTGGGGTAGTTCAGCGTGAAAGCACCCCTGCCATAGAAGTCATCGAGCTGCTCATCGTCCAGTTGGCTCATCAAGCGGTACACGCCAACCGGGGTTTTCTTGTCGCCCTGCTTCATCTTCCCGAAGCCATGTTTGCCGATCGAGACAGACATGGTCTCGGCAATCTTGTACTGGTCCCGCTCACGGGCCAGTACATGCAGGTTGCCCTCTTTCAAATCTACCCAGAGCAGATGCCTGACGTTCGACGGCAACTTCAGCAGTCCGCGCGGCTGTGGCGTGCCAAGCAGCCCACCGATAACCTCGCCGATGGTATCCCCGGAAAAGTCCAGCGCCGCGGTCTTTATACCGAACAGGTCACCGGCCGCCCTCTTCTGCAGGTCGACGGCGGCCACCGTTCCCGTGTCACCGGGGGCGACTTCACGCCCGTCGCTGAAACCGATCCGAACCACCTTGGGTGAAAATTCGGCGCAGTCGGCGGCGTAGGTCTCGCGGCATTTCTCGACCACCCTGAAGGCCTTCATCGAATCACGGAAACGGCCGAGAAAGACAACCCGTTCGCCACCGGGCAGCGGCACCTCGCCGATTCGCTCGATCGGCAACACCTTCTGCAAGCGGGTGTCGTCTTGCTGTTTGTCCAGGGTGATTTTTAGCGTGTGGTATTCGTTGTCGAACGCCAGGTCGGCGGGGCGCGATAGATTACAGTCCCAGCCATGCTGGCTACCCGCGTTGAAGCAGAAAGCATCATTGGCCGAGGCGCCGCTAACGAGCGCAGCGAAAAGCAGCAGGCAGGAGGCCACAGCGATCTGCAATTTATTGTTCACTCGATTTCCGTTGACCACTGACCATTTTCCGTGGTCTGCAAATCGGAGAATTAAGTCGCAAATCCAAAACGCCCCGTCTATCACTTTTTTCAAAGGCCGAAGGTTAAGTCGACAGGAGGTCGATTTCAAGCTAATGGTGATGAACGCGCTGCGTTAACCGGCCAATTGCACCAATCTCCGGGGAGACCGTGCCGGCCAGGTGGATTTGGATGTCGGTCTGGCGCAAATAAAGCGGGCCCCGGATAGAGCGAGGCTGAGGGGCAGATCCAGCTCTAAAAAATGCTCGAGTGCGGCTTTTGCACGGCAACATCCGTCGGCCCCCGCCGTTTTTTGACTGCGGCGCACGGCTCCTGGAACAAGCGTACCGGACCGCGCAACCCGGCCAGCGCGCTGCGCGCCTAAGCCGGGCTATGATCACCGTCGATGAAAGCGATACCAAGGCCAATCGGGCTCCCTGACGCCGTTGCGACCCGGGAGGGTCTGCGAGCGTCGCTCTGCCAACCGGCGGATGTCGTCGCCGAGTATCTCGACCGGCTCGACGCGCAGCACGACACACTCAACGCGGCGGCAAGGATTCTGCGGGTTTCCGCCCTGGATACGGCCAGGCAGCCGCATTCTGGCCCGCTGGCCGGCTTGCCAATCAGTGTCAAAGAGACATTCGGCATCGCCGGCGAAGCACTGACGGCGGGCAGTGTGCGCCGCCCGGTGACCCTGCCCGATGCAGATTCGACGGTCGTGCAGCGGTTGCGCGCAGCCGGTGCCGTCATCCATGCGCGAGGCAATGTGCCGGAGCTGGCGATGACCGGTGAAACGACCAATCTGCGGTTTGGCCGCACGCGAAATTATCTCGATCCTCAGCGGACTGCCGGTGGTTCCTCGGGCGGTGATGCCACCCTCGTCGCGTCCGGCTCCAGCATCGCCGGAGTCGGTAGCGATATCTTGGGTTCAATACGCATCCCTGCCGCCTTCAACGGGATCGTCGGTTTCAAGGCTGCCGCGGACGCCATCGATAAGACCGGCACCTGGCCCGACCTGCGGGGCACCTATGCCGACGGCCTGCTCGCGTTGGGGACGCTGACCCGTTCCGTGCGTGATGCGCTGCTTGTTTACAACGTCATTGCCCGCCAGCCGATCGGTCAGTTGCCATCACCGACAACGCTGCGGCTGATAATCCCCGAACCCTTTCAGATGCGCTGTAAAAGTCCGGCTATTGAGGACGCGCTATCACGCGCTCGCGGGCATCTGCGCAAAACGTTGCGCGAAGTGCAAGAGCCGTTCCCCGATGTCGGGCATTTATTCAAGAATCTCCTGGCGCTGATTGCGACCGAACTCGGACCGCGCCTGACGGAGGAACTGCGTACCGCGGATGGCGAACGATTCTCGGTATTTTCCGAGACACTCAGGCAGCTCAGCGGAAGACCGACCATAGACCGAGGCCTATATCAGCTCCTGCTCACGGCACCGCTCGTGCGGACCCATGCAAAGAAGCTGCAGAGCATTCACCGAACCTTTGACGACGCACGCCTCCACTACCATTCACTGCTTGGTGAAGACGGCATCCTGCTGCTGCCGACGCTGGGCCTAATCGCGCCCAGACATGGCGCCATGAACCGGGGCTCACTGCGCCCGGGGGTGAATGCAACGGTGACACCATTGACGTTCTGTAACCTGATCGATCTGCCGGCGATCACGCTGCCGGCCTGGAGCGACCCAGACCCGGTCAGTGGAATACCCCCCGGGATAACACTGGCCTGCGCCCCCGGGAGCGAGGGCGCACTGATGGCAGCTGCTCAGCTGCTCGAGCCCGCGCTGAACCCTTACCGGCAAGACGACGCCTGAGCGTCTGGCGCCGTCGATGGGGGAGTACGTCAAACCTGCCGATGACGCGCTGCGCGTCGGGCACGATCGATGCCCGCAGCGCCGGCACGGCGTGCCCGAGTCCGGTCAAGCGTGTCACGGCCCGATCGCACGCATCACCATAGCCGTTGCGGCTCTGCGTCATCGAGATGAATGTCCCTCTCTGCAGCCAGCGTGCGTTCGGCCCGTCGTTTCTTCCGTTGTCCGATCAGGCCGCCGTTGCCGAGCAGTGCAGCGTTGAGTTCGCCACCTTCGAATCGCTTGGGCAACACCGGAACGCCGATCCGGTGCAGTTCCGCAAACGCTATCTCCCGCGGAAGCGGCCGCTTCTTGAGGCGGAAATCGATTGCTATTATCTTCGCTTTACACAGGTTGCCGCGACAGAAGATCCAAAGGTATCTGATCACCTGATGGGGTTTTTCGGGCTAAAGCGAAGAACCGACGTGAGTTTGGCTCGGTCAAGTACGGCGTTTGTTGAGCCCTGCTGGCCTCCTAAGTCGCTTTTTGATCGCTCGAGAGACGGCAGTTGTCTTTCACCACCCCGTCTTCAAAACAAAAAACAAGGAATAGGGATATGACGAAAATTGTAATCGTGGGCGGTGTCGCCGGTGGTGCTTCCTGTGCCGCGAGACTGCGCAGACAGGACGAAATGGCACAGATCACGATGTTCGAGAAGGGCCCTTACGTGTCCTTCGCGAACTGTGGCCTGCCGTACTACATCGGCAACCTGATTCAGCAGGAAGATGACCTGCTGATAGCGGATCCCGCGTTGTTCAGGGAGCGCTTCCAGATCGACGCCCGCGTTCTGCACGAGGTCAAAGGCATCGACCGCGAAAACAGGACCGTTACGGTCTGCGACCTCAAATCCGGCGAGACGTTTGATGAACCCTACGACCAGTTGGTGCTGTCACCCGGTGCTGTGCCGATAAGACCGCCTCTGCCGGGGATCGACATACCGGGAATTTTCACCATCCGCTCGGTACCGGACAGCAACCAGGTCAAGGCCTGGATTGAGATGCACCACGTCGACCGCGCGGTCGTCATTGGTGGTGGATTTATCGGCCTGGAGATGGCCGAAAACCTGGTTCACCGCGATATCAAGGTCAATCTGATCGAACGGGACGAGCAGGTCATGCCGGTGCTCGACAGAGAGATGACCGCACCGGTCGTCGAGGCACTGGAGAAAAACGGGATCGGCGTGCTGCTGGGCGATTCGGTGACCTCGTTCGAACAGACCGACGTGGATATCAAGATCAATACCCAGGCGGGCCGCTCGATTCATGCCGACATGGTGATTCTGGCGATCGGTGTCGCGCCTGATTCGTCGTTGGCCAGGGACGCCGGCCTTGATTTAGCTGCGCGCGGGCACATCGTGGTCAATGGCCGGATGCAGACCTCCGATCCGGCTATCTATGCGGTCGGTGATGCCGTCGAGGTGACGCATGCGATCACCGGACAACCCTGTGTGCTGCCACTGGCCGGGCCGGCAAACCGCCAGGGCCGCATAGCCGCCGACGTGATAACCGGTCGCGACCGTGCCTTTCGTGGCGTCCAGGGAACCTCGGTATGCGGACTGTTCGACGTCACGCTGGCAGCCACCGGCCTGACCGAGAAGCAACTCGAGGGCAGCGATATCGACTACAGCGCGATCTACGCTCACCCCAACGATCACGTGGCCTACTATCCGGGTGCCACACCGATCAGCATGAAGCTGCTGTTCGACAACAGCGATGGCCGAGTGCTCGGCGCCCAGGCGGTCGGCAAAAAGGGCGCGGAACGGCGCATCGATGTGATCGCAATGGCCATCCAGCAGGGCGCGACCGTCTACGATCTGGAAGAGGCCGAACTCTGTTACGCGCCCCAGTACGGCGCGGCCAAGGATCCGGTCAACATTCTCGGCATGATCGGCTCGAATATCATGCGCGGTGACCTGAGGATCACGCCGTGGAAAGACGTCGGCAAGGAGAGCGCCATCGTTCTCGACGTCCGCAGCTACAGCGAGATCGCGATATCACCCATCGTCAACCAAGGGGCGGTCAAACATATCCCACTCAACGAACTGCGTGAACGCCTCGACGAACTCGACCGTGATGCGCCGATTCATGTCAGTTGCGCAGTGGGCGCGCGCGCCAACAACGCAGTCCGGTTGTTGAACCATCGCGGTTTCGATGCCTCGCTGCTGCCAGGCGGGACACTGACCTTGGCCTGCCTCAACTACTGTAGCGATGACGGTGGCCGGACAACCAAAACCATGCCAGTGCATTTCGATCCCCTCGTCGCATTGCATGAGGCCGTCAGTCCGTTGTCAGCGTTACCACTGTGGTTGTTGCGCGAAATCAAGGCCGACGGAATCCTCAAGGAATACAGCCTTGGCCAGGGTGAGAGCATCACCCTGAAGGCCTCCGCGATCAGCGATATCCTGGTGTTGGCAAACGGCGAGATCGACGTGATCGAATTCGACCAGGTCGCCCGCCACCTCTCGTCTACCGAGAGCAAGCGCCGTCCGGTCAAACTATCCAGCCACGAAAGTAAGACCTTTTACGCCCGCGCACCGTCAACCCTGTACCGTATCGACCAGGAGTTCCTCGACTTTTTTGGCAGCTGGTTCGCGATGGTCGAGAACCTCTCCCAGCAACGACCGGAGCTCGAGGAAATCCTCGGCGAGATGCGCCGTCCGTCGGTGTTCATGAACCTACCGTTGTCCAATGTGCAGGAAGCCCTGATGCGTACCAAGGTGGTGGAAGCCAGGGCAGGGGAGGCAATCATTACCCAGGGCGAAAAACCGGACTACTTCTACATCCTCATCGACGGTGCCGCCGATGTCCATCAGACCGACCCGTTGGGGGATGAAGATGACGAGCCGCAGCTGGTCAACCAACTGGTATCCGGCGACCACTTCGGTGAGGACGCGTTCGTTATCGAGGGTACCAGGAGCGCCTCGGTCAAGCTGACGCGTGACAGCAGGCTGTTGGCACTGGATGGCGAGGATTTCAAGCGTCTGATCAGCCAACCGCTCGACGACCAGATAGACCACAGCACGGCCAAGATCCAAGTCGACCAGGGCATGAAAAAACTGCTGGACGTGCGCTACGAGGAGGAATGGTACGAGGAGCGTATCCCGGGGGCGATGCTGATTCCGCTACCGGAGTTGCGTATCCGTATCGACGAGCTCGACAAGGGGCAGGAGTACATCGTCTATTGCCATGCCGGCAAGCGCAGCGCGGTGGCCGACCTGATCCTGAAGAACAACGGCTTCAAATCGTCGTGGATGCGGGAGGGTATACGCGAATGGCCCTACGCCGTGGAAAAGGGTTTGTAGCGGGATCAGGCGATCGCAATAGTTCGGGTCAGGTTAAAGTAATTGTACCGAATTGACGCTGCGACCTGTTGCCGCGCTGCACATTACAATTCGGGTAAGCATTCCCCCGGTTCGTCAGCAATGTGGCGTTTGCTCCAGGGCTGACAAGACGGTGGCCTTCGACTTGATCACTGATCGATACCACTCTTGACCTTGTTTATCGAGCTCGTGTTGATACCAAGCACGTCTTGCAGAACATTCATGTTCGCATTCACCTCAAACAAGAGCATCTTTCCGTCGCTGTCGATGTGACAGTCTATTCCAAAATAGTCCAGCTTGATGCGTTGGAAAATCTCTTCAACAGCTGCGAAATTCGGAGAAAGTGTTTCATCGAAGGTCTGCTGTTCTGCCGATTTCTGCTCGAGATCTGCCGTTGTTTCAACTCATAGCTGGATGCTGAACCATCCAGTTCTTCAACAGAAGTGACGAAGAAAGCTGCCGCTATCACCTGACGATACGCGGTAGAGGCCGTCTCGTCTCGATAGTCCACAAACTCGGTCAGTACCAATCACCCATCGACGGGAACGTGCAACTCGGTGTCCAGGCTCGACCGAATGAGCACGCTTTGGATCCGCCATGAGCACCTGCCAGCCGGACAATAATCGGATACTGCAGTCCCTCTTTTCAACGACAGCAAAGATTTCATCTGGAGACTTCGGTCGACAGCGTATGGTCGGGCGTAGTCACCCCCGGAACATCTTGGAGTCGGCGGGCTATCTGGTCGCGTGTTGTTTGTCGTATCGCGGCAGGGTGGTTGATGACAGGCGAACCGATTGCATTGCGAGTGTTTCGCAACGGCCAGTGCGTCTTTATGAGAATCGGGTCAGATATTTGTTGAAGATAACGTCCGGTTTCTTTTCAGCGCGTATTCTTTGGTCGACTTTTCGCAAAAGTATGATGGAGGTTGATTATATTCTGCTGTACAAGTGACGGTAGATGCTGCTCCCATCGATCAAGGTATTTTTCCTCATTGGACAGATAGGCTCGACACGGTTGTCGTCGCTTACACCGCGTAAGACAGCTGTTCTCACAAGACCCCTGAGGCCGATTAGGCCCAGTTGTCTAGAGACTTAAAAACGGAACGGTAAAGAATAATGGTTGCGCCCCGTGAAGGGATGCCAAGGGATTGTTATCGCCAATCAGCCCATGTGTTCCATCAGCTCGGTGTTCTGTTCGAGCCGGCTGGCGAGATAGCCGGCCATGTTGGCCAACATCTTCGTGCGCACCGGGTCCTGCAAACCACTGAAGTCGACCTCCAGGCAGACGGTTTCGTTGGCCGCGACGACGTTGGCGGTGCGCTGGCCCTGATTCACCAGCGCGATCTCGCCGAACGAATTGCCAGGGCCCAGGGTTGTCAGCCTCAGCTGATCGCCTGCCTCGGTGTCGACCAGTACCTCCACCTGGCCGCTGAGGATGAAAAACATGGAGTTCGCCGGATCCCCCTTGCGCACGATATGACTGCCTGCCGTGAACTGTTGCTCGTTGCCGCCGTTGCGCAGAGCCTCCTGCTCCGCGTCGGTCAGATCGGCGCAGAGATAGTGTTGGCACAGGTCAGCCGCGTCTTCGTCTTTCGGGATGGCTATCTGGGCAGCGTCGATAAGCTGGTTCTCGCACCATTCCAACGCATGGTCCGTATCGTCAAACGCCAGCCAGGCGGGGGCCTGAGTGGGTTCGTCCAAGGTGCGCAGGTGTTTCTTGAATCGATAGAGCTGGGCACAGTTGGTGAACAGCAGCCGCTTGTCCTGCTCGGCGGTTCGGTGACAGACCTCGCTCAGCAACAGGATGGAGGCGCGGTCCATGGCAATCACCCGCTTCAGATCGACCACGATGAAGTCGACCTCCGACAATGCCGACAGCATATCCAGGGCCACTGACTCGGTATTGCCGAACAGGAGTTCCCCTTGTAATTCGTAGATCCGGATGCGTTTTCCTTCGCTGGACAGGACGCTTCGTTCTGCCGGGCTTCGTCGCTTGCGCGACGCAAACGTGGTGCTGTCGAATACCTTCCGCAGTATCGATGCCGACGTCGACCGCGCGACGTTGAAGAGGTGGAGGCTGAAATCGTTCGACAGCCGCCGGCAGGCCTCGATGCCGCGCACGCTGTTGCCTTTTTCGTCGAGGGCAGGCGAGAACACCCCGAGCCCGAACTGACCGGGTAACACGGCCATGATGCCGCCACCCACGCCGCTCTTGGCGGGCATGCCGACGTCGAAGATCCAGGCACCCGAGTAATCGTACATGCCGCAGGTGCTCATGACGCTCAGCACCTTTTCGACGTAACGTGGCTGGAGGGCAACAACGCCGGTCACCGGGTTCACACCATTGTTGGCCAGACAGGCGCCCATCATGGCGAGATCACGGGCGTTGACCAGGATGGAGCATTGGCGAAAGTACCGATCCAGGACCTCCTCGGGAGGTCGATCGATGATCTCGTGGCCATACAGCAGGTGCGCAATCGCCCGGTTTCGATGGCCGGTGTCGCTCTCCGACCGGTAGACCTTTTCGTCGATCTCCAGCTTGCGGCCGGTGTAGCGGGTGAACGTCTGGAGGATGCGCTCCATCGCGTCCGCACCGGGTTTAGCTTCGATCATGCCGGTGGTGGCGATGGCGCCGGCATTGATCATCGGATTGAGTGGCCGCCCGGAGTCAGGCTCGAGACTGATGGAGTTGAACGCCTCGCCCGACGGCTCGACGCCGACCTTCGAGACCACATAGTCCAGGCCGCGATCCTCCAGCGCCGCCCCGTAGGTGATCGCCTTGGATATCGATTGAATCGTGAAGTCCTGGCGCGAGTCTCCCGCCTGGTAGACATGCCCGTCCACAGTGACCAGGGCGATGCCGAGCCAGTTCGGATCGGCGCGGGTCAACTCGGGGATGTAGCTGGCGACCTCGCCATCGGAAATTTCCAGCAGTTCGTCGTGCAGCCGCTCGAGAAAGAGTTGCACGGGGGAGAGTTGCAGCGCTTTGTTGTTCATATCTCTTGTCTGTCGGGTCCGTTCGAGGTTATTGGTGCAGAAGAGGTAGGGGCTTCGCCAAATTCATCGGCCACCGGAGGTTCCGTTGATTCGTCACAAAAAGGCGGATCAGTTGGATGGCTGGTTTGGCCGGGCGCGTGGGAATTTCACGGTCAGTAGCCTAGCAATCAGTATGCCGTGATTGCGTTGTCGAATCATCGGCCCACAGCGGTGTTGGTCTCGTTGCAGTGGCCCTGTGTTGAGCGCCTGTCTGAAGGTCAGCCGGACAATCGTGCCTCACACTGGAGCAAGCGATGGGATCGATGCACTCGATTAGTGCGGGTGCGGTAACACAGGGAGTCCCAAGCCGATCGTTGAGTCTGTCGCGAATCGCTGGGCGGCATGACTAACGTCGCTCAGCTCAGGTCGCGCGCTCCTCGATCAGCGCCAGCAGGCAGTCGATATTCTCCCGCGCCTGTTGCTCGTAGCGCTCGTGGAAGAAGTCTGTCTGGAAAATCCGTGGCCGCTGCAGCAGGGCACTGAGGAAGCCGCGTTCGCCACGGTAGAACTCCTCATCGGGTATGGGGAATTCGGCGCGCACCGCGTCCGAGTTGCGCAGAAAGCACTCCCAGGGACAGCCGAAGCTGGCCAGATCGATGTCGCAGATGAACCGGTGTTCCAGGTCGTTGACCGGTTCGCGATGCGTCGTGACGAGGATCAGGTCGACGACGGCGGCGATGAGGTCGCCCGGGAGGATGCCGTTGGCGCGATCCCTGAACCATTCGGCACTGCGTCGCTCGTTGTCACGCTGGCCGGCGCGGTGAATGACATCGTGGAACCAGATCGCCATCTCGACCTGGTCCGGCTGCCGAATCCGCTCACCGGCGAGATCGAGCTGCTCCAGGCAGAACACCAGGTGCTGCTTGGTGTGGTAGTGCCGGTGCGGCTCCGCGTAGCGATTGGCGAGCAGGTGCCACAGCGCATCTGCCTCGTCATTGGCGCCAGGCAACGTGTTGCGTCGCCACAGCTCGGAGAAACGCTCACGCAGTAGCGCATCCTGCTCGATATCGGCGGGTTTGGCTTGGCCGAAGGTGTGCAGCTTCATCGGTTTTTCACAGGCATTGACGTTTGGGGGATGCTCAGTCGGTTGGCATCTGCAGGCCGACCTGCTCGATCAGTGCGCGTCGCTGAGCGTGCGCGGTGGCGTCTGCCTGCTGCGACAGCGTATCGATCGCGTCGTACCACAGCCCCGCCTCGGCCAACACGAAGGCCTTTTGCGCGCTGCCCACAGATCGCAGCCGGGTCTCGACCTGCGGAGCTGTAGTGACGCGACGGATGCCCGCGCCCGCCGCATAGTCTTTCGAGCGTTGTGTCGGGTCCACGACCACCGACACGAACCACTGGTAGTCGGTGTCGGGTTTGAGCGTGATGCCGAAGTCGGCGAGGGCGACCCGCTGCACCCCGGCGGAAAGCGGTCCCTTGATGGTGGTTTCGATGATCGGATCGATGGCGCCGTCCTCGATCAGCGTGAGTTCGACCGCCTGATCGACGTCCTTCGAGGTGTACCAGTAGAGGTTGGGTTGCCCGGCCGTGGTCAGCGCGGTGTGCTCGGGGGCCAACACCAACAGGGTCCAGTCGTCGCCCTCAGCGCCACGGTGTGCCCCGCCGATGCGGCTCGCCGGCGCGCCGCGCAGCGGCGGACGATAGCTCGGCATGGCCTGTGCGACCGCCGCATTGGATGCCGCATCCTGTGCCTGTGCCGTCGGCACCCAGCCCGCGACCAACCCGGTCATCACCATGCCTGCCAGCGTCAGTGTCGCGCCACTTCTCATTTTTCTACCCCGTGTTAGCCAGTGCACACGCATCGGTCTTCAATCTGCATGCCATACCGTTTCGCTTTTGCATGGATTTTTCGATTCTAATCCAAAGGTGCACCGGAAGCAGCGCCCGAACGGGTATTGGAATTAGCCCCAGAACTGGCCGCGGCGTTTGCCGGGCGCGCGCGAACGCGATAGGCGGTCACGACCTGGCTCTTGCCCTTGAGGCTGAGTCGCCCCACCTCCTCTGCCTCATAGGCGTCGCCCAGCCGTTCGACCGTCTCGCCGGCGACCAGGATCTTGGCGTCTTCCGGCGGGTCGTCCGGGTTGCCGATCTCCTTACCGTAGCTCTCCAGCCTGGCCGCGGTGTTTACGACATCACCGATGGTCGTGTATTTCATGCGCTTGGCGCTGCCGAGGCAGCCGGCGACCACCTGGCCGGTGGAGATGCCCAGGCGCATGCGCACCGGCGGGACGCCGTCTTGCGCACGCGCTGCGTTGAGTTGTTGCAGGGCCTCGGCCATCGCCAGCGCACAGTCCACGGCCCGGCGCGCATCGTCGGCGATCTCGTCGTCGGTGGTGCGCGGCAGGGGTACGCCGAAGTTGGCCTTGATCGCGTCGCCGTAATAGTCATCGACCACGCCGCCGTGGTCCATTACGAGGCCGGCCATGGTCTCCATGTACTCGTTCAGCCAGTCCATCAGGGCCGGCGGCTCCAGCGCCTCGGCGACCGGGGTGAAGTTGGCCAGGTCCGAGAACAGCACCGTCACGGTCAGCATCCGGGTCTCGAGCCGGCCATCGCGGTAGAACTGCTCGCGCTGGCGCCACAGCTCCCGGGCCACGTCCGGCGACACGTGCTTGGCGAACAGGTCCATCATCTCGCGGCGTTCAGTCAGCACAAAACCCGAGAGCAGGGCGGTCACCAGCGTCGCCGACAACAGCCAGGCCAGCGCCGCCGGCACCAGCGGCAGCCACCAGCCGTTGACGAACGCGCCATAGGTCACGCCGACCAGTACGAGCGTGGCGACGGTGGCGATCGCCGCGAAGCGCAGCAGCGAGCGCACCTGCCAGGCCAGCGCGACGCCGAGCAGGCTCCACAGCAGCACCCAGGCATGCTCCCAGCTCTGCGGGAGGAAGGCCATCGGCCGGGTCTCGCCGAGTGCGAGGCGCAGCAGCTGGTCGACCATCTGCGCATGCAGGAAGACGCCGGGGATCGCGGCGGTCGCGTCATGCGAGCCGCTGAACGGCGTCAGGAAGTGGTCCTTGACGCTGTCGGCCGCGACACCGAACAGCACGACTGTGTCGCGCAATACCGCCGCGCGCGCCGGTTCCTCGAGTAGCTGCTGCACCGTGATCGCCGGCAGGCCGTCCAGCCCGGCGGCATAGTCGAGCAGGTACTGATAGCCGCTGGCGTCGGCGCCGACATAGCCGCCGTCGGTCGACTCCAGCGGCGGCAGGGTCGCCGCGCCGAGCCGCAGGTGATCGGGATTGTCGGTGTCCGGCTGCAGACCGATGCCGCTCGGCTGCAGGTAGCGCAGCGACAACTGCAGCGCGAGCGACATCGCGAAGTCGGTGCCGTCGTCGAGGAACAGGATCCCACGCCGCACCACGCCACCCGGGTCGAGCATCATGTCGGCGAAACCGGTGCGCCCGGTGCCGACGAGCGCGGGCGGCGGCGCGACGGACGGGCTGCGCTCGTCACCGAACTTGAACACCGCGAACAGTTCATCGGCGTCGGCATACAGCCGGTTCATGCGTTCGCTGCCGGGCGGTACCGCCAGGTCGCGGTACAGGTCGATGCCGATCGCCCGCGGTGCCTGGGCGCGGATCGCCTCGAGGATGGTCGCCAGCGTGTCGTCGGTCAGCGGCCACTGGCCGAGGCGGGCGATGTCGTCGTCGGTGACCGTGACCAGGGAGACCCGCGGCTCAGCCGGTGGCGCGGTCGAGCGCAGCTTGAAGTAGCCGTCGTAGACCGCGAGTTCCATCTTCTGCAACAGGCCGGCGCCGTTCAGGGCCAGCACCAGCAGGAACACGGCGAGGCCGGTCAGTGGACCGACGACGGCGGGGCGGCGCAGCAGGCTGGAAACGGATGATGCATCAGGCGGGATTGGCTGCGAGTCAGCGGCTGTGGGCAGTGCTCGATCATGGCGGTTTCGGCCGTTGCCGTTGCGCAAAGTCTTCATGTATCCGGCGCGCATGCGTGCCGAGTATATCCAAGTGGTGATTTCGGTCCTGGCACGCAGCGTCAACCGCGCGAGGTGTGAAAGAGGCTTGGCCAACGGGCAAAACAAACCCCGCACGGTGGCGGGGTCTGTGAGTCCTGCAATAGGCCGCGTTGCTTGCCCTGCTTACGCCTTCGGTCGACGACGGGCGAAGCTGATGCCGGCGAGGCCGATCCCAAGCAGCGCCAGACCGGCCGGTGCCGGGACCGACACCACCGCGGCTGCGCTGCCGTTTATGAATGCGGCGTGGCCCGCGACGAATTCAGTGTATGAGGTGTATGTCGGGTTTATCGAAATGCCGCCAGTCTCCCCATTAAACTGGGGGAACAGACTTGAATTCCCCGGGTTGCAGAAAAAAGCGTTCTCTGCTTCGGTTGTTCCCGCTGGCGGGTCTTCCCCGTCTGGCGTACAGGGCAGGCCGGCGTGGAAAAGAGCCACCTGATCGGTGGGAATCAGCAACCCGAGCACCTCGTCAAAGCTCGTAAAGATGCCCGCGATTGGCGAATAACCGTCGCTGGCCGAGCCGTCGAGGGGGCCTTGCCACTCGAAGAAAGAGCCGGCGCAGAAGGTATTCAGGTCTTGGGAGGAATTGGATTCCGACGCAAGCAATGCGCAATTGGGCGTTGCGAAGTAGACCACATCACCTTCCGCCTCGCCGTCAACGGAAATATCAGCATCGTCGAAGACAATGTCTGTGTCGTAAACCAGTGTTCCTTCGCCCGAACCGCCAAAGAATGAATTGGGTACCGCCAGCACGAAGTCGTCACCATCCGAGGCGAAGAACGCACCTTCGTAGTTCATGGTGAAGGTGAAGTCGCCCAGCGGAATGTAGGAGTTATCGACGACGAACTGGGAAAGATTTTCGCCCTGCGTACCTACATCGGGAAAATTGTAGGCACGGCCCTCAAGTTCCATCCGAATAACCAAACTGCCTTCCTGAAAATTTGTCCCTGCGCCGGACGTCACCTGGAACTCCATTTCGTTCAGGCCGCCTTCTTTCAGGAAATACCTACCGTCATAGGGCGTGTACTGATTGTCCCCACCGAAGGCGCCGCTAGTACCGCCGCCGCCAAAGTTCCAGAAGGGGAATGCGTGAACCGGCGATGCGCCAATCGCCAGACCCATCGCTGCGGCCAAGGCCGTTGATTTAAGTTTGCAAGCCATTGAGTTATTTCTCCGACTATCGGCCTTCATCGACCGTTCGTTTATAATTCGGAGAGCGATCTGCAAGAACCGCGCCGACAGAGGTAACCATATGATTTGGCGGCGATAGTTGAACGGAGAAAATTGCTTATCAACGTGACCTGTAAAAAATGTTGACACTGGCCTTCCAGGTTGTTTGCTGGTAATACGGTGCGGTTAGTGCGGTTGTGTGCACCCGCGCTAAAGGACGTAACAACAAAAACGCGGGCGGAGATGCGCGCGATGTGCTGGGGAGCAACGATGAGCGGAAACCGCAGAGGGCGCCTGGCCCAGACCCTTTTTGCCGCCCTCGGGTTGATCGCGGTCACCCCTGCGGCGCAGGCCTTCACGACCAACATCGTTGCCGACGGCACCTTGGGCACAACGGTCAGTGCGGCGGGGCCGGCATACAACATCACGGGTGGCACGCTCGCCGGTGGGAACCAGTTTCACAGCTTCGAAAGTTTGAGCATCGGCGCCGGTGACGCCGCGATCTTCAATGGGCCGGTCGGTACGGCGAACGTCATCAGCCGGGTTACCGGCGGTTCGGCGTCGGGCATCGATGGCACCATTGCGTCGACGATCGCCGGCGCCAACGTCTTTCTGCTCAACCCGGCCGGCGTGATGTTCGGGCCGAATGCCCAGATCGCGGTCGACGGCGCGTTCCATGCCTCGACGGCCGGCTACCTCGGGCTGGCCGACGGTGAGCGTTTCTATGCCGACCCGGGGCAGGCCAGCACCCTGACCACCGCCGCACCAGCGGCCTTCGGTTTCCTCGACGCCAACCCGGCCGGGATCAGCGTGCAGGGCAACGGGTTCTCCGCGCTGCCGTCGTTCGCCCCGCCGGCGGGCACCGACCTCTCGCTCGTCGGTGGTGCGGTGACGGTGAACGGCCAGATCCTGTATGCACCACTGGGGCGCATCAACCTCGCCGCCGTCGGCTCGCCGGGGGAGGCCGTGCTGACGGGTGGGGCGGTCGATGTGGACGGCTTCGCGGCGTTGGGCCCGGTCTCGATCGGCGGCGGCAGCTTCATCGATACCTCGGCGCTGTACATCCGCGGCGGGCAGATCACCGTCTCCGGCGCCTACCTGTCCCCGGGCGCGGGTGCCTTTCTGCTTGGTCTGCCGGCGCCCGGCGCGCACCTCAACAACGGCCTGATCGATATCCAGGCCCGCGGCGACCTGACCATCAACCCCGGCGCGAGCGGCAGTCTGATCGGTTCGACGATCCAGCAGTTTTTCCTGCCGCCGCCACCACCGGCCCTTGGCAGCGGTGCGACGGTCTTGCTCGAGGCGGGCGAGACACTCTCGATCCAGGGCGTGCCCGGGGCACCGGGATCGATGGTCATCGGCTCCGATCGCTGGCAGCCGGGTCCCGCCGGTGAGCTGGTGTTCAAGGGCAGAAACGTCGAGATCATCGGGACCAACGATATCTATGCGCTCAACTACGCCCCGGGTGCCGGGCCGACTACAACGGTCGAGGCCGAGACCGTCACGCTGAACGGCGGCGGCCTCGGTGCGCTGAATTTCGGCCCTGGTGATAGCGGCGCGGTCGAGATCACGGCTGATCAGGTGACGCTGACCAACGAGTTCGGACCGGCCATCATCGGTGCGCAGAACGGTGGTGGGGGAGCCGGCGGTGCCATCGTCGTCAACGCCGACCGGCTGGCACTGAATGCCACAGGTGCCGCGCCTGTGCTGATCAGTGGGGCCAACTTCAATGTCGGCAGCGGCGCGTCGATCACGCTGAACGTCGACGAGCTCGCGATCACGACCAGTTCCTCAGGCAGGGCGGCGATCGAGGCAACCACGTCGGCCCCGGGTCCGGCGGGATCGATAACGATTGGCAGCGCGGCCATGCCTGCGAGCACGGTCCTGCTGCAGGGCGACGGTGTCACGGCCGGTATCTTCACCAGTGCGATCGGCGGGTTCAGCGGCGCGGCCGGTGACATCGAGATCCACACCGGCACGCTCAGCCAGATCGGCGACACCGAGATCGGCGCCAACTCGCTGGGCAGCGGCGACGGCGGCAACGTATCGGTCCGAGCGAGCGAGGCGATCCGGCTGGCCGGTCGTGATGGCTCGACCGAGAGCGTCATCGCCGCGGGCAGCTCGGCCGGGCCGTTTGCCGGCAGCGGCGGGTCGATCACGCTCGTGTCGCCGTTGCTGGAGATGACCAACGCGACGATCACGACGCGGACCGAACGGGCGACGGATGCCGGCGATGTCGATATCACCGTCGGTGCGCTGGCTGCGGCCGATTCGACCATCACCAGCGAGACGCGGGATGACGGCAATGCCGGCAGCGTGACGGTGTCGGCGGACAGCGTGACGCTGACCGACGGCGCGCAGATCCGCAGCTTCAGTGGTGCGGTGAGCACCGTGTCGGGCGCGGTCCTCGTGGGGACCGGCGATGCGGGCACGGTCACGGTGACCGCGACCGAGTCGCTGTCGGTCTCCGGGTCGTCGGCGGCCACCAATCGTTCCAGTGCGCTGAATACCCAGACCCGCGGTGTCGGGGCGGGTGGCGCGCTCAACGTGACGGCAGGACAGTTGACGGTCGGCACCGGCGGCCTGGTCGCCGCCGATACCGGGGGTGACGGCGACGGCGGCGCGTTGAACGTGACTGCGGGCTCGGTGGTGGTCGACGGTGGCGAGATCAGCAGCGGCAGTGGGATCTCGGTGGCGATCACGAACGGCCAGGTCGATCTGCTCGGTAGTGGTGAAGGTGGCGACGTCATGGTCATGGCCGACAACGGCGTGACGGTGCGCAACAACGGCCGCATCGCCGCGTCGTCGCGAGGCGCCGGCTTCGCGGGCAATGTGCTGGTCGACGGCGGGACCGAGGTGCAGGTGATCGGTGGCAGCATCGACACCGAGTCGCTGGTCTCCGACGGCGGCGACATCGAGGTCATCGCGACTGACCTTGTTTTGCTCAACAACGGCAAGATCACGACCAGCGTGGTCGGCGCCGGTGGCACGGGCGGCAACATCGCTATCGACCCGCAGTTTGTTGTGCTGCAGGGCGCCAGCCAGGTGATCGCCAATGCCACCAACCCGCTGGCGGTGCAGGCGGGCAACATCACGATCGTCGGCGACTACATCCTGATCTCGCAGGACAGCCTGGTGCAGGCCAGTGGCCCGACCAATGCGCAGGACGGCGAGATCATCATCGAGGGACCGGACGGGGATCTGGCCCGAGCCCTCGCGCAGCTGCCCGAATCGTATCTGGAGGCCGCCGGCCTGCTGAAAGCGGGCTGCGGTATTGGGCGTGCCGGGCTGAGCACGCTGGTGCTGTCGGGACGCGGTGGTGTGCCCGTCGGCCCGGACCGTTACGCATCGAGCCTCGCCACCGGCCTCAAGGTTGGCGCCGAAACCACGGCGCAGCGCGAAGACCTGGTGCCGGACGACCTGATGCTGGCCTTTGGTCCGGATGATCCGACCGCCACGGGCTGGCTGTTGGCCGGGCTGGGCTGCCAGTAATCGCCCGGTTGCCAGGGCGCGGCGTGTGTTGATTCGGCGACGGGCGCTACCGTGTCGGTCGCACGTCCGGCCACTCGCGATCGCGTTGTCGGTGATGTCGTTCATTGCCCATGCGCAGACGCCCGGTCCGCCGCCGGTGCCGTTGGGCGTGCCGATGGCGCGGGAGCTCGGCACCGCTGGCGATACCCGTCCACCGTTGCCGTCGCTGGTCCGCGACGAGGCTGCGCGTCGGCCGAACAGTGAGGCCGAGGGCCCGACCGGGCCGGCAACTGACACCCACCAAGATAGAGCGATCACCGGGGAGGATAGGGAGTGAATCACGTGCGGAAGCGTCTCTCGGCGCGGTTGGGCGGCGGTGTGATGGGTATCGCGCTGCTGATGTCGCCGGTACCCGCTGCGTTGGGACAGACCCCGGGGCCGCCGCCGGTCCCGCTCGGTTCACCGCTGTCGCGTGACCTCGGCGCGCCCGGCGTGCCCGCCCTGGCACCGGGATTCAGTCCGGCGCAGCCCAAGGCGCCGAATCTTTCCCGTCCCGCCCCCGGAGGCCGCGCCGGCCGCGCCGGTCGACACCGATCGGCGGATCCCGGTGCGCGAGATCCGCGTGACCGGCAACACCGTATTCAGCACTGACGAACTGGCGCAGGTCACGGCCCCGTTCGTCGGCCGCACGGTCGGCATGGCGGAGCTGGAGGCGGCCCGGCAGGCGCTGACCCTGCATTATGTCAACAACGGCTACATCAACTCCGGCGCCCTGATCCCGGACCAGAAGGTCGAAGACGGCGTTGTCCGGATGACGATTATCGAGGGCGAGCTGACCGAGATCAGCATCAGCGGCAACGAACGGCTGAACGCGTCGTATGTGTCAGATCGGCTGGCGCTTGGCGCCGGGCCGCCACTCAATCTGAACGACCTGCAGGGCCGGATGCAGATCCTCCTGCAGGGGCCGTTCATCAAGCGCATCAACGCCCAGCTCGGGCCGGGCGACCGGCCGGGTGAGGCGCGGCTGCTCGCCGAGATCGAAGAGGGACCGCGTTACACCAACAATATCGCGCTCGACAACGATCTCTCGCCGTCGCTCGGCAAGGTGCGCGGCGTCTATCGCGGCGGCGTTTACAACCTGACGGGTCGTGGCGACGTGTTAACCGGCGAGGCAAGCCTCGCCAAGGGCCTGGCCGAGGCGTTCGTCAACTACGCCGTGCCGCTGAACCCGAACGATCTCACGCTCGACGTTTTTCTGCGCATGACCGACACCGAGGTGGTGGAGGAACCCTTCAACGTGCTGGATATCGAGGGCAACAGCCAGACCCTCGCGTTGCGCCTGAGCCAGCCGGTGTTGCGCTCAAATGATCAGCAGCTGGTGCTGGCCGGCGGCCTCGACCTGCGCCGGACTGAGAGCACCCTGGGGGGCGCGCCGTTCTCGTTCTCGCCGGGCGTGCCCGACGATGGCGAGGTGGCGCTGAGCGTGCTGCGCTTCATCCAGGACTGGAACACGCGCAGCCAGTCACGGGTCGTCGCCGTGCGCTCGACGTTCAGTCTCGGCATCGATGCGTTCGGCGCGACCACCAACAGCGGCGATCTGCCCTCGGGCGAGTTCTTCGCGTGGCTGGGACAGTTGCAGTATCTGCAGCGTTTCGGCGATAACGACAACGAGCTGTTCGCCCGTGTCGACGCGCAGTGGACGGACGACCCGCTGTTCGGTCCCGAGCAGTTTGCCGTCGGCGGACTTTACAGCGTGCGTGGCTACCGCAAGAACCTGCTGGTGCGCGACAAGGGTTACTCGGCAACGCTGGAACTGCGCGTGCCGGTGTTGCGTGACGAGACCGGTCAGACCAAGTTCGCGCTGATCCCGTTTGTTGACACGGGCGGGGCCCGGTTCAACGACCGCAGCACGCCAGACCCGGAGACCGTCTCCAGCGTCGGCCTGGGGTTGCGCTGGCAGCCAGACCCGAAGTTGAGTCTCGAGATGTATTACGGCCACGCGCTCGACGATCTGGCCAATCAGGGCAACGACTGGCAGGACGATGGCGTTCACTTCACGTTGAACGCGATCCTCGACTGATGTGCGCGGGGTATCGGCAGTCTTGAACAAGCGCTTTGAAACAGCCCGACCGGCTACACCACAAGGGTTTACCAACATGTTGCATCGCTACCTGACCGTTATCGTCGTCTCGCTCCTGCTGGGGATGGTCGCACCGGCGACGGCGATTGCCGCCGCAACCGCTGAAGCGATAGACCCCCAGGCGCTTCTCGGGGTCGGTCAGCGCGCGTTCGACAACGGCGACTTTGCGCAGGCGCTCGACAAGTGGGACCTGGCCGCCGATGCCTTCGACGGTGCGGGGGACACCACCGGTCACGCCCAGGCGCTGACCGGCAAGGGCATGGCCTATCTCGCGCTTGGTCGGTATCCACGGGCCGCCGAGACGCTGTCGCAGGCGCGCTTGCTCGCACAGCAATCGGGCGATCGGGCGATCGAGCTGCGCGCGATGATCGGTGAGGGTAGTGCACGGCTACTGCTGGGTGACAAGGCCACGGCGAAACAATTGCTGGAGGCCGCACAGCCGGCGGCGAGCGCGGCCGGTTATCGCGATCTGGCCGCGGCGGCGGGCATGGAACTCGGCAATCTGCTGGCGGCGGAAGGGCGCAACGCTGCGGCCGCGAGCCAGTATCGGGCGGCGCTGGCCGATGCCGACGCCCTGGGCGACAGGGCGCTCGCCGCCCGGGCGGCGGTGAACCTTGCGCGGTCCTTGCTGGCGGCTGGCCCCGATGCTGACGGGTGGTCGGCATTGACCGTCGCCGACGACCGCGTAGCCGCCCTCGCACCGTCGCACGATCGGGCCTTTCTGTTGGTCAGCCTCGGCGGTCTGTATCGCACGGCGGCCGACAGTGCACCGGCTCGGGCACAGACCGCACTGGATCGTGCTGACCGCGCCTACCAGGCGGCGGCCGAGTCCGCACGCGCGCTGACGGACAACCGGACCTTGTCTTATGCATTGGGGAATCAGGCAGAACTCCGCGCGGATGCCGGCGACGACGATACGGCGCTGGCGCTGGCCGAGCAGGCGGCGCTGTACGCGCGGCAGGCGCAGGCACCGGAGATCCTGTACCGCTGGGACTGGTTGACGGCGCGGGTGCTGCAGCGCGAGGGCGACAGTGATGGCGCGATCGCGGCGTATGGCCGGGCGATCGACAACCTCGAGCGGATTCGCCAGGACCTGACCATGACCCGGCGCGAGGGCGCTGCGACGTTCCGATCCGAATACGGCATGCTTTACCTCGAGTTGGCCGACCTGCTGTTGCGCCAGACCGCGCAGACCGCGGATGCGACCCGGATCGAGCAGTATCTGCGCGATGCGCGTGCGGCGGTGGAGTTGCTCAAGAGCGCCGAGATCGAAGACTACTTTCAGGATGACTGCGTCACCGCGCTGAAGGCGAAGACCAGCGGCATCGACCGCCTGGCGGCCGACACGGCGGCGATCTATCCGATCGTGCTGGACGACCGACTGGAGATCCTGCTCAGCCTGCCCGACGGGATGCGGCGTTTTGTCACGCCGGTCAGCGCCACGCAGGTGAATGACGAAGCGAAGCGTTTTCGCCGCTTGATCGAAAAGCGGACCACGCGCCAATACCTGCGACCGGCACGGCAGCTCTACGACTGGGTGCTGCGCCCGCTGGAAGCCACGTTGAGCGATGCCGGCATCCGCACGCTGGTGATTGTTCCCGATGGCGCTTTGCGCACGATTCCCTTCGCCGCGCTGCACGATGGGCAACAGTACGTGCTCGAACGCTTCGCCGTATCCATCACCCCCGGGCTGACGCTGACAGACCCGCGGCCGATCCGGCGCGAACAGGTGCAGATACTGGCGGCCGGCCTGACCGACGCGGTACAGGGTTTTCCGCCGCTGCCGTCGGTCGGTCAGGAGCTGTCAGCGATTGGCGAGCTGTACGACGGGCGGGTGCTGAAAAACGACGCCTTCAGTTTCGCCAATGTCGAGACGGAGCTGCAGAGTGGTCGCCCCTACGACATCGTGCATGTGGCATCGCACGGTCAGTTTGAGAGCGATGTCGAGCAGAGCTTCCTGCTGACCAACGACACGAGATTGACCATGGACAAGCTCGAGGGCTTTATGGGCGTCACCACGTTTCGTGATCGGCCGGTCGAGTTGCTGACGCTGAGCGCCTGCGAGACGGCGGTCGGCGACGACCGCGCTGCGCTGGGTCTTGCCGGCGTGGCGATCAAGGCGGGCGCCCGCAGCGCATTGGCGACCCTGTGGTCGGTGAACGACCGTGCCTCATCCAGGCTGGTCGCCGAGTTCTACCGCCAGCTGCGTGATCCGGAACTGTCCAAGGCCGAAGCGCTGCGTTTGGCCCAACTCGACCTGCTGCAAGCGGGCAGTTTCCGGCATCCCATCTACTGGAGTCCGTTCCTGCTGATCGGCAACTGGTTGTAGCTTGCGAGACGCGGCGCGCCGGCGTGGCCGCTGCACGAAGGCTTGCGTGGCTTGTTGGCCGCACCGCCGCTTGGTCTCGTTACCAGTGCTCGGGCAGGGGCTTCAGCACCTCGATCCGTTTCTGATCAGTGTCGATGTAACCGCCCAATTTGAGATCCTTGAGGATCTTCGAGACCATCTCGCGGGAGGACCCGACCCGGTCGGCAATGTCCTGGTGGGTCAGTCGTTCGGTCAGCAGCTTGCCGTTTTCCGCTTTGGCATGGGTGCCGATGAGTTTCCTGATGCGGCCATAGACGTCGAGTAGGGCGAGTGCGCCCATCTCGTCGGAGAGGTCGCACGTCCGCCTGGCCAGGTCGCGCAGCAGCGTCAGGGCTATCGATGGCTGTGATGTGACGATCTGGTCGAACGAATCGCGGGTCAGCACCAGGAATTCCGAGTCCTCCAGCGTCTGTACGGAGGCGGAACGCTTGCCACCCGCCAACAGTGCCAGCTCGCCGATGTAGGAACCCGCGCCGCGTTCGCCGAAGACCATCTCGCGGCCGTCATCGCCGACCAGGAACACCTTGACCCGGCCGTTGATCAGCAGGAACAGCGTGTTGGCGTCGTCGTCCTGTTCGATGATGATGGTATTTCGGCGATAGCGCTTGCGGACAGCCAGGCGCTCGATGTTATTCAGCGCGTCGCTATCGAGCGCAGCGAACAGCGGTACGGTTTCCAACACGGCGATCCACTCCCTTCCGATCAGATTCACGCGTCCCAGCATCCCGCCGTCGCGCGGGGCGACGAGCTGCATTACGCGTCGGCCACGGTAACCCGGGCAGGCGAAAACGTGAATAGTTAACAAAACTCCGGGAAAAATTTCACCGCGCCGCCGGGTTCCCTATTCGTAGCATAAACGTCGAAGCAATCGATAACCCTTCCGGAGTAGATCATGACCGCCATCGCAAAATGTGAAATCGACGAGACCCCAACCGAGTGTCTTGAATCAGCGCCGATGCCCTTTGATCTCGGCGACCTGGATGAGTTGTACGATGATATCGCCGAGATCATCAACGAAAACTTTATCCTCGAGGTCGAGGCGAGCAGGAGTCTGGCCGGTAAGGACCGCGACTGCCGGTAATCGCCGCAGGGTGCGGACCAGCTCAACCGCCCCGCCGGCTACTGGATCACCGTCTCGAACGTCTGGGTAATGTGTAACAGGCGTTCGGCGAGCATTTCTGCCATGAACTGATGCAAGGCCGCGGCAAACTCGGGCCGTTCGGTCTCCATCCGTGCCAGGCCCTCGCGTGACAGCCGAAAGGCCGTACCGGGCTGGTCAGCGATGACCGAGGCCGATCGCAACGAACCGATGTAGAAACCGATCTCGCCGATTATCGTGCCGGCGCCAGTGCGCCGCAGCCGGGTCCGTTCCCCGTTCGACGATTCGAGGTACACGGACACCTCGCCGGTCTCCAGGAAGAGGACGTCGCTGGGATCATCCCCCTGCCGAACCAAGACGCAGCCTTTGGGAAACTCGATTTCCTCCAGATAGGTCGAGAAGGCCTTCTGGTCGTGTGGGTCGGGGAACAGCGCCTCCAGTCTTGCGAGGATGCTCGGCGACGCGCGTGTTTGATCGCGCTGCAGGGGTTTGAGCAACTGGTCCTCGCACCATTCCAGGCCGTGATCCAGATCTGCGAAGATCTGAACTCCCGGATCACCTTCGTCCAACTGCAGGTGTGCCTGCAGGTCGTTCGGCAGACCGGTAAGGATCAGTTCGAATTGCTGCTTCACTGCGGTCTGTTGCAGCCGCCTGAAGGCGTAGCGCGCCGATGAGTCGATGCCACTGACATGACCAAAGTCGACCAGCACAAACTGAACGCGCTCTTCCTTTGGCCGCATTGCCTGTTCACGCACCCGCGCCGACAGGTGTGTCGCGGTGCCAAAGAACAGATAGCCGCGCAGCTTCAGCACATACAGGCGGCGTCCATGTTCCCGCAGGTAGCGTTCGTCATCGTAGTTTCGCTCGACGGTGCTGTGAATCTGGTCACCGAACAGTTCATGGCGGATCACACTGGTCTTGCTGTAGTTCAGGACGAAAAGCAGCAGCGCGGCGAGCAGACCGGCGAGGACGCCCTCGATGAAGCCGACCCCGGCAATTACCAGCAAGATCAGCGGAATGACGAGGTACTCGCCGCGCGGCAGCTTGTTCCAGGTCGCGAAAACCCAGCGGCCGATGAAAGAAAGACCGAGAAACAGCAACAGACCACCCAGCAGCGGGCGTGGCAGGTAGCCGATCAGCTCGGCACCAAAGAATAGCGCGACGGCGGCGGTCGCGGCCGCGACGATGCCGATCAGACGGGTGCGGCCGCCGAGATGGACGACCAGGCTCGAGACGCTCAGGGAATGGAAGCCGACCAGACCTGCCCCGGCGCCTGCGACCAGGTTGGCCAGGCCGACCACGCGAAGCTCCCGATTCACATCGACATCCTCGCCGGTCAGCAACTCCAGTGCGCTGCCGGTCAACAGGATCGACAGCGAACTGATTACGAGGATGGTGCCGATGGTGCTCCATTGCTCGAATAACGTCGCCCAGGTTCTCGCCTCCAGCAGCCGCGGGATCGTCGAGACGAGCGCATCGATCTGCCCGTCTTGCAGGGACCCGAGCAACAGGCCGCGCTGCTCGAGCTCGGGCAGCCCGAAGCCATTGATCGACGCCCAGGTGAAGAACGCGATGGTCGACAGCAGCAGCACGCTCGGCAGCGCAACCGCGTAGCTGGTCATCCGCGCGACCAGGGCCACCGCGCCCGCAATCGCCAAACCCGGCAGCCAATACGGCAGTTGATCAGGATCGATCAGTCGCGGGATATCGGCAGGCGAGATCAGTTCGAGCCCGGTCATGACGCGCAGTCCACCCATCAACAGCAGCCAGCCGGTGCCGGCAAAGAAACCGGCGAGAACCGAATACGGAACGAAACGCATCAGCCCCCCGGCGCGGGCGACGCCGAGCCCAAACAGGAACAGGCCGGTGATGACGGTTGTCAGGATGAGCGCTGCATAGGCGAGTGCGAACACCTCATCCGGCAGCATACCGGCCGGCACGCCTGCGACGATGCCCGAGACCATAATAGCCAGCAGCGGTGCGGTGCGGTCCTGCGGGATCGCAATCGCAATACCGCAGGAACCGCGCAGCGACACGATCAGGCCGACCACTACGGCCGTGACCAGTGCACTGCTGACCCCGTGGCCCAGATAGGCAGACATGGCGCCTGTGAAAATCATCGCCGCCAAAGAGACGGAGGCGATGACCGTGATAATACCGGCCAGGGTGCCGGCAAAAAGGGTCTTCAGCAGCGCTGTCACCCTTGGGGCTCCGCCGGTGGAATCACGATGGCGTTCGGCATATCGATTTGATGGCGGTGTTCCGGGTTGTTGTTGCAGACCTGGGCCCGCGGGTTGGGCTTTCGAATGCGGGCGGATTTTTCCGACATTCGCTTATTTGTTTTGTCGGCGATTCTACCGTTGTGAGACCGCCAAGCGCATAGTAGGCGGAAAACAGGGACAGACCCCGATATCCTGTTTTCTTGCTGCAGCGGGCGCCAAGGTCGGTCATGGCATTAGACTAGTACGACTTGCCGTTATCGGGAATTGTTACTCAGGAGCATGGAGGCGGTCTTGGATATCCCCGCACTGATCTCACGACCACCTACCCCTGACGTTGCAGAAGGCAGCGGTATCGCGGCCGATCTGCCCAGCCACGGGCGTCCCTTGTGAGTCGGCTCATCAACTTCGCTGCCGGCCACCCCTGGCTGGTCCTGATCGCGGTGGTTCTGTGCTCCGTGCTGTTTGCGACCCAGTTCGACGCACTGCGTATCGTCGTGTCGGCCGAGAGTATGGTCGAGAAGGGCACGCCGGCCTGGGACTATCTGGTGTCGACCGAGGAGACCTTTGGGTCTGAAGACACGGCGATCGTGGTGCTGCGCGATCCGGCGATCTTCGACCACGAAAAGCTGCTCCAGGCCCGATATGCCCTGCGGGCGATCGAACAGCTGCCGAATGTGACCGGCACGTCGAGCCTGTTTGATGCCAAGAACCTCAAAAACGTCGACGACACGATCTACGTCAAGCCCTACCTCGAGACGCTGCCGGAGACGCCGGCAGCGGTCGCGCGGATCAAGGCGGAGGCCACGCGTAATCCGCTCATGCTCGGCAACCTGATCTCCGCCGATGGCCAGACGATGGCGATCAATGTCTTCTTCGATCGCCCGGCCGGCGATGCCGATTTCGATCGCAGGATAACCGAGTCGATCGAGCAGGCGATTGCACCGCTGCGTGAGCACATCGACACGGTCTACCAGGTCGGGCTCGGTGCGATGCGCAGCGATCTCACCGCGAAGATCCGGGCCGACCAACGGGTCTTTCTACCACTGTCGGTGCTGGTGCTGCTGTTGACGCTCGTGCTGACGCTGCGCCGGGCGACTGCAGCGCTGATGCCACTGGCCACGGCGGCGATCAGCGTCGTCTGGACCCTGGGCTTCATGGCCTGGGCCGGCATACCCGTGAACATCATGACGTCGATCGTGCCGGCGCTGGTGATCATCATCGGCTCGACCGAAGACATCCACCTGCTCGCCGAGTACGCCGCCGGCGTGCGCGATCGCCTCGACCGGCGCGCGGCGATCGGGCGCATGGGCGAAAATATGGGCGTCGCGGTCCTGCTGACCTTCGTGACGACCTATGTCGGCTTTTTGTCGATCGCGTTGAACGACATCCAGCTCCTCTATCAATTCGGTCTGGCCGCGTCGACCGGGCTGTTGTTCAACTTCGTCATAACGATTCTGCTGGTCCCGGTGATGCTGCGCCTGTTCGGTCATCGGCACAGTCGACCGATCGGGCGGGGGACCGCCAGCTATTGGTTCCAGACCGTGGCGGTCGGTGTGCTGAATGTGGTGCTGCGTCATCGACTGGTCGTGCTGGTGACTGCCGGGGTGATCGCGGCCGGCGCGATCGCCGCCGCTACCCAGCTGCGGGTCAACAATAACCTGCTCGACTACCTGGATCCGGCGTCTGAGTTGCGCGCCAACGTCGAACGCATCCACGACGAACTCTCAGGCGTGCATGGGTTCTCGATCGTCGTCGACGGGGGCATCGACAACACCTTTCTGCAGGTGAAGTACCTCGAGGAGGTGCAGAAGATCCAGGGTTTTGTCGACGAGATGACCGAGTTCGATCGCTCCTTCTCGTTCGCGAACTTCGTTGCGTTGGTCAACAGTGTGATGGAGGGCGGAGCGGAGGACGAGGCGCTGTGGCTGCCGGAGTCGGACGACCAGGTGCGCGAATACATGCTGTTCATCCGCCACCGCGACGTGGCCAGTTTCGTCTCGGACCGCTACGACCGGGCCCGGATCCTGGTCCGTCACAACATCAGTGCGTCAAACGACCTCAATCGGGCGATCGAGAAGCTGCGGGCCTACATCGACGCGAACATCGATCCGGCACTGAAGATCGAGGTGACGGGCAAGTCAGTCCTCTCGAACAAGGCCGTCGAGGAGATGGCTCGGGGCCAGTTGCAATCACTGCTACTGGTCGGTGGCGTGATCGTCGCGCTGGTCTCGATGCTGTTCGTCAGCCTGCGCGCTGGTTTCATCGCGCTGCTGCCGAACCTGTTCCCGGTCGCGATCCTGTTTGCGGTGATGGCGCTGGCCGGGATCCCGCTGAATGCCGGCACCAGCATGGTCGCGGCGATCGCGCTCGGCATCTGTGTCGACGACACCATGCACGTGATGTCGCGCTTTCACGAGGAACTAAAGCGTCACGATAGCCGGTCCGCGGCGTTAGAGGCGATGATCCGTGCCGAGGCCGTGCCGATATTCGCGACGTCGCTGGCGCTGGCGGCCGGCTTTGCGGTCTTTGCGACCTCGAGTTTTCAGCCGGTCGTGCATTTTGGTCTGCTCAGCGCGATGGTGATCCTGCTGGCGCTGGTCGCGACCTTCGTGCTGACGCCTCTGCTGCTCGGATCCAGCGAACTGCTGACGGTCTGGGATCTGTTGTCATATCGCATCCAGAAGGAGGCCCTGCAGCAGTCGCCATTGTTCCAGGGCATGTATGTCTGGCAGATCAAGAAGATCCTGCTGGCCAGCGAGGTACGCCGTTATGCGCCCGGTGAGCGCATCATCGCCGAGGGTGACAAGGGCACCGAGATGTACGTGGTGCTCGAAGGCTGTGTCGAGGCACAGCAACAGCGCGACGACGAGGTGCGACACCTGCGGGAGATGTGTGTCGGCGAGTTATTCGGCGAGGTCGGTCCGCTGTCAGGCACCCAACGCACCGCAGACGTCGTGGCAACGTCGGCGACCCAGATCCTGGTGCTGAGCTGGGGGCGCATCGACCGGCTGACCCGGCGCTTCCCCATCCTCGCCTTCAAGCTGTTTCGCAACCTGACCTGGATCATCGGCCGGCGTCTGCGTCAGACCACCGAGTACAAAAGCGACGAGACTTAGCATTCCGACAGACTTGCTAACGACCGGGCTGCGCGGTCATCGCGAGACCTGCCGCGGTGGGTCTCGGCGTCTGCAGCGCTGCTCCGGTCGGGCGATCAGTCTATCCAACCCCGTTCGCGGTAATAACGTTCGGCACCGCTGTGCAACGGAGCGGCGAGCCCGTCGCTAACCATCGTTTTCGGGTCGAGATCGCGGAATGCGAGATGCATGCGCTTGAACCGGTCGAAGTCTTCGAACAGCGTTTTCACAACACGGTAAATCAGCTCATCGTCTGTGTCGGAGGATGCAATGGCCGTTGCCAGCGTGCCAAAAGTTTTCACCGGCTGGCTGACACCTGGGTAGACGCCTGTTGGAATAGACGTTGTTGTATAGAAAGGATTGTCGGACACGAGGCGATCGATCTCCGGGCCGGATACCTCAACGAGCTTGGCGTCGCACAACGCGATCGCTTTGGCGATCGACGGGTTGGGATGCCCGACCGTGTAGACCATTGCCTGAACGCGGTCGTGGCACAAGGCCAATGTTTGCTGCGAGGCCGGCAGTTCGGACATGAGCTGAAAGTCGTCCGCAGTCCAGCCCTTGGCCCGCATCACCACCTCCATCGTTTCCCGATGACCCGATCCGGTGTTGCCGACATTGATGCGTCGCCCGGGCAGATCATCGAGACTGGCAATGCCGGCATCGCGGCGTGCGACCAAATTGAAGGGTTCCACATACAGCGAAAAAAGCGCGCGCAGGTTGTCATGTGGCGTATCGACAAACTGATAGGGTCCACTCCGATTGACGGCATGGAACTGTATATCTGACTGAACGATGCCGATCTCGAGCGAACCACCGGTCACGTTCGCCAGGTTCGAGACCGAACCCGCCGTTTCCAAAGGCGTGCATGTAACGCCCTCGACGTTGCGGTTCAGCAGATGACAGATGGCGCGCCCTACCTGAAAGTAGACCCCGGCTTTGCTTCCGGTCCCAATGAGGATGTCTTCGGCATGGCTGGGAAAGGCGAGCAGAAGTAGTACCGATATCACCGGGATGCTGGCTCTCATGACTTCCTCCTTCCGAATAGACATTGATTGTGACATTTTGCCGGGACAGACAGCACCTTCATCACAAACGCCGCTGGCGCCACGTCTCGTTTCGGCCACGTTGACCGAGCCTACTGATATTTTAGGTGCTCGCAGATGCATAGTGGCGTCGATCTTGGCAGACGGACGGCCAAATTCGGCCGAAATCCTTGATGTGACCATTGGTCAGCTGAATTTTTGATAGATTTTCGCTAACGCGCGGCATGGAAAGTGGAGGTCGGCGACATTTTCGGCGGGCTGCCTGAGTGACGCATTGGTACAAAGTTGAGACTTGCATCGACATGCTCGCACCGCGCCCCAAGGCATATGCTGTCTAAGCAAGACTTCGATGGAACCTCGTGACCAGTTCTTCGGCGCTCAGCATGGCGACGATCACGACGATGAAAGCAACGACCCCGTGTAACGGCCCGCCGAAATGCAACGCATCGCCCAACAACATATCGACGGCACCCAGCATGACGAACTTGGACCCGAACAGGATCAGCCAAGCCGTGAATAGTCGCAGGGCAGACCAGCCTGCGCCCTGCCGGTTATCGAACAGGCGAGCCACGGCATGCTCGAGCATCAGCGTCGCCTGCAGCAATACCTGCAGTAGCACCGCCGCAATCAGCGAGGTGCTGAAACTGTCGAGTTCAACCAACCCCCAGAATTCTGCCAACAGGTTCAACACCACCAAGTCCATCAGGATGGCCATGAAGTAGCGTGCAAACAGCCGCTGACGTGTACTCGGTATTTCGGCAGTTGCGGCAACGATGTGGTGATGCGGTTTGATGACAGTCTCCGGCGAAAAAGTCATAAGGCAGTTTGGCACTGATAGGCCGCCATGGCGTTTGAGGGCATAATGCCTGTCGCAAAACCCAATCATCGTCGTGTTGTTGTGCGTGCCGCTCAGCGGATGTCCGCATGCCAGCGCTCAACCAAGTAACGAGAAAGAGGGCTACCGGGTGGATTCCGATACCAAACAGCAAGAAAAGATGTATTCGGACGCCATGGGGTCGGCGTTGCTGCGGTTTGCGCTGATTGCGTTCGTTTTGTATGCCTGTCTGTATGTCTTCGCGCCATTTCTGCCGATCATGCTCTGGGCTTTGGTCCTCGCGGTCGCGCTTTACCCGCTGCAGGCACGTATTGAGCGCTGGGTTGGCGGAACGCCGGGGCGGGGCGCGACCGTGCTCGTTTTGCTTGGGCTGTTGTTGATTGGTGTGCCGACGGTGATGCTCGGCACTTCCTTCGCCGAGCACATCTTCAGCGTCGTGAACACGTTCGCCGAGGGCAGGGTCACTGTTCCGCCACCGCCAGCCGCCGTTGCCGAATGGCCTCTGATTGGCGGCAATCTCTACGCAGCCTGGCAGTCGGCCGCGACCGATCTGCCGGCGTTCCTGCAGACCCTGCAGCCGCAGCTCGCGAACACGACGAAGTGGCTGCTGGGTGTCGCTGCCAGCACCGCCGGTGGCGTGTTCTTGCTACTCGGCGCACTGATCGTCGCGGGCATCATGCTTGCTTACGCAGCACCGGGTAGTCGCGCCATGGGTCGAATATTCAATCGACTCGCGGGTAAGGCCAGCGGGCCCCGGCTGCAGGCCCTGACCACGGCGACGATCCGGTCGGTCGCGACCGGGGTCATCGGTGTCGCCTTCATCCAGGCGCTGATACTCGGGGTCATCTTTATATTTGCCGGTGTGCCGGCAGCGGGCGTCCTGGCGATGGTGACGCTGATGCTCGGGATTCTGCAGCTGCCGGCGCTGTTGATATCGTTGCCGGTCATTGCCTATCTGTGGTTTGGTGCCGATGCCTCCGTTGTCCACAGTTCGATCTTTACCGTGCTGCTGATCATCGGCGGGTTTGCCGACAACGTGCTGAAACCGCTGTTGCTCGGCCGCGGTGTCGATGCGCCGATGCCAGTGATCCTCTTGGGTGCACTTGGCGGCATGGTCTCTGGTGGGATCCTCGGTATGTTTATCGGCGCGGCATTCCTTGCCGCCGGTTACCAGGTCTTCATGGAATGGGTAGACGAACAAGGCGAAGAAGTGCCTGAAGGATCACAGCCCGCCTCGACGTCCTGAGCGGTGTTGCCTCTCCTGCGCCGTTTCCGGTGGCCCATGCATAGCGTTGTTCAGCGGCTCGCTCTGCTGGGCAGTATTGTATTGCTCAACGCCTGCACCACGTTGGGACCTGACTATGCGCGGCCGGATGTCGCATGGCTCGATGACTGGAACCCCGACCTCTACGGTCAGCGTGGTGACGGTGCTGACCCAGACGAGTCAGATCTGCGCTTTTGGTGGCAGCTGTTTGATGATCCGGTACTCAACCAGCTGATCGATACGGCGCGGCAGGAGAATCCGACGTTGCGCTTGGCCGGGCTGCGCATCCTGGAAAGTCGCGCGCTGCTCGGTATCGCCGGCAGCAGTCTCTATCCGCAGGTGCAACAGCTCAGTGGCTCTGCGGCCTACGTCGATACCCGTGACAGCGGCGGTGCCGGCGGCAGTTCGGGTACCAGCTTCGGCAGTTACCAACTCGGCTTCGGCTTGGGATGGGAGCTGGATTTCTGGGGCCGGTTCAGGCGCGGCATCGAGTCGGCCGATTCTGCGTTCTTTGCGTCGCTGGCCAACCAGCAAGCCGCCCAGGTGCTGCTCAGCGCGCAGGTCGCCGATCTCTACTTTGGCTATCTCACGCTGCAGCGTCGGATAGCCACCGCTGAAGAGAATGCCGCGATTCAGCGGCGCAGCTATGAGATCACCGAGCGTATCTACCGCGAGGGCCAGCAGGCAGAACTCAACCTGCAGCAGGCGCTTACCCAATACCTCTCGACGTTGGCGACGATACCCGCGCTCAAACTGAGCCTGGTCAAGACCCGTAACGCTCTCGCCGTATTGCTGGGACGACCGCCAGGCACGTTGCCAGAACTTGCCGGGGCCGGCAGCGGTGCGTTACCTGATGTCGGCAAGATATTCGTCCATGCGTTGCCGGCGAAACTCTTGGAGCGGCGCCCCGATGTTCGCGCCGCGCTGTGGCAGATCGCTGCTCAGTCCGCGCAGATAGGTCTGGCCGAGGCCGAGTTTTACCCGTCGATTTCCCTGAACGGCAACCTCGAATGGTCGGGCAATACGCTGGGTGCATCACCGGATGTCAGCACGCTGGCGGCTGGCCCCGCATTCCGTTGGAACCTGTTTGACTATGGCCGGATTGCCAATAACGTCCGCGTTCAGGATGCACGGCTGCAGCAGCTGATCGAACAATATCGCAACGTGCTGCTGCAGGCCGCGCGCGAGATTGATGATGCCGCGATTACCCTGGTCAGAACCCAGGAGCAGCAGGACCTGCTGGTCGACGCGGTGGTGTCGGCCAAGCGTGCTCTCACGCTTGCCAATGTGCGCTTCCAGGAGGGCTATTCCGATTTTCAGCGGGTGTTGGATGCCCAGCGCGTCTATTTTTCGCAGACGGATCGCGAACAGGCCAATCGGGGGGCATTGATTGCCTCGGTGATTGCGCTCTACAAGGCACTCGGCGGCGGTTGGCTGGAAACCGATATGGATGGCGTGGTTCCTGCGGATGTGCGCGACACCATGCGTGAGCGCAGTGACTGGGGCGAGCTGCTCGAACAGCCGTTGCCGCCGAGCGATATCGATCCATCTTCTTATTACGAGACCGATGCGAATGACTGAAGATTCCAAGGCGGCCGAGACGCCTGAGCCTGAGGCCGTTGCCGACGCACAGGCGGCGCCCGCCGGGGCGAGCAAAGGTGGCGCGGCCGGGGGCCTGATCGTTGTTGCGCTAATTGTCGCGAGCCTGGCCTGGTATCTGGTTGCCGATCGCCATACGCCGTTTACCTCCCAGGCCCGGGTGCAGGGCTACGTGATCGGTGTGGCGCCGAAGGTGGCGGGGCTGGTCACGCAGGTTTGGGTTCAAAACAATCGGGAGGTTGAGGCCGGCGAACCTTTGTTTGAAATCGATCCATCCCAGTACCGCATTGCGCTGGAGAAAGCGCAGTCCGACCTCCAGAACGCCCGTAGCCAGGTTGAGGCGGGCGATGCGGCGGTGCAATCGGCACGGGCCAATCTGGATGCGGCGCTGGCGAACCAGACCAAGGCCGAGAAAGACTTCAGCCGTCTGCAACGGCTGCGTCGCGAGGATCCGGGTACCGTCTCGGTTCGTCGCATCGAGGTATCCCAGGCCACGCTCGATCAAGCAAAGGCCCGTGTCACCGCGGCCGAGGCGGACATCCAGCGGGCAATCGAACAGAAGGGGGGCAGTGACGAGGCCAGCAATGCGATTCTGCAGTCCGCCGCCAGTGCCGTTGCCAAGGCCGAGCTCGATCTCGCCAACACCGTCGTGAGGGCCTCTTCGCGTGGCGTGATTACCGATCTGCGTGCAGACGTCGGCCAGTATGCGGGGACCGGCAGCCCGGTAATGACCCTGGTCGCGATCCACGATGTCTGGATCAATGCGGAGTTCACCGAGAACAACCTGGGCGGCATGCGTCCTGGCACCCAAGTCGACATTGTTTTTGATGTACTGCCGGGCCGTGTCTTCGAAGGCGCGGTGCGGAGTATTGGATTGGGTGTCAGTGGGGCGCAGCCGCCGCCGGCAGGGACGTTGCCGACGGTACAGAACAGCCGCGACTGGCTGCGCCAATCACAACGCTTCCCGGTGATCATCGGTTTCGATACCGGTCAGGACGAAATGCTCGCCAGCAACCTGCGGATCGGTGGGCAGGCCTCGATCGTTGCATACAACAGCGGGTTGGGCCTGCTGCAGGTGCTCGGTGCGGCCTATATTCGACTGATGAGCTGGCTGTCGTATGCCTATTGAGGCACGGCGCGTCTACCGCCTTGGGCTGACGATCGCGTTGGCGCTGGCGGCCGGCTATGCGTTGGCACTGCCAATCCCTTTCATGCCGGCCTTGTTTGCGATCTTTCTCGCGTCACCGCCACGTCCGCCGCTCGCGCCGATGCAACTGCTGAAACTTGCCGTATTGGTGCTATTCACCACCGGTACGGGTTTGCTACTGGTGCCGGTGCTACACGCGTATCCCGCAACGGCGTTGGTTTTGATTCTGATTGGCCTGTTCGTCGCGAACAATCTCAGTATCAACAAAGGCCAGGCCGTGGTCGGTGCGATGTTGACCGTCGGTCTGACCCTGATAACGGCAGCGGGCTATGCGAGCTACGCGCTGGCACTGACGGTCGTTCAGGCGTTGGTATCAGGGATTGTCATCGCCATCGTCTGCCACTGGCTGGTCTATCCCTGGTTGCCGGAGGCTGCGCAAGCACCGGAGCCGCCTAAGCCCGACGCAGACGCGAAAGCCAGGTCGCGTTGGCTCGCCGCGCGCGCTGTCATCGTTGTGTTTCCGGCTTATCTGATGGCGCTGACCAATCCGCAGCTGTACATGCCGATCGTGATGAAGGCCGTCTCGCTGGGGCAACAAGACTCGATCGATAACCTTCGTCACGCCGGTCGCGAGCTGCTGGGATCCACGCTGCTTGGCGGCGTGTTTGCCGTGCTGTTTTGGGTGGGGTTAAAGGTGTGGCCCAACCTGTGGATGTTCTTTCTGTGGATGCTGTTGTTGGGACTGTATTTTGCCGCGAAGCTGTATGGTGTCTTGCGCAGCCGTTTCGCCGGCCCGTTCTGGATCAACACGGCCGTCACGATGCTGATTATGCTCGGTCCAGCGGTGGCCGACAGTGCCAACGGCAAGGATGTCTACATGGCGTTTTTTGTACGCATGAGCCTGATCATCGCCGTGACGTTGTACGCGGTCGTTGCCATTAGGCTACTCGACGGTTGGCGCAGTCGATACGACGCCCGCGCGTCTTCTGGAACCACTCGAATGGCGGAGTCTGTTTGATGCTGATTAATCTCGCTATCGGCTTTCTCGTGATGATTTTGTGTCTGTTGTTACAGACGTTTTTGATTGCCGCCGCCTGGCACTTCTACGTCAACCATTCGAGTCATATCGACAGCCCGTCGCTGATGGCGACGCTCAAGATCATCAGCGTCGTGATGTTGCTGCTGGTGCTCGGAAATCTTGGCCAAATCGCCGTTTGGGCCTTGCTGTTCCAGGTGCTCGGCGAGTTTACCCAGTTCGCCGACGCCTTCTATCACTCGGCCGTGAACTTCTCGACCCTGGGGTATGGGGACGTTGTGATGTCAGACCAGAACAAGTTGCTCGGCCCGCTGGAATCGATCAATGGCATCCTGATGGTCGGTGTGTCGACGGCGGTACTTTTGTCGACCTTCCAGAATGCGGTAAAGCGCACATTGCATGCGCGGCGGGGCTCGGCCGGCGAGTGACACGTTGTCTCCTTGGCTGTGTATTGAAAGATGATCGAAGAACTGCTCATTCCGGTCATCGTTGTGCTGCTGATGATTGCTGCCGGTACCGGCGTGCCGGTAAGCGAGTTCCGCTTGGTGCTTCGCGCCCCGGTGGTCCTGCTAGGTGGCACGATCGCTCAGGTGCTTGTCCTGCCATTGCTCGCGCTGCTGTTGATCCGCATGTCGAACCCGGCACCGGAACTTGCCGCCGGGCTGATCCTGGTGGCGGCCTGTCCGGGTGGTGCCCTGTCTAATTTCTATTGTTATCTCGGCCGTCTCAACGTGTCGCTTTCCGTGATGCTGACGACACTCTCGACATTGCTCTCGTTTGTGATTCTGCCAGTCGTGCTGCTCACAACGCTGCCGGCCATCGTTCCGGGCGTTGAGGCCGCACTGCCGGTCGGCGAGATGATGGTGCGGCTGGTGTTGTTCCTGCTGCTGCCGGTCGGCGTCGGGATGATGATCCGGTACTTCGCGCCGGTGGTAGTCGAGCGATCCGCCACGCGTCTGCGTGCCCTGGGCCTGGCGTTGCTGGTGATATTGATCGGACTGATCGTACTCGATCAATGGCAGACGGTGACTGCGACTTATCGGGAGTCGGCGTTGCTCGCTGTGCTGTTCACGCTGGCGGCCGTGGTGACCGGCTGGTCGGTCGGGGCGCTGGTCGGTCTGGGCCTTGATGATCGTTACGTATTCTCGATCGAGTTTGCGATCCGCAATCTCGGTGCCGCCGCACTGATCGCAACGGCCGCGCTCGGTCGACCGGAGTTTTTGGCCTTTGGTGCGGTTTTTGTGTGTGTTCAGTTCCTGTTGGTTGGCCTACTGGTTATCCGGAGGTAATTTCATGCAGCAACGCGGTGTTGCGGCGGCCAAGATCTTTTTCAATCTCCCGGACCAGTTTCATGTAGAGCTTAGCGGCTGGCGACAACATGCGGTCCCGCAGCGATATGAAGCCGTAATCGAGCTTCATCCAGGGGGCTCGAAACGGTAGCGCCTTGATTTCTCCACGCTGCAGCCAGTGCTGAAGCTGTAGGGGTGTCGCCAGGCCGAAGGCATCGCTTCTGGCAACAATTTGCAACGCGATCATCAAGTCGTCGATTTCAACGGAGGGGACCAGTTCGCCCGTTATCTTGTCTTCGCGAGTCTTTCCCGGGAAGACAGCCGCGGCACGCGGTGGAAGTCGCACGGTGGCGACCGGGTAGCCATCGAGGTCAGCTGCCGAAATCGTTTTCTCCCCGGCTAGCGGGTGCCCGTCACGCACGAAGAACACCACGTCATGCTGACCGATTGGCTCGATGGTCAGGTCGACCGTGGCATCTCGCGTACTCACTTCAGCCAACCCGAGATCCACCTGGCGGGAGATTACCAAGTCGGCGACCTGCTTCCAGTCGGTCATCTTGAGTCGGCAGCTCAGGTTGGGGTGCCGCTTCACCAACTCGCCGATGGCGGGGGCGGCGGACATCTGACCGGCGTATACGCCGGTCGCCACGCTGAGCGTTCCCGCATCCAGACCTTTCAGCAGTTGGATTTCCCGCAACAACTCCTGCGTTTCACCCCGCATTTTTTCAGCGCGCTGAAGGACCGCTTCGCCGTACAGGGTTGGTTCGACACGGGTTCCCTGGCGATCGAACAACTGCACCCCGAGTTCGTCTTCCAATGCCCGTATGCTGCGTGAAAAGGCGGATTGCGAGATGTTCGCGGCGTCAGCTGCGCGGTGAAAATTGCGGTGGTGATTCAGCGCGAGCGCGTGTGTGAGCTGTTTCATCGACGGCATGATGCAAAAAATGTATCAGATTGCGCTGATTAATGCATTGGACACGGAGGTATCATGCGCCTAAAACTCCGGAGCTGGCTCGTCGTGCCCGTTCAGGGCGTCCGTCTCGCCAGACTAAAAAACGATACATCCGCTAGGAGAGCGCAATGAAGCTGACTTCGGCAGCCTTGGTTTGGATTTTTGCCACCGCCTGGACGGTTGCTGTGGCGGGTACCGCGTCGGATGCAACCAAAGCCGCCAACCAGGCGGTGAAAGACTTCCTCCCGTTCGGCGACACCACGGACTTTGAAAACGCCAAGCGCGGCTTCATCGCAAATCTCGAAGCCGGCCAGATCAAAGGAAGCGACGACAACGTCGTCTACGATCTGACGCAGTTCGACTTTCTGCAGGGCGATGCGCCGGACACGGTCAATCCCAGCCTGTGGCGGCAGAGCAAGCTGAACGCGATGGCGGGTCTGTTCGAGGTTGGTGAGGGCATCTACCAGGTCCGTGCCTTTGATCTCGCCAACATGTCGTTCATTCGCGGCGAACGCGGCTGGATTGTGGTCGATCCGCTAACGGCGAACGAGACCGCAGTGGCGGGCTACGAGCTGCTCAAGAAGCACGTCGCCGACGCCCCGATCTCAGCAGTCATCATCACGCACTCGCATGCCGACCATTTCGGCGGCATCAAGGGGCTGGTGACGCCAGAGCAGGTCGAGAGCGGCGAAGTCGAAGTCATCGCGTCGAAGGACTTCTTTATCGAGTCCGTCAACGAGAACCTGATGGCCGGCAATCACATGAGTCGCCGCGCGAGTTACATGTACGGCAACGTGTTGCCGAAGTCGCCAGAGGGTAGTGTCGGGTCGGGCCTCGGCACGACCACCGGGGCCGGCACCTTCACCATCATGGAGCCAACGATCGAGATCGCCGAGACGCCAACCGAGCTGACCGTCGATGGCGTCAAGATGGTTTTCATGTACACCCCGCACGCCGAGGCCCCTTCTGAACTCATGTTCTACATGCCGGAAAAGAAGGCCATGTGCCAGGCGGAAGAGATCAATCGTACCTTGCACAACCTGCTCACCCTTCGTGGTGCTCAGGTCCGCAACGGTTTGCTTTGGTCCAAATACATCCACGAGACGATTGAACGCTTCGGCGACGGTGTCGAGATCTCTTTCGGTAGCCATCACTGGCCCACCTGGGGCAACGGGCAGATCGTCGATTTCTGGAAAAAGCAGCGGGACCTCTATCGCTACATCCACGACGAAGTGCTTCGACTGGCGAACCATGGCAGTACGCTGCTGGAAGTCGGTGACGAGGTCATACTTCCAGACAGCCTTGCCAAGACCTTTGCGAACCGCGATTACTACGGCACAGTCAATCACAATGCCAAGGCGCAGTATCAGCTGTACTTCGGCTACTTCACGGGTAATCCCGCCGATCTATATCCATTGCCACCAGAGGCAGCCGGCAAGAAATTCGTCGAGTACATGGGCGGAGCAGATGCGGTGCTCGAAAAGGCCCGAGCTGATTTCGACAAAGGCGAGTACCGTTGGGTTGCGCAGGCCGTGAACTACGTGGTGTTTTCCGACCCGGAGAATCAGGCAGCCAAGAACCTGCTCGCAGATACCTATGAGCAAATGGGCTACCAAGCCGAAAGTGGTCCTTGGCGTAATTTCTACCTGTCAGGGGCCAAAGAGCTTCGAGACGGGGTGAAGGTTGCATCAACGCCGAATACCGCTTCGGCGGATATCGTGCGCAACCTCGGTCTGGAGACCTACCTGGACTACCTGGCGGTGCGTTTAAATCACCCGAAGGCAGCGGACAAGGTCATCACACTGAACGTGACACTCCCCGATCGCGATCAAAAGTTCGTGATCTACGTTGAGAATGGTGTGATGAATTACACCCTCGACAAGCACGCAGAGCAGGCTGATGCTGCGGTAACGTTGGATCGGGTTGTACTGGATAGCATCAACCTTGGCCAGACCTCGATCGACCAGGCCATCACTGAGGGCAAGGTGATGATCGATGGCGATTCCGCCAAGTTCGGCGAATTTATCGCGCTGCTCGATACGTTCGAGTTCTGGTTCAACATCGTCACGCCATGACAGCTGGACCGTTCCGACATGGCGCGGCGATGAGAGTCATTGGTATGGCTCTCATCGCCACTGTCGGGATTGGTGCGACAGGCAATACCGCGGCCTGTTATGTCCATAGCGGCCAATATCAGGGGCTAAAAGTCCAACACGCATTGTCGGTGCCGGTGTCGCTGGCAACAAGGCAGGCACTCGTTGCCGGCGAGTTGCGTGATATTCCCCGTGCCACGGCTGAGCAAAGGACCGCTGCGCTAAAGCAGCTGACCGCCGTTGTCGGTTTTTTCGGCAAACAGGCCGAGCGTGATGCCGTGGCTGCGGCAGATGCGCCCAGTTTCGCGATTTTGCTGACAGAATCTGGCCTCTGGACAGGGTTCACGCCTACGCCCAGCGGAACCTGGCAGGTACGGCAGCATCTTTCCGGCCCGAAGGCCGATGACGTTGTGATCGTTTTGTCGGATCCGGCTATGGCGGCCTTGTTGCAAGGCCGAATGACGGCCGCGCAAGCGTCAGAGAAGGGTCTACTCGAAACAGCAACAGGGTCGCCGGCCGGCAAACTCAGCGAGGTCGCTTTCGGCCAATTGGTCGATCGTTTCGCCCGCAGCGGCTACGCCGGATTCGAATTGAAACCAAATTTGCCGGTTTTTCGTTTCGCAAACCCGTTGTCGTTTGTCGTCGACTGACGCTTTGACGGGACAAAGCAGTGACAGCTTTGCCGCTTGGCCCACCAGCTGCCAACCGCGGTCTCACTGGCGGGTAAGTCATGCATCGTTGTACTGCCGACACAAAATCCTTATGCACTGCTGCTACTCTCAAATGTGCGTAACAATCAAAACGCGCACAATGTCATATCATCCATGCACTTGTAGTCGGGTGCCACGAAGGCTGATTCACTTTCAACCAACAGAGGCAAGGCTATGAGGATTTTGAACTTATTGTTGCTCCTGGGTTTGACCTGCATCGGCGTCAGCACTGCCCAGGCAGAGACACTTTGGGATAAAACAAAATCCGCGGCCTCCGGTGCCGTGGACGCAGTAAAAGAGACGGCGGAGACCGTTGGGGATGCGGTGTCGGGCGAAGAGGTCACGCCGGAGCAGGCGCGAGCCGAGATCGATGCGAATGCCGAATCGACGTTGGCGCGTCTGTTCAAGGCCTCCAACGCCGCGAAACAGCAGTTTGACGCCGCGGCGGGATACGCGGTGTTCGACACACGAAAGTTTTCGTTTCTGATCACGACGGGCACCGGTTCCGGTGTTGCCGTCGACAAGACGTCGGGTAAGCGCACTTACATGAAGATGGCGACGGGTGGGTTGAATATCGGCGGTGGCGTCAAGTTCTATCAGGTTGTTTTTCTTTTTCCGGACGCTGCAACTTACGCCAACTTTGTTGACAAAGGATGGAGTGCGGACACTGATGCGCTGGCAGAGAGCGGTAAGGAAGGTGCCGGCGTAGGCGTGCAACTCAAGAACGGTGTAATCGTGCACAATCTCAGCGACAAAGGGTTGGTGCTGGCAGCTTCACTGACAGGTACCAAGTATTGGAAATATGACGAGCTGAATTGATCGCTTCCTGCCTTGCCGAAATTAGAAACTTAGCCCAAGGAGTTACGCGAAATGAAGATACTGAACATGCGTGGAGCAACTGTCGGCACGATGTGCATCATGTCGGCATCTGTTATTGCCGCCATGCTGTTGACGGCCTCAGTGGCTTCTGCCGAAGAACCCGGGCGGTTGACCAGCAGCAGCGGGGCGGTGCAAACGGCAACCGGTGACTGTGTGAAGGCACAGGGTGGTGATACATCCCCGATGGAAGCCTGCGGTGATGTGATTTCGGCGCCGTCGACCGCCACGCTGGAAGTTGTGGCGACCGAGACGGCGGCAACGGCCACTGCGACGGTGATGGAGAAGATCACGATTGCCGCGTCGATGTTGTTCGGGTTTGATAGCGCCGAATTGTCTGATGATGCGAAAGCCGTCATCGACGAGCGGATTCAAACGCTGGCAGGAGAAGCCAAGCTGACTTCGATTATGCGGGTCATTGGGCACACCGACAGTAGCGGTCCCGAGGAATACAACCAGCGGCTGTCTCAGCGTCGCGCCCAGGCGGTGGCGAACTACATCGTCTCTCAGGCGTACCGCGTTTCATCGTCCGACATCGAGGTGATTGGCAGAGGCGAAGCCGATCCTGTGGCGTCGAACAGCACCCGTGAGGGTCGCGCTCAGAATCGTCGTGTCGACATTATTGCGCAGGGTGAGTTTGCGCGTTAAAGCATCCCGGTCCCGGTCGTAGCCCGATCTACCCAGCCGCCTTTCGGGCGGCTTGACTGTGAGTGACGAGGTCCGATCCGACCTGGAGGGTGACGTCGGGTTCTGCTCGTCCGAAGGTGACCAAGCCGGTGTGCTCGGTTTCGACTAGCGCAACGCGGTCGGTTTGGGCTGCAAATTGGACCAGTATCCGGCCAGGCCCGCATGGCGTTGCACAGGGATGTGCTATGCAAGCACAAGAGCAGGTCTGCGTGGACAACCGAGAGCCCGGATAGATCGCAGGCAAGGCACAAACTCTATCCGCATGGCCCACTAGCAAGTCTGGGGCTTCGAGAAGTTTTGTCGCCCAGGCTCCTATTTACACTTGCCTGACCTGGATAGGGTGTCGCTGGGTCGTTCGCCGAATAATCGGCAGTATTCCTGGGAAAAACGCCCGAGATGATGGATGCCACAGCTGGTCGCGATCCCGGTTATCGATTCTTTTCCTGATGATCGGATGAGTAAACGCCGCGCCTGAGTCAGGCGAACTAGTGTCAGGAACCGCTTTGGCGTCACGCCATGCACGGACAGGAAAGCGCGTTCGAGTTTCTTCCAATCGCTCCCGGTCTCGTGACAGATTGCGCCAATTCTGAGCGGTTGGTTGAGATTCGCCCGGATAAAGTCTGTTGCCTGCCTGACCAAACGCGACGCGGCAAAAAGATTCCCCGTTCTGCCGTGACCGGTCGTCGGCAAGCAAGCCATGGTGGCGCTAAACGCGTCCAGGAGGCGAGCCTGAATGTCTGCGAGAAAAGCTGTAGGGTCGGGAATGTCGGGATGGCCGACGGCGATCGTGCGCAGGGATTGGAGCGCCGCAGACAGTTCTCGTTGGAGGCCGATACTCGTCCCTTGGGCCACGTTCAGCAGATCGGCACACTGGTAGGGAACAGCGGCGTCCGTTTGTTCGAGAAGCTTGCGCGGAACTTGAAAGGCGAGCCAGGGGCTGTGTTCCGGCAAGCGGTAATGCAATTCGGCGCGTTCCGTTAGCAGAACCGGCGAGGGCCTTTCGATTTTCTGGCCGTTCAACACGCCACACCCCATCCGGTCGACGGTGTTGATGACGTAGCCAAGGGTGATTTTGTCGGAAGGCATTTCGCCGACCGCCAGCAGTGGAAGGCTGTACGTACCGCTGTCCAGCCAACTGGCGCCCATCTGGCCGCGCAGCAAACTCGCTTGAAACCGTCCCGGCTGCAGCTGGGTATGATCGATCGACGATCCATGCACGGCCTCGTCCATCTTCTCAGGATCGAAACTGTCAAGGGTCAGGGTCTTGACCGACGGTTGTTTACTGGGAGCCGCGATATTAGCCATCCTTTTACTTTGTAAGGTTTGCGGGCTGTTTGTCCCAATGTGACGAAAAGTGGATAGTTTGCCTGCTGATACTAGGCTATGTTGGCGCCTCCGTCGTCAAGTCCGTGCCTTGTCCAGCCAACCAAAGCGGGTTGTCTGACGAGCGAATTAATGCCAAAGAGGATTGATACATGCGCTTTATCGTACTCACGCTGATTTCCATCGGCTTGTACATGTCCGTCGCCAGCGCGGCGACCGAGAAACCCAATTTTCTCGTCGTTTGGGGCGACGATATCGGCTGGAATAACCCCAGCGCCTACCATCGTGGGTTGATGGGGTACAAGACACCGAACATCGACCGTATCGCCAACGAGGGTGCGCTGTTCACCGATTGGTACGGCGGCCAGAGCTGCACCGCCGGCCGGGCCGCCTTCGTTACCGGCCAGAGCCCGTTTCGAACCGGCCTGCTGAAGGTCGGTCTGCCGGGGGCGAAAGAGGGTCTTTCAGAAAAAGACCCGACGATCGCCGGTCTGCTGAAGAACCATGGCTACATGACCGGCCAGTTCGGCAAGAATCACCTCGGTGATCTCGACGAGCACCTGCCGACCAATCACGGCTTTGACGAGTTCCAAGGCAACCTCTACCACCTGAATGCCGAGGAGGAACCGGAGCACGAGGACTATCCGCAGAGTGCGGAATTCAAAAAGAAGTTCGGACCACGCGGCGTTATACACAGCACCGCAGATGGCAAGATCGAAGACACCGGCCCGCTGTCGCGCAAGCGCATGGAGACGATCGACGATGAGGTGACCGCCGGTGCGCTGGACTTCATGGAGCGTGCCACTGCGGCAAACAAGCCGTTCTTCCTGTGGTGGAACTCGACCCGCATGCACGTTTTCACGCGCCTCAAAGAGGAGTCTCAGGGGGTCACCGGCCTTGGCATCTACGCCGACGGCATGGTCGAGCACGACAAGCACATCGGACAACTGCTCGACAAGGTGGATGAGCTTGGAATCGCCGACAACACCATCGTGATGTACTCCACCGACAACGGTGCTGAGGCCTTCCTGTGGCCGGACGGTGGCAACACCCCGTTCCGCAACGAGAAGAACTCGAACTGGGATGGCGGCTATCGGGTGCCGACGTTGATCCGCTGGCCCGGCGTTATCGAGCCCGGCTCGATTTTCAACGATGTTTTCTCACACGAAGACATGCTGCCGACATTCCTGGCAGCGGCTGGTGAGGCAGATATCAAGGAAAAGCTGTTGAAGGGCCATCAGGCCATCGGCCGCGACTACAAGGTCCATCTCGACGGTTACAACATGGTCCCGTACTTCAAGGGCGAAGTGGAAGAGTCGCCGCGCAAGGAGTTCTTCTACTGGTCTGACGATGGCAACCTCACCGGTCTGCGCTTCGATCGTTGGAAGATGGTCTTCATGGAACAGCGCGCGCATGGCTTTGAGGTGTGGCAAGAGCCGCTGGTGACGCTGCGCGTGCCCAAGCTTATCGACATGCGGGGCGATCCCTTCGAACGCGCGGATCACGAGGCCGAGAGCTACAACGTCTGGCGCTTCGAACGGGCCTTTATGATCCTGCCGGCGGTCGACTATGTCGCGCAGCATCTCGCTACCTACAAGGAGTTCCCGCCGCGGCAGGAGCCGGGCAGCTTCAACCTCGATCAGGTGCTCGAGACACTGCAGAGCAATCCTTCCACGAACTGATTCGGGTTCGTAACAGTGACAGGTCCGGCGCCAGCGAGGCGCCGGGCCCTTTACTTCGCCAGGCAGAATCGGATCGACCCCCGCACTGCCGATCTGGTCAACTGACGCACAGCAAATCTGGATGTTCTTGCCTATGCAGAGTCGTCAACAAATCACCCAGCTGCAGGCAAATATTGCCCAATCGATCATCGGCCAGGAACATGTCGTTTCGCGCCTGATCATCGGCCTGCTGGCCAACGGTAACCTGCTGCTGGAGGGCCTGCCTGGACTGGCCAAGACCCGGGCGGTCAAGAGCCTGGCCAAAGGGCTGGAAACCGATTTTTCGCGCATCCAGTTCACGCCGGACCTGCTGCCGGCCGATGTCACGGGTACCGAGGTGATGTACACCGAGGCGGGCGGCCCGCAGTTCCGCTTCGAAGCCGGCCCGATCTTCGCCAACATCGTCCTTGCTGACGAGATCAACCGTGCGCCCGCCAAGGTGCAGGCGGCGCTGCTGGAGGCAATGGAAGAGCGGCAAGTCACCGTGGCCGGCACCACGCACAAGATGCCGGACCTGTTCATGGTGATGGCCACCCAGAACCCGGTGGAGCAGGAGGGAACCTATCCACTGCCTGAGGCGCAGATGGACCGTTTCCTGATGCACATCCATATCGACTATCCCGACGAGGCGGCCGAAGGCCAGATCATCCGTCTGGTCCGTGGCGAGGAGCAGGCGACCGTGGCGCCGGAAGCCGCGTCGTCGGCATCATCGCCCGACAGTGCCTCACCCGGGCCCGTGGCTCAGCAGGCGGTCTTCGATGCGCGTGCCGAGATAGCCCAGGTGACGGTCAGCGAAGTGGTCGAGCGTTACATGGTCGACCTGGTTTTCGCGACCCGTTATCCGGAGCGCTACACCGCGGATCTGAGACGCTGGATCCAGGTCGGGGCGAGCCCGCGCGGTGCGCTGGCGCTGGACCGGTGCGCGCGCGCCCGCGCGTGGCTCGAGGGCCGCGACCATGTGTTGCCTGACGATGTGCGCGATGTCGCGCCCGACTGCCTGCGTCACCGTCTGACCCTGAGTTACGAGGCCAGTGCCGACGGCGTCTCGGCCCACGCCGTGGTCGAGCAATTGCTGCAGCAGGTCGCAGTTGCCTGAATATTGGAATGATCGAGGCGGGGCGCCTTGCGCATGCCGCGCTGGCAGGCCGGCAATTCTCACTGCGTGAGGCGGGTGTCGAAGAAGCCGCTATCCCGTTTCCCCGATGGGACAGGGTACGCCTACGACGACGCCCGATGCGAAAGCGTGCTGGCAGGGTTTGATTTCTGGGATACGGACACAAGGATTTTTTGGCGATGAAGAGACACGAACTGACAACGGCAATATTGCTGGCCGGGCTGGTGGCGCTGGCACCCGCGGCCGCGATAGCCGCTGAGCAGCCGCCGCGGCTTATTCTGCAGGTCACCGTTGATGGTCTGCGTGGTGATCTGCCGACACGCTACTCCCACTTGTTGGGTGAAGGTGGTTTTCGCTATCTGATGAACGAAGGCGTCAACTACACCAATGCCCACTATCAACACGCCAACACGGAGACCATCGTCGGACACGTTTCACTGGCGACCGGCTCGGTACCGGCGGCACACGGCATGGTGGGCAATGTCTGGTACGACCGCGAACTCGGTCGGCTCGTGTACAACATCGAGGATGCGGACCAAAAGCTGTTGAGTGCCGACGCCAGTGTGGACCAGTCCACAGAGATCGACCCGACCCAGCGGGCCGCCAAGGTGGAAGGCCGGTCACCCGCCACCATCCTTTCCTCGACGTTCAGCGATGAACTGGCGGTGCACTATGGCGGGCAGTCGAAGATCTTCGGCGTATCGATCAAGGACCGGGGCGCCGTGTCGATGGCCGGACGGGCTGGCAAGGCCTTCTGGTTTTCGAAGTCCAAGGGTGAGTTCGTCACCTCCGACTATTACTACCAGCAGTACCCGCAATGGGTGAACGACTGGAATGCCGGCAAGCCGGCCCTGGCTTACGCAGGCAAGTCGTGGGAACTGAGTCACGCGCAGGACAAGTACCTGTTCGGCGACCGGGACAACAAGTTCTACGAAACAGATTTTCCGGGTTACGGCCGAGTCTTCCCGCACCCTTATGGCGCCGCCGATGACAAGTATTTCACGACACGTCTGACGCTTGGCCCGGCCGGCGACGAATTGACCCTGGACTTCGCCAAGACCCTGCTCGAAAACGAGCAGCTCGGGCAGGATGACATTCCCGACTACCTGGCGGTCAGTTTTTCCTCAACTGACTACATCGGGCATTTGTTCGGGGCGTCGAGCCTCGAGTCGGAAGACAACATTGCGCACCTGGATCGCACCCTTGCGGATCTGTTTGCTTTTGTTGACCAGAAGGTCGGTCTGGCGAATACGCTGATCGTTCTCTCCGCCGACCATGGCCAGCCAGAAGTACCGGGGCATCTGCATGAGCTGGGTATCAAGGACGCATACCATTTCGATACCGGCGCGCTGGACAAGACGCCGGCCATCACGGCGTTGAAAAAACGTTTCGGCGTGGGTGAACAATTGGTCGAGTCCTTCTTCCAACCCTACATCTATCTCAACCGTGATTTGATCCGAGAAAAGGGCCTGGATCAGGCTGAGGTGGAGCTGGCGGTGGCGGCGGAGCTGAAGAAATTTGATGGTATAGCGGAGGCGGTATCCAGCACCGCCCTGCGGACCAGTAGTCTGCCGGATACGCTGCTGATGCGCGCTGTCCTGCGCAACTTCCATCCCAAGCGCTCGGGCGACATCTACGTGGTATTCGAGCCCAATGTCTTCATCACCGACTTCGACGGTTTGACCGTGGCCTCCACCCATGGCTCGCCTTGGCGTTATGACACCTACGTGCCGGTGATGTTTGCCGGCGCCGGCCTCGAGCCGCAAAAGATCAGTCGCGAGATAGCGCCCTATGACATCGCGCCGACGCTGGCTGCGTGGCTCGGGGTAAAACCGCCCTCGGCCGCGATCGGTCATCCCTTGCCGGAAGTGCTGGGGGATTGACGGTTCCGGATGCAGTACACACGCGTCAAAGCCAGAGGCGGACAACCAGCGCTTGATCCACGCGTCTACGCGGACCTCGACGCGTTGGTGAGGTTGCAGTTCGAGGCGCAGGGCTTCAGTTTCCTGCCGCGACAGCCACTGCATAGCGTATTGCATGGGCGGCACGCTTCGCGGCTGCGCGGCCGCGGGCTCAATTTCGAAGAGCTGCGCGGCTACCTGCCCGGCGACGATATCCGCAACGTCGATTGGCGCGCGACCGCGCGTGCCGGCGAGCCGCAGGTGCGGGTGTACACCGAGGAGCGCGACAGGCCGGTCTGGCTGCTGGTCAATCAGCGCCAGGGCATGTTCTTCGGCAGCAGCGAGCGCATGAAATCGGTCACCGCGGCGGAGGCGACCGCACTGGCGGCCTGGCGCGTGCTCGGTGCGGGTGATCGCGTCGGCGCCATGGTGTTCGACGACAGTGAGATTGTCACGATCCGACCACAACGCAGCCGTAACCAGGTAATGCGGGTTCTCGGTGCGGTCGTTGAGAAGAACCACCGGCTGAACGCCAACAATCCCGAGCCCGGTGATCCGACGATCATCAACGAAGCCCTGCGCCAGCTGCTGCCATTGGCCCGGCACGACAGCCTGGTCTGCATCATCGGCGATGGCAGCGGTGTCGATGAACAGACCACGCGACTGATCACCCAGCTCAACGCGCACAACGACTGCATGTTTATCATGGTCTACGACCCGGTCGAGGCCGAGCTGCCACGCGCGGGACGACTGACAGGTGGCGATGGTAAGCGCCAGCTGGTGTTCAACAGCAGCAGCCGTCGTTTGCGCGATGATTTTCGCGCGGACTTTGACGCACGCCTGGAAGCCCTCGAGAACCTGTCGCGACGCCACGCGATCCCGCTGTTGCCGATCAGCACCGCCGAGCCCGTCATCGGGCAGGTTCGCCGCTTGCTCGGCCACAGGGTGGCGGCGAGCAGGGTCTAGCGAAGGTTCATCGCAATGCTTGATCGACGCCCATTTTTCGCCGCCTTCTCGCTGTGCCTGTCGAGCGCCTGGTGGACGACACCATTGCGCGCCGAAACCGCGGAGAAGGTCGATCCGGCGAGCCTCTCGGGGCTTCACGACATTGTGGTGCCGGCGCCTATCGCGCCCTGGTGGCCGCTGGCGCCGGGCTGGTATCTGCTTGCCGGATTGCTCGTTGTTTTGGTCGCCTGGGTTATTTGGCGCGTGCGCAAGCGACGTCAAGCCAAGCGCTATCGCGTCGAGGCGGTTGCGCAACTGCGGGCGTTGCGGCGCGAGCGGGCCGATCCTGACAAGCAGGTCGCCCAGATCCTGGTGCTGCTCAAGCGCACCGCGCTCGGTGCCTACCCGCGTATCGACGTTGCCGCCTTGCAGGGTGTGGCGTGGTGGCGCTTTCTCGACCGCAGTGGCGGCAAACCGCGTTTTGCCGACGGATTGGGCGCGTTTGCAGAGCAGCTGGCGTATGCCCAGCGGGGTGGCGAGAAAACCTCGGCGCGGGATCTCAAGCGCCTGTATCGGGCTGCCGAACAATGGATCAAACGGCACCGGTCGCTTGATCATGCCGGCATGGTGGCCGCATTGGCCAATAGTGCGCCTGCCGGGGAGGCCTGATCCGATGCTGAGCTTCGATCAACTCTACTGGCTTCTGGTGCTGCCGCTGCCGCTGCTGGTGACCTGGCTGTGGCCTGCCTATCGCGAGCGGCTGGTGACGGTGCGGTTGCCTTTTCTCGATCGTCTGCTGCGATTGACCGGGCAGGCGAGCGAAACAGCGCCGGACACGGCCCGGACGCCGCGCGGTCAGCAACTGCTCAGCTGGCTGGTATGGGCCCTGGTGGTGGCCGCCCTGGCGCGGCCGCAATGGCTGGAGGAGCCGATTACCCGCACCGAACCGGCGCGTGACCTGCTGGTTGCGGTGGACCTGTCCGGTTCAATGGATACCGAGGATTTCATCGATGGCGACGGCAATCAGGTGGATCGCCTGACCGCCGTCAAAGCGGTGTTGCGTGATTTCCTGGCGCGGCGGGAAGATGATCGCATCGCCCTGATCGTGTTCGGCTCGGCGGCGTTCGTGCAGCTGCCGTTCACCGCCGACAAGGTGGCGGTGCAGCAGATGCTGGATGAGACCCGCGTACGCATGGCGGGTCCCAAGACCATGCTGGGCGATGCCATCGGGCTGGCGATTACCCTGTTCGAGCGCAGCGAGGTGCCCGAGCGCATGCTGATCGTGCTGACCGACGGTAACGACACCGGCAGCCAGGTGCCCCCGGTGCGCGCCGCCGAGATCGCGCGCGATCGCGACGTGGTGATCCATACCATCGGCGTCGGCGATCCGACCAACGCCGGTGAAGAGGAAGCCCTCGATGAGGCGGTCTTGAAAAATGTCGCACTTACTACCAGCGGCAGTTATTTCCATGCCAACGACCGCGAGGAACTCGAACAGATCTACGCCAAGCTCGACGAGCTGGCGCCACGCAAGGTCGAGACGATCAGCCACCAACCCCGTCGTGATCTGTTCCACTGGCCGCTCGGTGCGGCCCTGTTGCTGACCCTGGCATTCCATAGCGTGGCGGCATTCGCCGGACGTCGTGGGGGCAACCGAAACCCGAAGGCAGCAGCGGCGGAGGCGTCACCGACATGAGCGCACTCGCCGAGCTGCATTTTCTGCGTCCGCTCTGGTTGCTGGCGCTGTTGCCCGCGCTGTTTCTGCTCTGGGTGCTTTGGCACCGCCGTGGCGATGTAGCGTGGCGGAAGGTGATCGCACCACACCTGCTGCCGCACCTGCTGAGCGGCAATGGCGCGCCGGAGAGCCGCTTTCGGCCGTTGCACCTGCTGGCCGTGTTCTGGCTGCTGGCCGTGATTGCCGCGGCCGGGCCCGCCTGGGAGCGGGAGCCCGCGCCGTTTGCCGAACAGCGAGCGCCGCTGGTGATTGCGCTGTACGTCGGGGACAGCATGTTGGCCGAGGACATCCAGCCCACCCGCCTGGAACGCGCAACGCACAAGATCCGCGATCTGCTGGCGCTGCGGCCCGGCGCGCGCGCGGCGCTGATCGCCTATGCCGGCAGCGCCCACATGGTGATGCCGTTGACCACCGATGCCCGGCTGATCGAGGAGTTTGCCGGGGAACTCTCGCCCGAGCTCATGCCGAGGCCCGGCAATGCGCCGGCGGAGGCGTTGACCCTGGCCGCGCAGTTGTTGCAGCAGGGCGATGCGGGTGATGGGCGCATCCTGTTGATTACCGATTCATTGCCGCCGGATGCGTTGTCGACACTCCCGGCGGGTGTGCGGGCGGAGATCCTCGCGGTCGCGGCACCGCCCGGTTCGCCGGCGCCGCCGTCGGGGCCACCTGCGCCGCCGCTGGATCGTGCGACCCTGGGCGCAGCGGCCAGCGCGCTGAACGGGAGGGTGGTCGAGGTGAGTGTCGATGATGCCGATGTGCAGACACTGGCACGGCGCTTGGAAAAACGCGTGGCCAGTGCCGGAACCGAGGGCGAGGGTGAACGCTGGCGCGATGCCGGTTACACGCTGCTGTACCCGCTGGCGCTGATCCTGTTGCTGTGGTTTCGACGCGGTTGGGCGGTCAGGTGGCAGGGATGAGCGTGGCCAGCCACTGCCGCGGCTTCGCGCTGGTGCTGATACTGGCGTTGCCTTTGAGCGCTGCCGCCGAATCGCAGGGCGCGCCTGGGTGGTGGAGAGATCTATGGCGCACCCCGGATCAGCAGGCGCAGCGGCTGTTCGATGCCGGTGACTATGCCAGCGCGGCGACGCTGTTCACCGATCCGATGCGCATCGGCACGGCATGGTTTCGTGCCGGCGAATTCGAACGTGCGGCCGCTGCCTTCGGCCAACTCACGTCGGTGGAAGGCTACTTCAATCGCGCCAACGCGCTGTTGTTCCAGGGCGAATACAACCAGGCGATTGCGGTCTACGATCAGGTGCTTGCCCAGCGTTTAGATTGGCAGCCAGCGGTCGACAATCGTGCGATCGCGCTGGCTCGCCAGCAAAAGCTGGCGCCGCCCGAGGATGATGCGGGCGGTACCGGCGGCATGCTCAGTGCCGATGAGATCGTGTTCGATACCACCGGTCGGGTGAACAACGCCAAGGGTGAGCAGACCACCGAGGGAGGTGCCGGGGGCAGCGATGCGGCGATGCGCGAGATGTGGTTGCGGCGCGTGGAGACCAGGCCGGCGGACTTTCTGCGTGCCCGGTTTGCCAGTCAGCTGCAGCGCCGGCAGGCGGGTGATCCGTGAGCCGTTTGCGGCTTTCCGGCGGGCGGTGGCTGCTGGGCCTGATGCTATGGTCAATGGCACTGCCCGCGCTGGCGATCGATGCGCGGGTACGTGCGGTAGTCGATCAACCGGAAGGGGTCTGGATCGGCCAGCAGGTGGTGCTGAAGGTTGAGCTGCTGAGCGATGGGCAGAGCTTTGGTGATCAGTCCATCCGCTTGCCCGATATTCCCGGTGCCCTGGTACTCGAGGATACCGTCTCCACGGTCAGATTGAACGAGTCGGTCGAGGGCGATACCTGGCAGGTGCTCAGTTACCACTACCAGATGTTCCCGCAGCGTGCGGGGGATATCGAAATCCCGCCGATCGACGTCGCCTTCACCGTGTCCGAGGGATATGGCAGCGAGCCGGTCCCGTTTGCGCTGCAGACCGAGCCGGTCGCGTTGGCCGTCAGCAGCCCGCCCGGCGTGGATGATCCTTCGGGGCTGGTGACGACCACGAAAATGACGCTCACGGTCGAGGTGTCGCCGGACCCGCAGTCGTTGAAGGTCGGCGATGCGCTGACCCGCACGGTCACGCGCTCCGCCCCGGCTGTGTCGGGCATGGCGTTTGCGCCGATGCCGTTGCCGGTGATCCCCGGCGTCGCTGTCTACCCCAAGCCGCCGGATGTCGATGACCGCAGCAATCGCGGCGAACTTGTCGGTAAGCGCGTCGAATCGACCACCTATGTGCTGCAGCAGGACGGCCAGCTGACCATTCCCGGGATCGACTTTCAGTGGTGGGATCCGGTTGCCGGGGAGTTGCACGTCGAAAGCGTCCCGGCCCTGGAGTTCGAGGTCGCGGTCAATCCGGATCTCATACCGAGTCCCGCCGAACGTGTGCTCGAGTTGGCAGACCAACGTCCCTGGTTGCTGTTCTCGGCCGCGCTGATGTTCGTCGCGGCAATCGCGGCAGGCATCCGCTGGTTGCCGGCCGGTCTGCGCCGGCTCAGGCGCTGGCAGGCTGCGCGGCGTATCAGCGAAGGTGCGCGCTTCAAACGGCTGTTGCGCGCATGCCGACAAAATGACCCCGCCCAGGCATACAATGCCTATACCGCGTGGCTGTCGGGCGAGGATGCGCCACCCTCAGCGGCCCTGCAGGAAGAGCGCCTCGTGGCGGAGCTGCAACGTCTGCAGCTCGCATTGGTCGGCCGGCAATCGGGTTGGCGTGCCGACGGCCTTGCGCGCGCGTTGCAGCGGGCCCGCCTCGCAGGTCGGCGGCAGGCTCGCCAGCGTGCGACGCAGGTCCTGCCGGCGCTCAATCCCTGACCCGGTGGTGTGCACGCGGTCACGACCAACGTGGACACCCGGAAAAATCGAGGTCCTTGGTCTTCGCCCCGAGTGCGGTATCGACAGGTAACGATGTTTATGTCTCCACACAAGCTGTATCGCCGGCTCTGGCGCCTGCCTAACCGATGGCTCTGGCCGGCACTGCTGATGTTGCCGCTTGGCGCCTGGGCCGGGCCGAACGATGCTGCCGATTATGTCGGTAGCGAAAGCTGCCGCGGCTGTCACGAGGCGGCGTACACCGCGTGGCAGGGATCCCACCACGACCTGGCGATGCAGCCGGCCAATGCGGACACGGTGCTGGGTAATTTCGACGACGTGTTGTTCGAGTACCGGGGTGTAAAGACGCGATTTTACCGGCGTGACGACCGCTACCTGGTCGAGACACAGGGCGCCGATGGGGCGCAGACCGAGTACGAAGTCGCCTACACCTTTGGCGTGACACCGTTGCAGCAGTACCTGATCGGCTTTCCCGACGGTCGCTACCAGGCACTGACGGTGGCGTGGGACACGCGCCCGCAGGAACAGGGCGGGCAGCGCTGGTTTCACATCTACCCGAACGAAGACATCCCGCCGGGTGACGAATTGCATTGGACCGCGCCGGCGCACAATTGGAACTTTGCCTGTGCCGAATGCCACTCGACACGGGTGCGCAAACACTACGACGCGGTCGCCGATACCTACGACACGCGCTGGTCGGAGATCGACGTGGGCTGTGAGGCATGCCACGGTCCGGGCAAGCGGCATACCGAGCTGGCGAGCGCCGCGGCGCAGGACGGCAATGATTATCCGGCCGACCACGGGCTGGTCGTAGAGCTCGGCGGTCCGGGCGAATGGGCCCGTGAGCCCGGACAAAAAAACGCGCACTTGCTGAGACCGGCCGCTGGCGCTGCCGAGGTCGAGGCCTGCGGCCGCTGTCATGCGCGTCGCTCCCAGCTGACCGAGGACTACGTGCACGGCCGGCCGTTGAGCGACACCCATCGCGTACAGTTGCTCAACGCGGGCTATTACCATCCGGATGGGCAGATCCTCGACGAGGTCTTTGTCTACGGCTCCTTTGTCCAGAGCCGGATGCATGCGGTGGGTGTGACCTGTAGCGACTGCCATGAACCACACAGCCAGAAACTGCTGGCCGAAGGCAACGCGGTGTGCACGGCCTGCCATGCGCCGGCGACCTACGATTCTGCGGCGCATCACCACCACCCGATGGATTCCGACGGCGCGCAGTGTGTCGAGTGTCATATGCCGTCACGCACCTACATGGTGGTCGATCCGCGCCGCGATCACAGCATGCGGATCCCGCGGCCCGACCTGTCAGCGACGCTGGGTGTGCCGAATGCCTGCAGTCAATGCCATGTCGGGCGCAGCCACCAATGGTCCGTCGATGCATTGGACAAGTGGTACGGCCCCGACCGGCAACTCGGACATCAACGCTATGCCTCGGTGTTGCAATCGGCTCGTGAGGGAGGGCCGCGCGTCGCAGCCGGTCTCACAGCGCTGGCGCAGGATCGATCGGCGCCGGGCATCGCGCGCGCCACCGCCCTCGACGAACTGGTTGACTTTATCGCGTCAGACGCCCTGCCGGCGATCCAGGCCGGGTTGGCCGCCGACGATCCACTGATGCGGCGTGCGACAGTCGAGACTTTGGAACAGGTCGATGCGGCCGCGCGCCTGCAGTTGGTCGCACCGTTGCTGCGCGATCCGGTGCGCGTTGTCAGGCTGGCGGCCGCCAACACCCTGGCGGATGTGCGGCCGGTAGATGTGGCCGACCCCGCGTTTCGCGAGGCCCTCGAGCAGGCATTCGACGAGTACGTTGCGAGCCAGCGGGTGAATGCCGACCGCGCTGAGGCCTGGGTGAATCTGGCCGGATTCCACTTTCGACAGGGGCGGATCGAGGCGGCCGAGCAGGCCTATGCCGAGGCGCGCCGCCGCAACAAGCGGTTCGTGCCGATCTATGTCAACCAGGCCGACATGTACCGGGCACTCGATCGGGAAGACGACGGTGAGCGTGTCTTGCGCGAGGGGCTGGCGGCAGCCCCGGAAGTCGCGGTGTTGCACCACACGCTGGGCCTGTTGTTGATTCGCGCCGGACAGCCGGACGCGGCGATGCAGTCACTGGAAAGGGCCTATCTGCTCGGGCCGGAGAACCCCAGGTTGGGTTACGTCTATGGCATCGCGCTGGAGAACGCCGGTCAGCGGGAGCAGGCAATCGCGGTATGGGATGCGGTGGTCAAGCGCCATCCGAATGATCGGGCGACGCTCAATGTGCTGACGATGACCCTCTACCAGACCGGTCAGCATCAGCGGGCCCTGGTCCATGCGGATCACTTGGCAACGCTGTCGCCTGATGATCAGGCCTGGAAGATGGTGGTGAGTCGGATACGCCAGGCGGCGACGCGGTAGAAGCATAAGGCCGGTCAATTGCGGAAGAACGTTGCCGTTCTCACTCGCCTGTCGGCGGCCAAAAGCGCGGTGTCGCGATTTCGCTGTCATCAGGTGCCGACGTGAAAGCGTATGGTGTCGAAAATAGCGCGATAATTACGATGCTTGTCGGGACGGCCTCTCCCAGAATGCGTATTGGCATCGTGAGGTGACATTCATCGATCGCCCAAAGGGGACTGGAGCGCGACATGCGTCGAACCATTATCTGGCTCAGCTCGGTGGTTTTTGCCGTCGTGGCACTGGGTCTGCTGGCAGCGAGCTATTTCATTGTCCGTGGGCTCGACTTGGGCGAATTTCGCGCCGAAATCGTTGCGCAAGTGGAGGCGGCGACCGGGCGAAGCTTCAGCGTAGGGGAAACGCTGGAGATCGGGTTCAGCAAGGGGTTGGTGATCCGGGCCAATGATCTGTCACTCGGCAATGTCGATTGGGCGAAACAAGCGCAGCTGGTAAGCGTCGGCTTGGCGGAGGCGCGTCTCGCGCTGTGGCCCCTGCTGCGCGGTACGCTGAGTATTGAACATGTTGGCCTTGATGACGTTGAGCTTTTCCTGGAGCGAGACGCTGCCGGGCGGACCAACTGGACATTCGATACCGATGCAAATAGCGGTGGTGGGCAGCAGTACACCGTGCGTTCATTCCGCATCACCTCCGGCAGCGTTTCCTGGCAGGACGCTCAGCTGAGTAATGTTTCTGCGATCAAGATGATCGGTCTGGATATCAGTGCAAAGCAACACGCTGAAGAATTCACTATCGAGGGAAGGGCGCAAATCGCCGGTCAAGACCTTGCGTTGAAGGGCAATGTAACCCCGCCCGGACGTTGGTCGACTGAGCGGCCAATTGCCTTCAACGTGGCACTCGACATTGACAACACATCGCTTAAAGCCGAAGGCACGGTCGAAAAATCGAGTTTTGGTGCGCTTGCGGTCATAAGACTTAGTGGCCGAGAGGTCGATATTAACCAACTCGGCAAATTGGTTGGTCAGGAGCTGCCGAAGATCCCGCTGATCAGCGCGGATATGAATGTTTCCAGTTCGGCAGACGCCTGGTTAGTCGAAAACCTGGCCCTGAAGTGTGGCCGCAGCGATATTGGTGGCGACCTTCGAGTGGCTACCGACGGGAAACGACCAACGATCTCCGGCGAGCTTTTTGCGGAGTCGCTCGATATTGCCGAACTGCTCCTGCCGCGCGACAACGACGGTCAAAAAACCTCAGCCTCACCGTCAAAACCCAAACGAATCTTCTCAGAGGAACCCATCGATTTCTCTGTACTAAGGCTTTTTGACAGCACGCTGAGCCTCGAGGCGCAACGGATGACGTTGCCGAGCGGACGATTCAACGATGTGCACCTCGATGGGAAACTCAGTGCCGGGCGGCTATCTCTCGATTTGCCGAACAGTTCGATGGACGGTGCGGGCAAGCTGGTCGGCCACGCGTCGTTGGATGCAACTGTCGATCCGCCGACGTGGTCCTCAGCTTTCGTCGTTGAAGACCTGCCTTCAGAACGATTATTCAGTACCGGGCAAACGCCTTTCGTGCGCGCGCCGATTAGCTTTGAATATGATTTGAAGACGCGAGGTGCATCTGTGCATTCGATGGCAAGCAATCTATCCGGAGAGGCCAGGTTGGTGATGGGCAAGGGCCGGGCCAAGACCAAGGCGATCGATAGGTTGGTTGGCGGATTGAGTACCCTGACGGGTCAACTGCTCGAGCAAGGCGCCGAGGATGCGCAACTGAACTGCATCATTAGCGATGTGCTCATCGACAGGGGCGTCGCTGAGGCGCGCGTTATGCTGATCGATAGCGTGGCGTCGACCCTGCGTGGTAAGGGCAGCATCGATCTGGGGAACGAGCGTATCGATCTGACGTTCATACCTCGCCCGAAGAAACCGACGTTCAATGTTGCGGTCCCGGTGCATGTCCGCGGGTCGTTGCAGTCGCCGAATTTCCAGGCAGACAAAACGGCCTCTTTGGTCAAATTGATCGGGATCGCCGGTGCCTTTGTCTATCCGCCGGCAGCCGTTGTAGCGCTCGGTGATCTCGGTGCGGGCGCAACGGCGTGCGGCGAGTTGCTACAAGGTGGGGCTTCCCCTGCGCCGAGTCAATCGATGTCGGAGACCGTGACAGACGGCGTGACCGGTGCGGCCAAATCGATAGGCCGTGGCCTGAGAGGGCTGCTACCTGACTAGTAAGGAATACAGCATGTTTGTCATGCGCCTCTCTTGACGTCTCCATGCGTTCTGGCAATGCAGGCATCAGGGTAAAAGTGGGTCGCATGCAGATTTTTGAAAGGAACAGGTGATGACGCAAAGAGTTAGACATCCAGGTCGGCAGTTCGAAGGGACGGGGCGTTTAGCCTGCGTTGTTTTTGTCCTGCTGTTGCTTGTCGGTTGCGCATCGAAGCCGCCATGGCCCGCCGTGGCCGAAACGGACGTGGGGCCAGTCTCGCCGGGTCGATGGGTCTGGGCTGAACTGTTTGCCGCCGATGTCCTGGCGGCCAAAGCATTCTATGGACAGGTGTTTGGTTGGACGTTCCAGTCGTTCGGTGCTGGCGCTAGGCCATACACGCTTATTCGAAATGCGGGTAAACCGATCGCTGGCATGTTGCCGCATCCGGCGGGCAACGCGGATGCACAGCGAGCCCGTTGGGTCGCCGTGATGTCGGTTGCCGATGTACAAGAAGCAGCGGCAACAGTGGATCAAAGAGGCGGGGAGGTCATCGTCGAGCCGGTCGATTTGCCGGGGCGCGGCCGTGTCAGTCTGTTGGCCGATCCCGAGGCCGCGCGTTTCGGTGTTATGACGTCTGAGGTCGGCGACCCCGCTGATGTCATGCCGGCGTTTGGCGATTGGCTATGGCGTGAGCTTTGGGCGCGCTCAGCCGATGACATGGCCGCGTTTTATGCGGCGCTGGCGCCGTATCAAATACAACAGGCGGGCGATGTGGCGGGTAACGCCGAGTTGCACTTGATCGTTGATGGGTATCCGAGGGCCGGTATTATCGAACATGGTGACAGTGATCTCCCGTCGACCTGGTTGCACTATGTGCGCGTGGCCGATCTCGAAGCGACCCTGACCCGTGTCAGACAGGCCGGAGGTAGCGTACTGGTTGAGCCTTCGCCAGCCATCCGCCAGGGACGCGTTGCGATCGTTACCGACCCGCTGGGCGCGTCGATTGGGCTAGCTGAGTGGTCGGAAACCGATCTTGCAGGAGATGTACCATGAGACCTGGCCGCGGATTGGTGATGAAAGGGCTGATACTGATGCTCGCCCTGTTGATGGGTGGCTGCAGTAGTAACGGCTCGACGACCGTTGGTGGCTACTATGAGTATCGGTATGGCTACTATGATCCCTGGTACCGCCATGACGTGATCGTCAGGCCGCCTGCCAGGCCACCCGTACGGTTCGCCCCGAGCATCCGATCGAGCGCCCACCGTCCCGGCCGCGCCCACCGGTAAGGCCGACGCCACTGCCGTCACGACCGATGCCGCGTCCTGCGCCGCGGCGGATGCGCTAGCTGCTTTATGGTGTTGGCCATGCCGAGTGCCATTGTCTGCAAGAGGTCTCAAGCCGCCGCGTTTCCGTTTGCGGCAGAGTTTTTTTATCGCTGATTAGCGAGACACCCGTTCGCGGTAACGGCTAGGGGCCTGCCCGGTCCACCGTCGGAAGGCCCGGGAAAAGTTGCCCGGCTCCGAAAAGCCGAGCAGATAACTGGCCTCCTTGATGGTTAAACGTTGTTCGCCAATGAAACGGCGGGCGAGTTCCTGGCGCGCGTCGTCCAGCAACACTGAGTAGCTGGTACCCGCGTCGGCCAGTTTTCGTTGCAAGGTTCGGCTCGAAACGTTCAAGGCGTTGGCGACCTGGGCCTCATGCAGGCCACCGGCAGGCAATAGCTCGATCATCCGCGCGCGCACTTGCCCTGGTAGGTCGGTGGCTTTGTATCTCGCCAAGTAATCCGCAATAACCTGATCATTGGCGCGAGCCAGTGCTCGATTCGCCGTAGGCAGACGCTGCTCAGCGGTTTCGCGATCGAAGGTCATGCTGTCGTCGAGCGCTGAAAACACGACCGGCGATCGGAACAGGGAAAAATATTCAGCCGCACAGCTAGGCTCCGGTCGGCGCAAGGTGACCGAAACCGGTGCGAGGTCTGGCGTGACAAGCGTGCGGCACAGGCTAATCAGGGCGGCCCAGAAAGCATCCAGCCGAGGTCCCATCGCGGTTGGCTCAAGGCTTACGCGATCAATACTCAACCGACATTCATTGTCGGCTACGGATAGCTCGAGACCCAGGCCGTCCGAGATCAGTTCCGCATAACGCACCAGGCGCGATAACCCGTCATGCAGGGTCTCGCTGGCCAACCACGCAAAACCGAACGCGTGCAGTGACGCGGGATTGATATGTCCGGCGGCCTTCAAACCGAGGCAGGGGTTTCCGGTCAGCTGCACAGCAGTAGACCATGCCCGATCCAAGTCTCTGTCGGCGAATCTCCCGTCCGGTTCTTGCCACAGCCGTTTGTCCAACCCAGCTGCCGTGAAGACTTCGCGGGGATCTTTCCCGTCGAACTCCAGAATCCGCCAGAGAATCTGAGACGTGGAGGCGAGAAAACTAACGGTCATATTGGCATTGACGCTTCCGGATAGGCACTTGGCGGGCCGGGATTAACGAGTAATTACGACTGAATCTTAACCTGAAACTCAGCAACAGAAGGGCTGTGCGCCCATTTAGAGCGGAGGCTAAAGATGCTGAACCAAAACCTTTCACACCTCGTCAATCAACGAACCATTTCGGAACCCTTGATCTTCGTCGGTATCGGGTTGCACAACGGCCACCGCGTCACGATGCGGCTTCACCCCGCTGAAGCGCATAACGGCATCAAGATCATGCGTCGCGACTTACCTGTAGGCGAACAGATGTTCCAGGTCGGCTGGGAATCGGTATCGGATACGATCCTGTGCACGACGCTTGGCAACGCATCAAGGCATGAGGTTGCCACCGTTGAGCACCTTTTGTCGGCGCTGGCGGCGCTGGGTATCGATAACCTGATGATTGAACTGGACGGGCCGGAAGTGCCGGTGCTGGATGGTAGTGCGATACCTTATGTCGATGCGCTCGAAACAGCCGGCATTCGCGACCTGGGCGTCAAGCGAGAGGTGATCGTCGTCAAACGCCCGGTCCGGCTACAGCAGGGTGCAAGCTGGGCGGAGCTGCTACCGTCACCCACACAGCGTATTACCGTGAGTATCGACTTCAACGAGCAGGCCATCGGCAAACAGAGCCTGAGCTTTGAACTGAATCCGTCGATCTATCGTCAAGAGATCGCGCCCGCGCGCACCTTTGGCTTTGCCGAGCAGCTAATGCAACTGCGTCGCCGGGGGCTGGCGTTGGGTGGTTCGATCAAGAACGCGATCCTGGTCCGGCAGGGTCGGGTGGAGAACATCGAGGGGCTACGATTCCCTGACGAGTTTGTCCGCCACAAGGTGTTGGACGTGGTTGGTGATCTTTCGTTGGTCGGCGCACCGATCATCGGACACTATCGTGGTAATCGTCCGGGTCATCGACTCAATACCGAGTTGTTGAGGCTGTTGATGCAAGACCAACAGGCATGGGAGCGTGTGCCGCTGGCTGACGCGGACCTGGAATTACTGGCTTTGGATGGATGCCGGGCGTTTCCGATTCAGCAGCGCGACAACGGGCGGCTTGGGTATCAGCAAAGCCCAACGAATCCTTACGCGGCGCCGTTGAGGAAACGATTGTTCGGCATACTCGGTGATCGGAAGCGAGGCTGACGCGAAGTGCCGATCGACGGAGATTTTCATGCTAGCCTTCGTCCGGATTACGATATGTTTACTCGAGGATGTTCGTAATGAATAAGTCTACCGCCCGGACAGGATTGTTGGCGGCCATAGTCCTGATGGCAGGCCAGACGGCCTCTGCGTCCGACGGCTGGCAGTGGTCTCTCGAGCCCTATTTGCAGGCCAGTAATATCGAAGGTGACGCGAGTATCGGTCGCGTGGTCGGCGCCAATGTCAGCCTGGATACCAGCGACATTCTCGAGAAACTGGAGATTGGCGCGATGATCCACGCGGAAGCCTTGCACGACAGCGGTTGGGGTGTGATGGTCGACTATGCGTTCATGCGCCTTGGTGATGATCTATCGGGGCCGCTGGGCGGGGTTGTCGATATGACCCTGCGGCAGGGTGTGCTGGAGGCCCTCGCGTTTCGACGCACGACCAGGCCTACTACGATCTCTACGGTGGAATCCGTTGGTGGGACAACGATATCGACGTCACTGTAGATCCCCCGTCCTCCCAGGTGCCGCTACGGCGAATCGATGAGGATTGGGTTGACCCGGTCGTTGGCGGGCGTTACTTCTATCCGCTGAATGATCGCTGGACGCTGACGGCGCAGGGCGACATCGGTGGATTCGGTATCGGCTCCGATTTCAGCTACGGATTAGCCGCGGGTGCGCTCTATCAGATCTCGGACGCCATGCGGCTGGACCTGCGCTACAAGGCGCTGTGGGTTGACTATGAAGACGGGACTAGTGGGCAGCCCGGCTATTTCAGCTACGACACCGTTACGCATGGCGCAATTGTCGGCCTGGCATTTGACTTTTAATGCGCTTTGCTCGGGTAGCCAAGGCCGCTTGGCCCACTCGATGCGTCGTCGAGTTATCGGATTGATGTTGTCACTGGGCGCGGTACCGTTGGCCGATGCCCAAGGCGCCTGGGTTGACGAGCTGACCCAGGCATTTGCGACCAGCAATATCCAGTTCTCGCGTTCGGGCTCCAATGTGCCTTTCGTGCCCGTTGCCTTCGTCGACAGCTTCACCTACAGCGATGTCGACGTGGCAGCGGACGGGGTTGTTTTGGGATCGTTCAGGCAGTCAACCATTTCCCAGGGCGCCGGGTTACCGGTCTTGCTTGGGCCACGTGATGCGCTGATGGTCGGTGAGTGGGTCAGTTGGAACCGGTTTGATACCAAAAGCGGCGGGTTCCAGTCTTTCGACGTGTGGTCGATCGGTGTGCCGGTCGGCTGGCTTCGCCAAGTGGATGATTCCCGGCAGGCCGCCGCCTTTGTGATGCCGCTGGCACAAAAGGCGTCGCTACCAGGTTCCGATTGGCGCATCGATGTGCTCGGTGGTGCCTTCGGGCGACATGTCGAAAGGGACGACTTCTGGTGGGTCTACGGTGTCTACTTTGATGTCGGTCCGGGTGACGACACCTACCTGCCTTATCTCGGTGCGTCCTGGGAGCTGGACGAGCAGTGGACGGTCAGCGCGGTGATGCCATGGCCCGCGGTGATGTATGCGCCCAGTCGAGATACCCTGTTCCGTTTGGGTGCTGCACCGTCGGGTGCCTCGTGGACGTTGGCCAGCAATCAAGCGGATGTGGACTTCCAACTCGGCAGTTGGGATTTCGGGGTATCGGCGCAGAAGCGTCTGAGTGGTAATGTCTGGGGGAAGATCGAGGCCGGGGTAGGAGGATTGCGGTCACTGCGCGTCAGCGGCGGTGAGTGGAAGGGCCCGGAATTCGACCTCGACGCAAGCCCTTACTTCAGTGTCGGCATCAACTTCCGTCCGGAGATCAATTAGCAGGCGTTGCAGCGCCAGCCTGCTCTGAGATCTGTGGGGACACCGCTGTGCCGAAACGCCGCTTTTTCAGGATGGCGAGGTTCCATAAAGAGAACTGGTCCTCCGTGCTCAGAAGGCTTCCCCAACGCGAAAATAGATCGCGTTGTCATCCGGCCCGACGGCGTAATCGATGCCGATATTGACCTGGTCTTTTTGCGATGCCAAAAAACGGATTCCCAGTCCCTTGCTGACAACGGTTTCTGCGTCACCGAATGCGTCGCGTTCCGGGGCTACTTTGCCGGCGCCGAGAATGCCGACCAACGTCCAGCGATCCGCAAAGCGCCATCTGGCTTCAGCCTCTGCCGCGATCATCTGCTCGTTTTGATATCGGCCCGCTGGAAAGCCGCGTAGCGTCAAAGACGGTGCATCAAAGAAGGGCACGTCGCCATCAGTCAATACGCCGTTGACGCGCATCGCGAGCGTGGTCGATGACGTGACAGGGATATACCGATTCGCAAAAAATCGGTACTTGTCGTAGTCGAAATCACTCGCCCAACGGTTGTCATAGCGCAGTGCAATGAGTTCCGCATACGTTCCGCGCCTTGGGTTAAAGCGATTATCCCGCGAATCGAATGTGATCAGCGGCCCGAGTCCGACCAAACGGGTGTCCAGTTCCTGCGGAGGAATAAGACTGCCGAGCGAGAGGCCGGTCTTTGCGTCCAGGAACGTCCCCTGCAGACCGACAAACCAGCGGTCTGCCGCGCGAATGGAGAATCGTGGTTGGACGAATGTACCGATGAGGCTGTAGTCAATCGGATTATCGGACAGGTCAATGCCGTCCTCACGACCAAAATATTTCAGGTTTGCTTCACCTTTGCCGGCGACCAGGTCGAATCGAAAACGGTCATCTGACCAAAACGCCGACTGCTTGAAGCCCGCCATCCAACTGCCGTTGTCGGTACGGCCGCCGAACACCGCGGTACTCGATGACGGTGAACCGTCGTCCAGGCTGTAGGTCAGCATCGCGACGAGCGCCAGGCCCGTCCCGACGGTCGGATTCTTGACGGGTACCGGCAGCGCCACCCAGCCGAATTTGTCTTTCATCGACGCTTCTTCGCCGCCCGGTACCTTCGCTGACTCGAGTAACTTGTTTGAAGCCTCAGTTGCGTGGCTTGCTGCGGAAAAGACAAAAAGCCCGGCAAGGGCTGCTGTTTGCAGGACCCTGATGATTGCTTCAGCGCGAAAAAACAGAGAGCTGGCAAGCATTGGTGACCTATAGGACGGCAGAGGCTCGTTGGAACGGCGGTTCAGAGCCGCCGATGGGTCGTATGGGAGCGGAGTATCGACACGCGCCAGCTATTGAGGGCTTCGAGCATCCTAAATCAAACCATTTTTAAACTGAACTATCGTCAGCGAGTTTTGAGTACTGCAGCGGGCGGCATTTGGTTTAGAAATGTCCAGATTGGACGGCAGCAGGTCGTCGCGATTCAGCGCTTTGCATAGCGATAGACGCCCAACAGCGCGACGGCCCCGGCGGTCGCCAGCCCGACGCTGGTCAGATTGAACCCGGTGACGGTGCCGATGCCAATGGCTGAGCCAATAAAGCCGCCGACGAAGGCGCCCGCGATACCGATCAGCATCGTGATGAAGAGCCCTCCCGGGTCCTTGCCGGGCAGGATGAGCTTGGCCAGTGCACCGACAACGAGACCCAAAATTATCCAAGTGAGTATGCCCATCGCTTGATTGTCCTTCTTTACGATTAGCCAGCATTATCGGCGATACGGCGGATCGAGGTGTGGGGCCTGCCCTTGGTGTGGCTCAGTTTGACGAACGATGGCCGAACAACGCGGCGTAGCCATCGGGGTCGAGGATTTCGCGGATATCTATGAAGCTCCCACTGGGACGATCAGCGAGTTGATCGAGCACGGACAGGATGCGCTCGGCGGCTTCGTCCGGTCCGGGCATCGCCTCCGTGCCGCGCGCTTTTTGCAGACGTTGCATGGCCGGGAAGGCCTCTGGGTCGGTGTTATCGCATAGCTGGTCCATCATTGCCGTATCGATGATGCCAGGGGCGAGTGCGCAAAGGTGGGTGTCTGTGAACTCGTGTGCGTAGAGCTTGGCGAGCATGTTCAGGGTGGCCTTCGACAGGGCATAGCCCGCCCATCCCCGGTTGCCGAGTACCGCGGCACCGGATGACACCAATACGATTTGTTTAACGGGTCTGTCCCAACGGATCAGCCAATCCAGAATTGTCTTGTTGGCCCAGACGTTGGTTTCCATAACCGCTTTGAGATTCTCGAGCGGTGTTTTCGCGATGTCGCGGATCTCGCCGAGGACACCGGCGTTGAGCACGACGAGGTCCAGGCGTGGTGCGTCATCGAGTAGTTGGTCGAGTGAGGGACCGATCGCGTCGTGATCAGTGAGGTCGAGTTGAGTGGTCTTGAGCCCGGCCAATCGACTGGGCCGGCGACTGCATCCGTAGACCATCCCGTCACGCTTGAGCAGGGCGCGGGCCAGGCCTTCGCCGAGTCCCGAGCTGGTTCCCGTGATCAGCGCGTTAGCAGTTTCTGGCATCGGTTTGGCGCAGCTAAGGGTTCTGCTGCGATTCTTGTTGAGCGGCCAGGTTGCGTGCGATCGCCTTGCTGCGCGCGTAACGCTGATAGCTCCAGCCGTCGAGGTATTTCTTTTCCAGAACTAGCCCGGACATGTTCAGCATGCGGTTGCTTTCGGTGATCGCGTCGTTGCGGAACACCGCCTCGCCCTGCTCGTCGATGTAGAGCATGGCCGGAACGCGTGTGAAGCCCTCGGCGGCGAACCACTCCGCCGGCGTAGTGACCTTGCCGTCAGGTGCGAGCACGGGCGTTTTCTCGTCATCCGCATCGAGTCGGACAATATCGAAGTTGAATAGCACGTCGCGGACCTCCTCGAGCGCCAGGACATCGCGATGTAGCCTGGCGCAGTCGGCGCAACCCGTGCGCTCAAAAAGCACAAGCATAGGGCGATCCGCCGGAACGGGTTTGCGTGCTAACGCATAGGGGGGATCCAGAAACATCGGGTCGGGCTTCAAGGTGGCGTATACGTCCGCGTCGCGCTTCAGGCGAGCGAGCGCATAGTCGCGGAAAGACGCTTTTTTATTCGCGCCGTCGATCAGGTAATCGAGGATGAGTTCGAAACGTTCGGGTGACTGGTACCCCACCGCGCGTACCGTGCGTTGCCCATCCGGTCCGAAAAACAGCAACGTCGGCGCCATGCCGGCTTCCTGTTCCTCGGCAAACTTCTTGATGGAAATCTCCTTGCCGTCGAGTGACGTCATCAGCGTATCGTCGAAGATCTCGAGGCCGAGGGGGACGAAGTTGTCGCGGACCTTCTTTTGCAGGCGAGGGTCTTCCAGGCTGAGCTCGACAAAGCGGGCGCAGTATGAACAGCCCAGGGTTGTGTACAGGATCATCACACCGGTTTTGCCGTCGTCACGCACGTTTTGTAAATCGGTTTCGAGGTCGATGAAGGGCGGCTCCATCCAGTCAGGATTGCCGGTGTGACGTGCGCCGCCTTCCAGGGCGGCAAACACAGGGCCACCGAAAACCAGTGCTATGCAGCACAGAGTGAGAAGTTGGTAGCGAATATACGAACTGTCTGGAGACATGAACTGGAATCCTCTAATGCGTTGGTCTTTATTAACGCCCAGCGTTTTGCGAGACATTAAAGATAGCACCGCAACCAATCAACACAGCCGCAGGCCGCATGGCTTGTCCTTGCCCCGTATCGGGTTGTTCAAACAAGGCGTAAAGGTCATTCTCGACATCTTGAATAGACTGTTCGAGGGGGTCAGCGATATGGCGACAGCGATGAAAGCCGCCCGAATCCATGAATACGGTGGCCCCGACGCTTTACGGGTCGAGGACTGCCCGGTACCGGGCGTGGCCGATGACGAGGTGCTGATCCGCGTTGTGGCGGCCGCCGTGAATCCCGTCGATTGGAAGATCCGTGAAGGCTATCTCCGCGAGATGATCCCGCATACCTTCCCGCTGACGCTGGGCTGGGACGTGTCCGGCGTGATTGAGCAGGTCGGCAAAGCCGTCGATGGCTTCGCTATTGGCGATGCCGTGTATTCGCGTCCTGATTTGACGCGGGACGGCGCCTTCGCCGAATACATCGCGGTACGGGCGAGCGAAGTCGCCCACAAGCCAACCACGATTTCATTCGCCGAGGCGGCCTCTTTACCGTTGGCAGGCATAACGGCCTGGGAGGCATTGATCAACAGCGGACGGCTCGCACAGGGTCAATCGGTGCTGATTCATGCGGGCGCCGGCGGTGTCGGCAGCCTGGCGGTGCAGATTGCTAAATGGAGAGGGGCGCGGGTGATCTCCACCGCCTCCGCGGGCAACCTGCCGCTGGTTTCGTCGCTCGGCGCAGACCAGGTCATCGACTACCGCCGTATTGCGTTCGAAGAGCAGGTCAGCGGGGTTGATATGGTGTTCGACACGATGGGTGGCGACGTGCAGGAGGCCTCCTGGTCGGTGATCCGCCCCGGCGGCGTGCTGGTGTCTGTCGTCGAGCCGCCGACCGCTGAGCGTGCGGCACAAGCGGGTGTTGAAGGGAAGTTTGTCTTCATCCAGCCCAGCGCCGCCATCCTCAGGGAGTTGGCGCGACTCGTCGACGAGGGCGCCGTGCGGCCGATTGTTGGTGCGGAGTTTTCACTCGCAAACATCGCCAAGGCCCATGCGTTGAGCGAAAGCGGTCGGGCGCGAGGCAAGATCGTCATCCATGTCGGGCAACCGTGAGCACGTGCAACCGGTGGCCCTGGGACGAACGGTGAAGGCGACAGTCTTTGCATATGTGTTGGCCGGGCTGCTTTTGGGCGGCTGTGCGACCAACCCATCAGGGACCATCCAGCCACTGCCGGCCGCCAGTGCCGATCAGGGCGGTGATACCGGCAAGCTGCAATGGCATTATTTTCGGTTTCGTTTTGCGCGTTCGGCCGATGACGAGGTCGACAGCTCACTCGACTTGTTGGTGGCCGCCGAAATCATTGCGCCGCTGCTGCAGGAAGACCAGCAGGTGTTGCCATTGTGGCGCTTCCACCGGCGTTGGCCGGATGACCAGACTGGCCACCAGTTCAGCTTCATTGTGCGGACCGATCGCGCCGGCGTCGAATCGATCAACGCGTCGATCCTGGCGGCACCGCTGTTTCAGCGACTGCGCGAGGAAGGACGGTTGCGCGAGTATCGGGTCGATGTGTCCAAAGCGAAACAGCCGGGCGCGCTGGCAGCGACCAGTGATCGATCCTGGCCGGAGGATCTGCAACGTGAATGGCCTTACTTCATCATGGGGGCAAGTCGACTCTGGCTCGGGCTGGTGCAGGCCGAAGCCGGCAAGAGCGCGCACGACGACCCCTATGCGCGCTACCGCGACGCGTCCGAAGCGGTCGACAACTTGTGGTTCGAAGAGGCCAACCACGCGTTGTTCCACCATCTCAGCGCCCTGTTCGGGTATCAGCCGGTGCGCGTGATCCGCCGCGACATCATGACCTTTTGACCGGGGGCCTGGCGGGCTGACAGCGCGGGCACCAGAACGTCGAGCGCTGCGCGATCCCCATCATCTTTGACGCGATGGGCGTGTCGCAACGCAAACAGGGCTGCGCCGTGCGGCCGTAAACCCACAGATACCCGGCATCGTCGTTCGCCCGTCGGGTGATGCGAGGCCCACCCCTTGTGTTGTCGTGGAGCAGCTCCGCTGCCCGTTGGTACAAGCCGATCAATTGGGCATCATCAACGAGATCAAGCGGTGTCATCGGATGCGCCTGCTCGAGAAACAGCGTCTCGGACTTGTAGACATTGCCGATGCCGCAGGCGATGGCCTGGTCGAGCAACACATCCGCCAACAGACGGTTCGCCGGACCCAGGGTGCGTGCGCGATGCGGCAGAGTATGGAAGTCGATATCTGGCTTGAGCAGGTCGGGTCCGAGGGTGGCGGCCAACTGCCGATTTCGCACGCCGCCCTCGCGCAGTATCTCGACCTGCTGGGCGTTGAAACAGACATACACGCGATCACCGACGTCGATGACGATCGATGCGCGGTGTTTGGGCCTCAACCAGTCCTCACCAGGGCGGTAGCTGTGCCATGAGCCCCACATGCCGAGGTGGTTGCGTAACAGTTGGCCGTTATCGAAGCCAATGAAGAGATGTTTGCCCTGGGCATGCACCGAGCGGATCCCCAATCCGGCGAGGTCGGCCTTTGGCTTTGCCAGTGCGAACCCCGAGACAACCTGTCGCCCGCCAAGTGCCGGCGCGAGAAAGGCCGCCAGTTTGTAGATGGTGTCGCCCTCGGGCATCAGCCAAAGGCCTCCGCTGCGACGCCGCGGTAATCGTTGACGAAACCGGCCTCGAGCAGGTTGGCGAGATACGGCGACGTTGCCGCCGGTGCCCCGTCGATCTTTTCGATGATCAGGCTGCCGCGACGCGTGCGTCCAGGCATCTCCTGTAGTGCGACAAACGCCGCCGCGCGAATCTCGTCGCGCTGCAAGCCCGTAGGGAACGTCAGCAGGTGACGTCCGGCAGGGCCGAGGTACAGCAATGGCTGACCGTTATGATGCAGCAGCCAGGCACCGGCGACGCGTCGTGGCCTGGTGCCTTTGGGGTTGCCCGTTTCGGGCCACGGCAACAGGCTGCCCCAAGGGTTGGCCGGGTCGATTACGGCGATCGACGCGATGCTCGGCGTCTGCTCTTCGATGTCTTCAACTTGGGCGCTGCGGATTCGGTCGACCGTGCCGGGCCTTGCGAACTGCGCGCCAGACAGGCCTTCGACGAAGTATCCCCGGCGCGCCCGACCGCTTTCTTCGAGGGTCGACAGTACCTTGTAGAGCGGGCTGAAACCGCCGCTGATCGATTCGGCCGCCGCGACCTCTCGACTGACGATACCGTAGCGGTCGAGCAGCATGTTGGCCTGCGCGATGGCCCGCGTCGTCGTGTTGACCTCGGCGTCGATCAACGCGGCGACCAGCGACCATCGCCCCCCGGCCATGGTTGCCTGGCGGGCGCTGCGCCGGCCGGTTCCGCGCCGTTTCGGCGCGCCCAGCGTTGCCAGCGGCGAGAACGTGTCATTGGTGATCAGGCCAGCCCAGACAAGGTCCCAGATGAGCGACTGAAAATCTAATGATTTCAAATCACTATGGGTATTTCGTGTGGCAGTTTCGAGCTCGAATGTGAAAGACGCGCCGCGGTCAGCCAGGTAGCCCAGCACGCAACGATGTTGATCGCTGAGCCCGTCCGGCTCGTCGGGTGACGCCAGCAGTTCACCGACGTGCTCCCGTAAATAGAGCGCCACGCGACCATCGCGCGCCCCGAGCGGTGCCGTGCCGACCCAAACCAGTTGCCCGCTGGCGGCGAGCATATCGAGCATCGTGACCGAGAAGTCGGCGACGCGGGCGGGCAATATGGCCCCGTGTAATGCGGACCACGGCAGTTCCAGCCCCTCGAGTTGCTGAATGACCTCGAGCAGGCGCGCTGGCCCGCCGCGTTCGGTACCGACCTCGTGCCAGCGTGGCAGGAACAGGCCGAGTGTCGCGGCATCGACAGGCGCGACGGCGTCGCGCAGCCGCGCCAGTGTGCGGCGTTTCAGTCGCCGCAGGATCTCTGCATCACACCAGTCCGGTTCGTTGCCACCGGGACGAATCTCGCCTTGCACCAGGATCCCGGTACCGAGAAGCGCCCGCAGCACCGGCTCGATCTGCGCGGGGCGCAAACCAAATCTAGCCGCGATCTGCTTGGTCAGGAACGGGCCATGGGTACGGGCGTATCGTTGCGCGAGTTGTTCAAGCGGATTGTCAGGTGATTGCAGGTAGCTGGCCGGCAGGCCGGGCGCTGGCATGGCGCCGAGTGCATCCCGGTAGAGCGCGGCATGCTCGGCGGCGATCCAGCGTCGTTCACCGGCGATGGTTACTTGTATTGCCCTGCGTTCTTTTTCCAAGTCGCTTAACGCGGCGGCGATATCGCATTGGGCACGTTGGTCGACTTCCGTAGCATTGAGATCACCGAGCTGCCGCAGTAAGTCGTGCACCTCGTCCGGGTCACGCGCCTGCCGTTCTGCTGCACGGTGTTGCAGCTCGTCCTCGAGCTCGGCCATGACTTCGGGGTCGATCAGCTCGCGCAGCTCGGCCTGGCCAAGCAGTTCGCTGAGCAGGTGCCGGTCGAGGGTCAGTGCCTGTGCCTTGCGTTCCGCCAGCGGCGAGTCTTGTTCGTAGATGTAGGCCGCGACGTAGGCGAAAACCAGCGAGCGTGCAAAAGGCGACGCGGCGCGCGTTTCCACGTCGTCGACCTTGACCTTGCGGGACTGGATGCTGCGCAGCAGGTCACGCAGCGCGGCGATGTCGAAGATATCGCTCAACGCCTGTCGGTAGGTCTCCAGGACCATCGGGAAGTTGGTGTACTTGCGCACGGCCGCCAACAGATTCTGTGACTTCAGTCGCTGCGCCCACAACGGCGTGCGTTGATTGGCGCGGCGCCGCGGCAGGAGCAGCGCCCGCGCCGCGTTCTCGCGGAACAGGCCGGCGAACATCGCGGTGTGGGCGAGCTGATCGGTGACCAGCTCTTCCACTTCGTCCGGGTCAGGAATCAGCGACTCGAGGTCCGGCAGGTCATCGATATCGGCAAACCGCAACACGATGCCATCATCGCTGTACATCAGTTGCACGTCGAAACCGCTGGAGACCGACAGGCGCTGCTGCAGGGCCATCGACCACGGTGCGTGCACCCGCGCGCCAAACGGGGTCAGGATGCAGATACGCCAGTCACCGAGCTCGTCACGGAAGCGCTCGATGGTGATGGTGCGATCGGTCGGCAGGCTGCCGGTATGGTGTTTTTGCTCATCGATGTAGCGGGCTAGATTTTGCGCAGCGTGTTCATTGAGGTTGGCCTCGTTCTGCAGCCAATCGACCGCCTTGGCCGTGCTCATACCACCGAGCTTGCGAACGAATGCGCCGATCGCTCGACCGAGTTCGATCGGTCGACCGGGGCCATCGCCCCGCCAGAACGGCAGCTTGCCGGGTTCGCCGGGGGCGGGCGAGACAATCACCCGGTCACGGGTGATTTCCTCGACCCGCCAGGTCGTCGCGCCCAACAGAATGTTTTCGCCGGGCCGTGTCTCAAAAACCATCTCCTCATCGAGTTCGCCGAGGCGGCCGCCTTCCGGTCCGAGCGTGACGACATAGTTACCACGGTCAGGAATCGTCCCGGCGTTCATCCGCACGATCATTTGCGCGCCGCGTCTCGGCCGCAACGTATCGTCGCTGCGGTCCCAGGCAATCAGCGGTTTTAGATCGGCAAAGTCTTGCGAGGGGTAGTGGCCGCTGAGCATCTCGAGGAGCGCCTGGAGCACATCGTCGCTCAACTGCGCGTAGGGATACGCGCGGCGGACAAGTCGCTCGATCTCCTTGACGTTGACGTCGGCATCGCAGCACATCGCGACAATCTGCTGCGCCAGGACGTCGAGTGGGTTCTGCGGCACCCGCACGGCCTCGATCTCGCCGGCCAGCATGCGCGTTGCGATCACGGCGCTTTCGAGCAGGTCGCCACGAAACTTTGGATAGAGTCGGCCAACGCTACGCTCTCCGACCTGGTGCCCGGCACGACCAACGCGCTGCAGGCCACTGGCGACCGAACCGGGTGATTCGAGCAGGATCACGCGGTCGACAGCGCCCATGTCGATGCCGAGTTCGAGCGAACTGGTGGCGACGATGCCCTTGATCTCGCCGAGTTTGAGGCCCTCCTCGATCTCTCGTCGTCGCTCATGCGAAACGCTGCCGTGGTGCGAGCGAACGACCTCTTCTTCTGCCAACTCGTTGAGCCGCTGGGTAAGACGTTCGCAAAGGCCGCGGCTGTTGACGAAGATGATCGTCGCGCGGTTGGCACGTATCTCGGCGATCAGTTCCGGGTAGACGGCCGCCCAGATGCCGCGCTCCGGCGGCGCCTTGTTGCTCGGTTCGTCTTTGTAGAGTTCGCCAAGGATGGAGCCACTGCGCGGTTCTTGCGGTGCGGCCACGGTATTTTCCATGTCGGGCACCGGCACTTTTACGGCGAGATCCAGACATGGCCTGGCTGATTGATCAATGATCGTGACCTTGCGTTGACCGCCGAGGAACCGCGCGACCTCTTGCAGTGGCCGGGCCGTAGCGGACAGCCCGACGCGCTGCGGCTCGTCACTGCAGAGTGCGGCGAGCCGCTCGAGGCTAAGGGCGAGGTGCGCGCCGCGTTTGGTTGGTGCCAACGCGTGAATCTCGTCGATGATGACGGTGTGGACGCTGCGCAATGTCTCGCGGGCTTTCGAGCCGAGCAAAAGAAACAGCGACTCGGGTGTCGTCACCAGGATGTCTGCCGGGTGCTTGGCTTGCTGTTGGCGTGCTTTCTGTGGCGTGTCGCCGGTGCGTACATCGACCAGGACATTTCGAACCGTGTGGTCGAGCGCGGCCGCACCGTGCCCTATGCCAACCAGCGGTGCGCGCAAGTTGCGTTCGACGTCGTAGACCAGGGCCTTGAGGGGGGATACATAGAGTATGCGGACACCTTCGGGTGCCTCTGGGGACAGTGAAAGGCAGTAGTCGATGCCGGCCAAAAATGCGGCAAGCGTCTTGCCGCTGCCAGTCGGTGCCGCAAGTAAGGTGTGTTCACCTCGCTGGATGGCGGCCCAGCCTTGCGCCTGGACAGCGGTCGCCGACCTGAAGGTGTCGTCGAACCAGCGGTTGGTTGGGGCGCTAAAAGGAATCGCTTTACTCATCGAAAGGTTGCGGCGAGACCCTGTTGGTAGATCTGCATGACGGTGTCGACGGTATCCGCTTCGCCGGCCTGTTTGTCATCGCGATGGCGTTTGACCCGGGCAAAGCGCAACGCGACGCCGCCAGGATACTGCTGGCTGCGCTGCAGCTCATTGAAAGCGACTTCGACGACCAATTCAGGACGCACATGGACGACGTTGCCTTCACGGCCCAGTTCGCGAGCCAGCAGTTGCTCGGTCTGCCAAGCCAGCATCTTATCGGTCAGACCCTTGAAGGTTTTGCCGAGCATCACGAAGCCACCGTTGACAGGATCGACGGCGCCGAGATGCAGGTTGCTGAGTTTGCCGGTGCGGCGCCCGCTGCCCCATTCGGCCGCGAGTATCACCAGGTCGAGCGTATGGGTCGGCTTGATCTTTAGCCAGTCGGCGCCGCGGTTCCCGGCCTGATAGGGCGCGGTCAGCGATTTGGCCATGATGCCCTCGTGGCCGGCGGCTATTGCGGCCTGCAAGAATGCCTCCGCCGCCAACGGCGTCTGGCAGATGCGGCGATGGACGCGCTGTTGCTCTGGCAGAGTCTCGGCGAGGATCGCTTGGCGTTGCTCGGCCGGCGCATCGAGCAGGTCGTCGTTGTCCGCGTAAAGGCAGTCAAAGAACTGCGCGTTGAGCGGTATTTGACTGCGCAGCTCATCGCTGACCGCGCGGCGGCCGAACCGGCGCATCGTGACCTGGAACGGCAGGGGTCGGTCGTAGCGGTCGAAAGCGATCGCCTCACCGTCAAGCACAATGCTGTCGACCGGAAGCGCGAGCACCGCGTCGACGATTTCGGGGACCCTTGCTGTGACGTCATGAAGTTGCCGCGTAAAAGCGCGGACCTCGCCGCCGTTGCGGTGAACCTGGAGGCGCGCGCCGTCTAACTTGTATTCCAAGGCCGCCGATCCGAGCGAAGACAATGCCGCTGCGGCCGATTCGGCAGGTTGCGCCAGCATTGCCTGAACGGGCCGGAACAACTCGAAGCGAAAAGCGGACAGGCCGGATGCGCCATCGAGCAGCGCACACTGCGCGACCGTCGCCAGGTCGCCGGTCAACATAACGGCCTTGCGTACGCTGGCGACCGGTAACTGTGCCGTCTTTGCCACGGCCTCGATCATGACGCCGTCGAGCGCACCCTGGCGGAGTTCGCCAAGGATGAGTTTGCGGAGAAACGTCTGTTCCGCTGCTGTCGCTAACGCCAACAGTTCACCGAGTTCAGCGATGCGGGCGGCGCTGGAACCCGGGCCGCTGATCGCGCCCAGCTGGTCGAACCGTGCGTCGGTTTCGACCAGGCTGAGACTGGTGGCTTGGGCGCCCGGTGGCTGGACCCTCGCAACGACCGCCGGGCCGAGGCCGATACGGCCTTGAGGCAGCTGACCGCACAGGTAGGGCACGCCGATTGCCGCGGTCTGTCGATTGAGTTGCTGCAGGCAGGCTGCGAGACGCTCGATTTTCGCGTTGCGGCTGCGCAGCCTCGCGATTTCCGCATGTGTCGAGACGATCGTGGCGAGTTGCATGATAGCGATGTAGGCAATGCGTGGTTTGGTCAGGGAATTATGCGGCGCAACGCCGGTTCTGCAGCCTTATTGTCGTCGCAGTAATCCCGTGACGGGACGTGCGGATTGGTCAACGGATCGGGAAAAACGGTACGCATTACACGCTTGCGCCGCGTGGTTCGACGCGTCATGGTCGCGGGAGATTCACAACCACAGGCAGTCCTATGTACAAGCTCAGTTTTCTGGCCGTTGCCGCGCTCACGCTGGCAGCGTGCAGTGGCGATCCGTCCGAAACGTCATCTACGTCCGACAATGCGGGCGACTCGTCGCAAACCGCATCGGTGACCGAAGCATCAACGACCGTTGCCGCCGTCGCTGCAGCACCCGTTGACCAGGCGGCATTGACCGCCGACGCGAAAGAAGCCGCCATGGCCCTTGGGTCCAGCCTCAAGTCGCAACTTCAGGCTGCGATTAAGGCAGGCGGCCCAGCGAATGCGGTAGACGTGTGCCACAAGATCGCGCCCGCTGTCGCCGAGTCGATCTCGGAGGAACGCGGCGTGACGTTGACCCGGGTCAGCCTGAAAAATCGCAACCCTGAGATGGGCGTGCCCAACGCCTGGCAGACCGCCGTGCTGCAGGATTTCGAGGCGCGGAAGCTGGCGGGCGAGGCACCGGATCAGTTGGCCTACAGCGAGGTCGTCGACGGTGAGCATCGATTCATGAAGGCGATACCGACGGAGGCAGTCTGCCTGACTTGCCACGGCACCGATGTGAAGCCGGAGGTCCAGGCCAAAATCGACGAGTTCTATCCCGAAGACCGCGCGACCGGCTATGCCGAGGGCGACATCCGCGGGGCGTTCAGCGTGGTGCGCTCGTTGACCGCCGCAGAGTAAACAGGATTCCAGCTGGTCGGATACTGCGAACGACAGGTTGATGCTGCCGAACTGGGTGTTTTCGGCTTGACCGTCGAACTCTGGGCTGCGCCAGACATTGCTCAGCGCAACGCGAACGCTTCTCAGTTGGTAGGCCAGACCGAACTGAAGGTCGGCCACCAGGAACTCTTTATCGACGCTGTGGCTATCGACGAAGGTGTTACCGTCGAGAAAGATGTTGCGGGCGACCGCTCGTCCCTCCGCGCCGGCGAAAAGGTACCGGCTCGGTTTTGTGCTGGGGCGGAAAAAGGGGATGCCGGGGAAGCCTGGCCGGATGTTTGGTGGGGCGTAATCGTTGCGTAGGCCACGCCCCCAGCGAAACATCATGCCAACGCCCGCACAAGTGAACACATTGCCGAGCGACGCGGTGAGGTGCGGTGCGACCTCGAATTCGGTAGACATCGGCGCTGACTCAAAAAACTGCCAACGTCGGCTGTAGTTCAGGTTGACGCCGATCTCATTTCGTAGCTGGTTATCCCAGCCCAGCCAGCGATCTACACCGATGAGGTCGTGCCAGCCGTTCTGGATCTCCCCGCCGAGGGCGGCGGGGCCGACAACGCCAATCGTTACGCCAACCAGGTTGCTGGCCTGGCTCGATGATGTCGTCGCAAACCGCGATAGCAGTTCCGCGTTGCCGAACAGCCAGCCCACGTAAGGTCGGTCGTCGGGGAGCAATACGGTGGCCTGCTTATCCGCGGGCGTATAGATCTTGTGGCCGAGACTGAACTGCACAGCCTGGGTCTCACCGAGCTCGAAAAACGGCAGGTTACGCGCGACGGTGGCGAGCCAGGCCGGCGGTTCGCCTGGCCTGAAATAGCTGATTTCGGTGCCATGACTGTAGAACTGATCGTCGCCGCTGCCGAACAGGTCATTCTCGAGTTGCAGGCTCCAGAACCCTTCAATCTTGGGCCTGGCCTGCCCCAAGCAGGAGCAGGCCAGACAGCAGCAGCCTGAGCCGGGCGGGGCGCGCCAACGGACGCTTGGGTGTGACTAGGCGGCGATACACGCGATCCATCGGGAAAACGGCCAGCGGTCTGAGACGATCAGGCAGCTTAACCTGCAAATTGCGCCATTATCCGGGCCGATCGCGCCGGCCAGATACGGCTCGACGCCGCTCTGGAACGACAATACCGCCTGCAGCGGTATCGCGCAGGTGCTGGTTTCAACCCACCGATTGGTCTTTCGATTGTTGAGCGGCAGCGAATGCGTCGATTAGCGCCAACAGTTGTTCGGGTCTTTCCGGCAGGAATGCGACCCCGATGCCATGATCAGTCATCCTGACGATCGTAGCGTCGAGATCGCAGGTTGATTTGCGTCCGCCGACGGGCACGCTAAACGTTACCTTTAATTCGGATCCAGCCTGGATACCGTTGTTTTCCAGGGACTGTCGATTTAACTGAGCGCCGATGAAGGCCAGAAACATGCCCGTTTCGGAAAACTCACACACGCCGAAGTCGCGGGTTGGGTGCTGTGGAATAGTGACAGCCGCCTGCACGGCGAGGGCGAATCGCTCATGCGCGCGACGTTCAGCCCCGCTATTTGCTGCATCTTTTGACTTATTGTTTGACATAACTGCCTGCGCGCATCCGCCGTTGTGATTTAACGCCTAGATCACGACGTAGATCGGCCAATGGCATCGTATCTTGAGTTGCGACGATCGGCCGTCTTCAACCAGACAATTGAGAGCGTAGCACTGCCGCCTGGGTGCTGACGGCCTTGCGTTGGTCCGATGATAGTCGATTCAGCATGCGCCACTGCATAGCGGCCCGTGGGTGTTCGCTGAAACGTGCTTGGTGGCGAATCAGGAAGTCCCAGTAAAGGGTTGTGAACGGACAGGCGTCGTCACCGGTGGATTGATCCGGCGAAAACTTGCAGCCGTCGCAATAATTGCTCATCCGCTGGATATAACGGCCGCTCGCAGCGTAGGGCTTGGAGCCGAGCAGACCCCCGTCGGCATGTTGCGACATGCCCAGTGTATTGGGCGATTCGACCCATTCGACGGCGTCGACGTAGATGGCGAGATACCACTCGTGTACCTCGCGCGGTTTGACGCCGAGCAGCATCGCGAACAGACCTGTCACCATCAAGCGCTGGATATGGTGCGCATAACCCGTCTGCAGCGTCTGTTCGATACAGCTTTTCAGGCAATTCATGTCCGTCTGACCCGACCAATAAAACGCTGGAAGAGGCTGATCGGCATCCAGTGAATTGTGGTCCAGATACCCGGGCATCGTGTGCCAGTAGATGCCGCGGACGTACTCGCGCCATCCGAGTACTTGGCGCACAAAGCCCTCGACGCTTGCCAAAGGGGCGTGACCTTTTTCGTAGGCCTCGACCGCGGCATCGACGACTTCGCGCGGATTCAACAGTTTTAGGTTCAAGGCCGACGACAACATTGCGTGGTAGAGATACGGCTCGTCCTGCCACATCGCATCCTGGAAAGGTCCAAATGCAGGCAGGCGATGGGTAACGAAATCATCAAGGGCTTCGAGCGCCTGCTCGCGGGTCACTGCCCAACTGAAGTCCTCGAGTGAGCCGGGATTATCGCTGTAGTGATCCGCTACGTCCTGCAACGCCTCGCGGGTCATCGCGTCGGGTTCAAATCCGATCGGGGCCGGCACCATGCCGGGGCCCCGGCGACCGAACGACTTGCGGTTCTGCTGGTCGAGATTCCATTTACCCCCAACCGGATCCTTGCCGTCGACCAGGATGTTGTGCTCGCGACGCATCCAACGGTAGAAGTGCTCCATGACCATTGTCTTGCGCGACGACGCCCAGTTCTGAAAGGCCTCTGCGCTGCAGTAGAAGTGCGCGTCGCTGAGAACGTCGACCGCGACGTCGAATGTGCTGGCGGTCTTTTTAAGCGTCTGCGAAACGCCGTACTCGCCGGCTTCGACGAAGATCAACCGCTCGGGTGAGTGCTGTTCGAGGACGTTTCGGAGTCCGCTCGCGAAGCTGTCCGCCGCCGGATGGTTGATATCGAGGTAGTCAACGCGGCAACCCTGTCCTCGCAGCCATTCAGCATGGTGGCGCATCGCCGACAGGAACAGTGCTGACCGCGCTTTGTGCGAAGGGACACGGGTCGATTCCTCGCGCGCCTCGATCATGACGACGCGATCATTGGCCGGGTCGAAACCCGCCAGCGCCGTGCTGTTGCGATCCAACTGGTCACCCAGTACCAGTACCAGGTTGCGGCACCTCATGTGCGCTGTCGCCTCGCCGAATGCCGGCAGCGTTCAGAGCAGTAGCGCACCTCATCCCAGTTATTGCGCCAACGCTTGCGCCACGCAAACGGTCGCGCGCACCACGCGCACGACTTCTCCGGAAGATGCGGCTTGCTATGGGGCATCGTCGAATAGATCGGGTTGTGGCGGGCGATAGGTTCTGCGCTGCGCACGTCGTCGGCTGCCATGTTGCTGGTGAATGGCACGGCTCTCCCGGCGGGCGGCACCGTCCCGGCGAACCTGTTGCATCCGTTGACGCGCCAGTCTTGCGGCCGATTCATGATCAACGACCGGGGCGGGGTAGTCGCGGTCGATCAGACAGTCGCGCTTCCGCTGCTGGTCTCTCGGCATGCGCCAGGGGAAGTGGATCCATTGAGAGTCCACATGACTGAGTTCGGGCACCCAGGTACGAATGAATCGGCCATCCGGATCCTGGTCTTGCGATTGTTTTATCGGGTTGTAGATTCTCAGCGCGTTGATGCCGGTCGTGCCCGATTGCATCTGTACCTGGGACCAGTGGATCCCCGGTTCGTAGTCGACGAACTGACGGGCCAGATGCAGGCCGGTTTCCCGCCAGTGCAACCAGAGCTGATAGCTTGCAACCGACATCAAGGTTGCCCTGGCGCGGAAGTTGATCCATCCATTGTGGGCCAGGTAGCGCATGCAGGCGTCGATGTAAGGCCAGCCCGTCTCGCCACGCGTCCATGCCTGGAACTTCACTTCCTCCGGCGTCGTTGGCCGCAGACCGTCCATGGCGCGCTGCAGGTTTTCGAATTCGATGCGCGGCTCGGTTTCGAACTTCTGGATGAAGTGGCAATGCCAGTGCAGCCTGCCCTCGAAGGCGGCCAGCGCGCGAGACCAGCTACCCCCGTTCGGCTGCTGTCGTAAGGCGGCCTGGCGCTTGCGCGTTGCCTGGACGACTTCGCGCATCGATAAAGTCCCAGCGGCGAGGTGCGCACTCAACCGCGAGCACGATGAGTCAGCGGTTCGCGGGCTGGACATTTCGCGGTGATAGTTGTCGCCACGCACGTGGAGAAAGCTGGTCAACGCCTGTTCCGCCAAGTCCCGACCGCCACGTTGGCGCCCGGGGCAGGGGTCGTGTAGTGAGACACCGGGATCGCCGGGGATCGATCCCTCATCGATATCATCGAGGGCAGGTAATCGTGGCTTGGCAAACCGCGGCACACGCATCAACTGCTCCCACTGGCGTGACCAGCGGTCCCGATTCAGTGAACCTCGAACAACCCCGTGTTGCCTTACCTGATACCACGGGATAGCTCGACGCGCGAGCAGATCGCCAACCTTGAGGTCACGCTTGAACGTCCAGTCATTGCCGGTTTCCTGGTGCGACCAGACACCGCTGATCTGTTGGGTGTTCAGCAGTTGCTCGATCACCTGCACGGCGTCGCCGGTCCGAACCACCAGTGGTTGGCCGAGTTCCGACAACGCCTTCCTAAGTGAAAGCAACGACTCCCTGATAAACGACCACTGCCGCCCTGCGGCATCCGGCTGCCGCCACAGATCGGGCTCGACGATGTAGAGCGGTAGCACCGCGCCATGTTGCGCCGCGGTGTACAGCGCCTCGTTATCGTCGACGCGCAGGTCGCGCTTGAACCAAACCAATTGCAGCATCGGTCTCAGCCGGTGGCATCCAGGCCCGCCGACACGATGCCGGCATAAGGCGCAACGATCTGCTTTGCCGGGATCTTGGCCTTGAGTCTTGCCAGCAACAGATAAAGGCCTCCGAGCTTGCGATGCAAGAACAGCACATCCATCGGCGGCAGCCGCGTGAAGCGTTGCTTGAGCCGCATCTGCACGATCAGATCGCTCATGCGTGGCGCCAGCGTAGAGGTCTGAAAATCGTAGTCGCCGTCATGGCGTGCTGGCTCGGTCGCCGTGCGCAACAGGGCCAGGATGGCTTCGCGATAGCCTGTGCTGTCTCCGTCGCCCAGATAGCCCAGGTGTGTTGCCGCTGCCTCTATCGCTGCGTCATCCTCGTCGATGCAGGCCCCCAGCAGCTGGCGAAGGTGCAGCCGACGGGTCTCGGCGAAGTCGCGGGTAGCGCCAAAGTCGAGGAGCTGAACACGGTCTTGTTCAGCATCGTACAGATAGTTTGCGAAGTTCGGGTCCGTTTGAACCAGACCCCAGTCGTAAACCTCTTTCAGCGCGAGTTCGAGCAGATCTTCGGCCACACGGTTGCGAACATCCGGCGGGGCTGTTTCGAGCGTTTCGATGGGCTTTCCATCGAGGAAGGTCATCGCCAGTACATCCGGCGAGGTGAGTTCCTCTACAACGGACGGCACAGTGAACCGCTGGTCGCCGCCGACCCGATGGGCGAAACGGCCGATCGACTGGGCCTCGTAGGCGTAGTCGGCTTCTAAATGCAGCTGTTGTTTTGCCTCGTCGAGAAACGGCTTGACGTCCATCCCGTCGGGAACAAGGTTGAACATGCGCAACAAGGTCGCAACGTTATCCACGTCGCTGTCGATGCTGCGGCGAATGCCGGGGTATTGGATCTTGACCGCGATGCGTCGCCCGTCTTTCAGGATTGCCTCGTGAACCTGACCGATAGAGGCCGCCGCCACCGGGGTAAAGAAGAAGCGCTCGAAGCGATTCTCCCAGCCTTCTCCCCACGCCGCCTTCAGTGCCGCCGCGACCTGGCCGAGCGGCATTTGGTGGGCATCCTCGCGGAGGCGGTCGAGCACCTGACTGAGCTCGACGGGCAATACGCTGCCGCTGTCCATCGACATCAGCTGGCCGACCTTCATCGCAGCGCCGCGCATCTCAGAGAGGCGGTCGGCGAGCCGACGCGCATTGGCCGGTGTCAACAAAAGCTCGCCAATGTTGGGTTTCTGGCCGCGCGCAATCTGCCGCGCGCCCTCGCTGACAACGCCGCCCGCAATACCACCGGCGAGGCGACCGAGAATGGATAGACGGCCAATTCGGGAAGCCGTTACGCGGCGTTCTGTTGCCATGATGCGTTGTCCTCTGGGTTAGTTGAAAGGTAGGCCAGGCTTGTGGCATCAAAGGGTATTGGGTCAATGCCAAGACGTGACAAGTCTGTGGGGTCGCAACGGTTACCCTGCAGCAGCATCTGGATCTGCTCCCGGGTGATCGGAAAACGCTCCCAACGGTCGAAAAGGGTCGCTGCGGTGTTCACGCCAAATACCGGAACGGGCAACATCACTTTGCTACGGCCCGTCGCGGTCGCAATGGTCTGCAGGATTTCGCGCCAGGTCATGGTGCGGGGGCCGCCGAGATGCAGCACCTCGCGCACTGTTGCTGTCCCGGCTAGCGAGCCAGCGAAGGCCGTCGCGACATCGCGCACATGGACGGGCGACAGCTCGAACAGGCCTGCCCGGGTCGGATTGAGACCGCTAAAAAACAGCGGTGCGGGCAGCGGTGAGTCGATGATGTCCCGCTTCAGCTGGGTGGCAAACTCCATGCGGCCACGCGGGTCGCCGAAGACCACCGACGGGCGGAAGATGGTCCAGTCGAGATCGGTTTGCTCGAGGTGGCGCTCGGCCTGACGTTTCGTCCGTTGATAGCGTGTGCTTTCGGCATCGACGCCGTTCGCACTCATTAAAAGGAATCGACCGACACCGTGGCTAATCGCGGCATCGATGACGCGCCTGGCCGCTTCATATTGCAACGCTTCAAAGGTTATGCCCTGTCGTGGCGACTCCCTGAGGATGCCGATGTTGTAAATCGCGGCGTCGGCGCCATCCAGCGTCGCAGCGATGGCCTCGTCATTACCGATGTCGCCCTGGACGTAGGTGACGGTGCCGGACTCGATCCAAGGTGTCTCGGCTGGCTGTCGTGCCAAAAGCACGGGTGTGTCGCCGTTCTCGATTAGCGCATCGACGAGGTAGCGGCCAACAAATCCGGTGCCCCCAAAAAGTGCTACGCGCATAGTCTCGTTCCTCCAAAAATTGGGTGTATTAGTTGGCGGGTCCGCGGGTTTCGCAGCTGCCGCCGGTGCAGCGACGCTTCAGGCGCCACACCGTCACCCGCGTGTAACCCCAGTCGAGCAGCGGTAGCAGCCTGAACGTCCGGACGAACGATGCCAGCCAGCGGTATCCCCGTAGCTGCGCCCAAACCACCGCGAAGCCGTAGGCGCCCGTGGCCCACTGGCCGTCCGCCTGTTTGACATGAAACCGTGTCATGGCCTCTGCCTTGGCGACGCCGAACGTCGCCATGACGTCGTCGCGAGGCGCGATGTCGATCCAGTCGAGACGATCGGCGCCTTTTAGACGGCGGTAGTGGGTGATCTCTCGAAGGCAGAGAGGGCATCCTCCGTCGTAAAGGACAACGGCTGTCGGCGTTGCGTGAGGGTTGTTGTCGGGTTGCATAGCGTTCTTGGTCCTGTTGCTGCCGATCGAAATAACCGGTCGCGTCCAGAGAGTGTGGTACAGGTCTAGTCAAATGTCTACAAAATGTCTGAGAAAAGCAGGGCAAAAACATGACAAAGTACGAACACGGTGGTCAGTCAGGTACGCAGTTGGTTCTGCTGGACACCGACATTTTTTGCTAAGGAGATGTTTGTAATGAAGTTTTCGACAAAACGACTCGCTGGGTTTTTTGCTATGGCCGCTTTCGTCACGACGGGCGCTGCGGTTGCCGGCAGCTACGGTGGTGGATACGGCTACCAGCCACAAGGCATGGGAATGGGCTACGGGCCCGGTGGCGGTTACGGTGCACCTTACGGCCGTCCGCCGATGGCACCGCCGATGCGGCCGCAACGCCCGACGCCCCCGCCGCGTCCTTCGATGGGCAAGCCCTACGGCTACGGTGCCCCGATGCGGGCGCCCTATGGGGGTGGCTATGCGGCTATGCGGGTGGCTATGCGCCTGCACAGCCGGCACCGGCCGCAGCCGCCCCAGCCCCTGCCGCAGAGGCCGCTGACAATGCCGAAGTAGCGATCTCCGGAATGCGCTTTGGTGGTGGAACCGTGACGATCAAAGCAGGTGGCACGGTCACCTGGGTAAACAAAGAGGCTGTTCCGCATACGGTAACCGCTAACGACGGCAGCTTCGGCTCGGAGAACCTTGGCGCCAACGCGAGCTACTCGCGGACATTCGAGGAGCCGGGTACCTACAACTACTACTGCAAAATCCACCCGACGATGCGTGGCACTGTCGTGGTGCAAGGCTGACGCCTGCCCCAAGCCCACCCAGGCGCTTGGCAAAACAAAAACCCCGTGGCTTGTTCCACGGGGTTTTTTCGTTGCGCCGGGCACTGCGGATGTCATCGGCAAACAAAACATAGGTTTTCATTTTCGGATATAGGACAATTCCGTGACCGATGCGTTAGACGCCGTTCCAGCTTGCTCGGTGTTTGGGCGGTCGACGCTCGTTACACGATATCGCCAAGCAAAAGGCCTGAAATGAGACCCGAGCCGCCTCTCGTTGCCCATGTCATCTACGCGCTCGGTACGGGTGGGCTGGAGAATGGCTTGGTCAATCTCATCAACCGCGCGCCGCCCGATCGGTATCGCCACGCCATCATTTGTCTCACCTCATCGGGACAGTTCGCGTCGCGGCTCAAAGATAAGCAGGTCCCGGTGATTTCGCTGAACAAGAAACCGGGGCATGACCTTGGGGTCTATTGGCGTCTTTGGCGAGTCCTGCTGCGGCTTCGGCCCGCGGTACTCCACACGCGCAACATCGCGGCATTGGAGATGCATCTGGTTGGCCTGTTTGTTCCCGGAACGAAGCACATCCATGGCGAACATGGGCGCGACGTTTACGACATCGATGGCAGCAATGCACGTTACAGACAATTGCGCCGATTGATTGCACCCTTGCTGACACGTTTCATCACGGTCAGTGCCGACCTAAAGCAGTGGCTGGTCAACGATGTGGGTATTGGCGCCAAAAAAGTCGTGCAGATCTACAACGGCGTCGATCAGCAGGCCTTCCGCCCCCGCCAGGGGCCCCGGCCCGACCTTTCACCGAAGGGTTTCTTACACAGCGGACAGCGTTTGATCGGTACGGTCGGACGATTGGCCGAGGTCAAGGATCAGGCCACCTTGCTTGAGGCCGTTGAACTGCTGCTGATGAAACGCCCGGAGCTGCGCGCAAAATTGCGGGTCGTCGTCGTTGGTGATGGTCCGTTGCGGCAGTCGCTGGAGGAACAGATCCAGCGGGCGGGCCTCGGCGATGTCGTGTGGATGGCAGGCGATCGAGATGATGTCCCCGCGCTATTGCAGATGATGGACGTCTTCGTGCTCCCGTCACTGGGAGAGGGGGTGTCGAACACGATCCTCGAAGCCATGGCGAGCGGCCTGCCGGTGATCGCAACAAATGTTGGCGGCAATCCGGAGTTGGTTGAGCCGCACGTCAACGGTTTCTTGTTCGACGTTGGTAATGCTCAAGCACTTGCGGATATTGTCGCTGACCTGCTGGACAGAGATGGACTTTCCCAAACCATGGGCAAGGCGGCCAGACAGCGGGTGGAAGAGCGATTCGATTGGCAACACACCGTGGATCGATACCTGAGCGTGTACGATGCCGCCATTGGCGTTAACAAGGGGCTGTAGGACGTAATTATGTGCGGCATCGCCGGGATTTTTGATCTTAGGGAAACCCGTGAGATCGATGCAGACCTTCTGCATCGCATGAACGAGAGTCAGTTTCATCGTGGGCCCGATGAAGGGGGCGTACATATCGAGCCTGGGGTGGGCCTCGCTCACCGTCGTTTGTCGATTATCGATCTGTCATCCGGGCAGCAGCCGATGTTTAGCGCCGACGGCAATCTTTGCGTGGTCTACAACGGCGAAATCTACAACTTCGCGGAACTCGCCGAGGACCTGAAATCACGTGGCTACGCGTTTCGAACGCGTTGTGACACCGAGGTCATTCTCTACGCCTGGGCGGAGTGGGGCGAGGCCTGCGTCGAACATTTTCGCGGGATGTTCGCGTTCGCCCTGTATGACCGCGGGCGCCGTAGCCTTTTTCTGGCGCGTGATCGCTTGGGTATCAAACCACTTTTCTACAGCGTGCTGCCGGACGGACAGTTGATCTTCGGCTCCGAACTCAAGGTGCTGAAGCAACATCCGCGGCTGCGCCGGGAGGTCGACCCGAGATCGATCGAGGATTACTTCGCGCTCGGCTATATCCCTGAGCCAAAGACGATCTACAGCGAGGTCCACAAGCTGCCGCCTGGTCACCGTGTGCTCTATCGGCGCGGCGAGCCTTTGCCCGAATCACGGGCTTACTGGGACCTGCAGTTTGACGCGACGAACAGCGACGATGAACAGCGGATTGCTGAAGAACTCATTGAGCGCCTGCGCGAAGCAGTCGATGTAAGACTGGTGTCCGAGGTCCCGCTGGGTGCGTTTCTCTCGGGGGGCGTTGATTCGAGCGCGGTAGTCGCGATGATGGCTCAACTGCAGGATGAACCGGTCAATACCTGTGCGATCGGTTTTGACGTTAAACAATACGACGAGACCGACTACGCACAAGCCGTGGCGAAGCGCTATGCAACCAATCATTTTGAAAAGCAGGTAGCCAGCGAGGATTTCGGACTGCTCGATACCTTGGCATCGTTGTATGACGAGCCGTATGCCGACAGCTCCGCGATACCGACCTACCGAGTCTGCGAATTGGCAAAACAGCGTGTCACGGTGGCGCTGTCCGGCGATGGGGGCGATGAACACTTTGCGGGTTATCGACGTTACCGCTGGCACATGAACGAGGAGCGCTTGCGTTCGCGGTTGCCGATTGGTCTGCGCCGTCCGCTGTTCGGTACGTTGGGTCGGTGGTATCCGAAGGCCGATTGGGCACCACGGGTTTTCCGGGCTAAGACGACGTTCCAGGCACTGGCACGTGATTCGGTCGAAGCCTACATGCATACCGTTTCCCAGACCGGCGAAGACCAACGTGCGCTGCTGTTCAGCGATGACCTGAAGCGTCATCTGCAGGGATACCGGGCGATTGACACATTCCATCAGCATGCCGGGCGGGCGGCGACCGACGACCCGTTGTCATTGATTCAGTACATCGATACCAAGACCTACCTGGTCGGCGATATTCTGACCAAGGTCGATCGTGCCAGCATGGCGCATGCCCTCGAGGTGCGAGTGCCGTTGCTTGACCACAAACTCCTCGAATGGGCGGCGACACTGCCTTCGCATCTGAAGCTCAGGGGCCAGGAAGGTAAATTCATTTTAAAGAAATCACTCGAGCCGTATTTGCCCAATGATGTGTTGTACCGCCCGAAGATGGGCTTCGGGGTTCCTCTGGCCAAGTGGTTCAGAGGCCCGTTGAAGTCTCGTGTGCAACAAGCGTTGACCGAAGGTGGCTTGGTTGATTCGGGCCTGTTTCGGCCGACCTACCTGAAAACGCTGGTCAATCAGCATCAATCTGGGGTGCGGGACTACAGTACCGTGCTGTGGTCGTTAATGATGTTCGAGGCGACCATGCGGGATGATACGCTGGATTTGTCTTAGGCGACCAAGTGTCCGGCGGGAAATGACAGCAAGGGCCGGCGCGATCATTCCAGATACCGGCGCAATGTGCAGGCCAATAAAAAACCCGCGATCTTGTTGATCGCGGGTCCATTGTGCCGATGTGCCGGGACGAGTGCCCGGCAGGCGTTTGCCGGTTAGCCAGACTTGCCGGACGCCCCGGCAGTCATGACGTCGAGCATTTGTTGATTGACGCGAATTGCGGTCTCGATGACCTCGGGCGGCAACAGCTTGCTGTCGATGAGCATGTCGAGGTTGAGCATCATCAGCCACAGTTTTCCGTCGCTGTCCTCGACCATCGAGATGCGGCACGGCATGTAGCTCGAGAACACCGGGTCTGCAATGACCATCAAGCGCGCATCCATCGGGTTGCAGAATTGGTAGATCGACAGGTGCGGCATCTCGACGCCTTGCTTCTCGAGGAACTGCGAGACTTTCTGTTGCGCGACCTTTTTCAGGCCGATTTCCTCGGCCTTGGCGATCATGGCCTTTTCTGCCGCGGCGGTGTCGACACCCTTTTCCATCGCCATACGAACCACGGTCTGCGTGATGTCGGTGATCTGGATGCTCTGGCTCAGTTCGCGACGTTGTGGGCGAGCGAATGCCGGCCGGTACATTGGCGGGCGGAATGCATAACCCTGCACGATGCGGGCGTCGTCGAGCGTCGCCAGATACGCGGTCAGGTTGACGAAATCGGTGTCCTTGTAGTCTTCAAACGTGTCGTCTTCTTTGTCATTGGCGTGGATTCTCGTTCCCTGTGAGAAGTTGCGCATGGTCGTGAAGAGGTACTCGGGATGCTGACCGGCCAGCGGCGGTGCCTCTTTGCTGGGTTTACCGTAACCGTCGCGGTTGTGACAGTTCTTACAGTCGCTTCGGAAGATGTCTTTGCCCTCGCCGACATCACCGCCGATCCGCGAGCGTATATCGAACATTTCGTCGGAGCTCAGATCCAATGAGGCCAGGTAGGCGGCGACATCCTGGTAGTCGCGCTCGGTGAACTGGTCGATCTGCGAAGTTCTCACCATCAACGGGTAGACACGCGTCCCATCCACGTAGTCTTTCATCGCCTTGATGATGTATTCCTTTGGTAGTCCGGCAATTCGGGGTGACAGCCGACCGGCGGCGCCTTGGCCATGAGCGCCGTGGCATAGCGCGCAGCTCTTATTGATTATCTGGCCGTTTGCCAGGTCCGCAGACCAGGCAGGAAGGCTAACCGCCAAAAGCAGCGTGGCGGTGACAAGTCGTGCAAACATGCGGTGTACCTCTCCAGGTTCTTCTAAAACGAGGCCCACAGTGCGACCGGTAAAGTGAGCAACAACGGAATCGTTGGGTCGTCAATATAACCGCAATAGCGCAAAGCTAATTATGATCTAGGGCAAAGTCTTTTTGCGTTTTTCGGTTGACTTCATCGCCGTTCGAGACCTTCAACGGTGCGAGGTTCTCGGTTCGACGTGTGGCTGTGGGCCGCATTCATTCAGCTTATTGACTAAGAAATCACTGAGTAATCGGACGCCGCGTGGTGGTGTTGTCCGGCCCTTCATTCGCCCGTTTGCGACAATATCTATGGCGTAGATCGCCAATCGCCGGGGCAGTCGACCCAGGGCGCCGGCCAGCGCCAGTGTGTCGGCCAGTTGCTCGCCATGGCTATCGAGCCTTGGTTGCCGCCGCACCAGTTGCCCAGGCAGGACCCGGACAAAGGGTTTTCCGGCCGGACAGCCCAGTGCGGCATCGATGAGCGTGACGTCGCTGTCCGCGCTCAACCAGGTAATCACTGTCGCCCCGGGGCGGTCCAGGGTAATCAGGTCGATATCGGTCGGCAGTCGGCCCCGTAGCTCGTCGATCACCCACCAGGCCGCACGATCAGCGCCGAACGGCGAACCGATGGCGATGATCCGTCGGCTCATCGTTGGATGTCCAACGTGAGGAAGTGGGTCGCGCAGGAGATACAAGGGTCATAGTTGCGGATCACGCGCTCGGCGTGATGGCGTACAGCAGGCTCTGGCTTGTCGAGACCGAATGCGATCAAACTGCTGCTCAAGTCGTCGGCGATGCGGGCCTGATTCTGACTGGTCGGTGGAACGATGCGCGCGGTCTTGACGATGCCGCGTTCGTCTAGCTCATAGCGGTGCCAAAGCAGACCGCGCGGGGCCTCCGTCGCACCAAAGCCGATACCGCCACCGATGGTTGGCTCGCAAAAACTCTGGTCGGGGGCGTGGTAGTGCTCAAGCAATCGAATCGCTTCCACCAGCGCCACGTGGATTTCCAGGGTGCGCGCAAAAAGGCTCAAGAACGGGTCTCGGCCTGGTAGCTCTATGCCACTGCGGTCGAGCAGCGCACGACTGCTTTGAGGCAGCCTATCGTGATTGAGGTTCAGTCGCGCCAGTGGTCCGACCAGGTATGGCTCGTCGTGCAGCAGCGCAAACAGCGCCGTTGAGTGAGGTCGATGAGACTCGGTGACATGATCGGCAAAATGTTCTTTGCCGATATCAAGGCCGGTGTCGCTGACCAATCGACCGGACATCATCGGGTACTCGTTCGGGTGACGCAGGGCGACACTGGTAAAGGTCTGCGGCTCGCCTGGCAGATCCAGCGAGGCTGCCCATTCCACCAGTGCTTCCGCGTCGGGGAGGGCATTGCGAAGGCGCGACAGTAGCGGTGCGATTTCATTTTCCGCCGGCGCATGAAAAAAGCCCCCGACTCTCGCGCCAACGGGGTGGACCGAGCGTCCCCCAAGTAACCTTATCAACGCGTTGCCGAGTGCCTGTATGGCAAGCCCCCGTTCAACCAGATCAGGGTGCTTGGCGGCCATCTCGATGACGTTCTCGAAGCCAAGAAAATCCGGGGCTGCCAACAAATGTACGTGCAGGGCGTGACTTTGCAGCCACTCTCCACAATAGAACAGCCGTCGCATGTCGTTTACCCAGGCGGTGCTGTCCAGCGCGAAAATTTGTTCGAGTGCCTGTACTGCGCTGAGTTGGTAAGCCACCGGGCAGATACCGCAGATTCGCGCGACTATCTCAATGACCTCATGGTGCTGACGACCTTCGAGGAATTTTTCGAAATAGCGCGGTGGCTCGAAGATGTCGAGCGCAATCTCTTCGATCCGTTGGTCCTTGATATGCAGGCGCAACGCACCTTCGCCTTCAACGCGGGTCAATGCGGGAACGCAAATTGGGATGTTCCGGTCAGTCATGATCGGCGCCCCGCTGTCGGTATTTCACGCCGGCCGCTAGAAATGCCGGCGCCTGGCTGTTAATCGACAGAAAACGCCGCGCGACCGCCGCAGGGTGCAGGCCGAGTCCCTCGAGGCGCTGTCCCAGTGCGTCGGTGTTGGGATTTTCCGCGGGACCGAAGCAGGCATAGCAGTCCCGGCCAAATCGTGGACAAAGGGCGCCACAGCCCCCGCGGGTAACCGGGCCGAGACAGGGGTGACCACCAGCCACCATCACGCAGATCGTCAGTTGGCGTTTGCATTCGAGGCAAAGCTTTTCTATCTCGGGTATCGGTTTAACGCCCAGCAGCAGGTGTTCGATACTGGCGAATACCTGTCTGGCATCGACAGGGCAGCCCCAGAGTTCAAGATCCACGCGGATGAATTTGCTCGGCGGTTCGGCTTTCTCCAGCGTCCGAATGACCTCGGGGTTGGCATAGACGCTGTTCTTCCACGCCTCGTGGACGGCGTCGAGATTGCGTAACGCCTGCAACCCGCCACTTGTCGCGCATGCCCCAATCGCAACAACGAACTGGCTGTTGCGTCGGATGGCATCAATTCGCTCAATTTCCTGGTCCGTCGAGACACTGCCTTCGACGAAACTGATGTCGACCTGGGCGTCTTCATCGGTGAAGCCGGCTTCCAGGAAATGGCGGACGTCGACGTGTTCGGCCAGCTTCAGCAGGTCCTTGCCGGCGTTGAGGAAGGCAAGTTGGCAGCCATCGCATGATGAAAACTTATGTACCGCGATCGTCGGTTTCTTGCTCGTGTCAATCCGCATCAGAAACCTCGCATGCCGAGATGGCGGCGCACCGCCGGCCACTGAAATACCGGACCGTCTTTGCAGACGAAATGCGCCGCCGTTTGACAGTGGCCGCAGTGTCCAACGGCGCACTGCATATTTCGCTCGATGCTCAAGTGAATCTGCTCAGCGGGTATGCCCTTCTGGCAAAGCGCTTCGGCCGCAGCCCGCATCATGACCTCAGGTCCGCATAACATCACGATCGTTTGCTGCGGCTTTAGATCGAGTTGGTCGAGCAGGGTCGTTACGACACCTTGATGGCCCGGCCACGCCGGCGTGGCGACATCTGCCGCCAACAACACCGTGACGTCGGGCTGGGCTGCCCACGCCGCGTACTGATCCTTCCAGATCAGATCGCTGGCATGCTTTACGCCCTGCAATATGCTCAGGTGGTTGAAACGTGCACGGTGGGTGAGGATGTGTTTGACGACCGATACCGATGGCGCACAGCCAAGCCCGCCGGTCATCACCACGACATCGTGGCCTTCGGCGTCCGGCATTGGCCAACCACGGCCGAAGGGACCGCGCAGACCGATGTGGTCGCCGGGGCCCAGCGCGGACAATGCCTCCGTGACGCGGCCTACCGCGCGAATCGTATGGCTCAGACAGCCGCTGGCGAGGTCCTCAGAGACGATCGAGATGGGGATCTCCCCGGCACCGTAGCGGTACAACATATTGAATTGTCCCGGCGCGAAGGCGTAGGGCTTGCCGTCGGTCAAGCGAAGTTGCAGCGTGAACGTATCGGCCGATTCCTGAATGCGGTCGATAATCTCCGCGTCGCGTGGCAGATAAGCGTTCATAGGGCAGCTTCCGGTGCCGGCTTGGCGTCAGTCAGGACGGCGATCTCTTCGGTCAGGTCAATACCTACCGGACACCAGGTGATGCAGCGGCCACAGCCAACGCAGCCGCTGCGGCCATATTGCTGGTGCCAGCTGCCAAACTTGTGGGTCAGCCACTGCTGGTAGCGATGCTGTGTGTCGGGGCGAATGTGGTAGCCATGCAGGTAGCCGTGTCCGGCCGTGAAGCAGGAGTCCCATTCTCGAATATGCTCGCTGTGCCCACCGCCGAGCGCCGGTCTGTCGGCATGACGATGGCAAAAGCACGTTGGGCAGACGCTGGTGCAGTTGCTGCACGCCATGCAGCGTTCGGCGATATTTTGCCAATGCGGGTTGTTCAGTGAATCAAACAACCGGTTACTGAGATCGCCCGTGGGGATAACACGCTGCTGCCGCGCCGCCGCCGAGTCGATCTCTTGATCTGCGGCAACACGTTCGGCAGGGTCCGCCTGAGTCAGGGGGAGTTCGCGACAGATCGCCCGACCGCTCGCCGAACCCGGTTCAACCAGGTAGCCGCGATCGGTTTCGCTGAGCGCGATGTCAAACCCTTCGTTGGCACGGGGGCCGTCCCCGGTCGATGCGCAAAAACAGGTCTCGGCGGGGTGGGTGCAGTGTACGGCAACCACGAACAGGCCTGCGCGACGCTGTCGGTACCCGGGATCCGGTTGTTGTCCGATAAAGTGCTTGTCCTGCAGCCTCAGCGCGGCGAGATCGCAGGCCCGCACGCCGATTACCGCGAGTGCGGGCTCAGTGCGGGTCTCGGCGACGAAGCGCAGGTGGCCGTCTGTCTCTCGGCGCGCTGTCCACAGGGTCTCTGTTGGCGTGAACAACAGCGGCTTGAGCGCTTGCGGCCCATTTGCCCAGGCGAAGCGGCGAGGGCTGTCAGACTGGAGCAGGGTGTAACGGCCGGGCACCTGCTGCTGGCGCCACCCTTGCGGCAATGCTGCGACGTCCGCAAGGTCGTCGTACTGGATCGCCTGATCGCGCACCGTCGGGCCGATCACGCGATAGCGGTGGCGTGCCAACGTGTCAACGAGGGCCTGCAAATCGTCGGTCGCCAAAAAGCCCCGATCATCCATTGCCTGTAACGCCCGCTGGGCGCGCGCGATGCCGCCCTTCTGTTAACCTAATTCTAGGTCAGTCGGGCCGATTTTGGGCGGCATCTTCGGTGTACCGCGGCGGCGCTGCTTGCAGTGGTCGCGCGGCGCGAGATTGATTGACAGGTTACCGACAGGCTGGGTTTGCGGCATAATCGTCGCGACAATGGTGGCCCCGTTGGTCTCCCGCGACAATAGATTGTGAACCCGGTCAGGCCTGGAAGGGAGCAGCCGCAGCAGTTGACTTGTGCGCCGGGAATCGCTGGCGGGGCCGCCGCCTTTTTCCGTCTTCCCGACGCTGTTCGCCTTGCTGCCGGCAGTCGGGTTAGACTCGGCAGTCTATTCAACGGCTGATTTAAACCCATGTCCTACCAGGTGCTTGCGCGCAAGTGGCGTCCTCGAAGCTTTGCTGAAATGGTCGGCCAAGAGCATGTCGTGCAGGCCCTGAGTAATGCCCTGGACAACGACCGCCTGCACCACGCATACCTGTTCACGGGAACGCGGGGGGTAGGAAAAACCACGCTCGCGCGAATCCTTTCCAAGTCATTGAACTGCGAGACCGGTGTCAGCGCTTCGCCATGCGGGAAGTGCAGCGTGTGCCGGGAAATCGACGAGGGCCGTTTCGTCGATCTGCTCGAGGTGGACGCGGCGTCGAAAACCGGCGTCGACGATACCCGTGAACTGTTGGATAACGTCCCTTACGCCCCCGTGCGTGGGCGCTTCAAGGTGTACCTGATCGACGAGGTGCACATGTTTTCGGGACACAGCTTTAATGCGTTGTTGAAGACCCTTGAGGAACCGCCCCCGCACGTCAAATTTCTGCTGGCGACGACTGACCCGCAAAAGGTCCCGGTGACGGTTCTTTCGCGCTGCCTGCAGTTCAATTTGAAGCGCTTGCCGGTGGCACAGATCGAAGGCCAGTTTCGGCATATTCTCGATGCCGAAGGCGTGGCGTTTGAAGCCGATGCGCTGGCAGCCCTGGCGCGATCTGCCGACGGCAGCATGCGTGATGGGCTCAGCCTGCTCGATCAGGCCATTGCGTTCGGCGGTGGCGCGGTCGAACGCGACCAGGTTCACGCCATGCTCGGCGTCGTTGCGACCGACCGCCTGCCGGCGGTGATCGATGCGGTCCGTCGCAGTGATGCCGCCGCAGTGATGGCGGAGGTTGAGGCGATGGCCGAGTATGCCCCCGACTTCGCCGGCCTGCTGCGAGAGCTCGTGACAGTGTTACATCGCGTCGCGATGCTGCAGCAGGTACCGGACGCCGGGCAGGCGTCGTGGAATACCCTGCCGGAGTTGCAGGCCCTGGCAGTGGCGATGCCGCTCGAAGATGTACAGTTGTACTACCAGATCGCGCTCGCGGGTCAGCGTGACCTGCCGCTCGCCCCGGACGAGCGCAGTGGTTTCGAGATGCTGTTGCTGCGCATGTTGGCCTTTCGGCCGCAGGCAACCGCTGCTGCGCCTGGGGCGCCCTCGCGCAAGCCGGAAAAATCCGCGCCAGCGGTCAACGAGCCTGCTGCAGCGCAAACGGGTTCGGCACCGCCAAGCCAGACATCCGAGCAGTTGGAAGCCCCAACGGATGATCAACGGGCTGGCAGCAAATCGCCGCCCAGGATAGACGACTGGCACGCGGTGCTGGCGCGTTTGGCATTGCGCGGGATGGCATTGCAGCTGGCCAACCACACGGCGCTCGCCAGTTGGGACGGTAAGGTTATGGTGCTGCGCGTTGATCCTAGCTGCACCAGCTTGATCGGGACCGTTGCCGAGGAGAAACTGGCGTCGGCGCTTGCCGCCTATATGACGTGCCCACTGAAGCTGCGTCTGGAAGCCGGACAAGGGCAAGATGAGACACCGGCACGACGCGCGGCACGTGAAGCCGCAGCGCAGCAGGCCGACGCGGAATCATCGATAAATCGCGACCCTTTTGTGCTCGCTGCACAAGAGGTTTTTGATGCCGAGATCGTCCCTGAGTCGATCCGGCGTTTGGATTAATTGACCCAAAGGGGGTGGCAATGAAAGGTCCGATGGGAAACCTGATGCGCCAGGCGCAGAAGATGCAGGAAGACTTGCAGAAGGCCCAAGAGGAGCTCGCGAACGCCGAGGTGACCGGCGAGTCGGGTGGTGGTCTCGTCAAAGTCACGATGAACGGCCGCCACGAGGTGCGTCGGGTAGAGATCGACGACACCTTGGTTGGCGACGACAAAGAGATGCTCGAAGACCTGGTCGCAGCGGCCTGTAACGATGCCGTTCATCGTATCGAGTCGACGACCAAAGAACGGATGTCGGGTGTCACGGCTGGATTGAATCTACCGCCGGGTATGAAGTTGCCGTTTTAGCCCCGTTTCGATGGCAGACAAACCGCTCCTCACTGAACTGATAGACAGCCTGCGTTGCTTACCCGGCGTGGGGCCGAAATCTGCGCAGCGAATGGCCTTCCATATCCTGCAGCGTGACCGTGCCGGCGGTGCTCGGCTCGCGGCGGTGTTGGCCGAGGCGGTGCAGTCGATCGGGCATTGCAACCGCTGCCGCACATTCACGGAAGATGCGGTCTGTGTTTTGTGTCGAAACACCCATCGTGACGACAGCGTGTTGTGCGTGGTAGAGAATCCCTCGGACATCCTGGCGATCGAGCAGGCGGCGGGCTATCAGGGACGTTATTTCGTCTTGGGCGGGCGATTGTCGCCACTCGATGGCATCGGCCCCGCCGAGCTCGGGATGGATCTGCTCCGCACCCGGCTCAAGGAGTCGCCGGCGCCCAGCGAGCTGATCCTCGCGACGACCACGACGATCGAAGGTGAGGCGACTGCGCACTATGTGAGTGAACTCGCCGCGGAGTACGGCATCGCATCGTCACGCATCGCGCACGGCGTGCCGCTCGGCGGCGAGCTTGAGTTTGTCGACGGCGGCACGCTGGCGCATGCGTTTGCCGGTCGTCTAAGGCTTTGACCCCGGCCCTTAGCCGGTTAGTGGCTATCCTCTACGTTCAATACTGTCGGGAGTCGCGTTAATGGACGATTGTATTTTCTGCAAGATTGCAGCCGGCGAAATACCCGCCGAACGGGTCTACGAAGACGATAAAGTGGTGGCCTTTCGCGACCTAAACCCGCAGGCGCCGACACACGTCCTGGTGATTCCTCGCCAGCACATCGCGACGATCAACGATGTGGCGGCGGAGGATGAGGCCACGATTGGGCGGTTGTTCAGCGCGGCCCGTCAGATTGCGGACCGAGAAGGGTTTGCCGAGCAGGGCTACCGAACGGTAATCAATTGCAATGAGGCGGGCGGGCAGACGGTTTTTCACGTCCACCTCCATCTGCTCGGTGGGCGGATGATGCACTGGCCTCCTGGATAATGCGGCGTTTGCACTGAAAATCAGCAGGTTAGTGATCGTTAATCGGCTTTTGACCTGGAAATCATCGGTCCGCGCTAGGAACAAAAAGCTTCGCGGCCGGCTATAATGCAAAGTTGATCAGAAATTCGTCGAGTCGTTGACGTGAATATCACGCCATCTTTGATAAATCCCTATCCGCATGCCACCGAACCCGATCGTTCGGTGTCTCCGGTGCGTCCAGCAAATCGCAGCCGGGATGCACTCGCCGACGCCGAACGTCGTCATCCGGCAGTCGGCCCGCTGAATCCGGCCGAACGAGACCGGCTCGCAGCCAAGGCACATTCGCTGTTGCAACCGCTGGATTCACGCCTGCCCAAACAGGCGCAACGTGCGTTGACCTCCTACGCAGCGGTTTCCGCACAACCCGACCGCGCGGACTTGCAAGCCATGCTTGGCTTCGACGACTACGCCTGAGTCCCTGGCTCGAGGCGGGCCAGAGTATCATTCCCCTATAAGCCACTCGATTATTCAGCCATACTTAATGGCTGTCCGATGTGTATTTGTGAGAGGTAATTAGGCCATGCAGACGAATGAAATCGAGGTCGAGACAACGGCCTCTGATGCCAGCGACATCGATCTGATGGATCCGTCGCTCTATCTCAACCGCGAGTTGACTTGGCTGGCATTCAATCAGCGGGTGCTTGCTGAGGCGAGAGATGAACGCAATCCGTTGCTCGAACGGGTCAAGTTTCTCGCCATCGTCAGTTCCAACCTCGACGAATTCTTCATGAAACGTATCGGTGGACTCAAGCAGCAACTTGGCGCCGGCCTGATGAAAAAGACCGTCGACGGTCGAACGCCGAAAGAGCAGATCATCGAATGCTATGAGGTGGTGCGGGAACAGGAAAAACTCCAGCATGTGGTATTCAATCAGCTCCAGGCGGAGTTGGATGAACATGACATCCAGATTCTCCAATACGATCGGCTTCAGCGTGATGACATCGAGTTTCTTCGCGGCCATTTCCATGACAATATTTTTCCGCTGTTGACGCCGCAATCCATCGACCCGGCGCACCCATTCCCCTTCATCTCCAACCATTCACTCAATCTGTTGGTACAGGTGCGTTTTCCAAACCAAGAGGGTCGGACGTCGCTGGCTCGGGTCAAGGTGCCGACCAGTGAGCACGTTAAACGGTTCATCCAATTGCCGGAGCGAAATCATTTCGTCGCGATCGAGGAGGTGGTGCGCAACAATCTCGACATGTTGATGCCCGAGATGGAGGTGGTGAGCGTTTATATCTTCCGGGTCACGCGTAATGCGAACACCGAGCGCAACGAAGAGCATGCGGACGATCTGCTGTCGATGATCGAATCGGAGCTGCGCGATCGACGCTTTGCACCGATCGTCAGGTTGCAGATTCAGGGGGACATGGACGAAACCAGTCGCGGCATGTTGGCGGCCGAGCTCGGCCTGGATGAAAACGAGGATGTATTCAATGCAGGGGGGGACATGCTCGCCATGCGCGACTTGTTTCAACTGGTCGCTCTGGATTTCCCCGAATTGCAAGACGAGTTGTTCCAGCCCATCGATCACCCCGGGTTGACCGAGGGAACGAATATTTTCCACGTGATCCGTGAACGCGGTCCTTTTTTGCTGCAGCACCCCTACGAATCGTTCGGTACCTCAGTGGAACGCTTTCTGAAAGAGGCCGCGCATGATCCCAAGGTACGCGCCATAAAGATGACGCTCTACCGCACCTCGAGTGACACCAAGGTTATCGATCACCTGATTCGAGCCGCCCGCAACGGTAAACAGGTGGCCGTCGTGGTCGAATTGAAAGCGCGGTTCGACGAGGCGGCCAACATCCGCTGGGCTGCCCGAATGGAGGAGTCTGGCGTTCATGTGACCTACGGCGTGGTGGGATTGAAGACCCACTCGAAGATCATCCTTGTGGTGCGCAACGACTACAACGGTCTGAAGCGCTATCTGCATATCGGTACCGGCAACTATCATGCGGGTACGGCCCGCCTTTACTCCGACCTTGGGTTATTGACCAATGACCCTGACCTTGGTCGAGATGCGACCGAGTTATTCAACTACCTCACGACGGGGTACACGCCGGAGCGGTTCTACCGCAAGCTGTTACCTGCGCCAAAGGTCTTGAAGGTCGCTCTGCTTGCCCGGATAGAGCGCGAGCGGTCGCTGCACAGCGAAGAAAATCCCGGGCTCATCCAACTGAAAATGAATGCGCTCGAAGACGTCGATATCACTCATGCGCTGTACGAGGCATCGCGCGATGGTGTCCATGTGGATCTCATTGTCCGCGATACCTGTCGGTTCAGACCGGGTATTCCCGGCCTGTCAGAGAATGCGCGGGTGATCAGCATCGTCGGTCGTTTTCTAGAACATACCCGGATCTATTACTTCCGTAACGGCGGCGATGAAGAGTATTTCATCGGGTCGGCAGACTGCATGAAACGCAACCTTGAGTCGCGTGTCGAGGTGGTGACGCCGATAACGTCAGAGCCTCTGCGCGCCGAATTGCGCGAAATGCTCGATCGTCAGTTATCGGATTATCGCAACGGCTGGCAGATGGACTCGGATGGCAACTATGTCAAACGATTGCCGCGCGATGAAACCGAAGAGGTCGGTTCACAACAGCTGATGATGCAGGCGGCTATCCAACGTGCCAAAGAGGCTGTGCGCTACCAGCGGGGCAAGGGAAAACGGCACGTTGCCGGGCGCAACCTGCGATGAGATCCGGCGAACCCTCCCGTCAGTTCGGCTCTGTGGTGTAATAGCAGCAACAGTGAATTAGGCGGATTGGGGTTCAGTATGACCGTGGAACAACCGACAGCCAGTGCGGTACCGGAACGGCGTGGCCTGCAAGGCAAGCATGTTGTCTGGATCATCTTGGCGACGATTCTGGTGACGGCCGCGGTGACGTTCTGGCTGGTCCGTACTTACATCTATGCCAAAGATTTCACGCCGGTAGAACTGAGTGCCAAGGAACAGCAGACCTTGAACGGCAAACTCCGGGCGCTGGGTTACGATCCGGGTCCGGCAAGTCCCGCGGAAAAAGAATCAAACGAGCAGTGGCTGCGTCCGGAGCGCTATGACGAAACGGGGGCGCGACGCACCGTCAATTTCAGTGAACGAGAGCTCAACGCGATGGTCGCGCGAAATCCGGATATCGCGCGCAAGCTCGCCGTCGATCTGGCTGACGATCTGATCAGCGCCCGCTTATTGGTCGCGGTGGATCCGGATTTTCCAATTCTCGGCGGAAAAACCCTGCGGGTATCAGCAGGCGTTGAGATGGCGTTCCGTGAGGCCAAACCCATTGTCGTGTTGCGCGGTGTCAGCATCATGGGGATCCCTATCCCCAATGCCTGGTTGGGCGGCCTGAAGAATATCGATCTGGTCAATGAATTTGGCGATCGCGAGGGATTCTGGAAGAGCTTTGCCGATGGTGTCGAGAACATTCGCGTCGAGGAAGGCGAGCTCAAAGTCTCACTCAAAGAGTAATCACCAGGCATTGTTTATCATTGCTGTTTTAAGCCTATGGCCGAGCGGCCTGGAGTAAGGAGGTCGCTTCACATGGAAGCGCAGTCAGAATCATCGACCTTTAGCCGCGTCGCGGGTGTCATCGCGTTAGTCCTTGGACTGCTGCTCGTTGGTTTTGGGATATGGGCTTTGGGCGGCGCGGTACTCGCCGCGTGGAGCCTTTTCAACGAGCCTGACGGTATCAGTTATTTCGCGCAATACTTCTTGACCAGCGCTGACTTGGCAAAGTTGGTGCCGGGCGCGAGTGCGGGGCTGGCACACTATATTTCCTGGATAGCGGTGATTTTATTGCTGCTGGTGCTCGGGAAATTGGGCGTGTGGGCCGCCAGTGCCGGGGCTGCATTGATTGCAGCGGCACGACGTTAACCGGCTTTGTCAGGTCAGCAGCTGTTCGAGGATGCCTTCATACATCGCTGACAGCCGATCGAGGTCTTCCACTGAGACGCATTCGTTGACCTGATGAATGGTCGCGTTGAGCGGACCGAGTTCCACCACCTGGGTACCGGTCGGGGCGATGAATCGCCCATCCGAGGTGCCTCCGGCGGTCGAGAGTTCGGTCTCCATCCCGGTCACATCGCGAATCGCGGTGATAGCGGCATCCACCAGTTCGCCGCGTGCCGTTAGGAACGGGTTGCCGGACAGCTTCCAGTCGATCTGAAAGTCCAGTTGGTGGCGCGCCAGAACTTCCTCAACGCGTTGACGCAACAGCGTGTCGTTGGTTTCGGTCGAAAAGCGAAAGTTGAAAACGATATCGCATTGTCCGGGGATAACGTTGGTGGCCCCGGTTCCTGCATTGATGTTTGAGATCTGAAACGTTGTCGGCGGAAAGAACGCGTTGCCTTCATCCCATTCGGTCGCGGCTAATTCGGCCAGCGCAGGCGCGACCGCATGGACCGGGTTGAGCGCGAGATGGGGATAGGCGACGTGCCCTTGGCGACCGCGAACGCGCAAAACACCGCCGAGAGATCCGCGACGACCGTTTTTGACGACATCACCGACCTGTTCTGTCGAAGAGGGCTCTCCCACCAGACACCAGTCGATGTGTTCACCCCGTTTTTGCAGCGCCTCAATCACCTTGACCGTGCCGTTGGTCGCGGGTCCTTCTTCGTCACTGGTAATCAGGTAGGCAATCGATCCTGTGAAAGTCGGGTGGCGCGCCACGAAGCGCTCTGTCGCGGTGATCATCGCTGCCAGCGAGCCTTTCATGTCTGCTGCACCCCGACCGTAGAGTAGGCCCTCGCGAATCTCTGGTGAGAACGGGTCAGATGCCCACTTGTCTAGCGGACCAGTTGGCACAACATCCGTGTGGCCGGCGAAGCAGAACACCGGTCCCGAACCACCCCGGCGCGCCCAAAAATTATCAACGTCTGCAAACCGCATTGCTTGGTTGGCAAACCCGATCGCGGCAAGCCGATTCTGCATAACGGTTTGGCACCCGGCGTCGTCCGGGGTCACGGATTGCCGGCGAATCAGATCGATGGCGAGTTCAAGCGTCTCAGACATGGCGGTAGCGGTACCGAACGATGGTTAAGCGGTGATAGGTTTGTCGCGTCTGGTTCAACTGTACGTTGTCTTTCCGGGTGCGTCTTCGTGTTCATGACGCCGGATGGCCGCCAATCGTCCTAGACTTGAAATAACGCGCCGTAGCGCTCGGGCGTGAATCCAACGGTCCGGGTCTGTCCGTTGTCCAACACTGGCCGCTTGATCATGCTCGGTGTTTCTAACATCAGGGCGATGGCGGTGGCTTCGTCGATTTTTTCTCTCACCGCCGGTGGCACTTTGCGCCACATCATGCCGCGCGTGTTGAGCAGCGTTTTCCAGCCGACCTCGTTTACCCATGCGCGCAACGTTGCCTCATCGATGCCCACCTTCTTGTAGTCGTGGAACTCGTACTCGATGTTGTGATCTGCCAGCCAAGCACGGGCTTTTTTCATCGTGTCGCAATTGGGGATGCCATACAGGGTGATCATCAGCTACCTCGAGAGAAAGCATTCAGGTGCGACCCACGCACAGCAAATGCATCACCGATGCCGGCTTGCGATCGGACGCCTCGATACCGCCACGCCGATGCGCGATCAGATGTCGCGTAAAAGGGCATTGATGCCGACTTTTGATTTCGTCTTCTCATCGACCCGTTTGACGATAACGGCGCAGTAAAGACTGTACTTACCGTCTTTTGAAGGCAGGTTTCCTGAGACGACGACAGAACCGGCCGGGATGCGGCCGTAAAGAATCTCATCATTCTCGCGATCATAGATTCGCGTGGATTGCCCGATGTAGACCCCCATCGAGATGACGGCGCCTTCTTCGACGATCACCCCTTCGACAATCTCCGAACGGGCCCCGATGAAACAGTTGTCTTCGATGATGGTCGGGGCGGCCTGCAATGGTTCGAGTACGCCGCCAATGCCAACGCCGCCGGACAAGTGGACGTTCTTGCCGATCTGGGCGCAGGAGCCCACCGTTGCCCAGGTATCGACCATCGTTCCCGAGTCGACGAAGGCGCCGATGTTGATATAAGACGGCATCAGCACACAGCTGGGGGCGATATATGAACCTTTGCGCGCCGTTGCAGGCGGAACCACGCGAACCCCTGACTCGCGAAATTCGCGCGAGTTGTAATCCGCATACTTGGATTGAACCTTGTCGTAGTAGTTTGTGAAGCCACCTTTGATGAATTCGTTGTCATTGATGCGGAATGACAGCAGCACGGCCTTCTTGACCCAGTCGTTGACGACCCAGTCCCCGCTGCGTTTTTCGGCGACGCGGATTTCGCCGCGGTCCAACTGATCAATGGCCTCCATGACGGCGTCACGAACCGGCGTGCTGACGTTACGTGGTGTGATGTCGGCGCGGTGTTCAAAGGCGTCGACGATAGTTGACTGGATATCGGTCATGCTGTGCTCCGGATAGCGTTAAAACAAAGAATCGTTAGAGAGTGTTAAGAAAGTCGTTAATGCGCTGAGCTGCCTCGAGGCATTCTGCTTGGGTTGCGACCAATGCCAAGCGGACATGGTTGGCGCCGGGGTTGTGGCCGTCAACGGTGCGCGAGAGGTAACTGCCGGGCAGCACGGTCACGTTCTGTTCGGCAAAGAGCCGGCGGGTAAACTGTTCGTCGTCGATCGGGGTTTCCGGCCAGAGATAGAACCCGGCCGCCGGCCGCTGCACGGCGAGTCGGTTTTGCAGCACGCCGAGTACCGCGTCGAATTTTTCGCGGTACAGGCGGCGATTTTCGATGACATGCCGTTCGTCGCGCCAGGCAGCGATGCTCGCCTGCTGATGCTGCAGCGGCATGGCGCAGCCGTGATAGGTGCGATAGCGCAAAAAGCTTTCAATCAACGTGGCATCGCCGGCGACGAAACCCGATCGCAACCCCGGGGCGTTGGATCGCTTCGATAGGCTGTGGAAAACCACGCAGCGGCGATAGTCGGTGTTACCTGTTGCAGCACAGGCCTGCAACAGGCCAACGGGCGGCCGCTGTTCATCGAGGTAGATTTCGGCATAACACTCATCCGCGGCGATGACGAAGTCGTGGGTCTCAGCCAGTTCGATCAGGCGTCGCAGCGTGGCTTCCGACAGCACGGCACCCGAGGGATTGCCCGGTGAGCACAGATACAGCAACTGGCAGGCGTCCCAGTCTTTAGTGCTGATTTGATCGAAGTCGGGTTGATAGCCGTTCGCGCGCGTGCAGGCGAGAAACTGCGGGGAGGCACCGGCCAATAGCGCTGCACCCTCGTAGATCTGGTAGAACGGGTTGGGCATCAACACCGTTGCGCCGGGCTTGCGATCGATCGTGGCCTGGGCGAACGCGAACAATGCCTCACGCGTGCCGGCCACTGGCAGTGCATGGCGCTCCGGGTCCAGGCTTCCGCCTGGCAAATGGTAGCGACGCGTCAGCCATTGCGTGATGGTTTCGCGCAGCGCCAGCGTGCCGCGTGTCGTCGGGTATCGCGCCAAGCCGGTTGCCAACGCACCCTGAAGAGCTTCGCTGATCAAAGGCGGTGTGTCATGCTTCGGTTCGCCAATCGAAAGCGCAATGGCCGGTTTGTCTGGCGGCGTCAGCCCGGATTTGAGCGCACCGAGACGCTCGAACGGGTACGGTTGCAGTTTGTCCAGGTCGGGATTCATGCGAACGGAAGAGCCTAAGAAGGCGCAAGATTATAGGCGATCGTCGCAATGAGCGCTTCCCTGGAGCGAATAGGCCCGACCGTGGGTCTGTTGTACGCGGCCACGTTTTGGGGATTCGTCTGGTACCCGTCACGATTGCTGGAGTCGGCAGGGTTGGCGGGCACTTGGCTGACGCTGACGGCCTATGCGGCCGCATTCATCGCGTTCACGCCGTTCGCACGACATTCGCTCGAAGGCCTGGGCCGTCAGCCGACCGACGTCGTGATGCTGATCTTGGCGGCAGGGTGGGCCAATACAGCGTTTGTCTTGGCCGTTCTCGACGGCGAAGTCGTCCGCGTCGTGCTGTTGTTTTACCTGTCCCCGCTATGGACAGCGTTGCTGGGCCGCTGGCTGCTAGCGGAGCCGCTGACCCAACGCACGGCGGTCATGCTGTCGTTGGGTGTCGTCGGTGCCGTCATCATGATGTGGCAGCCGTCGCTGCGTAATGCGCCACTGAACACAGCGGATCTATTGGCGGTCAGCGCCGGCATGGCGTTCGCGCTGAACAACGTGATGACCCGGCGCATTACCGGGCTGGGTGTGCGCGCCAAGGCCCATGTTGCGTTTTTTGGTGTTGTCATCGTTGCGACGGCGTTTATCATTGTCGGACAAATTCCACGGCCGGAGGTAACGACCTCGACCTGGGGTCTTGCCGCGTTACTCGGCTTGGGGGGATTCTTGTTGTCTACGCTTGCCGTGACCTACGGCGTAAGCCGCATGCCCGTGCAGCGTTCGGCAGTTATCATGCTGTTTGAATTAATCGTCGGTGCCTTTTCGGCCTGGTGGTTGGCGGGAGAGACCGTGTCGTGGCGCGAGTGGTTTGGGGGTGGTTTGATCCTCAGCGCGGCCTTGATTGCAGTCTGGCAAGAGGATGGCATCACGTGAGTCGCGTTATCGGCTTGGATCATTGTAGCGTTGTGGTTTCTGATACAGCCAGGGCCATCAAGTTTTATCGCGATGTGTTGGGTTTGGCGATCGATCCGTCGCGGCCGGCGCTCAGCTTTCCTGGCTGTTGGTTCCAGATTGGCGACCAGCAACTCCATCTGCTTGAGGTGCCTAATCCGGATCCAGTTAAAGGGCGTCCGGCGCACGGTGGGCGTGATCGTCATACGGCGATTGCCGTCGACGATCTCGCCGCCTATGTCGCTCGGCTGACGCAAGCGGAAATACCTTTTACGATGAGCCGGTCGGGGCGCGCTGCAGTGTTTTGTCGTGACCCGGACGGTAATGCTTGGGAACTGATCGAACAGTCGTCCGAAGATGAAACTTAGGGGGGGAGCGTGTCCGAGCGAATTTTAGTGGCTTACTCGACGGTCGATGGCCATACGCAGGCGATCTGCGCGCGTATCGCCGCGGTTCTGTCCGAGGCAGGCCATGATGTGACGCAGGCGTCGTTTGATGGTCTGCCGATGCCTTCACCAGCCGACTTTGATCGGATCGTGGTTGGCGGGAGTATCCGTTATGGCAAGCATCGGGAGAACGTGGTTACGTGGATCAATCGGCATGCAGCAGCGCTCGCATCGACGCCTGGCGCTTTTTTTTCCGTCAACCTGGTTGCCCGCAAACCCGACCGCGACCGCGTCGAGACCAATACCTACGTCCAGCGTTTTCTGAAACGCATCGACTGGCGTCCGGATGCGGTTGCCATCTTTGCCGGCAAACTGAATTATCCGATCTACAGTTTCTGGGACAGGCAGGTGATTCGGCTGATCATGTGGATGACCAACGGGCCGACTAACCCGGATGCCGTGGTCGACTACACCGATTGGGACCGTGTCGAGGCCTTCGCGCGCGACCTGGTCAGCCTCCGCAAGTAGACCATCAATCCAGCTTCATTCTGATCACGTCGGCCAGTTCATCGAGTTTCTGCTGTTCGCTGATTGGCTGCCCCTCTCGATCCGTGATTGCAAACGTGTCGTGGGCTTCGGCGCCGGCGGTCGCGATCCGCGCGTTGATCAACCGCAGCTGGTTTTCGGCGAATGCCTGGCCGATCAATGAAAGCAGACCCGGGCGATCGCTCGTTTGTAGTTTCATCAGGGTGATGTGGCGGGTCGGGTCTTGCTCAAAGCTGATCTGCGAAGCCGTTTGAAAGCTCTTTAGCTGGCGCGGCATGCGAGGCTGGCCCTGCGGCGGTTCTGCGCTGTTGAGATTCTCCTCGATATAGATCCGAATGCCTTCCAACCTTTCTTCGCCATCGACGGGTGAGCCGTCGTCCTCAAGCGCGAGATAGGTGCTCAGGCTGAGGCCGTTGTGCGTCGTTTGAACGCGCGCGCTGAGTACATTCAGACATAATTGGTCGAGCAGTGCGGTGGTATGGGCGAAAAGGTCATCGCGGTCCGGCCCGTGAACAAAGATGTCCAGGCAACGATTGACGCGATCTTGGCGGAGCGCAACCCGCAGTTCGACATGCTCGCGCCCCGGCGGCCACAGGAGCTCGGTGTGCCAGACAATCGCATCGACCGTGTTTTGCAGGAAATAGTCGGTGCTCAGCGTCATCCAATGAAGATTGATCTCGGCGTCGTCGTAACCGGCTTCGTGCAGCTTCATACGGGCTTCGGCTTGTCGTTCATCGATGATGTCGTCCTGATGCTGGGGCTGGTCGAGCCCGCGCTCCAGCGCTTCGAGTGTCAAACGATGCAGGCGATCGAGTAGCGCGGCTTTCCACGAATTCCAACGAGCCGGATTGGTGCCGCGCATATCGGCGACCGTGAGCAGATAGAGGTAATCGAGACGCATGCGTGTCGCGACGCGTTCGGCGAATGCCTGCACGACCTCTGGGTCATCGATGTCTTTATGCTGCGCGGTGTGCGACATCACCAGGTGCATGCTGACCAGCCAAGCGACGAGGTTGGCGTCGAACTCAGACAAATCGTGTCGCAAACAAAATCGCCGTGCGTCTTCTGCGCCGAGGGCGGAGTGATCGCCACCGCGGCCCTTTGCGATGTCATGAAACAAGCCGGCCAGATACAGCAGTTCAGGCTTCGGTAGGCGACTGAATACCCGCTGACACCGTGGGCATTCGTCACGATGACGGTCGAGCGCAAATCGCCGCATGTTACGAATTACCATCAGGATGTGCTCGTCGACCGTGTAGACGTGGAATAGATCGAACTGCATCAAGCCAGTGACGGCGTGGAATGCCGGCAGGTAGCGCGCGAGTATGCCGTAGCGATGCATGCGTCGCGTCGCATGTGTAAGCCCGTTGTGTTCGCGAAAGATTTCGACAAACAAGGTGCGTGCCCGAATGTCCTGACGAAAACGCTCATCGATTAGATGCCGGTGAGCCCGGATCAGGCGTATCGTGCTGGCACGAACGCCCTGTAACTCGGGTCTTTGCTGAAGAATCAGGAACAGCTCCAACATCGCTATCGGGTAGCGTGCAAATATTCCGGAGTTGGAGACCTCGAGATAGCCATTGCGCACCTGGAACCGGCGGTTGACGGGCTGCGGTTCGCCGAGGTCGTTGCCGAGGAGGATGGCTTCCTCAAACAGCTGCAGCAGCATCTCGTTGAGACGCTGCATTGCAACGACGCGTCGATAGTAGTCCTGCATGAACTGCTCAACAGCCAGATTCGTGTCAGCGTCGGTGTAGCCAAACTGCTTTGCCAGTACGCGTTGGTGCTCGAAAAGCAACCGGTCTTCATGGCGTCCGGTCAGTTGATGGAGGGCGAAGCGGATCCGCCAGAGGTGGGTCTCGCCATGATGCAGATTGTGATATTCGTGGTCATTGAGAAAGCCGTGTTTGACCAGGGCTCGCATGGTGCTGACACCGAAGTGTCGTTTGGCGACCCAGCCGATATTCTGGATGTCGCGAAGGCCGCCCGGGCCTTCCTTTATGTTTGGTTCAAGATTGTGGCCAGTGTCGTCGAACTTGGCATGACGGTGGCGCTGCTCCTTGAGCTTGGCGGAGAAAAACTCGCGGCTGGGCCAGATATGGTCCGGACCTGTTGCATCGTTTAAGTGGTCAAACAGGGCCTTGTTGCCGGCCAGCAGACGTGATTCGACCAGGTTAGTCACGACCGTGATATCTGCTTTCGCTTCATCAACGCATTGCTCGATGGTTCGCACACTGTGTCCAACCTCTAGCCCGATGTCCCACAAAAAAATCACCAGGGGCTCGAGCTCATGGGCAAGCGATTCCGGGCTGGTGGCAGTCAGGATGAGCAGATCGATATCCGACGCCGGATGTAACTCGCCACGTCCATAGCCGCCAACGGCGACCAGGCAGGCATCTGCGTTGTCGGACATGAAGCGCCGCCAGGCTCGGGTCAGTATGCCGTCAGTGAGCGTCGCTTTGCTGCGTACCAACAAGCGGACATCGACGCCGTCCTTGAAGCGTTGAGCAAATGACGCGTCGGCGGTTCGCAAGGCCTGTTTGAAGGCCGGCAAAGCCTCACTGCCGGACAGTGAGCGGTCGAGGTCCATGAGTACGTTGCTGATGATCGAATCGGGCACAGGGCCTCCTTTCGCGCTGGATACTGCCGGCGCTAGGCCTGGTCGATGAGCGAGCTGGCGCAGGTTCAGCTCAACTGGCGGCTGCTTGGCGTTCTTCCTGCCGCAGTGTGAGAACGTCGAAGCCATCGGGGGTGACGAGCACCGTGTGTTCCCATTGAGCCGAGAGCTTGCGGTCTTTTGTCACAACCGTCCAGCCATCGGGCAGCAGTTTCACGTTGCGCTTCCCGGCGTTCACCATTGGCTCGATGGTAAAGGTCATGCCGGCCTGCAAGGTAAGACCGGTACCGTTGACACCATAATGCAATACCTGAGGGTCTTCGTGGAACACGCGGCCGATGCCGTGACCACAATATTCCTGAACGACCGAGTAGCCGTTGGTTTCAACGAACTTTTGTATCGCATGGCCGATGTCGCCGAGTTGACAGCCTGGCCTGACGAGTTCAATGCCTTTCCACATGGCCTTCTGGGTGACGTCGACCAGCCGTTTGGCAAGGATGGATGCCTCGCCGACAAAAAACATCTTGCTCGTATCGCCGTGGAAGCCGTCTTTGATCACGGTCACATCGATATTCACGATGTCGCCGTTTTTCAGAACCTTGTTCCCAGGGATCCCGTGACAGACCTGGTGATTGACTGACGTACAGATCGACTTGGGGAACCCACGGTAATTAAGCGGCGCGGGCACGGCCTGCTGCTGATCGACAATATACGCATGACAGATCCGGTCGAGCTCGTCGGTGCTGACGCCGGGTTTCACGTGTTCGCCGATCATCTCGAGAACCTCGGCGGCCAGTCGACCTGCGACGCGCATTTTGTCTATTTCATCTGGCGTTTTTATCGTGACCGGCATGGGTTCCTCGGTGCGTTGAAATGCGACTGTAAAATCAACGCCTTGGTGGAAATCGGCAATTGAGACTTGACGCCGAGCATGGTATAAAACGCGCCGCTCGGCGGCAATGGCTGTCAGCGCCCTGTTTTCCAGGGTTAAACAACGACACACACGCACCATAACTGGGCGCCTGGGTGCCTCGCTTCGGCGGGGTCGGTCGTCAGGGTGCGTGGAGGCTCAACCCATACAATCCGGAGTTATCATGAGCAACGTTTCTATGCGCCAGATGCTTGAGGCTGGCGTGCATTTCGGGCACCAGACCCGCTATTGGAACCCGAAGATGAGCCCCTTCATCTTTGGTCATCGCAACAAAATTCACATCGTCAACCTCGAAAAGACGCTGCCGCTGTACAACGACGCAATGAATTTCGTCGGCAAGCTGGCAGCCAATGGCGGCAAACTGATGTTCGTTGGCACCAAGCGCTCGGCGCGAGAGGTCGTGCGCGAGGAGGCGGAACGCTGCGGCATGCCGTTCGTCAACCATCGTTGGCTCGGCGGCATGCTGACCAACTTCAAAACGATCAAACAATCGATCAAGCGGCTAAAAGAGCTGGAGTCGATGGATGCCGATGGCTCGATGATGGCCAAGTTCAATAAAAAAGAAGCGCTCACGCTGCGGCGCGAAAAAGACAAGCTCGATCGCAGTCTCGGCGGGATCAAAGACATGAACGGCCTGCCGGACGCACTGTTCGTGGTCGACACGGGGCACGAAAAGATCGCGGTCGCGGAGGCCAAGAAACTGGGCATTCCCGTCATCGGTGTGGTCGATACCAACAACGATCCGGAAGACGTCGATTACGTGATCCCGGGCAACGATGACGCGATTCGGGCTGTGCAGCTCTACGTGCAAGGTGCATCCGCGGCGATTCTTGAAGGCAGAGCAGCAGCAGCGACAGCGGCTGCGGCGGGTCGCAGCGAGACGCAAGACGGCGCGGCCGGCTAATTTTCAGACACTAAGCGCCGGCGATAGTTGAACGCCTGGCCGGCGCGGTGTCGGTCAGGCTTCGCCGGTTGGCGATCTTATAAATTTGAGGTATCAGTATGGCGATAACCGCTTCTCTCGTTAAGGAACTGCGCGAGCGCACCGGCGCCGGCATGATGGAGTGCAAAAAGGCACTCACAGAAACTGGCGGCGACATCGAAGCCGCGATCGAAAACATGCGGAAATCCGGTCAGGCCAAAGCGGCCAAGAAAGCAGGCCGAACCGCAGCCGATGGGGTCATTGTGATCGCAACGAGCGATGATGGTGGCAACGCGGTGTTGGTTGAGGTCAACTGTGAAACCGACTTCGTCGCCAAAGACGATAATTTCCGCTCATTCGCAGACGCAGTTGCTGAGCGGGTTCTTCACAGCGACGTTGCAGACGTTGACGCCCTGATGGCGCTGCCCCTGCACGAGGGTGAGGACACGACCATTGAAGAGGCTCGGCAGGCGCTGGTCTCGAAGATCGGTGAAAACATGGGCGTTCGGCGTTTTGTCCGGTCCCGGGCCGAGGGCGCGATTGCGCACTACAGCCATGGCGTCCGCATCGGGGTATTGGTCGATGTGACCGGCGGCGACGAAGGCCTGGGTCGCGACCTCGCCATGCACATCGCGGCAAGCGCCCCGGTCTGTGTCAGCGAGGATGACGTTCCTTCAGAGCTGCTGGCCAAAGAGCGTGAGATCACCGAAGCGCAGGCCAGGGAGAGTGGCAAGCCCGACAACATCATCGAAAAGATGATCGAGGGCCGGATGCGGAAATACCTCGGCGAGATAACGCTGCTCGGTCAGCCATTCGTGAAAGACCCTGATACAAAAATCAGTAAACTTCTGGAAAAACAGCAAGCTAACGTAAATTCCTTTACCCGTTTCGAGGTTGGCGAAGGCATCGAGAAGAAGGTCGAGGACTTCCGCGAAGAGGTGATGGCCCAGGCGGCCGCAGCGCGTGCAGAGTGATCGGCGAGTTGGCTAGACCATCTGCCGCCGGTCGACCGATTGGCCGGCCATCAGGCGACCGGGTGACGAGACCGCGTCGGTGAGTATGTTCCAGCGGATTTTGTTGAAGCTGAGCGGTGAGGCGCTGATGGGGGATGCCGATTTCGGGATCGACCCGGGCGTGCTTGGCCGCGTGGCGGACGAAGTGGCCGAGCTGGTTGCCGAGGGGGTGCAGATTGGGCTGGTGATCGGCGGCGGGAATATCTTCCGCGGGGCGGGCCTCGCCGGCGGCGGGTTTGATCGGGTCACCGGTGATCAGATCGGTATGTTGGCCACCGTGATGAACGCATTGGCGATGCAGGATGCGCTGCGTCAACGGGGCCTGGATGCCCGAACCCTATCGGCGTTTCCGATCGGCGGCGTTTGTGAAACATTCAGTCGAGACACTGCCATTGCACATCTGGCCGCTGGCCGCCCGGTCATGCTGTCAGCCGGCACAGGAAATCCCTTTTTTACGACCGATAGTGCGGCAAGTCTTCGGGCCGTGGAGATTGGTGCTGACATAATGATCAAGGCGACAAAGGTCGACGGCGTATACTCGGCAGACCCTGTGAAGCAGCCAGATGCCGTTTTTTATCCGCGCTTGACCTATGATCGTGTGTTGCAAGACGGCTTGGCGGTGATGGATGCTACTGCCGTCGTGTTGTGTAAAGAGCAGCAAATGCCATTGCGGGTCATGAACATCAACCAGCCCGGGGCGTTGCGGCGCGTCGTAGCAGGGGAAGATGTCGGAACGTTGGTTGCGAGCGGAGAGGATAAATGATCGACGACATCAAAAAAGACGCGGCAAGCCGCATGGCGAAGAGCGTGGAGTCTTTGAGCGACAACCTCGCCAAAGTGCGCACTGGTCGCGCTCATCCGAGCTTGCTGGATCACTTAACGGTGTCGTACTACGGGTCAGAAGTCCCGCTCAAACAGGTGGCAAACGTCGGCGTCGAAGACGGTCGGACGTTGACGGTTCAGCCTTACGAGCAACAGATGGTCAGTGCCGTCGAAAAAGCGATTATGGAATCCGATCTCGGTTTGAATCCGAACTCGGCAGGTACACTGATCCGCGTACCGATGCCGCCACTGACGGAAGAACGACGTCGTGATATGACTAAGATTGTTCGTCATGAAGCGGAGCAGGCGCGAGTCGCGGTGCGCAACGTCCGGCGTGATGCCAACGGTGACCTCAAAGACCTTGTGAAAGACAAGCTGATCTCCGAGGACGACGAGCGGCGTGGTCATGAGATCATTCAAAAGCTGACTGACCAGCACGTAAAAGAGATCGACGAGCTACTTGAGACCAAGGAAAAAGACCTGATGTCGGTCTGACCCCCGAACGGTCATGGCAGACGATTCCCAACCTAAAGACCTGCCGCCAAATGGTGACGTGCCTAAACACGTCGCCATTATCATGGATGGCAATGGCCGCTGGGCCGAGGCGCGTGGCGAGCCGCGGCGAGTCGGTCACCGTGCCGGCGTTGCCAGTGTTCGCAGCACGATTGAAGAGAGTGTCAATCAAGGCGTCAAGGTCCTTACCCTGTTTGCGTTTAGCAGCGAAAACTGGCACCGGCCGCAGACTGAAGTCACTTTTCTGCTCGAGCTGTTTCTAAACGCCCTTCAGCGTGAGGTCAAACGGATGCGCAGCAACGACATCAGGCTGCGTGTCATTGGCGATGTCAGCACGTTTCCGGACAAGCTTCAGCAACGCATTCGCGAATCTGAGCAGGCCACCGAGCATAATTCACGCCTTATCTTGCAGGTGGCGGCCAGCTACGGCGGCCGCTGGGACATCGTGCAGGCGACCCGTCGCCTGGCCGAAGCGGTCAAGCGTGGCGAGCTTGAGCCGCAGCAGATCGACGAACAGGTTTTCGCAGAGGCGACCACGATGGCCGGGGTGCCTGATGCGGACCTGTTTATCCGGACGGGCGGCGATCTGCGGCTGAGTAATTTTTTGCTGTGGCATTCGGCCTATTCAGAGCTGTATTTCACCTCTGTGCTGTGGCCTGATTTCGGTGTGGACGCTTATCGCGAGGCACTGTCGACATTCGCCAGGCGCCACCGTCGCTTCGGGCGCACCGGGGCCCAGCTGCGGGAAAGCCACTGATGCTTTGGCAACGGGTGCTGACCGCGCTGGTGCTGATGCCGCTGGTGATTGCCGGCGTTCTGTTTCTCGACACCCGCTGGGTGGCAGGGTTGCTGGCGGTCGTGTTGCTGGTCGGTGCGAGGGAAATGGCCTGTTTGGCAAACATTCGAACATCGATGGGCCAGGTCGGGTTCATTACCGGCGTCGCTGTTGTGATGCTATTCGCTTGGCTACTGATCGAGACCGGTAACCTGGTGTTTCTGCAAGGGGGCATGGCGATTTGGTGGGGTGGGGTGACCCTGTTGCTGGTGCTCAGGCGCTCGGAGCTTCGCAAGATCAGGGATGCGCGGCCTACTGTGCTGCTGATCGGCGCCCTGATACTCGCAACGGCATGGGCCTCGGTCGTATCATTGCATGCCGCGATCCCGGATGGTCCGTGGTTGGTGCTGTTGCTTTTCGCCGTCATTTGGGCGGCTGATTCAGGGGCGTACTTTGCCGGCCGTGCCTTCGGCGAAAGAAAATTGTCGCCATTCGTCAGTCCGGGCAAGACCTGGGCGGGCGTCGGCGGGGCCATCGGTGTGGTCGGTCTGGGTTTACTCGGGCTGAGCCTCGGCGGTTGGATGGACCGCGCGTCGCTGCTGCCGCTGCTATTGCTGGGGGTGGTGGTGACGCTTGTGTCGATTGGCGGCGACCTTTGGGAAAGCCGCTTGAAGCGGGAAGCAGGCGTGAAGGATAGTGGAAGCCTGTTGCCTGGGCATGGCGGCATGCTGGATCGTATCGACAGTTTGCTTGCCGCGGCGCCGGTATTCGGCCTTGGGTTCGGGATTATCGGAGCGGCCGCATGAGAGGGATTGCAATTCTTGGGTCCACCGGATCCATCGGTTTGAGTACCCTCGATGTCGTGAGTCGCCATCCTGAGGCCTATCGCGTCGTGGCATTGAGCGCGAATACCGATGTTGAAGGGATGCTCGGGCAGTGCCGTTCGCATCGCCCGGAACTGGTAGCGATGGCCGATCCGGCGGCGGCGAAGGCGCTGTCTGGTAGGTTGAAGGAAGCGGGTATCCGCGCTGAGGTGATGGCTGGCACAGCCGGGCTCGAGGCCGTTGCTGCGCATCCGGGGGCAACGGATGTGATGGCCGCTATCGTCGGCGCCGCGGGACTGCTTCCGACCCTGGCAGCGGTGCGGCTTGGTCGACGGGTGCTGCTTGCCAATAAGGAAGCGTTGGTTGTCGCTGGCGCCTTGTTTATGGAGGCGGCGCGATCCAGTGGCGCAACGGTGTTGCCTATCGACAGCGAACACAACGCGATTTTCCAGTGTATGCCGACAGATTTCACGCGCGGGCTACAGGAGGTCGGTGTCGCGCGAATTCTGTTGACGGCGTCTGGGGGACCATTCCGACAGCACAGCCTCGAGCAGTTGCAAGGCGTTACCCCCGAGCAGGCCTGTGCGCATCCCAACTGGGATATGGGCCGGAAGATCTCCATCGACTCTGCGACCATGATGAACAAGGGCCTCGAGGTGATCGAGGCCTGCTGGTTGTTTGACGCACGCCCCAACCAGATCCAGGTCGTTGTGCATCCCCAGAGTGTGATCCACTCGCTCGTCGCGTACGTCGACGGCTCGGTACTGGCGCAGCTCGGTAATCCTGATATGCGTACGCCGATTGCGCACGCTTTGGCGTGGCCTGAACGCCATGCCGCTGGTGTCGACCCGCTCGATCTGTTCGAGGTGGCAAGGCTTGAATTCGAGCAGCCAGACTTGCAGCGGTTTCCCTGTCTGCGGCTGGCCTTTGCCGCCGTCGACCAGGGGGGGTGGCACCGGTCATCTTGAACGCCGCGAACGAAGTCGCGGTGGCCCAGTTCCTGGCGGGTCGTTTGAGCTTCACGGGTATCGCCGAGTTGGTCGAACAAACACTCGAAGCTTATCCGGGCGAAACAGCGGGTGATCTCGAAGGACTGCTGGCTGTCGACAATTCGGCCCGTCGACTGGCGGAACAACTCCTGCCAGCGTCGGTCTCATAGGCTCATGGAAAGCTTACTCTTCAAGGGCGCCGCGTTCATCGTAGCCGTCGGCCTGCTCATCGCAATTCACGAATTCGGGCACTTTTGGGTCGCCCGCCGCCTCGGGGTCAAAGTGCTGCGGTTTTCCATCGGGTTCGGTCGACCCTTGTGGACGCGGCAGTCATCACCGGATCAGCCCGAGTATGTCTTGGCGGCGATCCCGCTCGGGGGCTACGTGAAAATGCTCGACGAGCGCGAAGGGCCGGTGCCTGCCGACGAGGCCCATCGGGCGTTCAACCGCCAGTCGCTCTGGGTTCGGTCGGCGATCGTCGTTGCCGGCCCGCTGTTCAACTTCCTGTTCGCCATTGTGGCGTTCTGGGGTGTGATGACGCTGGGCGAAACGGGCCTTCGACCGCTCATTGGGGACGTGACGCCCAATTCGCCGGCTGCTCGATCCGGTCTCCAGGTTGGCGATGAAATAATTACGGTGAACGGCTCGGTGACACCGACCTGGTCGTTGGCGATGCAGGAAATTGCGACCGAGTCGGTCGCCCGGCCGACCCTGGAGATTGAGGTTCGGGACGCCGCCGGTAGTCGGCAGCAGCGCGTTATGTCGTCACAGGACATCGGGGATCTGGCCGAGGCCGGCGATCTGCTCAGCCACATCGGTCTGGCGCCCGATCGACCGGTCTTGCCACCCGTCATCGGCACGGTTGTCGAGGGCGAGGCCGCAGCTGCAGCGGGGCTGATGACCGGCGATCGCGTGGTTGCCGCCGACGGCGTGGAAATTACTGATTGGCGCAGCTGGGTCGATTTTGTTCAGGCTCGGCCAGGCACGCCGATCGAGCTATTGATCGATCGCAGCGGTAGCCTGCAGACCATCCAACTGGTTCCTGCACCGTTGGCCCGTGACGACGCGGTCATTGGGCGTATCGGCGCATCAAACGCGCCTGCGCCTGAATTACTCGAACGATACGAGGTGACCTACCGCCTGGGGCTCGCCGAAGCACTGCCGGCAGCGGTGGCAAAGACCTACGAATATTCAGTTTTGACGCTGAAGGTCATTTGGCGGATCTTTAGCGGACAGGCCTCAATACACAACCTCAGTGGCCCGATCACCATTGCCGACACGGCTGGAAAGACAGCGAGTATCGGCTTTGTCTACTTCCTCAAGTTTTTGGCGATTGTCAGTATCAGCCTGGGTGTGTTGAATCTGCTGCCCGTTCCGATGCTCGATGGCGGGCATCTGTTGTACTTTGCGATCGAGGCGGTCAAGGGTAGCCCGGTGTCTGAAGCCGCCATGATTCAGGGGCAAAAAGTCGGCCTGTTGCTGCTTCTGGGTTTGATGTCGCTGGCATTTTATGTCGACATCGTCAGGGTGTTCAGCTGATTCCCCGCTAGCAGTCGTTTTTGGCTGCTGTCAAACCATGCCGCCGAGCTTCTTTTACGGCCTCCTTCCTCTATAATCGCGAACCATCTTCGATGCCGCGCCCCAGTGTGCGGCTCACTGAACAGGTTAGTGCTCATGCGAATGCTTGGTTGGGTGGTGCTGATATATCTGCTGGTCGGCGCGGCGGGGGCACAGGCTCAAGGTTTTCGCGTATCTGACATCCGTGTCGAAGGCCTGCAGCGCATTACCGCAGGGACGGTATTCAACTATCTCTCGCTAAAGCCGGGAGACGTCGTGGCCTACGATCGTACTGCCGATATCGTTCGTGAGCTGTACAAGACGGGGTTTTTCAAGGACGTCAGGCTCGAACAAGAAGGTGATGTGCTGATCGTGATCGTCACCGAGCGTCCAGCGATCTCGGAAATCAATTTCACCGGCAACAAGTCGATCGAGAGCGACGCACTGACTGAGGGCCTGAAAGATATCGGGCTTGCCGAGGGGCGCACATTCGAGCGATCGGTCCTGGAACGCATTGAGCAGGAGTTGGAGCGTCAGTATTTCAACCAGGGCAAATATGCCGTCAAGCTGACGTCGACGGTCACGCCGCTCGAGCGCAATCGAGTGGCGATCGATATTGAGGTGGCTGAGGGTGATACGGCACTGATAAAGCGCATCAATATAGTCGGCAACACGGCGTTCGACGAAGATGATTTGTTGGATGAGTTCTCCTCTTCATCGGGCGGGTGGTTGTCGTTCTTCACCAAGGACAATCAGTATTCCAGGCCCCGCTTGGGTGGGGATCTCGAAACGCTGCGGTCTTACTACCTCGACCGTGGCTATGTGAATTTTAAGATCGACTCTACCCAAGTCACGATTACCCCAGATCGACGTGACATCTACATCACGATCAATATTAACGAGGGTGACGTCTATACGATCAATGACATCCGGCTAGCGGGTGAGTTGATTGGTGAAACGGAGCCTTATTTCCCACTGATCCATCTGCGGCGTGGCCAGCCCTTCGCGCGACAGGCCGTCGTTTCAAGTAGCGAAAGAATTTCCGCGCATCTGGCGAATCTGGGCCACTCGTTTGCCAACGTCAACAGCATCCCGGAGATCGACGAAGAAGCGAAGACTGTTGCCGTCACGTTCTTCGTCGATCCGGGTGACCGCGTTTACGTTCGGCGAATCAATATCCGCGGAAATGATCGATCGCGTGATGAAGTCATTCGACGCGAGTTTCGACAGATGGAAGCGGCGTGGTTTTCGGGCGAAAAACTCAAGACATCGCGCGAGCGGGTACAACGCACCGGTTACTTCAATACGGTGAACATCGAAACCCCCAAGGTTCCCGGGTCCGGTGATGAGGTCGACATCAACGTCAATGTCGAAGAGAAGCCGTCGGGAAATTTGCTGGCGGGTCTCGGATTTTCGCAATCTGATGGCCTTATTCTCAATGCCTCAATTGCACAAGATAACTTCGTTGGCACGGGTAAACGTGTTTCCCTGGCCCTGCAAACGAGCAGTGCGAATCAGGCCTACCAGGTTGCGTACACCAATCCTTATTACACGGTGGATGGCATCAGTCGAGGTTTCAATCTCAGTTATCGGGCCACGGACTTCAGCGACCTCGATACGGCTGACTACAAGACCGATGACGGTATCATCGGGATGAACTTCGGTATTCCACTCAGTGAAGATAATCGTTTCCGTTTTGGCGTCCAGCTACACCACATCAATTTCGAAACAGGGCCGAATGCGTCACAAGAAGTGCTCGACTATGAAACCGCCGAAGGTAACAACTTCCTGAATTTTGAGACAACGTTGAGCTGGCGTCAGGATTCGCGCGACAGCGCAATTTTTCCGAAATCAGGCGGCGTCCAGGCGTTATTCAGCGAGTTGAGCGTGCCGGGTAGCGACTTGACCTACTACAAGGCATCTTACGAGCATCGTCGCTACTGGCCTCTCGCAGACAATCTGACTTTCTCGCTGAATGGCGAGATCAGCTACGGGGATTCTTACGGCGATACGTCCGCACTGCCGCTCTGGGAGAATTATTTCGGCGGTGGCCCCGGTTCCATCCGCGGTTATGCAGCCCGATCGATTGGTCCACGGGACTCGCAGGGTGACTCGCTTGGTGGTAACGCCGCTTATACGGGAAACGTAGAGTTGTTGTTTCCTCCGCCGTTTGCAGATGCTATCGAATCGGTCCGTCTGGGGGCCTTCTTCGACTTTGGCAGTGTCGTCAACACCAAACAGACAGACCTGTTCGATCCGGATGAATTGCGCTATTCAGCCGGATTGGGTGCTTCCTGGTTGTCGCCGATCGGGGCGCTGACGGTTAGCTATGCCGTGCCGCTAAAGACGGATGGCCAAGATGAAGAAGAACAGTTCCAGTTTAATTTCGGTCAAACCTTCTGAAGGGGCATCTGATATGAGAGCCTGTATTGTTGTCTTTTTACTCTTTTTCGGTTGGGCCGGTCTCGGGTTTGCGTCTGACGTTTCGGTTGCGGTCGTCGACGTCGCGAAGCTTCAGCGGGAAGTGCCGCAGATAAACCGTTTGCGCGAGCGCATTGCGTCGGACTTCAAGTCGCGCGAAGAAAGACTGACCGCTCAGCAAGAACAGATTGCCAGGTTGGAGGCAGAGCTTTCGAAGGATGGCGCTGAGATCGGCGACACCGAGTCGAAGAAGCTTCAGCGCGATATCCGGTCACGCAAGCTGCGGCTGGAAAACGCCCAAGAAGAGTTGGCAAGCGATCGTCGACTGCGACTGAATGAAGAAATGGATCGCTTGCGTCGCGTGCTGGCCGAGGTTATCGCTGAGGTGGCGATTGCGGAAGGTCTTGATGTGGTGCTTGAAAGTGGTGTGACGTGGGCGTCGGCACGGGCCAACATAACGGACAAAGTTCTTGCGCGGATGCGTGAACTGGATGCGGCGTCGGAGTAAGGGTGGGGGAGAACACGGCGCCGGCACTGAGCTTGGGTGAGATCGCGCGTCTAACCGGATGCGAGTTACGTGGCGATGATCAACGCACGGTCAAGCGGGTTCAGACACTGGATCAAGCCGGGCGCTGATGCGATCACCTTCCTCGCGAATGCGCGTTACAAGAACCTCCTGAAGGATTCCAGGGCCGGCGCGGTTATTCTCTCTGCCGACGATGCCGATGCATGCCCGGTCGACTGCCTGATTAGCGACAACCCCTACCTTGCCCATGCGATCGTGATGAACGCGCTCTATCCAGCGTCTGATGCGGTGGCGGGTATTCATTCTTCGGCGACCGTGGCCGCTGACGCGCAGATCGACAAGAGCGCTGAGATTGGCCCGGGGACATTTATCGGTGCCGGCGCCGTGATTGGTACAGGGGTCAAGATCGGACCCAACTGCGTGTTACTGGAAGACGTAACCGTTGGATCGGAGACGTGGCTGGTGGGGTCAGTAACGCTGGGGCCACGAACTCGTCTTGGTCAGCGGTGCCTGATCCATCCTGGCGCAGTGATCGGTGGAGATGGTTTTGGTCTTGCGAACAATGAAGGCGAGTGGGTAAAGGTCCCGCAGATAGGCGGGACCGTGCTTGGCGATGATGTCGAAGTGGGGTCTTGCTCGTCAATTGATCGTGGGGCGATCGGTGATACGGTGATTGCGGACGGTGTGAAACTGGATAGCCAGGTGCATGTAGCCCACAACGTTCGCATCGGAAAACATACCGCGATTGCCGGCTGTGCGGGCATCGCGGGTTCGTCGCAAATTGGCGAATACTGCACGATAGCCGGTGCTGCGGGTATCACCGGTCATATTGAGCTCGGGGATCATGTGCATATCTCGGGGGCAACGTCAGTCACGCGTTCGATCAACAAACCAGGGCTCTACACCAGTACTGTGCCTGCGATGGAACACACAGTTTGGATGAAAAACTTTGCCCGTCTCAAATATCTGGATGATATGGTTCGGCGAGTGAAGTCGTTGGAAAAACAAGTCGCGAGTCTGCGTGAAAAAGATAAGTCCGAAGGCTGAATGGACGCCACAGGATCGAGAGATCGCTACGTGATTGGAGGAAGATCAAGCGCGATGGATATTCAGAAGATACAAAGCCTGCTTCCGCATCGGTATCCGTTCCTGCTGATTGATCGCGTACTCGAGAGCGAGCCCGGCAAGCGCCTGGTGGCAATTAAGAATGTCTCGATAAATGAACCTTTTTTTCAGGGCCATTTCCCGAGTAAGCCGGTGATGCCAGGGGTGCTTTTGATCGAAGCCATGGCGCAGGCGACCGGCTTGTTGGCGATGGAGAGTGCTGAGGTACCGAAGGAGGCCATTTACTATCTGGTTGGGGTCGACAAGGCGCGTTTCAAGCACCCGGTCGTGCCCGGCGATCAGCTGGTTTTCGAGGTTGAAGTGCTGAAGAATCGTCGTGAAATCTGGGTGTTTGCGGCAGAAGCGAAAGTGGCTGGGAAAATGGTCGCGTCGGCGGAGATTATGTGCACGGCGCGGAATCTCTGAACCATGATTGATCCGCGTGCGGCGATCGATCCGTCAGCGGAGATCGACGAGAACGTCATGATCGGGCCATTCACGGTCATCGGTCCTGACGTGCGTATCGCAGCCGGTACCGAGATTGGCCCGCATGTCGTGATCAACGGCGAAACATCGATTGGACGCGATAACCGGATTTATCAATTCGCATCGATCGGCGAAGAGCCGCAAGACAAGAAATACGCCGGTGAGCCGACCCGGTTGGAGATTGGCGAGCGTAATCGCATACGCGAATTCACAACCATCCATCGGGGTACTGCACAAGACAATTCGCTGACCCGCATAGGCAGCGATAACCTGCTGATGGCGTACACGCATGTTGCCCACGATTGCCAGATTGGCGATCACGTAATCATGTCTAACGCGGCGTCACTTGGTGGTCACGTGTATGTCGATGATTGGGCTATCTTGGGCGGCTTCAGTATCGTTCACCAGTTCTGTCGTATCGGGGCGCACTGCTTTACCGGTATGGGCAGCGCCATCAGCAAAGACGTGCCGCCGTTCATCATGGTGGCAGGGCAACCCGCTAAGCCACGTGGCATCAACAGCGAAGGGCTGCGGCGTCGCGATTTTTCTGCGGAGCGCATCACCGAAATCAAGCGCGCATTCCGGACACTTTATTCCGCCGGTCTGCCGCTCGCGGCCGCCAAACAAGAAATCGCGCAGCGCGCAGAATTCAGCGCCGATCTGCGGCGGATCTCTGATTTTCTGACCGCCAGCGAACGCAGCATCGTACGCTGAGCGTGACCGGGCTTGCGGCGCCACTGCGAATAGCTATCGTTGCTGCGGAGCCATCGGGTGACCTGCTGGCCGCCGGGCTTATGTCGGCGCTCAAACATAAGCTCCCTGAGGTCGTTTTCGAAGGTGTGGCGGGGCCGCGTATGCAGCGTGAGGGAGTCGACTGCTGGGCGCCGATGGATGCACTTTCGGTGATGGGCATCTTCGAGGTGTTACGCCACCTGCCGCGTCTGTTGCGGTTGCGAGCGAGCTTGACCAAGCGCTGGCTTGACACGCCACCGGCTGTATTCATTGGTGTTGATGCGCCCGACTTCAATCTGACGCTTGAAGCCCGGCTGCGCGATCAGGGTGTCCCGACGGTTCACTATGTCAGCCCCACGGTGTGGGCGTGGCGCACGGGCAGGGTGCGGAAGATTCGGCGGGCCGTCGATCGTCTGCTGGTGATTTTTCCTTTCGAAAAAGACTTTCTTGCACGTTATGGGATCACTGCCGAGTATGTCGGACATCGGCTCGCGAATGCCTACCCGATCGAACCTGACCGTGACGGGGCGCGGCGAGCCCTGCACCTGAGGTCGGACCAACCGACCATTGCCGTGTTGCCAGGCAGTCGAGGCGGCGAGGTGTCCCGGCTGTCTTCACCTTTCATCGAAACCGTGCAGCGGTTGTCCGCGCAGGTTGCCGGGCTCCAGGTTGTCGTGCCGCTTGCGAACTCAACAACCCGCAACATCTTCGAAACGGCGTTGGCGAAGTGTGCACCAGAGCTTTCGGTGCATCTGGTGATCGAAGACACGGCGCGGGCATTGGCAGCTGCAGATGTTGCGCTGGTAGCCTCTGGTACGGCGACTTTCGAGGCGTTGCTAAGCAAATGCCCAATGGTGGTCGGCTACAAAGTCAATCCGGCAACCTATCGTCTCGTACGTTGGCTGCGACTCGTTCGCATCGAAAACGTCGCGATGGCCAACCTGTTGTCGGGCGATGTGCTGGCGCCAGAATTGATCCAGGATGCCTGCACACCCGATCAGCTGTTGCCGCCCTTGAAGCGTTACTTCGATAACGAGGCGCTGCGGCGTGAGATAGCGAATCGATATGCCGAGGTCCACGCGACGCTACAGATGGACACCGATAATGTGGCGGCCGAGGCCGTCATCAAGCTGATGCAGGAGCGGGGCATTGTCTGACGAATTTATCTGCGGCGTTGACGAAGTCGGTCGCGGGCCGCTGGCTGGTGCGGTGGTGGCCGCAGCGGTGATCCTTGACCCATTGAGCCCCGTCGCTGGCCTGGCCGATTCAAAGAAACTCAGCGAGCGTCGTCGTGAGAGACTCTACGGCGAAATTACCGCGGGCGCATTGGCGTGGGCGGTTGGACGCGCAGAGGTTGATGAGATTGATCGGCTGAACATCCTTCATGCCAGTCTGCTTGCCATGTGTCGCGCCGTTGCGGCTTTGCCGATAACGCCGACGAGGGCGCTCATCGACGGCAATCGGGTGCCTGATGGTCTGGCGTGCCCGGCGCGGGCGATCGTTGGCGGCGATGCGACCGAGCCCAGCATTTCAGCCGCGTCGATCATTGCCAAAGTGACGCGTGACCGGGAGATGACTGCATTGCACGAGCGCTATCCGGGTTACGGGTTTGACTCGCACAAAGGCTATCCGACGCGTCAGCATCTCGCGGCGCTCGTCGAACTCGGTCCGCTGCAGATTCATCGTCGTTCTTTCGGCCCCGTAGCCAAAGTGATAATCAGTAAAAACATAAAGTTATAGAATATAATTAAAAAAATATTTAACTATTGTGGTGGTGGCTGCACGGGCTCGATTGACGAATTGGCCTAGCCTGTAACAGCGGGTTATTCTGACAGCCATCACACCTCCGACCCAAGAGCATGTCCCTCCCTATGGCGCCCGGTTTTGTCCACCTGCATGTCCACTCGGAGTATTCGCTGGTCGACGGCGTCGCGCGGATAAAGCCGCTTGTCAGCCAGGTTGCCGAACAGCAGATGCCGGCCGTTGCGCTGACAGATCAGTCGAACATGTTTGCGTTGGTTCGGTTCTACAGGGCCGCTATCGCAGCGGGTGTCAAACCGATTGCCGGCGCCGACCTGCTGGTCAGGAATCCGCAGGACACCCAGAAGCCCGACCGATTGGTGCTCCTCGCTCAGGATCTTGACGGCTACCGTAACCTGACCGAGTTGGTCTCGCGCAGTTATCGCGAAGGGCAACATCTCGGCGTGCCGATGCTCGAAGCGAGCTGGTTTACCGCTGAATCAACGGCCGGGCTTATCGCCCTATCCGGCGGACGCGATGGTGATGTGGGGCGGGCGCTGATTGCCGGCAACCTCGAATTGGCCAAGCAGCGGCTGCTGCATTGGCAGGGCTTGTTCGGTGATCGCTACTACTTGCAGCTGGTGCGAACGGGCCGGCCATTCGAAGAGGCCTGCCTGCATGCGAGTGTGTCGCTGGCCAGCGCCCACGGTATTCCCGTCGTGGCAACCAACGAGGTCTGTTTCCTCTCGCCGAACGAGTTCGCCGCGCACGAGGTGCGGGTTTGTATCCACGAGGGCCGCACGCTCGACGACCCGCGGCGGGTCCAGAAATATTCAGCGGAACAGTACTTGCGCACGCCACAAGAGATGGTGGAGTTGTTCGCCGATCTACCGGAGGCGCTGGAGAACAGCGTCGAGATTGCCCGACGCTGCAATCTCGAGATTACCCTGGGCCAGAATTTTCTGCCGGATTTTCCGATCCCGGACGGGATGACGATCGACGCGTTCTTTCGCGCCGAATCGATCAAGGGCCTCGAGAGCCGGCTCGACCGAATCTTGCAGCGTGACGCGGCGGATTTCGAGCAACGCCGGCGTCCCTACGACGAACGGCTGCAGACCGAGCTGGACGTGATCATCTCGATGGGTTTTCCCGGCTACTTCCTGATTGTCGCGGATTTCATTCAATGGGCCAAAGATAACGACGTCCCGGTAGGGCCAGGCCGTGGTTCCGGTGCGGGCTCGTTGGTCGCCTATGCGTTGAAGATCACCGACCTCGACCCACTCGAACACGATCTGCTGTTTGAGCGCTTCCTCAACCCGGAGCGTGTGTCGATGCCGGACTTCGATGTCGATTTCTGTATGGATCGACGCGATCTGGTAATCGACTACGTGGCGCAGCGCTACGGGCGGGACTCGGTGTCGCAGATCATCACCTACGGGTCAATGGCCGCGAAGGCGGTGGTACGCGATGTTGGTCGGGTGCTGGGCCACGCCTATGGCTTCACCGACCGGGTGGCAAAGATGGTGCCGTTCGAGCTGGGCATGACGCTCGATAAGGCGCTGGCCGAGAGCGAAGACCTGCGCCAGGCCTATGAGCAGGACGAGGAGGTCACCCAGCTGTTGGACATGGCTCGTCGGCTTGAAGGGCTGGCGCGCAACGCCGGCAAACACGCCGGCGGCGTGGTGATTGCACCCGGCAAGCTGACGGATTTCACGCCGCTGTATTGCGAACCGGATGGCAGCAATCTGGTCACGCAATTTGACAAGGATGACGTCGAAGCGGCCGGGCTGGTCAAGTTCGATTTCCTTGGCCTTCGGACCCTGACCATTATCGATTGGGCGGTAAAGACCGTGAATCGTGAGCGCGAGGCGCTCGGCGAGTCGCCAATCGATATTGCGACGATACCGGTGGATGACCGTGCGGCCTTCGCGCTGCTGAAGCGGGCCGCGACGACCGCGGTTTTCCAGTTGGAATCCGGCGGTATCAAGCAGCTCGTCAGCAAGCTGCAACCAGACTCATTCGATGACATCACGGCATTGGTTGCCCTTTATCGACCAGGGCCTTTGCAGTCCGGCATGGTCGATGACTTCATTGCACGAAAGCATGGTCACCAGGCCGTCGTCTACCCGCATCCAGACCTGGAGCCGATCCTTGCTTCGACCTATGGTGTGATCCTGTACCAGGAACAGGTCATGCAGATTGCACAGGTCCTGGCCAACTACACGCTGGGCGGCGCGGACCTGTTGCGCCGGGCGATGGGCAAGAAGAAGCCTGAAGAGATGGCCAAGCAGGGCGAAATCTTTCGCAAGGGCGCCGTGGCACGCGGGGTCGAAGAGGCGACCGCCCGCTACATCTTCGATCTGATGGAGAAGTTCGCGGGCTACGGGTTCAACAAATCGCATTCTGCTGCCTATGCATTGGTTTCATACCAGACGCTGTGGCTAAAGGCCCACTACCCGGCGGCGTTCATGGCAGCGGTCTTGTCATCCGACATGGACAACACGGACAAGGTCGTGACCTTTATCGAGGAATGTCGTGCGATGGCGCTGAATGTCGAGCCACCTGACGTCAATCGCTCTGAATACATGTTCAGCATCGACGGCGACCGCACCGTGATTTATGGCCTGGGTGCGATCAAGGGGGTCGGCGAGGGCGCGATCGAAGGCATTGTCGAGGCGCGCGGCAGCGGTGGTGCCTTTGGGGATCTGTTCGATTTTTGCCGACGAGTCGATCTCAAGAAGGCCAATCGCCGGGTACTCGAGGCACTGATCCGTGCCGGTGCCCTCGACCATCTTGGTGAGAATCGTGCGACCCTGATGATCCAGTTGCCGCTCGCGTTGAAAATGGCCGAGCAACAGGCGGCGATGCTGGCAGCCGGACAAAACGACTTGTTTGGCATGTCGGAACCGACGCCCGTCGCACCAACGGCGGGTATGGTCCCCGATCGTGTCGACGAGTGGGACGACGATCAGCGACTTGCCGGCGAGAAAGAGACGCTGGGGCTGTTTCTCACCGGGCATCCGATCGACTTCTACCGAGAGGATCTCAAGGTGCTTTGCAAAACCCGCATAGCCGGCCTGAGCCTCGACGACACGCGCGAAACCCGCGGGCGGCGTGGTGGCGGCAAGAAGGTGACCGTGGCCGGGATGGTGGTTGCCGTCAACCGGCGCAATACGCGCGGCGGCACGATGGTATCGATGCTGCTCGACGACAAGAGCGGGCGCATCGAGGCGGCGCTGTTCAACGAGGCTTGTGAGCAGTACCGCGACGAAGTCGCCAATGATCGTGTACTCCTGGTCGAAGGGAGGCTGGTTCACGATGAATATCGAGGGGGGCTCAGCCTGCGGGCCGAGCGCTTGTGCACGCTAGAGCAAACCCGTCTGCAGCGGGCCGTGGTTCTCGAGATCGCAATTGACAACAGTTGGATGACCGAACACGGCTCACCGGCATCGGCTATGCAACAACTCCGCCGGGTCATAGAGCCGGCGGTCGGCGGTGACTGTGAGCTGCGTTTGCGCTACCAGTCTGATGGTGCCGAGGCGATGCTGCGTTGTGGCGATAGCTGGCGCGTCAGCCCGACCGACGCGTTGCTTCGGCAGTTGCACCGCTTGTTCGGCGCCGATGCCGTGACGCTGCGATTCGGCCCGACCAGGCAAGCGCAGCAGAACGCCGTTGTCGACTTTGCTCAGTCGGGCTGAATGCGGAAGATTGGCACACGCTGACAATCAGCTGTCGGGCTTGGGGTATAATAATCGGTTACGAACGCGCATCAGCGCTCGCCTGTGGGATCTTCGCCGATGAATCTTGATTTCCTCGACTTTGAGCAACCGATTGCCGAATTGCAGGCAAAGATCGAGGAGTTGCGTCTTGTTGGCAATGACAACGAGATCAACATCCAGGAAGAAATCGAGCGTTTGGAAGGCAAGAGCCGGTCACTGACCGAGTCGATTTTTTCGAACCTAACCCCCTGGCAGATCTCGCAGCTGGCACGTCATCCCCTGCGGCCTTATACCCTGGACTACGTCTCGCGGATCATGGACGATTTCGAGGAATTGCATGGTGACCGTGCGTTCGCCGATGATCAGGCGATCGTCGCCGGGATCGGCCGAATTGACGGTCGTGCCGTGATGCTGATCGGGCATCAAAAAGGACGCGATACCAAAGAGAAGATCAGCCGCAATTTTGGCATGCCACGGCCCGAGGGTTATCGCAAGGCGCTGCGCCTGATGAAGTTCGCCGAGCGTTTCAAGCTGCCGGTGGTGACGTTTATCGACACACCCGGTGCGTATCCCGGGGTTGGCGCGGAAGAGCGTGGTCAGAGCGAGGCTATCGCCCGCAACCTGTTCGAAATGGCCGGGCTTCGCACACCGATCGTGGCGACGGTGATCGGCGAAGGTGGCTCGGGTGGTGCTTTGGCAATAGGCGTGGCAGACCGACTGCTGATGCTCGAGTACAGCACCTATTCGGTCATCTCACCAGAGGGGTGCGCGTCCATCCTGTGGAAAGATGCGGAAAAAGCCCCCTTGGCAGCTGAAGCAATGGCGATCACCTCGCCGCAGCTCAAGGAACATGGACTGATCGATGACATTATTCCGGAGCCGCTGGGTGGTGGGCATCGAGATCTCGATGCGATCGCGCGCAACCTCAAAGCCGCCCTGATCAAGGCGATCGACGAGGTCAGAGAGGTCTCCCTCGATCGCCTGCTCGAGGTCCGTTACGAACGCCTGATGAGCTACGGTGTCGTTGCCGGCTAAACGCAGCGGGCCGGGTTTCGATCCAGAGCGTCTGGTCCGGCACCTCTGCCGGAATTTCCCCAAACCCGATGCCTATTGGGTGGGCTTCAGCGGTGGTCTTGATTCGACCGTACTGCTCCAGGCGCTTGCCGAACAGCGCCGCCAGCTCTCTGCCCCGCTACAGGCGATCCATATCGATCACGGTCTGCAGGACGATTCCGGGGACTGGGCGGTTCACTGTCAGGCGGTATGTGATCAACTCGGTGTCCCATTGATCGCCAAAGCGGTTGATGCCCGCCCGGCCAGGGGCGAAAGCCCGGAGGCTGCGGCTCGAGCGGCGCGGTATGGGGCGATCAGGGCGGTGTTGCCGCCGCGAACCCTGTTACTGACCGCGCATCATCTCGACGACCAGGCGGAAACCGTGTTGTTGCAGCTGTTGCGGGGCGCGGGAGTCGCCGGACTCGCCGCGATGCCTCCTGTTCGGCCGTTTGCGCCGGGTTGGCATGGCCGACCATTGCTCGGACAGTCGCGACAAGACCTGAGCGATTGGGCTGGACAGCATGGCCAACGCTGGCTGGAAGATCCCAGCAATGCGTCGATCACGCCTGACCGCAATTTTCTGCGGCATGCGGTGTTACCCACCTTGCGTACTCGTTGGCCTGCAGCATCGCAAAGCCTTGCACGGTCTGCCGGACACTGCGCAGGCGCGCTGGAGGCACTGCGACAGCAAGCCGAAGAGGACCTGGGCCGGACAGCGCTCTCGGCTGATCGGATTGACCTGGTCAGGTTTGCCCAGCTTTCGGCTTTCCGGCAACGCGCGCTGCTGTTGCGCTGGTTGCAGCGGTTCGGGGTGCCCGCGCCAAGTGCGGCTCAGATGCAGGAGGTCTTGGAGCAACTGTTGCAAGCAGGCGACGATGCCGCCGTCTGCTTCTCGCTCGGTGAGTATCAATTACGACGCTACGCGAACGCTGCGTGGATGATTCACACGCCGCCGCTTGAGCCCACCTGCGTCACGTTACCCTGGCCGGCCGGCCAAGCGGTCGTCGAGCTGGAAATGGGTGCAGTGCAACGTCGGTCCGGTGCGGGAGGGATCCCGCAACGCTATTGGGATGACAGTGAGATCCAGATCGGCTTCAGGCGCGAAGGGCTACGGTGTCAGCCGGCTGGGCGACAAGGGCGGCGGACGTTCAAGGCTATTTCGCAGGAAAACGGGATCCCGCCCTGGCAGCGACCGTTCCTTCCTGTGATCTGGGTCGATGGTCAAGTGGCCGCGATTGCGAACTGCTGTGTCTGTGAGCCCTTCGTCGCCGGCCCGGGTGAGCCGGGCTGGTTGGTTGAGTGGTCGGTCGATCGTGCCCGTTGACCAGGGTCGTTAGTTTTCCATGAGTTTCTCCAACAGCTATGCGTTCCAACGTCCACTGGCCGGGGTGATCATCAATGGCTTGTTGATTGCCGCCGCGGGTCTGCTGCTTTACGGGGTGCAGGCGCCGATCCTCACGCTCGAAAAGTTCTATTTCTTCACCAACACCGTGAGCCTGCTCTCGGCATTGCAACAACTCGCCCAGGAAGCGGAATGGGGACTGTTCGTGTTGATCGGCGCCTTTAGCGTGGTTTTTCCGATCCTGAAACTGCTGATCCTGCTGCTGATCTGGAACTTCGATGCGGCGCGCGGCGAGCGCCACCGCCGCCACCTCCACTGGCTGTCGGTATACGGAAAATGGTCGATGCTCGATGTGTTTGTTGTGGCGCTGCTCGTCGTCTCGGTCAAATTGGGTGTTATGGCGCAGGCACACGTCGAGATCGGTATCTATGCCTTCGCGGCTAGTGTTGTACTGACCATGTTTTTATCGGCCTGGATCGCCCATCATGCGGATTCTGGGCCCGAGACAACGGGCCCTGATGAAAAAACAAGGAGCTGACAATCATGCATGTCACTTTGGTGCACGTCACGGTGAAGCCCGACGCGTTAGCGGCATTCACGGCGGCCTGCCGCCGGAACCACGAGGCCTCTGTGCAAGAGCCTGGCAATCTGCGCTTCGACATCCTTCAGGATGCCGACGATGCCACCCATTTTATTCTGTACGAGGCCTATCGCAGCGAAGCCGATGCGGCAGCGCACAAGCAAACCGAGCATTATCTCGCCTGGCGAGACACTGTCGCCGGCATGATGGCGGAGCCACGCCGCGGCCAGCCGTTCAAGGGTCTGTTTCCAGCCAATTAGGCGGGTCCGCGCAGCCATCATGGGATTTCGATGTCAGCGCGGCTTGCTATAGACTATCAGGCTAAGTTTTCCAGGGGTCAGCATGCAGGACATCAATCCCATCACCAATAAAATCGCCGATCTGAGGGGACGATTGCAGTCCCTCAGGGGGTACCTTTGACTACGAGGGCAGGCAGGAGCGTTTGACCGAGGTTTTGCGGGAGCTTGAAGATCCCGAGATCTGGAATGATCAAGATCGCGCGCAGGCGCTCGGTAAAGAGCGTGCGGCACTCGAGGCGGTCGTCGTCAATATGGACGAACTGGCGGCCGGACTTGACGATGGCGCCGATCTGCTCGACATGGCCGTCGAGGAGGACGACGCAGAGACCGTAGACGCGGTCTCTGCTGACGTGGATGAGTTCGAGAAACGGGTCGCCGAGCTCGAATTTCGCCGAATGTTCTCGGGCGAAGCCGATCAGAACAATGCCTTTCTCGATATTCAGGCCGGGTCGGGTGGTACCGAAGCGCAGGACTGGGCAGAGATGCTCCTGCGGATGTACCTGCGCTGGGGCGAACAACACAGTTTCAAGACCGAACTGATGGAAGCGTCGCCTGGTGACGTTGCGGGGATCAAATCTGCGACGATCCGTTTCGAAGGTGACTATGCGTTCGGCTGGTTGCGGACCGAAACCGGTGTACACCGTCTGGTCCGCAAATCACCTTTCGACTCCGGTAATCGCCGGCACACGTCATTCAGTTCGGTCTTTGTGTCACCGGAGATCGACGATTCGATCGAAATCGAGATCAACCCGGCGGATGTCCGAACCGATACCTACCGTGCCTCCGGCGCCGGCGGTCAGCACGTCAACAAGACAGATTCGGCGATTCGCTTGACCCATATGCCGACCGGCATCGTGGTGCAGTGCCAAAACGACCGGTCGCAACATAAGAATCGCGACCAGGCGTGGAAGCAGTTGAAGGCCAAACTGTACGAGCTCGAGATGCAGAAGCGCAGCGAGAGCGCTCAGGCCCTGGAAGACACAAAATCCGACATCGGTTGGGGCAGCCAAATCCGCTCCTATGTGCTCGACCAGTCGCGCATTAAGGATCTACGCACCAACGTCGAGACCGGCAACACCCAGGCGGTGTTGGATGGCGGCTTGGACCTGTTTATCGAAGCCAGCCTGAAAAGCGGACTGTGACAGATTAAGCCCAATCTAAAAGCATCGAATCTCCAGCTGGCGCGAATGCGCTAGCGGTTTTTACGACCACAAGAAATATGACTGAACAGCAACAAGACGAAAACAAACTCATCGCACAGCGCCGGGAAAAGCTCGCGGTGATTCGCGAGAATGGTATCGCCTTTCCAAACCACTTCCGGCGAGACGTGCTCGCGGCTGAGTTGCAAGACAGCTTGGGCGAAAAATCGAAAGAAGCGCTTGAAGCGCTGTGCCAGCGCGCCCGCGTTGCAGGCAGGGTGATGGCCCGTCGAGGCCCCTTCATCGTGATTCAGGATATGTCCGGCCGCATTCAGTTTTACGTCGATAAGAAGAATCTGCCGGAAGATCTCGCCATACAAATCAAGGCGTGGGACATCGGTGACATCGTTGGCGGCGAGGGACCGGTACACAAATCCGGTAAAGGCGATCTATACGTCTACCTCGATGATGCAACCTTACTGACGAAATCACTGCGCCCGCTGCCGGAAAAATGGCACGGCCTGGCGGATCAAGAACAACGCTACCGCCAACGCTACGTTGACCTGATCGTCAACGAGGATGCGCGCGATACTTTCGTTATGCGTTCGAAGATCGTCGACTACATCCGACGCTACTTTGTTGACGCCGGGTTCCTCGAGGTCGAAACGCCGATGATGCAGGTGATTCCGGGTGGCGCGACGGCCCGGCCATTCGTGACCCACCACAACGCGCTGGATATGGCGCTTTATCTGCGGATCGCGCCAGAGCTGTATCTCAAGCGCCTAGTCGTGGGTGGCTTCGAGAAGGTCTTTGAGATCAATCGAAACTTTCGCAATGAGGGTCTCTCATCACGCCACAATCCTGAATTCACGATGATCGAGTTCTATGAGGCGTTCGTCGACTATAGGGTGCTGATGGACCGCACCGAAGAACTGCTGCGTGGTATTGCGACCGATCTTTTGGGTGATCCGCAGGTCCGGTATCAAGGTGAGACATACGATTTCGGCAAGCCTTTCGCGCGCATGACCGTGAAGGAGTCCATCCTGCATTTTAATCCCGCCATCAGCCCTGACGAACTCGATAGCCTAACTGATGCGACCGCTCATGCGGAACGCTTGGGGGTTGTCATCAAGCCGACTTATGGTCTTGGCAAGGTTCAGATCGAGATCTTTGAAAAGACCGTCGAGCACGCGTTGAAAGATCCCACGTTCATAACGGCCTATCCGACCGAGGTCTCACCATTAGCGCGGAAAAACGACGAGGATCCTTTTGTCAGCGACCGCTTTGAATTTTTCGTGGGTGGGCGTGAGATTGCCAACGGCTTTTCGGAGTTGAATGACCCAGAGGACCAGGCGGAACGTTTTCGTCGTCAGGTCGAAGAGAAAGAGGCGGGCGACGACGAGGCCATGCATTTTGATGCCGATTACCTGCGCGCGCTCGAACATGGTCTGCCGCCAACAGCGGGAGAAGGGATCGGCATCGATCGGCTGGTGATGTTGTTCACCGACTCGCCGTCGATACGCGATGTTTTGCTGTTCCCGCATATGCGGCCGGATTGCTGAGGGAAATAAGCCCTGCCGACTCGGCCTGTCGGTTCGGTTTGACAACAATGGCCGGCGCTAACACAGAGAGACCTACATCGGTGCGCGAAATGCCGACAAGGCGCAGAGTGCCCGATTGATGAGAAGGATGTTGCGCGACAATGCGGTTCGTGTTTTACAGAGTAAGCCGGTCTTAGACGCGTGGTGGATCTCGGCGATCGTTGAAGAGCCCTCGCCGGGAAACGTTAGGCGCGAGACTGATGGCCAACGAAATCTTGTTTTATCAGAGCAAAGGGGAATGATGTAGTGAACGCCAGTGCTGACGAAAAAAAGTGGGTCTTTGGCTTTACCGAGGGTAACGGTAGCGATAAACAGTTGCTCGGAGGTAAGGGCGCCAATCTGTGCGAGATGACACAGATCGGCCTGAATGTTCCACCGGGTTTCGTGATTACCACAGAGGCCTGTCTTCACTATCTCGACTCTGCAAGCCAAGCGGTGCCCGAGGACATGATGCGCCAGGTGCGCGAACAGATGGCGCAGATCGAAACGGCGACCGGCAAGGGGTTTGGTGACGCGAAAAACCCATTGCTGGTGTCGGTGCGCAGTGGTTCTGCGATGTCGATGCCGGGCATGATGGATACCATCCTGAACCTCGGTCTCAATGCCGAGACGCTCAAGGGCGAGATAGAACAGACCGGCGATGCGCGCTTTGGTTATGACGCGTATCGGCGATTCATTCAGCTATTCGGCAAAGTGGCGATGGATGTGCCGGATGAGGTGTTCGATGCCGAGTTCGACGCGGTCAAGCAGGCCGCGCACGTGTCCGAGGACGTCGGTTTGTCAGCTGATGATCTCAAAGAGATCAGCGAACGGTTTCTCCGGGTGTTTCAAGAACATACCGGTCGCCCGTTCCCAGAGGACCCGTTCGATCAGCTCGAGATTGCCATCAAGGCGGTGTTCGGTTCCTGGATGGGTAAACGTGCCGTCGATTATCGGCGCGAGTTCAAGATCACACCCGCGATGGCCAACGGCACGGCGGTCAACATTTGCACGATGGTGTTTGGCAATCGCGGCAATGATTCGGCGACTGGCGTGGCGTTTACCCGCAATCCGGGCACCGGGGAAGACAAGCTGTATGGTGAATATCTGACCAACGCACAAGGCGAGGATGTCGTCGCCGGGATCCGTACACCGAAGCCGATTCACGACCTGGCCGATGAGATGCCGGAGATGGCGAGCCAGTTGGATGAGCTGCGCGACCGCCTCGAGTCGCATTACAAGGAGGTCCAGGACTTCGAATTCACGATTGAACGTGGCGTGTTGTACTGCCTGCAGACCCGCAACGGCAAGATGAATGCCGTCGCCATGGTGCGGACCTCGGTCGAGATGGTGCAGACGGGGTTGATAAACAAGGAACAGGCGCTGCTGCGGATAGATCCGATGCATCTCGAGCAGATGTTGTATCCGCGTCTCAGTCCGGCGTTCAAAGGTGAGGCGCTTGCACAGGGCCTGCCCGCATCGCCTGGCGCGGCCTCTGGCCATGCCGTGTTTGATGCAGACCGGGCAGAGGTTCAGGGTAAAGAGAAAGGTCTCCCGGTGATCCTTGTGCGCGAAGAGACGAAGCCCGAAGACATCCATGGCTTCTTTGCTTCAGAGGGGATCCTGACCAGCCGTGGGGGCAAGACGTCGCACGCGGCGGTGGTCGCCCGGGGCATGGGTAAGCCCTGTGTGGCTGGTGCTGAGGGTATCCAGGTGGATGTCCAGCGTCGCGAGGCGATTGTAGGCAAGACGATCATCCGCGAAGGCGACATGATCACGATCGATGGCTCGAGCGGCAACCTGTTCCTCGGCCAGGTGCCGATGGTGGAACCGGATTTCACGGTGGAACTCGAACAACTGCTGCGTTGGGCCGACGAAATGGCCCACCTGCGCGTAATGGCCAATGCGGATTCACCCCCGGATGCGGCGAGAGCGCTCAAGTTCGGTGCGCAAGGCATCGGTTTGTGTCGTACCGAACGCATGTTCAACGCGGTCGACCGCTTACCCATCGTGATCGAGATGATCGTTGCCGAAGACGCTGGTAAGCGTCAGGACGCGCTGGATCGCCTGCTGCCTATTCAACGTGCTGATTTCCGTGGTCTGTTCGAAACGATGGCACCGCTGCCGGTCACTATCCGGCTGTTGGATCCGCCGATCCACGAATTCCTACCGACCGAACGTCAGCTGATCAGCGACATTGTTGAGCTGCAGCACCTGCGGGACTCGGTGCGGGGGATGGAGGTCTTGGCAAGCTCGCTGCTGTTGCTGGACTCTGCCAGCCGCGGCGATGCGACGGCGGACATGAAAGAAATCGTCAGCCTTGAAATGGTCGAAGCCGCGATCGCTAAGAAAGAGCAAATGTTGCGCAAGGTGCGCGCATTAACCGAGGTTAACCCGATGCTTGGGCATCGTGGGGTGCGGCTTGGTATCACCTTCCCCGAGATTTATCGGATGCAGATCCGGGCGATCCTGGAGGCCGAGGCGGAATGTGCGGCGAACGGACTGGAGGTCCATCCACAGATGATGGTGCCACAGGTATGTACCGCCGTTGAACTGAAATGGATCAAGCGACACGTTGATGAAATCAAGGCGGACGTTGAGGCGGCGACGGGCCAGCAACTGAAGTGCCGTTTTGGCACCATGATCGAAGTCGTCCGGGCCTGTATGCGGGCCGAGAGCCTCGCCGAAGAGGCCGATTTCTTCTCGTTCGGCACCAACGACCTGACCCAGGCGGTCTTTTCTTTCTCACGCGAAGACGCCGAGAACAAGTTCCTGCCGATGTACAACCAAAACGACATCCTGCACGACAACCCGTTCGAGGTTCTCGATACGAAAGGGGTCGGCAAGCTCATGGAGATTGCCGTGAAATGGGGTCGCGATGTGAAACCTGACTTATCGGTTGGGATTTGCGGCGAACACGGCGGACACCCGTCTTCTATCGCGTTTTGCCATGCTGCCGGGCTCAACTACGTGTCCTGCTCGCCGCCCAGGGTGCCGGTTGCACGCCTGGCCGCGGCGCACGCGGCGTTGCTGGCCAAGTAGCAAGACATCCGCCCCGACGCCGTCAGCCGGCGTCGGGGTCATGCATCCGGCAAGCTACGCATTTCGTCGATTTGCTCGACCGGGCCGGCGACAGCGACGATCTCGACCTCAGTTGCCATGCCGATCTTGGCAAACGCCGGGACTTCGCCGAGATCGATCGTGGGATTGAGCCTTTGTTGGGCGATGAGGTTTTGTAGCCGGAAACGCCGGCCAGAAATTGAGGGAAGCTCACTCCCCGGTGGCTTCGAAGGCATAAGGCAATGGCAGCAGCTCAAGGGTCGGTCCGTCAGCGGCGCCGAGATGGAGGTCACCGCTCTCGGCACTGCTGATCTGCAGCACGACCAGCGCCTCGAACCCGCCGTCGGGAGAGGCTGCCGCGTCCACCACGCGCCCCGCGCCTTGCCCTGAATCACTGTGCGGCGAGAAGATCTCGGTGCCCGGTGCTGGTGCGCTGGCGACATCCAGCCGGGCTCGGTACATCCGCCGTTTGAGCCTGCCGAGATATTGCATTCGGGCAACGACTTCTTGACCGGTGTAACAGCCTTTTTTGAAGTTCACCCCGCCAATCAGCTGCAGGTTGGCCATCTGTGGCACGAATGCCTCGGTGGTCTCGTCAAAGACGGTCGGTAGGCCGGCACGAATGTCCATTAACGTCCAAAACGCGGGGCCCGTAACAGTGGCTTGCTCGGCTACGTCTTTCCACAAAGCGGCGATCGCATCCGCGGGTCCGAGTAACTCAAAGCGGGGGCGATCACCGGGCAGGCGCATCATCGTAATTTCCGCCTCGGTGTGCGTGGCCCAGGGCAGCTCGGGCGCATTTTTGAGCATCTTGGCACTGCATTCTCCGGCAAGGCCGAAGCGCAGCAGCGCGTCGCTCTCGTCGGATAAAGCCACCGCTGAACGCAACACGAACATGCCGATACGCTTCAAGGTGGGCGCGAGTCTCTCGCCCGGCAGTTGCATGTAGAGATCGCCGTCACGCTGGAACAACCAAAAGCTGCCGAGCATACGGCCCTTGGGGCTGCAGTAGCTGTTGAGCTGCGCGTGTGTTGGTGTGACCTCGTTAACATCGTTGGTGACCTGGCCCTGCAGGAACTTGCGCGTGTCGGCACCCGACAACTTGATCAGTCCGAAGTGCGAAAGATCGGTGATGGCGCAGTCCGGGAAAGCGATGTCGGCGCCTGGTTGGTGCCCCGTCAGTTCCAGCAATTTAGTCATTCTTCTCGGTTTCCAAGTAGGGCCGAATGCGAAACGCGAAGGCCAAAGCCGGTATGATAACCAATCCTTCGCCCGCATTGATCTGCTACGTCTGGGGATACTCCTTGCCAAACTCCGCCATTGCCCCACGCTCCGGCAGCCTGGTGCTGTACAAGATTCATCCTGCCATCGTCACCGAGGTGGGCGAGAAGATCACCATCCAGATGGAAGGGGGCAAAGCCAAGCGCGTGCGCGGCAAGGACGTGAAATTGCTGCACCCCGGTCCACTCAGCTCGCTGGGCGCGCTGGCGACAGCACCCCCCGCGCTCGAGGAAGCGTGGGAATTGCTCGAGGGAGAGATGGTCTCGCTGGCGGACCTGGCCGAGTTATTGTTCGGCGAATTCACGCCGGCGAGTGCCTGGGGCGCCTGGCAGGCGCTGCAAGATGGGCTGTATTTCGAAGGCGGCCTCGACAACATCCGCAGACGGACTGCCAAAGCCGTCCAGCAGACACGGGCAGAACGCGCTGCAAAGGCCCAGGCCGAGGCGGATTGGGAGGCTTTTCTGCGGCGCGTCGAAAAAGCTGAGCTCAACGACGATGACCGTAAACAGTTGGCCGAGGTCGAGAGAGTGGCACTCGGCGCAGCCGATCGCAGCCGCATTCTCGGTGCGTTTTCGCAACCGGAAACGACTGAATCAGCGCATCGGTTTCTTGTTCGGTGCGGCTATTGGCAGGCCAATCACAATCCCTGGCCGAGACGCCTCGGCATCGATTTGGATACCCTGGCGATCGGCCTGCCGGCGCTCGCCGATGAGCCGCGTCGCGACTTGACCGGGTTGGCAGCCTGGGCAATCGATGATGCCGGCAACCAGGATCCAGACGACGCGATCAGTGTCGACGGTGATCGCCTGTGGGTGCACGTCGCCGATGTCGCCGCACTGGTCCGACCCGGCAGTCACATGGACCTGGCTGCCCGCCAACGCGGCGCCAACCTTTATCTGCCAGAACAGGTCCATACCATGCTGCCGGAGGCGGTCACCCATCAGCTGGGCCTTGGGCTCGACGCGCAATCGCCAGCGTTATCCTTTGGTTTCCGATTCGATGGTGAACAGGTCGTCGATATTGACGTTGTGCCTTCCTGGGTGAAGGTGCAGCGCGCCAGCTATGACCAAATCGATCAGCGAATGGCCGAGCAGCCGTTTGCCGCGATGCGCCGTATCACTGACGCCTATCGCGAACGGCGCAAGGCGAGGGGCGCTGCTCGGATTGATTTGCCTGAGGTTTCGGTGCGTGTCGTTGATGGACGTGTGCTTATTCGTCCATTACCCAAGTTGGCGAGTCGCGACATGGTCACGGATGCGATGCTGATGGCCGGTGAGGCTGCCGCGCGTTATGCGTTGGCGGCGGCGATTCCAATCCCCTTTGCGATGCAACCAGCACCGGATGAGGTGGCGGAGCCTATCGGCATGCCGGCGATGTATGCCTACCGGCGTTTTTTTAAGCCGAGTCGTGCTTCTTTGGAACCTGCACCGCATTTCGGCTTGGGTCTGGAAGCGTATGCGCGGGCCACCAGTCCGTTGCGTCGCTATGCAGATCTGGTCGTGCATCAGCAGCTACGTGCGGCGGTTACGGCGGGAACGCCCGCCACGGCCGAGGAAATACTTGAGCGGACCACCGGGCTCGACGCGGCGGGTGCGCTGATCCGGAAGGCAGAGCGGCAGTCCAACCAGCACTGGAAACTTGTCTATTTACAGCAAAACGCCGAATGGCAGGGCGATGCTGTTGTGGTCTCGCTCGAAGAGCGCAAGGTGGTCGTGATCATCCCGGAACTGGCAATCGAGACGCGTATCCGCTTGTCGCCAGATTATGAACTTGGCCAAACGCTGCGGCTGAGCGTGCGCGAAGTCGATCTTCCCGGGTTGTCGGTATATTTTCAGGTGCTGAGCTGAGTCCGTTGGCCCATTTCGTCTCTGAACGCGCCTGCTTGAGCCCTTATACTATCCGGCTGGAATATCGAATGCCGATCTGGAGTTGCCAATGACCAAGCGCGCAGGACAACCGTCAGGGGCCAAAGCGCCCTCAGAGGAATTCTCCGCATACTGCGAGGCCGAATTCGAACGTCGCCTCAATTCGGGAGAGACATTCGATGAGCGGCATTATCGCCAGGCAAAAGACATGGTGCTCGACCGTCTCATCCGGCTCGAAGCGGAGGGGCGATCGTGATCATTCACAGTATCCGTGCGACCAATGTACTCAAATACGCCGAACTCTCGATCGATCTGGCGGATAAGGGTCTGATCGGTATCAGTGGCGCCAACGAGTCAGGCAAGAGCAGTATCGGTGAAACCGTGTGTTTTGCGCTTTTCGGCCGGACGTTTTCCGTACCCGAAGATGAGATCGACAAGGTCGTTCGCTGGGGCGAAAACCATTGCGCCGTGACACTCGAGTTTTCGGTCGAAGACCAACGCTATGTGTTGTCGCGGTTTCTCGATCGCGACGGTAAGCACAGCGCGAAGCTGAGCACCGCGGACGATGTCGATAATCCGATTGCGCGCGGGGTTCGGCCCGTCGCCGATCGCTTGCTGGTCATTCTTGGTTTTGCGTACGAAGAGTTTGTCGAGTCGTTCTATCTGGCACAGCGCGAGATTACGACACCGCATCCGCACAGCCACGCCGTGAAGTTGATGGCCGGGGTCGCCCCGTTGGAGCAAGTCAGCCGTGTGTTGAGCGATGAGATCGCCGAGCGTAAAGAGATGCTGGACGAGATCGAAGCCGAGTGGGAAGCGGTCGACAACGACGTCAAGGCGCTCGATATCCAGGACGGACACATGCCGCGTCTCGAAGATGCCCGGCAGCTGTTGGCGACCCAGTTGGAGCAGGTCAATGCCTCGGTTGCGGCGATCGGCTCGGGTCTTGATGTCTTCACGTCCAACATAACCAAAATCTATGCCTTACAGGGCGCGAAAGGCCGCGCGGCGTTGCTGCGATTCATCACTTTTATCATTGCGGTGGCAAGTGGAGGCCTATGGGCGCTGCTGACGCAGGGCGCGGAGCTGCCGCAGGCCGATATGGCCCAACAGTTGTTGGCGCAGTATCTGCCGGAGTGGCACGACAGCAAGATTCCGGTGTTTGGTTACCTGGGGGCCGGATTGGGTGTGCTGTTCCTGCTTATCTGGATTCACATGGCCGGTCTGCGGCGCCAGTTGCGGCGGCTGCAGGAAGAGTCACAGCAACTCGACGAGGCGCTCGAGGCTGCGCGAGAGATCGAGGTTGAAATAGCTGCCGAGGCGGAGGACGAGACCACTGAGTCGAGCACGGACGATGAACTGGAATCGATCGCGTTACCGGGCCGGCCGGAACACGGTGAGTATGAAATGTTGCGAAAGCTGCTCGCCCAGGGCGAAGCAACCACCCGGTTGGCGAGCGAATATTGCGAGCGTGAGGTCGACTGGTTGAACCGGGTATCCGGTCAACTGAGCGATCAGCTCGAGGATCTCGACGAAGAAATCGATGAGGAACAAACCCGTTTGCAAGAAGCGTTGAACTTCTCTGATGTACTCAACGGTCTGTCAGACAAGCGCGAGGAAATCGAGGAACGGATCGCTGCACGTAACCGCGGCCTTGAATTGCTCGATGGTGCAATTGGCCACCTCTCCAGCCATTTCAATCGCGATATCAAGGAACTGGTCGGGCGCATGTTGCCGTTGTTTACGGACGGGCGCTATGAGCACTTGCAGATCGATGAAGGACTCAAGGTTCGCGTGTTCTCGAATGACAAGAGAGACTTCATGGATCTGGAGGAAGTCTCTAGCGGTACCCAGCGACAGATCATGCTGGCCCTCCGCCTGGCGCTGTCGAAAAAGCTGTTGAGCCGAACAGTAAAGGGCAAACAGTTTGCGTTTCTCGATGAGCCTTTCGCGTTCTTCGATCAGGGACGTACCCGCACTGCGTTGCATGCATTGGCCGATCTTGGCGACGACATCAGCCAGGTCTGGATCGTGGCGCAGGATTTCCCGGAGAACTGCGCGGTGAGTTTCGACACGATCATCAATTGTGAGCGAGATCAAAACACCCTGCGCGTAGCAACTTGAGATAAGATATCGCGCCCGGCGTGAGTCGGAAGCCAAACCAATTGGAGAGGTGGCTGAGTGGTTGAAAGCGCACGATTCGAAATCGTGTGACGGCTAATACCCGTTCGAGGGTTCGAATCCCTCCCTCTCCGCCAATTTCTAGAATAAAAACATATAGTTAAGCCAGATTTTTTAGCAATCTCGAAATCCCTCGGTCCGGTCTGTTTAAGCACGACTTTTCAAACAGTTGCCAGCACGATCGAAGCAAGTTGACGTTGTCAGCGCCCGCTAAGATAGCCACGTTTTTAGACACGATTGTCGCTAGGTCCGGCACGGCAGGTTTTTGCGTGCACCCGGAGTCGCTCGTCTCGGATTCTCGGCGATGGTGATAGCTAATCTCGAACGTGATGTGCCTGGTATCAGACCCGGATTGGTCACTGATCTGGAGGGGGTAGGGTGTCTGATGGGCGTACAAGGACTGTCAGCGCGTCGATCTTCTTTACGGTTCGAGACGGCTGGTCTCAACGTACACCGGTCATTGCCAAGCACCATGACCAGGGTTTCAGGACGCATTGCGCTGACGTCGCGAGTTTCGGCAGGAGACGACACACTCCGGGCATTCGAATCAGCTGTAAGTGAACGTCAGCTTACCGCTAGCAAAGGCGACACTCAGGGGGGATTCCTTGGTCGTCGGCAACTCGGCCGAAGCTGCCGGTGGCGATTCGACTCGACATCGACTGCAATGGGTTGGCCACCGGTCGTTGGCTATGCAATCTGTACGAATGGCCACTGCACATTTTCGGGGTTTGTAGCAACCAACCTATCGGCGATGGTTAATTGCCTCAACGTGCATCAACGCAGCTAGATTTCAGTCCGTCCGCCAAAAGCGGAACGCCCTCATTCGCGCACCGGCGGCCACTGCCGGGACGTGTGGACCAAGGCCAGTATCCATGCCGTATCGCCGTCGATCTCGTAGACCAGGCGGTAGTGCTCGTGGGGGACCAGCTCCAGTGTCTCGGGGACCATCCCCTGCCGACCAATCCGAGGGTGGTCCATCAGCGTGGACACCGCCTGGCTGAACAGCTCGTCCATCCGGGCAGCCGCCTGTGGGTTCTCTCTCGAAACGCGGATCGAAATAGTCCCAGACATCCGAGGATGATCCTGTGCAGCGCTCTCGGGACGTCGTCAGATGACCCTCACGATTGGGCGATCCACACAGGACGCGCGGCGACGAGGTAGCGACTCGGCCTCGACGGGGTCGTTCAGGAGGACCGCTGGTCGGCGCGAATCAACGCTCGACCGGCTTCGACCTTGCCACGGAGGTGAGCGTCTCTCAGGCCTGGCCTGGCGCTGGACATCCGTCTCGACGCGGCCCAACTTCAACGGTCCCGCGTTGCTTAGCGATACCGCCCGCCGGGGGCTTTCAGTTTTTCAATCCGTTTACGATCGATTTTGTTACGGCCGTAACTGATGCAGCGATTGCTGTCACGGCAAACAATGGCACCTCGCTTTTTGAATCCTTGCTCAACGGCGCTGTAGTAGAGAGCTTCACAACAGCAACTCCGATCGGCCCTGGGACTTTTTACGGCTTCACAGGTTCGAATTTCGATCAGATCCGAATAAGTTCGGCCACCGGAGGCATCGGGTTAGCGCTTGACAACCTCTCATACAACTCGGCGAGCGTTCCTGCGCCAGGCACTCTCGCGCTGTTTGCTCTTGGGGTGGCTGGGATTGGTTACGAGGCCGTCGGGTGGCCCCGATTATATAAAGAAGAGTAAGACAACGGCAAGGTTGTTACTTACCCGGTCATCGAGCTGGGTTTCTTCATTCACGAAGATGACCGCCTGAGCGTCTAAGCAAACGCATCTCGGTTTCCGGCGAACGGCAGGTCATGGCCGGTTGCACCCGTTCAGCTGAGCGCCTGAAAGCGGCCGTCCGCGGCTCGGCGACACAATCAGACTCTCATCAACTACGAGGGAGCCTGACATGGAAACCCATCAAACTCGCGAACCCTGGAACAAAGGCAAGCTGGTTGGCCAAAAGCCACCACTCAAGCCGAAGGATATCTGGGCCATTCGATTCCACCTGCAGAACGAACATCAAATTCGCGACCTGGCCATGTTCAACCTCGCGATCGACAGCAAATTGCGCGGCTGCGATCTGGTGAGCCTGCGGGTGCGGGACGTGATGCACGCCGATCAGATTATGTCCAGAGCCATGATCGTCCAGCGAAAGACGCAACGGCCGGTGCAGTTCGAGCTGACCGAGCCAACCAGATCCGCCGTCGCTGCGTGGATCAAGAAAGCCAATCTGAAGGCGGAGGACTTTGTGTTCGCCAGTCGTCTGGCGGAATCGCCGCACCTCTCTACCCGACAGTATGCCCGGATCGTGCATCAATGGATCGCTGCCATCGGACTCGATTCGACGGTCTACGGGACGCATAGCATGCGGCGAAGCAAGGCAACGTTGATCTACAAGCGAACCAAGAACCTCCGGGCCGTTCAGCTCTTGCTTGGCCACACCAAGCTGGAAAGCACCGTGCGGTACCTTGGTATCGAGGTCGATGACGCACTTGAGATTTCGGAGCAGACCGAAATCTGACGAGGCGGTTGCGACCGCACGCAGGTATCACAATGGATTTGCGTGCGGCCGCTTTCGGGCAGGGCGCCGAACGCGTGCGACCGACCATGAGGGTCCAAAACGGTGGCCTGTCCCCTCGATTTGACCCATGACACCCCAAAGGTAATGAAAAGGTATATACTATTTCAGTACTTTCCTGCTGGAGACAAGCCGTGCCGAAACAAGCTGTGTTCACGATGAAGCTGGAGCCTGAGCTACGCGACGAGTTCATGGCCGAGGCAGAGGCCTCGCACCGCCCGGCGTCCCAGGTCATGCGTGAGCTGATGCGCGAGTTTGTCCAGCGCCAGCGCGAGGCCCGCGAGTACGACGCTTACCTCCGTGGCAAGGTCGAAGCAGGTCGAGCGTCGATGCGCGCCGACCAGGGTCGCTCCAACGATGAGGTCGAGGCCGAGTTCGCCAGCCGCCGCGCCCTGGTCGATCCCCAATCGTGAGGGTCATCTGGACGCCCGAGGCGCTGCAGGATCGCCTCGATGTCTGGGACTACATCGCTGAGGAGAACCCACAGGCGGCTGCCCGGATGGACGAGCTGTTCAGCCAGGCGGTGTCCACGCTGATGGACCACCCTCGGATTGGTCGGCAGGGGATGGTCCCCGAGACACTGGAGCTGGTCCCCCACGAGCACTACCGCCTGGTCTACGAGATCGACGGCGATACGGCATGGATACTGGCCTTGGTCCACACGCGCACAATTCGCAAGTCTTCCCAAAAGATGCCGATGTTAGAGGGCGGCCGCCGGTGCGCGAAGTTGAGGTACACCAAGAGCGTGGAATGGGTTTCCGCGTGGGGATCGGCTGACTGGATGGCGGACGTTTATAGAGAAGGAGGAAGGAGGGCGCGCGCGACTGTGGAAATCTAGCGCCCTATGCGTTGTCGATGCACGGTGAGCGGGCAGGGCAGATAGGTGGGATTAGCACAGCGCAGTAGCACCGGGGGGGGGGGGGAAAGAGGAGGGAGGGGGGGGGGGATCGCGGGACATAGGCCCGCAGAGCGGCTCGATGGAGTTCTGAGCTCGACATAATTTCAGGTTCTCTTGAAGTGGAGTTTCCACTCCAGGTAGGACGATCATGAACCGAACCTCACCGCGACCCACGGAGCGCGCAGCGTGATGCGCTCTTGCGAAGAAATACCCGACCCCGTCGCTCGACGAACTGCGCCGGTACGACGACCACTTGCGCGACATCCGACGGCCTTGCGGCTGGCACGGCGTCACAACCGCTGCCGCATGGCTCGAACAGCTACTGGCCGAAGAAGTTCGCCAGGCTTTGTGCCATGGCGTCGTCAACATGGCCCCGCTACGACCGGTCGATATTCGCCGCTTCAATCGCTCAGCAACTGGGTGCAGCCCTTCGCATTCCGCCGCCCAAGTGGCAACGGCATCGCCAAGTTACCTCCGCTGACCGGTGGAACCCAACACGCCCCGGATGGAGACTGTACGATGCGGCGACGGTTGTCGGGCTGAACGGGCAATTTCCTCTTCGGATGCAGTGGAACCTTGCGTCCACTGCCGACGTCCCGGCAGAGCCGCACGAAGTTCGCGAATGGGGGCGCTCCGCTTTAATGCCAGAGGCCAATCTACCGGCGTTGATGCACGTTGAGCCCAACCATCGCCGATCGAGTTGGTTGCGTACCAAACCCCGAAAATGTGCAGTGGCCATTCGTACAGATTGCATAGCCAACGACCGGTGGCCAACCCATTGCAGTCGATGTCGAGTCGAATCGCCACCGGCAGCTTCGGCCGAGGACTAGACTGTCGGACAACATAGCGGAGCGACCGGTTTATGATCGGTAACCCGCCAGTCACTCCTCCAGTTTTTTCGTTGCTGCTATGTCTGTTCCTAGGTGAAAGCACTAATTGGGCGACCCGGCGCTGCAACCCATTCTGGTGGCTGATTTCGTAGGCCAGAGTACGTCCGGTTGCGGCGCGTGAGTGCCCCTAAGCTTCAGTCCTGACCGCGAGTGATTAGGCGGCACGGAAATCAACGCGTTCGACTTCATTCAGATCGACCGTCTGACGCGCCTGCCAAAGGTCATGGTTGTCCTGCATGGACAGCCAGCTCTCAGGTGAGCGCCCCAATGCCTTGGAGAGCCGCAATGCCATTTCCGGGCTGATGCCGCTAGTGCCTTGGAGCACCCGGTTCAGTGTAGAAGGGGAGACACCGAGCTTCGCTGCAAGTTGCCTGCCTGTGATGTCATTCGGTTCCAGGTAGACCTCCCGGATGAATTCGCCGGGGTGCGGTGGGTTGTGCATAGGCATCAGTGGTAGTCCTCGTAATCCAATACATGGGCATGACCGTCACGGAATTCGAAAGTGATGCGCCAATTTCCGTTCACCCAGATTGACCAGCGGCCCTTATCTTTCCCTTTCAGTACATGAAGCTTGAAGCCCGGGATATCCACGTCGTCGATCGTTACCGCGGTATCGAGCGCAGTTAATTGCATTCTCAAGCGTTTTGCATGTTTGGCTTGAATTCCCGATTTCGAGCCGGTTTCGTAAAACCGTTTCAAACCCTTGTGCAGGAACGACTGAATCACTAGTGAAGTGTAGCGTGTTGCGCATTGCGCAACAAGGCGTTGATCGATTCGGGAGAGATCCAGTTGTCGCGGCGAGAGATGGCATACGCTGGGACTGTTGGGTCCGTGGAATGGCGCAATTTACTGCTAGCTGAAAGACACGATCTGGACACGATGCCTTTGTAAGATATTGAAAAGATAGAAAAAACCGAAGGTTCGAATCCCTCCCTCTCCGCCAATAAAGCAAAAGGCCCCCGAGTGGGGCCTTTTGCTTTCTCAGGGGTGTGGAGGACTTGATGAGAACCCGAGAACCCGAGAACCTCAACAAAAGGCTAGCTGGATTTACTCATCAACCAGTCTGGTACAGTCAGGGACCAGCGAATCGCCGCCGCACGAAAAGCAAAGATCAGGATGACGCAGCCGATCGCGCTCGCCAGGCGATGCGTGGGCGCCACGCTGACCAATGTGACATACAAGGTGCAGCCGATCGTGACCGGCGTGGCATAAAGTTCACGGGTCATCAGCAGCGTTGGGCGCCCCGCGAGCACGTCGCGGATCAAGCCGCCGCCGATCGCGGTCGTTACGCCGAGAATGATGGGTACCAATGGACCAGCGAATCCGAGGCTGATCGCCTTATCGGCAGCGAATACAGCAAACAATGCGGCGCCCAGACCGTCGATATACAGCACCAGTTGGTAGAGCAGTTTGCGGGCAAGCAGTGAGTGCGCAAAAAAAGTGACAATACTCGCAGCGATCGCGACCCAAAGGTAGTTCGCGTCGGTGATCCAAAAAACAGGCACATCGAGGGTCAGGTCTCTGATCGTGCCACCGCCCACCGCGGTAATGATGCCGAAAACGATGGCGCTGAGCAGATCGACTGGCCTGGTTGCGACAACCAGAACGGCCGTTACCGCGAAGGCGGCGGTCCCTGACAGGCCGATCCAGTAGAGCAGTGTTTCCACGTCTGGGGTCTCAACGTTGAGTCAATCGATGCGCAGTCTGCAGCATGGGCCCTCGGGTAGACGCTGCAGTGGCGGTAAGTGTCTCATACGCGGCTTGGACGGCAGCATTGACCTGGTTATGCCGTCAGCGCGAGACTTCACCGATCATATCTAGACGGCGGAAAAGCCCATGCCGGCCTGCTGCGCGGGAAACTGTTCTACCGAAGGCGTTGTCGATCCACGTTTTCGCAAGGCCTTGTGGATCGCGTTGATCGTCAATGCGGTGATGTTCGCTGTCGAGCTCGTCGGCGGCCTGAAGTCAGGGTCGGTGTCACTGTTGGCGGACGCCGTCGACTTTGCGGCAGATGCGGCGAACTACGCGCTTTCTTTGAGCGTGCTCGCCATGGGGTTGCTGTGGCGTGCGCGTGCCGCGCTGGTTAAGGGCGTCACGATGTTGGTTTTCGGCCTTTTCGTTATCGCCAAGACCGGCTGGGCAGCCTTTGCCGGTGACCCGCCGGAGGCCTACACGATGGGCGCTATTGCGATTTTGGCGTTGCTCGCGAACCTGGCGGTGGCGGCGATGCTCTATCGTTTCCGCGATGGTGATGCCAACATGCGATCGGTTTGGTTATGCAGTCGCAACGATGCAATCGTCAACGTCGCGATCATTTTCGCCGCACTTGGCGTGTTGGGCTCAGGCACCCGCTGGCCGGACCTGATCGTCGCCGGTATTGTCGCTGGCCTTGCGCTGATGTCAGCGCGTGACGTTATCCGGCAAGCAAACCGGGAGATAGCTGTTGCGAAAAATCCAGCGGCGGCGGATGTGCCGTTTGTAACCAACGATTTTTCTCGAGCAGCCGAGTCATTGCCTGTCCGACAGCCGGATTGATCAAGCCCAGGCTCGACCAGCTGGTGAGACCGTCGTGGTGAGTTAGAAGAATTTCTTTGCCATATCGGCGATACCACCCATGCCCCCGGCCGCGTCGAGCAGGTTGCCGCCGCTCGATGCCTGGTCGACCAACTGGGGGATCACATCCGTAAGACCGCCAAGCAGGGTGCTGCTGTCGACGCCCATGGCGCTGGCTGCTTCGTTGACTTTGTCGGCGCCGAAAGCGTTTTCGACCGCGGCGCTATCGATGCCCATGTTGGCGCCGTCACCGAGCCAGCTGCCGACGATATCGCCAAGGCCGCCCTGTTGGAATTTGCCGAGCAGCGCGGCGATGTCGAGACCATTTTGCTGTCCACCGAGGAGTGTCTGCAGGCCCTGCATCGCAGCGGCACTGTCAATGCCGAGCTTGCTGCTCAGGAGGCCAACGGCGGTTTCTAGAATATTCATGGTGATTTCCTTGGTTGATAATCAGTTATGACGCGACACCTCGCGCCCCAGTGTGAATTAGCGGCCGCGTATCTCTTTGAAACGCTCCAGTAACATGCGGTATTCCTCGGGGATGTCGTCACTCGATAGCAGCCCAACGACCTCGTCCTGACTCATGATCGGTAGGTGATGAAAGCGGCCCTTGCTCATCAGCTCGATCGCAGCCGCCAGGCTATCCTTGTCCGACAGCGTCGATGGATCCTTGGTCATGGCCTCATGCACGCGCATCTCTGCGGTGCGTTTGCCAGGGCAGACGCATTGCTGAATAACGTCTCGCTCGCTCAAGACGCCAACCAATTTTTTGTTCTGCGTGACCACGACGGCCCGAACGTCGAGCTCGCACATGACCTGGCAGGCATCGCGGAGGCTGTCGCCCTCCTCGATAACGGCCAGCGGACGTTGTTTGATAATGCTTGCGATGGTTGAGTGAATCACGATGCCGCTCCGTTTTCGTGGCCTTTGTGCTTGCGGTTATATTTGCTACCGGAGATGCCTTGCTCCAGTCTTTCTACTGGATCGTATGCGTTTCTAGCGGGTAGCCGTGTTCGCGATAGTAGCGAAAACGGTCGCGCCCTGCGGATTTCACTGCCGTGTCATGATCCACGCACTCGACCAGGCGTTTGAAGCGGCCAAAAAATGTGGGCACGGCCGCCGCCAAGTTTACCAAGACCTGATTCTCGTCGATGGCTTCACTGCCGTCACCAATGAGAATCGGGTTTATCGCCGGTTCATCCCGGCCGATCAGGCCATGCGGGACAAACCGCTGCTCCCAAAACGTCCACAACAGCCGGTCGACGTGAGCCGCTTCCTCGTTCGATTGACAGTGAATCAGGATGCGGTTGCCGGCCTGGCGGGCCTTCTCCGCGATCCGACAGGCAAGTTGAAAGCGATCGCCGTGGGCATGGTCTCCGAGGATGTAAAAGTCGACTTTGGTCACGCGGTCGTCCAGCTGTCTACATTGTCACCTTGGCACGCCGCAGCAGAAACTCTGTCAACAACGGTACCGGTCTTCCAGTCGCACCCTTGGCGGCACCGCTGGTCCAGGCGGTTCCGGCGATATCGAGGTGCGCCCACTTGAATGACTTGGTGAAGCGCGACAAAAAGCAGGCGGCGGTGATGGTGCCCGCGCCGCGGCCGCCGATATTGGCCATGTCGGCAAAATTGCTATCGAGTTGCTTTTGATACTCGTCCCACAGCGGCAGCTGCCAGGTGCGGTCACCGCTGGCTTGTCCGGCATCGAGGAGCTCGTCGGCGAGTTTTTGATCGTTCGCCATGAGCCCGCTGGCCTGGTCGCCCAGTGCCACGATGCATGCACCGGTTAGCGTGGCGATGTCGATCACGGCCGCCGGATCAAAACGCTCGGTGTAGGTCAGGGCATCGCACAGAATCAGCCGGCCTTCCGCATCTGTGTTGAGGATCTCGATGGTCTGGCCGGACATCGATGTCACGATGTCGCCCGGTTTGTTGGCATCGCCGTCCGGGAGATTTTCGGAACTCGGGACGATCCCGACCACATTGAGCGGTAAATCCATCGCGACACAGGCGGCCATGGTGCCGAGTACGCTGGCCCCGCCGCACATGTCGTATTTCATCTCGTCCATATTGGCGGCGGGTTTGATCGATATCCCGCCCGCGTCGAAAGTCAGGCCCTTGCCGACCAGCGCAACGGGTTTGCTGCCGGATTTTCCGCCTTTGTAGTTCAGCACAATCAGTTTGGCGGGTTGTCGGCTGCCGCGTGATACCGATAGCAGGGAACCCATGCCGAGCTTTTCCATCTGTTTCTCGTTGAGCACGGAAACGGTCAGTTTGCGTTGGCCGCGCCCCAGCGCCTGCGCCTGTTCAGCAAGGTACGTCGGTGTGCAAATGTTGCCGGGAAGATTCGCCAGGTCTTTTGCCAGGCGGCTGCCGTTGGCAATCGCACCACCGTGCGCGAGCGCGCGATTCGCGGCGTTCACTTGGGTCCGGCTCTGGGCCAGGATCGTGACGCGCTTCAACGGCCGCTTGATGGGTTTCGCATCACTCTTGCACTGGTCGAATTGGTAGGTGGCGGCTTCCGACGCATTCACCGCTTCACGCGTCAAACGATAGGTATCGTCGTCTTCCTCACCGTTCGGCAGCAGGATCAGGGCATCGCCAGCGCCAGATTGATGCACTTGTTTGAGTGCTGTGGTCAGCGTTTGACCAAACACCACGGGAGTGAAATTCTTGCGCTCACCCAAGCCCACCAGCATGACGCGCGCGGCACTGCAGCCCTCGACCTCGTACAGCAGTTGCTGTGTACCGCTGTCGCCGGCGAAGTCCTTGTGCCGCAGCACGCGCTCGAGTTGCCCTTTCAGTGCGTCGTCAAGCGTCGTGCCGAGCGGTGACAGGGTGTTATTGCTGAAAACGCCAACCAGCAGGCAGGCAGTCTTTTGGGTATGTGGTGAACCGAGCTTGGCGCTGTATTGCATGAATCCTCTCGCGTCGCTGCCGTGGTGCTGGGCGGCCTTTCGTTCGTCTGACGATAACGTTATCGTGGCGCCCGTGTGAGCCACAGAGTGTAGCGAATCGCGCGTGCAAAGAAAGTGCCATGGGTTTGATTGATCGACTGCTGCTGCGTGATCTGCTCAAAACGTTGCTGGTTATCCTGCTCGTTCTGGTTTTGGTGCTGCTCTCGAATACCCTCGTCCGCTATCTGGGAAAGGCCGCCAGCGGCTTGGTGAGCACGGATATCTTGCTGCTCGTGGTGGGCCTGGAGCTAGTCAGGGCGCTGGGGCTGATCATTCCCCCGGCGTTTTTCTTCTCGGTGCTATGGGTGCTCGGCCGGATGTACCGCGACAGCGAAATGATTGCCCTGCAGGCCTCTGGTTTCGGTCACCTGCGGCTGTTCCGTTCCGTCCTCCTGGCGACCGTGCCGCTGGTGCTGCTGGTCTCCTGGTTGGTTTGGTCTGTACTGCCCTGGGCGAAAACCCATGTGGCGCAGCTACGCGCCGCGCAGGCCAACAGTGCCGACATTGGTGGCGTTCGCGCCGGTCAGTTCAACGAATTCCGGCGCGGCGGCCTGGTCGTCTATGCCGAGCAACTCGTCCAGGGCGGTGGCGGACTACGGGGTGTTTTGGTGCAAGATCGTCAGCAAGGTGAACTCGGCCTGGTGACGGCAGAGAGCGCCTATCAGACTGTCGACCCGGCGACTGGCGAGCGGTTTATCGTATTGACCAACGGTCGACGCTATGAGGGCTTGCCGGGACGTCTGGACTACGCGATCGCACGTTTTGATGAGTACGCTATGCGGATCCCGTCGATCGAGGAGACGGTGACGATCACGTCGCGAAGTGCCCGGGCATCGCGGGCGTTGCTGAAATCTGCCGACCCCAAGGACTGGGCCGAACTGCAAAACCGATTGACCGCCCCACTGGCCCTGGTCGCATTCGCCATTCTCGCCGTGCCGTTGGCGAGGGCGCCACCACGATCCGGCGTGTACGGCCGGATGACGGTGGCGGTCTTGCTGTACTTCACGTTCTTCAACCTTCAGCGGGTCGCCGAGCGGTTGCTCGAAGATCAGCAAATACCGGCCTGGCTGGGGATGTGGTGGTTACCGCTACTCATGGTTGGGGTCGCCGGGATCATCATGCTAGTCGATTCCAATTGGTTCTGGGTGCACCGTCGGCGTTGGCGGGCGCGGCGGGCATGAGGCTGTCAATTTTTGACCGGTACATCGGTAGCGTGATGCTCAAAGCGACCGCGATGACGGTCGTCGTACTGACAACGCTGCTGGTATTTTTCGATGTGATCGACGAGATGGATGACGTCGGTACAGGGGCCTATCGGATGGCCGACGCGTTCATGGTCGCGATGCTCTCTGCGCCGCGCTACGTTTTCGAAGGCTTTCCGGTTGCGGCGCTGATTGGCAGCTTGATCGGGCTCGGCGCAATGGCGACTCACGGCGAACTGATCGCGATGCGTGGCGCCGGTTTTTCGCGGCGCCAAATCGTCATGGCGGTGATGAAGGCGGGCGCCGTGATGATGTTGTTGGTCTTTTTGTTCGGTGAATTCGTCGCGCCGGCCAGTGAACAATGGGGTGAACGGCATCGCACCGAGAAGTTGGAGCAGCAGGTCACACTGAAGACCCGCTATGGGTTTTGGGCGCGTGACGGACAGGCTTTCGTCAACATTCGGACTATTCTGCCCGGCGCGCAACTCCGCGATATCTTCGTCTACGAATTTGACCCGGCAGGTCGGCTGACATTGGCCACCCATGCCGAGAAAGCGGTCTATCGCGGCAGTCATTGGCAGATGTTCGGAATCCGCCAGAGCCAGGTTGCGGAGACTGGCATTATTGGACGTGAGCTGGCAGAAGCCCGTTGGGATTCGCTGCTGGATCCCGGTCTGCTTAGCGCAGTCGTGATTGAACCCACCATGCTGCGTATCGACGAGCTCTACCGCTACATCGCGGTGATGCAAAAAAATGGCCAGGCTGCGACGGAATACGAGGTCGCGTTCTGGATCAAGCTGGCGACGCCCTTGGGCACGTTGGTGATGCTGTTTATCGCGATACCGTTCGTGTTGGCGCACGAGCGCTTAGCGAGTCTGGGTCAGCGCGTGTTCCTCGGTGTCTTGCTGGGTATGAGTTTTTACCTGTTGAGTCGCGGTATGGCTTACGTCGCCGTGGTGTTCGCCTTCAGCCCGGCGTTGAGTGCGCTGATTCCGGCGGCGGCTTTTTTGGCAATCGGCGTGTTTTTGATGCGCCGCCAGCACTGACTCACTGAAATATTTCAATCCCGCGTCAGCATCACCAGTCGCGTGTTGCTCCAACGGTCATGCCAGGTCAGTTTTTCCCGGTCGATCAGCACCCATAGGTAGCCGAGCCCGAGTGCGAACAATGAGACATGGGCAGCTGCGACGCGAACGATTGCGTCGCGCCAGGAAAGCAGGTGGCCATCGGCGGTCAATGCCTTCAAACGCCAAGCCCGCATCCCGAGCGTTTGACCACCATGCGTCCAGAACCAGCCGTAAAACAGAAACGGGCAGGCGACAACGAAGACCTGCAGTGGCCAGCGATAGGGGGAATCGGCCGTTCCCAGCGCGCTCTGCACCACAAAGTCCACGGTCGCGCCGAGTAGCCACAACGCCACGAGCAGCCACGCATCGTAAAACATGGCGGCCAGTCGACGGGCGAGGCCGGGTGATGCGGCGTTCGACAAGTCCACAGTAGCGGTTTGCATCAGGTCTGCCTGCGGCGCCCGGCAGGGCCGGCCGTGCGGCGTGCCCAGACGCTCTGCGACGGTAATACGGTCATCTAAGCTTTCTCCTAACTTTATGATTTACCGATGCTATCAGCTCGAAACCAGGGAAATCACTGAGATTGGCGCAGGAACTCACCAATGGCACTTCGGTCGCTTTTTGTCCTAGGCTGACTTGGACATGGCGGTACACGGCCGGCGACAAAGATCGCGTCGGGTAACTTTTGGCGCATGGGGGGAAGCAGATGAGGCAAAGGACAGGCGATCGAAGAGCGACCTCGCTCGACGCGGTCATCGGCTGCGTACGATTCGGCATGATTCGGGGCGAAATCACCGATATCGGAGATGGCGGGCTCTACGTCAGCGCGGAGACCCGTATCGTGCCGATCGGCTCTGCAGTCAGCGTGACGTTTAATCCCAATGCCGCCGTCTACGATCAACCGCTTACCATCCACGGTCACGTCGTGCACCAGAGCCTGCAGGGTTTTGGCGTCACTTTCGACTGCCTGACACCTGCTTGTCGCGCCGTGCTGGACCGTTGTCTTTCGCAAATGCCCGTTGTACCCGAATACGCCTGCCCGGTACTTCGCGCGCTCTAGTGGGCCATGCGGATAATCCTGTAACGCGCAGAGCCACTGTGCTCTGAAAACCGGTCGTCGGTCTATCGTGATGCGGTATGACGGAGCGGATTTGAGTACCGCATTGATGTTGGTCGGCAGCTTTCGCCTCGCTGCCACACCCTCTCGACCAGCCGGATGGTTGGTCAAATAGTCGGTCGCCAGCCATAATCTGACCAATCCACGAGATTTTGGTCGGTTCGATAAACAAGCGCTCCTTCTCACGCCGTTTGCTCAAAGGCATCCCGCTACCGGCACTCGCGCTGGCTTTCGGGTTGGTGACGGGGCTCGCGATGTGGTTTGTGGTCGACCGCGTTCAGTCCGAAGCCCTGAAGGACATCTTTAACCAGGCACTCGAGGGACAACTCGATCAGCAGGCGCGTGAATCGCTGATCAGGTTCGACGAGTACCGCCGGTCTTTCACCTATTTTGCGCGTCTGGTATCGACGCATCGGCGGATGGCGGATTATCTGGATCCGATTATCTGGAGCAGCCGGCCCGCCGAAATCGTCCATTACGATTCGGCGAATCAACCGATCTGGTTGCCGGACGATTCGACCTGGCAAGGCGGCGTCAGCCCGCAACATTTTCTGTTGCTGGACCCGGCTGGGAATCTTCGTGAACTCTACAGCCCAGGCGGGCTGTCGTTACCACAGGCGCTATTGGATGACCCTCGCAATCATCTGGCGGCCAGCCAGCGACAGGCGTTTGTTACCGTCTTTGACGGTGCCCCCTGGCTGATCGTTTCTGAAGCGACTGAAGACAATGCCAGAACGCCGATGGGTAGTCTGCTGCTGATGGTGCCATTGAACAGTGCGTTTCTGTTGGCCTCGCAACAGTTCGTCAAAACAACCAACAACGTTGTCGCCATTCTCGATCCGGAAACGCAACAAATTCTTTCCAGCAGTAGTCCCCTTCGTGTGGCAGCGGGTGAACGACTGGACGACCTTGAGTGGTCATTCCTCATCACCGCTCAGTCATTTTTTGACTATGGCGACTCAGATGCCAACCTGCTGTTCGCGACGCTGCTGCCACGCGGCTCGTTTGAACGCACCGGACAACAGGTCCTAGACTTGGAGCGCCGCCAGCGGCTGATCGGCGCCGTCGTCATCATCTCCGCCTTCGTGCTCTTGTTTCTGCTGCTCTCGAGTCGAATCAGTCGACTCCTCCGACGGATTTCCAGTCTGTCGCGTAAAGCGCTGGATATCTCCGACGAAGGCGTCGATCGACACGGTAACCAGTTGCTGATCCTGGAGGACTGGATCAAGGACTTCGTGCAGCTGGTGATGCGGGCTCGCGAAGAAATGCGGCGCGAGCACGAAACGGAACTCCAACAAACCGAGAAGCTGCGCGTCGCGATCATGGATGCGTCACTCGATGCGGTGGTGACGGTGAACGAGCGGGGGCGGATCATCGATTTCAATCCGACTGCCCAGGAAACTTTTCACTACGCGCATGATGAAGCGGTGGGTCGTGCCTTTTCGGACCTCGTTCTTGCACCGCAGTCCCGCGAGGCATTTGAACGCCTGCTCTATCTGTCATTGGTCGGTGCAGAGCAGGGTGCCGCGTTGCAACGTTCGGAATTGCGGGCCGTGGCCCGTGACGGGCGAGGCTTTCCGGTTGACTTGTCGATAAAGCCGGTGTTTCTCGAACAAGAGTTGGTTTTCACGCTCTATCTTCGGGATATCGCCGAACGCAAAGTCCGTGAGGCGGAGATTCGCAGTTTGGCGGCATTTCCGAGCGAGAGCCCGATTCCTGTCCTGCGGATCAATCGACGGGGGGTCATCACCTACGCGAATCCGCCCAGCACGCCGTTGTTGCACCATTGGGGGTGTCGGCCACTCCAGACGTTGCCAGTGTATTGGCGTGAGTTGGTGGAGCAGACACTGCGAACCGGCGCGACCAAAGAATTGGAAGTCTCGACTGATGAAGGGGTGTTTTCGCTCCTTTTGGCCCCCGTCGCCGAGTTGGATTACGTCAACGTTTACGCGCGAGACATCACAGTCGAGCGTGAGGCGGAAGAGGAGCTGAAGCTGCGCCAGAACGAACTGGTCCATGTCACCCGGCTCAGCAACATGGGCGAAATGGCCACGGGAATCGCCCACGAGCTTAATCAACCACTATCGGCGATCGTCAATTTTGCCAACGGTTGCGCCCGGCGACTGCGCCTCGATATCGGCGGCAAGGATGAACTACTGGAGGCACTCGGTCAGATTTCCGCCCAGGCAGAACGGGCCGGTGAGATCATCAAACGTCTGCGTGGCATGGTCAGTCGGCGACAACCGAACCGAGAAGTCGTCGATCTGAATGTGTTGGCAGCTGAAACCTGTTCGATGATCAGTCACGAAACGAAGCGCATGGAAGTCAAGATTGAGCAGCAGCTCGCGCCACGGGCGTTATGGGTGCGTGTAGACTCGGTGCAGATAGAACAGGTTTTATTGAATCTGTTGCGTAATGCACTGGATGCCTTGGCGGGGGTGCCGGTCGCGGACCGGCAGTTGAGCATTGCCTCTGGTCTCCAATCCGATGGGATGGTTTTTGTGAGCGTGCGAGATAATGGAACTGGCATCAGCGGGAAAGCGATGGAGCATCTGTTCGATCCTTTCTTCAGCACCAAAGAGAGCGGGATGGGGATGGGTTTGGCGATCAGTCAGACAATCATGAATCATCATCACGGCAAAATTCGTGCAGATTCTTGGTTGGGTAAAGGGAGCACGTTCACCATAGAGCTGCCGTCGAGTGTCGATGCGGTCGTCAGCGTAGCGTCCTGATCAATGTCAGAAACAGCCCATACCAAAGCTACCGTGTTTGTTGTCGACGACGATCAAGCTATGCGGAACTCGTTGAAATGGCTGATCGAGTCGGTCGGGGTCATGGTTGAGAGTTTTGCCTCGGCCGATGATTTTCTGGCGCGCTACGAGTCGGGTCGTCCAGGGTGTTTGGTGCTGGACGTGCGAATGCCCGGGATGAGTGGACTGGAACTCCAGGAACATTTGGCCGCCCGGAATATTCGGATCCCGGCAGTCATCATCACGGGGCACGGAGACGTGCCGATGGCCGTGCGCGCGATGAAGGCCGGCGCGGTTGATTTCATCGAAAAGCCCTTCAATGACGAAGCGCTGCTCGATGCGATTCGGCGCGCGTTGGCTTTTGAGGAACGTGAGCGTTCAGCGCAGTCTGAAAACCACGAAATCCAACAACGGCTGGCACATCTGACACCGCGTGAGCGCGAGGTCATGGACATGGTGACGGAAGGTCGCTCGAACAAAGAAATCGCCAACACCCTGGGTGTATCGGCCAAGACAATCGAGGCCCACCGTGCCCGCGTGATGGAGAAAATGCAGGCCGGATCGCTGGCAGAGCTGGTGCGAATGGCCTTGGCGGCGTTCCGGTCGAACTGAGCCGGCGAGAGGCGGCATGACCAAGGTGCGCAGCTTTGCACCGGTGCTGGGTGCGGCACCCCGCATACTGATTCTCGGCTCCATGCCTGGCATCGCTTCACTCGAAGCGCAGCAGTACTATGCACATTCTCGCAACGCATTTTGGCCGATCATGCAGGCCATTTTCGCTATCGACGCGCAACAGCCCTATGAGCGACGCATTGCCGGGTTGGTCGAATGCCGTGTCGCGCTGTGGGATGTGTTGGCGAGCTGTGTGCGCCGTGGGAGTCTGGACTCATCGATCGATCAAACCACCGTGCAGGCCAACGACCTTGCAGGCCTGCTGTCGGCGGAACCCAGTATCTCGGCGATTTTTTTCAACGGTCAAATGGCCGAGACGGTGTTCAAGCGCCATGTCCTATCCGGCTTTGATAGCGCGCAGGCCAGTCTGCCAAGATGCCGACTGCCGTCGACCAGCCCGGCGAATGCGAGCTGGTCGTTCGAACGGAAGCTCGCTGCCTGGCGAGCTATTCGTCAGCCGACAGTGCCGGCTTGAGGTTGCTCAGAGCGGCCGCAGCTCGGTAATGGGCCCCGGATTTTTCGCATCGACCTTGGCATAGAGATCATACAACGCGGCTTGCAGCGCTTCTTCGATGACGGGGTGGTAGAACGGCATCTGCAACAGCTGACCGACCGTTAGCGCCTGCTGAATACTCCACGCCAACAGGTGACCGAGGTTCTCCGCCTTGATACACACCATCTCGGCGCCCAGCATCCGGCCGCTGGCCTTGTCGGCATACACGCGGATCACGCCTTTGTTTTTCGCCATGATCAGCGCGCGCCCAACCGGCGCCATCTGTACCTCACCAATCGCCGTGGTCTGTTGATCGAGGTCTGCGTAGCGTTGACCGACCTGCACGATGTTCGGATCGCAGAACGTGATGCCCAGCGGGGTTTTGCGCTGGAAGGCAGCGACGGTTTCGCTGACCGCGTTATGACCGGCTATGCGACCTTCGTCGCCTGCCTCGTGGAGCAGCGGCCGCTCACCGGTGATGTCGCCGGCGAGGAACACCGGCAGATCGCCAACCTGCATGGTGTTCGGGTTGTAGACGGGCACGCCGTGGTCATCGATCGGCGCGCCGATCGTATCCAGCCCGAGTTTTTCCACATTGGGGCGGCGACCGATGCTCGCGAACACGCGGTCGACCTCAACGCTGTTGTCGCCCGCCGTGACCTTCACGCGGCCGTTGCTGCCCTCGCTGATCTCGGCACCCGCACCGAGCCACAAGGGAAACTCTTTGCCGATGATCTCCACGGCAGACTTGATCGCCTCGGGATCGGTCAGGCCGCCGATCGCGCTCTGCATGTCGACCCCGACCACGTCGCAACCGAGGCGGTGCAGTGACTGTCCCAGCTCCAGGCCAATCACCCCGAGCCCGACCACCGCGATCGACGCCGGCAAATCCTCCAATTCGAAGAATTCGTCAGTGGTGATGATGCGGTCGCGAAACGGCTCCCAGGCCGCTGGGATGATCGGTCTCGATCCTGTCGCAATGACGACCTTAGCGGCGCGGACTCGCTGCCCATTGTCCATCTCGAGCAGGCCAGGTTCGATGAACTTGACATAGCCTGGCAGGAACATGTCCTCCGGCATCTTGTCGGTGCTATTCGATATTACCCGCTCGACAAACATGTCGCGCAGGTCCTGCACGTAGCCAAGCGCCTCCTCCACATCGAGGCTGAGGTTCTCGTGGCCCTCGAGTCCGAAACGCTTGAACACGCCGCGGCGATGGAAATCTTCGGCGACCTGTATGATCGCCTTCGACGGCATGCAGCCAACCCGGGCACAGGTCGTGCCGAGCTCGCCGCCGTTGATTAGGACGACCGACTTGCCAGAGGGGCGGACCCGGCTCATGGCGAATAGCCCGGCACTACCCGAACCTATAATGGCGACATCGACTTGGCGTTCTTCCACGTCTGCAAACCTCGATTTCTGCAACAAAGGCGCGCAGTTTACCCGCCGGGCCGCGGTTGTTTCAGTATCGGGTTGTGCGGTTTCTCGCTAACGTCGGCCTGAACAGTGGCTCAGTCGACCGGCCGCCACAGAACGCCATGGTTGTGCAGCGGGCGACGGATCGGCGGTTTTTTTCTCGGTTGTCGGACCGGTGGCGTTGCGACGATGGGCGGTAGTTGATAGCGCGCCGTCGGCGGTGCCGGCCATGGCAGGTACGGGGCGGGGTGATTCATCCGACGGTTTTCCGCTGCCGCCGCCAGGCATAAAAACGCGTTGGCCGTACCCGCCGTGAGCAGCAACAGACCACCGGTCAGGGCCAGCCCAAGCCGCCTACAAAGCAGCGTACTGACGGCCCGGATTGAGAATACCGGCCGGGTCGAATTTGCCCTTGAGGCCGCGGTGGATGCGTTCGCGAACCTTGTCGAGTGGGTGAAACACGGGTGTTTCCTGGTCGCCATGCCGAAACAGTATGGCATGTCCGCCGACTTTTTCGACCTCGCGCCGCAGCTCCGACGCCGCTAGACCGGTATGCACCCAGCGTTGTGCGCCTGCCCAATCGGTGAGTGTCTCGTGTTCGCAACTGAGCCGCGGGGTCGCCGGCGCGACGGATAACCGCCAGAGCGGGCGTTCGCGTTCAAAAAACCGCAGGCCGTGGTTCCTCAACTGCTGCCAGAAACGACCGCCTTCGCCGCCGTCACCACCGATCTGTCGCTCCCAGGCTGCGACGCTCGCGGCGTTGCCCGACAGCCGAAGGTACAACCGGTCCTCCAGATGGCAGGCGCCGGACAGGGGCGCCGGTTGCCGGGCCAGTTCCCGCATCAGCTTTACTGCACGGTCGCGGGGCAGGTGCAGCACCAGGTTGCGCTCCACGGCCGGTGCCGGCAGCACCTTGATCGATACCTCGAGCAGCACGCCAAGTGTGCCGAACGCGCCGGCCATCAGCCGGCTGAGATCGTATCCGGCGACATTCTTCATCACCTCGCCACCAAAACGCAGGATGCGGCCCTGGCCATCGAGCACCTTGACGCCGAGCAACAGGTCCCGGGGTGCGCCACCCCATGGCCTGCGTGGTCCGCCGAGACCGCTGGCGATGGCACCCCCGATCGAACCCTGCTCGCCAAACTGTGGCGGTTCGAATGCGAGCATCTGGCCGTTGTCGGCCAACACCTGCTCGATCTCTGCCAACGGCGTGCCGGCACGGACCGTCATCACCAGGTCAGTGGGCTCGTAGCGCACGATGCCGCGGTGCGGCGTCACATCGAGTGTCTGGTCGTCGGCCGTGCGGCCCAAGAACGCTTTGCTGTCGAAGCCTTTGATGCGCAGCGGGGTTTTCGCCTCGGCGGCGCGACGGACCTGCTCGGCGAGTGCTGCGCTGACGTCGTTGTCCATCAGAAACGTTCCAGGTGCGGAAATCGCAGGTCGCCTGCCTTGACGTGCATCGCGCCGAACTCGGCGCATCGATTCAGGGTCGGGATCGCTTTGCCTGGATTCAACAGCGTATTTGGATCGAACACGGCTTTGACTTCGTGAAACAGCTGCAACTCCTCGGGGGGGAACTGCACACACATCTGGTTGATTTTTTCCATCCCGACACCGTGCTCGCCGGTGATGGTGCCGCCGACCTCGACGCACAGTTCAAGGATCTGACCGCCGACGCTTTCTGCCAATTCCAGCTCGCCCGGGTTGTTGGCGTCGAACAGGATCAAGGGATGCAGATTGCCGTCGCCGGCATGAAACACATTGGCGATCCGCAGGCCCGATTCTTCGGAATAGCGCGCGATCTTGGTCAACACCTCTGGCAGGTGCCTGCGCGGGATGGTGCCATCCATACAATAGTAATCCGGTGAAATCCGACCGACCGCTGGGAAAGCGGCCTTCCGCCCGGCCCAGAACAGGGCGCGCTCAGCGTCGTCGCTTGCGGTTCGGACCTCTGTCGCACCGGATGCCAGCAGGCGCTCACGGACGCGGGCGATGTCCTCGGATACCTCCTCGTTTCCACCGTCGACCTCGCACAGCAGAATGGCCGCCGCGTCGGTCGGGTAGCCGGCGTGCAGGAAATCTTCGGCCGCGCGGATCGCCGGGTTGTCCATCATTTCAAGACCCGCGGGCAAGATGCCGGCCGCGATGATGTCGGCGACCGCTCGACCCGCCGTCTCGACGTTGTCGAATGCGGCGAGGGCGACCTGCGCCCGTTGCGGAATCGGCAACAGCTTCACGGTAACCTCGACCACGATGCCCAACATGCCCTCGGACCCGGTGGCGAGGGCGAGCAGGTCGTAGCCAGCGCCGTCCAGGCCATTACCGCCCAGCGTGATCCGCTCGCCGTCGACCGTGATGACATCGACCGACAGCAGGTTGTTGACCGTGAGCCCGTATTTCAGGCAGTGCACGCCGCCCGCGTTCTCCGCGACGTTGCCACCGATAGTGCAGGCGATTTGCGACGACGGGTCGGGTGCGTAGTACAGGCCGTGAGGCTTGGCGGCCTCGCTGATCGCCAGATTCCGAACACCCGGCTGCACGCGGGCCGAGCCGTTGTCGGGATCGACCGCAAGGATGCGGTTGAGGCGCGCGAGACTGAGCAGCACACCATTCTCGAGCGGCAGCGCGCCGCCCGATAGGCCAGTACCAGCGCCGCGGGCCACCACTGGAACATGTTCTGCCGAACAGATCCGCATCACTGCCTGCACTTCTTCGGCCGAACCCGGTAGCACCACCAGCAGCGGCACCGCGCGATAGGCGGCCAGACCGTCACATTCGTAGGGCGTGAGCTCTTCGGGCGTGCTCAGGACATGTGGGCCACTGACAACGGCACGAAGCTTCGTCGCCAGCGTCTTTCTGAAGTGCTCGGTGGTTATCTGATCCATAGGCAGATTGTGGCAAAAAAAGCCTGTGCCCGGGTGGCGATATATCCGGAGGGTTAGGCCGGTAAAGCCGGAGTCGAGAGTCTGCCGCGGGTGCGGCGCGTCGGTTTTGTCAACGCTCATCGACGACACCGTGCCACGCCTAGTGCGCTTGGGCGTCGCCAGCGGCTTGACCCGCGAGATGGTTGGCGCCACGCTTCTACTGCAGAAACCGGCCCGAGATTCGACATGATAAAGCCTACGACCGATGTACCGAAAACCCCTGCAGATGCGACGACCGACGACGCCCACCGCCAGGCCCTGAGGTCGGCCTATGGTGCCGTTGCCCAGGCCAGCGATGCGGGTCAGAGCTGCGGAAACGAAGCCGGTTGCTGCGGGACGTCAGACGAGATCGCGGTAAAAATGCTGATCTCAACGCGCCTGGGGTATAGCGAAGACGATCTCGCCGCGGTCCCGGAGGGTGCCGACATGGGCCTTGGCTGCGGCAATCCCAAAGCCATTGCGGCCCTCAAGCCGGGCGAGGTGGTCGTCGATCTCGGCGCCGGAGGTGGTTTTGACTGCTTCCTGGCTGCCCCGGAGGTTGGCGCCGAGGGACGCGTGATCGGTGTCGATATGACCCCCGATATGCTCAGCAAGGCCCGGCGCAACGCCGAAAAAGGGCGGTTCGAAAACGTCGAATTCAGGCTCGGTGAGATCGAACACCTGCCGATCGCCGACGCCGTTGCCGACGTGATCATTTCAAACTGCGTGATCAATCTGTCGGCGGACAAACCACAGGTGTTTCGCGAGGCCTACCGGGTGCTGAAACCCGGCGGTCGTCTGGCGATCTCTGATGTTGTTGCGACCACCGTCCTGCCGGATGCGATGCGCAACGACGAGATGCTCGTGGCGGGTTGCATGGGCAATGCATCACTGATCGAGGATCTACGGCAAATGATCACAGCGGCGGGTTTTGTCGACGTGCGGATCGCACCGAAAGATGAGTCCCGCGAGTTCATTCGCGACTGGGCGCCTGATACCGCGGTCACCGACTACGTCGTGTCGGCAACCATCGAGGGCATCAAGCCGGCTTGATGCCCAGGCCATGCCGTTTCGCAATAGGCCGAAGCCGAGTATCCCGAGCTCGATGGTCTGCTCTTTTGCCGGTTCTGTGCGGCCGGTCAAACAGGGCGCCCTCGAAAACCGAGCTGGTACGGCTGGCAAGCGCGCCAAGCCGGGGTGTACCGCGATGAGCATCACGGCACCTCTGGGTCACCGACATTCGACCGCCATCAGGTAATGACATCCGGCCGGTCTCGGCCCGTGCGGGTGCGAATCTGGGCCAGTGATTCCGCGAGTTCGATCAGCGGCGCCAATGCCTGCTGGGTCTCGCGTTGCTGTTGCGCGGGATCGGCCTCGAAGGACTCCAGATAAACCCGCAGGGTCGCACCGACCGTACCGGTGCCCGAGAGCCGATAGACAATGCGGGCGCCATCATCGAATCCGATCCGTATGCCCTGATGCGCGCTGACTGAGCCGTCGATCGGGTCGGTGTAGCTGAAATCGTCCGCGTAGCTGACGGTGCGGCCACCAAAAACCTGTCCGGGCAGCTCGGCAAGCTGGTCGCGCAGGGCCTCCACAAGGCTGTTCGCCGCTTCGCTGTCGATCCCTTCGTAGTCGTGTCGGCTGTAGTAATTGCGACCGAATTTGCGCCAATGGTCTGTGACAATTTCCGCGACCGATTGGCGGCGTGCGGCGAGCACGTTGAGCCACGCCAAAACCGCCCACAACCCGTCCTTCTCCCGGACATGGTCGGAACCTGTGCCAAAGCTCTCCTCACCGCAGAAAGCGATCTTGCCGGCATCCAGCAAATTGCCGAAAAACTTCCAACCGGTTGGGGTCTCGAAACACGCCAGGCCGAGGGCGTTCGCGACCCGGTCAGCGGCCTGGCTGGTCGGCATGGACCGCGCCACGCCGGGTATGCCGTCGCGATGGGCAGGTATCGCCGATGCGTTGGCGGCAAGCACCGCCAGACTGTCGCTGGGCGTGACAAAAAAATCGCGACCCAGGATCATGTTGCGGTCGCCGTCCCCATCAGAGGCGGCCGCGAAGTCGACCGCCTTAGGACCGTGGGTCATCGCGACCAGCTCGGCAGCGTGGACCAGATTGGGGTCAGGATGGTGACCCCCGAAGTCTTCCAGCGGCGTGCCGTTGATGACTGTGCCAGTCGGCGCGCCCAAGAGCTCCTCGAAGAGCCGTATGGCATAGGGCCCGGTGATCGCGTGCATCGCATCGAACCGCATCTCGAATCCGCTGTTGAGCAAATCGCGGATGGCGCCGAAATCAAAGATCGCCTGCACCATCTCGGCATAGTCGGCAACCGGGTCGATGACGTCGACGACCATGTCGTCAACGGTCTGCGAGCCCGCCTGGTCAAGTGCGACATCGTCCCCATCCGTGAGCTTGATCGCATCGAGCTCTCGTGTTCGCGCGAAGATCGCCTCAGTGACTTTTTCGGGCGCGGGCCCGCCGTTCGCGGTGTTGAATTTGATGCCGAAATCGCCGTCTGGACCGCCTGGGTTATGACTGGCCGACAAGATCAGGCCGCCGGCCGCGGCGTGCTTTCGGATCACGCAGGATGCCGCGGGGGTCGACAGCAACCCGCCCTGGCCGACCAGGACCCGGGCGACGCCATTGGCGGCTGCCATCTTGAGGATGATCTGGATCGCTTCCCGGTTGAAGTATCGACCATCGCCACCCAGTACCAGGGTGCCGCCTTCGAGGGCGGTCTGGGTATCGAAAACGGCCTGTACGAAGTTGTGCAGGTAGTGACCGGACTGGAACACAGTGACTTGTTTCCTTAGTCCGGATGTGCCGGGGCGTTGGTCGGTGTAGGGCGTTGTCGGGATAGTTTTTGCGGTCATACCGGGAAGATTTTGCTGGGTTTCGGGCGCAATTCTACCCGCAGCCCCTCTTGAATTCCTCTGAATCGACCCGATATGGCGCCCCATCGCGACAAATTCCGGAGGAAACCCGATATGACCGCCACCGCGCAAAAAGAAACGCTCGATTTCCAGGCCGAAGTCAGCCAGGTGCTCAACCTGGTGATTCGATCGCTGTACTCGAACAAGGAGATTTTTCTCCGCGAACTGGTTTCGAACGCCTCGGACGCGGCGGAAAAGCTGCGTTTTGAGGCGCTGAGCAATGACGCGCTCTACCAGGGTGATAGCGAACTGAAAATTCGGGTCGCGGTGGATAAAGCGGCCGGTACCGTGACGATTACCGACAACGGTGTCGGTATGAGCCGCCAGGAGGTTGGCGAGACCATCGGTACGATTGCGAGCTCCGGGACCCGCAAGTTTTTGGAGAACCTGTCCGGCGACAACGCCAAGGACAGCCAACTGATCGGGCAGTTCGGCGTCGGTTTTTACTCGGCCTTTATCGTTGCCGACAAGGTCACATTGACCACGCGTCGGGCCGGCATGAACGCCGACGAGGGCGTCCGGTGGGAATCGACGGGCGAAGGGAGCTATACGATCGAAAACGTCGACCGTCCCGAGCGCGGTACCGAGATCGTCCTGCATCTCCGCGAAGACGAAAAAGAGTTTGCCGACGCCTGGCGTCTGCGCAGCATCATCGAAAAATTCTCAGACCACGTCGCGATACCCGTCGAGATGCTGAAAGAGCCCGAGCCGCCAAAAGAGGGCGAAGAGCCTGTGCCTGCGACGGAGTGGGAACAGGTGAACAAGGGCACCGCGCTGTGGATGCGCAACAAATCGGACATCAAGGATGAGGAATATCGAGACTTTTACAAGAACACCTGTCACGACTTCGAAAATCCGCTGGCCTGGTCACACAACCGGGTCGAAGGCACCAACGAGTACAGCTCGTTGCTGTTTATCCCGTCACGAGCACCGTTCGACATGTGGGACCGCGAGCAAAAACACGGCGTGAAGCTGTATGTGCGGCGCGTCTTCATCATGGACGAGGCGGACAAGCTGATGCCGCATTACCTTCGCTTCGTCAAAGGGGTGGTCGATTCCGACGATCTGCCGCTCAACGTTTCCCGGGAGATTCTCCAGCACGACAAGAAAATCGACAGCATTCGAAACGCCAATGTGAAACGGGTGCTCGGGTTGTTGGAGAAGATGGCGAAGAATGATGCCGAGGACTACCAGAAGTTCTGGAACGAGTTCGGCAAGGTCTTGAAAGAGGGGCCGGCAGAAGATTTCGGCAACCGTGAAAAGATCGGTGGGCTATTGCGCTTCGCAACCACGAAATCGGAAGGCGATGGGCAGACGGTGTCGCTCGATGATTACATCGAACGCATGGTCGAGAAGCAGGAAAAGATCTACTACATCACGGGCGACACGCTGGCGGCGGCACGCAACAGTCCGCACCTGGAAGTCTTCAAGAAGAAGGATATCGAAGTGCTGCTGCTGACCGACCGGGTCGACGAATGGTTGGTCTCGCATTTCACCGATTACAAGGAAAAGCATCTCCAGTCGGTCGCCAAGGGCGAGCTCGATCTGGGCGAGTTGGAAGACCAGGAGGACAAGGCCAAGATCGAGAAGGCCGCCGAGGAACACAAGCACCTGATCGAACGCGTCAAGACGGCGCTTGGCGATGCCGTCACCGAGGTGCGCGTCTCCAGTCGCCTGACCGACTCGCCCGCGTGCCTGGTCGTTGGCGACTACGACATGAGCCAGAATCTGGCCCGGGTGCTCAAACAACTGGGCCAGGATGCGCCGATGCCGACCCCGATCATCGAGATCAACCTCGATCATCCACTGCTGGCGCGAATGGACAGCGAATCCGATGAAGATAAGTTCGGTGAGCTGGCTCGGCTAGTGTTCGATCAGGCATTGCTGGCCGAGGGTGGTCAGCTCGAAGATCCGGCCGGTTTCGTGCATCGCCTGAATCGGCTGATGTTAGACATGGCGAACTGACCGGGCGCGATTACGTTGCACTTTCCCGAGGTGCGCCAATCTGTGCTCAAATCGCGGTCGGTGCGGCGTGCTTCATCTAATCCAGCAGACGTCGGCCAGACAATCATCAGGCCCCGGTTTGCTGGGGCTGGCAGGGAGAATTGGCGTGACGTCGGTAAATGCGGTTTTAGCCAACCCGGAGTTACAGGCGCTCGGAATCGCGGAGCGTCGAGTCTATGAGCCCGGTGATGCGATCATCACCGAGGGCGCGGAAGACCGTTGCGTGTACCTGCTCGAGCAAGGGGTTGCCCGGGTCTCGGAGCGGGTGGAGATCGAGGGTGCCAAGCACATCCAGCCGGGGCTCTGCGACCTAACTGCCGGAGATGTGTTTGGCGAGTTGATCCTTTTCGAGGCGGCGCCCCGAAGTGCCTCGGTGGTGGCCGTGGAGCGCTGTGAGGCGCTGGTTTTCGATGCCGAGAAATTAGCCGCGTACTTTGATGCGAACCCGGACCAGGGCTATGTCGTGTTGAAAGCGCTGTTCAATGTCCTCAATCAACGCCTGCGTCAGGCAGACAAGCGTCTCGGCTCCCTTTTCGCCTGGGGCCTCAAGGCGCACGGGATTGATCAGCATCTCTAGTAGGTCCTCGACCGGGATGTTGGGGCACCAACCTTTATCAGCAAAAATTGATAAAGCCCCTGAATCCGCCTATTCACACGCTCGAATAGTGGTTGCCCCTCGCTCTGTGGCAGACTCCGGCACCGCTCAGTCGAGCAATTCACACACAAGAACACTCCAGGGGGCAGATCCATGCGTGTCATTCTTCTCGGCGGCCCGGGGGCCGGCAAAGGCACCCAGGCAAATTTCATCAAACAACGTTTCGGCATCCCGCAGATCTCCACGGGCGACATGCTTCGGGCGCACGTCAAGGCAGGCACTGAACTCGGTGTCGCTGCGAAGAAGATCATGGATGAGGGCGGCCTGGTGTCTGACGACATCATCATGGGCATGGTCAAAGAGCGGATCGCGGAAGATGACTGCAAGAGCGGTTATCTGTTCGACGGGTTCCCGCGCACCATCCCGCAGGCGAACTCGTTGAAAGAGGCCGGCGTACCTATCGATGCCGTGGTCGAAATCGACGTTCCGGACGAGGAAATCATCAAGCGCATGTCCGGACGTCGGGTCCATATGGCCTCAGGTCGGACCTATCACGTCGTGTTCAATCCGCCGAAGGAAGAGGGCAAGGATGACGAGACGGGTGAGCCACTGATTCAGCGGGATGACGACCAGGAAGATACGGTCAAGGCACGCTTGAAGGTCTACCACGACCAAACGGAACCGTTGATCAGCTTCTACACCAAGGAAGCGGACGCCGGAAACTGCAAGTACGTGAAGATCGACGGTGTCGGCGGTGTCGATGACATCCGCGACCAGATTTTTGCCGGCTTGGAGGGCTGACGGCCGAGCGCGGATTGTCCGGTTGGCCCGCGGCGAGCGGGCCTTTGCCTCGTATCATCATCGCCCGTGGCTTGTGTTAGGCTGCCGGTCTTTTAATTGTTTTGCCGGGAGGCCAACATGGCTGTCGTTGAGCTCACCAAAGACAACTTCGAAGAGGTCGTCACCAACAACCCATTCGTCATCGTCGATTTCTGGGCGCCGTGGTGCGGCCCCTGCCGATCCTTCGCCCCAACCTATGAAAAGGTGTCCGAAGAGCACCCCGATATCGTGTTTGCGAAGGTCAACACCGAAGACGAGCAGGAGATTGCCGCGCATTTCCAGATCCGCTCGATCCCGACGCTGATGATCTTCCGCGACAAGATCATCATCTTTAGTGAGGCCGGTGCGTTGCCAGAGTCAGGCTTCAAGGAGTTGGTCGGGAAGGCTGGCGATCTCGACATGAACGAGGTTCGTGAGCAGATTGCCGCCCAAGAGAACAGTCAACCCGGTCAGGCATGATCGCTCATGCGGCAACGACGCGGCTCACCTCGAGCACACTGAATCGACGCGATCTGGTCGTCGTTTTAGCCAGTGGTTTAACGATCGCCGCTTAGCGCGTCTATACTCGGGGCTCATCCAAAACGGTCCCCGTGATGCAGGCACCTCATGACGCCCAGGTAGACAAGTGGCTTGATCGTCGCCCCAGTGTGGGCGACCTGCTCACGCTGTGCGAAGAGAACTACCACTATCTGATGAGTTTGGTTCCGCAGCTGCGGCAACTGACGGGGTCGCATCTATCTCGTCGACCTGACCACCAGGATCTACATCTCACGGTGGTAGAGCAGACGCGTTATACGACCCTGATACGACTTACCTACCGGTTCGATCAGGCAGGCGCGGATGCCGACAACGGCGTGGCTGACCCCGATGCATTGCTGCGCGTCTACCATGACGCCCGCCAGGTCGAGGTTGAGGATCTCCGCCAGCAGGCATTGCCGACACGCAAGTTGTACGAAGCCCCCGGTCTGGAAAACAAGTGGCGAGTGAACCTGTTCGTGGCCAAGTGGCTGGCCTTTTGCGCGACGCAAGGGCACGTGTTTGTTGAAGAAATCACCGGTGAAACCCGTTCGCTGTGTGATCTGAGCTAGGGTATTTCCGCCAAAACCTGCTTGTTGGTAGGGTTGAACGCCAGCCCCCTCAGCCGATGCGCCCGGCGCTGCGGCAGGTCAAATCCCCCTTCGCGATCAGTGATTTGCCTGCCTGTTGTCCAATTTGCCGTTGAGCTTCAACGCCACTGTCGACCGTGACATGGATTTTTGTCGTATTTTCGGGCGTACAAAAAAGCCTCAAAAAAAGTTGACCGTTTTCGTTGGGTAATGCTAGTTTTAAAACCTGAGTGAATTAGTTGGTAATTCACGAAAAAGCTACAACCTGAATATCGAGGAAGCCGAAATGAGACTCTCAACCAAAGGTCGTTACGCTGTTACCGCAATGCTGGATCTGGCGCTGAATGGAACCGATGGTCCAGTCACGCTGGCAGACATCTCTGAAAACCAGGGCATCTCGCTTTCCTATCTCGAACAATTGTTTGCCGCCCTGCGTAGCAAGGGCCTGGTTCGTGGCGTTCGCGGGCCGGGTGGGGGCTACTACCTCGGTCGCGAGTCGGATGAAATCTCCATCGCAGACATCATTTGCGCGGTTGATGAGTGGGTTGAATACACCCGCTGCAAGGCCCGCCAGAGCAATTATGAAGGCCAGCGTTCGATGACGCACAATCTCTGGGACGACTTGAGTGAGCAGATCTTCGTCTTCCTGACCGACATCACGCTCGACGACCTGGTGAAACGCGGGCTAGAGCGCGAAGAAGAACGACGCGAAAAGCGCGCCGCCGCTGCGCGGGTCCTCGGTTTGAAAGAGCAGGCCGCAGCCTGACGTTGCAGTCACAAGGGCGTCCTCGTCGAGGGCGCTCCCTCATCGCTTGATGAGTAGGCGCTGTCGTCCCCAGGGACGACAGCATTTTTTTGCGGGCTAAAATTGGATTTTCGCGAATGCGGCCATCAGGGCGGCCGCGCCGTTACGCAGGGCGTGCCTCGCCTTCAAGCGGAGAAATGGCAGATGGAATGCGGATGGTGAACGTCGTGCCATCCTGTTCTGAAGAGCTTAGTGATATCTGACCACCATGCGCGTGGAGGAGGCGCTGAACGATTGGCAGGCCAAGCCCGGTGCCGCCGGTCTTGGTAGTGAAAAAGGGGTCAAAAATTCGGTCCTGGTCCGTCACAGGGATTGGCGCACCCCCGTTGTTGATGCCAATCATTACCCAGGGGGTCTGCTGATGCGCGCAAGTAATCGTAATCGGCTCTCCCTCGGGTGACGCCTGCAGGGCGTTGCGAATCAGATTGATGAGGACCTGTCGGATGCGATCACTGTCAACACGCACGGCCGGACAGGGCGTGGTTTGCAGTTTGATCCGGGCTTTTGCGTGGGGCTCGGACTCGATGACTTCCCGAAGTATCTCAACAATGTCGGCCGGTTCTCGATTGAGTACCAGTGGTTTCGCATAGACGAGAATATCGGCAAGCAGACGTTCCAGACGGGCTATTTCGTTGCCCGCGAGGCTGATGCGCTTCAATGAATTTTCCGGCAGCGTATCAATCTGCTCGAGGTGGTCCAGCGCGAGGCTGATCGTTGCCAGCGGGTTCCGGACCTCGTGCACGATGCCGGATGCGAACTGACCGATACTGGCCAGCCGCTGTGTGGTGACCAGCTGTAACGTGCGACCCAGGCTGACCCCTACCAGCACGCCCAGGTTACGCAGCAATTCAAGGTGCTCGCTGCGGTAGCTGTTGGGAAAGCGACTGGCGAAAACGACGACACCTTGGACGCCCGACCCATTGCCTCCGACGGGCAGAAAAATCGCATCTCGCCGGCCGAGTTCCAACAGGCGTTTGAGGAAGACGTAGTTTTCTGAGAGCTCGGACAATTGCTGTACGTCGGCTATGTGGAGCGGTTGTCGGGTATGCAGGCATTCCTCTAACAGCGTACGGTCGGTATCAAAACTGTGCTGACCGATTGGATCCGGCTTGCCGTCACTGAACGCCTGTTCGAGATGGATACGTCCATCGACGCCGACGATCAGCACCCCAATCCAGTCAACTGGCATCAGGTGTGGCAGGGTTTCCGACAAGGTCCGTAAGGTACTGCTCAGGTCGCCACCCTGTTCCAGCCTCGTCAGCAGGCGTCGCAGCGTCTCAAGTCGACCGGCGAGTTGATTGAACGCCCCGACCAACCAGCCCAGTTCGTTATCGCTGCGAACGGAAACACGATGAGAAAAATCGCCATTGGCGACCTTGCGAAAGCCCGCAACGGCGTCGGCCATCGGACGTAAGACTCGCCAGTAGAACCAGGCCGCAATGCCTATGGCGACCAATATGGCCAGGCCGAGCAGTAGGCGGTTAATCTGCTGAGCCTGTGCTGCTCGTGCGGCGACATCACTGTCGAGCATGTCCACCAGTTGCATGCTTGAGGCTTCGAGTCGCTTGTGATGATCAATGATCGTCTCAGCGGCCCACTCGAGGCGGGGTTCCTGCGGGTCGGGACCAAGGCGATCAACGAGGGCGGTCGTAAAGGCCGCCCAGGTCGTGCTGAGCTGTTTGGCGATGCGCAGCGTCTCGTCGCTGAGTTTTGGCTGCATACGCATGCCGATCGTCGCGTCGAGCGCCTCGAAGCGATTGGTCGAAAAGGCCTCGATGATGTTGTCGAGCGATGCGCGTGTCCGATTGAGATCTTTGAAGTACAGTCCCAGATCGCGGTAATAGCTCGGGTAGTCCCGTGGCGCATTCTCCTTGTATTCCATGGCCTGGACTGTCAGGTGCTGCTGGCCGTAGATCAGCTCGGCGGCCAATCGCAGCAGCGCGTCATCGGCGCGCTGGTGATCGATGACGCGCATCGAGTACAAGGCTGACGTCGCAAACAGCCCGGTTAGCAGCGTGATCGCGAAAATGATCTGGACCTTTAAAGATCGAAGCAGATTGGGCAATACGTCGGGCTCGTCGAGGCGTTCCGCTAGAGCTTAGCTTGATATGCGAGCAATGGGCATGCATGCGTGACATCTCGACAACCGCGTAGAATCTCCAAGGGTTCAAAGTAGGCCGCCACTACGCTTTCCGGGAATCTCGACCGATGCATGAAATCCGTCTCGATGAAATGACAACATTGCGCGACTGGGTGCGCTGGGGGGCGAGTCGGTTCAGTGAAGCCGGGCTTTGTTTTGGCCACGGTTGTGACAACGCGCTGGATGAGGCGCTGGCGTTAGTGCTTTACGCCGTGCATCTCGACCATTCATTGCCGGCGGATTTTCTCGATTGTCGCGTTTCAAACGCCGAGTCCGCGCTGATTCGTACGCTATTCGAGCGCCGCATCGACGAGCGTCTACCGGTCGCCTATCTGATTGGCAAGGCGACATTTGCCGGGCTCGAATTCGAGGTCGATGAAAGTGTCCTTATTCCGCGCTCGCCTATTGCTGAATTGATCGAGGAAGGTTTTGCGCCCTGGCTCGATGCGGATCGCGTCACCAGTGTGTTGGATATGTGTTGCGGCAGCGGATGCATTGGGATTGCCTGTGCCCATGTTTTTGCGCAGGCGCTGGTTGATCTGGTGGATATTTCGCCTTCGGCATTGGAGATCGCGGCCCGCAACGTCGAGCGCCACGCTCTCGAAGATCGCATCCGTACCCTGCGCAGCGACGTTTTCTCGGCGCTCGACGACGAGCGGTATGATCTGATTGTTAGCAATCCGCCGTACGTCAGCAGCGCCGAAATGGCGACCCTGCCAGCCGAGTACCGGCACGAGCCAGCGCTTGCTTTAGAGGCAGGCAGCGACGGTATGGATGTCGTCGCGCGGATCCTTGTCGATGGCGCGGATTATCTGAACCCCGATGGTATTATCGTGGTGGAGGTCGGCGCGAGCGCTGAGCTGCTGATCGCACGTTACCCGGATGTCCCCTTTTTATGGCTTGATTTCGAGCGCGGCGGTGACGGTGTGTTCCTGCTCACGGCCGAGCAGCTCGGCGAGTATCGTGACGTTTTTCTGGAGGGCTTTGAATGAGTCTACGCCGTGCGCGCAGTGCTGAAGAATACGCCGAGTGGGTCAAGCAGGCGATGTTCGAGGTCGGCGATCTGAAAGATTGCCTGCTGTACGAAATCGAGGACCTGCAACGCTTTCCGGCTTACATAGAACCTCTGGAAGAGGGTGTAAAGCAGATCTATGACGCGATGGTTGCCGGAAGCTACCAGTTCGGGCGGGAAGACCTGATTTTCATGGACATTCTGCGGCGCTACGAGGACGAAATCCCCTTTCACACGCTCCTGAAGCAGATCAACGAGACCCATCGCCGGGGTTTGGATGTCCCGGAAGACGTCTGACAGGCTTTTTGACGTCGGTCATGAAAGGATGCGCAGTCTGTTCTAGAATCACGTGATGCAACAGACTCTCGTATTCGATCAAGATCTCATCAACCGCTACGACCAATCCGGTCCGCGGTATACGTCCTATCCGACGGCGGTTCAATTCCACGAAGGCTTCGATGCAGCGAACTACGCTGCGGTCGCGCGCGGCAGTAACCAAAGCGGTCGCCCGCTGTCGCTGTACTTCCATATCCCGTTTTGTGACACGGTCTGTTTTTACTGCGCCTGCAGCAAGATCGCGACGAAAGACCGTACCAAGGCGCAGCCCTATCTAAACCGGGTGTATCGGGAACTCGAGATGCAGTCGGAACTGTTCGACAATGATCGACCGGTCGAGCAACTCCACTGGGGCGGCGGAACGCCGACGTTCATCAGCAGCGAACAGATGCGCGAATTGATGACCCAGACCGGGCGTAATTTCCAGCTGTTGGATGACGATTCAGGAGAGTACTCGATCGAGATCGATCCACGCGAAGTAGGCGACGAGACGATCGGGTTGTTGCGCGAGATCGGGTTCAACCGAATGAGTCTCGGTCTCCAGGATCTTGACCCGAATGTCCAGCGAGCCGTCAACCGCATTCAAACCGCCGAACAGACCTTTGGCGTGTTGGAGTCGGCTCGCCGCGAGGGCTTCAGGTCGATCAGCATGGACCTGATCTACGGGCTTCCGCTGCAAACGCCGGCGTCTTTTCTGCAGACCTTGGATCGGGTGTTGGAAGCCGCACCGGACCGGCTGTCAGTGTTCAATTACGCGCATTTGCCCGAACGTTTCAAACCGCAGCGGCGGATCAACGAAGCAGAGCTGCCCAGCGCCGATCAGAAGCTCGAGATTCTGCAGCAGGTCGGCGCCCGGCTGGCCGAAGGTGGCTACGTGTACATCGGCATGGATCATTTCGCCAAGCCCGACGATGAACTCGCGGTGGCACAGCGCAATGGCCAGCTGTACCGCAACTTCCAGGGATATTCGACTCACGCCCACTGCGATTTGGTGGCATTGGGTGTCACCTCGATTGGGATGGTCGGCGACACCTACGCGCAGAACGAGCGAACGCTCGATGACTATTACGCGCAAATCGATGCCGGCGAACTGGCCGTGTTCCGAGGTGTGGCACTGAGTCAGGATGACTTGATTCGGCGAGCCGTGATTACCCAGTTGATCTGCAACTTTACCCTCGACCCCAAAGCTGTCGAGGGGACCTGGTCGATTAAGTTCGAAGACTATTTCGGCGACGAAATCGATCAGCTGAAGAAGATGGCTGATGATGGTTTGGTAGCGTTCGTTGACGGGAAAATCGATGTGCTGCCGGCCGGCCGGCTCCTGATTCGCAACGTCTGCATGGTGTTCGACCGCTATCTGAAAGACGCTGGTCAGACGGCGCGCTATTCAAAAGTTATCTAAAGACCCGCTATCAAGACAGCCCCTGTTGCCGGGTCTTGGCCGTCGACGTGGGGTCAGGCATGGCCAATAAGCCACCCATTCCAAAGGCATGGCAAAATGCCGTGGCGACGCACGGTGAAAAACCGGTACGGTTCGCGCCCAATGCAAGTCTGATCGCCGGTGAGAACATCGCCTAACTCATTGCGCGTTAAGGGGAACGGTTTGATGGCCGCACCCGGAAGGCTCTCTGTCGCCAACCTTTGGTCAAAATTGGATGCCGCGCCGCATTGTTGCGGTTTTGGTGAGATATTCGATCGCCTCAATGACCAACACCCAGCCGACAGCTTGCCAGCTGCCGAGCCCGACAATGCGCAGAAAAGCGGTAGGCCGACGGCACTGGCCAGCATCGGTAGCCGATAGAAGGCTGCTCGCCGGTCTCAGCCCCAGTGGCTCGCAGAAGGTTGGGCAGATAGCCGGTACAAGCAATGCGCACAGAGCCAGTGAATCGAGAAGTTAGGACAAAAAAGCAGGAATATGGCCACCGTTCATGCCCGCTTGGCCCACTACAGGGCTGTTTAGGAGATCGACGGCTTTGATATACTGCCCGATTCGCAACGAATCACGCGAAAGTGGCGGAACTGGTAGACGCGCTGGATTTAGGTTCCAGTGGGGTAACCCGTGAGAGTTCGAGTCTCTCCTTTCGCACCAAAAAAACCGGCCCGCAGGCCGCCGTCAGGCGATCCTGTGCGGCCGTGACAAGTCCCAATAGAGTTAGCGTGCAGCAGGGCTGCCGGAGAGGATTGAATGCAAGTTTCCGTTGAATCAGGCGAGGGTCTCGAGAGACGTCTCATGGTGGATCTGCCAGCTGAGCGGGTTACCGCCGAGATGGACAAAAAGCTGAAAGACTTGGCGCGTCACGTTCGTCTGGACGGCTTCCGACCGGGCAAGGTGCCGATGCGCACCATCAAACAACGTTTCGGCGAGCAGGTTCGTCAGGAGACGTTTGGCAACCTGATTCAGGAAACGCTGTACGAAGCGGCCAGCCAGCAGCAACTGATGCCGGCCGGCGAACCGAAGGTCGAATTGCGGGAAGCGGCTGAAGAAGGCGGGTTGGGTTACACCGCGATTTTCGAGGTCGTGCCAGAAATCGCCCTGGCCGACCTGACCGGCGAGACCGTGGTCAAACCAACGGCTGACGTCGCTGACAGCGATGTCGACGCAATGATCGAAAAGCTCCGCTCACAACGCACCACATGGACCGACGTGGACCGGGCGGCGGGAGACGGCGACACCGTACACATGAATTTCAAGGGAATGATCGACGGCGAGGTTTTCGAAGGCGGTACCGCAGAGGACGTTCCGCTGGTACTCGGGTCAGGCGCCATGGTCGAAGGGTTTGAATCCGGTCTGCTCGGTGCCAAGGCCGGTGATCAACGAACGCTGGATGTTACCTTTCCGGATGACTACCGGGCGACACACCTCGCCGGCAAGGCGGCCACGTTTGACGTCGAGGTGTTGCGTGTTGCCGAACCGACGCTGCCAGAGATCGACGAGGAATTCGTGAAAGCCTTCGGTATCGAAGACGGGACGGCGGAAAGTCTGCGCGTCGACGTGGCCAAAAACATGGCGCAGGAGCTGAAGCAAAAGATTCGGGGGCTCGCCAAGGATCGGGTCATGGATTTGCTGGTGGAAAAAAACCCGATGGATATTCCTCACGCCATGGTTGCCCAAGAATCGGAGCGCATGAAGCAGCAGATGATCCAGGACATGCAGCAGCGTGGACAAAGCTCGAGCATGGACCTGCCGGCAAGCATTTTTGAGTCACAAGCGCAGCGGCGAGTCCATCTGGGCCTTTTGGTGGCCGAAATCATAAAAACCCAGCAGCTCACAGTTGACCAAGAGAAGGTTCGCGAGACCATTGCCGAGGCCGCTGAGTCTTACGAAGACCCGCAAGAGGTCATCGATTACTACATGCAGGACCAAAACGCTCGCGCTGGTGTAGAAAATGTCGTCCTCGAGAACCAGGTCGTCGATTGGGTGCTCGATCAAGTCACGGTCCAGGAGGATGTTTCATCATTCGCTGAGCTAATGGATAACAAGGCATAACGTAGGCTTGCTGCACCCTCTGCAACCGAGTAGCGTCCGTCGCACGATCAACAAAGGTGAAGACAAAAAACATGAGTGCACTTGAAACGCAGAACCTCGGTCTCGTGCCGATGGTCGTCGAGCAGAGCGCCCGCGGCGAGCGCGCCTATGACATTTACTCGCGACTGCTTAAAGAGCGCGTCATCTTCTGCGTTGGTCCGGTCGAGGACCATATGGCTAACCTGATCGTCGCGCAGCTGCTGTTCCTCGAGTCAGAAAACCCGGACAAAGACATCCATTTTTATATCAACTCGCCAGGTGGGTCGGTGACGGCTGGGCTGGCGATTTATGACACCATGCAGTTCATTCGGCCGCATGTCACGACGATGTGTATCGGCCAAGCCGCGAGTATGGGGGCTATCTTGCTGGCCGGCGGCGAAAAGGGTAAGCGGTACGCCTTACCGCACTCGCGGGTGATGATCCACCAACCGCTGGGCGGATTCCAGGGGCAGGCAACGGATATCGAGATTCACGCAAGGGAAATCTTGCTGATCCGCGAGAGGCTCAATGCGATCCTGGCGCTTCACACAGGGCGGGACCTCGACAGTATTTCGCAGGATACCGACCGCGACAATTTCATGAGTGCCGAGCAGTCCGTCGAATATGGGCTGATCGACGAAGTGCTGGACCGGCGTGCGGCCAGTGAGAGCTGACGCGGCCTAATCGCACATACCGGGTAAGGCTTGTTATCCGAAAGCTTTCAGATATCATGCCGATAGAAGTGAGGCGCATGGCCGGGCAGTGGCAAACGGCGCGCGTCGATTAGAGGTGGAAAGCTATGAGCGATGACAAGAAGGGCGGTAAAGGCGAAGACGGCAAGCTGCTTTACTGTTCGTTTTGCGGCAAGAGCCAGCATGAAGTAAGAAAGCTCATCGCGGGGCCATCTGTCTTCATCTGCGACGAATGTGTTGAACTTTGTAACGATATCATCCGAGAGGAAATGCAAGAAAGTGTCGGCGAAGCGTCCGACAAGCTGCCTATTCCGCAGGATATTAACAACACGCTCGATTCCTATGTGATCGGTCAGTCACGGGCGAAAAAGGTTCTCTCGGTCGCGGTATACAACCACTACAAGCGTCTGGAGGCGAAGGCCAAGAAAGACGACGTGGAGATTGCCAAAAGCAATATCCTGCTGATCGGGCCCACCGGTTCCGGCAAAACACTGCTGGCCGAGACGTTGGCCAGGTTACTCAACGTGCCTTTCACGATCGCCGATGCGACAACGCTGACCGAGGCGGGGTATGTCGGCGAAGACGTTGAGAACATCATCCAAAAGCTTCTCCAGAAGTGCGATTACGACGTTGAGAAGGCTCAGACCGGCATCGTCTACATCGACGAGATCGACAAGATTTCCCGCAAATCAGACAACCCGTCGATAACCCGCGATGTGTCGGGCGAGGGCGTTCAGCAGGCGCTGCTGAAGCTCATCGAAGGCACCGTGGCGTCGGTACCGCCCCAAGGCGGTCGAAAGCATCCGCAGCAGGAGTTCCTGCAGGTCGATACATCGAACGTGCTGTTTATCGTCGGCGGCGCCTTTGCCGGTCTCGACAAGGTGATCAGGGATCGTTCCGAAAAAGGTGGGATTGGCTTTTCCGCTGAGGTTCGGAGTAAGGAAGACCAACGGTCGGTCGGCGAAATCCTGGTAAACGTGGAGCCGGAAGATCTCATCCACTACGGGCTGATACCGGAGTTTGTCGGTCGCCTGCCGGTAGTCGCGACGCTTGAGGAACTCGACGAGGACGCATTGGTAAAAATTCTCACCGAGCCGCGAAATGCGTTGATGAAGCAGTACCAGCGGTTGTTTGAGATGGAAGGTGCGGAGCTCGAGATCCGGGAAGAAGCGCTACGGGCGATTGCCCGCAGGGCGATGGACCGGAAGACCGGCGCACGTGGCTTGCGAACCATCCTGGAGCATGTGCTTCTCGATACCATGTACGATCTGCCGTCGCTTGAAGACGTCACCAAAGTCGTCGTCGATGAAGGCGTTATCAATGGCGAATCAGAGCCTTACATCATCTATGACGCCGCCGAACCCCGCCAGCTCGCCGCATCGGACTGAGCGCCCTCGAACGCCTTTTGCCGGTACCCCACCAGCGGGTACCGGCAGCAAAAATCCTACCTCTAAGATAACGCAGCTTTAAGCCGGTTGATTTATCGGTCCTGAGGCCGCATTTTCATTTGCAAGACAACTCCCATGGCCGGCTCCAACGCAGTCGGTCTCACATTGGTCGTGACGCGCGGCGTCGGAGGACACTAATGGGCCAGGAAGACACTTCAGGAAAATCAAGCGGCGAGCATCCCGGTGCGCTTCCCGTTCTGCCACTGCGGGATGTGGTGGTATACCCACACATGGTCATTCCGTTATTCGTCGGGCGTGAAAAATCGATCAAGGCGCTCGATGCGGCGATGGCGGACAACAAGCAGATTCTGCTAGTCGCGCAGAAAAGCGCTGACGTCGACGAGCCTCAGACCAAGGACCTATACGACATCGGCACCTTGGCCAGCATTCTGCAACTACTAAAGCTGCCCGATGGCACGGTCAAGGTGCTGGTGGAGGGCGGCGAGCGCGCAGCGATCAGCGCCGTGTTCTCCGACCAGGACTTCTTCTCGGCGAACATCGAACCGACCGAAGACGTCAACGAGCTTCCAGAGCGCGAGATGGATGTACTGATGCGCTCAGCAACCACGCTGTTTGATCAGTATGTGAAGCTCAACAAGAAAGTGCCGCCCGAAGTCTTGACCTCGCTGGCGAGTATCGATGAGCCATCACGGCTGGCCGATACTATGGCCGCGCACATGGCGCTGAAACTCGACGAAAAACAGCATGTACTCGAGATGTTTGACGTACGTGAACGCCTCGAGCACCTGATGGCGCTGATGGAGGGTGAAAACGACATCCTGCAAATGGAAAAGCGCATCCGGGGCCGCGTCAAACGCCAGATGGAGAAAAACCAGCGCGAGTATTACCTGAACGAGCAGATGAAAGCCATTCAGAAGGAACTGGGTGAACTCGATGACGCGCCTAATGAGCTCGAGGAACTCGGCGAGAAAATAGAAAAGGCGGGCATGAGCAAGGAAGCCAAGGGCAAGGCGACGGCCGAGCTGAACAAACTCAAGCTGATGTCGCCTATGTCCGCCGAAGCGACCGTAGTGCGCAATTATATCGATGCGCTGGTTAGCGTACCGTGGAAGAAGCGGACCAAAGTGCGCAACGACATACTGAAGGCCGAAGAGGTGCTCGACGCGGACCACTATGGCCTCGAGAAGGTCAAGGAACGCATCCTCGAGTACCTGGCCGTGCAGCAGCGCGTTCGCAAGCTGAAAGGTCCTATCCTGTGTCTGGTTGGCCCACCCGGCGTTGGTAAGACGTCGCTCGGTCAGTCAATTGCACGGGCGACCAATCGCAAGTTCATTCGGATGGCATTGGGCGGTGTGCGTGACGAGGCCGAGATTCGTGGTCATCGCCGCACCTACATCGGCGCAATGCCGGGCAAGATTGTCCAGAACCTGACCAAGGCCGGCACCAAGAATCCGTTCTTCCTGCTCGATGAAATCGACAAGATGGCGATGGATTTTCGCGGCGATCCCGCGTCGGCGCTGCTGGAGGTGCTGGACCCCGAACAGAACCATACCTTCCAGGACCACTACCTTGAGGTCGACTTCGATTTGTCCGAAATCATGTTTGTCGCAACTGCGAACAGCATGAATATCCCGCCGGCCCTTTTGGACCGTATGGAAGTTATCCGTCTGTCCGGCTATACCGAGGAAGAGAAGGTCAATATCGCCGAGAATTACCTGATTCCGAAGCAAATCAAGGTGAACGGCCTGAAGGACGAAGAAATCAGCATCAGTGCCAATTCGGTGCGGGACATCGTGCGTTACTACACGCGGGAAGCGGGCGTGCGGAACCTCGAACGCGAAATCTCCAAGATTTGCCGGCGCGTGGTCAAGGACGTCCTGCTTGAAACTAAGAAGGGCAAACGCGTCTCGGTGACGCCGAAAAATCTTGACAAGTACCTGGGTGTTCAACGTTTCCGCTACGGTCGTGCGGACGAGCATGACCAGGTCGGCCAGGTCACCGGACTGGCGTGGACCGAAGTTGGCGGTGAGCTCCTCCGGATCGAGACCGCCTTGACCCCTGGTAAGGGTCGCCTGACCCATACCGGTCAGCTCGGTGACGTGATGAAAGAGTCTATCCAGGCCGCGATGACTGTGGTGCGAAGCCGTGCAGATGCGCTGGGTTTGGACGACGATTTTTATCAGAAGATGGACGTACACATTCACGTGCCCGAAGGCGCTACGCCGAAAGACGGGCCAAGTGCTGGCATCGGTATGGCGACTTCATTGGCTTCCGCACTCACGCGCATCCCGGTGCGTGCGGATGTCGCGATGACCGGCGAGATCACATTGCGGGGGGAAGTCCTGCCGATTGGCGGTCTCAAGGAAAAGCTCCTGGCTGCGCACCGTGGTGGTATCCAAACCGTTATCATTCCGAAAGAAAATGAACGGGACCTCGTGGAGATGCCGAAAAATATCAAGCAGCATCTCGATATCAAGCCAGTGCGGTGGATTGATGAGGTACTGGAGATCGCGCTGGCTGAGCGACCAAGTCCGCGCTCAGTTGATGACAAAAAAGATAAGGTTGCTGCAAAAGAGTCGGAAGAAAAGGCCGAAGACCCCGCCGATTCATTGCGTCCTCATTGAACTGCAGGGACAACACTGGTAGAACGTGTCTGGCGCGCTTGTGTTCACCCGCGAGTGCGCTTGACACTAAATTTTTGGTGCTGCTATAAAGCGCGCCTTGCAAAAGTAAAGTCAGCAAACTGGCTTCTCCATTTTAAACCATCAATAGCAGCCGGCCACGGAACGGGCTGTTGTTTCCAAAGGGGGCAAAAACCGAATGAATAAATCTGAACTCATCGACGCGATGGCTGACTCGGCTGACATTTCCAAAGCAGCCGCAGGCCGAGCACTTGACGGCCTGATCGACGCCATTACCGCGGCGGTGAAAAACGACGACACGGTCTCGATTGTCGGCTTTGGCAGTTTCCTGCTGCGTGAACGCGCCGCACGCACCGGGCGCAACCCAAAGACCGGCAAGGCGATTGAAATTCCGGCCTCCAAGTCTCCTGCATTCAAAGCTGGTAAAGCATTCAAGGACGCAGTAAACTAGCGCGCCTGTTTAGCGGGGGTGCTTAGCTCAGCTGGGAGAGCATCGCCCTTACAAGGCGAGGGTCGCAGGTTCGATCCCTGCAGCACCCACCAAAGACTTGGAGTGGTAGTTCAGTTGGTTAGAATACCGGCCTGTCACGCCGGGGGTCGCGGGTTCGAGTCCCGTCCACTCCGCCATATCCGAAAACAAACGGGGTATCATCCGATACCCCGTTTGTCTTTGTACCGACCACCGTTACACGTATCGCATCATGCTCCAGGCAATTAGAGAAAAGGCCCAAGGTTGGATAGCCTGGGCGATCGTCATCCTTATCAGCATCCCGTTCGCGCTCTGGGGTATCCAGGAATATCTCGGCGTTGGTGGCGAACCGAAAGTTGCCGTGGTTGATGGCGACGAAATCACACAACGGATGTTGGACCAGCGCACGCGCGATTTTCGTGAAAGCCTGCGCGCCTCCCTGGGTGATGCCTATCGAGCCGACCTGTTCGAAGAGGCAACATTGAAAGCGCAGGTCCGCGACGCGATGATCGAAGAACGGGTTTTGGTGAAATTTGCGCGCGATTGGAATTTACGAACCTCGGATGCGCAGGCCCGTGGCTTTATCGCTTCGATACCCGCTTTTCAACGCGACGGCCGTTTTGACCAGCAACTCTACGATGCGGCAGTCCGCAATCGCGGCATGAGTACAGCCGGTTTCGAAGAATCCATTCGTCAGGACATGGCAGTTGATCAACTGCGCAGCGGCGTGACCGATGTGTTGTTCGCCACGGATCATCAACTGCGCGAAACAGTACGCTTGACCGATGAGTCGCGCACCGTGCGTTTCGTGCGCATACCGACGCAGGCGTTTGCCGACGACGTTGTCGCTGATGACGAGGCACTGCGCGGCTTCTACGAGGCCAATCCTGATCGATACCGCACCCCCGAGCAGGTCAAGCTGGCTTACGTGATGCTGGATGCGGAGGACCTTGGGCAATTTGTCGACGTCGATGAGGCGGGGTTACGCGATTATTTTGATTCGCACCGTGCTGAATTCGTTGCGCGAGAGGAACGGGCGCTTAGCCACATTTTGATTTCTGTTGCGGCGAATGCCGATGATGCGGCCGAACAGGCAGCTGCAGAAAAGGCCGCAGATCTTCTCGCTCAGCTCCGAGCTGGCGGGGATTTTGCCGCGCTTGCTGAAGCGAACTCAGACGACCCAGGCTCGGCGAGCAACGGTGGCGATCTGGGTTGGGTCGAAAGAGGCCTGATGGTGCCGGCGTTCGAAGAAGCCGCGTTTTCGCTCGAAGCTTCGGCGATCAGTCAGCCGGTTCGCACCGAATTTGGCTATCACCTGATTCAAGTACGCGAGGTCCGTGGCGGCTCAGATGCCGGGTTTGAAGACTTCCGTGAGGACGTCGACAAGGCATATCGCCGGTTCGAAGCAGAAACCCTTTATTTCGATTACGCCGAGCGATTGGCTGAATCGGCTTACGAAAATGCGAGCAGCCTGACACCGGCCGCCGAAGCATTGGGTCTGACCATCCAAGAGTCTGATTGGATCACACGGAATGGTTTCGGCAGCGGCATATTGAATTCGCCGAGGGTCATCAATGCGGCCTATTCGGACGACGTACTGATCGAGGGCAACAACAGCGACTTAATCGAGATCGGCGCTCAGCAGGCCGTGGTGGTTCGTGTGGTCGAACATCAGCTTGCCGGCGTTAAACCCTTTGAAGAAAACCGCGACGAGATACGCGCGGATTTCATCGCGGCGCGTGCGGCCGAGGCAGCCGAGGCGGCAGGAAATGCTGCCGTGGAGCGGGTGAACGCGCAAGCCGCAGGATTGGCCGATATTGCGGGGCCTTATGACGGCACGGTTGAAGGGCCGGAAACAATCAGCCGCGACTCAGGGTCATTACCCAGTGCGGTGACGTCGGCGGCGTTCGCGGTCGCCCCGACTGCCGGTGGTGATAAGCTGGTGACCGGTGCAAGTGCAGCAAACGGTGACTATTTTGTCATTGCCGTCGATGCTGTGACGCCGGGTGAGGTTGCTCAACTGGACGACCAGACGCGGTCTGCGCTGGTCCAACAGCTGAGCCGGCAGCATGCAGAAGAGACGCTGCGCGACCTGATCGACGAACTTCGTGCCCGCACCAAAGTCGAGTTGTTGCCGATCGGCGATTGATGTCTGGGTCTCATCGACGACGGTCATCGAAGACCGTCGTATCGGGTGCTGGTGGGCGGTCAAGCCATGCCGAGGATGTGATAGCCGGAGTCGACGTAGAGCACATCGCCGGTGATCCCCGAGGCGAGATCAGAGCTGAGGAAGGCTGCCGCATTACCCACTTCGCCAATCGTTACGTTTCGCCGTAGCGGCGTTTTCTTTTCCGCCTCGGCCAACATGCCGCGAAACCCACTGATTCCCGAAGCGGCAAGGGTGCGAATCGGTCCCGCGGATACGGCATTCACACGCGTGCCCTCCGGCCCTAACGAGTCTGCCAGATAGCGAACGTTGGCCTCGAGCGCTGCCTTTGCGACGCCCATGACGTTGTAGTTGGGAACGGTACGCACCGCGCCAAGATAGCTCATAGTGATGATCGAACCGTTGCGGCCCCGCATCATCGGGCGTCCTGCCTTGGCGAGCGCGGCCAGGCTGTAGGCGCTGATGTCGTGAGCGATCTGAAAGCCTTCGCGGGTCACCGCATCGACGTAGCTACCTTCCAACTGATCACGAGGTGCGAAGCCGACAGAGTGTACGATGCAGTCCAGGCCATCCCATTTTTTGCCGAGTTCGGAAAATACGCTATCGATCTCTTCATCGCTGCTGACATCAAGGGGTAGCACGATGTCGGACCCGAACTCTTTCGCGAACCCGGTTACACGGTCATGCAGCTTGTCGCCCTGATAGGTGAATGCCAGGGTCGCGCCTTCACGGTGCATCGCGGCAGCCACGCCATAAGCGATGGAGCGATTGCTCGCCACACCAACGATCAATGCGCGTTTGTTTTCCAGGAATCCCATGTAAAGTCCCTCGCCAATAGTTGTTTTGTTGTCTGGCTATCGCGGCTGACAGCCGCCGAACCCAATGCCATCATGCAGGCAGGCAAATAGGGCTGGACGGCTCAAAGAAATGAAGCGATCGCGTGGCCGCTAAAGTAACCCAAACCATTCTGGCGTTCAAAAAACGATGCAATCGGCTGCGGGTGCTGGTGGTTTTCCTGTTTGCCGCCGCAACTTTCCTTGTCGGCTGCGGCGATTCGGCCTGGAACAGCCCGTACAAACCGGGTGCGAGCGCGCAAACGAGTTTCTTCAGCTCGTTTTCCGAGCGACCAAAACATCTCGATCCGGCGAGGTCCTACAGCTCCAACGAGTGGGCCTTCATTTCACAGGTTTATGAGCCACCGCTGCAGTATCACTACCTGCAGCGTCCTTATCGCCTGATCCCGCTAACCGCCGAGGCGTTGCCGCTGATTGAGCATTTCGGTTACGGCGGCGAACGACTGGGGGCAGAGACAGCGGCGGCAGAGGTCGCCTACACGGACTACACGCTGCGTATTCGGCCGGGGATCAAATATCAACCGCATCCGGCACTTGCCACAGATGATGACGGGCAATTCGTCTATTGGCCGATTTCGGCGTTCGACCTCGATGCCGTCGAAACGCTGGGCGATTTCGAACAGACAGGGACACGCGAGCTCGTTGCGGACGATTATGTCTACCAGATCAAGCGTCTCGCCTTGCGGGCGAATCACTCACCGGTCGCCAGCCTCATGGCTGACCATATCCGAGGTTTCGCCGATTTCACAGACGCCGCTGCGGAGGCGCAGCAGTCGCTGGAGCTCGACAAGGGAAAAGGGGCTTGGCTCGATCTGAGAAAGATTGCACTGAGTGGTGTGCAAGTGCTCGACCGTTACACCTATCGGATCCGCATAGAAAACAAATATCCGCAGTTTCAGTTCTGGTTGGCGATGAATTTTTTCGCCCCGATGCCGTGGGAGGCAGAGCGTTTTTACCGGCAAGCCGGGCTGAATGAAAAAAACATCAACCTGCATTGGTATCCGATCGGTACGGGTCCCTTCATGCTCACGGAAAACAATCCCAATCTCCGTATGGTGTTAGAAAAGAATCCAAACTTTCATGGCGAAACCTATCCCACAGAAGGCAGCCCGGAAGACCGGCAAGCTGGCTTGCTGGACGATGCCGGAAAGCCGATGCCTTTCATCGATCGAGCGGTCTATTCTCTGGAGAAAGAAGCGATCCCCCGATGGAACAAGTTTTTGCAGGGCTACTACGATAATTCAGGCATCGGCTCCGATAGCTTTGATCAAGCCGTACAATTTGGCAGCGGCGGGGAGGCGCGGCTGACGAATTCGATGCAGGAGAAAGGGATATCGCTGATTACTGCGGTTGAAACATCGGTGTTTTACACCGGATTCAACATGAAGGACCCGATTGTCGGTGGAGATTCGCTGCGAGCCAAACGGTTACGCCAAGCCATCGCAATCGCGGTCGACTTCGAGGAATTCATCTCGATCTTTCGCAACGGTCGTGGCGAGGCCGCCCAAAGTCCGTTGCCGCCGGGCATTTTCGGTCATCGTCCCGGTGAAGCTGGGTTAAACCCTGTCACCCATCAATGGGTAAACGGTCGTGCGATACGCCGATCTATCGATGAGGCAAAAGCGCTGCTTGCACAAGCCGGCTATGAACAGGGCCGTGATCCAGAGACGGGTGGGCCACTCATCTTGTACTACGACACGCCTGCCGCAGGACCAGACAGCAAAGCGATGCTGCAGTGGTACCGAAAACAGCTCGCCAAGCTCGGTATCGAGCTGGTGATTCGAGCGACGGATTACAACCGCTTCCAGGACAAGATGTTGAAAGGTACGGCCCAACTGTTCTCCTGGGGTTGGAATGCGGACTATCCAGACCCCGAGAATTTTTTGTTTTTGCTGTACGGGCCAAACGGCAAGGTCGACGCAAAGGGTGAAAATGCAGCCAACTTCAGCCACCCCGAGTTCGACCGGCTGTTCGTGCAGATGAAGGATATGCCGAACGGCTCGGCACGCCAGGCAGTGATTGATGCCATGGTTGGGATACTGCGTGAGGAGTCCCCGTGGCTGTTCGGTTTCTTCCCCAAAGGGTTCAGCCTGCATCACATCTGGTATGCCAACGTGAAGCCTAATCTGATGGCGAACAACACACTCAAGTACAAACGGATTGATGGGGAGGCCCGGGCGGCGGCCCAACAGGCGTGGAACCGGCCTGTGCTTTGGCCCCTGGGGCTGCTCGGTCTGCTCCTGATCGTATCGGTCATTCCCGCGGTGCGCGGTTATATTGCCCGTGAACGGAGTCAGGCCCCTTGAGCGCCTACATTATTCGTCGTCTGCTTTATGCGTTGCCCATTCTGATTGGCGTCAACGCGCTTACATTCGTGCTGTTTTTTGTTGTGAACTCAACCGATGACATGGCGCGCATGCACCTCGGCAACAAACGCGTCACCGATGACGCGATCCTGGCCTGGAAGCAGGAACACGGCTATGACAAGCCGCTGCTAATCAATCGCGCAGAGCAGGGCGTCGATGCGTTCACCGAGACGATCCTTTTTGAAAAATCGCTCCGTCTGTTCGTGTTCGATTTTGGGCTGTCCGATAGTGGGCGCGATATCGGTCACGACATTTCACAACGGATGTGGCCAAGTCTCGCTATCGCCGTACCCACGCTGATCGTTGGTTTGGCGATCAACATCACCTTTGCGCTCCTGTTGGCATTCTTCCGCGCGACGTATCTCGACTTTTGGGGCGTCGTGGTGTGCGTCGCAATGATGTCGATTTCGGGGCTGTTCTATATCATCGGTGGTCAGTTTCTGGTCGGTAAGCTTCTCAATCTGGTACCCATATCGGGATACGACACAGGGTGGGCCGCATGGAAGTTCATGGTGCTGCCAGTCATTGTTGGCGTGATAGGCAGCGTTGGCGCGGGTACAAGGTGGTACCGCACGCTGTTTCTCGAGGAAATCAATCGCGACTATGTGCGCACCGCACGGGCAAAAGGGCTGTCAGAGCAGCTGGTGTTGTTCCGGCACGTTCTGCGCAATGCGATGATTCCGATCCTCACTGGCGTGGTCGTGATCCTACCGTTGCTGTTCATTGGCAGCCTGCTGACAGAATCATTCTTCGGCATTCCGGGTTTGGGCAGTTATACGATCGACGCGATCAATCGCCAGGATTTTGCGATCGTCAGGGCCATGGTGTTTCTTGGGGCGGTCCTGTACATCATTGGGCTTTTGTTGACCGATATCTCCTACACCATCGCCGATCCCCGTGTCCGGCTGGATTGACGGCATGCCATTTCAACCGGTAATACTTTGGACCGATGCATTGATCTACCTGCTGATCGTGCTCGTTCTGCTGTCGGTCTGGTATACCCGCCGTCATGAACACCTGCTCTTGCCATGGCGCCGCGTGGCCTCCAGTAAGACCGGTCAAGCGGCGATGGTGGTCTTGGCGTTTTACATTGGTATCGGCCTGCTCGACACCGTTCACTACAACCCCCAAACATCCACCGACGAGCAAGGAAAATCGATTTACTCGACCGAGGTATTGAGTCTGTTTGATGCCTTGGTGGAGGATTTGCGGACCCAGCAGGAGAAAACCTACTCGGCACCGTTTGCCATTCACCTGTTCAGCAAAGAGAGTATCGATCTGCCCGACGGATCGACGGTGCGCGATTACCCGCGGCTGCTGTATGGCGGTGCCCACCTTCCGAGTGGGGGTGCCGGGAAGGCAACCGACATCGCGCTCAAGGCTGGCTATGGCGCGATCAAGGGTGCACTGCTGTGGCTGGCTTTCATCCTGCTGCTATGTCGCTTTGACCTTGCGCGTGTTGCACGTCTGATGCTGGGACGGTTGGCCCAGCCATGGCATGTCGGGGCGGCTACGGCGCTGGCGCTGACTGTGTTGCTCGCTGTCGCCTTCGAACTCTCTGCGTATTACCACATCCTCGGCACCGACAAGGTTGGCGAGGATGTGTTCTATCAGTCCCTGAAGAGTATTCGCACCGGTCTGGTCATTGGCACGCTGACAACCCTGGTCATGCTGCCATTGGCGGTTCTGTTGGGGATCATGGCAGGCTACTTCCGCGGCTGGGTCGATGACGTCATTCAGTATCTCTACACCACCCTGAATTCGATCCCCGGCGTTCTGCTGATCGCTGCTGCGGTGCTGATGATGCAGATCTATATGACCAACCATGCGGATGACTTCAATAGCGTGACCGAACGCGCCGATCTGCGCCTGCTGTTCCTCTGCCTCATCCTGGGTGTGACGAGTTGGACCGGCTTGTGTCGGCTGTTACGCGGCGAGGCATTGAAACTCCGTGAGCTTGAATATGTGCAGGCATCGCGCGCGTTCGGGGTGGGCAACTTCACGATCCTCTTGCGCCATGTGCTACCGAACGTGATGCATATCGTATTGATCACTATAGTGCTGGATTTCAGCGGTCTGGTATTGGCAGAGGCCGTATTGTCTTACATCAATATTGGCGTCGATCCGGCGACCAACAGCTGGGGCAATATGATCAATGGCGCGCGGCTTGAACTCGCCCGCGAGCCTGTTGTGTGGTGGTCGCTACTCGCGGCATTTGGCTTCATGTTCACCTTGGTCCTGGCGGCCAATTTATTTTCGGACGTGGTGCGAGATGCGTTTGATCCTCGATTGAGACAACAACGATGAGCGTGATCGAGCAGGCAATGCAGAAACCCAATGCGGCGGCTGACGTGTTGCTCGATGTCAGCGGATTGGTAACACACCTCGGCAGCGAAACCTCACCGGTCCGTGCCGTCGATGACGTGAGTTTCTCGATCCGCCCCGGTGAGACATTCGTCTTGCTCGGCGAGTCCGGCTGTGGCAAATCGATGATTGCGCTGTCGATCATGCGCCTGTTGCCGACGGGGGGTCGGATTGTCAGCGGTGAGGTTCGCTTGCAGGGTAAGTCGCTGCGGTCACTTCCCGAGGCACGCATGCGTGAAGAGCGGGGTGGCCGTATCGGGATGATTTTCCAGGAACCCATGACGTCGCTGAACCCGGTGATGACCGTCGGTGGGCAGGTTGCTGAGGCTGTGCGGTTACATGACCCTGAGGCGTCGGGTCAGGTCGATCAGCGGGTCGTCGAGTTGTTTCGCGACGTCGGTATTCCAGACCCCGAGCGACGCCTGAATGAGTATCCCCACCAGCTGTCAGGCGGCATGAAGCAGCGTGTGATGATTGCCATGGCACTTGCGGGGCGGCCACAGATGTTGATCGCTGATGAGCCGACAACGGCGCTGGATGTCACGATCCAGGCGCAGGTGCTGGATCTGCTCAAAGGGTTGCAGCGGGACACCGGCATGGCGATTTTGCTGATTACGCATGACCTTGGCGTGGTCGCAGAGATGGCGGACCGGGTAGGGGTCATGTATGCCGGTCAAATGATAGAGGTCGCTGACGTAAAGCGGTTTTTTTCACAGCCATCCCATCCCTACAGCCGCAAGCTTTTCGCCTCGGTGCCCAAAGCTGACCAACGCCATCTCGGGCTCGACGTCATCCCGGGAATCGTTCCGCCACTGAACAGCGAATTCATCGGCTGCCGCTTTGCTGATCGATGCGATGCCGCACGAGCGGCATGTCACAACGCCCTTCCCCCCTGGCAGGGCCGCAATGATCGAGGCTATCGATGCCACTTGACGACTCAGGAAATCGAAGCGGTTGAGACGTTGCCACCGAAGTTGTCCGATCAGCCGCCCGAACATGCCGAGCCGTTGCTCGAGGTCGCCGGACTGCAGGTCCACTTTCCGATTCACAAAGGCATTCTGCGACGTGTGGTTGGCCATGTTAAAGCGGTCGACGGTGTGGATCTCGATATCGCAGCCGGCCGCACCGTAGCGCTTGTCGGTGAATCAGGATGCGGCAAAACGACGGTGGGCAAAGCGATCTTGCGACTGGTATCGAGTACCGGGGGCGAAGTCCGGTTCGATGGCAAAGACCTCGGTGCGCTTCGCGCGCCGGATCTGCGCCGTCTGCGTCGGGAGTTTCAGATCATATTTCAGGATCCGGCATCGTCAATGAACCCACGTATGCTGGTCGAAGACATCGTCGCCGAAGGGATGCTGGCGCAAAACATCGGCGGTAGCCGGACAGCGCGTCGTGAGCGGGTCGAGCAGCTGCTCGAGCAGGTTGGGATGCAGCCGAATGCGGCGGACCGTTATCCGCACGAGTTTTCAGGTGGCCAACGTCAACGAATCGCGATTGCGCGTGCGCTCGCCGTTGAGCCGCGCCTGATCGTATGCGACGAGCCGACCAGCGCGCTCGACGTTTCTGTCCAGGCCCAGGTGCTCAATCTGCTCAAGCAACTCCAGGCAGATCTGGGATTGTCCTACCTTTTCATCACGCACAATATCTCCGTCGTTGCCTACTTGGCCCACGAGGTTGCGGTGATGTATCTCGGCAGGATTGTCGAGTACGGCGAGGTCTCGTCGGTGCTGACTGCGCCACAGCATCCCTACACCCAAGCACTGCTGAGTGCTGTGCCGGTAGCTGACCCGGATCATCAGCGCCCGGTCATTCGGCTCGAGGGCGATATGCCTTCACCGGTCCAACCACCGGAGGGTTGCCACTTCCATCCGCGTTGTCCGGCAGCGAAGCCGATTTGCCGACAACGGTATCCTCGTTCTGTTGAACTCGAAAGTGGTCATAAAGTGAGCTGCTGGATGTTGGATCCGGACGAGCGGTCGCATTTTTCGGAATAGGCCTCTCAGATGATCGCGTCAGACGTCCGGGTCGATAAACACGGTCAAGCGGTCGCCGGGCTGCAAGTAACGGCCAACCTGGTTCCAGCGGCGCAAGTCTGCGATCGTGACCTGGAAGCGCCGCGCTATGGCATACAGTGAATCGCCGCGTCTTACCTTGTACCGAATGCGCTGACGAGCCTGGTTGTTTGAGGCGGCTGCGAGCTGCGCGTCGACCGAGTCGGTCAACGGAATCAATAAATCGCGGCCAGCCCGAATCCGCGAATCTTTTAGGTTGTTGGATTGTTTGATGGCGCTGACCGAGACGCCGTATTGACGCGCAATTCGGTTTAGGCTGTCGCCGCGCACGATCCGATGTCGCTGCCAGCGCAGTCGTTGATCTTCGGGTAGATCAACCAATGCCTGTTCGAAGGCCGTTTTTTGCTCAACGGGGATCAGCAGCTGATGTGGTCCTCTTGGTGGCGTAGCCCACCGCCGGTAACCGGCATTCAGACGCAAAAACTTCTCGGTCGGCAGACCGGCCGTATCGGCGGCGATATTGAGGTCGATTTGCCCGCCGGTTTCGGTGACAGCGAAGTGCGGTGCGTTATCGACAGCTGGCAGCGTGACGCCAAACGCAGCGGGGGTTTTCACCACGCGAACCAGCGCGAGTAGCCGGGGTACGTAGGCATCGGTCTCGCCAGGCAAATCCAGAGACCAAAAATCGGTCGGTTGATTTTGTTGCCTGGCCCGGTGAATCGCCCGTCCGACGGTCCCAGAGCCGGCGTTGTAGGCCGCGAGGGCGTGCAGCCAGTTGCCATCAAAACGTGCATGCAGGCGGGTCAGGTATTCAATGGCTGCGCGCGTGGAGGCGACGACGTCGCGGCGCCCATCAAACCACCAGTCACGCTCCAGGCCCAACATCTGGCCGGTCGCTGGCATGAACTGCCAGAGCCCGGCTGCGCCATTGGGGGAATAGGCATGTGCACGAAAACCGCTCTCGACCGCCGGTAACAGCGCGATCTCGGCGGGCAGCCCGGCATCCTCGACGGCGGTCATAATGTGATGGAGATAGGGCTCACCACGATCCAGCAGCATCTTGAGCGAATGCTTCGAACGTGTCAGGCGCCGTACTTCCCGGTCGATTCGCGGATGCTGGTAATCCGGTAGCGCGAATCCTTCACGTAGGTCTGACCAGATCAGGGGGTCTTCGGCAGCCGGCGGCGCCTCGCTGGAGACCTTTTCCAAGGTTGGCACTTCCGCGCCAGATCCTGCGTCCGCTTCGCGCGGATCGGGTTTCACACCCCCACCGATACAGCCGCCTAGGGCCAGTGCGAGAGGCATAAGCAACAGAATCGCAAGGGCTTTGGCGCGAATCGGCGATTGCCGATGTGCAAGGCTTTGGTCAGAATCAGGGGAGACGGTCGCCGCTTCCATGGCGACGCAATATACGTAAAGCCGCGAACCGGTACCACTTTCATCCATGCCTCGATCGAAGTTCTGCAGCAAGGAGAACGATCATCTTCTCCAGTCCGTCGGCGCCTGGCAGCAATTGCAGCCCGGTGAGCGCATTGTCGCGCGAGAACGTGAAATCTTGGCCGAAATGGTCAGGGATCTGTTTGGTTACCAATTGCTCCAACTCGGTAAGCTCGGCGCAGACCTTGAGCACCTGTCTGGCTGCTCGATCCGGCACAAGGCCCTGCTCGGACACAGCCATTCGAGCGGCAACGATACGGTGATCGTGGCCGAGCCGCGTCAGCTGCCGATCGTCTCGGATGCGATTGATGCCGTCATTTTGCCCCATACGCTCGATTTCTCGCCGGATCCTCACCAGGTCTTGCGCGAGGTTGAGCGGGTCTTGATCCCGGAGGGACGGGTCGTCATCGTCGGTTTCAACCCGTTCAGCCTATGGGGGGTTTGGCGCTTGTTTGGACGTTGGCAGGGCGCTGTCCCTTGGTGCGCCAATTTTCTTTCTTACCCGCGGTTGAGCGATTGGCTGGCCCTGTTGGGTTTTGATGTCGAGCGCATGGATGTGATGGAGTTCCGTCCACCGATGCAGTCGACCAAGCTGGAGGCGATCGAGCGTGTCGGGCGAAGCGTCTGGCCGATGTTGGCGGGGATCTATATCGTCCGGGCGGTGAAGCGTGTCTCCCGCGTTACGCCGATTGAACAGCGATGGGCCCGCCTGCGTGTGCTCAGACCGCGGGCGATCGAACCAACGGTCCGCTTGAAAGATGGCTGAAAGCGTCGAACTTTTTACCGATGGGGCCTGTAAAGGTAACCCGGGTCTCGGCGGCTGGGGAGCGCTGTTGCGTTTCAATCGCGCCGAAAAGGAACTCTGCGGCGGCGAACGCGAGACGACAAACAATCGTATGGAATTGCTCGCTGTGATTGAGGGCCTGCGGGCGCTGAATCGAGGTTGCTCAGTGACCGTGACCACGGACTCGCAGTACGTCAAGAATGGTATTACTCAGTGGATCCATAATTGGAAACGCAACGGTTGGAAAACGGCTGCGAAGAAGCCGGTAAAGAATGAAGATCTATGGCGCGCCCTTGACGAACAGGTCACGCGGCACGAGGTGACATGGAAATGGGTCAAAGGCCATAGTGGCCATCCCGAAAATGAGCGTGCCGATCAACTGGCGAATCGTGGTATCGAGAGGTTGGCCGATGGCTAATACGGAACTGAGCGAGATGGGGAATCAGCGGCAGATTGTGCTTGATACCGAGACGACCGGTTTGGAACCCGAACAGGGCCATCGCATCATTGAAATCGGTTGTGTGGAAATGGTCGAGCGTCGTCTCACGGGCAACAATTTTCACGTGTATCTGCAGCCACAGCGAGAGATTGACGAGGCAGCCGTGGAGGTGCACGGCATAACCAACGAATTTCTCGCCGACAAGCCGCACTTTGCTGATATCGCCAAAGACCTCATGGATTATCTGCGCGGGGCCGAATTGATTATCCACAATGCACCTTTCGACGTCGGTTTTCTCGACGCCGAATTCGCCCGCCTTGATGAGGCAGTGACGGTTCAAACACAGTGTGAGGTGTTGGACACCCTGGTGATGGCCCGCAAGCAGCATCCCGGGCAGCGGAATTCGCTGGACGCGCTGTGTGGCCGTTACGATGTGGACAATAGCCGACGCGACAAGCACGGCGCGTTGCTGGACGCCGAGATCCTCGCCGATGTTTACCTCGCGATGACCGGCGGTCAGCGCGCGTTGTCGCTCAATACGGACGGTGACATGGACGATGGCCATGGGCACCGTGTGCAACGGCGCGCGGTGGACCGCAGTCAACTCAACCTGGTGGTGGTCAGGGCCGGAGAAAAAGACCTTGCCGCCCACGAGGCGCGGTTGGACGCGATCGCCAGCGCAACAGGTGGAACACCGGTATGGCGCCGACATTGACAGCCATTGGCCTGATGGGCCGGTTACTCGAGCCGGGCTGACCCGTTACCAGGAACGCCGAGCCGCCCGTCGACCCGCCAACTACCGTCCTCTGGTTGCAGAGAAAGCTTCCAGTTGGCTGGCGCCAGCGGCTCGATGCGACCGGCGTACCGCCCCTCATCTACGGCGGTTAGTTGCCCGACGGTGTCTCCGTCGGGGCGGGTTGGGTGTGTCACCGACAAAGACAGCAGCCCGGGCGCATCGGCCAACGGCTTGTCCAGCACCAGGGTCAGGGCGCCGGTTTCACCGTCATAGCCCAGTGCGCCTGCCACGCCAAGCCGTTTGGCATTCGCCGCGCTGTCGGCGTTACGGTGAATGCCAAGCCCCTCTTTGTAGTAATCATCACTGACCAGACCATCATTGGAGGTGATAGCCAGGTTGATCGTGACCATCGACGCGATTACGACGCTAAGTGGCAGGCTGATCAGAAACCAGGGCCAAAACTGTTTGTACCAGGGTTCGGTGTCTTCACGTGGTGGACGCATTGCTTATTAGCCTCTGGGCCCGAGGAAGCGGGCATGCTCTTCGATCTTGAGTTCGGGGGTCACCAAGGACTCGACGTGGAAAATAATCTCGCTACTCGTCGATTTCAACTCTACCGGATCGACCTCCACACGCACGGGTAGATCGGCGACAGCGCCACTGGCGATCGTGATATCCGTCGTCTGCCCCAACACCTGGATGCCCTCGAGCCCGGAAACCGACAGCTGGTAGCGCTGCTCCTGCGCGTCCATGTTGATGATCTTGAGGTTATAGACGTTTTGGATCAAACCTTCATCTGTCTCTGTATAGAGCACATTGCGATCACGCAGGATGTCGACCTCGAGCGGGATGCGGGTCAGCAGTCCATACAAGATCCCGGCAAACACGATCGACAGAATCGTCGCGTAGACCAGGATCCGGGGGCGCAGGATCTTGGTCTGTTTGCCTTGCAGTGTGTTTTCGGTGGTGTATTTCACCAGGCCGCGCGGATAGCCCATTTTGTCCATGACCTCGTCGCAGACATCGATGCAGGCGGCACAGCCGATACACTGGTACTGCAGGCCATCACGGATATCGATACCCACAGGGCATACCTGGACGCACAGGCCGCAGTCGATGCAGTCACCGAGCCCAACCTCGGCCGATGGTGTATTGCGCTTCCTGGAGCCACGCGGGTCGCCACGCTTCTCGTCGTAAGAAATGATCAGGGTGTCATGGTCAAACATGACGCTCTGGAAGCGCGCATAGGGGCACATGTAGATGCAGACCTGTTCGCGCATGAATCCGGCGTTGCCATAGGTGGCAAAACCATAAAAGAAGATCCAAAAGGTTTCCCAGGGTCCGAGGTTCCAGACGAGGACCGCATCCCAGAGCTCACGGATAGGGGTGAAGTAGCCGACAAAGGTGAAACCGGTCCACAGTGAAAACGCCAGCCACAGGGCGTGTTTGGTCGTCTTCACCGCGAAATACGATCCGTCACGAGGACCTTGATCGCGTTTTTTCTGTTTCCGCGAGCCGCCTTCGACTTTCTGCTCAATCCACAGATAGATCTCTGTCCATACCGTCTGGGGGCAGGCGTAGCCGCACCAGAGACGTCCCGCCAGCGCTGTAAACATAAACAACGAAAACGCCGCGATCAGCAGCATCATCGAGAGCAGAAAGAAGTCCTGTGGCCACAGGGTCAGTCCGAAGATGTGGAATTTCCGGGCCGGCAGGTCAAACAGCACGGCTTGCTGGCCGTCCCAATTTATCCATGCCAAGCCGTAAAAAGTGCCGAGTAGCGCGACCATGGCGCCTATGCGCAGCGCGGCAAACACACCGTGAACTTCGCGCACATAGATTTTTTCGCGTTTTTTATAGAGCTCCTCTTCGATGGAAGCGTCGTTTTGGTTGGCGGTAGGTTCGGACATGTTCTGCTTTTCCGTGCTCAGGAATCGATTTGCGGTTTGGACGGACGGTGGGTTGGCCGACGGAAATAACACGTCATCGCGCAGCTGATCGAGGTCAGTAACCAGAAGCCGAAGAAGCCGATGGTGTACCCGCCGGTCCGGGTCAGGCTAGGGAAACCGCTAATCCGCCCGAGTTCAGTCGGATCGAACAGTGAGAAGAACACGATGGTCCCGGCGCTCGCCGTGATGAATGAAGGCCACATCACCGAAACGATCTGCTGAACGATGGGCAGTTGATTTTTGTCGGCTTGTGTCGCGGGCTGAGTGGACATGGTGCGTTCCTTAACGTGTTGGACGGTTCAAGTTTGCAGCGAACGATGGGGTTTCGGCTGGCTGCAGAGAGCATCAGCGGGGTTCAATAGCGGCCAACAGCCGAGGTCAATAGATCACAAAATAATGGCCCCGGCGAGGGCCAGAAGTCGTTGATAATCCGCATTATCTTCGACATTCCAGCCCGGCCGGGGCCAGCACGGTACCGCTTACTACTGCGATAAGCTGTAGACGTATGCGGTCAGCAGATGGATCTTGTCCTTGCCGAGCAATTCCTCATGCCCAGGCATGACGCCATTGCGGCCGCCGACAATGCTTTGCTTGATGGTGCCGAGGCTGGCGCCATAAACCCAGGTCTTGTCGGTCAGGTTCGGCGCACCAAGGATCTGGTTGCCTTTGCCGTCCATCCCATGACAGGCGATGCAGCCCGAGGTTAGGAAGGCCTCTTTGCCCGCTTCCGCTTTCGCGGCATCCGCGTTGCGTCCTGACATGCTGACGACGTAGTTGGCCAGGTTGTCGACCGTGGCTTCATCGAGGTGCGCATGGGCCGGCATTACGCCGTTTCGGCCTACCGCGATGGAAACCCGAATCTGCTCCTCGGTGCCGCCCCACAGCCAATCATCGTCCATCAGGTTGGGGAAGCCACGTGCGCCGCCGGCATCCGACCCGTGGCACTGCATGCAGTAAGTCAGGAACAGGCGTTTACCCATATCGCGCGCTTCCTGGTACTCAGGCTGGGTTGCGAGATCAGCCACGGCGACCGCGGCATACTGCTCGTAGATCGGATCGTATTTCTCAGCGGCCTTGGCCATTTCCGCCTCGTACTGACTGCCATGCGACGACCAGCCGAGCATGCCCTGGAACTTGCCCAGACCGGGATAGAGGGCGAGGTAGCCAGCGGCGAAAACCAGTGTGATGTAAAACAGCCATAGCCACCAGCGTGGCAGCGGGTTGTTGAACTCCTGCAGGTCGCCATCCCAGGTGTGACCGGTCACGTCGCCCTGCGCGGATTCGCCTGCGCGCTTCTTCATGGTCCAGCGGATCAGCCAGAAGCAGCCAAGGATGTTCAGCACAGTGAGAACGATGATCCAAAGACTCCAGAACTCGGTCATGACAGGTTCTCCTTCTTGATGGTCGCCTTATGCTGAGCCTCGTCAGCGAAGGGTAGGTTTGCGGCCTCGTCGAAGGACTTCTTGCGACGCTTGCTGTAGGCCCAAAAAACGATCCCAACGAACAGGATCAGCAGCAACAGGGTGTGCCATGCACGTATGTCGTTAAGTTCCATAACGATCACCACTGCTTCGACGCAAGACCGAGACCTTGCAGATAGGCGACCAGGGCCTCCGCCTCGGTTGCCATGCGCTTGCCGCCTTCAACACTGAGGTCGGTGACCATCAGGGCCTCTTTCGCGTTGGCCATCTCTTCCTCGGTATACAATTCACACTTCGGGCAGGTGGCGCCTACCGCGATGTTCAGCGCAGCCATCTTCGCGGGCGTATCCGCGCCAGTCAGTTGCGTATCCGAAAGCCAGGGATAGGCCGGCATGTTCGACTCTGGTACGACGTCGCGCGGGTTGATGAGGTGCACGTAGTGCCACTCGTCGCTGTAGCGACCGCCAACGCGAGCCAGATCAGGCCCAGTGCGCTTGGAGCCCCACTGGAAGGGATGGTCATAGACCGACTCCCCAGCCAGCGAGTAGTGCCCGTAACGCTCGGTTTCGGCACGGAAAGGCCGGATCATTTGCGAATGGCAGTTGTAACAACCCTCGCGAACGTAGACGTCCCGACCTTCGAGATGCAGTGCGCTGTACTTCTTGACGCCCGGAGCCGGCTCTGTGGTTTCCGTCAGGAAGAACAGCGGCACGATCTCGACCAGGCCGCCGACACTGATCACCAGGATGACCAATATCGCCAGCAGGCCGACGTTCTTTTCAACGACTTCATGTGACATTTGTCGGTACTCCTTGAGATCAGTGGGCTGCTGCTGGAATGGCGTCGTCGGCATCTGCCACGCGACCACCAGCAGCGGTTTTCCAGGTGTTGTAAGCCATGAAGAACATGCCGAGTAAGAACAAGGCACCGCCCAGCAGACGCACGTAGTAGAACGGATAGGTACGCTCGACGGACTCGATGAACGAGTAGGTGAGGGTGCCGTCTGCGTTCACCGCACGCCACATCAGGCCCTGCATGACACCGGCGATCCACATCGCGGCGATGTAAAGCACGACCCCAATGGTTGCCGTCCAGAAATGGACCTCAACGAGTTTCATGCTGGCCATCTGAACCTTGCCGAACAAGCGAGGAATCAGGTAGTACAGCGAGCCGATCGAGACCATGGCGACCCAACCTAACGCGCCGGAATGCACGTGGCCGACGGTCCAGTCGGTGTAGTGAGACAATGCGTTGACGGTCTTGATCGACATCATCGGTCCTTCAAAGGTCGACATGCCGTAGAACGATAGTGAGACGATCAGGAACTTCAGTACCGGGTCGGTGCGCAGCTTATGCCAAGCGCCTGACAGGGTCATGATCCCATTGATCATGCCGCCCCAGGAGGGTGCCAGCAGAATCAACGAGAACACCATGCCAACCGACTGTGCCCAATCAGGCAGCGCGGTGTAGTGCAGGTGGTGCGGGCCAGCCCACATATAGGTGGAAACCAACGCCCAGAAGTGCACGACGGAAAGGCGATACGAATAGACCGGCCGTTCTGCCTGTTTCGGAATGAAGTAGTACATCATGCCCAGGAAGGCCGTGGTCAGGAAGAAGCCAACCGCGTTATGGCCGTACCACCACTGCACCATCGCATCGATGGCGCCGGGATAGAAGCTGTAGCCCTTGGTCAGGGTGGCCGGGATGAAGGCGCTGTTGACCAGGTGCAACACCGCAATGGTCAGGATGTAGGCACCGAAGAACCAATTCGCGACGTAGATGTGCGAAACCTTGCGCTTCACGATCGTGCCGAAGAATACGATCGCGTAGGAGACCCAGACCGCGGTGATCAGAAGATCGATCGGCCACTCCAGCTCGGCGTATTCCTTGCCACTGGTGATGCCGAGCGGCAGGGTGATCGCAGCGAGTACGATGACCAACTGCCAACCCCAGAAGGTGAAAGCAATCAGCGGACCACCAAACAGGCGTGCCTGGTTCGTGCGTTGGACGACGTAGTACGACGTTGCAAACAGGGCCGATCCGCCAAAGGCGAAGATAACGGCGTTGGTATGCAACGGACGCAAACGTCCGTAGCTCAACCAAGAAATCCCGTCCCAAAGGAACAGGTCCGGGAATGCCAGCTGAGCAGCGACAATGACGCCGACGAGCATCCCAACGATGCCCCAAACGACGGTCATGATCGAAAACTGGCGCACGACCTTATAGTTATAGGTGGTCTGTGACTCCATTACGCGTCTCCGAAAGTCAAAGATTAGGAAGCGGTCGAGTTCACGAAGAAACGTAAATCAACCTGAGTGCGGAGACTAAATTAGTAGGCGGGTCGTGCTTTGATCTGGGTCAACTTGAGTGACCGCTAATACAACGCAAGGGTTTTTGTCGCTTTTGAATTGAGCTATGTCAATTCTCAGGGTTTCGCTTGGTGTTGCTCGCAGGTGCCGGTGTGGTTAACCATCGCGCGTAGACGATCGATGTCGAGGATCTGCACGTGCTTGCGTTCGACCTTCAGGATGTGCTCATCCTGGAATCGGGTAAACAAGCGACTGACGGTCTCGAGCGCCAAGCCGAGGTAGCTGCCGATCTCTTGGCGGGACATGCTCAGGAAAAAGTCTGTGGCGGAAAATCCGCGGCGTTTGAAACGCTCCGACAGGCTCAACAGAAAAGACGCTACGCGCTCCTCTGCGGTGCTGCGGCCCAACAGCGTCATCATCTCGGCTTCCTGACCTATCTCCTTGCTCAGCAAGCGAAACATCTGGTGTTGGAGGCTCGGGACGTTGGATGAGAGTTCTTCAAGTCGCTCAAACGGCAACTCGCAGATTGCGGTGGTCTCGAGCGCCCGTGCGGTGCAACCGTGCATGCCGTCTTGGATTGCATCGAGACCCAGGACCTCGCCGGGGAGATGAAAGCCGACGACTTGTTCGTCTCCGTCGTTGGTCTGGGTAAAGGTTTTGACCGCGCCGGTTTTGACGACGTACAGGCTGCGGAAACCTTCGCCCGAGCGGAACAGGTGATCGCCGCGCTGCAGCGGACGATTGCGCTTGACGATGGCATCAAGCCGGTCGACGTCTTCGGGTCGCAGTCCCATCGGTAGGCACAGCGTGGACAGCGTACAGTCGCGGCAAGCGACTTTGATCTTGTCGAGAGAGATCACGTTTTTGTCCATCTGGGCTGACACCTCGGGAGAGTCAAATGCACTTAGGTCTTACGCGCCACAACTCCGCTTATTGTCGTACGGTTTTTGATCCTGATCAATAACTAAGTCAACAAATCAAAAAAAACCCGTCCAAATTCAGGACGGGTTTTTCGTCAGGCGGGCTAATTATTGGCCAGCCGGCGCCTCTGCCGGTGGTGCCGGCGGAGCCATCATCGGCGCGCCGTAGCCAGGGCCGTAGCCGCCGTAGCCTGGGCCGTAACCGCCGTAACCGTAGGGTGAGTTATAGCCACCCATGTCGCTGTAACCGCGACCCCAACCGTCGCCAGCGCCGTAACCGGAGCCGTAACCGCGCATGTTGGTGTTACCGCGGCCGCTCATGTTCATGCTGAAATCACCCGAGCCGGAACCCGAGCCGTCGCCCCAGCCGTCACCCCAGCCAGAGGTGTTGCCGTAGCCAGAACCTCGGTTGTAGGTGTTGCCGTAGCCACTGTTGCCACCCCACGGGCCGCCGCCGTAGCCAGGTCCGCCGCCGTAGCCCGGGCCGCCCCACCAAGCGCTGGCCGAGGACATCGTTAGTGCAGCAGCGCCTGCGACAACCGCAACGCCGAATGCTTTTGCAAACTTCCGCATTTGGATCACTCCTTAAAGTGCGTGTGTCAAAATTTCATTAGCTTCCTTGCAGCGACCTCGCTCCCCGTTTGAAATCAACAAGCGCAGCCGGCACAGACTCGGACTCCGTCATCCCGAGCGACAGTCACTATAGACTACTTGAGTTGGCGCCACTAGCTGTTCTTTAAACGATCCTCTGTCCATCTAACGTATTGGAATATAACGCATTGATAATGGTTGCCTTGTTGAGGGTTGCAACCGTTGACCACTCATCGCGGATGTTTTCCATTGAGGCGAACCCGCCCATCTGGTAGTTTTTAGTCCCGTCCGTACATCACCCCTCTGAGCCCAGTGGCACATGGCTAAATGCATTTTTATTACGGGCGGCGTTGTATCGTCGCTTGGCAAAGGCATCGCCTCTGCCTCCCTTGGTGCTTTGCTTGAGGCGCGTGGCCTGTCGGTCACGATGATCAAGCTCGACCCCTACATCAACGTCGACCCCGGAACCATGAGTCCGTTTCAGCACGGAGAGGTTTTTGTTACCGATGACGGCGCAGAAACCGATCTCGATCTGGGCCACTACGAGCGATTTATCCGCACGACGATGGGGCGCAACAACAACTTCACGACCGGTCAGATTTACGAAAACGTGATTCGTAAAGAGCGCCGTGGTGATTACCTCGGCGGCACCGTGCAGGTCATTCCGCACATCACCAACGAGATCAAGGACTGCATCGCGCTGGGCTCTGGTGACGCCGATGTCGCGCTGGTAGAGATTGGCGGAACGGTCGGTGATATCGAGTCGTTACCGTTTCTCGAGGCGATCCGCCAAATGGGCGTCGAGATGGGGCGCGAAAACGTCCTTTACATGCATCTCACGCTGGTGCCGTACATACCGACCTCCGGCGAGGTCAAAACCAAGCCTACGCAGCATTCCGTTAAAGAACTGCGCTCGATCGGCATCCAACCCGACGTCTTGCTGTGCCGGGCTGACCGGCCGGTGCCGGACGGGGAACGTCGCAAGATTGCGTTGTTTACCAATGTGCCGGAGAAGGCGGTCATCTCGGCGATCGATGCGGACAGTATTTACCGCATACCGCTGATGCTGCATGCACAGGCGCTCGATGAAATCGTGGTCGATCAGCTGCGTCTGGATGTGCCGCCGGCCGACTTGAGTGAATGGCAGGCGGTTGTCGATGGCCTGGATGGCGCGACGGGCGAGGTGGATATCGCGATGGTCGGCAAGTACGTCGACCTTACCGAATCCTATAAGTCGCTCAACGAGGCGTTGATACATGCGGGCATAAAGACCGCCAAGAAAGTGAATATTCATTATGTCGACTCTGAGGAAATAGAGACGGCGGGTCCTGGCGTTTTACGCGGTATGGACGCGGTGTTGGTGCCGGGAGGGTTTGGCCAGCGGGGTGTCGAGGGCAAGATCGCCGCCGCGGGCTATGCCCGGGAAAATGGTGTGCCATACCTTGGGATCTGTCTCGGCATGCAGGTAGCGGTAATCGAGTTTGCGCGCAGCGTGGCCGGTCTGGAGGCGGCGCACAGCACCGAGTTCGATACGTCGACGCGTTACCCTGTCATTGCGCTGATTACCGAGTGGCTGAACTCGGACGGCTCTGTCGAGCAGCGCGGCAAAGATTCTGATCTCGGCGGCACGATGCGTCTTGGTGCACAACAGTGCAAGCTCGCCAAGTCGACGATTTCCCGCAGGCTCTATGCAAAAGATGTCATCAGCGAGCGGCATCGGCATCGTTATGAATTCAACAACGGTTATCGCCAGGAGCTCGAAGACGTTGGCATGAAGGTGGCCGGCACTTCAATCGACGGCCGGTTGGTCGAGATGATCGAGATCCCCAAGCATCCGTGGTTCGTCTGCTGCCAGTTTCATCCGGAGTTCACGTCAACGCCGCGTTACGGTCATCCTTTGTTTCAAGGCTTTATCGAGGCCGCAATCGCCCATCGCCATAAGCAGGTCGAAGAGGCCGCTACCGCATGAAGCTGTGTGACTTCGAGGTCGGTCTCGATAAACCATTTTTTCTGATTGCGGGTACCTGCGTGATCGAGAGTGAGGCCTCCGCATTGGCGGTTGCCGCCGAGATCAAGGCGATCACATCGGCATTGGGCATACCGTTCATCTACAAGTCGTCGTTTGACAAGGCCAATCGATCGTCGCATGACAGTCCGAGGGGGCCGGGGCTTGAAGAGGGTCTGCGGATCCTGGAGCGGGTCAAGACAGAGCTAGATCTACCGGTGCTGACGGATGTCCACGAGGACACACCGCTCGATGAGGTGGCTGCCGTCGTCGACGTGTTGCAGACCCCGGCTTTTCTGTGTCGCCAGACCAACTTCATTCAAAACGTCGCGCGTGCCGGGAGGCCCGTCAACGTCAAGAAAGGTCAGTTTCTAGCGCCCTGGGATATGGCCAATGTCGTTGAAAAGGCAAGGGCAACGGGTAACGAGCAGATCATGGTGTGCGAGCGCGGCGTGTCGTTTGGCTACAACACGCTGGTCTCTGATATGCGCGGCCTTGCCGTGATGCGTGACACCGGCTGCCCGGTGGTATTCGACGCAACCCACTCCGTACAGCAGCCGGGTGGCTTGGGTAGCAAATCCGGCGGTCAGCGTGAACATGTCCCAGTTCTTGCGCGCGCGGCAGTTGCATCAGGCATCGCCGGCCTGTTCATGGAGACACACCCCGATCCCGAGAACGCATTGTCGGATGGGCCGAATTCCTGGCCGCTCGATCGACTCAGCGAACTGCTCGATGTGTTGGTGACGATCGACCGCGCAGTGAAAGCCAAAGGATTCATCGAAACAGATTTATAACCGGGGACAACAGGTTTCCCTTGTAACGGGGTCGGAGTCTGCATCGCAAGCTCCGACCTCTGTGGTTAGGACTTTTGGAATACTCAGGAGAGAAGCATGTCCGAGATCATCGATATACGAGCGCGCGAGATTCTGGACTCGCGTGGCAATCCAACCGTTGAGGCCGATGTGCTGACCCACGACGGGGCTATCGGCCGCGCGGTGGCCCCTTCCGGGGCATCGACCGGATCACGTGAGGCACTGGAGTTGCGTGATGGCGACAAGGCACGGTTCCTCGGTAAAGGCGTCCTGAAGGCGGTTGGGCATGTCAACGGTGAGATCCGTGATGCGCTGCTGGGCCAGGATGCCGCCGGCCAGTCTGCGATCGATCAGCGTCTGATTGACCTGGATGGTACCGAGAACAAGTCGCGGCTTGGCGCAAACGCCATGCTTGCGGTGTCGCTGGCTGCTGCGCATGCGTCTGCCCAGGAGCGTGCAATGCCGCTTTATCAATCGCTCGGCCAGGGCAACTACAAGATGCCGGTACCCATGATGAATATTATCAATGGTGGCGAACATGCGGATAACAGCGTCGATTTGCAGGAGTTCATGATTCTGCCCGTCGCGGCGGGATCGATTCGTGAGGCGGTGCGTTACGGTGCGGAAGTGTTTCATGCACTGAAGTCCGTGCTCGGCGGTCGTTCGTTGGCTACCACCGTCGGTGACGAAGGGGGATTTGCCCCCGACCTGGGCTCCAACGAAGAGGCGATTGAGGTCATCCTGGAGGCGATCCACAAGGCCGGCTTCAAGCCAGGCGAGGATATCTACCTCGGTCTGGATGTCGCGAGCTCGGAATTTTACCAGGACGGCCAGTACGTGCTGGCGTCTGAAGGCAAGTCATTCGATGCGGCCGGGTTTGCCGACTTCCTGGGTGCCTGGGTCGATCAGTACCCGATCATCTCGATCGAAGACGGCATGGATGAGGGGGACTGGGACGGTTGGAAGCTTCTGACCGACAAGCTCGGCAAGCGCGTCCAGTTGGTCGGTGATGACCTGTTCGTCACCAATACCAAGATTCTCCAGCAAGGTATCGATAAAGGGATTGCGAATTCGATCCTGATCAAGTTCAACCAGATCGGAACCTTGTCCGAAACGCTCCAGGCAATCGACATGGCCCATAAGGCCGGTTATAGCGCGGTCATCTCCCATCGCTCGGGCGAGACCGAAGACACCACGATCGCGGATCTCGCGGTAGCAACGGCGACCGGACAAATCAAAACCGGTTCGTTGTCGCGCTCGGACCGGGTAGCGAAGTACAACCAGCTGATGCGGATCGAGGAGCAGTTGGGCGCCGATGCGGAGTACGCCGGTAAAAGTGCCTTTCCCTGCTTCTAACGGCCACTTGGCTGCACCGTGAGCTGGAGGCTGCAGCTGATCTTTGCGCTGCTGCTGGTGGTGCTGCTGGCGCTGCAATTCCGCCTTTGGGTTGGCGAAGGCAGCTTGGCCGAGGTCAGCACGCTCAAACGACAGCTTGCCACTCAGCGCGATGCGCTGAGCGATTTGCAGGAGCGCAACGCCACGTTGCAGGCGGAAGTCGACGATCTCAAGCAAGGCGTCGCCGCCATCGAGGCGCGTGCACGAAGTGAACTCGGGCTTATTCGCGAAGGGGAGACCTACTTCCAGCTGTTAGAACCTGAAAATAACGCCGATGAGTGAGCCTATGCGTTGGGCCATTGTTCCCGCCGCCGGTATCGGTAAGCGCATGGCAAGCCAGATACCGAAGCAGTATCTGTCGCTCAACGAGCGCGCCGTAATCGATCACACAATAGAACGGTTGTTGTTGCACCCGGCCATCGACGGCGTCTATGTGGCAGTGGCCGATGATGATGCCCGCTGGGCTGCCACAGAGTTTGCCGGGCATCCGGACCTGGTATCGGTTGCTGGCGGTGCAGAACGTTGTTTTTCTGTGTTAAACGCCCTAGAAAGGCTGCAGCAAAGGGCTGATCCGGATGACTGGGTGCTGGTGCATGACGCAGCGCGACCCTGCGTGCGGCGCGAGGATATCGACCGGTTGATTACCCGTGTCAGCGATCACGCGGTTGGCGGCTTGTTGGGTCTGCCGGTTAACGACACGATGAAGCGGACCAATGCGGCGGGCAGCATCGAATCGACAGTCGAACGCAAAAACCTCTGGCACGCCTACACACCGCAGATGTTCCGCATTGGCTTGTTAGGCGCAGCGCTGCGAGAAGCCCTGGCGGCGGGGTTTCTGGTCACTGACGAGGCCAGTGCGATCGAGTTTGCCGGCCACAAGCCGGTGATGGTGGAAGGGCACGCCGATAATCTGAAGATCACCCGCCCAAGCGATCTGGCGCTCGCCAGCTATTTTCTGGCCCAACAAGCGGGCGAGGCCGCGCGCCTATCCTAGCCCCAAAATCGTGAACGCATTCTGTGTTGTCACGTCAGCAAGCGTTTCGGCATCGGTTTGCCTAACCGCTGCCAGTGCAGACAACACTTCAGGCAGATAGGCGGGGCTGTTGCGTTGGTAGCGGTGCGATGCCACGGTCATGTCTGGCGCATCGGTTTCCAAAACGATCGCTTCAGCCGGAAGTGCCGCGGCGAGTCGTCGCAGATGCGTCGAGCGTTCGTACGTCAACATACCGCCGAAGCCAAGTCGGAAACCGAGCTGTAGGTATTGCTCGGCCTGTTGCTGACTGCCGTTGAAGGCGTGGCAAAAACCACCCGGCAAGCGGTAGCGTTTCAACGTTGCAAGCATCGTGTCATGGGCTTTTCGGACATGCAGCACCACGGGTAAGCCAAACGTCTCGGCAACAACCAACTGTTCTTCCAAGAGACGTTGTTGCTTGTCACGGTCCAAGGATCTGATCTGCCAGTCCAAGCCGATCTCACCGATAGCGATCGGACGCCACGTCTCAACGCCCTGGCTCAGGGCATCGACATCTTCGACGCCGTGCGCCGCAAGGAATACCGGGTGAAGGCCCAAAGCCAGGTGGAGGTTGTTGTCGGTGGCGCAAAACGCGGCGAGTTCAGACCATGTGCGACGTTCGACACCGGGCACTAGGATATCCTGGACGCCCTGGCTGCGCGCGCTGGCCAGGACGGTATCGCGGTCGTTGGCGAACGCCTCGAGATCGAGATGGCAGTGGGTATCAAATAGCTGCATCACAGGCAGTTTAGCGTCTCCAGCGGCCGACCAAGAACAGCGGAAAGCGCGTCTTACGCAATGCTAAACTTTGCCGACCGAAATTCACACAGGGCAATATCATGCGGATCGGGCACGGTTATGACGCGCACCGCTTTGGCGAAGGTGATCACGTCGTGATCGGCGGTGTGCGCATTGCCCATGATCATGGACTGGAGGCCCATTCGGACGGCGATGTGCTGATTCACGCAATCTGTGACGCGCTGCTCGGAGCGGCGGCGCTCGGCGATATCGGTCGGCATTTTCCGGACTCGGAGGCGCAATATGCCGGTATCGATAGCCGGGTCTTGTTGCGCCGTGTGCGTGAGGCGTTAACGGCACAGGGGCTGCGCGCCGTGAACGTCGATTGCACCTTGATCGCCCAGGCGCCGAGGTTTGGCCCCCATATCGAAGCGATGTGCGCAAACCTGACACAGGATATCGGTGTTTCACCGGGCGCCGTCAACGTCAAGGCAACGACGACGGAACGAATGGGCTTTACCGGCCGTGGCGAGGGGATAGCGGCACACGCCGTCGCATTACTCAACGATATCTGATGGCCGTCGAGGTTCCAGAGGGTGACCCGACCCTCAAGCTGCCCTACGCCTATGGCGGCCCGCTGTTGCACGGTCGCTTGCGGGTCGAACCCGAAGATTTCTGCGTTGACGAGATCTTGGGCTACAGCGCGTCGGGTCGCGGTGAACATGTTCTCTTGACGGTCCGCAAACGCCAGCGCAACACCCACGACGTGGCTCGCCTGATTGCGAAACACGCGGGGGTTGCGCAGGTCGCTATTGGGTACGCCGGCCTGAAGGATCGGAATGCCCTGACGCTGCAGCACTTTAGCGTGCAACTTCCGGGACGCGAAGCGCCTGACTGGGCAGAGCTCGATGATGAAGGTATCGAGGTGCTGGCGGCTCAGCGACATGATCGCAAGGTACGGCGTGGCCGGCTGCGCGGTAACCGTTTCGAAATTTTGGTTCGCGATTGGTCCGGCGATCAGTCGAGCGCCGATCAGCTTTTGCATCGCATCAGCGGAGCTGGTGTGCCGAATTATTTTGGTGCACAACGGTTTGGCCGCAACGGCAACAACCTGGTTCGGGTCGATGCGCTGTTTCGCCAAACAGGCAGGCGACCGGGTCGCGAACAGCGCGGCTTGTTGTTGTCGGCGGCGCGAGCCCATCTTTTTAACCAGGTCCTGGCCGATCGCGTCACTGATACAAGTTGGTGTCGAGCGGTCGATGGTGACGTGATGTTGTTGGCGGGCTCTGAACGCCAATTCGCGTTCGATGCGGCCGATGAGACAATCCCGCTGCGGGTTGCCGAACTGGATATCCATCCCAGCGGGCCGCTTTGTGGTCGGCGCAGTCGTGCCCTACGACCCTCCGGGCGCGTGGCTGAGGCAGAGCGCCAGGTGCTTGACCACTGGCAGCCCTGGATCGCAGGGCTGGAACGCTTCGGTCTGGATGCCGATCGTCGATCACTGCGTCTCGCGGTCGAGGAATTGCAGTGGGACTGGTCTGCCGCGGGCCTTCGCCTGAATTTCAGGCTAACCGCAGGTGCCTATGCGACAGCGGTTTTGCGTGAGTTGGTCGTTGAGCAAACGGGCGATGCTTAGGCTTCACGTCTGCGGGCGTATTTGCCGGACAACAACACGTAAACAGCACCGGTTCCGCCGTCCCATCGTGGTGCACTGACAAAGGCCAGGACCTCATCGCGTTGACGCAGCCACTGGTTGGTCTTTTGCTTCAGCACGGGTTGTTGGCCGCCAGAACCTCGTCCCTTGCCGTGAATGATGCGCACGCACCGCCGATGTGCGGAGGTGCTCTGAGCGAGAAAACGTAGCAAGGCCGTGCGCGCCTCTCGCACTCTCAAGCCGTGTAAATCCAGCGTTGCCTGGGCATCGATCACACCGCGTTGTAGATCATGGAATACGCGGTTCTGGATTCCAGCTCGGCGAAACTCGAGGAAAGCGCCGGTTTCGATGGCCAGATCGGCTAATTGTTCGTCTTCTTCATCGCCAACCGGCAGGTTGAGTGGCTCCGGGCGCCGTTTCCGGCGAAACGGGTCGGGTCGTGACCGCTCGATCGGCTTGACGTCGCCCATCGCCGCGCGAAACGCGCCGTCATCATCATCGGGATTTTCGGGGTGGCCACTCATGGTCAGATTGAAACGTCATTGCGTTGGCATGGCAAGCTGCATCACACCGCGAGCTGTCGCCATCCGCCATGGCCCCAGCCGTCCGTTCATCACGGGTGAGGCGCTGGGCTGTTTGCAGTATGATCGGCGCCCGTAATAGCGGCCAGCGGTGAAGGTCGGACGCCGTCGAATCCAAGCATGCGAATTCTCCTCAGTAATGACGATGGTTACCAGGCGCCCGGTCTGGCTGCACTTCACGCCGCGTTGTCGGAAATCGCCGATACCGTTGTCGTGGCGCCCGATCGCGATCGCAGCGGGGCCAGCAATTCCCTTACCCTCGAGCAGCCGATTCGGGCACGAACCGTCGATAACGGCTTCGTGCGGGTCGAGGGAACGCCAACCGACTGCGTGCATCTCGCGATCACCGGACTGTTGGAACAAGAGCCCGACATGGTGGTGTCCGGCATCAATGCAGGCGCGAACATGGGCGATGACGTGCTCTATTCAGGCACCGTGGCAGCCGCTACCGAAGGCCGTTTCCTCGGCTATCCCGCGATCGCTGTGTCAATGGCGTCGTATGCCCCTCGCTATTTTGAGACCGCCGGGCGGGTTGCGGCCGAGCTTGTTGCCCGACTGCAAAAAACCCCAATTCCGACCGACTCGATTCTGAATGTGAATGTGCCGGATCTGCCTTACGACGAACTGCAGGGCATGCAGGCAACGCGTCTCGGGCATCGCCACAAGGCCGAGCCTGTGGTCAAGTCGGAGGACCCGCGTGGCCGGCCGATCTACTGGGTGGGACCTGCGGGTGCTGAACAGGATGCCGGGCCCGGGACGGATTTTCATGCGGTGCGCAATGGCTTCGTCTCCGTCACCCCGCTGCAAGTCGATTTGACCCGCCACCGGGCATTGCCGGCGCTTGCCGCCTGGTTATCGGAGCCGGCGGAATGAGCTCGGGAAGCCTCGGTATCGGTATGACCTCTGAGCGCACGCGGGCACGCCTGGTGCAGCGGCTGCGTGAAGAGGGTATTCGCAGTCGGCGGGTGTTGGACAGCATCCGCAACACGCCGCGGCATCTGTTCGTCGACGAGGCGTTGGCAAGTCGCGCCTATGAGGACACGGCATTGCCGATTGGCAACGCGCAAACGATTTCACAACCCTATATCGTCGCGCGCATGACCGAAGTCCTGCTGGCCAACGGCCCGCTGGAGAACGTGCTCGAAATCGGCACAGGCTCGGGATATCAGACCGCCGTTCTGGCACCCCTGGTGCGGCGTGTTTACACGACCGAACGTATCCAGGCGCTGTTGGATCAGGCCCGCCGGCGTTTTCAGCGACTGCAGATACGCAACATTGTCACCAAGCATGCAGATGGCGGTTTGGGGTTGCCTGAATACGGCCCCTTTGATGGCATCATCGTGACCGCCGCGCCGGAAGGCATCCCGCGCGCCCTGGTCGAACAGCTGCGCATCGGCGGACGTCTGGTTCTGCCGGTGGGTCACGAGGGGCAGCAGGCGCTGGTAGCGGTGGTCCGAACCGAGCACGGGCATTCACACGAGATGCTCGAACGTGTCAGTTTTGTGCCGTTGCTGAGCGGCGTCTGCTGAGCACAGAACGTAACTTACGCCAGCCGTTCGCCACGCGCTTGGATTGAGCAAGGAACCGGATTTTGAAGATTTTCTCCCCGTTGTACGAGCGCGCGATGCGCTGGTCGAGACATCCGCATGCGCCTTGGTATCTCGGCGGTCTGAGTTTTGCCGAGTCGTCGTTTTTCCCGATACCGCCGGACGTCATGCTCGCGCCGATGAGCCTCGCGCAGCCGAAGCGGGCGATGGGGTTTGCCACGCTGACAACGATTGCCTCGGTCGCGGGTGGCATATTGGGGTACTTCATCGGCGTTTTTGCTTTCGAGCTGGTCGCGCCGTTGCTCGAGCAGGGGCGTTACTCGGAGCCGTTCGAATTGGCCAAGGCATGGTTCGCCGAGTGGGGATTCCTGGCTGTCTTGGCGGCCGGTTTTTCGCCGATCCCCTATAAGGTTTTCACCATTACCGCCGGCGTGCTGAGCATGGCTTTCCTGCCATTCGTCTTGGCGTCGTTCATCGGCCGCGGTGCCCGTTTTTACCTGGTTGCGGGATTGATGGCCTGGGGAGGTGAGGCGATGGAAGCCAAGTTACACCGTTGGGTAGATTGGCTAGGTTGGTTGACGGTTGCCTTGGTGGTAATCATAGTGGCTATCTATAAATTCTGACCGTCAACGATAGCCAACGCGGGAACCTTGAAGCAGCAGAGACCATTCCCGATACTCGGTGCTTTTTTGAATGCCTGCATTGCGCACCGCGCCATGCAGGCACTCGGCGTGCTTGGGCTGTGTTTCAGTCTGATTGGATGCACGGCCAGCTGGCGCGCACCGGTTGAGTCGCGCGGTTCGCAGCCGCCGCCTAACCGAACCGTACAAACTCGGCCGGCGGTGGCCCCAGCACCACGACCCCTGTCATCGGCAACACGCGCCAGTTCGTCGCCATACTACCGGGTCCAACGTGGCGACACCTTGTTTGGCATTGCCTGGCAAAACGGTGTCGACTACCGCCGCGTTGCCGAGTGGAATGGGATTCGTGCGCCGTACCGGATCTATGCCGGGCAAAATCTGCGACTTAGGCCGCCGCCCCAACGGCGAACGCCTCCGGCGACGCCTGCTCCGCCCCGGCAACCCGCTGCGGCTGGTCCGAAGAACCCAACGCCACCGCCCGTGGTTCAACCGCCGCCGAATCGCAATCTGGCTTGGCGATGGCCGGCGCGCGGCAACATCGCGAGTACGTTCAAGGCATCCGATCCGTTACGCAAGGGCGTCAAGATCGCCGGTCGCGAGGGTTCGGATATCAAGGCCGCAGAGGGCGGAAAGGTCGTTTACAGCGGTAGTGGACTGATAGGCTACGGCAGGCTTATCATCGTGAAACATAACGATAACTATCTCAGTGCCTATGGGCACAACCGAGACCTCCTGGTGAGCGAAGGCGACCAGGTCACCAAAGGGCAGAAGATCGCGGCGATGGGGCGAGCCAACAACGGCAAGCCACTGCTGCATTTCGAGATCAGGCGTAACGGCAAGCCTGTCGACCCGCTTCGGTTATTACCGAGGCGCTAGACGGTCGGTTAGGAAAGATCCGCCGATGCCATGGCGCAGTGGCGCAAGGAATCCTCAAGGGGGGTGAATGCCAGCGAAACGCGATGCTTCGGAAGAGGATGTGGTCGGTAAGGCCGAGGACATCGATGCGATCGACGATGTCGAAAGTGATGATGCGTCTGACGACGTCGCAGCGGACGACAACGAGGCGCCTGAGGCAGCGGCCATCTCCGAGAAGGACGATCCCGGTCGCCGCTATGCGGCCGGTGAAGTCCCTGACAGCCAGCTGGACGCGACCCGTATTTATCTCAACGAAATAGGTTACTCGAAGCTACTCACCGCCGAAGAGGAGGTGTTCTACGCACGGCTGGCGCAAAAAGGGGACGCTGCCGCCCGCCGGCGGATGATTGAGTGCAATCTCCGGCTCGTCGTTAAGATAGCAAGACGCTACATGAACCGCGGTCTGGCGCTGCTCGATCTTATCGAAGAAGGGAATCTCGGCCTGATTCGCGCTGTAGAGAAATTCGATCCGGAGCGCGGTTTTCGTTTTTCGACTTATGCAACCTGGTGGATCCGCCAGACCATCGAGCGCGCGATCATGAATCAAACGCGCACGATTCGCCTCCCCATACACGTTGTCAAAGAAATCAATGTGTATCTGCGCGCAGCCCGCCAGCTGACGCAGTCGCTCGATCATGAGCCAACGGCCGAGGAGATAGCAGATCTACTCGACCGCCCAATCAACGAAGTCAAGCGAATGCTTGGTCTGAACGAGCGTGTGACGTCAGTCGATACGCCCTATGGGAAAGACGCGGATAAGCCGCTACTCGACACGATTGCCGACGAGAATGCTACCGATCCGACCGAACACATCCAGGCGGACGATATATCGGGCCATCTGGATGACTGGCTTGCGAAGCTCAATGACAAGCAGCGCGAGGTTGTCGAACGACGTTTTGGTCTGCATGGCTATGAAAACTCGACCCTGGAGCAGGTTGCCAACGAACTGGGCGTGACCCGGGAGCGGGTACGGCAGATTCAGATGGATGCGCTCAAGCGTCTGCGAGGCATCCTCGAGCAGGAAGGCTTTTCGATCGACACCATCTTCAAATAGCGGTCGCTCGCGCCGCAGTCAATTCGGCCAAGGCTCGAGAATGGCGCGCCTGTCTCATGGTTTCGACCTGCACGCTTGCGGTAGGCTATCGATCCCAGGCAGCAGGAGAACCCGAGCGTGACCGAAGACCTCAGTAAAAAAGAACGTGAAATTCTTGTCGTGATGCGCAAAGTGCTTGCGCAGATCATCAAGGATACGACCCCACCAAGTCGGGCGATGAAGCACCCGCTCAGCGACCAGACGATCCAAGATGTCCGGCAGTGCCTGGGACTGATTTCAGCCCGCGAACGCGAACTTGCCGATGATGCAGGGGTTACCCAGGAGCGTCCCTATTATACCGATGAAAAAGCCGCCGCGACGGTCGTGCCGATGCCGAAGATCGGCAGGAAAAGGACGGGCGAAGACAGCTGACAGGGGCGTCACGCCCTGTCGCATGATCAGCCCAATCGGCGGACTACCGATCAGTATCCCGACGTTGTCGGAACTGCGAGGCTAGTGGGCCAAAGGTCTATTGGGCCAAGGTCACTGTGACTCGGCTTGCACCTCAATCGGCGTGGTCTCGCGGATGCGGGTTATCGCGGCGGCTATCTGTTGTTGCTGCAACTCCTGCGTCAATGTCTCTTTTGCCTCTTCGAACGTCGGTGGTGTGAGCGGACGGCTGTCTTCGCGCAGGATCACGTGGTAGCCAAACTCGGTCTTGACCGGGGTAGTACTGTATTTCCCGTTTTCGAGTTGCGCGGTAGCTTGAGAAAACGCCGCGACCATCTTGCCTGCCTCAAACCACCCGAGGTCGCCGCCGACGCGCTTGCTCGGTCCGGTGGACCTGGTTCGTGCGAGTTCGGCGAAATCCGCACCATCATCTAGCTCAGCGATCACTGCGATAGCGGTTGGTTCGTCCTCCAACAGGATGTGTCGCGCCTTGTACTCGGTGCCACCGCCATCGCCATAGCGCGCCTCGTAGCGTGCCTGCAAGGCCTCTTCGCTGATCGTGGTCTCTTCCAGCTGTGCGCGCACGAAGGTCTGAGCCAGCAGCCGAGCGGTCGCCACTTCCAGTGCTGCCTTGACCTCCGGCTTCTCCGCCAGAGTCTGGCCTTCGGCCGAGTTCGCGAGCATGAAGTTATTGACCAGTTCGTTCAACAGGCTCAACTGCCCATCGGCATCAGCCGGATTGCGACCGGTCTGGCTCGCGAACAGCGCGAAATGCAGGTCGGTCAACATAAAGTCACCGATCTTCACCAGCGATTGGGCCTCGCCTTGGGCGGGCGTCTCGGCACTGCTCGGGCCGGTTAGGGCAAGCGTGAGCAGCACGCTGAGCAGCAAACCCGTGATGCGCGCTAATGGGGTGCCTGGGTGACCTAAACTTTTCATTTTGGAAAGACCTGCTTGAAGGGTTTGACGGTGACTGCCGCGTAAACGCCCGCTGTGACGTAGGGATCCGCATCGGCCCATGCTTGTGCGGCCTGGAGGCTGTCGAACTCAGCGATGACCACGCTGCCGCTGAAGCCGGCATCACCGGGGTCACTGCTGTCGATTGCTGGGTTCGGCCCGGCAACCACCAGACGCCCTTGCGACTGAAGTCCTTCGAGCCTGGCGAGATGTTCCGAACGGGCTTTTTTTCGACGCGGCAGGCTGTTGTCGACATCATTGCCAACGATGCTGTAGAGCATTAATCAGTCCTCGAGATGGGAATTTTCCGTGATCATGTGGCGACTCAGATACAAGCCCTGTGCCAGCATGAAGATCAATGTCAGGGCAAGAAAGCCGAATAGTTTGAAGTTGACCCAGACTTCTTCTGAAAACGAGTAAGCCACGTACAGGTTCAACACGCCCATCGCCGCGAAGAAGGCTACCCAGGCAATATTCAGACGAGTCCAAACAGGATCTGGCAATGTCACGGCATGGTCCATCATTCGTCGCAACAAACTGCGTTGCATGAACAGCTGTGAACCCAGGAAGGCTACTGCAAACAACCAATTGACCACGGTGGGTTTCCACTTGATGAAGGTGGGGTCATGCAGTGCCAGCGTCAGTCCACCGAAGACCACCAAGAGCCCCAGTGTCACCAAATGGGTCGTTTCCACCTGGCCATGGCGTAATTTCAGATAGGCCACCTGGAGTGCTGAGGCAACAATTGCAGCCAGGGTCGCGGTGTAGATGTCATAGAGCTGATAAGCGACGAAGAACAAAATGACCGGGAAAAGGTCGGTGAGCAGTTTCATTGTGGCTGTCTTCTACTCTTAGTGCAGATGGCGTGGCTTGGCGTGGGTGAGGTAGTAGCGCCGAACGACTTCGCGGACCTGTTCCGGGTAGTCGATGATCGTCATCTGCTCCATGCCTTCAGTGAAAAAGCGCTCCGCGTCCGCCGGGAGATGCTCGAGGACCGCGTCGTAGGCTGGGCCCATCAAATCGGGGTTGTGGCTGCGGGTTGCAACGATTGCCCGATTGAGCAACAGCAGTCGCCACGGTTCGGCGGGTTGTCCGGCTGACGGGTTCTCGTAGGCCGCGCTCGCTGCCTCGATGATTTCGCAGCAGCAGCTGTAGAGTTCAGCCATCTCGTTGGGATGCTGAGCTTGGTTGGCCAGTTGCGCCAGCGCATTGACCACCCCGCTGAGCTGGCGAAGTTCGCCGCCGTTCCGCACGATCCATATCGCGAAGGGGAGATTGAGCTGGTCGATGGCTTCGCGGGTATCTGTCAGGTCAGCCAGGGACGCAGTGCTGGCCAATTGGTCGAGCAGATGCAGGCCGTAATCGCCATAGGCCGTCAGCTCGCCCGGCTGTTGCTTGTCAGCGGCGTTGGTGCCGCGCAGGCGCGCCAGCAAGGCAACGAGCTGGGCCATCGCGTCGCTTAACTGGGTCGGAGAGGTCGGGTCTGCGTCATTGCTCTCGACCGTCGCATCGACCTCGCTCGCGAGGTCACTGAAACAGTCCAGAACATAGGAAAGATCGGCGGGCGGCAGTTTCATGGCGAGCGAGTTTAGCACGTGGTCTGGCGTATCAAGGGCGGATCGAAGAGCCGTGGAACTGGTAGAATATCTAGTCATGTCCCGGCAAATCGACCTTCACGCCCACTCCACCGCTTCCGATGGCACGTTGGCGCCAGCCGCCCTGATGCAGCGGGCCCACGCGGCAGGCGTCGGGGTGATGGCGTTGACCGATCACGACACCCTCGAAGGCCTCGGCGAAGCCGAGGCCAAGGCAGCACAGTTAGGAATGGGCTTCGTGCCGGGTGTCGAAGTGTCCGTCACCTGGGCAGGTATCACGGTGCATGTCGTCGGGCTTGGCGTCGACCAAGACGATCAGGCCCTGCAATCGGGATTGGCACGGCTGCGTGATTTTCGCGATTGGCGGGCCGAAGAGATTGGCCGACGACTCGACAAGCAGGGTATACCCGGTACCTTCGAGGCGGCGCGCGCGCTGTCGAATGGGCGATTGATCAGTCGCACCCACTTCGCGCGGGCGCTGGTGGCGGAAAATCGCGCGAAAGACCTGCGCGACGTCTTCAGGCGTTTTTTGGTCAACGGCAAGCCGGGGTTTGTGCCTGGCCAGTGGGCCGAGCTGAGCGATGCGATCGCATGGATTCGGGCGGCGGGCGGTGAGGCCGTCATCGCCCATCCCGCGCGGTATAAGGTGACCCGTAGCAAACTTCGACGATTGTTTGGTGAGTTCGCCGAGCTCGGCGGCAGCGCTATCGAGGTGGTCTCCGGCAGCCACAGTCGTGACGACTATTTCACGATGGCACACCATGCGCGCGACTTTAATCTCGCGGCATCTGCCGGTTCCGATTACCACGGCCCCGAGCATCCGTGGATTGAACTCGGTCGTTTGCCCGAGTTGCCGCCCGGCTGCCGAGCGATCTGGCAAGACTGGCCGCTTAATAGCTGAGCGGTAACCGATGGGACAGTTTTTCCAGGTCCATCCGGACAACCCTCAAGCGCGGCTGATTCGGCAAGCCGTCGACATCGTGCGCGACGGCGGTGTGATCGTTTATCCGACCGACTCTAGTTATGCGATCGGCTGCCAGATCGGCGAAAAGGCCGCGATGGATCGCATCCGGCAGATCCGGCGGCTCGATGAAGATCACAATTTCACGCTGATCGGCCGGAGTCTGTCCGAGCTCTCGGCGTTTACCAAGCTGGACAACCAGGCCCACCGGCTGATCAAGGCACTGACCCCGGGGGCGTACACCTTCATCCTCAAGGCCACGAAACTCGTGCCCAAACGCCTGATGCATGCCAAGAGAAAAACCATTGGCGTGCGCATACCCGATAACGCGGTGGCGCTTGCGTTGCTCGAAGAATTGAACGAACCGTTGCTTTCCAGCACGCTGATCCTGCCGGGCGAGGAGATGCCGATGATGGACCCCTACGACGTGCAGCAGACTATCGGACATGCGCTGGATCTGATCATCGACGGTGGTTATTGCGGGTTTGAACCTACCAGCGTAGTTGACTTGCATGACGATGTGCCCCGCGTTTTGCGGGTCGGTAAGGGCGATGTGGGACTTTTCCAAGACTAGTCTTCGCCTGCGTCGACCAGGGGTATAATCGGCAAATGGATGAACTCAATATGGCGCAGCGGGTTGCTGTCTGGGCGCTGCCGCTAGTGTTCGCGGTGACCGTGCATGAGGCCGCGCATGGTTGGGTGGCCGACCGCCTTGGCGACCCCACAGCACGTAAACTCGGACGAATCACGTTCAACCCGCTGCCGCATATCGATCTGGTTGGCACCATCCTGGTGCCGATGTTGATGCTCGCGTTCACGGGGTTTTTGCTCGGCTGGGCCAAGCCAGTTCCGGTGTCTGTCGGGCGCCTGCGGCACCCAAAACGTGACATGGCGATCGTCGCCGCGGCTGGCCCGGCGGTCAACCTGCTGATGGCGATCGTCTGGTCGATCGCGTTGGTCGTTGCGCACAATCTGGTGCACAGTGCGCCGGCCGTTGCGGTACCGGTGTTGCTGATGGCGATCGCCGGTGTGTTCGTCAATCTGGTGTTGATGGCGATCAATCTATTGCCGGTGCCGCCACTCGATGGTGGACGCATTCTGACTGGGCTGCTGCCGCTCCCCATGGCACGGGCATTTGCCCGGATCGAGCCGTTTGGCCTGATCATCCTCATCGTCCTGCTGATAACCGGCGTGGTCAGATGGATACTGGGTCCGGTGGTGTTCGGTGCGATCGATCTGTTGCCGGGTACCGACTTGGTCTTGGGTATACTGCCGAGCTTATTCCCCTAGGAGAGAGAGATTGGCCGCTGTTGCTGCTCAACACGCGCGGGTTTTGTCGGGCATGCGTCCCACCGGACGGCTGCACCTGGGGCATTACCACGGTGTTCTTAAAAACTGGGTGGAGTTGCAGCATGAGTACCAATGCTTCTTCTTCGTCGCGGATTGGCATGCGCTCACGACCCACTATGACGATCCCAGTGAGGTGCCGCAGAGTACCTGGGATATGGTGATCGACTGGCTGGCGTCCGGCGTCAATCCCGGCGAGGCCACGCTGTTCATTCAGTCCCGCGTGCCGGAACACGCCGAGTTGCACCTGCTGCTGTCGATGATCACGCCACTCGGTTGGCTCGAACGGGTGCCGACCTACAAAGACCAGCAGGAAAAGCTCAAGGAAAAAGACCTATCGACCTACGGTTTTCTCGGTTACCCGCTGTTGCAGGCGGCCGACATCCTGGTCTACCGCGCGGGTCTTGTACCCGTAGGCGAAGATCAAGTGGTCCATGTCGAGCTGACCCGCGAAGTCGCACGTCGCTTCAACCACATCTACGGTCGTGAGCCCGACTTTGAAGAGCGAGCGAAAAAGGCGGTCAAGAAGATGGGTAAGAAGAACGCGAAGCTCTACAACAACTATCGACGGGCCTACCAGGAGCAGGGCGATGACGGGGCACTGGAAGCCGCTCGCGCGCTGCTGGAGTCTCAACAGAATATTGGTCTCGCCGATCGCGATCGATTGTTCGGCTTTCTCGAGGGTGGCGGCAAGGTCATTCTCCCCGAACCGCAGCCATTGTTGACGGCCGCGGCAAAGATGCCGGGCCTTGATGGTCAGAAGATGTCGAAGTCGTACGGCAATACGATTCCGCTAAACGCCAGCGCCGAGGTCGTCGAGAAACAGATGCGGACCATGCCAACCGATCCGGCGCGTGTCCGCCGCACAGATCCGGGTGACCCCTCGGTCTGTCCAGTCTGGCAGTTCCACGAGGTGTATTCGGATAACGGCATCAAAGATTGGGTGCAGTCGGGTTGTCGCAGCGCGGGGATCGGCTGCATCGAATGCAAGCAGCCGGTCATCGATGCGGTGCTCGCAGAGCTCAAGCCGATCCAGGAGCGCGGCCGGGAATATGCCGAGCAACCCGATGTCGTGCGGAATATTCTCAACGAGGGTTGCGAAAAGGCACGCGAAGTCGCTCGCGAGACGCTCGATGTGGTTCGACACGCCATGTCTTTGGATTACTGATGACTGGCCAAACCGTCGCGCCTGAAGAAGCAGCGCCTGATGCTGCCCCCCAACAGAGCGAAATGCCGTTCGCGGTGGTACAGGGTGAACCGCAATTCAACCTCCCGAAAGACCTCTATATTCCACCGGACGCGTTAGAGGTATTCCTCGATGCGTTCGAGGGCCCGCTGGACCTGTTGCTCTATCTGATCCGACGTCAAAATCTGGATATCCTCGATATCCCCATTGCCGACATCACGCGGCAGTACATGAGCTATATCGATTTGATGCAGGACCTGCGTCTCGAACTGGCCGCCGAGTATCTGGTGATGGCGGCGATGTTGGCCGAGATCAAGTCACGGATGCTGCTGCCACGTCCGCAAGCGGACGAAGAGGAAGAACACGACCCACGCGCCGAGTTGATTCGTCGCCTGCAGGAGTACGAACGCTTCAAACAGGCGGCCGATGATATCAGTGAGCTGCCTCAGGTAGGGCGCGATGTCTGGCCGGTGATCGCAGACGCGCCGCATAAGCACGTCGACCAGCCGCCGCCCGAGGTCGATCTCAAAGAGGTGCTGCTGGCGATAAAGGATGTGCTGCATCGCGCGGACATGTTCAGCAGCCATCAAATCGCCAGAGAGCCGCTGTCGTTGCGCGAGCGCATGAGTCGAGTCTTGGAAACGATCGGCAACGAGAAATTTTCGGCATTCACGGATCTGTTTGATATCAGTGAGGGTCGGCAGGGGGTAGTGGTGACCTTCATCGCAATCCTCGAGCTGATCAAACAGCAGCTTATCGAACTGGTGCAGGCCGAAGCGTATGCGCCGATTCACGTCAAGGCGCGAGGCTGACGATGAGCGCGCCAGATAATCTGAAAAATATCGTTGAAGCCGCGTTACTGGCAGCGGGTCGGGCATTGTCGTTGGAGGCATTGCAGAATCTGTTCAATGACATCGAATGCCCGACCAAGAAAGAGCTGCACGCAGCGCTCGAGGCCCTGGCAGCAGACTATCAGGGACGCGGTATCGAAGTCGTCGAGGTGTCGAGTGGGTGGCGGGTCCAGGTTGGCAAGGCCTGTTCGCCTTGGGTATCGCGTTTGTGGGATGAAAAGCCGGCGCGTTACTCCCGTGCCTTGATGGAAACCCTGGCGCTCATCGCCTATCGGCAGCCGATTACGCGCGGCGAGATCGAAGATATTCGGGGCGTTTCGGTGAGCACCAACATCGTCAAAACGCTGATGGAGCGAGAGTGGGTGCGTGTGGTCGGGCATCGCGATGTGCCCGGCAAGCCTTCCTTGTATGGTACGACGCGCGACTTCCTCGACTATTTTGGCCTGAAAACGCTCGACGAGTTACCCACGCTGGCCGAGTTGCGTGACCTTGATGAGATCAACCGTGAACTCGACCTCAACGATCCTGACCGGTCGTCGGACTCGGCCGGGCACAATGGTACGCAAGACGTGCCATTGGAAAGCGACGAGGCCACTGCGCAACGAGATCAGTCGATCGATGATCTGGACGATCCGGCCGTCGCCTCGTCTACTGACACCGGCAATGATGGCGGCGACGCTTTGGAAGCCGAAGCCGAAGCCGAAGCCGAAGCCGAAGCCGAAGCCGAAGCCGAAGCCGAAGCCGAAGCCGAAGCCGAAGCCGAAGCCGAAGCCGAAGCCGACGAGCCAGGGTCTACGCAGCAGTTGCCTGAAGATAATGAGCAGACCGAGGCGGAACGCCAGTGAAACCCGAGGAATCGGCTGAACGGTTGCAGAAGCTTCTGGCGAACGCGGGATTTGGATCACGGCGTCAACTTGAGGGGCTGATCGCCGAGGGCCGGATAAAGGTAAACGGCAAGGTCGCGAAGCTCGGTGATCGCGCGACCGCTGAAGATCGCATCGAAATCAACGGTCGCCCGGTCGGTAGCCGGCGTCTGGGTGGCACTCAGCGCTACGTGATTATCTACAACAAACCGGAAGGGGAACTCGTCACGCGGAAGGACCCGGAAGGTCGGAAAACTGTCTTCGAGCGTTTGCCACGGCTGCCGACAGGGCGCTGGATTGCGGTGGGCCGTCTGGATATCAACAGTGCCGGTTTGCTGCTCCTGACCAATGACGGTGAACTTGCGAATCTACTGATGCATCCACGTGCAGCCATCGAGCGGGAGTATGCCGTACGGGTCAATGGCGAGGTGACCGAACAGATGGTCCGCCAGCTGGTAACAGGTGTTGAGCTGGACGATGGGCATGCGCGTTTCGAGGACGTTGTCGCGTCCGGCGGCGAGGGCAGTAATCGCTGGTTTCATATCGTCATCATGGAAGGCCGCAAGCGTGAGGTACGTCGTCTGTGGGAAGCGGTCGGGGTTACCGTGTCGCGGCTGAAGCGTGTGCGCTACGGCCCAATTATTCTCGATAGCCGGGTCAAGGCCGGGCAGTGGCGCGAACTCGATAAAGAAGAAAGGACGGCGTTGCTCGAGGTGGTCGGGGTCCGCGATCGGCGTCCTTGGGGGACGCTGGGTGAAAAGGTGCGACCCAACAAGCCGGTTTCTCCCTGGAAGCAGCGTTCCCGTCGCTGAGCATGCGCTCATCGACTAAAGCCGAGCCGTTCAGGCCGCCGGCCGGCGCACTGCAATCGTTGTACGAGACGCTACGGTCAGCCTATGGTGAGCAGCCTTGGTGGCCTGCCGAGTCCCCTTTCGAAGTGGTTGTGGGCGCCGTGCTTACGCAGAACGCCGCCTGGACCAACGTCGAACGCGCCATAGCCCATCTCAAGTCACGTGGTCTGCTGTCTCTCGATGCATTATTGGCGGTCGACCACGCAACATTGGCCGAGACCATTCGTCCGTCGGGGTACTACAACGTAAAGGCAAAGCGCTTACGCAATTTGTGTGAACACCTGGCCGACCATGGAGGTATCGAAGGACTCAGCGTCCATACCGACAGCGATATCCGCGAGGGTCTGTTGGCGGTTAACGGGATCGGCCCCGAAACAGCAGATGACATTCTGCTGTACGCATTGGATCGACCGGTTTTCGTTATTGACACTTACACGCGTCGCCTGCTGCAGCGATACGGCTTGGCCCATGGTGATGAACCCTATGACGTGTTGCGGGTGGGATTCGAAAATGCGTTGTCGGCCGACGTGTTTGTCTATCAGCAGTTCCATGCATTGATCGTGATACATGCAAAAGCATCGTGCCGCAAATCGCCGGCATGCGAAGGCTGTGTGCTGTTACATCAGTGTCCGAAAGGGCAACAACACGCGGGTATCTAACAGGCTAAGCGGCAAGCTCTGAACGGTTACGGCCGCCGCGTTTGGCGGTGTAGAGTGCGTCGTCGGCACGTTTGAACAGCGTGGTCTCGCTATCACCGTGTTGCATACAGGCGATCCCAACGCTGACGGTGATGTCGGTGTCGCGTCCGCGAACCGAACGCAGGGCCGCGATGTTCTGACGAATGCGTTCTGCTAACAGCGTACCACCATCGGAATCAGTATGGCTGGCGAGGATCACGAACTCCTCACCACCGTAACGATAAACAAGATCACTTCGACGAGCCGTGTTCGAGACTGCCTGTGCGACAGCCACCAAAACATCATCGCCAAAGTCATGTCCGTATCGATCGTTGAATCGTTTGAAGTGGTCGATATCGACGACGAGCAAGGCGAGCGGCGTAGTTTGGCGATTGGCGAGGTCCATTTCGCGGCTGAGGCCCTGGTCGAAAGCTCGACGATTGTTCAAACCGGTCAGTGGATCGCGCGAGGCCATCTCGACGGCACGCCGATAAGTCAGCGCATTGCGTAGCGGATAAACCACGGCGCACAACAGGTTCTCAAGCGCCGTGATGTGTTCCGTTGAAAACGCCTGTTCGCGATATACGGACAGGGCGCCAAGCGATTGTTCCTCCAGCGCCAGGTCGTAGGTCGCACGATGTGTCGCTTGTTGGCCAAAACCGATCTGAGATTCACCGTTCGGTGACAGATATCGCAGTCCGTCAATCGCAAACGTGCGCTGCAACTCTTTACCGAACAAGTCGATCTGCACCTCGAGTTCGAGTGTGGTCTGCAGCAAGCTCGAAAGTTCGAGCACACCGCTCGGCAGTCGTCCTGATGGCGGCGCGACGACGCTGGCATGCGTAGGGTCGGTTTGCGGGGCCGAGCGCTGGGCGGTTTCACTGAGGCCAATAGAATCCATGGCTGCTTGTCTCGTCGATGTGGTTTTGCTTAACGATCATGCGATGTTTATGCCAAAACTATAAAAAATATATAGAACAATGATTTACAGAGATTTATTGTTGTGGTGTCGGATAAGCGTCGGCTTTTTTGCGCAATTGGGATTCGCAAAACGTCGGAATGCCGACATTTCGGTAGAAGAAAATTCCCCGGCGGGATGTCGACGTTGCGCGGCGGACACCCTGTCAGGCTTGCCGCGCGGTTAGTTCAGGATCGCGACGCTTTTGACCTGTGCAAACACCGATTGACCGACCTGCAGATCGAGTTGGCTGGCCGATTTCCGGGTTATGCGGGCGAGCAGCACGGCGTCACCCACCAACAGCCGCACGAGGACCTGGGCACCGCCTTCGCTAGCGATTTCGTCTATGCGGCCGGCCAGTATGTTGAGAATGCTCGTCTCGGTCTGCTGCGTCAGCGTGAGACTCACATCACGGGCGATCACACGCAGACGCACGTCATGGCCTATCGGTAACGTATGGCCGGGCACCGTGAAGCGACCGCCGGAAAACTCGAGCACTGTCAGATCGAACGCCTCGTCGTGAGCGACCACAGTGGCGCCAATCAACGCCGCCGCCCGATCGTCGTGGGCGAGCGGAAGATCGGTCCGTGCAAAAAGCTCGAAGGCGTTGCCACTGGCGCGCACGCGGCCATGTTCAAGCAGGACGAGATGATCCGCGAGGCGGGCAATCTCGCCGATAGCATGGCTGACATAGATCACCGGGATCGCGAGTTCACGGTGCAATGATTCCAGATAGGGCATGATTTCCTGCTTACGTGCCAGGTCCAATGCCGAGAGCGGTTCGTCCATCAACAACAGCTGCGGACTGGTGGCCAGTGCCCGGGCGATGGCAACACGTTGGCGTTCGCCACCCGATAACTGATCAGGCTGTCGATCGAGGAGGGCTTCGATGCCGAGTAGATCGATGACATCCGGCAGGGCAATCCGACGTTTGGCCTTCGCAACCCGTCGCAGACCATAGGCAAGATTGGCGCGTACATTCAGGTGCGCAAACAGGCTCGCTTCTTGAAACACAAAGCCCAGATCCCGTCGATGCGGCGGTACAAAGTGCCTGGGGGCCAGCCATTTCTCGCCATTGACGGTAAGCGTACCGCGGGCTTCCCTATCCAGTCCGGATAGCGCGCGGAGCAGTGTTGTTTTGCCGCATCCAGAGGGGCCGAAGAGCCCGGTGATACCGTGCCCGGGCAGCGTCAGGTCGACATCAAGGAGAAAATCACCCCGGGTCAGGCGCAGCTTGGCTTCGATGCTCAAGGATGCCACCGGGAAAAGCGCCGATTGATGGCGTATAGCAACAACAACATGACAAACGACAACACCAGCAGGAGACCCGACAAGAGGTGGGCCTGGGCGTAATCGAGCGCCTCGACATGTTCGTAGATGGCGATCGAGAGCACTTGTGTCTCGCCGGGGATATTCCCCCCGATCATCAACACCACGCCGAATTCGCCGAGGGTGTGCGCAAAACCCAACACGGTTGCTGTTATGAAGCCCGGCCTGGCCAATGGCAGCGCGACACTGATGAATCGATCAACCGGCGAGGCACGCAGCGTGGCGGCGACATCAAAGGGCCGTTGGCCGATCGACCGAAACGCCTCCTGCAGGGGTTGGACAACGAACGGTAGCGAATAGAAGACTGAACCGATCACCAAACCCGTGAAGGTGAACGCGAGTGAACCTAAGCCGAGCGTTTGGCTCATTCCACCGATAGGACCCTGAGGCGCGAGCGCGATCAGCAGATAAAATCCGAGCACCGTCGGCGGCAATACCAGCGGTAAGGCGACCAAGGCCTCGACGATGAACCGGATGCGCCGCTTCGAGCGCGCCAGCCACCATGCCAGCGGCGTGCCGATGATCAACAGGATCAGGGTCGAAACGGCGGCCAGTTCCAGGGTGAGGAACAATGCTGTGAGGTCATCGCGGCCCAGCATCATGGCGTCTGATAGCCTGCCGAAGTGATGATCGCACGCGCCGTCTCCGTGCGGAGGAACGCCAGGAAGGCCCGTGCCGCCCTGCTGTCACGCAACAATACGGCCTGCTGAGCTATTGGTGCGTGGAGTTCGGCGGGGACCTCCCACACCGCCCCCGAGATTTCCGTCGACAAAGCGGCGAGCTGTGCCTGGGCAATCAAGCCCGAGTCGGCGTTTCCGGTGAACACAAACTGAAAGGCCTGTGCAATATTTTCACCGCGGACCAGTTTATGTTCGATTGTCCTCCAAAGGCCGAGCGCCTCCAGGGTTTCGCGCGCGGCACGACCATAGGGTGCCAGGCGCGGATTGGCGATGGCGACGCGTGCGACTTCGTTGCGGGTTAGGTCGGCCGGCAAATCCATACCGGAATGGCTCGGCGCCCAGATCGCCAATCGCCCGATCGCATAAGTGAAGCGGCTATCGGTAACGGCTCGGCCTTCGCGCTCGAGGCGCGCCGGCCGTTCTGCGTCTGCAGCAAGGAAGATATCGAAAGGCGCGCCATTGGTGATTTGTGCGAAGTGCTTGCCGGTCGAGCCGAGCGAAACCGTCAACCGATGGCCGCTGTCGGCCTCAAATCTATCGCCTAGGGCCTGCATGGCATGCGCGAAATTGCTGGCAACGGCGATTCGCAGCGTGTCGCCTGACGCTGAGGTTCCGATCAACCCCAGTGTGGTCAGCAGAAGGACGCTCAGCCAGCGAGGCACAGCCGTGAGCGCGTGGCTTGATCCAGACAACGCATTCTTATTCAGGTGTCCCAAGAAAATCGTTCGCCATGGTGGCCCCGACTGTCTGGACCCATCGCCCACAGATAGAGCGGCGCGAGGGTTGCTGGCTGCTTCAAGGTGTCTCGCTCTTCGCCGGGAAAGATCCGTCTACGAAGCGAGGTGTTGGTAACGCCGGGGTCGATGCAGTTGACCCGAATGGCACTGTTCTCGGTTTCTTCGGCCAGCGTCTGTGCAAGATTTTCGATCCCTGCCTTGCTGACGCCGTAGGCACCCCAAAACGCCTTGCCGTGATGGCCCGCGGCGTCGGTCGTAAACAAGATGCGTGGGTCGGCGGCTGCGCTGAGCAATGGCAAGCAGGCTTGCGTGAGTAGGAACGGCGCATTCAGATTGACTTGCAGGATCTTTAGCCAGTCAGCGGCGTCGTGGTCCTTTACGCGGCTGAGATAGGGATGAATCGCGGCGTTATGCAGCACCCCGTCGAGTCGACCAAAGTTTTCCTGAAGCGTGTCGGCCAGCGCGTCATAGTCGTGCGGTGTTGCCCCTTCCAGATGCAGTGGGTAGATCGCCGGTGTTGGCCCGCCGTCGGCTTCGATCGCATCGTAGACTGCCTCGAGCTTCGAGACGGTCTTGTCCAGTAAAATGACCGTCGCACCGTGAGCGGCAAACGCAAGCGACATCGCGCGTCCGATACCATCCCCAGCGCCGGTGACGAGCACGATGCGGTCGGTGAGCAGGTTATTGGCGGCTTGATAGTCATTCTGCATGCGGCGCTCCTCTAAAGACTTGGGCTGCAGCGCCAAGCCGTCCATAGGTTGGCAATCGGCGCGCGCTGTACGTTACGTTGGGTCACCAGGTAACCATCTCTGGCTACACGACGGTGCAAGGCCTGACTTCCCGCAACAAGGCGACGCGCTACGTCCGGTATGACCTCCCTGCGAAGCGCTTTGGCACTTCCCGGGTATTCAATCAGCTGCTCAAGACATTCGCGACGTTGTCCCGCATCCGTTTGGGTTACCAATATCTCTCTGGCCTGATGCGGAACCACCGCTGGATCGTTGACAAACCGGCGCAGACGCTCAATGCCATTCCAGTAACCGCCAAGCGCCACGCAGCGCTCGCGATTGTACGCCGAAGCGTCGCCAGCTTGGCACATCAAGATGAACAGGTTGCCACCGACTTGGCGACACGACTCGGTGAACGCCGCTATGGTGCTGAGCTCGGGCTGACGAATATGCTGTTCGCTTGCGTCGATGATCGCCTGCATCGCGTCGATCGCGGCTACCCCGAGGCCTTCGGCACACAGGCCGGTCATCAGCGGATGCCGGGGTGCGTCGCCATCCAGGGCCTGGCCGACTTCAGTCCGCCACCAGTCGAGTTTGAGCCGCGCAACGCCGGGGTCGGTCGGGGCGTGTGCGATCGATTGAATCGCATCGAACCAGGCCAACAACAATGCATACAGCTCGCGGAAGGGTTCGGGCGCGAAACGCACCGCATAGTAGGTGGGTGAGCCAAGTGGGGTGGCGTCGTTCGGAAAACCCCACTCAGCGTGGTTGGGCGTCGGCGTAGCAGTCATGTAGCAGTTTCAGTAACTGTGCGGGTGAATCGATCTCGATATCGGAATCCCAGGTATCTGGCGGATCTTCTGGATAGATATAGCCATACAGCGCCGCAACGGTCAGGCAGCCGGCGGCGCGGCCGGCCTCCATGTCGCGCCCCGCATCGCCGATGTACCAGCTTTGCGCTGCCGGTTGCCTGAGCCGAGTACAGGCGTGCAGGATCGGTTCGGGGTGAGGCTTTCTATGCCGACAGGTATCCCCGCTCACGACGGCACCAGCGCGGTGCTGAAGTTGCATCGCCTCGATCAACGGGTCGGTCAACCACGCAGGTTTATTGGTCACGATTCCCCACGGCGTGCCGCGGTCCTCCAACAAGCCGAGAATGTCCGACATCCCCGGAAACAGGCAGGTATCGCGAAGCAGGTTTTGCGCGTAGACGTTGAGTAGGTATTGACGTTTCTCGTCGAACGCCGGGTGGTCGGGTTCGATTCCAAAACCCAGACGGATCAGCGCGATACCGCCGTGTGACACGACCGGTCGGATGCGCTCATAGCTGAGCGGGTCTTTTCCATAATGAGACAATGTGCAGTTGAGCGCGTAGGCAAGATCAGGGGCGGTGTCGGCGAGTGTCCCGTCGAGATCAAACAAGACCGCAGCCGGAGGGGGCACAGTGATCACGCAGGTCGTTGCGTGGCGACCATGTAGTTCACGTCGACGTCGCGTTGATCGAGGCGATAGATGCCGCTCAGTGGGTTATAGGTCAGCCCGGTTATCGCCAACGTCTCGAGTTCGGCGGCACGAGTCCAACGCGAAAGCTCGGCGGGACGGATAAATTTCGCATAGTCATGGGTGCCTTTTGGCAGCATTCGCAGCAGGTACTCGGCGCCGATAATCGCGAACAGATAAGACTTTGGGTTGCGATTGATTGTCGAGAAGAAGACATGTCCGCCGGGCTTTACCAGCGCGGCGCAGGCGCGGATTACCGAGCTAGGGTCCGGCACGTGTTCAAGCATCTCCATGCAGGTCACGACATCGAAACTGTCAGGGCGCTCACCGGCCAGTTGTTCTGCGGTCTTCTGCTGGTAGTCGACCTGGACCCCGGTCTCGAGCAGATGCAGCCGAGCCACCTCCAACGGCGCCGGGCCCATATCGATGCCGGTGACGTCGGCGCCTCGTTGGGCCATCGATTCGGCCAGAATGCCCCCACCGCAGCCAACATCGAGCACCGTCTTGCCGGCGAGTGCGGCTTGCCCGTCGATGTAGTCGAGGCGCAGCGGATTGATCTCGTGGAGCGGCTTGAACTCGCTGTTCGGATCCCACCAGCGAGAGGCCAGTTGGTCGAACTTGTCTACTTCGTGATGGTCAACGTTCGCGTTTGCGGTCATAGCCCGGAACTCGGTTTAAATGCAATCCGCCGATTATACGGTGCCACGCGCGGTCTCCGGCCTTGGCCCTATTAATTCGGTGGCATCTTGATTATTCGCGGCGCTCAGTGATCCGAGATCGCCACTCGGTGGCTCGGTCAATGGTCAGCGGCAAGTCGAGCGTGGTCGGTATACGATCCTGGAGGACCTGGCGGCCACATACCCAGGCATGGCGGACCTGTTCGCGTCCTGCTGCATAGACCAATTGGGAGATTGGGTTGTAGACCGGTTGCGTCTCCGGTTGAGAGAGGTCGACGGCGATCAGATCCGCAGACTTGCCCGGCGCCAGCGAGCCGGTGATGTCGTCGATGCCGAGCGCCCTGGCGCCATTGATCGTCGCCATCGCGATAGCCTGCTCGGCGGGGAGACGGCAGGCGTCGTCGCCGATGCCCTTCGCGATAAGCGCGGCCGTCTGCAGTTCGGCCAACATGTCCAGGTCGTTGTTGCTCGCTGCCCCGTCGGTCCCGATCGCGACATTGACGCCGGCGTCCAGCAGCGCGCCCACCGGGCAATGCCCGGAGGCCAGTTTGAGATTGGACTGTGGGCAATGCACAACATGGGTGCCAGCCTCGGCGGTGAGCTCGATCTCGCTTTCGGTGAGTTGGGTCATATGCACGGCAATGAGTGCCGGGTTGACCATGCCGAATGCCTTGATGCGCGCCAGCGGCCTTACACCATGATGGCTGAGGCTGCCTTCGACCTCAGCCCGGGTTTCGTGAACATGCATGTGGATGGGCAAGTCCAATTCGTTTGCCAAGGTCGCAACACGGCGTAACGGCGCATCGGAGACGGAATAGGGCGCGTGTGGCGCAAATGCCGTGCGAACCAGCGGATCGCGGCGGAATTGGTCGTGGACCGTTGCGGCGCGATCGAAATAGGCATCGGTGTCGGCGGCCCAGGCCGATGGGAAGTCGATGACGATCAGCCCCACGGTTGCGCGGATTCCGCACTGCGCGGCGACACGTCCGGTAACGTCGGGGAAAAAATACATGTCATTGAAGCAGGTCGTGCCACTGCGTAGCATCTCGGCAATGGCCAACCTGGTGCCGTCGGCAATGAATTCCTCGTGAACCCAGCGGGCCTCGGCCGGCCAGATGTGGTCATTGAGCCAGGCCATCAGCGGTAGGTCATCGGCCAGGCCACGGAACAGCGACATCGGGCTGTGCGTATGCGCGTTGATCAAGCCCGGCATCAGGGCATGGCCGGGCAGGTCGAGTGTATGATCGGCCTCAATCTGGGCGCCGGCTTCAGCGTTGGGGAGGAGTGCGACGATGCGGCCCTCGCTTACCGCAAGACTGTATTTTTCCAGCCAGCCCGGTTGCGCGACGGGCACGATCCAGTCGGCATTGATTAGCAATTCGGCATGCACGGCGTTCGGTTTTCCTGTTTTAGACGGCTTAACTCGGCGAAGGATCGCGGGCGCAAGTTAGAACTGCCGGTAACATAACGTATTCCGCCAGCAGGGTCAGACCATGAAATCCTTACCGCTCGACGTTCCCGCCACCGCCGACAGCGCCATTGTATGGCGAGATGATGCGCTCTTCCTGCTCGATCAGCGCGGACTGCCCGCGCGTGTGGAGTTCGTTCCCTGTCCCGATCTGCAAAGCACCGCAGAAGCTATCACCGCGATGGTCGTCCGTGGCGCCCCGGCGATCGGTATCACGGCGGCCTACGGGGTTGCGTTGGCCGCTCGCGACCGTTTTCTTGAGGATCCGGGCAACTGGCGGCCGGCTTTCGAGGCCGATCTGCTGAAGCTTGCCGCGGCGAGACCGACGGCGATCAACCTACGCTGGGCGATCGAGCAGTTACGGGAGCTGGTTGTCAACCTCGATGCAGACATCAACCCCGGTCCGGTACTGATCGACGCGGCGATCGCGATGCACGTGGCCGATCGGCGGGACAACCAAAAAATGGGGGCCTTCGGGGCAGGCTTGATCACGAACCCCACCGCGGTGATTACGCATTGCAACACCGGTGGTTTGGCAACGGGTGGCTGGGGAACGGCACTTGGCGTCATTCGCAGTGCCTTTGCACAGGGCCGGATCACCGAGGTCTATGCCGATGAAACACGACCCTGGTTGCAGGGCGCGCGACTGACGGCGTGGGAACTGGTGCAGGACAAGATACCGGTCAAGTTGATGGCGGACGGGGCGGCGGCGGCGCGTATGGCGGCGGGTGGCGTTGACTGGGTTATCGTCGGCTCCGACCGCATCGCGGCCAATGGCGACGTCGCCAACAAGATCGGGACCTACGGACTCGCCGTTGCCGCCAGGCATCATGGCGTCAAGTTCATGGTCGCAGCGCCGACGTCGACGATTGATCTGAATGTACCCGACGGTACGGCCATCCCCATCGAGCAACGCGGTGCGGACGAAGTGCTGGCTTTCAGCGGTCAACGCACCGCCGCGGAAGGTGCCGATGCGTGGAACCCGGTGTTTGATGTGACTCCCGCCGAGCTGGTCGATGCCATTGTCACCGAGCGCGGTGTGATTGAGCGGCCGGACCAAGCCAAAATCGCCCGACATTTGGCCGTCAGCTAGTGGCCAGTGCCAAAGACCAGGCGGTTGCCGCGGCCAACAACACCGCAAACAAGGCCGACCACCAGCGTGCGCGAACCGAGAGGTCGCGGGCCAGGTAGACGCCGGCGAGCAAACCGAGCGCCCCGCCGACCAGCATCTCCACCGCTGCGTCAGCAATATCGGATGTCGTGGCCGGTGCCGCCAGCAACCAGTCCGTCATCAGACCGATGGCCGCGCCAAGGGCGATGCAGGATAGCGCCAGTGCGAGCGCGGCGAGGGCGGGAGATTTGGCGATAGACATGGTTGGCGGTGGCTTCGCGTGCGCTGATTGTCAGGAGTGCGCAAGTTAACAAAGCAGCCGCTCCGAAAGACTACTGGCTGGGAGCGGAAACGTTCAGCAGATGGTTGAATTGAGGGTTCAGACTGAACCGGGCGATGTGTAGCGATCGCGTCGGCCGACGTGGGTCGCCACCAACTGCTCCATCGCTGTCTTGTCATAAGGCCGAAGGCCGCTCAGCAGAAGGCGCTTACAGCCCGTGCCTACCACCGTGTCGCCGCATAGAAATTCAAACGTCAGCTGCACGTCACCGCGTTTGCCATTGCTTTCCAGCGTGCTGTTGGCGAGCCGCAAGTCTATGTTGGGGATATCGAGTCGGTCGAGCTCGAACGCCATGCTCTCGTAGATCACCATCGGGCGTTCGATGTTGACCATGACGTCGTTTTCCTCAAACAGCGGGACCAGGATGTGCGGGAAATTCTGACCCGAAAATGCCACGTAACGCCGTGCTAAGCGATCTATCAGCGCGCTGTTGTGTGTCACGTCGCCGTCACGGTCAAGGTGTAAATAGGTTTTCCCTTGGGCGTCTTTGAGCTCATTCGCGGCGCCTGGATCGTCTTCCAGTTTCAACGTCACATCTTTGCCGACCATGCCGGAGAAGCGGAATCGCATCTGTTGACTGATACCGTAGTGTTGCAGCAGGGCGGTAAAGAGCAGGTCGCCGGGTACGCAGAACCGCCGATGATCCGGGTCGTGTAACGGATTGAAATCATTTGCGATCGATTTTGCGAAGTTGCTCGCCTGTTCGGCAGTGATACTCAAGCCGCTGTCGTTGATGTTGTAGAACTCGGCGAGTTGCATAGTTTGGGCGTCCGATAGGGGCGGCGAGGCGTACCGCGTGGGCGTGTTCGAGTGAGATTGGCGGTGGATTCTCAGGGTATGCGGGGCAAAACACCAGTATCAGCGAAGAGCAGCGCCCAATCGTACCTGGCCGTCGCGATTTTCCCGGATACTGGTGCAAATTGCCGGTTTGTGACGTCGTTTTGTTTTTCGGGTCTGCCCCGATCGCCGCCGTGCCCTCTACCGACTGAGGCGGATATCGTCGTACCAGGCTTGGGCGAGCTCGCCGGTTTGATCCGTATCGCTCATCAGCGCCACCACCGCTTCGTCAGGAGGATCCTCGCCGAACAGCCGCCGAAAGTCTTCGACGAGGTTGCGGCGCTCGGTGACCCATTGCCCGGTTCTGCCGTTGCCGGACTGCAGCGCGAGCATCATCGCGTTACTCGTGTAGGTGTTAGCCTGCGTAGCGTCGACCGGTAGCTTGTTGGCCCAAAGGTAGTTGATCGATCGCGTGCGCAGCGGGAGCCAATGCGGGAAGATCACGTAAACGCGTGCCGCGTAGTCGTCACCTTGCTTGACGCGGGCGTCGCCTTTCTCGACGACGCCTTCGATCTTCCATCGCCATTCGAGCCAGGGCGTTTCGGCCGGGTTGAAGCGGGTCGGGAAAACCAGGCCGGAGGCACTTCCACTGGCCGTCGCGCTCAGCACTTTCTGACCGTCTTTTTCGACAACGCGGTACACGGTGTTGTCGGAGAAGCTTCGTTCCTCGGTCCCGGCTGGGATGCCCAGCTCAAAATCAGCGATCGTTAGCCGATCGGAGTCGGCCGATGGGGTGGTGATCCAAAAAAGTCCGACAGTTACAGCAGCAAAGGCCAAGCGTTTCCGTGACATTTCAATTCGCCCCATCGGTATCCCACGTGTAAGTGATCGGCATAATAGAGCGCTGGCGGTCAGCGAAACCCCGCGCAATGGTGGGCGTTAGCGGCTCGCTGAACAGCGTGCGTGCCCGGCAATCAACCACCAATCATCCCAGATCCCGGGCGGCTCACCGGCTTTATCGGCAATAAGCTGCGACGATTTCGAGATTTGGCTTGCCCACTACGGATCGAACGAACCTGCCTGCGATCGACCGGTGCAACCTGCAGGTTAGGCGGCTATGCGCACTGCGTCGGCCTTGCTGATCGCGGCCAATAGCGCGCGCATGGCCGCTGTGACGGTATCGCGGTGCACCGCGGCGCCCGCCAGACGCTCGCCGTCGATGCTGACCTGCACGAATGCGGCGGCTTCCGCGTCGGTGCCCTCACCGATGGCATGTTCGGCGTATTCAACGACCGATATACGTTTGTCGAATTCAGTGGACCACGCATCGAGAAATGCTTCGATGGCGCCGTGTCCCTCGCCCGCGATCGTATGCGTCGTTTGTGCGGTCTTTACCTGCGCCTCGATGGTGTCGACGTCATCACGCCTGTCCAGTCGGTAGTTGCACACTTGCAGCGGGTTGTTGGGTGCCATGAAGTGCTCTCGGAACAGCGCATAGATCCGGGCTGCGTCGATCTCTCCATTTGCCACCTCGCTTTCGGATTGAACGAGGGAGGCGAGTTCGATCTGCAACCAGCGAGGCAGTCGTAATCCGTGCTGCTGTTCCAGCACGAACGCAACACCGCCCTTGCCGGATTGGCTATTCACGCGAATCACTGCCTGGTAGTCGCGGCCAATATCACGCGGATCGATCGGGAGATAGGCCACCTGCCAGGGTTCGCCCGGCTGCTGCTGGCGCAGGCATTTGCTGATGGCATCCTGATGGCTACCCGAAAACGCGGTATAGACTAGCTCTCCCACCCACGGATGGCGGGGATGGACGGGCAACCCGGTGCAGTGGGTGTAGACGTCGATGATGCGGTCGGGATTCGACAGGTCGAGGCAGGGATCGATACCCTGGCTAAACAGGTTCATCGCCAGCGTGACGACATCCATGTTGCCGGTGCGCTCGCCGTTACCGAGCAAGGTGCCCTCAACACGGTCTGCGCCCGCCATCAGGCCAAGTTCGGCGGCCGCGACGGCACAGCCGCGGTCGTTGTGTGTATGCAGCGAGACGATGACCGCGGCCCGGCGGGCGATGTTGCGGCAGAAGTATTCAATCTGGTCGGCGAATACGTTGGGTGTTGTGCTCTCGACAGTCGCCGGTAAATTCAGGATGCAAGGTGATGCTTCAGTCGGTTGCCAAACGGCGGTGACCGCGTCGCAGACCTCGACGGCGAAATCCCACTCGGTGTTCGAAAAGCTTTCCGGCGAATACTGAAAAACCCAGTCTGTCGCGGGATAGTTTGCAGCTTCGGCTTGCACCATGCGCGCGCCTTCGGCCGCGATGCGCTTTACCCCCTCGCGGTCCGTTCCGAATACGCGCTCGCGCTGAACCGTCGAGGTCGAGTTATAGACGTGTACGATTGCGCGTCGCGCACCACGTAACGCCTCGAATGTCCGTTTCACGAGGTGCGATCGTGCCTGCACCAAGACCTGGATCGTGACGTCTTGTGGGATGCGGTCTTCTTCGATCAGCCAACGCACGAAGTCAAAATCCGGCTGGCTGGCCGATGGAAAACCCACCTCGATCTCTTTAAAACCAACGTCGAGTAGCAGGTCCCACAGACGCCGCTTCTGGGCCACGCTCATGGGCTCCAGTAACGCCTGGTTGCCATCACGCAGGTCCACGCTGGCCCAGGTCGGTGCCCGCGACAGCGCATTGTCAGGCCATTGTCGGTCGACCAATCCGGGTGTCGGCGTCGGTTGATAGCGCGTGTGATCAAAACGTTTCATGGGTGCCTGCCCTAGTCGGTGAATTTCGCGAACGACTCCCCGCAATGCGGGGAGGGCGCGAGGTTCGGTTGCGATGCCTTGTGGGCGGCAACAGCTACGCGGATCTTCGTGTGATGCTGGCAGCGAGCTGTCGACTTGTGATCGACAGGGGAAAGATTACGCCATAGAAAGGGGTCAGTTATTGCTTTTTGTGCTCAAATCGATGTTCATAGAACAATTATCTACCATAAATTAATAAATTTGAGCTATAATCGACTCTTCGATATCGTTTGGGGGCTATTTCATGCAGCTGGACCGTTATGATCGCCAAATCCTGGCGGTGCTGCAGGCCGATGGCCGAATCAGTAACCAGGAGCTCGCCGACCGGATCGGGCTGTCGCCTTCGCCTTGCCTGAGGCGTGTGCGGGCGTTGGAAGAATCTGGCCTCATCAGCGGCTATCGTGCGATCTTGGATGCCCGTCAGCTTGGCTTGGCGCTGATGGCGCTGGTGCACATTTCAATGGATCGTCACACACCCGAGCGTTTTGCCAATTTCGAACAACAGATTGCCGACCTCCCCGAAGTGCTGGAGTGCTTGTTGATTACGGGCCAACAGGCTGACTACCAGTTGAAAGTGGTCGTAAGGGACATGGATGCCTATCAATCGCTCCTGCTCAACCGCATCACCCGAATCGAGGGCGTCAGTGGCGTCCATTCCAGTTTCGTGATGCGCCGTGTGGTCGATAACACGGCATTGCCGGTGAACTAACGAAGAGATGGCATCGACACGTCCTGTCTGGGGTTTGCATCTGAATCAGACAGCGACGAAAACGGCTCGCTTATGGCGCAAACAGATCGCCTGAGCCCCTGTAAGCCAATCTAAGCCGCTTTTCCTCCGCCCCGCACCTTCAGGGTGTGTTAAGATAATCGGCTTGAAAATCGCCGAAAATCACAATCAAGCGCTCGGCATCGCGTCGGGCAGGCGCGCTTCAGGAAATCAGATTAGATGAGCGAATTCGCGAAGGAAATCGTCCCGGTCAATCTCGAGGACGAGATGCAGCAGTCCTACCTGGACTATGCAATGAGCGTCATCGTCGGACGTGCGTTGCCGGATGTGCGTGACGGACTCAAGCCGGTCCATCGGCGAGTACTGTTTGCGATGGGCGAACTCGGCAACGATTGGAACAAGCCTTATAAAAAGTCGGCACGCGTCGTCGGCGACGTCATCGGTAAATACCACCCGCACGGCGACACGGCGGTGTACGACACCATCGTGCGCATGGCGCAGCCGTTTTCGCTGCGCTACATGCTAGTCGACGGGCAGGGCAATTTTGGCTCGGTTGACGGCGATGCGCCGGCTGCGATGCGTTATACCGAGGTCCGCATGGCGCGGATCGCACACGAATTGCTTGCGGATATCGACAAAGAGACCGTCGATTTCACCCCCAACTATGACGAATCGGAGCATGAGCCTGCCGTGTTGCCGGCCCGGTTCCCGAACCTGTTGGTCAACGGTTCGTCTGGCATCGCCGTGGGGATGGCGACCAACATCCCGCCGCACAATCTCACCGAGGTCATCGGCGGTTGCATCCGCGTGATCGATGATCCGCAGGTCGGCGTCGAAGAGCTGATGCAACTTATTCCGGCACCGGACTTTCCTACCGCCGGGATCATCAACGGCTTGCGCGGTGTGCGCGAGGCCTACCGGACGGGGCGTGGCAAGGTCTACATCCGCGCGCGGACGGTGATCGAGGAGATGGACCATGGGCGGCAGCGAATCGTCGTCAACGAGCTGCCCTACCAGGTCAACAAGGCACGATTGCTGGAAAAGATCGCCGAGCTGGTCAAGGATAAGAAGCTCGAAGGCATCAGCGAGCTGCGTGACGAGTCCGACAAAGACGGCATGCGCATGGTCGTCGAGCTACGCCGTGGCGAGGTGGCCGAGGTCGTGCTGAACAATCTGTTCCAGCAGACCCAGATGCAGAACGTCTTCGGCATCAATATCGTCGCACTGGTCGACGGCCAGCCGCGCACGCTGAATCTCAAGCAGTTGCTCGAATATTTCCTGCGCCACCGTCGCGAGGTCGTCACGCGTCGCACGTTGTTCGATCTTCGCAAGGCGCGCGAGCGCGCCCACCTGCTCGAAGGCCTGGCCGTTGCGCTGGCCAATATCGACGAGGTTATCGCCCTGATCAAAGCCGCGCCGAGTCCGGCCGAGGCCAAGCGTCAGTTGGTCGATCGGGCCTGGCAGTCAGGGGCCGTGGATGCCATGTTGGGGCGGGCAGGCGCCGACGCGTCTCGGCCCGAGAACCTGCCGGCCAGTTTCGGTCTGACAGCGGAAGGATATCGGCTGACCGAAACCCAGGCGCAGGCCATCCTTGATTTGCGTCTGCAAAAGCTGACCGGGCTCGAGCAAGACAAGATCATCAACGAGTTCGAGGAAATCCTCAGCAAGATCGCCGATCTGTTGGAAATTCTGTCGAGCCCCGATCGTCTGATGCAGGTCATCCGGGATGAATTGCTGGCAATCCGTGATCAGTTCGGCGACGACCGCCGCAGTGAGATCGTTGCCGACCAGATGGACCTGACCCTCGAAGACCTGATTACCGAGGAAGACGTCGTCGTCACGCTTTCGCACCAGGGCTATGCAAAGTCGCAGCCCATTGATGCATACCGCGCCCAACGGCGAGGCGGTCGTGGAAAAATCGCGACGGCGACGAAGGACGAGGATTTCGTCGACAAGCTGTTCGTTGCGAATACCCACGACACGATCTTGTGTTTCTCGAGCCGCGGAAAATGTTACTGGCTCAAGGTCTACGAGTTGCCGCAAGCAGGTCGCAATGCTCGCGGTCGGCCGATGGTGAATCTGTTGCCGCTGGAGCAGGGCGAGCGGATCAATGCAGTGCTGCCGGTTCGGGAGTACAGCAACGATCGTTACGTGTTCATGGCTACCGCGTCGGGTACGGTAAAGAAAACGCCATTGGAGAATTTCTCGCGACCGCGGGCGAATGGCATTATCGCCGTCGATCTGCGCGAGGACGACCAGCTGATCGGTGTCGATATCACCGATGGGCACCAAAGCATTATGTTGTTCACCAGTGCCGGCAAGGCCACGCGGTTCAAAGAGTCTGACGTGCGAGCCATGGGGCGCACCGCCTGCGGTGTACGCGGCGTGAAACTGGGCAAGGGCCAGCAGGTGATCTCGTTGATCATCGGCGAGGATGGCGACGTGATGACCGTGACCGAAAATGGGTTTGGCAAGCGCACAGCGATTGAACAGTTCCCGATCAAGGGTCGTGGTGGCATGGGTGTGATTTCAATCAAGACCTCGGCCCGCAATGGCGGCCAGGTCGGCGCGGTGCGCGTTGCGGAAGATGACGAAATCATGCTGATCACCGATGGTGGCACGCTCGTTCGAACACCGGTTGCGGATGTCTCGCAAATGGGGCGCGACACGCAGGGCGTGACGATGATCCGCCTTTCGAAGGACGAGAAGTTGATCGGTATCGAGCGCATCGAAGCACTCGATGGTGACGTTGAAGCCGAAACTGACCGACACCGACACCGACACCGACACCGACACCGACACCGACGCGGATGTGCCCGACGACACTGACGACGCTCAGACATAAGGGCAAAGCGCCGTGCCCCAACGCGGGCGCAGTATGCGCCCGATAACGCAGAGAGAAGGTTCCCGATGACCCGTGTTTATAACTTTAGTGCCGGCCCTGCCGTGCTGCCCGAAGCGGTTTTAGAACAGGCGCAAAGGGAGATGCTCGACTGGCATGGTGCTGGCATGTCGGTGATGGAAATGAGCCATCGCGGCAAAGAATTCATGTCGATCGCGAGCGAGGCCGAGGCCGACCTGCGCGAGTTGATGGCGGTGCCGGAGAATTACCGGGTACTGTTCCTGCAGGGCGGTGCCTCTAGCCAGTTCGGCATGGTCCCTCTGAATTTGATCGGGCGCACCGGCAAAGCGGACTACTACCGCACCGGTTCGTGGTCGAAAAAGGCAATCGCCGAAGCACAGCGCTTCGGCGATGTGAGCGTAACCGCAGACTGCGAAATCGACGGTCGCTTCACGACCGTCCCTGATCAGGGCAGCGTTGCCGTTTCCGCCGATGCGGCCTACTTGCACTACACGCCGAACGAGACAATCGAAGGTGTCGAGTTCGGCTATGTCCCGGACGCTGGTGATGTGCCACTGGTTGCGGATATGTCGTCGACTATTCTCTCGCGACCGGTCGATGTCTCGCGTTTCGGGATTATCTACGCAGGCGCGCAAAAGAACATCGGACCGGCCGGGCTGACGATCGTCATCGTGCGTGATGATCTGATCGGCGATGCAATAGAGGGGACGCCGGCAATGTTTGACTATGCGACCCACGCCAAAGCGGACTCGATGTACAACACGCCGCCAACCTATGGCTGGTACCTTGCCGGCCTGGTCTTCAAGTGGCTCAAGCTGCAGGGCGGGCTTGCCAGCATGGCGCAAATCAACGCGCGTAAGGCGCAGCTGCTGTACGACGCGATCGATAACTCCGATTTTTATGCAAATCCCGTGGATCGCAACTGTCGATCATGGATGAACGTGCCTTTCACACTCGCCAATCCAGATCTCGATGGGGCCTTCTTGCAGCAAGCGGGCGAAGCAGGCCTAAAGACACTGAAAGGACATCGCTCTGTCGGTGGCATGCGGGCCAGCATCTACAACGCCATGCCGGAAGAGGGCGTGCAATCGCTGGTCGATTTCATGGCCGATTTCGAACGCAGACAGGGCTGAGTGATGGCTCAGCGGGAAACAGTAATGTACAAGATTCAAACACTGAACAATATTTCGGTAGCGGGACTCAATCGTTTACCACGTGAACGCTACGAGGTCGCCTCCGAGCTGCGTAATCCGGATGCGATTCTGGTGCGCTCGGCAAAGATGCATGACATGGCATTACCCGCTTCGGTGAAAGCCATCGGTCGAGCGGGTGCTGGAGTCAACAATATTCCGGTCGATGCGATGACCCAGGTCGGGATTCCGGTATTCAATGCGCCTGGCGCCAATGCCAATGCCGTGAAAGAGCTGGTGGTAGCGGGGATGTTGATGGCCGCGCGTAACATTGGGCAGGCATGGCGGTTTGCAACGGGCGTGACGGGTTCGGATACCGAAATAAACAAGGCAGTCGAGGCGGGCAAAAAGAACTTTGTCGGGTTTGAACTGCCCGGGCGGACACTGGGCGTGGTTGGCCTCGGCGCAATCGGGGTGAAGGTGGCAAATGCAGCCCGCGCCCTGGGGATGAAGGTGATTGGCTATGACCCGACAATCACCGTACGCGCGGCCTGGGCACTTGAGGCCGATGTCGAGCAGGCGCTGTCGGTTGACGACCTGGTGGCACGCGCCGATTTCATTACCTTTCACGTGCCGCTCACAGACAACACGCGCGACATGATCAACGCTGACCGGTTGCGCTTGATGAAGCCCCGCTCCGTGCTGCTGAACTTCGCCCGCAACGGTATCATTGATGACCAGGCGGCCATTGCCGCCCTCGACGACGGCCATCTGTATGCCTATGTCTGTGATTTCCCCAGCAACTTGCTGAAAGACCACCCGCGCGTGATTACGTTGCCACATCTTGGCGCATCCACGACGGAGGCTGAGGAGAACTGCGCGGTGATGGTTGCCGAGCAGGTGCGTGATTGGCTGGAAAACGGCAATGTCACGAACTCGGTGAATTTTCCTGAGATCGGTCTGCCTCGAACCGAAGATGGCGTCCGTATCGCGGTCGTCAACAGTAACGTGCCCAACATGCTGGGGCAGGTATCTACCGACCTTGCCGAAGCCGGTCTAAACATCAATGACATGCTGAATAAATCACGCGGTGAACTGGCGGTAACCCTGATCGACGTGGATCAAACGCCTACTGAAGAGGCGTTGCAGCGCATCCGCGATATCGAGGGCGTGTTGTCGGTGCGCTGCCTGGGGTGTGCCGGCGCCGCGGCGTAAGTCGCGCATACTCCGACGAAGCGGGTAAACCGGGTAAACTTCTGCCATGAATGACGAGCAGCAACTCGGTGAGATACGCGAGCGGATTGATACGCTCGACAGTCAGATTCAGGCGCTCTTGAACAAACGTGCAGCCGCTGCGCAGGAAGTTGCGCGCATCAAGGTTGCGTCCGATCCCGATGCCGTGTTCTATCGGCCAGAGCGTGAGGCGCAGGTGCTGCGCGCGGTAAAAGAGCGCAACGCCGGCCCGCTTGGCGGCGAGGCGATGGCCCGCCTGTTTCGCGAGATCATGTCGGAGTGTTTAGCGCTCGAGTTGCCGCTGCGGGTCGCTTTTCTCGGCCCCGAAGGAACCTTTACGCAGGCCGCTGCGCTGAAACACTTCGGGCATGCGGTCGCTACGGTGCCATTGGCCGCGATTTCAGATGTGTTTCAGGAGGTGGAGAGCGGTTCCTGCCACTACGGTGTGGTACCGGTCGAGAATTCCAGCGAGGGGGTAGTCAGCCACACCCTGGACATGTTCCTCAATTCGCCGCTGCAGATCTGTGGCGAGGTCACGTTGCGGATCCACCATAACCTTTTGGGGATATCGGGCGACCTATCCGAATTGAAGACGGTCTATTCGCATCAACAGTCGTTGGCGCAATGTCGGGCGTGGCTCGACCGGCATTTGCCACACGTCGAACGTGTCCCGGTTGGCAGCAATGCGGAAGCGGCGCGGCTGGCCCGTGAGAAGCCGGATACAGCAGCGATCGCCGGCACCGCGGCGGCTGAGTTGTATCAGCTTGACGTTTTGCTGCCAAACATCGAGGACGAACCTGGTAACACGACGCGTTTCCTGGTTATTGGGCAACAGGCAGTGCGACCATCCGGCGACGACAAGACCAGTCTTTTGCTGTCGACGCGTAATGAGGCGGGCGGTCTGCATCGGTTGCTGGAACCGCTGGCCAAGCATGGCATAAGCATGAGTCGGATCGAGTCACGACCCTCGCGTCGCGGAAACTGGGACTACGTTTTCTTTGTCGATATAAACGGTCATCGGGAAGAACCCGATGTTGCAGCGGCCTTGGCGACCTTGAAGGCGCAGTCGGGTATGTACAAAGAGCTCGGCTCCTACCCGCAGGCCGTTCTTTAATTCGGAAAGACAAGGGGCGCCGATTATGCCGCGTCGTTATCGTTTCTTACAGGCAGCTCAATGAGTAATCGATTTATCGCGCAGGCCGCGTCAGGGCTGGCCGGGCTGAAGCCCTACACGCCTGGCAAGCCGCTGTCCGAACTGGAGCGCGAGCTTGGGATCAAGGACTCGATAAAGCTTGCCTCCAACGAAAACCCACTCGGGCCAAGTCCGCGCGTTGTCGCGGCGATCAGCGCTTCTTTAGAGGATCTGACACGCTACCCGGATGGTGGGGCCTATGCGTTGCGATCTGCCTTAGCCGCCCGCCATGGCGTGTCTGCCACGGGTATCACGGTGGGCAACGGATCCAATGATGTGTTGGACATGATCGCCCGCGTTTTCCTCTGGCAGGGTCGCGAGAGCCTTTTCTCGGAGTTCGCTTTCGCTGTCTATCCGCTCAGTAGTACGGCTGTTGGCGCAACGTTGCAGGTCGCCCCGGCGCGGCATTTCGCTCATGACCTCGAAGCGATGCGGGCCATGCTTACACCGCAGACCGGTGTTGTTTGGGTGGCAAATCCCAATAACCCGACCGGGACGCGTCTCCCGCACGATGAGTTGAGGGCTTTCGTTGAGGCGGTCCCGGAATCAGTGATTGTCGTGATCGATGAGGCTTACTTCGAATATGTAAGACACGACGACCATCCCGATGCATCGCAATGGCTGGCGGACTTCCCCAACCTGATCGTCACGCGCACCTTTTCGAAGGCCTATGGATTGGCAGCATTGCGTGTTGGCTACAGTATTTCGCATCCTGATATTGCCGATCTGTTGAATCGCGTACGCCAGCCTTTCAATGTCGATAGCCTGGCGCAGGTCGGCGCGCTGGCGGCGCTTGAAGATCAGGCTTATCTTGACGAGGCCGTAGCCCTCAATGATGCCGGTTTGCAGCAACTGCGTGATGGGCTTGATCGCCTCGGTGTTGGCTACATCCCGTCTGCCGGAAACTTCTTAACGATCGATCTGCAACGCGATGCAGCAGCGGTCGATCAAGCGTTGCTGCGGCTCGGCGTCGTGACCCGACCGATCGCCAACTACGGCTTGCCCAATCATCTGCGCGTCAGCGTCGGTTTGGCCTCGGAGAATGCGCGCTTCCTCGACGCGCTGGAGGAGGTGCTTTGACGGCGGCCATTGGCACGCTGGCGGTCATCGGCGTCGGTTTAATCGGTGGTTCGTTGGCACGCGCGTTGCGCGCCGCCGGTGCCGTTGGCGAGGTTGTGGGCTGCGGTCGTGGCGAGCAAAACCTTGCGCTGGCCAAAGAGCTGGGGGTGGTAGACCACTACACACACAGCGTTGCAGAAGCAGCAGCCGATGCGGACATGGTCTTTCTGTCGATCCCGTTGGGAGCGATGCGCGACGCGTTCGCAGCACTCGCTCCCGTGCTGCAAGCGCATGCGCTGGTTACGGATGGCGGCAGCGCCAAGGGTAGCGTCGTCGCAGATTGCCGCAGCGTAGCACCCGCACTGCTGCCTCGATTTGTCCCTGGGCATCCGATCGCCGGTACAGAAAACAACGGCGTGGCTGCCTCGTTCGCCACGCTGTACCAAAATCGCCGGGTGATTCTGACGCCGCTGAGCGAAAACGCCACCGAAGACGTCGCGACAGTGACTGCGATGTGGGTCGCCTGCGGAGCCGATGTAACTGAAATGGCCGTCGAGCATCATGATGAGGTGTTGGCAGCAACCAGCCATTTGCCCCACATGCTGGCGTTTGGACTGGTCGACATGTTGGCCGGGATGAAAGAAAACGACGAGATCTTCCGGTACGCCGCTGGCGGTTTCCGTGATTTCACCCGAATCGCCTCGAGTAATCCGGAGATGTGGCGGGATATCTGTGTCGCCAACCGTCACGCGCTGGTGCCAATGCTTAGAGCGTTTTCGGCGCAAATGGGTGAACTGGCAGACATGATCGAGGTCGCTGACGGTGAACGGCTACTTGAAATCTTTGCCAATGCGAAAGGCGCTCGTGACCGGTATATCGACGGGGTACAGGCCGACTGAGGCCTCCTCGCGAATTGCTTAACGCGCTGTTTTTCCTTGCTTAACTTGAGTTTTTACGCGCCTGCGTCTAGCCTTGCGGCCGTCGACAAGGTCAGGGCCTCGGATTGATCAAGCAAAACATCCAATTTACCGCGAGCGCCGGTGGGCGGCTCGTCGGGCGTCTGCGCGTTCCCGGTGACAAATCCATCTCACATCGCTCGATCATGCTGGGGGCGCTGGCTGAGGGTACAACGCGGATCAATGGGTTCCTGGAAGGCGAGGACAGCCTCGCCACGCTGCGTGCCTTCCGGGCGATGGGTGTCGAGATTGGGGGACCGGATCACGGACGGGTGGTGATTCAAGGCGTTGGTATGCATGGCTTGCGACAGCCGGCAGCGCCGCTCGATCTTGGCAACTCAGGCACATCCATGCGTTTGATGTCCGGGCTGATGGCGGGACAGGGTTTCGACGTCACGCTGGTCGGTGACGAATCGTTGAGCGGCCGCCCGATGAAACGCGTCATCGATCCACTGGTGACCATGGGGGCGGTGATCGACAGTGCCGCTGGTGCGACGGCGCCGTTGCGGGTACGTCCGACACCGGGCTTGAAGGGGATCGATTACGACATGCCGGTGGCGAGTGCACAGGTCAAAAGCTGCCTCCTGTTGGCGGGGCTCTATGCCGACGGTGAGACCTGCGTAACCGAACCGGCGCCTACCCGGGACCACACAGAACGCATGCTGACCGGTTTCGGTTATGCGGTGTATCGCGACGGTGATCGGGTCTGCTTGGGTGGCGGTGGCAAGCTGCAAGCTTGCGCCATCGATGTGCCAGCCGATATCTCGTCGGCCGCTTTTTTCCTGGTTGGCGCGAGCATCGCATCGGGTTCCGACTTGATGCTGGAGCATGTCGGAATAAACCCAACGCGCGACGGTGTCATCACGATACTGCGTGAGATGGGCGCCGATATTTCGATCAGCAATCGTCGCGAGGTCGGCGGTGAGCCGGTGGCTGATTTGCAGGTGCGCGCGGCGCCGTTGCGCGGCATTCGGATCCCGCGCGACCAGGTCCCGCTGGCAATCGACGAATTCCCGGTGCTGTTTGTCGCGGCGGCCTGCGCAACCGGTGAAACGGTATTGACTGGCGCCGAAGAGTTGCGGGTCAAGGAATCGGATCGAATCCAGGTCATGGCCGATGGCCTGGCGGCGCTCGGCGTCGATGCCAGGCCAACCCCGGACGGGATCGTGATCAAGGGAGGCCCGATCAGCGGCGGGGAGGTCGAGAGCCATGGTGATCATCGCATCGCGATGGCGTTCACGATAGCGGGACTACGTTCGCACGGCGAGATCAAAATCAACGACTGCGCGAATGTGAACACATCGTTCCCGGGATTCGTCGAGTTGGCGTCGCGGGTTGGCTGTCGGGTGCATAGCAATGAAGAGTGAGGACGGGATGACGCAAGACGCGGTGCCGATCATCACGGTCGATGGGCCCAGTGGGTCTGGTAAAGGGACGGTCAGCAAGCGCGTCGCTGACCAGTTGGGATGGCGGATTCTGGACTCTGGGGCGCTCTATCGATTGCTGGGTTTCGCGGTCTCAGAGGCGGATTGTGATTTTGAGGATCACAATAAAGTCATAGAGTTAGCTCGAACTCTTAATGTTGTATTTGATGGTGAAAATATCGTCCTTGACGGTGTCGATGTGTCTGACGAGATCCGCACGGAGACCGCCGGCAACAACGCCTCGAAGGTTGCTGCGATCCCGGCGGTTCGCGAGGCGCTACTGAGATGGCAAAGGGACTATGCGGCACCGCCGGGTCTCGTGGCTGACGGACGGGACATGGGCACGACGGTTTTCCCGCAGGCCGGGGTCAAAATTTTTCTCACGGCGAGCCCTGAGGAAAGGGCTGAAAGGCGCTATAAGCAGTTGAAAGAAAAAGGATTGCCTGCTAATCTCGCCGCCCTTACGAAGGAAATCAACGAGCGAGATGCTCGTGATCGAGATCGTTCGGCCTCGCCGTTGACGCCAGCTCGGGATGCAATCGAACTCGATTCCACCTCGATGACCATCGACGAGGTGGTTGATTTTGTGTTGCAGAAAGCACATGAAGTGTATGCAACACCGCACTGACGGCTAACGTCTTTGCAACTGGGGGTCGACGCTAAGTGGCGGCGACCATTTAACTTTTTATTTCGGAAAAATCCGGATCGGGATGCCCGCCGGTAGGATGGTCCGCGATACGCGGGTCGGGAAAATCAAACATGTCTGAAAGCTTTGCCGAGCTCTTTGAACAGAGCCTCACCAACACCAATCTCCAGCCGGGCGCTATCGTCATCGGCACCGTAGTCGCGATCGACAACGATCACGTCATCGTAAACGCAGGTTTGAAATCAGAAGGGGTTATCCCAAAGATTCAATTCACCGACTTTGACGGCAATGTCGAATGCGCTGTCGGTGACCAAGTCGAGGTGGCTCTGGATGCCGTCGAAGACGGCTTCGGCGCGACGCGTCTGTCGCGCGAAAAAGCCAAGCGCCATCACGCGTGGAACAAGCTTGAGAAGGCCTTCGAGGCCGAAGAGATTGTTGTGGGCCGGATAAACGGCAAAGTCAAAGGCGGCTTCACCGTCGAACTCGATCAGATTCGTGCGTTCCTACCGGGATCGCTGGTCGATGTCCGCCCGGTTCGGGACACCTCGTACCTCGAAGGAAAGGATCTCGAATTCAAGGTCATCAAGCTCGACCAAAAGCGCAACAACGTGGTTGTTTCGCGGCGCGCAGTGGTCGAACAGGAGTACAGCGAAGAGCGCGACAAGCTGCTCGAGAATCTGCAGGAAGGGCAAGAAGCGAAAGGCGTGGTCAAAAACCTCACCGACTATGGTGCGTTCGTCGACCTGGGCGGAATCGACGGACTGCTGCACATCACCGATATGGCGTGGAAACGCGTCAAGCATCCATCGGAAGTGGTCGAGATTGGCGACGAGATCAACGTCAAGGTGTTGAAATTCGACCGCGAGAAGATGCGCGTGTCGCTCGGCCTCAAGCAGATGGGCGATGATCCGTGGGAGAACATCACGCGGCGCTATCCGGAAGGCACACGTCTCTTCGGCAAGGTCACCAACATCGCCGACTACGGTGCGTTTGTGGAGATCGAAGACGGTGTCGAAGGTCTTGTTCACGTGTCCGAAATGGACTGGACGAACAAGAACGTTCATCCGAGCAAGGTTGTCACGCTCGGCGACGAAGTCGAAGTCGTGGTGCTCGACATCGATGAAGAGCGTCGTCGCATTTCGCTGGGCATGAAGCAGTGTCAGGCCAACCCATGGGACGACTTCTCGCAGAAGTTCAACAAGGGCGATCACGTCAGTGGCGTTATCAAATCGATTACCGACTTCGGCATCTTTATTGGCCTGGATGGCGGTATCGACGGCTTGGTTCACTTGTCAGACATCTCTTGGGATGACACCGGTGAGGCGATCATCCGCAACTTCAAAAAGGGTCAGGAGCTTGAGACCGTCGTGTTGGCCGTCGATCCGGAGCGGGAGCGTATCTCGCTGGGTATCAAGCAACTCGACAAGGATCCGATGTCCAGCTTCCTCGCTCGCCATGAGAAAGGCGCGATCGTCAACGGCACCGTGCAAGAAGTCGATGCGAAGGGCGCTGTGATTGCGTTGGAAGAGGGTGTTGAGGGTTACCTGCGGGCGTCCGAATTGTCGCGTGACCGCGTCGAAGATGCACGTTCGATCCTCAAGGAAGGTGAGGCTATCGAGGCCAAGTTTACCGGCGTCGATCGGAAAAACCGGACCATCAGCCTGTCGATCAAGGCGAAGGACTATGACGAAGAGAAGGCCGCAATTGCGACCTACACCAGCGATTCGGCAAGTGCCGGCACCACCGCCTTTGGTGAGCTGTTGAAAGATCACCTCGAGTCCAACAAGGACTGAATCGTTAGCAGAAATCTAGCCGGTGGCGACCCCACCGGCTTCACTCTCTGGGACTGAGCTGATTCAAGAATGACGAAATCCGAACTGATCGAAGTCATTGCACGAGAGCAGAGTCATCTCGCTTATCGCGACGTCGAGCTGGCTGTGAAGTGCATGATTGAGCAGATGAGTCAGGCGTTGGCTTCGGGCGAACGCATTGAGATACGGGGCTTTGGCAGTTTTTCTTTGCATTTTCGGCCGCCGCGGTTGGGGCGAAACCCAAAGACCGGCGACTCAGTCGAACTTAACGGCAAGTACGTGCCACACTTCAAGCCCGGGAAAGAACTGCGAGAGCGGGTCAACGAGAAATTCCAAACCGAACTGACCAGGCCGCACGAGAGCGGTGTCGTCTGAGTCGCTAAAGATCGAGTTTTTGAGCCGGCCTCGTGCCGGCTTTTTTCGTCCACGCCGAAAAGCAATGTAAGGATTCAGGCTCAATCTGACAGTCAATGTCATTCTCCCAGAACCATGCCAATTCGCAGAACGCCCCGCGGCATCGGATTTCCACTAAGCGGGCACCGTATCGAGCTCCCGCACCAGGAAAAAGTTCGGCCAGAAGTGCTGCCCCGCGTGGTATCTGCGGAGTCGCTTAGATCGCAATCGGGGCTGTCGATGATGTCTTTCGCGACGACCCACCGTTCTTTCGGCGGAGTGCGGGTCGTACGCTGCAGTACTCCCACCATCCGCGGTGCGAGATTAGCTCTCGGGGGTGCCAACGGTTATCTTGTCAGGATCAAGAAGAAAAACGGGCTGCGGTAGGTTGAAAGATTGAATGCCGCGATAGGGTAATGCGCATCATCATATTGCAGAGGGCGTTGCGATATTGCGCATCCCCGGCTTTTGATGAGAATCCAACCACTGGAAATATAAACAGGAAAATGCCCCGAAAGAAAACGATCTCCGCGAAGCAGCAGACCGGCAACCCCGTTCCCGGAGGTGATTTTCCCATCGTCGCAATTGGCGCTTCGGCCGGCGGTCTGGAAGCCATCGAGCGGTTTATAAAGGCAGTTCCTCAGCACAGCGGCATGGCCTTTGTGCTGATCCAGCACCTCGATCCCACCCACAAGAGCATCCTTACCGACCTGATCAAGCGTGTAACGCCACTGCGCGTGCTAGAGGTCAGTGACGGAATGCGCGTCGAGCAGAATTGCGCCTATGTCATCCCTCCGAATCGGGATATGGCCCTTCTGCATGGTTTCCTGCAGTTGATCGAACCGACCGCGCCGCGTGGTCTGCGCCTTCCCATCGATTTCTTTTTCCGCTCTTTCGCCCAGGACCAGGGTGACCGGGCCATCTGCATCGTGCTCTCCGGTACGGGCACTGATGGCACCCTGGGCGTCAAGGCAGTCAAAGAGGCGGGCGGCATGGTGATCGTCCAGTCGCCCGAAAGTGCCAAGTACGATGGCATGCCGAGGAGCGCTATTGCCACCGGTCTCACGGACTACATTCTGCCCCCGGAACAGATGGCCGCACAGTTGTTGAACTATGTCTCAGTGGCCTTGGCTCCAGGTGCCAAAAGGCAGACTGCGACTGTGCCGACGCGTGTGGAAGACCTCAACAAGGTCTATGTTCTCCTGCGCAATCAGACCGGCCACGATTTTTCCAACTATAAACCGAACACTATCCTGCGGCGCATCGAAAGACGCATGACGGTCAATCAGATCGAGAAGATTCGGGACTATGTGCGTCTCCTTCAAGGCAATTCGCTGGAAGTCGAAACGCTGTTCAAGGAACTCCTGATCGGTGTCTCCAACTTCTTCCGTGACCCGGAGGCATTTGAGGCCCTCGGCGAGGAGGTCATACCAGAGCTGTTTCACAACAGACCACCGAGCGAGCCGGTGCGCGTCTGGGTGCCGGGTTGCGCCACTGGTGAGGAGGCTTACTCCATTGCCATGCTGCTGCGCGAGCAGATGGAAGAAAGGAAACAGGATTACAAGTTACAGGTGTTCGCAACTGACCTCGACAGTGACGCCATCGAGACAGCGCGCAATGGGGTCTATCCGGAAAGCATTGCGGCAGATGTTTCGCCCGAGCGCCTGCGTCGTTTCTTTACCAGACATGAGAACAGCTACCAGGTGACCAAGGCGGTACGTGATGCGGTGGTGTTTGCCGAGCAGAACGTCATCAAGGATCCACCCTTTTCGCGGCTGGATCTGGTTGCTTGCCGAAATCTTCTGATTTACATGGAGGCTGAGCTGCAGAAGCGATTACTGCCGCTGTTTCACTATGCATTACGCGATGGCGGCTACTTGTTTCTCGGTAGCTCGGAAAGCATCGGCGAGGCCAAAGATCTGTTTGAGATCGTAAATCGCAGATGCAAACTCTACCGTCGCAAAAGGGTCGTCTTGCAGCACGGAAACGGCCTTGGAATCCCCGTTGCCCCCTTTCCGCTCAATATGCACGTACCGGGCAAGCCCGGCGAAGCCGCAGCTAAGCGCATACCGAGTTCCCGCGAGCTGACCGAGCGCATGCTGCTGGATGACTATGCACCAGCCTCTGTGCTGGTGAGCGAAAAGGGTGAAGGCCTTTACTTCCACGGCAATACCGGCCGCTACCTAAAACCTCCTACGGGAGAGGCCAGTTTGAATATCTTGGGGCTGGCTCGGGAAGGGCTTCAGCTGGACCTCAGTACAGCGCTGCGCAAAGTCGCAACACACAAGAAACCGATCCGTTTTGAAAACGTAAAGTTCAAGTCCAACGGCGACACCCAAGTCATAAACCTGGTGGTCAAACCATTGACCGAACCGTCGGTGCAGGGTGTGGCTATGCTTGTGGTGTTCGAGGACGTCGCGGTCTCGGACTCGGCCGATCAGCAGAATATCGCTGTTCCCTCGGGGGCCTCCGATCAACGTGTGGTGGAACTGGAGCATGAGCTGCGCTCGACCGGCGAATACCTGCAGACCACAATTGAGGAACTCGAGACGTCCAACGAAGAGCTCAAATCCACCAATGAAGAGCTGCAATCTGCAAACGAAGAATTGCAGAGCACCAATGAAGAGCTGGAGACCTCGAAGGAGGAATTGCAGTCTGTCAATGAAGAGCTGACCACCGTAAATGCCGAACACGAGGTAAAACTTGACGAACTTTCCAAGGCCAGCAACGATATGTCGAACCTGCTGTCCAGCACTGACGTTGGCACCATCTTCCTTGACAACCAACTGCGCATTCAGCGTTTCACGCCCGCGGTAACGCGCCTGGTCAATCTGATCGCATCTGACGTCGGCCGTCCGCTGGGCGACATCACGATCAATCTCGTCGGACAGGATCTGACCGCCGATGCAACCGAAGTCTTGGATACCCTGACTCCCTCGGAAACAGAGGTGCAGACCCGGGAGGGGCATTGGTACTCTGCTCGTATGCGGCCCTATCGAACTACCGACAACATCATCGACGGCGTGGTCATCACCTTTATCGACATCACCGAGCAGAAACGGGTGCATGCAGAGCTGGATACGATGTCGCAGGCGATAGTGCAAAGCCCCAACGCGGTCATCATCACAAACACCGACGGTACGATCGAGTACGTGAACCCGTATTTTGTAAAGCGAACCGGGTATTCCTCCGCCGAGGCCGTAGGGAGCCAAGCGAACTTTCTCAGGTCGGGCGAAACACCAATGGCCGTATTGGAGAATATGTGGCAGACCATCGAACGCGGCGACGTGTGGACGGGGGTGGTCCAGAACCGGCGTAAGGAGGGTACCGTGTACCCTAACAGGGTTTCCATTTACCCCGTCACCGATTCGCAGGGCAACATAGCCCACTATGTGGCCATTCAATCGGCGGCAGCGGGTGACGATTCGCCATGACTGATCATCACGAGGACCTTGACGAACTTCGCAAACGCGCGGAACAACGTCTTGATGCCACCCTCGCAGACCCCTTGGCCGTCACGCCAGCGCAGCTGCCGCACATGGCCCATGAACTCCAAGTGCGCCAGATCGAACTCGAAATGCAGCACGATGAGCTGCGTCGTAGCTATCGCGAGCTGGAAGATGCCCGTTACCGTTTTGAGGATCTTTTCGATCAGGCGCCGTTGGGGTATTTCATTCTCCACGATACCGGTCAGATCGTGCAGACAAATATTTCCAGTCGTTGCCTGCTGGGGGTAGAGCACGCCGCCTTGGTTGGGAGACGTTTCCACTACTTTGTCACCGAAGAATATCGAGACACTCTCCATCTGCACCTGCGCCGTGTCTTTCGCAGCACTGGCACGCTGAGCTGCGAAATTGAGATGCAGCGCCAGGACGGCTCTCGGTTCGTCGCCCAGTTGAACAGCAAACTGCACCCGCATCGGCAAGAGCGGCGGAAAGAATGTCTGACTGTCGTCCTGGATATCTCGGAACAGAAAGCCGCTGAAGTGATGATGCAGAAGGCGCAGGAGGCATCTGAAGAAGCCAGCGCGGACAAAACCCGTTTTCTTGCAGCAGCGAGTCACGATATCCGTCAACCCTTGCAGGCACTGACATCGATTGGTGAACTGCTACGACAGAGCCTGCATGATCCTGAAGACCTGGAGTTACTAAAGTTGCATTCGGAAGCGCTGACGAATATGCGCGAACTGCTGGATGCACTACTAGATGTAAGCCGCCTGGATGCTGGCGCCATCAGGCCCAATGTAGAAGCCTTCCCAATAGCACCCTTGTTGCAGAAGTTAGCGGCCCAACACAGACTGGCCGCGAAAAAGAAAGGATTGGAATTGCGCGTCGCACCTTGCAGCGCAGTGGTCCAAAGTGACCTCGTACTATTGCGCCAGATGCTCGATAACCTTGTCGCAAACGCAATTCGTTATACGGAATCAGGCGGGGTACTGGTGGGTTGCCGCCGCAGCGGGGACGCCGTAAGGGTTGAGGTATGGGATACCGGCGTAGGCATTCCTGGAGACGAGAAGGGACGAATCTTTGAGGATTTTTATCAGGTGGGCCACCCTGCCGGGCACATAGGCAAAGGCCTGGGCCTTGGGTTGTCAATCGTCCAGCGCACAGCACGACTACTAACACACGCGCTTGACGTCAGGACGAGCAATCAAGGCTCCATGTTCGCGCTTACTATACCGCTGGGGCAGGCGACATTCATTGACCGTAAAGCTCCGCTATCCGGTCAGTTCAACGCCTCATGTAGGCCAGGAGAAGCTACGGTACTTCTGGTTGACGACGATAACATCGTACGCAAGGCAACAGCGCTGGTGTTGGAGCGCTTCGGTTATCACGTCATCTCAGCGACGGATGGCGTAGAAGCCTTACGCAAGATTGGCAGCGCAACCCGGCACCCAGATATTCTCCTGACCGATTTCCGTTTGGCTGAAGGCGAAACAGGCCTGCAGGTCATCGAAGCCGTCCACGATTTCCTGGGAACGGCCGTGCCGGCCCTGATTTTCACCGGCGATATAGAGTTGTCGGGCTTGTCGGAGGTGACGGACAACCCGTGGATGGTCTTTCAGAAACCGGTTGACCCACAGACGCTAAACAGGGTGATCAAGGGGCTGCTGTCGCAAGGCTGACACAGCGACACCTAAAACGCCTGCATCTTCGGCCGAGTTGGGTGCATTGACCTTCCGGCAGGTTCCGGCGTGCCGGGGCCACTTGCTGGTCGTTTGTCTGGCGAGGACCAACTGCTACTAACCGTTACCAACAGCTCCTCATCCATTAAGACTTTTTTTAGGTCTTCGGGGGTAGTAGGCGAGGGCTGTCGTCGCGGAAAAACAAGCGGGATGCCTCATTGCCAACCTCGCTCGTCGTGCTTTCCGCATCTTCGGCGGGGCGCAGCTCGCCACGCTGTGGTTTACCCGCGAGCTCTTGCTCGGCTGCCTCGCCGAGTCTTCGATGAAGTTCAGGATCGTAGTCGACCGCGTGGACGCGGGGCATGGGCGAATCATCGGCTTGCAGCCACATCAGGATACGGCCGCGATCCCCGGTCCGTTTGTCTGGCTCCAACGCTTCATAAGCGATCAGGCGAAAGCTGTCTGGAAGCCTGCTTGTACTTGGCCAGCCCTGGAGTTGTTCCAGCAGCAGGTAGTGCCCGATGTAGAAAAGCGGCAACATTACCAGCATGACGACCGCGGTGCGTCGCTGCCTGTTTAACGCCTCGGTTAGTAGCCAGGCGACCAGCGCGGTCGGCAATAGATACGCCAACACAAGACCGAGTTGCGTGCCGACGTTCAAGCCCCTGGTTCCAAGCCGTATGGCGTCAAGCGTTTACCGAGTTGGTTGATGTCGCTGGCGTTTCCCTTGCGATCCAAGCTGAAACGTACGACGGTTTTTTCTTCGTCTTGTTCATTTAGCGTGAGCCTTCTGACATAGACGGTCTGCAAGGTAGGGTTGACTTTCTCGACCTTTACCAGGGCTTCCACGGGCTCCAGGCTGGCAGCCCGGTAGTAGTAGAGGTTGACGATGTATTCGCCGGGAATGATCCCGCGGATCGTCACGACTTCCTGATTGATCGGATAGACCAGTTCCTCTCCATCCACCAGTATCGTGTCGTTGACTTCGCCCCGGTCGTCACGATCCAGATGCAGCCAGCTGGCATCCTTCCGCAGGTAAGACACTGTCTCGCCGATGGGGTCTTGTACCCAGAGATCGATATCGTCTTCCAGGTGCTCGGGCCAGGTAACGGAAATGATGTATTCCGCCTTGAGGTTTACGCGACCCTCGCGTCCCTGCGGGTTGATGAACATCACCGCGATCAGGAATAAGAACGTAAACCCGAGCAGCGCATTGAACAACAGGTCGATGAACGGATCCGCGGATCTGTAGCGAGTGCGATTTCGCCGGCGCATGTCAGGATGGCCCTGACAATATTTGTCGAAGCTCCACGGTGATGTCGACCTCGGCAATCTCGATGATCTCGGCCATCAGACGGTCGACAGCCTGGTCCAACAAACGATACTGAAGGCCTAGTAGAATCCCGGCCCCAAGCCCCGTGAGGGTCGTGTAAAGCGCGATACGCATACCACCACTCATATTACTGAGTAGCTGTTGTAGTGCCTGTATATCGACGCTGGAGATCTGGGATATCGAACTGAGCATGTAGATGAAACCGATCACGGTGCCCAGGAGGCCAAGTCGGACCATCAAGTCGGCGATGAACCAGCCTGTCTCATGGCCGCGGCCAATGGCGTTTTCCAGGCGTTCCAACAGGGTGTCTTGAGGGCACAAGGCAGCGTGCTGCTTGGTCTTGTTGGCCAGCAGTAACAGGTGATGGTGGGTAAATGACTCGCTGTCAGCCGAATTGACCAGTGTCACCTGGCCGTTATCCAGGGTTTCGAAAAGCCGAACGCCCGCGGCGATCTGATCGCGCGTTGCGAAGGCGATCGCCAGCTCATTACCGAGCCGCCACGCTCGCCTACCGGCATCAACACTGGTGAGCAGGAAAAGCGCGACGATAATGACCGACAGTCGGCTCTCGTCTGCCTCAAGAAGTGCCGCTGGCAGGTCGTGCTGATGCGCGACAAACGCGCCAAAGAGCAGGATGCCGAATAGGATCAACCAGCGGTAGAAAGTGGCGTGGGCCTCATGGCGACTTGTGCTATACAAAATCGGGTTCCGCATGGCTTGCGAAAACGCGAGTATAGACAAGACGGAAATTCGACTCCCGTCAAAGGTGTACGAAACGTTCAGGTCTCAGCGGCGAGCCCAACCCCCTCAACGGACTTGCACGGCGTCCGCGGTTTCCAGGCCCAGCGTTCAGGCAGCAATTGCCAGTGCGCTCAGATAGCCGATCACCGCGCCGAGAAACAGGCTGATCTCGAGGATCGAGCGCGAGCGCGATTTTCGCTCGGCGACATTGAATGCCATGATCGTGTCGATCTTATCGTCGTTGAAGTCTCGCATCAGGTAGGGCGACGGTTTCTTCATGGCTCTGCTCCGTTGTTCTCATTAGGTTCTCTGAAGATTAGCATAAAAAGAGAACAAAGCAAGAACCTATGCTCAGCCTGCCTGCGATGGTGAACCCGGAGGAATATGCGGTTACACTAATATGACCATGACACCCGGAGCCGTCACGTTGAACCAACGTTTGATCGAGCAAGCTGTAGAGAACCTCTGTAAGAAGGGCTGTCGTGCAGTGTGGGCGGATATCGAATTGCTCGAGGTCGGTCGACGACTACCAGAGACCGTCGGTCTCACCCATGGTGAACGTGAAATCGTGGTCCGCGAGCTCAAGGCGATAATGGCGGTCTATGAAGGTACCTGTGTCGCCGGCTGACATCCTGTTGAGCAATCGCTGATCAGCGGTCAAACTCCCCATTGTCCCAGTTTAATGTCGAGGCGAAATGCGCGTCGCTTTGCGAATCGAGGTAGGTACCTCGCGGGGCATGCTCGAAGGTGTGCCAAATCTCCTCAGGCTGTTGGGGCGCTACAAGATCCGCGGAAGTTTCCTGTTTGCGCTCGGTTACGAAGACGCCGGCCGTGACCCCGTGCGGGCTTGGCGTCGACGCCGCATCGACGGTCTCAGGGCACTGGCTTTTGGCACCCTGCAACCCGCGCCGGATCTGGCTAAGAATGCCCGTGTGCCGATTGCCGATGCGCTAAAGGATGGCCATGAGGTAGGTACGCTCGGTCTCTCGGGTTGTGCCTGGCGGCAGCAACTGGCGCATGCGGACCCAGATTGGGTTAGCGAGCAGTGCACCGGCGTTTGGCAGAGCGCGAGCCCATTGCTTGGACAGGCACCCTATGTTTTTGCGACACCCGATTGGCAGTTCAACAGCACGTTACTCGGGCAACTGACGCCAGGGCGATGTCTCTTTTCATCCATGACGCGCGGCAAGTTACCCTACCTCGGGGTGTCGCAGGGCGTGAGAGCGCAGGTGCCGGAACTGCCAACGACACTGCCGACGATCGATGAAATGATTCGTAGTGAGGGCATCGATGAGGTAGACGTACACGGTTATCTCTATGCCGCAAGCCAGCGTGTGCTGCCTGCGGGCCATGTTTTTACCCTGCATGCCGAACGCGAAGGCGTTGACCGCCTGGCGTTGTTCGAGAAACTGTTGGTGATGTGGCGTGGCCAGGAGGGTGCGGTCAGGGCACTCGGCGACACCCTTGCAGATCTGGATAGCACGACGCTGCCGTTTCACCGTATTGGCTGGGCGATCCCGCCGGGAGGGACCCGTCCGCTGGCAACGCAGAGTATCGAGGTCCCAGCGTGACACCACCGCCGCGCCGTCGCTTGAGTGATCGTCGATTGGCCTCAGTGGTTTACGTGGCTCGTTCCTCAATCCATGGTCGCGGGTTATTTGCGGCGCGCGCGATTGCGGCCGACGAATACATTGGCACCTTTCACGGTCCCCGGGTGTCGGACGATGGCTGTCATGTATTGTGGGTCTATCCTGAGAAGGGTGCGCCTATCGGCCGTGTCGGCATTAACCTAATGCGTTTTCTAAACCATGCGACTCCCTACAGCGCGGCGTTCCAAGGCTTTGATCTTTACGCGTGCCGAGCGATCCAAGCGGGTGAGGAGATTACTATTGACTACGCGGAAGCGGAGTGATGCGAGGACTTTGTCACCCGTATCCCGGGCCGATCGCGTCGATACGAGTGCGTGGATGCGATGACTGAGCGTGACAAGCTTTTCGCCGACGCTTCGGACACGGGAGATTTTGTGTTCGATTCGGCGGTGGCCGCTGTGTTTCCCGACATGATTCGTCGTTCGGTCCCTGGCTACGCCGCGATTCTCAACATGATCAGCCTGCTGGCCGAACGCTATGCTCAACCGGACAGTACCCTTTACGATCTCGGTTGTTCACTTGGCGCTTCAACCGCTGCGCTGGCCAATGGCGCGAGCGCGTTGGCTTGTCGCGTCGTTGGTGTCGACAATGCCCCAGCGATGCTCGAACGCGCCGAGGCTGAACTCGCGACGACCTTCCCAACCATCGAGTGGATCTGCAGCGACGTGCGAGACGTCGCGCTCGCCGACGCTTCTCTTGTCGTGATGAACTTCACACTGCAGTTTCTGCCCGTTAATGAGCGCTTGGTTTTGCTTCAGCGAATCCGCCATGCACTGCGTCCCGGCGGAATCCTTGTGTTATCCGAGAAGTTTGCGGCGCCTGACAAAACTGCCGATGATTTGCTCATTGAAATGCATCATGCCTTCAAGCGTGCCAACGGTTACAGTCAACTCGAAATCAGTCGTAAACGGTCAGCGTTGGAAAACGTGCTCGTGCCTGAGACACTCGAACAGCATCGACTCCGCCTGACCGACGCAGGCTTCAGCCGTATCGAGCCGTGGTTTCAGTGTTTCAATTTCATGTCGATGGTTGCGTTTCGTTGATTGACGGCGCGTCCGTGGCGGAGTTTTTACGGGAAGCAGGTCTTGCCCGTTGGGCTGAGGTGGCCCCGGCGCAATTGGATCAGACATTTCAAACATCACCGCATGGAGACTGGCCCAAATGGCGTGACGCGCTGGCGAGGTTGCCGGTGCTCGGGCAAGGTTCGTTGAGCATTTCCGACGGTGCCATCGCCATCCAACCGGAAAAGCCGCTGGCGCCGACAGCTGTCGGTGGCCTGAAAGATGCGCTCATGGCGCTGCATCCGTGGCGCAAGGGTCCGTTCCTCATCGGCGATCTATTGGTGGATACAGAGTGGCGGTCGGACTGGAAATGGGACCGGCTACAGCCGCACCTTGACGATCTCAACGATCGCCTTGTACTCGACGTTGGTTGCGGTAACGGCTATCACGCCTGGCGGGCGGCGTTGGCGGGCGCAAGGCTGGTCGTGGGCATTGACCCGACAGCATTGTTTTTGGCGCAGTTTCTCGCGATCAGGCAACTGCTCCAGCCAATCGCTGCGGCGGTGGCGAACCGAGTGCACATACAACCGATTGGCATTGAGGCGCTACCCAGCGAAATGCGGCGCTTTGACACCGTGTTTTCGATGGGCGTCCTCTACCATCGCCGATCGCCAATCGATCATCTTTACGAATTGCGCGGCGCATTGCGCAGCGGCGGTCAACTGGTCTTGGAAACATTGGTGATTGACGGAAAAAGCTTGGAGGTGCTGATCCCGCCAGGGCGTTATGCGAAAATGCGCAATGTCTGGTTTATCCCCACCACGACCTCGCTGGAGGCCTGGCTGCAACGGGTCGGCTTCAACGCCGTGCGCACCGTTGATGTGACGAAAACAGACGTAAACGAACAGCGGTCGACCGCCTGGATGACGTTTGAATCACTTGCAGATTTTCTCGATCCTGCCGATACCGACCTGACTATTGAAAAACACCCGGCGCCACGGCGCGCCATTATTGTTGCGGAAGCGGGATAACCTGATGTCAGGGGTAGGCAACGCATGAGCACTCATGCCAAGTTCTTCGTCGGCCAAATCGTGCATCACAAGCGGTTTGATTATCGCGGGGTGATCGTCGACGTGGACGCAACTTTTCAAGGCACCGATGCCTGGTATGACCAGGTCGCGCGTTCCCGACCACCGAAAGATCAGCCTTGGTACCGCGTTCTGGTAGATGGCGGCGAGTATGATACTTATGTCGCTGAGCGACATCTTGAATCTGACCGCGAGGGAAGGCCGGTCTCGCATCCTGCGATTGATGAAGTGTTCATCGGGTTTGAGGACGGGGTTTATCGTCAACGACAACGCCACTGAGACGGCGCTATCCAGCTGCGTTTGAAAATCCCCTGTCATAGAAGACCCCAGCCACGAGCGATCGGCGGTCGAGCTCATCGCGCTGAGATCGCGCGATCGTAGGTACCCCCACGGGTATACCTGGCCAACTCGGCGTACAGACCGAACGCGAACGGAGCGACCGATGAGATTTTTGGTGGCTGGCCGATATCAAGCATGCCGGCCCAGGTAGGGCGAGGCGAATGTTCGCAAAAACGTCAGTTGCTGGCAGGAAGCCGGCAGGCTTTGTGCTGTTGTGCCTCCAGCAAACGCTTATTTGCCGGCCGAAGCATCGGATGGCACCCGCCATGTGCCATCTGCTTGCCGACAGAAGACGAAAACTGTCCGACCTGAGACTGCCTTGACCTCCGCGAACATCTCGAGCTTTCGGCAAAAGGCGCCGTCTTGCTCGAAACTGCTCAACGGCGTGAGGATGCCCTTGGCGCCCGTCTTGGCGTTTTCCCAGCGTCTCGGGTCACCGTCTTCTGTGTAGTCAAGGGTGTTGCGGGCCGCGTTGCGCAGTACTTCGATATCATCCGGCGTCATCGCAGCCAGTGCAGAGTCCTGCATAAATTGTACGTTCGAGGCGGCAATCGATCCGGCATAGATGAGGCTGGCCGAGAGCAACAGTACTTTGAGCAGAGCAGGGGTCGAGGTCATTTGCGTCTTCCAACAATTCCAGAGAATAGATCGGGTGCCTGAGGCTGGTTTGATGCCGCCAGGTCAACGCTGGCATTCGGCTTCGTGCCGCTGCGCCGCGGTATATCGGCGCTGCGGTTTTCCCTTCAAGGCTTCCACTTCTTTTGCCAATTTCTCACAGCGTTCAGATTTTGCCGTGTCGACACCGGCCGGTGAGGCCAGTCGGCTTTGATCCGCGCTGTTGCTGAACATAACAGACGGTGGTTGCTTTTCAGCGAAAACTGTACCTGCGGCGGTTATCAGAATGACAGAAATCAGCTGGACGAGTCGGTACATTGGTCGTGCTTCCTTGGTTGAGCGCGTTGGATGAGGGCGTCGAATACGGTTTCGCGGTCGTTGTGACCCTCCGGTCTGATGTATTGCCGAGAGCTTCACCGCCTGATCGTTATTGCGGTAAATCGATTGACGACCAGCGCGGTGGCCGGCCAAGCCGCCCTTAACACAAGGGCGGCTGACGCTCGCGTTTGCAATCAGGTAATCGGCACCAGAACGATCTCAACGCGCCGGTTGAGTGCCCGTCCTTCTGGGGTGGCATTACTGGCTATCGGTGAACTCGGCCCCATGCCACGCGCGGCAAGCCGTTGGGACAGTACGTTTTGGCTTCTCAGATAGTTGGCAACGCTGTTTGCGCGCCGGTTGGATAGTTCACGGTTGAGTTCGTCTGAACCGGTGCTGTCGGTATGGCCAACCACGTCTACGTAGGTTTTGTCGAATTCGTTAAGCACCAATGCAACCGAATCGAGCACGGCGTAAAAACTCGAGGAGATATCGCTGGAGTTGCTGGCGAAGGTCACGTTGCCGGGCATGTTGAGAATGATTTGGTCGCCGACCTTTGTCACGCTGACGCCTGTTCCCTGCAGCCGTTGGCGAAGCTTGGTGTTCTGCTCATCCATGTAGTTGCCGATCAGCCCACCACTGAGGGCGCCAACGCCGGCACTGATTATGGCCGCTTTACGATTGCCACCGATGAACGTTGCCCCGGCCAGGGCACCTGCGACTGCGCCGATCGCAGCCCCCTTGGTTGCATTACTCGTTCGCTGCTCACCCGTGTAAGGATCCAACGTTTGACAGGCGCTGAGAACGACCGCCATGGTAGTTACGGCGGCGAGCTTCACGGCCCGGAATCCTTTTTTTGGGGCGGGCTTTGTTTCCGAAAGCATCTGTTGGGTCATGTCGTCTGTTCTCCACGGGTGCGAATGATTATGCGCCGATGTTTCTGCGAATAAGCGAAGTTTGGGGCGCAACGCTGGCAAGCTGTTTAGACGCCCATTATGCCTCAGCCTTCGCCCCGATTCGCGTGAGGGGCCTCGATCTGTGATTTCGTCGTCAGATGACGACTCGAGTATCCCCGTAAAAGTCATCGCTGTGGCGCCAAAACGGGAAAAATATCCGCCATGGTCGGGGTTCTAAGCCAGCCGTACGACCGTGTGTCGGTTTGACGGTCTTGAACAGCCGGAAAGGGCAACGGGCGTCCCCTGACCTCGAAGAAATCGACCTTTTTCTCAGCGATATCCGTCGTGTCGTCTGGTGGTTTCTGGGCAAGACTTGTATAGGCAATCACAGGAGACACGCCAATGCGAATCCCATCCGAATTCGAGCAGCTGTTTACCACCGACCTCCATTCACCGCCATTTGCGTTGGCCCGACTGGTCGACAGAGAAAACGCATTTTTGAGCTGCTATTTGGACATGCGGGTTGGCAAGCAGGCAGCTGTCGGATTCTTCGATCAGAAAGTGGGGCACATTCGTCAGACGCTGCGCGGGGTAGAGCGCTTCAACTTCGATTGTGGTGCGCAGCGGATTCGCGCCGCGATAGAGGCCAATTGGCAAAGCGAGATGCAGGGAATGGCGATTTTCTGGCCGGGTTCTGGACCAACCACGGATCCTGTTGTGATCCAATCCGCCAAACCGTTTGACAACCGGCTCGTGCGTTTTGTGGTCCCAGAACTCCTACCGTTGGTCGCGCAGCAACAACGAGAGCCGTGTTTCGACCTGTGCTGGTTACAGACGGGTGAAGACGGCGCCCCGGCATTGCGTTACTTCGAGAACATTGGCAGCGGGCAATCACCAACACCCTCAGGCGCCGCGAAAATTACGATGCTGAGAGACGCTGGGGCAAGGGGCCCAAGCGATCCGGACAGGCGTTTCCGATCCCGGCGTGCGGTCGCAGATTCCCGTGACAGACTGGAGCATTCGACACGGCCTCTGCTGGTTGCCGTCAGTCCTGATGTGCTGCCGTTTGCCGCTGATGTCTTGCCCGACTGGGCGACCGAGCGTCTGGTTGGCAGTGTCGCAATCTGCTCTAGCGATCCCTTGGACGCGGTGCTTGGGAAGGCGCGAACCGCCCTTCGGGCGATTTCCCGTGACACAGCCACCCGCGTTGCGGACCTTGTATCGACCGGCGATGAACTGCTGGGTCCACCTGTCACGTTGGGCTACAGATCGACCCTGGATATGCTGCTGGGTGGGCAAGCTGAGGCGGTTTTCATCGCCGATTGGGACAAGCCGGGGCTAGGGTTGCCCAATGCGGCCAAGATCGAGGTGTGTCTGGAGGCCCTTCGCCGCGGTGTCAGGGTGGTTCTTGCCGAATCGAGGCGTCTGCGCGAGGTGGGTGGTGTGGCTTGCCTCTGCTCCGAAGTCAATCAGGCGGCGCTGATGCCAGAGATTGAAAGCGATGACGTGCTGGAGCGGGTTGCGTAGGGCGCCTGCTGGACGATTGTTGGTTCACTGTTTATCCGGGAAGAAAGGGGAGATCGAGAAATAGAGAATCAGTCCACTGATCAGACTGTATAGAACGACCTGCACCGGGTGTTCCAAAAGATTCTGCAGGAATGTCCTGTGTCTGCCAGCGCGCTTCCGTTCCTCGTAGGCAGCGCGCTGCTCGTGGAAACGTTTCTCCTGATAGGCGTTCAACAGTAGCTTCGCCCGATCGAACTCGTCTTCGTCGGTGATCCAGATGCCGGGGGCTGAAATGCCCCACGGCCCGGCCTGGGTCGTGTAGAAATCGATCCGATGTTCGGTCAGTAGATCGCCAATCTCCTGAATTTCGTCATCGGGCGCGTAACGCAGTTTGATGAGCAGCCTGGACATTGACTAGACCTCAGTTGACGACATGCGATTCGGCCGAAAAAAACAAAGCAGGTTTCGTTGCTGTCATCGCATCGGCCGGGTTGAAGCGCTGCACCGACTTTCGGAGGTGGCATAGGCGCAACTATCGTGCGATGCATGAAACAGCTGGTCAATGCTGGCCGGTCGAGTCCGTGGGTAGCTGTAGTCAGATAGGCCGTATTCGAGCGTTGGGAAAGAGCGCGTAGGCAGCCGCTTGCACAGCAGGAGACCTCGCCCGGCGTTACCGAAATTGGCTCATTCCCATTCAAGCGCCCGGTAAACGCGCTGCGCATTGCGACCTTTCAATAACGCTTGGTTTTCTAAGGAGGAGAAAAGCGTTTGGTCGTCGGCCCAGTCAGGGCGTAGGTGTTTTCCGCCAGTTTGACGGTTTCGAGAACCGGCGCAGGGGCTGCTTGGCTAGCCGACGGGCGCTCAGTGATACCGGCGCATCTGGCCGACGAGTACCCCCTGGATTTTCACCCGCTCCGGGTTGAAATGCATCGCTGAGAGTGCGCTGTTGGCCGGGTGCAGGATGATTTCGTTGGGATTCTTTTCCAATCGTTTCAGCGTCGCCTCTTCATCATCGACCAGGGCGACGACGATCTCGCCGCTACGTGCCTGTTCGCGATGCTCAATGACGACCCAGTCACCGTCGAGGATCCCTTCCTCAATCATCGAGTCGCCCCGTACCTCCAGCACGTAGCAGGGATTTGGCGTGCGTAGCTGGTTCGGTACGTCGATTTGTTCGGGGTTGCTGATCGCCTCGATCGGCCGGCCGGCCGCGATGTAGCCATACAGCGGCAGCGTATTGCTATCACTTGCCGGCATGCCATCGTCCTCTACCAGCCGGATCCCCCGTCTGAGGTTGTGCATCGGTTCGATAAGACCGGCCTCGATCAGCGCCTGTATCTGCTTATGCAGCGAGCCGCGTGATTTAAGCCCAAGGGCGTCGCACAGCTCATCCAGTGTCGGCGGGTGGGGGAATTCGTCGAGATGTTGCCGCAGGTAGTCGTAGATCTCCTGCTGACGCCGGGTGAGAGTCGGCGGAACCATATTGTTCTCCCTGTGTTGCCGCTTGGTTTTGTATCTGTTCTATACTTGAATCGGATTATAGAACATCGAGAGAACTTTGCCATGCCTGCCATCCAGTCGGTACCGAAGGCGGTGCAGCCAGATCCTGTCGCTTCGCTGGCAAGTCGCTTGCAGACCAAGTATCGCGATCGGATCTGTGCGGAACTCGTTTTGCCGGCGAGCGTTGCCGCGACGGCGGATTTGCCGCCCGATCTGGCGGAACCACTCGCTGCGGCGGTTTCGGCACGTGGTATCTATCGGCTGTACAGCCATCAGGCGGAAGCCTGGCAGCTGGCAACGCAGCGCCAGCACTATGTCGTCGTGACACCGACGGCTTCGGGCAAGACCCTCTGTTACAACCTGCCGGTCCTGCAGTCGGTGCTGACCGAGGGTGCCAAGGCGCTCTATCTGTTCCCAACCAAGGCCCTGGCGCAGGACCAGGTCGCTGAACTGCTCGAACTCAACCGCGCTGGCGACCTGGGCGTGCGCGCCTATACGTTTGACGGCGATACACCGGGCGATGCCCGCAAGGCGGTGCGTACTCGCGGCGACATTGTCGTCAGTAACCCGGACATGCTGCATCAGGCGATCCTGCCGCATCACACCAAGTGGGCGCAGTTCTTCGAAAGCCTGCGTTACGTGGTCATCGACGAAATGCACACCTATCGTGGCGTGTTCGGTGCGCATGTTGCCAACGTGATGCGCCGGCTGAAACGCATCCTGGCTTTCTACGGGGCGCGTCCCCAGTTTGTATTGTGCTCCGCGACTATTGCCAACCCGGAATCGCTCGCCAGCATGCTGATTGGTGAGTCAGTCGCGGCGATTACCCGCAGCGGCGCGCCACAGGGTGAACGCCGTCTGTTGTTGTGGAACCCGCCCGTAATCAACCCGGATCTTGGCATCCGCGCGTCGGCGCGTTCGCAGACCAACCGTATCGCGCGTCTGGCCACGCGAAGTGGCCTCAAGAGTATCGTCTTCGCGCGCTCGCGGTTGATGGTCGAGGTGTTGACCAAGTATTTGAAAGACGTCTTCGATAAAGACCCGCGTAAGCCATCTCGCGTGTTCGCCTATCGTGGTGGCTACCTGCCGACCGAGCGGCGTATCACCGAGAAGCGATTGCGCGAGGGCAGTATCGATTGTGTCGTCAGTACCTCGGCATTGGAGTTGGGCGTCGACATCGGTAGCCTGGACGTTTGTGTGTTGAACGGGTACCCCGGCAGTATCGCTGCAACCTGGCAGCGACTGGGCCGGGCCGGGCGGCGCTCGCGGACCGCCCTCGGCGTGATGGTGGCTGGCAGCGAACCGCTGGATCAGTACATCGTTCGCAATCCGGAATTTTTCCTCGGCGCATCGCCGGAACATGCGCGCATCGATCCTGACCAGTTGTTGATATTGCTCGATCATGTGCGATGTGCGGCCTATGAGTTGCCGTTCGAGGCGGGCGATACCTTCAGTGACAAGGTGCCACTTGAACAACTGCTGCAGTACCTCATGGAGGATGGTGTCGTCCATCGCGAGGGACCGTTGTGGCACTGGATCACCGATGCGTACCCTGCCAATGCGGTATCGCTGAGATCGGTCGCAGAGGGCAACTTCCTGGTTATCGATCAAGACCGCGATGGCCGTCAGGTGATTGCTGAAGTGGATTTCAGCTCGGCGCCCGAAACCCTCTATGAAGGTGCGATCTACATGGTTCAGGCCGCCCCTTTCCAGGTGGAGCGGCTCGATTGGGATGGCCGCAAGGCGTTCGTCCGACCAACCCGCGCGGACTATTACACCGATGCGGTGGTCTACACGCGACTCAAGATCTTGGAAAGGTTCGCCCAACAGCAAACGGCCAGCAGGCTCGTCGCGCATGGCGAGGTACATCTGGTTCGCCGGTTCGCCGGCTACAAAAAGATCCGTTACTACACGCATGAAAATATTGGCTACGGCAACATCAACCTCCCGGACCAGGAGATGCACACCAGTGCGGTCTGGTGGGAGATACGCCCGGGCGTGTTGGAGGATGCGCTGCCATCCCGGCAGATGGCATTGGATGGTTTTCTTGGCGCAGCCTACGCGATGCATCATGTCGCGGCGCTGCAATCCATGAGCGAGACCAGTGATCTCGGGCGGGCCGTCGGCGACGGTGATGGGAAGTGGTTTGCGACAACGGCAGCAGATGGTCGCGGGCAGATGCGCGATAGTGCAGGGGATGCGGTCGCGCCGGATTACCAGGGGGCGTTCAGGCCGGCAGTGTTCCTGTACGACAGCTACCCGGGTGGGATCGGTCTATCGGAGCCGTTGTTCGACAGTCAGCACGATGTCGTGCAGGGTGCGCTGACGCTGATAGAACAGTGCGATTGCCGCTATGGCTGCCCGTCGTGTGTCGGTCCGGTGTTGGCCAGTGATGAGCAGCGTGGCTATTCGCCAAAGGCCCTGGCGCTCAGCGTGTTGGGTTTGCTGCAGGCGTAATGGCAAGGATGGACCTGGCGTCACGGTTGGATCGACTGCGGGGCGGATGCTCGTCACCTGCGAGTGTCCCGGCCATTGAGCAAGCGGTTGACCATCCCGCAACGCTGCTGCGTGGCGGGATGGGTGCGCTGGCAAAAGCGTTGCGCGGTGATGTCATCAGTGACGGCCTGGTGGTGAGCGAGTCGCGGCATCGGCTGGACATGACGCAAGCCGATCTGGCAGGCCTGTCGAACTTGCCTGAAACGTATGACGAACCGGCAACGGACTGGGTCTACATCGATACCGAGACCACCGGTCTCTCAGGCGGGGTCGGCACGCTCGCTTTCATGGTCGGGATAGCGCGCTACCTGCCGGATGGCATGCTTTTGGTTCGGCAATACACCATGTCGCGTTTCTCTGGCGAAGCGCTCATGTTGCGAGACCTAACCGCGTGGATAGGCGAAAGCGCGACGCTTTGCAGCTATAACGGGCGCTGTTTCGATCTACCGCTGTTGACCAACCGGCTGCGACTTCAGCGGCAGCGCTGTGCCATCGCTTCGCTGTCGCACTTAGATCTTATGTACGGTGTTCGACGTGCCTATCGACAGCAGTGGCAAGACTGCCGTTTACAAACCGCCGAGAAGCGCCGGCTCGGTATCCAGCGTGTTGATGATATGCCCGGGGCGTTGGCCCCCCAAGCCTGGCAGAGATGGTTGGGTGACGCTGATCCCTCGATGTTGATTGAGGTCTTGGCACATAATCGACAAGACGTGGTCTCGCTCGCAAGACTTCATCTAGCGCTGGTGCGCGATCATGCCGATGCGGCCCACCCTGAATCGGATCCGGGCGCGATTGGCCTGGCGTGGTACCGGGTTGGCTGTGTCGACAGGGCGATGGCGCTTTGGGAAAGGCATGCCGATCGTCTCGATACATCTGCCGCGTTGCAGCAGGCGGCTGCCTACCGCCGGGCAGAACGATGGCAAGAGGCCGAATCAGTCTGGCTAAGGCTGCATGAACAAGGCAATCGCGACGCGGCACTGGCATTGAGTAAGTACTATGAACACCGTCTCCGGGATTATCCGCAGGCGATGAGGTTTGCGCTTGCCTGTGGTGAGTCTGATGAGGGCGCCCGTGCACAGCGCCTTCGTCGCAAGCTTGGCGCAGCGCAGAGTGCCGGCCCATCGACAATGGGCAATCTGGAATTGCCGCTAGTACCGCGACCCATACAAGATCATCGTAATTTCAATCGCTCGCCGCGAATTTGACGACGTAGGCATTGCCCTCCGCCGTGGGCAGACAGCTTTGCAGCAATCCGGCACGCCGAGCCTCGAGTAAGCGTCGCCCCAACGGCAGAAACAACGTCTCTTTGCCATCATTCGCCGCGGCGTTGAACCGGATCAACACACTGCGCGGCGGTTGCGTCGCCATCAAGAGTTGCTCGACCTGCTGCATGGCATCGCGCTGCGAGAGGCTGGATAAATCCAATTCATGCTCGGCAGCGTCGGCTTGCAAAGCGAGGTTGGCCAGTGGGTTATTATCGAAGTACGGCATAGCATCCAGGTGGTGATGTGTCGGGTTGCGGCAGGGCACCAGCAACCGAAGCGCGATGCCCGCAGTTCACCCAGTCTCGTCAAGTATCATGAAAGACAGGAAAGTGGTACCCAGCCCCAGTCCTATGATAACTGCCGGCGTCGCCTGTAGGCACATTAATAGCCCGCTGCATATCCAGATATTTTTGCAGATACCGCGTTTTCGTCGATAGCTGGCGGTATAACGGCGCCAGTGTGGATGGTTGGTGTCACCGCAGTTCCCCTTGGCCCAATCGGGCAGCAAAATGTTCCTCAGAGATTGCAGAATATCCATCTCTTCCTCCCTATCGTTGTTGGCTTTGCCTCGCATGCTCGGCATTATCGAACTGTAGCCCAGGAATCAATCGATAGCGCGTGAACCGTATGGCTCGCCGCAAAATCAGTATTTCGCTATGAGGTGATTTGGGCAGGGCTATCGTGTCCATGACGGCCAGACAACAGCAGGAGACAGATCAATGCAGGAATACGATGTTGTGGTCATCGGTAGTGGACCGGCCGGAGAGGGCGCGGCGATGCGCATGTCGAAAGAAGGTCAACGCGTTGCGGTTGTCGAGATGCAAGACCAGGTCGGTGGCAATTGCACGCACAAGGGGACCATTCCGAGCAAAGCCCTTCGGCATGCCATCCAGTTGCTGGCCGATTATCGGCATCATCCCCTGTTTGAGCACACCCTTGGCCTGATGGATGTCTCTTGGCCTCAGTTGCTGAAGACGTCCGATGAGGTGATTGGTCGTCAGGTCAGCATGCGCCATCGTTTCTATGCACGTAACCAGGTTGACGTCATTCACGGTCGCGCGCGATTTGTGGATGCGAATGCTGTCGAGGTGGTGAAATCCAATGGCGATGTGTTCAAGGTGGGTGCCGCTCAGTTCGTGATTGCGACGGGGTCAAGACCCTACCGCCCGCCCGAGCTCGACTTTGACGATCCACGGATTTTGGACAGTGATACGGTGCTGAAGATGACCCACACCCCGCGCCGTGTGACGATCTATGGTGCTGGCGTCATAGGCTGTGAGTATGCATCGATGTTTGCCAATCTCGATGTCAAAGTTAACCTGATCAACACCCGTAATCGCCTGCTGTCCTTTCTCGACGATGAGATCACCGACGCGCTGAGTTATCACCTGCGCGATCAGGGCGTGGTCATCGTTCACAACGAATCGATGGACCGGGTTGAATCGAGCGACCAGGGTGTGGTGCTGCACTGCAAGTCAGGGCGCGAAGTGCGATCCGATGTGTTGTTTTGGGCCAACGGTCGCAGTGGTAACACAGACGGGATGGGGCTCGAAGTCATCGGTGTGGCAACCAATCAACGCGGGCAGATTGAAGTTGATGAGCAGCTGCGTACCAGTGTTGCGCATGTGTTTGCGGTAGGCGACGTGATCGGTCCGCCGGCTTTAGCGAGCGCGAGCTACGATCAAGGCCGCTTCGCCGGGCATGTGGTAGCTCAGGGCGAAAGTGAATGGGAGCTGCTCGGTGAGGTGCCAACCGGCATCTATACCAGTCCTGAGATCAGTTCAGTCGGGCGTACTGAGCGCGAATTGACTGAGCAAAACGTGCCTTACGAAGTAGGGAGGGCGGACTTCAAGAACCTGGCGCGGGCGCAGATCGCCGGACGCAATGTCGGCATGCTGAAGTTATTGTTTCACCGCGAGACGCTGGAGCTGCTCGGCATCCATTGCTTCGGTGAACAGGCATCGGAGATCGTCCACATTGGCCAGGCCATCATGCGCCAGCCAGGCGCGGCGAACACGCTGGACTATTTCATCCATACCACGTTCAACTACCCAACGATGGCCGAGGCCTATCGCGTCGCGGCACTCTATGGGCGCAATCGGACGCGTTAGATTACCCGCCTGCATGTTGCGCCCGTCGATTTCGGACGTGCGCGAAAGTGTCGGCAGAAATGCAGCAGAGGCGGCATTCGGGTCGTGTGATTCCTGACAGTCCGTATCTGATCTGACTGTGAGCGCAACGCAAGGTGGCGTCACAAAAAAGCGGCCGCTAGCAGAGGCTGGCGCTTCCGCGGCACCCGGCCAAGGGGCCTTGCATCGACCGTGGGTCGAGCTGCGCCCGACGACGGCAGACTTCGCAAAATGGTAAAAGGTGCAGTCGCACGAAAATGCGCGGCTGCCTCGGGCATCCCCTGTTCCGTCATTCCCGCGAAGGCGGGAATGACGAACGACGGTAGCGGTGATGCGTCTGAGTGTTATCGCCAATACTTTGCGACTTTGCGTACCACGCTTTCTATGACTGCCGCGGGTGGCGAATGTCTCGTCGGTGTTGGGACCTGCCCTCCCAGCCGGGTTAATCGTGATACGGATACCTTGGCGACAGCTCTGCGTCGGCTGCAGATGTCGACGCTTTGCCAGTTACTTATGGTCCGAGTGTGGCCAGAAGGTAGGCCTGAGCTATGGGGGGCTGACGAGCCAATCAGATTGCTGAACGGAATGTCATTTTGGTGGTTGAGAATCAGCCGACCTGATGGCTCGACCTAGCCCGGGAGTTAAAGGCGGTCCAGACGCGTCTAGAATGAGACAGAGTCAGTTGCTTGGCCCAAAACGCCCGGAGGACCGGATGGATGCACGAATACCTGCTTGGCTACTCGGTGTCCTTGGGGCGGTGATATTGCTAGCGGCCACGTCATCGCCCGCGGAATGGCGTTTCGAGTATCTTGGTAGCAGCAGTACGCCATTGTCTAATCCACATGACCTCAAGCTCTCTGAAGACAGAAAAATTCTGTTTGTCGCGGATGTCGGAAGTGGTCGTGTCGTGGGTCTTGATCCCGACACTCTCGAGTTGGTTGATGCCTTTGGCGAAGATGTTTTAAGTGGTACACATGATATTGACTTCGACGATAGAGGCCTTATGTACGTCGCCGACACCCATCAGGGCCGCGCTGCAGTTTTCGCGATGCAGGGGACTCGGGGTGAGTTGGTTGGGTCGCTCAGTAAACGGTTGTCCGGCCCGGAGGGGGTATTGGCCCACCCTAACGGCTTGATATACGTCGCGGGGGCCTGGTCGAACAATGTCGTGGCATTCCAAGGCGATAAAGTCGTTTATGAACTCGTTGGTTTATCGGCACCGCACGATTTGGAAGTAGCGCCGGATGGGCGGATCTGGTTGGCGGACGCCGGAAACGACAGAGTTCTCCTGCTGAGTGAATCCCTTGAGATCCTCCGAGAATTGAGCGGACCGCCGTTCCATTTCGACGGCGTGCGCTATCTGGATGTGCTACCCGATGGCACTCTGGTCGCGGCGGATAAGTACACCCATACGGTAAAGGTCATAAACCCCAGTGGGAGTTTGCTTGCGACCCTTGGCACTGGGCGTCCGGGAAAGGGCAAGGGCTTGTTTCGAACCCCGGAAGGGGTTGAAAGCGCAGGCGACATATTCTGGTTTTCCGACTCCGGCAACGATAGGGTTGTGAGGTACCGATTGGTGCGCTGACCCAGCGGCGCGTTTGGAAAATCACCGGTCGATCCGCTTGCTCTGGGGCCGCGAATCGCTGGTCCGCGCTTCGGAATGACTGGGTGCTTGTTTTTCCGTTGGCGTCGGGAAGGAACACGGCATCGCGTGTGCTCCGGTTGTGATCGGCTTGGATCGAAACCCCGCGTTTTTGAGCCTGACGATCGGAACGTGAATCTTAGGGGGCGGCCTTTCCCAGCAGAAAGCGGACCCCACGCCAGCTTCTCAGAGGGGCTGCCACCAACACTCAGCCTACAAGGTCACATGGGCGATGACGGACCGTGCCGTTCTTTCTGCGGCTACCGTATCTGACAGCATCATCTCTGTGCATCGTCCCAGAACCTGAAAGCCACATCGCCGATCCCGCAGTCTGGTTCACTAATCCGCAGCTCGTGAAGGGCGGCATGGAACCGCTCGGCTTCATTCTCTAGGCCCAGGGCGTTCAGACACTTGATGATTCGGGTGATGCGCAGGTTGTTGTGTGTATCTCGCGTGAACCAGTCCGTTTTTCGCTCCGGCCAGTTATCGGCCTTTTTGATGGTGTGACCGGAATCGCGTAATCCATAGAACGCCAACATCCGGTTGAAGCTCGCCCGAAGTTGCCGTTTTAGTAGTTCGTCGCTGTTGAATGCGGAGATTACTTCTGGCGTAAGATTTGGCGCGTGTGGATTGACTCGGCTGTGCTCACGGTTCGGAAACAGCCACTGGATGAAATCGTGAACAGTCTCGAACCAGAGGTCGTCCTGTTCCAGAATCTCGGCCAATGAGCGACCGCGGTGGTCGGGGCGACTGCCGAGATAGAACAGGATCAATACAGCTTCCATGTCCGAACTTTAGCAAAGGCCGACCGCTTGAATGGCCAGAAGCGCTACCGATAAAGGCAAAAATCACAGGCTGGAATCCAATCCGGCGGGCTAGATTTCTGCCGGCGGCAGCTGCTGCAACCGAACCGGAGTCCGTGTGTGGTCAGCTTACAGGCGGGCTGTTGGTAGACTAGCGGCATGGATACAGTAAACAAAGTTCGGGAACGACTCATTGTCGCCAGTGCGTTCCATTGCGAGCGGCTGAATCTCAGACTCACCCCGATGACCTGCGCCAATCGCTTTCGGGCCGCGGTTCGTCCACGCGCAGAGCTGAGCGGCTTTGCTTTGGGTATTCGACCAGACACTCGATGCGCCGGCTGCCCTATCGGCGAGAAGCACGCCAAGATTCACGAGTGAGGCTTCCGGCCACCACTCGCTGGGCCTCGTCAGCAGTCATCACCCCATCCGGAAGCAGCTTTTTTGACTCAGTCGGACAGCGAACCCGCGCTCAGAGGCAGTCTTCCGGTTGCGGCCGAGGTTGTGTGAAAACACGGCGAGCGATGCTTCTGGAGAACCGGCTCCGGACGCCACGCTGGCAGCCCGTCTCAGTTTCGTGATTAGGCGATCATTCCGGTATCGACCAATGTCGTTGGTCGATGATTTGCTCCGCGTAGATCGCGGCTGAACGGGGCGGTTCTGAGTTTCACACAACCTGGGCCACTAACGGACACCCGGTGGTTCGCATTTTAGGCATCCTAGAGAGAAGTCGACTGGGTCGCCTTGAGGGAAGGCTTCGATCGATGAAGTATGACGCGTGTGCCGCCAGCGTCGGTTGGCCGCGCACTTACTCTAGAGCGGCGGCGCTGACGTCTAGCATCATGTCTAGCTGTTGAACATTTCTATAACCAACGGGACGACAATCGCCAAGCCGATCACACAAATCGCTGCTATGACGGGGACGAAATCACGTGACTTGATTTTCGATCGATGCTCTTGCTTCACCATTTTCGATACTCCATGGAATCTGGTTTGAGCCAAAGTGTGACGCTAGCATAAAATGGTGCAGTGCACCAACTGACCCTGGCGCAACATAGACAACGGCTTCACCCGGCGAAGCGGCGTTTGTTTTTTCGGTTACTTGTGCGATCTGCCAACTGCGGCCTTCGCGCGATGGTAAAAGGCGCAGTCGCACAAGAACGCGCGGCTACCTCGGGCATCCCCTGTTCCGTCATTCCCGCGAAGGCGGGAATCCCGAACCGCCCCGTCACACCAACTCGGAATACAGATCTCGCCATTGCGGATTGGACGCCTCGATGAGTCTGACCTTCCAGGCGCGCCGCCGTTTCCTGATGACCTTCTCCTGTCCGATCGCTGATTCCATCGACGCGTGGCATTCAAACCACACGAGACTATCCACCCGGTACCTGCTGGTGAATCCTGCGATGACAGCTGGTTGTGCTGGTAAACGCGCTTGATCAGGTCCGAAGTGACGCCGGTGTAGAGCGTGCCGTTTCTGCCGCTCGCCAGAATGTATACGCAAGGCTGCTTTTGCACATTGGCCTCCCTGCCAATAGCACTGGATTCCCGCCTTCGCGGGAATGGCGAACGACGGTAGCGGTGGTGCGTCTGCGTGTTATCGCCAATACTTCACGAGTTTAGGTACCACGCTTTCTATAACTGCCGCGGGTGGCGAATGTCTCTTTGGTACCCGGACCCAGTCGCCCAATCCCTCCGACCTGCGCCCTCCTGCTTGGGTGCTGTCCGCTATACGCCGGTAACCGGTGCTTCGGTCAGGTTCGGATCTGGTTCGGAAGTTGGGTACCGAACTCGGCCGTAGACACCTGAAACGACTCGGCTTACGTCTGCGGAGCCTGTTTTACCGACCCAGCTCGCTTTGGGGTCGGTTCGGAGGTTCGGACCAGCACGGCCGGCTTATCAGAAAAACCGTTACAGCTGTTCGCCTGGGTGGCACCGAAATCGACTCTCCGTTGTCCTTATGATCCACCGGTGCCCGGTTAGACTCCTGGTGGGCCGACCTTGCCCCTCATCCCGCCCGCTTCAGTACGGCAAGCGCCGAGCGCCTCGGCCTTGTTGCCTACGGTTGTCCTGCGCTCATCAACGTCTCGTCGTATTGCGCCAACAAAGCGTGTTTTCTGCATCCCGAGACACCGACCCGCACACTCAGGGATGAAAAAGGCACAGCGAAGCGTCTAAAGTTACCAGGACTTAGGGACACCAACCGGAAAAATCATGCTTTTCACCCCACCGGAGCCGGAGCCACTGTAGGTCTCCCGGTGCGACGAGAACAGTCCACTCAGCTGCTTCCCGCCGTACAGTTTCCATTGGATGACGCCGACTGGGCGACGAGGGGTGCTGGCGGACGCGAGGGCGACGGCCTCCGTGCCGGAAAACGGCTTATCCTGCCGATAGGCGTCGTGTGACAAGCGGAGCGTCAAACACGCTCAGCCGTGAATGTCGGGGACGGCGGCGGGTCTGACGAAAAGAACGGGGCCGGGCAAAAAAAAGCGACAATGCGGGGACCGTCCCGCGTGGTCAGACTTTTTTGCCGGTTCAGCAAAACCCGTTTGCGGCGCCCGCTGCGTTGGCAGTGTGCCTAGCAGCTCTCCACCCGTTAAGTGGGTTATCGTTGATCCGGCCGGCCACAACGGCCCCCGTTGGGCCTCATCAGGTGGCCGGCTGCGCAGAAAATCGCCCATACAACACCTGATTTGCGTCTAAGCTGTTTATTCGGAACTCTACGAATCCGCTGGGGAGGTGTGATATCGACAAGTTGCGCGACGTTGTAGTTGTTAGTGGAGTGCGAACCGCGATTGGGGATTACGGTGGCGCGCTGGCCTCGCTGGGGGCAACCGATCTGGGTGCGCTGGTGGTGAAGGAGGCCATAGCAAGAGCCAAGGTCGAGGCGGCCGAGGTGGCGCATGGTGTGATCGGCAATGTCATTCACGGCTCGGCCAAAGACATGTACGTGTCACGCGTTTCCTGTGTAAACGGCGGCATGTCCCATGACTCGCAGGCCCTTACCGTGAACCGTTTGTGCGGTTCAGGGTTGCAGGCGATCGTGTCGGCCGCGCAGCTGATCATGATCGGTGATGCGGACGTCGCACTCGGCGGGGGGACCGAGTCGATGAGCAACAGCGGCTATCTGTCACAGACTGTTCGCAACGGCGCACGCATGGGCGATACGCAGCTCATCGACATGATGGTCGGTGCCCTGACCGATCCCTTCGCCACGGTGCATATGGGCATAACCGCCGAAAACGTAGCCGAGAAATGGCAACTCTCCCGTGTGATGCAGGACGAGTTTGCCGTTGAAAGCCACCGGCGTGCCGCGTCGGCGATCGCCGAGGGGCGCTTCAAGGACCAGATCGTCCCGGTCGAACTAAAATCGCGCAAGGGCACCAGAATCTTCGATACCGACGAACACGTAAGGGCGGACGCTTCAATCGAGGGCATGGCCAAGCTGCGCGCTGCGTTCAAAAAGGACGGAAGCGTGACGGCGGGTAACGCCTCCGGTATCAATGATGGCGCAGCGGCTGTGGTCCTGGCCGAGGCCGGCTATGCAGAAAAGCAGGGCCTGTCCCCGATGGCACGTCTGCGTTCCTATGCGTTTGCCGGTGTCGATCCGGCCTACATGGGTGAGGGTCCGATCCCCGCGGTGAAAAAGGCCTTAGATCGCGTCGGTCTGCAGGTCGACGACATGGACGTGATCGAGTCCAACGAGGCCTTTGCCGCACAGGCGCTGGCGGTGAGCGAGGGGCTCGGGCTCGATCCGGCGAAGACGAACCCCAACGGTGGTGCCGTGGCATTCGGCCATCCGATTGGCGCGACCGGCGCTATCCTCACCGTCAAGGCCCTTTATGAATTGGAGCGTATCGGCGGCAGGTACGCCTTGGTCACCATGTGTATCGGCGGCGGGCAAGGGATCGCCGGCGTGTTCGAGCGCGCCTGATCGGGCGCTCGGCCGGCGCAACGCGTCTACTGACGTCGGGCCGCATGAGCTGCGGCCCGTCGAAGGCCGGCAGCAGCTCATACGGCTCCGCTTTGCATCAGCGAGGCCTATTGTGCTGATCTGATGGCCGGCAGGGCGCATCAATGAAGACAACAAAACCAATAGTGAGTCCGAGGAAAGAGGAGTGAGGAGTGACACAATGTTAGTCAGCGATTGTATGAGTCCGGCGCCGGTTACGATAGAAACGGGCGCTGACTACAAGCAGGCCTTTGGCATCATGCAGGAGAAAAACCTTCACCATCTGCCGGTAGTCGATGGTGCCAACGGCGTTGTGGGCATTGTTACCCGACGCGATCTCCAGATTGCGGCCCAGCACTTTCACGAAGCGCCCGTCGATATCGGCGATGTCATGCACACGCCGGTTACCACGATCCCAGCCGGGGCAGGTCTTGCGGCAGCGGTTGATCAAATGATCGCATTGGGCATTGGCTGTTTGCCGGTAACGGGAGACAGCGAAACCGAACTTGTCGGGATCATCACGGAAATCGACGTGCTGAAAGTGCTGCGGAAAATGCTCGCGGAACAATGATTCGAAACCATCTGTGAGTACAGCGTCCGGCGAAGTTTGCCGCTCCGGTGCGGTAGGCCATGGCTCGCATCCATTCGAGACACCGCACCTGCGGCGGATCGTGGGCTATTAGGCAGCGATGGTGATTCTGTCGCGCGTGGTGCGTGAACATCCGCGCATCGATGTGCCAAGCCGTTCTGTAAGCTCGACTGGCGGACATCGGTCGCCAGAAAAAAACAAAAACAGCAGATTAGCTACACTTTGTATTCACAACAGACACAAAACCTAAAATTGCCGAGAAACGTGTGAAATATGAACGATCTTCAAGACAAAGTAGCACTGGTAACAGGAGGGACCGGCGGTATCGGTTCAGCGATATGTCGACGACTGGCCGCTGCGGGCGCCCGTGTTGTCTCGACTTACCGAAACGAGGAGAAGGCCAGGATTTGGGCCGCGGCGCAGGACTATGAAGCAACGATACTGCACTGCGACGTCGGCAACTACGATGACTGCGTGCGCATGGCGGGGGAATTGGAGTCCCAGGTTGGACTGCCCGACATTCTGGTCAACAATGCCGGCATAACGCGCGACGCGTCGTTCAAAAAGATAACCCCTGAGCACTGGCGTGCGGTCATCAATGCCAACCTCGACAGCGTGTTCAATGTCAGTCATCAATTTGTCAACGCCATGGCGGATCGCGGTTGGGGGAGGGTGGTCAACATTTCGTCTCTCAATGGCCAGAAAGGTTGTTTCGGGCAGACCAACTATTGCGCGGCAAAGGCCGGCATGCACGGATTCACGATGGCGCTGGCGCAAGAGGTCGCGCGCAAGGGCGTGACCGTCAACACGGTGTCACCCGGGTATGTCGGCACCGATATGGTCATGACAATTCCTGAAGAGGTGCGTAACAAGATCATTGCGCAGATACCGATGGGGCGACTCGGGACGCCGGATGAGATCGCGAGTTTGGTCACGTTCCTTACATCGGATTTGGCCGGTTTTATCACCGGCGCCAATTTCTCCGCGAACGGCGGACAATACATGCACTGAGCATGAGCGCTGGCTGGAGCGATGTGGTGAGTTCCCAAACACAACGGAGGGACCTCTGTTGCCTATAACTCGCCTGTGATCTATTTCGGGCCATCGACACCCATGTGCGTTTTCAGGCCAGAGTGACATCGGTGGGCTTTATCCGTTTGATGCATCTTCGGATCGCACGGTTTATCTTCAGGCTTGTGAGCCCCTTCTTTGACTGAGGCACGCACCTCCGCCGGCACTCAGGGCAGCTCCCACGTCCCACGACCAGCTTGTCAAATGACGAAAAACAGTCGAATACTAAAAAAAACCTATTTTGGTCCTACACTCCCTTTTTGAACCGATCACATAAACCTCTGAGAAAACCGCAATGTTTCGAGACTACAAAGAGATTTTTAAAGACCTTCGCAAGATCCAGGACAAGTTGTGGAAGGATTCCACGGACAGGTTTCCCGCGTCCGCTTTGCCGCTTGCGATAGGCAAGTGGGAGCAAGACACGTTTAGCAGCGTCAACAAACTGCTTGATCAGGCCATCAACCAGTCACTGGATCTGCAACGCGAATGGCTCAGCCAGTGGACGGAACGCGCCACTAGCAAAGATCTCAAACCCAAGACATTTGCCGAGCTAAGCGCCGACGCACAACGGTCGACCGAGCGTTGGCTGCAAAATCAGAATCAGCTCTGGGATCAGTGGCTTCAGCTCCTCAGTGGCGCCGACAGTCGTAGCGACATTCACGATTTCGCCGAATGGGAGAAGGCGGTAGACGAATCCATGCAGGCCCAGATGAAGCTGTTGAAAGACTGGTCGGACATGACCAACTTCAAGAAGCTGTCTGGCAAGGAATTTTCGAGTCTATCCAATCACATCGTTAAGGCGATGGACAAATCGATCACGACCCAGCAGCAATTGTGGAACCAGTGGTTCGATCACCTCGGCGAGGCGAGCAAGACGGGTAAAGAGCCCGCCGCGGCGAAGCCAGCACCGGCCAAGAAAAAGGCCAAGGCCAAGGGCAAGGTCAAGCCGGCAACATCGGGCAACAAATCGATTTCTGCCGCTGACGACCTGAAAAAGATCAATGGCATCGGCGCTGGCCTGGAAAAGAAACTGAAGGAAGGTGGCATCAAGACGCTACACGAGTTGGCGGAACTGAACGACAGCGACATCGCTCGCCTGGAAGACGAAGTCATTCGCTTTTCCGGGCGTATCAAGCGCGATAAATGGGTGGAACAGGCGAAAAAGCTGATCAAATAATCCCAATGCGCACCTAATGGGCCGTGCAGCTCACTGCATGGTCATCCCAAACTAGCCTGTACGTGCAAAAAACGTCGTAACGGGGTTTGGACCGGAGGGCCAACCGGCAAGCGGAAGCGTTGTCGATATCGAAACGTCCTTTATGACTGGTTTCGCGCACCGCTTGCAGGCTCAGACTCCGCATACAACGCCGCGGAGATATGGCCGCTCGCCTCAATATTCAGATTCAATCAAGCCCAAATTCTTTCGCAGCTTAGTGTTGGCTGCTGATCCGTGCTCGATCCAACTGCTTGGCTTTTAGAGCTAAGGTGGCCGGTCATTATCTGATCGTCGAGAGGCCGTCTTTGGTCGGTAATTGACGCGGCCGCTTGCCGTGTCGACCTCAACTGGGGCACAGCCCGTTCACGGCTACGCGCAAGTAGCAAGCGTAGACGAACGGTGCAGGTTACAGCCTTCAGCCAAAAATCGTTGCGAAAATAGGAATCGCGATCAGGAGACCGATCGCAAACAACGCCGGATAGAAATCGTGTTGTTTTACCATTGTTCTGTACTGCTCCTTAATCACAACGCGCCACCTTCTTTCAGGGTGAAAATTCAAGGCCTCTGTTCGATTCATCGGCGGCTCGAACGAAAAGTTTACGCCAAAGGACCTGAAATCTTCGGCCGAAGGTTCCGTTTCTCGATTGCAGCCCCGGGAATATGGCTGTCAGAGCTGAATTGGGATTTTTCTGCCCAAGTGACACGGAATCACAAAATCTCACCCTGGTCGGACGACGAATAGAAGCCCCGATAAGCATTAGCTTCTCCAGATTACTAAAGCTGTTGATTGCTAAGGCCGATACAGAGAACCAGGCAATACAAGACTGCCGTAGCCGATCCTTACTGAAGTCCTCAACGGCGCGGTTCCAAGATATCTCAGTGAATGTGTGACTTGGCCGGTGACGAACACTATGCAACAGCATTTATTAAAGGACTTTGTTGACCAAACGCGCGATGCCAATGCTGACGACGAACTAGTTTGTTCTGGAGGCTTCAGTCGAGAGATTTGCGTGTCATCTCGCGAGTCCGATATTCGCAGATCTTTCGATTGGTACGGGCGGTTTCTGTACGGACGCCACTACGCTTCCGTCACCGACGTGATCGCAATGGCCAGGGAAGCCTGTGGGCGAGAAGGCTTAGCTGATCAGTCCGCACGCTTCGTGGCAGTCATTGCCCATGCACGCTGCGCCTTGAGGCATATGGCGTTGGCCCGCCTGGCTGTGGCCACAATACTCGGTTTTGTGGTTTTCGTGGCAGCCGCGGTGCTTGCCCACGAGACGCATAACACGCATAGGATTTTTCAGAGGTACATTGACAATCCGACTGTATCGCGCGCGCCGGAGCAGAGCTGGGGGTACACGCCGGTGCTATCCGGTTTGCCAAAGCCGCTAGCAGACGGCTTGATCGCGTTCGACCGAGAGGTTGAATCTGTTATCGCGAGGCTCGGTGTGGGGCGGAGCAAGAGTGCGAGCAGGAGCATTCAGAGCATGAAGTTGGGCGCAATCCTCTTGAGCCTTTTTTGCCTGATGCCGCTGGTTCAGTGGGCGCTGAGACAATTCGATTTGGCACGTGCATCGCGTGAGCAGGCCTTCGAAGCCGCTGGCATTGCTGATCCCGGCAGCTAGCTTGCGACGATCATTGGCAACTCGACGCCGATGTCCATTCGATATCCCGTGGGAAGGCATCGGCCAACTCGTAGTCTAAGTCCACCCGGCGCAACGCTTTTGGTCGGACAATCTGCACGTCAGTTCTTTACTTGCTGGCAATGTCTGCTTGTTCGTCACGGCCGATTCCAGCACCGCAGCCACATCCGTGGCTTTTCTTAGCCGCTACGCCGGGATGAGCTTCGCTTTCCGCTGCTGCCTGTTTGGGTGTGGTCAATCAGCGTCTGATCTATCCTTATCCTTATCCTTATCCTTGGTCGCCGATGTAAACATGTCTTGCCAGGCCTTCATGTTTTGTTCACCAAGTTTCATCCAATAATCCATCGGCGTGCCTTCCAGCACCTTCCCCATTTGTTTGTGCACAGCTTCCTGTTGTTCCGAGAAAAAGCGCAGGCTGGTGTCGAGGTATTCGGCGAACCCGCTTTGTGCCGCCTCACCGTAGTTCCGAATAAATCGTGCCAGCACATCGGCAGAAAACAACGGATCGCCGCCAGATTCCTGCTCCATGATGATTTGCAGCAGGATGTTGCGCGTTATGTCCTCGTTGCTCTGACGATCGACCACCTTGAAAGGCACCTCTTTGAGGACCATTTCGCGAACTTCCTCGAGCGTTATGTACCGGCTCTCCGACGTGTCATAGAGACGGCGATTGGGGTATTTCTTGATCAGGCGTTCAGCGGCCATAAAGAGCACTCCTCGTGCGAGCCCAGCCTGGGCTACCAAAATTCATCGTATCGGCAAGTGCCGGTTGAGACATTATCCCTGGCGGTGATCTTCCGCTGCGAGATATCGGCATCACCGACTGGTATCGGTGATGCCGGTTGCTGGAGTCGCTCAGTCTGCGAGCTCCAAAGCCATTGCGACCCCCTGACCGCCGCCGATACAGAGTGTCGCAAGCCCCTTCTGTGCGGACTCGCGTTGCATCCCGTGCAGCAGCGTGACGAGAACACGGGCACCGGAGGCTCCGATCGGGTGACCGATCGAGATGGCGCCGCCCGAGATGTTCACTTTCGCGGTATCCCATCCGAGGTCGTGATTGACCGACATCGCCTGGGCGGCGAACGCTTCGTTGGCTTCGACGAGATCAAGGTCGGCGACTTCCCAACCGGCTTTTTCGAGGCACTTGCGGGTTGCCGGAATCGGTCCCGTCCCCATGATCGCGGGGTCGACGCCAGCGCTGGAGAACGAAACGATCTTGGCAATCGGCTTGAGCCCGAGTTCGGCCGCTTTTTCGGCCGACATCACCACGACCGCGGCGGCGCCATCGTTGATACCGGAGGCATTGCCGGCGGTAACGGTGCCGTCTTTCTTGAAAGCAGGCCGCAAGCCCCCGAGCTTCTCGGCGGTGGTGCCGGCACGCGGAAACTCATCTTTGGCGAAAACGACTGGGTCGCCCTTGCGCTGCGGGATCTCGATTGGAACGATTTCGGCATCGAAGTTGCCCGCTTCCTGGGCCTTGGCGGTACGGCTCTGCGACTCGGCGGCGAAGGCGTCTTGTTGGTCTCGGGTGAACGAATACTTCTCGGCCACGTTTTCCGCCGTAATCCCCATGTGACAGTCGTTGAACGCGCACCAAAGTCCATCCTTGATCATGGTGTCGGTCATCTGCCAGTCGCCCATCATCTTGCCTTTGCGGGAGGCGGGCAGTACGTGCGGGGAGGCGCTCATGTTTTCTTGCCCGCCGGCGATGACGATCTCTGCATCGCCACACATCACCGCCTGAAAGGCGAGATGCACGGCCTTGAGCCCGCTGCCGCAGACTTTATTGATGGTCATTGCCGGGGTCTCGTGCGACAGGCCTGCCTCGATGACAGTCTGGCGCGCGGGGTTCTGGCCGCTGCCCGCGGTCAGCACCTGACCGAGAATGACTTCGTCGATTTGATCGGAGTTCAGCTTGCTGCGGGTCAGCAGGTCTTTAACGACAGCGGCGCCGAGTTTGTGCGCCGGGACGCTGGCCAGGCTTCCGCCGAACGCGCCTACAGCGGTGCGTGATGCTGCGACGATGACGACATCTTTGCTCATGAATTCCTCCGGTCGATATTGTGTGCGCAGCATTTGCTGCGGGACGCTTGATTTTAACTAGACTTGTGTGTCGACCCCGGGTGTTTCTTTGCGCCCGGTTGTCTGCAACGACTTATGTTGCACTGCACAAGATTGCATGTTAGCGTGTTTTGGTGCATTGCACAATTCCGGGCCACGCACCGGTTTACAGGCCGTTTAGAAGCCAACGCCACTTACTACTTGGACCACCACTATGAGTTTTGATGCGACGAGTTGGAATGAATCTATGATGAAGGACTGGGCCGAGGCTCAGCGCAAGTATTGGGATGTATGGGCCGATTATGCCCGGAAAGCCGGCACGAACGGGCAAGGCTTCACGGCCGCTAATCCGTTTGCCGCTTTCGGCAACTTGGGGGGCAGTCCCTTCGGCCAGAATCCTTTCACTGCGAACGCCTTTGGGCAGAACCCTTTCACTGCGAATCCCTTCGTACAGAATGGTACCGCAGCCAATCCCTTTGCCGCTTTCGGCCAGACACCGTTCGGCAGCGATTCGAATCCGTTTTCGGGCGCCATGGAGCAATGGTGGTCGGCACTGAAGCCTGAAGCACTGGGTGATCTCGGCAGCGTCGCCGAGCGCTTTTTTGACATGGGCAAGAGCTTTATGTCGATGGCAGAAGGGGCGTTTGGCGCAGCAGGCTCGGAGCAGCCTGATGCGGCGATGCAACTATGGATGTCATCGATGCAAGCGGCTCTGCAGCAGTGGATCACGCAGATCCAAAACAATATGGATCTGGTCACACCGGATCTGCCGGGAGTCAGCGGAACCACGCTGTCGACCTGGGCGCAGTTCGCCGATTCTGTAGCGCCTTGGCTGAACATGTCGCAAAGCTATCTCAAAGATGTCGCTGAGGGTCACCTGCCCGGCGGCATCGAGATGCCTGGGATGGGAGCTACGCAAGAACAGTTTCTCCGTGCGTTGTCGATCCCGGGTCTTGGGTACACGCGCGAGCAACAGGAAAGTATTCAGCTGTTGGCTCAGCATCTACTGACTTACCATGACGCGTTGCGTGGCTACAAGCTGGCGTTCGCCAAGACCGCTTTGGAGTCATTGAATTCGGTACAGCGGCGGCTGCAGGATCTGCACGAAAAAGGGGAACGGATCGAGTCACTGCGCGCGCTCTACGACATGTGGATAGATGCGAGCGAAGAGGCCTATGCTTCCTTCGCGATGAGCGATGAATATCAGGTGGTTTACGGTGATCTCGTCAATTCGCTGATGCAGGTCCGAAAGGACATGAATGGGATTGCCGAGCATCAATATGAGTTGATGAACATCCCGACCCGTTCCGAGATCGATACGATGCAGCACAGGCAACAAGAGATCCGTCGGGACAATCGGCATCTTTCGCATGAGTTGGCGATGTTGCGCGCCGAAGTCGAGAATCTCCGCAAGGCCACGGCGTCGAAACCGGCGGCAACGAAAATAACGAGTGCCTCCGCCAGAAAAGCCAAGTCACCCACGCAGGATCGTCTGCCTATAGAAGAGGCGGAAGATGACTTGACGGTGATCAAGGGGGTCGGGCCCAAGATGGCGGAAAAACTCTACGAGCAGGGCATCAAGAACTTTACTCAGCTCGCATCGATGAATAAACAGTTTGCGCAACAGCTGGACGAAACACTTCGGACGCAGGGTCGAATCCTGCGTGATGATTGGATCGGTCAGGCAAAAAAGCTGCGCGATTGAATTAAGGGGGAAAATTAATGATTCCATTTCAGATGCGCCCTGATGAGATTCTCAACGAGGCACGGGGGTTTAATGAAAAGCTGGCCAAGGGTGTCGGCAACCTGATGGATGTCGGCGAAATCCCAAGCGGGGTGACGCCGAAAGAGCCTGTTTACAAAGAAGACAAGCTGGTGCTCTATCACTACATAAGTGAGACGCCAGCGACCAACAAGGTGCCGGTGCTTATCGTCTATGCGCTGGTCAACCGCCCGTACATGACCGATCTGCAGGAGAACCGGTCAACCATTCGCGGGCTGCTCGATGCCGGCCAGGATGTCTACCTGATTGATTGGGGCTATCCAGACGCTGCGGATCGCTACCTGACGATGGATGATTACATCAACGGCTATCTCGACCGTTGTGTCGACATCGTTTGCGCACGCCATGGTATTGACAAACTGAACCTGCTCGGAATCTGTCAGGGTGGTGCATTCAGTCTCTGCTATAGCGCGCTGCATCCCGAGAAAGTGCGCAACTTGGTGACGATGGTAACGCCCGTCGACTACAAGACGCCGGACAACATGCTCAGCCATTGGGTGCAAAACATCGATATCGACCTGCTGGTCGACACGCAGGGGAACATCCCGGGCGAAATGTTGAACTGGACATTCTTGAACCTGAAGCCTTACCAGTTGATGGCGCAAAAGTACCTCGGCGTTGTTGATCTGATGGATGACCCGAAAGCGCTGAAGAACTTCATGCGCATGGAGAAGTGGATTTTTGACAGTCCAGATCAGGCCGGAGAGACGTTCAGGCAGTTCATCAAGGACTTTTTCCAGCAGAACAAGCTGATCAAGGGCGAGATACAGATCGGCGACGGGATCGTCAATCTGCGCAACGTCACGATGCCCGTGCTGAATGTGTTCGCCGAGCAGGATCACCTGGTCCCTCCCGACGCGTCTCGGGCACTCAAAAAGCACGTGGGGAGCAAGGACTACACCGAGCTTTCCTTCCCGGGTGGCCACATAGGGATCTATGTCAGCGGTAGGGCGCAAAAAACCGTTCCGCCCACGATTGGTGAATGGCTCAGCGAACGCTGAGCTGACCGTTTGCCGTAGCGCGGCGGAGTCCTTGGCAGCGAGCCGGGGGCTTCGCCGTTTTCGTTATTGCCGCCGCCTATGATGAGGCTGGCAGATTCCCTATGAGAGTTTCACGGTGAGCGAACTTAACCTTACTGGATCAAAATTCGGGTTTATCAGGGATCATGGGTATGACACAACGTACATCCGCCGGGGGCCTTCAGGTCGCCGAGGTGCTTCATCAGTTCATTGAGCAGCAGGCGCTGCCGGGCACGGGCGTCTCGTCGGAGGTTTTTTGGCAGGGTTTCGGCAAGCTCGTTGCCGATCTTTCGCCGCTGAATCGCAAGCTGTTGGACAAACGCGAATCCTTGCAGCAGGCCATTGATGACTGGTGTTCGGCGCACCGCCGACAGCCATTGGATAGGGTGGCCTACAAGGCGTTTTTGACTGAGATCGGTTACCTCGTGCCTGAAGGTGAGCCTTTTCAGGTGGCGACGGCTAATGTCGACCGCGAAATCGCGTCGGTGGCGGGGCCCCAGCTTGTCGTTCCAGTCAACAATGCACGCTATGCGTTGAACGCAGCGAATGCGCGTTGGGGCAGTTTGTACGATGCATTTTATGGGACGGATGTGATTCCGGAAGATGGCGGGCTGGCGAAGGGCGAGCGTTTCAACCCTCAGCGCGGCGCCGAAGTCGTCGCCCATGTTGCTGCATTCCTGGACGATACGGTTCCGTTGACCGACGGCTCACATGCCGACGTGACGGCCTACGGCCTCGCACGCTTCAATGATCATGTCGGCCTTACGGCGACCCTGTCCGACGGTACCCGCACGGGCCTCGTCGATCCTGCAGAGTTCGTCGGTTTCCGCGAAACCGAAGGTCAGCTGAGCAGTATCCTGCTGCGGAATCATGGCTTGCATATCGACATCATGTTGGACCGCTCCCACCCGGTAGCGGAGTTACACCCAGCCGGCATCCGCGATGTGCTTCTCGAGGCAGCGATTACGACCATCATGGACTGCGAAGATTCGGTCGCGGCGGTCGATGCGGATGACAAGGTCAAAGTGTATGAAAACTGGCTCGGCCTGATGCGCGGCGATCTCACCGAGACGGTCTACAAAAAAGGCAAGCCGATTGAGCGTGCGCTGAATCCGGACCGGGTCTACCAGGGCACCCGGGGCGGCGATCTCACGTTACCGGGCCGCAGTCTGATGCTCGTGCGCAACGTCGGCCATCTGATGACCAACGCCGCGATTCTTGATGCCAACGGTGCCGAGATTCCTGAAGGCATAATGGATGCCGTGCTGACATCGCTGATCGCCATGCATGACATCAAACGGTTGGGCAAATACCAAAACTCCCCTGCCGGCAGCGTCTACATCGTCAAACCGAAAATGCATGGTCCCGAGGAGGTTGCGTTTACCAACACCTTGTTTGGCCGTGTCGAAGACATACTGGGTCTCGCGAAACATACTTTGAAGGTCGGCATTATGGACGAGGAGCGGCGCACAACGGTGAATCTGCCCGAATGCATCCGCGCCGCTCGGGAACGGGTGATCTTCATCAATACGGGCTTCCTCGATCGGACCGGTGACGAAATTCACACCAGCATGGAACTCGGTCCGGTGTTGCCGAAGGGTGACATCAAGAACGCCAAATGGATCGCGGCTTACGAAGACTGGAATGTTGATGTTGGTTTGGCGTGCGGATTGGCAGGTCGCGGACAGATCGGCAAAGGCATGTGGCCGATTCCCGACCAGATGGCGAATATGATCCAGACAAAGATTGCCCACCCGGCGGCAGGCGCAAACTGTGCATGGGTGCCATCGCCTACGGCGGCAACGCTCCATGCCATGCACTACCACGATGTCGATGTCGCGGAACGCCAAACGGCGTTGCGAACGCGTGCGCGGGCCAGTCTGGAGGATATTTTGACGCCACCGCTGCTTGAAGAACCGGAGAAGTTGACGGCGGAACAGGTTCAGCGCGAACTCGATAACAATGCGCAAGGCATTCTTGGCTATGTCGTGCGCTGGATCGATCAAGGGGTGGGCTGCTCAAAGGTCCCGGATATCAGCAACGTCGGGCTGATGGAAGATCGCGCGACATTGCGTATCTCCAGTCAGCACATGGCTAACTGGCTGCATCACGGGCTTTGCACCGAGGCGCAGGTACGCGAAACGTTCCAGCGGATGGCCGTAGTGGTTGATCAACAAAACGCGGATGATCCGGTCTATCGGCCGATGGCGCCGAGCTACGACGGTGTCGCGTTCAACGCGGCCTTGGACCTCGTTTTGCAGGGGCGTCATCAGCCGAGTGGATACACCGAGCCACTATTGCATGCGCGACGTGCGGAACTGAAGGCTGCCCTGCAGTCTGTGGCCTGACCAGGATGGCCCGTCTGAGCCCCTATTTTGCGTACAAACGAGATCAACAGGGAAATGGCTACCTCGAGGTGTTTCTGCGTGGCAATGCGCTGTTGCGGATGGCGGCAACCAACAAGGGGACGGCGTTCTCCGAGAGAGAAAGGCGTGAACTCGGGTTAGAGGGTATGTTGCCGCCGCAAATTTGCGGCTTGCCGCAACAGGTCGCGCGCCTGTATCGGGGTTACTGCCGACAACCGGATGACATCGCCAAGTACCAGTATTTGCGGGCGATGCAGGAACGTTCGGAGGTGCGTTTTTACGCGATGCTGCAACAGCATCTCGAAGAAATGATGCCGATCGTCTACACCCCGACGGTCGGCAAAGCGGTGCAGCAGTACAGCGATCTTTACCAGGCGCCTCGTGGTATCACCGTCTCCAGTCGCAACATTGACGATATCGACCAGATCCTTGCCGACTATCCGCTGTTGGACGTACGTATGATCGTTGCGACTGACGCTTCCGCGATCCTTGGGATCGGCGATCAGGGCCATGGGGGTCTCGCTATCTGTATCGGTAAGCTGGCCCTCTACACGGCTGGGGCCGGGGTGAGCCCGTTCCATAGCATGCCGGTCAATATTGATGTCGGCACCGATCGGCAAGAGTTACTCGAGGATCCTGACTATCTGGGCGTGCACGAGCCACGCTTGAGCGGCGATGAATATTTCGCGCTGCTCGATCGTTTTGTCGAGGCCGTCAAACAACGCTGGCCCAAAGCGATCATTCAGTGGGAAGACTTCGCCAAAGACGTCGCCTTCAAAGTTCTCGAGCGGTACAAGTCCCGCGTTGCCTCGTTCAATGACGATATTCAGGGTACAGGTGCCGTCACGCTGGCCGGATTGATCGCGGCGTGCAAGCTGAAAGGCGAATTACTGACCGCTCAGCGTATCGTCGTCGTCGGGGCAGGGGCCGGTGGCATCGGTGTCGCGAAAGCCATCCAGGATGGCCTGGTCCATGAAGGATTGTCACGCGAACAGGCGCGACGCCAGATGTTTGTCGTCGATGCGGGAGGCCTGGTCGTAGAAGATGTGACGGCGCAGCCCTATCAAGTGCCAGTCAGCCAGTTTGCCGAGACCTATGCAGATTGGGAAATCGTCGGCACGGTACCGGCGTTACTCGAGGTCGTCACTCAAGCGCGACCCACGGTCCTGCTCGGCTTGACCGGCGTCGGCGGTCTGTTTTCCGAACCTGTGATCCGTCATATGGCGATGAACACGCCACGGCCAATCATCTTTCCGCTGTCCAATCCGACCGCGAACTGCGAAGCGATTCCGGAAGATGTTGTGCATTGGACCGAGGGTCGGGCTGTTATCGCAACGGGAAGCCCGTTTGAGCCTGTCGTGTACGCAGGGCAAAAGCATGTGGTCGGGCAGGGCAATAACGCATTCGTTTTCCCCGGCATCGGTTTTGCGGCCATTCTTGGTCGTTGTCGTCGAATTTCCGATGCGATGATCATCGAAGCAGCCTTTGCGTTGGCGGAATATACGGATGCTCACTATCACGCCGAAGGCCTGATTTTTCCGCCGATCAATGAGCTTCGCGAGGTCAGTGTGGTTGTCGCGGCGAAGGTACTTCGCGTGGCGCTGCAGCAAGGTGATTCATCGCGCACCGAGCTTGCCGAACTCGATGACGAGGCACTGACAGCATTCATCCGCCAACGTATGTGGCAACCCGACTACCTTCCTTATGTGTTGGGCGCGGAAGCGCGGTGAGTTGCCGGTGGCAGCCAACCCCATGCCGCGATCAGTTTTCTCTGGAATAGCGTTTATCAATGGTTTGCATTTGAGCAAGTGCGATAATCAATAAAGTTTCGAGAAAAAGCCTTTAAGCACCTGATTAAAATCATAAATAAAAACTTCTTATGCGGGCACCTTGGCCTGCATTTTTTCTCAATACGACGTTGAATCGGTGTGCTGGCACGGGTAAGTTAGGAAGATTGTTGCACCGCAACAAATATCCCTTTGGCGGACCCGAAGAAACACGCTTCGATGGGGCCTGAAGGCAAAAAAGAGATCGACAGCGATTAGGAGTGAGACCCGTGAACAGAGAAGACCAGATTAAGGCGCTCGAGCAAGACTGGGCGGAGAACCCGCGTTGGGCCAACGTAAAGCGTGGTTACAGCGCCGAAGACGTCGTGCGTCTGCGCGGATCGGTCCAGCCGGAATATACCTTTGCCCGCCGTGGCGCCGAAAAGCTCTGGGAGAAGGTCAACGGCGGCGCAAAGAAAGGCTACGTTAATGCGTTCGGCGCAATCACCGCGGGCCAGGCGATGCAGCAGGCCAAGGCCGGCCTCGAGGCGGTCTACCTTTCCGGTTGGCAAGTCGCCGCCGATGGTAATACGTCGGAGACGATGTACCCGGATCAATCGCTGTACGCCTACGACTCGGTGCCAACCATGGTCCGTCGCATCAATAACACCTTCAAGCGTGCCGACGAGATTCAATGGGGACGCGGGGTCAACCCCGGCGATGACGAATACGTCGATTACTTCTTGCCGATCGTCGCTGACGCCGAAGCCGGATTTGGCGGCGTGCTGAATGCTTTCGAATTGATGAAGAACATGATTGCAGCCGGCGCCGCCGGCGTTCATTTCGAAGACCAGTTGGCGGCGGTGAAGAAATGCGGCCATATGGGCGGCAAGGTACTGGTACCGACTTCCGAGGCGGTGCAAAAACTGGTCGCGGCGCGGTTTGCCGCCGACGTGATGGGCGTGCCGACGATTGTTCTGGCAAGGACCGATGCGGAAGCGGCCAACCTGTTGACCTCCGATGTCGATGACAACGACCGCCCATTCCTTACCGGTGAACGCACCGCGGAAGGGTTCTACCGCGTTAAGAATGGCCTCGAGCAGTCGATCAGTCGCGGCGTGGCCTATGCGCCCTATGCCGATCTGGTTTGGTGCGAAACCGGCAAGCCGGACGTTGGCTTTGCCCGCGAGTTCGCCCAGGCCGTGCTGGCAGAAAACCCCGGACAGCTGTTGTCTTACAACTGTTCACCGTCGTTCAATTGGAAGGCTAACCTGTCGGAAGCCCAGATCGCCTCCTTCCAAGACGAGCTATCCGCGCTCGGTTACAAGTACCAGTTCATTACCCTGGCTGGCATCCATCTTAATTGGTACAACACGTTCCAATTCGCGCATGCCTATGCGCGCGGCGAGGGCATGAAGCACTACACCGAAATGGTCCAGGAGCCGGAATTCGCGGCGCGCGATCGCGGCTACACCTTTGTTTCGCATCAGCAAGAGGTCGGTGCAGGCTACTTCGACGATGTGACCACCGTTATCCAGGGCGGCTCTTCGTCCGTGACGGCCCTGACAGGTTCGACCGAAGAAGAACAGTTCGGCTGAGGCAACAAAGATGCGCGTGGCCGCGTTTGTAAAGCGCGGCCACGCGTTGCCTTTCATTCGTTAAATTCCATCGGTGTTGTTACCGAAACCGCGGAGATAAGCGCTGTGAACGCCTTGGGCGATGGTTTCACCCCACTTGGCGATGGCGTTACCCACATGATCCCGGCATCATCTGAAGTCTCTGCCGAGGCGCAAGCTGATGTCAAACGTATGACCGAGTTAAATGCCCGGCGTATTGCCGCAACTATCCTGGATGGTTTTGACCGACACTATCGTATCTTTCTGGCGATCACCGCCGCCGCGCGTGATCGTTTCGCGGCAGGCGATTGGCAAGGGCAACGCCAGGCGGCAAGCGAGCGGATCAATCTCTACACGCAGCGTGTCACTGAGGCAACCGAACAATTAAAGGCAGAGTTCGGGCTTGAAGGTCCGGTCGATGGAGAGCTATGGCGCGAGGTGAAGCTGCGCTATATCGGTCTGCTTTATGAACACAAGCAGCCCGAACTGGCCGAGACCTTCTACAATTCGGTATTTACGTGGCTATTCGATCGTCGCTATTACAATAATAATAATATCTTTGTGCGCCCCGGGCTCTCTACGGAATTCCTCGACGACGACGCACCAGTCTATGACAGTTACTACCCGCGCCGAGCGGGTTTGACGCGTTCGATCCGCACACTGCTGCAGTCGCTGCCTTGTGACCTTCCGTTTGAGGACCTGGACCGGGATATCCAGCGGTTGGTCCGTTACATCAAGCAGAACCGGCTTCCCGGCCTCGCACTGCGTCGGCACTTTCACCTGCAGGTGCTTCGATCACCGTTTTATCGCAACAAAGCGGCCTACATCGTGGGGCGAGCGATCAACGGTGCCGATGTTATCCCGTTTGTTATCCCGATCCTCAACAACGGACGCGGGCAGATCTATGTGGATACCTTGTTGATCGATGGCGACGACATCGCCAATCTGTTCAGCTTTGCACGTGCGTATTTCATGGTCGAGACACGCACCCCGGCAGCTGTCGTGCGGTTTCTGTCGCGGATGCTGCCGACCAAAACCAAAGCGGACCTCTACACAGCCATCGGTCTGCAAAAGCAGGGCAAGACGGAGTTCTACCGCGGGTTCCTCCATCATCTCGCGCATTCGAACGATCAACTCGAAATCGCACCTGGCGTGAAGGGCATGGTGATGACGGTCTTCACGATGCCGTCCTACCCCTACGTATTTAAAGTGATCAATGACTACTTCCCGCCACCCAAGGAAGTCGACCGGGCCACGGTCAAGCGAAAGTATCAGATCGTCAAGCTGCACGACCGTGTTGGGCGAATGGCCGATACCTTGGAATATTCTTACGCCGCATTTCCGATCGATCGGATTACCCCGGCCCTGCTCGAGGAGTTGCGTGAGAAGTGTGGCAAGAGCCTAGCCTTTGAAGGCGACAAGGTGATTGTCCGGCACCTTTATATCGAAAGGCGTTTGGATCCTTTGAACCTCTTTTTTCAACACGCGACGCCGGCGCAAAAAGAGAATGCCATTGTCGGGTTTGGCAACGCAGTCAAGGAGATGGCGGCTGCGAATATTTTTGCCGGCGACCTTCTCTACAAAAATTTCGGCGTGACCCGCCATGGGCGAGTAATTTTTTACGATTATGACGAAATCGAATTCATGACGGATATGAAGTTTCGGCATATTCCGGCACCCCGCACACCAGAGGACGAAATGGCCGCTGAGCCCTGGTACTCGGTAGCTCCGGGGGACGTTTTCCCCGAGGAGTTTGGCAGCTTCTTATTGATAGATCCCGATTTGAGAAAGGCATTTATGCGGCATCATCCAGACCTGCTCGAAGCGGATTTCTGGAAAGGCATTCAGGCGGACATCGCGGCAGGCAAGCAGCGCGATGTCTTTCCTTATGCCGAAGAAAAACGTTTCAGCGAACAATTTGGCGCAACGCCATGAATGCTCCTGACGCCCCGAAAACCGCGGACCTCTGCGATCTCTATGCCGACTCGCTGCAGATTTGCGAGCCGGGCTTTTGCAGTTTCGGCGGAAAAACAAGATTCTCCGGTGAGATAGCGACCATTAAATGCTTTGAAGACAATTCACTAGTTAGAGAGGCGGTTTCAGAGCCGGGTAACGGGCGCGTCCTGGTTATTGATGCGGGCGGTTCGCATCGATGCGCGATGCTGGGTGATCTGCTCGCGGCCAAGGCGGTGGATAACGAATGGGCGGGTGTCATACTCAATGGCTGTATTCGAGATTCGGCGGACATTGCAGCGATGAATCTGGGTGTCAAAGCGCTGGGTACGCATCCACTCAAAAGTGTCAAAAAGGGCGTCGGCGAGCGCGATGTACCGATACGTTTCGGAGGGGTTATGTTTGCGCCGGGGCAGCATCTTTATGCAGATGAAGACGGTATCGTGTGCAGTGAGGCGCCACTGCGTTGGTAGCAAGTCGACTCGCACTACCCAGAAGCCAATCGGATTGCCGGTTCAATCAACAGCGAATGTAAACGATAACCAGTAACGACTCGGCAGGGTCGGCGAAAACGGGGCATAAAATAATGACTCAACCAGACATCTCGATGCAGGCACCCGTCCAGGCGCGGGTAGTGCACAAATCAGTGGCGGTGAGCCGTGCTGGCGTGGATGCTGTTTTTAAGTTGATGCTGAATCTTGATCCACAGGGCCAGATTTTTGAGCCCGGTGTCGACGTGGCGCTCACCGTTGAAGGCGATGCGCCCGCTGGCGGGTTACGTCGATACACCGTTGAATCGGTCGGTGAGGTCCCGTTTGAAGACTCGATCGATATCACGCTCTACGTCCGACAGCATGCCGAATCCTCGAACGGCGTCTCCGCTTATCTCCTGTCCCGTGAGCCGGGTGATACGGTAACCATTCAAGGGCCGTTCGCCGATCCGTTTTATCCGCCTGCTGGTTCGCGGAGCAACTTGATCATGGTCGGCGCGGGCCTAGGTGTCGTGCCCTTTAGATGGCTCGCACGCAAGATTCAGTCGCGCGGTCTGGATTGGATGGGAAAGGTGTTGATGTTGGAGGGCACCGAAACCGGCGTCGAGAATCTATACCTCAACCGGCTATCGCTTGATGAAGCGCAATACTTCGATGAAGTCTCCCGACGCGCCTTTGAGGCACTCAAGACCCGTTATTCGGCGGTCGCTTCTGATGCTGGCGGCGGCGCATCAGCTAATCGCGACGCCCTGTGGCGCCTGATGGGGCAGGGGCAGGTGTACGTTTATCTGGCCGGCTACCGACACATTGCGGAGGCCTTTGACAAGTCCATGGAGCAACATTTGCGGTTGCCAGGCAGATGGTCCGAGGCCAAGGCCGCTCTCAAGCAGACTGGGCATTGGCGAGAATACCTCTATGACTGAGGTCAGCAGCCGGACGGTTTATTTCGTATCGGAGAGCACCGGTATTACAGCAGAGGCCTACGGGCTGAGCTTGCTTTCGCAGTTTGGCAACGTCGACTTTGTCAAACGTTACACGCCCTTTATCAATACCCGGGACAAGGCGCAGGCCCTGTCCAACGAGCTCGCGCATCGTGCCGAGGCGGAGGGTCAGCGGCCAATTGTCTTTGCGACGATGGTCGATGATGAGATCAGCCAGGTTCTGAAGCATGCCGATTGCCATTATTTCGAATTATTCGAGCAATTCATGCCCCAGTTGATTGAGGCGACCGGTGTGCAGCCGACGCCGCAGTCCGGTATAAGCCACGGCTTGGTCAATCCCGAAAACTACGAAGCCCGTATCGATACCATCAACTATGCCCTGAGCAACGATGATGGGATGCGGTTGAACAAGTTCGATCAGGCCGACGTCATCATGATCGGGGTTTCCCGATCGGGAAAGACGCCGACCTGCCTGTATCTGGCGTTGCATTTCGGAATGCGAGCGGCGAACTACCCGATAACCGAAGAAGATTTCGAAAAGGGCGAGTTGCCGCAAGAACTATTGGCGCAGAAGCACAAGGTCTTTGCGTTGACCATCGACCCTGAACGATTAGCGGCGATCCGCGAGTTGCGGCGCCCAAACAGCGAGTACGCGTCGCTCCGGCGCTGTTACAAGGAAGTTCAAATGGCGCAGGATTTTTTTCATCGCCATGGCATGACCGTGTTGGATTCGACGACCCATTCAATCGAAGAACTGGCGTCACTAATCAAAAAGAGTCTCTAAGCAGACCAAATTGAGGACAATAATGAACGATTACATCCTTTGGCTGCACGAAGTTGAAATGGGCGACGTTGACCGCGTGGGCGGCAAAAACGCATCGCTCGGCGAGATGTTGAAGAACCTGACGGCGGACGGCAGTGTCAAAGTGCCCGGCGGTTTTGCGACGACAGCCCATGCTTACCGTGAGTTTCTCGCCCACGAAGGCCTGTCCACGCGGATCAATGACACCCTGAACGCGTTGAATGTCGATGACGTCAACAAACTCGCAGAGACCGGCGCGCAGATCCGACAGTGGGTGATGGATACGCCGTTCCCGCCATCTTTGGATGCAGCGATCGAGTCTGCCTACAAGACGTTGGAGGAAGGGTACGGGACCGAGGTCACTTGGGCCGTCCGCTCGTCGGCGACCGCTGAAGACCTCCCCGACGCATCGTTTGCCGGTCAGCAGGAAACCGTCCTCAACGTATCCGGACTTGGTGAAATCAAACGGCGAATCCATGAGGTGTTTGCTTCGTTGTTCAACGATCGCGCGATTTCCTATCGGGTGCATCAAGGTTTCGATCATGCCCAGGTGGCGTTGTCGGCCGGTATTCAGAAAATGATCAGGTCGGACATCGGCGCCAGCGGCGTGATGTTCACGTTGGACACCGAGAGCGGTTTTCGCGACGCGGTATTCATCACGGCAAGCTATGGCCTCGGCGAAATGGTCGTGCAGGGTGCGGTGAACCCCGACGAGTTTTACGTTCACAAGCCGACATTGGCCGCTGGCCGACCCGCTATCCTGCGCCGCAACGTGGGCAGTAAGGCGATCAAGATGATCTACGCCGACGAGGGTGATTCGCCGGTAGCGACGGTGCCGGTCGACGATGAGGCTCGGCGGCTGTTCTGTTTGACCGATGAGCAGATTGAAGAGCTTGCTCGACAAGCCGTGCGGATCGAACAGCACTATCAACGCCCGATGGATATCGAATGGGCGCTGGACGGGGTCGATGGTGAACTCTACGTGGTCCAGGCGAGGCCCGAAACGGTGCAGAGTCGCAGTGGCAACGTGATCGAACGCTATGAGATGAAAGCAAGTTCAGAGGTGCTGGTCGAAGGTCGTTCGATCGGCGCAAGGATCGGCGCTGGCAAGGCCCGTGTCATAACTAGCCTGAACGACATGGACAAGGTGGCGCCCGGCGATGTCTTGGTGACCGATATGACCGACCCGGATTGGGAGCCGATCATGAAACGCGCGTCGGCGATCGTCACCAACCGCGGTGGTCGTACCTGTCACGCCGCTATCATTGCCCGTGAACTGGGCGTGCCCGCGGTGGTCGGGTGCGGAGACGCCACGGATTTGATTGCTGATGGGCGGGCGGTGACGGTCTCATGCGCGGAAGGTGATACCGGACTGATCTACGACGGCGAACTCGATTTTGTGCTCAAGCGTATCGAGTTGGACAGCATGCCGGAAGTGCCTGTCAAGGTGATGATGAATGTAGGTAACCCGGAACGCGCCTTCAGTTTTTCGCAGATACCGAATTTCGGCGTCGGGCTCGCGCGGTTGGAGTTCATCATCAACAACATGGTGGGCATCCACCCGCAGGCACTCTTACAACTCGAACGTGTTCCCGCTGATCTTCGAACAGAGATCGAGGCGCGAATTGCGGCCTATGGTGACTCACGCGAATATTTCATCAAGCGCGTTGTCGAAGGTGTTGCCAGCATCGTGGCGGCTTTTCACCCGCAGCCCGTCATACTTCGCATGTCAGATTTCAAGTCGAATGAGTACGCCAACTTGATCGCTGGCACGCTGTACGAACCCAATGAAGAAAATCCTATGATTGGGTTCCGTGGGGCTTCGCGTTATCTCGCACCGAGTTTTAGGGCCTGCTTTGACATGGAGTGTGAGGCGATACGTCGTGTCCGTGAAGATATGGGGCTTAAGAATCTCGAGCTGATGATTCCTTTTGTCAGGACCTTGGAGGAAGCCAAAGGCGTCACCGAACTGTTGGAGCAAAACGGTTTGAAGCGAGGCGAGGACGGCCTGCGTATCATCATGATGTGCGAGTTGCCCTCGAACGCTGTACTGGCCGACGAGTTTCTCGAATACTTTGACGGCTTCTCGATTGGCTCGAATGATATGACCCAGTTGACACTGGGCCTGGATCGAGATTCTGGTCTCGTCGCGAACAGCTTCGATGAGCGGAATCCAGCCGTTTTGAAAATGCTCGATATGGCGATTACGGCGTGTCTCAAAGCCAACAAATATGTCGGTATTTGTGGGCAAGGACCGTCGGATCATCCAGATTTGGCGAAATGGCTGCTCGATCGGGGAATTGGCAGTATCTCGCTGAACCCGGACACAGTGATTGATACGTGGTTGTTCCTTGCCGACCAAAAAGCAGACTGACTGATCCGGCCTACTGCGCGGCTGCGGTGGGCCTCGGATCGTTTCGGTTTTTCAGCCACGCGATAAACTGGTTGGCAGCAAGCGGGTGGCTGATCAGATACCCCTGGATAGACTGGCAGCTGTGTTTCTCGACACATCGCAGTTGTTCGTCCGTTTCCACGCCTTCGGCGAGGGTGTGTTTGCCAAGGCTGCGGCTCATCGCGCAAATCGCAGACACAATCGATTCATCCTGCGCGTTGTCGGGGAGTTCACTGATGAAAGCGCGGTCAATCTTGAGCACATCAACTGGCAGGCGCTTGAGGTAACCGAGAGAAGAATAACCCGTACCGAAGTCATCGAGGGAGATCGTGCAGCCTGCTTCACGAAGGCGATTGAGATGTTCGATGATCCCGTCGGGGGCCTCAATCAAGGTGTGCTCGGTCAGCTCGATGCCGATTTGACTAGCCGGCAGATCGTATCTTTGCAACGTCTCTTCAAGTTGTTCGAGGGTGCAACCAATCAGCAGACCCTGTCCAGAGAGATTGATATCTACCCGCAGGTCCTCGATCCCCGCATCGCGCCAGGCGGCGCGTTGACTGACCGCGTGCTCAAGCACAAACGCATCAATTTGGCGTATCAGCAAGGTACGTTCTGCGATAGGGATGAACTCAGCCGGTGGCATCTCCTGACCATCGTGTTCCCAGCGGAGCAATGCCTCGCAGCTGTTCACCGTTTGTGTCGCCAGGTCGAGTTTCGGCTGAAATACGAGACGCAGTTGATCGGTAGCCAGCGCGTTGTGTAGTCCGTTTTCAATCCGTTGTTGATGTTGCATGGCGTCGTTGAGGGTCGCCGTGAAGAAGCGGAAGCAGCCTCGTCCCTGCGATTTCGCCATGTACATGGCAGCATCGGCATGCCGCAACAGGTCGGCGGGTTGATCGGCGTCATCCGGGAAAAGGCTGATACCGATGGATGCCGATGTATAGGTTTGGTGGCCGGCCAGTTCAACATGGGGTTTGATACTCTCGAGCAACTTGCTTGCCACTCGCTCGGCTTCACCCTCATCTCTTAAGTCATGCAGCACGACAACAAATTCATCGCCACCGAAACGTGCCAGCAAATCATAGCTGCGCAAGCATTTGTGCATACGGTTACTGATAATCTTAAGCAGTTCGTCACCGGTCGCATGTCCGTGTGTATCGTTGACCTGCTTGAAATCATCTAGATCGATAAAGAGCACCGCGAGGCGACGTTCATATCGCATGGCCTCTGCCACCCGCTGGTTCAGCTGGTTTTCGAGTTCCCGTCTGTTCGGTAGTGAAGTGAGTGCATCATGGGTTGCCATGCGCTCCATTTCTGCCTGTGCGAGTTGGCGTTGGGCATACTCGCGTCTTGCAATCTGTGTTTGATGACGAAGCGCGTAGAGCTGTCGTATCAGGAAAAGTGCAATTGCTTGAAAAATAACTGCCGCGCCCAAGAGCTGGTAGCCAAGTCGATCGACTTGTTCGTAGATTGGTGCCAGCGACTTTTCAAGCGTCAGGGTTGCGGTATCACGGTAGGAAAAGGGGATTGTCACGCTTTGCTCAATCCGGTCAAGGTAACTCCCGGGACGAACGAATCTGGCGATGGTGTAGCCATTATTGGCGACCAGGTTTAGCGCCAGGGTCTCGTGATTGAGATCGCCCCACGCATTGATCTGTTCCGCGATTTGATCCAGGGCCCCCGTTTGCAGGCTGCCGGCGATCATGTGTTCGATGTACTTGAGTTCGGTGGCCAGGCGATCGTGCGCCGCGTTGAGGTGTGCTGTTCGCTCGGTTGAGTAGATAAAACCTGCGGCACCAAGCATCAATAGCCCAGCAGCAAACCAGGTCGACCAGATCCAGCTGGGCTTGGAAATACTCGGTAACGCGTCATCCGTCATTGCCATTGGTCTCCGGATAGAGCAGTTCCCGAAGCGGGGCGTAGTCCGCATCGCTGACGGCGCGCAGGCCACTGGCCTGCGAATGGATGGCCTTTAATGCATGCCGGCCATCCTCAGATTGATCAAGCTCAAGCAGCAATGACCGGATTTGAGCGGTCAGTTGTTCAGGAAGATCGGCCCTCGTCACAAAGGCATGCTCGGATACTGACGGCAGCGGGGCGAGGGACCGTAGGCCCTGCTTTTTGAACTGCTGAAATACTTCGTCTTTGACCGCGCCTGCATCGACCTGTCCGCTGAGTACCGCTATCGCGATACTCGTATGGCTCCGATAGCGAGTTTGCTGGCCGATAGCGATGCCCGATCTTTCAAGCACGGCACGCGGTAAAACACTGCTCATGGTCGATCGTGGATCGCCGAACCCGACGTGGTGATCAGCGATGTCGCTCAGCTGGCGAAGTGGGCTGTCGTCACGGACGATGAAGTGCCCGGCGAGTTCGACAGTGCCGTTGGTCTCCAGCCGGGCGAGCAATGGCTTACTGCCGTAGCGATTCACGACCTGGACGTAGCCGACTGGACCAATGTAGGCGATGTCGATCCGATTGTGTCCGATCTCCTTGACATGGTCGTCGTAGGTATTGCCGACACGCACCGTGACCGGAACGCCAAGCCGGTTGGTCAGATATTCCGCGAGCGGGTCGAAGCGAATGCGTAATGCGGAATACGAAAGGTAGGGATGTACGCCAAGGATCAGGGGGCTTGCTGGTTCCGCGGTGGAGCCGGGCCCCGTTAGCAAAGTCGACACCAACAGTAAGCCGGCGGCGAGTCGCCGCTTGGCCGAGCGATGGCGCATCAGCAGGGGCATGACCGAACCCCCGATGCGCCCAAACAAACGACCCGTCACGCAGACATAACTCATCCGACTACAATCGCTCTTTGGGGCACATTCGTTTCCCTAGAGGTGACCTCAAAACATGCACTCCAGGCCCTTTTGCTCGCCGCAAAGGCAAAGATGCAGCTTCATATTTCTATAACTTTTAATTACTTATCGTGATTGTAGATCCCCGCACATCCCTGTGCCGCGCGGGCATCTCAAACATTCGAGCCTCACTAAAGTGTATACCCAAGATCCCAGTGCTCCAGTGGGAAACCAAAAACCGGCGGGCAAGGTACTGTTTGACCGCGGCTCAGGTGCATTTATGTCGACAATTTAAAAAAATAAGGGGTAATTTCTCCCGAAAAAGCCCTGAATTACGGTCTTTCTGCTTAAACTGTCGACAATTTCCGGTACCTAAAGCAACAAAAACAAACATAACTAGACTGAATCCGTTCGATTAGAACAACAAACCGAGGGGCAGACATGCTGCAGCCCACCGGCTTTTCCATCGGCAATAGGGGGTGCTATGGGCGATTATCAAGCCATTTATCGACGTTCGCTGGATGATCCCGAGGGTTTTTGGGGCGAAGCAGCGGAGGGCCTGCATTGGGACCAACCCTGGGATAAGGTTTTGGACCGCGAAGCATCGCCGGTTCCCCGCTGGTTTACCGGCGGAAAAATCAACACCTGCTTCAATGCACTCGACCGCCATGTAGACGCGGGGCGGGGCGACCAGCCGGCGTTGATCCATGACTCGCCGGTGACCGGCACCAGGCGTCGCTACAGCTACCGCGAATTGCGTGACGTTGTCGCCAGCTTCGCGGGTGTTCTCCGCGCCCAGGGTGTTGCGCCCGGCGATCGCGTGCTGATCTACATGCCGATGATCCCGGAAGCCGCAATCGCCATGCTGGCAAGCGCCCGCCTTGGGGCGATTCATTCGGTCGTGTTCGGTGGGTTCGCGGCGAACGAGTTGGCGACCCGCATCGATGATGCGAAACCTAAAGTCATGGTGAGCGCGTCATGCGGCATCGAACCCAATCGGGTGGTCGCCTACAAACCGCTGCTCGACAGCGCTATCGAGATGGCGTCTCACAAGCCCGATGCGTGCATCATCAAGGCCCGACCACAGGCTGAGGCGCCGCTGGTTGCCGGCCGTGACCTTGACTGGGATGACGCCACAACCGCAGCAGAACCGGCGGAATGTGTGCCGGTCGATGCGACAGACCCGCTATACATCCTCTACACCTCAGGGACGACGGGCCAGCCGAAAGGTGTCGTGCGAGACAATGGCGGGCATGCCGTTGCAATGCATTGGTCGATGAAAAACATCTACGACGTGGAAGCGGGAGATGTCTATTGGGCCGCCTCTGATGTCGGCTGGGTGGTCGGTCATAGCTACATTGTTTATGCCCCGTTGCTGGCCGGTTGCACGACCGTGATGTACGAGGGGAAACCGGTCGGAACCCCGGACCCAGGCGCGTTCTGGCGTGTCATCAGTGAATACCAGGTGAAAGTGCTGTTTACAGCGCCTACCGCATTCCGCGCGATCAAGAAAGAAGACCCGGAAGGTGCTTACCTGAAGGACTATGACCTGTCGTGCATGAAGTACCTGTTTCTGGCCGGTGAACGTTGCGATCCTGACACGCTGTTCTGGGCCCGTGACAAATTGCAAAAGCCGGTTGTAGATCACTGGTGGCAGACTGAAACCGGCTGGGCGATCGCTGCCAATCCGATGGGTATCGAAGCTATGCCGATCAAACCCGGCTCGCCCACCGTGGCAATGCCCGGCTACGACGTGCGGATCCTGTCCGAGAGCGGCGAGGAAATGCCAGACGGTGAAATGGGCAACATTGTCGTCAAGTTGCCGATGGCACCGTCCTGCCTGCCGACGCTATGGGGCAATGATCAACGGTTCATCGACGCGTATCTCAGCAAATACCCCGGTTTCTATCTGACCGGTGACGCCGGGTATCGCGATGCGGATGACTATCTTTGGATCATGAGTCGCACCGACGACGTCATCAACGTTGCAGGACACCGGCTGTCCACCGGTGCCATGGAGGAGGTGTTGTCCGGCCATACCGATGTTGCGGAATGTGCCGTCATTGGTGTCTCGGATGCGCTGAAGGGGCAGATGCCGCTAGGCCTGATTGTTTTGAAAGCCGGCGCCGAACGGGACAATAAGGAGATCGCCGCCGAGCTGGTCAAACGTGTGCGTGACCAGATCGGTCCGGTTGCGGCCTTCAAACTGGTCGCCGTGGTGCAGCGGCTACCCAAGACCCGGTCGGGCAAGATACTTCGCGGGACTATGGTGAAAATCGCCGATGGCGAAAGCTACAAGATGCCGGCGACGATCGATGATCCCGCCATCCTCGAAGAGATAGGCGAGGCGCTGCGCGGCTTGGGTTACGCAAAGGCCTGAGCGATAGCATGGCCTCACCTTTGCCAATTGCTGCCGACGCTTCCTCCTCGACCATCTCCGCGCGGTTGTTTCAGTCCTTGCGTGAAGCGATTGTCGCAGGGGATTTGCCGGCTGGCAGCAAGATAAGTGAGCCCGAACTTGCGCGTAGCTACGGCATCAGCCGAGGGTCGCTGCGCGAGGCGATTGCGCGGCTCGAGGCCTGCGGCCTGGTCGTGCGGCGAGCCAATGTTGGCGCCCGAGTGGTGTCATTAAGCAGTGCACAGCTGCTGGAGATATTTCATGTGCGTGAGGCGCTCGAAGGGATGGCTGCGCGTCTTGCCGCTGAACACATGACCGAAAGTGAGGTCGCAGAGCTCAAGGCGTTGCTGAGTCAGCATGGGCAGCAGATTGCCGATGATGCAGACCAGGCCTATTTCCAGCGCCAGGGTGATCTGGACTTTCACTACCGGATTGTCAAAGGCAGTCATAACAGCCGCATCGTTGCGTTGTTGTGTGATGACCTCTATCACCTCGTAAGGCTCTATCGTTACCAGTTCGGGATGCGCAGCAAGCGCGGCCCCCGCGCGTTTGTCGAACATGGCCATATCGTCGACGCGATAGAGCGTCGTGATCCCGAGATGGCCGAGATGATGATGCGCGCCCATATCAGGGCATCACGGGAAAACGTCGAGCGATTGTTGGCCATGCGGAATGAAAACAAACAGTAAATGCGGGCGTTGAGTGTTGTGACAACGACACTTGCGCGGAACAACTCTTGAGGAAAAGCGATGACGATCGAATCGGCTGGTCGAAAATTTAGAGAGGCCGTTGCGGCAGAGAGGCCTTTGCAGTGCGTTGGCGCTATCAACGCCTACCATGCACGTCTGGCAGAGGCCTCCGGGTTCCAGTCGCTCTACATCTCTGGCGGTGGCGTGGCAGCGGGCTCTTGTGGGATCCCCGATCTGGGTATTACCACGATGGAAGATGTATTGATCGACCTGCGGCGCATCACGGATGTGACCTCGCTGCCTGTGTTGGTCGATGTCGATACCGGTTGGGGCGGGGCATTCAACATCGCCCGCGCCGTTCGTTCGATGGACAAAGCGGGTGCCGCCGCGATCCACCTGGAAGACCAGGTCCAACAGAAACGATGTGGGCATCGGCCGAACAAGGCGATTGTGCCTCAGGATGAAATGGTCGACCGAGTGAAGGCGGCTGTGGATGCCCGACTCGACCCCGATTTCGTCATCATGGCGCGCACCGATTCATTGGCAGTCGAAGGCATGCCGGCCGCGATCGATCGCGCCTGTGCCTGTGTTGAAGCCGGTGCGGACATGATTTTTCCCGAGGCAATCACCGAGCTTGGGCAGTATCAGGAATTCGTCGATGCCGTGAAGGTGCCGGTATTGGCGAATATCACCGAGTTCGGGTCGACACCGCTGTTCACCGTCGAACAACTGGCCAGTGTGAACGTCAGTATCGCGCTGTATCCGCTCAGCGCTTTCCGCGCGGCGAATGCCGCGGCACTAAAGGTCTACCAGGCGCTCCGTGAAGAAGGCACTCAGGAAAGCGTTATGCCGTTGATGCAGTCCCGAATGGACCTTTATGACTATCTGGGCTACCACGAGTTCGAGCAAAAGCTGGATCAGCTGTTTGCCGCGGAAGACGCCTGAACCCACTTTTAATTCTAAATGCACGCCGCTGACATGCGGGGTTAAGTGAGGACCACCTCAATGAGCGAATCTGTACTGCCAAAAGCAAAAAAGTCCGTCGCCTTGTCAGGTACCGCAGCGGGGAACACCAGTGTCTGCACGGTGGGCCGCACGGGTAATGACTTACATTATCGCGGCTACGACATCCTGGATTTTGCCGAAACATGCGAATTCGAAGAGATTTCCTACCTGCTGATTCACGGTAAATTGCCGAGCCACTCACAGCTCAAGACCTACAAAGCCAAGCTAAAATCCATGCGTACGCTGCCAATGCCAGTCAAGCGTGCGCTTGAAGCGTTGCCACCAACCGCCCATCCGATGGACGTGATGCGCACCGGCTATTCGATCATGGGTAGCTGCCAACCGGAGCGCGACGATCATGCGGAGGCAGATGCACGGAATATCATCGATCGGCTGATGTCGGCGGGTGGGTCGATGCTGTTGTACTGGCATCACTACGCCCAGAACGGCAAGCGAATCGATCTCGAAACGGATCAGGAGTCCCTCGGCGGCCATTTTCTCGAGCTGTTGCACGGCAGGCCCCCGAAAGACTCATGGATAAGGGCCATGCATACGTCGCTGATCTTGTACGCCGAGCACGAGTTCAATGCATCGACATTCACCGCCCGTGTGATTGCGGGGACCAACGCTGACATGTATTCGGCACTGACTGGCGCGATTGGTGCTTTGCGGGGGTCTAAACATGGCGGCGCCAACGAGGAGGCGTTCCGTATCCAAAGCCGCTACGCGTCGGCTGATGAGGCCGAGGCCGATATTCGGGAACGTGTCGCCAATAAAGAGATCGTTATTGGGTTTGGCCATCCGGTCTACACGATCTCTGATCCGCGCAACGTCGTTATCAAGCGGGTTGCGAAGCATTTGTCCGACGAGAACGGCAGCCACACCATGTACGACGTCGCCGATCGCTTGGAACACGTGATGAAGGAACTGAAAAACATGTTCCCGAACCTGGATTGGTTCTCGGCGGTCTCTTATAACCAAATGGGGGTTCCGACAGACATGTTCACGCCGCTGTTTGTCATCGCCCGTACCGCGGGATGGGGGGCTCACGTCATTGAACAACGGCAGGACGGCAAGATTATTCGCCCGTCCGCCAATTACGTGGGCCCGGAAAATATGAAATTCATGCCAATTGACGAGCGCTGAGCGTCAACAACGTTTTGGCTGTGTCAACTAGCCTCCAGTCGCAGATGATATGAATACAAAATACCGAAAGCCTCTTGCGGGCACCGACCTGATGTATTTCGATACGCGGGAAGCTGTCGAAGCCATCCAGCCGGGTGCATACCAAAAGCTGCCGTACACGTCCCGTGTGTTAGCCGAACAACTGGTACGCCGCTGTGAGCCGTCGATGCTGACAGATGCGCTAACACAGATCGTTATGGTCAAGCGCGATCTGGATTTCCCCTGGTATCCGGCTCGGGTCGTTTGTCACGACATCCTTGGCCAGACCGCGCTGGTCGATCTCGCCGGTCTGCGCGATGCGATAGCGAACGAGGGCGGCGACCCCGCAAAGGTCAATCCTGTCGTACCAACACAGTTGATTGTCGATCATTCCCTGGCCGTTGAGGCACCCGGATTCGACCCGGAGGCATTTGAGAAAAATCGCGCCATCGAAGACCGCCGGAATGAGGACCGTTTCCACTTCATCGAATGGACCAAAACCGCGTTCGACAACGTTGATGTCATTCCTGCCGGCAACGGCATCATGCATCAGATAAACCTGGAAAAGATGTCGCCGGTGGTCCAGGTTCGTGATGGCGTTGCCTATCCCGACACCTGTGTCGGCACCGATAGCCATACGCCACACATCGACTGCCTGGGTGTCATCGCGATTGGTGTCGGTGGCCTGGAAGCGGAAACGGTCATGTTGGGTCGCCCGACGATGATGCGCTTGCCGGAAATCGTTGGGGTTAAATTGACTGGCCGCCGTCAGCCTGGCATTACGGCCACCGACATTGTGCTCGCATTGACCGAATTCCTGCGCAACCAGAAGGTCGTGTCGGCCTATCTCGAGTTTTTTGGCGATGGCGTCAAGCACCTGACGATCGGCGACCGGGCGACTATCTCCAACATGACGCCGGAATTCGGCGCGTCCGCCGGCATGTTCTACATCGATCAGCAGACTATCGACTACCTCACGCTGACGGGGCGTGACCCGCAACAAGTCGATCTCGTTGAGCGTTATGCCAAAGCCACCGGGTTGTGGGCTGACGATCTTGCGGGCGCGGAATACCAGCGGGTGCTTGAGTTCGATCTATCGAAGGTCGGCCGAAATATGGCAGGGCCGTCCAATCCGCATCGTCGTCTGGCGACTGCCGATCTGGCCAGCCGTGGTATCGCCATAGATCTTGACAAAGCTAAAGCCGAGGAAGCAGCGGGCAAGATGCCCGACGGCGCGGTGATCATCGCCGCCATCACCAGCTGCACGAATACCTCTAACCCGCGTAACGTCGTCGCGGCTGCGCTATTGGCACGCAACGCCAATCGGCTTGGTCTCGTGCGCAAGCCATGGGTGAAGTCCTCCTTTGCGCCCGGTTCGCGGGTGGCCCGCCTGTACCTGGAAGAAGCGGGGCTGTTGACCGAGATGGAAAAGCTCGGTTTCGGCATCGTGGGTTATGCCTGTACGACCTGTAACGGCATGAGTGGTGCGCTCGATCCCGCAATCCAGCAGGAGGTGGTTGATCGCGACCTCTATGCGACGGCGGTTTTGTCCGGCAACCGTAATTTCGATGGCCGGATCCATCCCTATGCCAAACAGGCCTTTCTGGCCTCGCCACCCCTGGTGGTGGCTTATGCGATCGCTGGTACCGTGCGTTTTGATATTGAGAAAGACGCCTTGGGTGTGGATCGAGACGGGAACCCGATTACGCTCAAAGACATCTGGCCAAGCGATGAGGCAATCGACGAGATTGTCGCTGCTTACGTCAAGCCGGAACAGTTCCAACGGATCTACCAGCCGATGTTCGATCTGGGCGCGATTGAAAAGGCCGACAGCCCGTTGTACGACTGGCGCGCCAAGAGTACCTACATTCGGCGACCGCCCTATTGGGAAGGCGCGTTGGCAGGGGCGCGGACGCTCGCGGGAATGCGTCCTCTCGCGGTCCTCGGGGACAACATTACAACCGATCACCTGTCGCCATCGAACGCGATCTTACCGACCAGTGCGGCTGGAGAATATCTGGCGTCGATGGGCCTACCCGAAGAAGACTTCAATTCCTATGCGACGCATCGTGGTGATCACTTGACCGCGCAGCGGGCGACCTTTGCGAACCCGAAACTGTTAAACGAGATGGTGCAGGAGAATGGCCAGGTGAAACAGGGGTCGTTGGCCCGGTTGGAACCGGAAGGCGAGGTCATGCGCATGTGGGAGGCGATCGAGACCTACATGCAACGCAAACAGCCGCTGATCATTGTGGCAGGCGCCGACTATGGACAGGGGTCGTCACGGGACTGGGCAGCCAAAGGGGTGCGTCTGGCAGGGGTCGAGGCGATTGTTGCCGAGGGATTTGAACGGATTCATCGCACCAATCTGGTCGGCATGGGGGTGTTGCCGTTGGAGTTTCTGCCGGGCGACACCCGCATGACCTATGCGATTGACGGCACAGAGACGTTCGATGTTATCGGCGAACCGAAACCCGGCGCGACATTGACACTGAAGATCCAGCGGCGCGACGACGCGGCTGTTGAGGTCCCTGTGAAGTGTCGGCTCGATACGGCAGAAGAGGTAGCGATTTACCAGGCCGGTGGGGTGCTGCAACGGTTTGCGCAGGACTTCCTCGCCGCGGCGGATGCCGCGTAATCAGGTAGCGCCGCCATAGCGCAGTCTTTAACTGACAGGTTTCATGATGACTCATGCACCGCAGATAAAAATCCCGGCCACTTACATGCGTGGCGGCACCAGTAAAGGCGTCTTCTTCAAGCGCCGTGATCTTCCGGAACGCGCCCAAACACCGGGCGCGGCGCGGGATGCATTGTTGCTGCGCGTGATTGGTAGCCCGGATCCTTACGCCAAGCATACCGATGGTATGGGCGGTGCCACGTCGAGTACCAGTAAGACGGTGATCCTGGATAGCAGTGATCGTGCCGACCACGACGTCGATTATCTGTTCGGACAGGTTGCCATCGATCGCCCGTTTGTCGATTGGAGTGGCAACTGTGGAAACCTGACCGCGGCCGTAGGTTCGTTTGCGATCAGCAACGGCTTGGTTGCGCAACAGCGGATCCCCGCAAACGGCATCGCAGTCGTACGAATCTGGCAGGCCAACATAAACAAGACCATCATCGCGCACGTGCCGATCACCAATGGCGAAGTCCAAGAGACGGGCGACTTTGAGCTGGATGGCGTTACTTTCCCGGCCGCAGAGGTCGAGATCGCATTCATGCAGCCGGTAGATGCCGCGGAGGCGATGTTCCCGACGGGCAACCTGGTCGACCAGCTGGTCGTGCCCGGCGTCGGGACACTGAAAGTCACCATGATCAATGCCGGAATTCCGACTATTTTCATGAATGCCGCCGATCTGGGGTACACGGGGACCGAGCTGCAAGGCGCCATCAATGAAGATGCACAGGCGCTGGCGCGGTTCGAAACCATCAGGGCGCACGGGGCGGTGCGGATGGGTTTGGTCGAAAATGTGGAGGCCGCCGCCGCGCGCCAGCACACCCCGAAGGTAGCCTTTGTCGGTCCACCCGCGGCCTATCTGGCATCAAGCGGCAAAGAGGTGCCTGCCGAGTCGATCGATTTGAACGTGCGCGCGTTGTCGATGGGCAAACTCCATCACGCGATGATGGGAACCGCCGCGGTCGCTATCGGCACGGCGGCCGCGATACCGGGCACGCTCGTCAACCTCGCGGCGGGCGGTGGTGTTCGGCAGTCTGTGACCTTCGGTCATCCGTCGGGGACGCTGAAGGTTGGTGCCTCGGCAACGCAAAGCGCGGCGGCATGGACGGTGGACAAGGTTGTCATGAGTCGCAGCGCGCGGGTGTTGATGGAAGGTTGGGTGCGCGTCCCGGGTGACGTGTTCTGACCAACGGTGTTTCGAGCATTTTTGCTGTCGCGCGGCTTGACGGAGCCGTGCACGTCGCCGCACATTGGGCGTCGTGGTAAGGCTATTTCGACGAATCAATAAACCCTTCGGAGCCGGTCTCGGCATCCTCGCCACCGTGCTGTTTCTTTCTTCGCCCGCCATCTCGGCGGTCAATCTTGCGTTTTCCGTTGATGCGATCGACACCGACGATTGGCAGGTCAACGGGATAAGCCTAGCTATAGCATCATCTGCCGAGACGCATCTGACCCTGGCTATAGGTATCGCATCGCTGCAATTGCCAGACCAGCACGGAACGCTGACTGACCTGCAATTGCAGTGCGATGTCAGCTACGTAGACGACCGCTGGCGTTGCGAGGATGGCCGCCTCAGGCTGGCGGATTCCCCGGTTGGCGCCCAAACCGGGACTTGGTCCGGCTTCTGGCAGGACAGTGGGGCGTTCTCGCTAGCGATTCCGTCTCTGCGCATGGTTGGTGGGACGATCGGCCTATCCATAATCCAACGGGCGTCAGCGATGCAGGTCGAGATGCAGGCCTATCGGCTGAGTGTTCCAAGATTGCAAACCTTGTTCGATTTGCCGCGCTTTCCGCGAGACTGGAATGCGCAGGGCAGGCTCAGCGGCACGCTCGAGTGGCACAGAGTTGATGCAGGACCGGGTAAGGCGCGAGGCGAGTTTGTCATCGACCAGGTCAATTATGCATCGCCCGATGGGACCCAGGCAGCCGAGAACGCTATCGTGCGTGTCGATCTTTCGGCAACAGAGCGCCGTGGCGATTGGCAGTTCGAGACGACCTGGCGCTGGCCGCAGGGTGCGCTTTACAGCGACCCCTTATTTGTCAATGCGGCCGAGGGTACGGTGATGCTGGCCTTGTCGGGTGCTTTGGCCGACGAGCGAACGCTTTTGGAAATCAGCAGCGGTTCGGTGCAATTCGGCGATGCGCTGACGATCTCTGGCGCCGGCCGCATCGACACGCGCGCGATGAAGATCCAGGAACTGACGATTGCCGCGCACGCCGATGATGCCAGCCGCGTCTATGCACTGTTGTTGCAGCCGTTTCTACTGGGCACACCGGCTGACGACATGGCGCTCTCTGGCAGCGTCGGCTTTGTGCTGCATTTTGACAGCGTTGGCATGGAACAGGCGGGTCTGACGCTCAACGGACTGACCTTGGAAGATCGAAAACAGCGTTTCGCGCTGCATTCGACGACCGGTAGCGTCGCGTGGAAGCGAGTACCGGATGGTTCGGTATCGACCGTAAGCACTGACGGCGTAACACTGCTGGGTATAACGTCAGGTGCGTTCGACGCCCAGGCGCAGTTTGCCGCGGACCGTGTGAGACTCATGGAGCCGGTGGTCGTGCCGTTGCTAAACGGTCGAATCGCGCTCGATCGCTTTGAACTCAGCGGTGTGCTGGTCGATGGCGCGCAGCCGACATGGACCGCCAGCGCGGCGATCCACGATGTATCACTGGAGCGACTTACCGGTGAATTGAAATGGCAGCCCTTCAAGGGCACTCTCGCGGCCGTGCTGACCGACATGCGATACGTGGATCGCACGTTTTCGATTGGTGGGGAGTTGCGTCTGAAGGCGTTTGATGGCGACATTCAGGTCAGTGATCTGAATATTCGCGAACCGCTGGGTGCCGTTCCTATCCTCACGGCGGATGCGACGCTGCGTGGCCTGAATCTACAGGCACTGACCGAAACGTTTGCGTTCGGTCGTATCGAAGGCCAGCTTGACGGCGATCTGGAGGATCTTCGTTTGGTCGCCTGGCAGCCGGATCGATTGACTTTGCATCTCTACACACCCCCCAACGACAAAATGCGACGCCGTATCAGTCAGCGAGCCGTCGAAAACCTCACCGAACTTGGCAGCGGGATACCTGCCGGGCTGTCTGCATCGTTCCTGAGGATTTTTGAAGAATTCTCGTATGATGCAATTGACGCGCGGATTCAGCTTGAAGGCAATACGGCGGAAGTCGGTGGCCTTGCGCGCGATGATGGTGGCTACTACCTTGTGCGGGGCAGCGGGCTGCCTCGGATCGATGTGATCGGCCGAAATCGCCGCGTGGCCTGGAACGATCTCGTTGAACGCCTGCAAAAGATCCAGGTCGAAGGGGCAAAGATAGAATAATGAAGTCAGGACAGGTCATGAGCAGAAAACTACTTGGATATCCTTTACTCGTCATGCTGCTTAGCGCTTGTGTGACGATCAACATCTATTTCCCTGCGGCCGCCGCCGAAGAGGCCGCCCGGACGATTGTTCGTGATGTACTGCAAAGCGATGATGCACCGGCAGAGCAGCCACCATCGGCTGAAGGCGGCGACAAGCAATCGAATCGCGAGACGCCAGCGAACACCATGCTGGTGATGCTGGGGCTTGTGCTCGAACACGCGATTCCCTCAGCCCATGCAGCCCAGGCCGATATCAATATCAACACCGGCGCCATTCGTGCGATTCGATCCAGCATGCAGCAGCGACAGGCCGAGTTGGCGCCGTTTTATCGCGCGGGGGCGATAGGCTTTGATAACCGCGGTACGGTTGCTGTTCGCGATCTTGGGGCGACAGCGCTGAAAGACCGCAACCGGTTGAAGAAACTGGTCGCGGACGACAACGCCGACCGTAATCGGCTCTACCGGGAGATTGCGAATGCCAATGGCCACCCCGAGTGGGAGGCTGACGTACGCCAGACCTTCGCCAAGGTCTGGGCACAGGAGGCTTTGCCGGGTTACTGGTATCAAGATGCCGGTGGCAGTTGGCGCCAGCGTTGATGGCCTACTAGCCAGGTCGACGCAGTAGGTCGACCCGCATCGGATTTTTGAACACGGCGGTGCCGTCTGGACCGACGAAGGGCATAAACGCTGAGCGGATTTCTTCGAGCAGCTGTTCGCCGATCGAGAATTCCGAGTGCGTCGCTCCGATGATGCGCTGTTCGAACTCTTCGAAGCCGACAAAGCGGCTTTCCGAGAGAAAATGGATCTCGTTTTCCAGGGTAAAACGTCCATTCTCGACGGCACGCTGAATGGCCGCGAACGCAGCCTCTCGAACGTTTTTTTCGTCGTGAAAGCGCCGCAGAATTCGATTGAAATCGCCCGCGTAGACCGGCTCGCTGATGTAGGCAAGCCCATGTGGCCGGAGCACCCGGGCGATTTCCGTCAATGCCCGGTCCATCGATTCCACCGGCACATGATGCAGCGACTTCAGCATGATTACCGCATCAATGCTCCCGTCGTTAAGACCGGTTGATTCTGCACCTCCCAAATCGAACCGGACGTTAGCTGGAGCGCCAGCCTGGAGGTTCTTTTCGTGCTGGGTCCGGTCGACTTCGAGCGCAATGATTTTGCAATCAGGGTGAGCCTCCGCGAGTCGCCGTGTGGTCAATGCATTGCCGCAGCCAAGTTCTAGCAGGGTGCTTTGCTTGAGCGGCAAGTGTTCGATGATAAGGTCATGGTCGGACCTTTCGGACAGGGTGCCTGAGTGGCTGATCTGCATTGAACTTATGTCTCCGGCTTGAGGGCGTATGGCGATATGACATCTATCCACTTAGCGTTGCGATCAAACTTTACCGCATGCCGGGTGGCTCGTGATCATAGGGAGTTACCATTTGTTCCAGGATAGGCAAGTATGAGCGTAGACACACTTGAGCAGCATGAGGCGCTGATTCAGGCGATGCTGGACCCTCGGGCGTGGAAAACAGAGGGTGGGCAGCGTCGCCGTATCGATACGCATATCTCCACGGTCGTCTTGGCGGGTGACCGGGCCTACAAGATCAAAAAACCGCTTGATCTCGGTTTTCTGAACTTCCTTGAAATCGCAGATCGTGAGCAAGCGTGCCGCGAAGAACTCAGACTCAATCGACGCTTGGCGCCACAGATCTACCTGGGTGTCAGTCGCATCACCGGTGCACTGGACAGTCCTGAAATCGAGGGGGCTGGCGAGCTGCTCGACTGGGCGGTGAAAATGCAACGCTTTGATCCTGATGCGATCTTGTCCACGATGCTCGATCAAGTCACGCCTGAATTGCTCGACGCACTGGCCCGCCAGGTCGGGACATTTCACGCGGTGGCGGCTGAGGCATCAGCTGATCTCCCTTTTGGCTCAACTGAAGCCGTTTTTTCGCCCATGATGCAAAATTTTGAGCAACTGCGGGAATTGGTTCCTTCCCGCCTCGGCCAGTTGACTCCGATTGAGCAATGGACAGTGCGTCAGCAGCAACGGCTTGCTGATCGCATCGATGGGCGCCGGCGTGATGGGAAGGTTCGCGAATGCCACGGTGATTTGCATCTTGGCAACGTTGCGTTGATCGACAACGAAGCCGTTGTATTCGACGCGATCGAATTCAACCCCGGTTTTCGCTGGATCGATGTCATCAACGACATTGCTTTCATGACAATGGATCTCAAGCAACGGCTGGGTCGCGAAGCGGCGTCTCGGTTTCTGAACAGTTATCTCGCAATCAGTGCGGACTATGAAGGCCTGACTCTCCTGAATCTCTATGAAGTGTACCGGGCGATGGTGCGGGCCAAGATTGCGGCGATACGTCTTTGTCAGCTCGATCCAGAGAATCCGGAGCGAGAGGCCGTTTCGCGGGAACTCGATGGCTACCTCGAACTGGCGGCTTCACTGACCACGCCGCAACGTCGCGCGATCATCATGATGCGGGGTGTATCGGGCAGTGGAAAGAGCTTTATCGCGCAGCAGATTTCCGATCGCTTGCCCGCTATTTCCGTGCGCTCGGACGTTGAACGAAAACGCCTACTGGGCCTTGCCGCCACCGCGGATGCCAGTGTGGCCGGTGGATATGATGACAACATCACCGAAGCGACGTATGCGCAACTCGCCAGACTCGCTGAGCAGGTTTCCGTAGCCGGTTATGTTGTTGTCGTCGATGCGACGTTTCTCAAACGATCGCAACGCGAACCATTTCGGCGACTTTGTCATCGTCTTGGGCTACCGTCGATCATTGTTGATTGCGATGCGCCAGTGGATGTCTTGGAGCACCGTGTAACCAAGCGCGCGATGCAGGAGGACAATGTGTCTGACGCCACGCATGCGGTTTTGGCCCATCAATTGGCAACGCGTGAGCCGCTCGAGTCGGATGAAGGGGATATCGTCTTGAAGGTCGGTCCAGCTAAGCCTTTGGATTGGGAGGCGCTGGTTGCCGGCGTGGCCTGACGAGTTCCGCTCAGGCCCTGATGTCTGCGTGTCACCCATGCGGGTCAGGGTAATAGCATGACCCAGACCGACTATTTTCGGCGGATGAATCGAGGATTTCGATCAAGTTTTGCGGCGCAAACCGATTGGCGGCGTTTTGGGGTTGCTGATCCACAAGGGCGTTGGGCAGAGACCTGGAAGCTCTGGACCAAGCGGCACGGCGCTGCCCCCAGCTTCTGTGTCGGCAATCGTTTCCTGCACGGCTACTATCAGTTTGAGCAAGCCCGTCGCGGGGAGTGGCGCGTCTGGTTCGTTTCCCAGGCCGAGCAAACGGCGCAATCGCTTCCGGTCGGCTCAAGTGTCAGCGTCTCTCTGCATTGCCTTCACGACGCCGACGTCACCTGCTCGCTGGCACTAAGGATTGCGAATTCGCCGGAGTCGCTGGTTTTCCCCAACATTACCGGAAGATACCGGTACATCGCGCCTATCCCTGGACACCCACGCCGGGTAACCGAGACCTCGATTCTGATCGTGGAGGGCGAGGGGAGGGGCTCGGTCTTGCCAGCTTCGGCGCTAGCTGGATATGTGGTTCTGACGACGATGGGCCTGGGGAATGGCAATCGTGTTGTTGTGGTGTACCGCTTGATCGACACAGCGGACGCGACGGCCATCCCTGTTGAGACAACAGAAAGCGCCGTATTAAGCCGGATAGACCATTTACCCGAGCGAGTGAGTTGTTTAAAGGACCTCCCGGGCGTTACTCTTGTGGCTGATGAAAGCTGCGCGGAGACGCAGCGTTTATGCCGCGCCCAGCCATCGATAGACTTATCAGGCAGTCCGAGTCTCTCTGCACCGTCGCAAACAGTCGGCAATTGGAGAGACTTTGGAAACGATTCAGCACAAGCTTCAGCAGTTCGACCCCGGCATGGTCTGGCTAGACCAACGCAACCACATTACCGCGATGAATGGGATTGCGATGGAGGTGCTGAACGTCCGACCGGGTGAACTGATCGGCGAGGAGATACTCTCCATTCATCCGGAGCGCAGCCGCGAGAAAGTGAAATGGCTGCTCGACCAGTCGAGTTGTCCCGCCAAATCGCCCCCGCCAATGACCATGATGATCAACATCCCGGACCGGGTGCTTTTGATCAAGGTATCCAAGATGTGTGGTAAGGATGCAGGTGCAGGGACCTGTATGGTGTTTTATGACCTTACCGATCTTGCGACCACGCCAGGTGAAGACGCGACCGCTGATCAGTCGACCTCCGTGGCCGCGGGAGACGACGCTAATGCGCGGAAACGCCTGTACAAAGTCCCTGTTTATAAAGACCAGCGGGTTTTGCTCGTCGATTTGGAGACGGTGTGTTGTATCCAGGCAGACGGCAAATACTCACGATTATTCACTTGTGAGGGCGATTTTTTTTGCAACCTGGCGATCTCCGAGTTGGAGTCGAGACTGGATGGGCAAACCTTCATTCGGGTTCACCGAAGCCATATCGCCAACCTCCGGTTCGCCAAATCCTTCGAAAAGATCGACGATCAGTGTTTCATCCTGATGGATTATCACGACATCAAGATTCCGATAAGTCGCAATAAGGTCAGCACGCTCAAAGAGATGCTCGGGTTGAGCTAGCGCGGCTGTTCTTTTCGGACGATAGGTTGATCTGTTGCGCCTTGATGATTTTCGCCACAAACGGTCTGGTCCGAGAGACCACTGGCCGAGAACACTCTGCTTCTTTGGCGTCGCCTGGCGCTGCCCCGTTGTCCAGTATTTGTTGATATATTGCGCCGCTTTCTTAGCAGGTGGCAGGTTGTTGTAACACCGCGGTAAGGCCTGTTTGGCAGTCCTTGCCTGTCGTATTTCCTCAGTGGTGTCGGGATATACCATTCATTACTCTGATCCGGCGATTCACGCCGTGAATCTGCCATTGGTGCGCCATCGATTGGCGCATGTCACTAAATCGTCCAACTTTGGCTTCTACAAGCGCTCTTCGAAAGCGCGGTCTTCCATGTGTGCGATAGAGGGTAATCAATATGATCCCATCCGAGTTTGAATATCACGCGGCCTCGAGCGTTGACGAGGCCATTGGACTTCTCAGCGACCTCGAGGATGCCAAGGTGTTGGCAGGCGGCCACAGCCTGCTACCCATGATGAAGCTGCGTTTTGCCGAGCCGGCTCACCTTATCGATATCAATGGTGTCGATGAATTGAAAGGCATCTGCCTCGACGGCGAGCAAGTCCATATCGGTGCGATGACGACCGAAAACGAGCTCATCGATTCGGCCGTGCTTCAGGAGCACGTCCCGCTGTTGGTTGATGCCGCAAAGCTGGTCGCGGATCCCCAGGTACGAAATCGCGGCACGGTCGGTGGCGACGTGGCGCATGGCGACCCTGGTAATGACCACCCCGCGGTGATGCTCGCGCTCGACGCAGAGTTTGTCATTCGCGGCCCGGATGGCGAGCGCACAACACCGGCCAACGGGTTCTTTCTCGGCACCTACTGGACCGGCCTGGAAGAGGGCGAAATCCTTACCGCGATTCGGGTGCCGATAGCCAAACCGGGGATGGGATATGGCTACAACAAGCTCAAGCGGAAAACCGGCGACTACGCAACGGCCGGTTCTCCGGTCGTGCTGACCCTCAAAGACGACGTATGCACGGACATTCGTATCGCCCTCACCAACGTCGCACCGATGGCGATTCGCGCCGAGGCGGCTGAAGCACTGCTGCGCGGCAAGGTTATTGACGAGGCGCTGATCGAGCAGGCCGCGGATGCCGTCATGAGCGTCTGTGATCCTGCCGAGGACCTGCGTGGTGACGCCGAGTACAAGACCCACATGGCGGCGGAGATGGCGCGTCGATCAATTCGAGATGCCCTCAAGCGGGCCAGGAGCTGACGGTATGGCAAAGCAACACATTACGTTTTCACTCAACGGGCGTGACGTGGACGCCCTGGTCGAGCCGCGCGAGCTCCTGGTTCACACCATCCGCGAGACGCTCAGGGAAACCGGTACCCACATTGGCTGTGAGACATCGCATTGCGGCGTTTGTACCGTCGATCTGAACGGCAAATCGGTTAAGGCCTGCACTGTGTTGGCGGTTCAGGCGAACGGCGGTGATGTGATGACCGTCGAAGGCATGGCGGATGCCAACGGCCTGAATGCGGTGCAGAGCGCTTTCATCGAGGAGCATGGTCTGCAATGCGGCTTTTGTACGCCTGGCATGGTCGTCCGCGCCTACCGGCTGTTGCAGGAGAACCCCAATCCCTCGGACGACGAGATTCGTTGGGGCATGTCCGGAAACCTGTGCCGTTGCACCGGTTATCAAAACATCGTGAAGGCCGTGCACACGGCGGCTGAAAAACTGCAGCAGGCCTGACGGGAGAAAGCAATGGCAGCAATAGCTGAAGACGTTCAACAACAAACAACGAAGCAACGCGAAGACGATCTGCAGGGCATTGGTTGTTCCAGGAAAAGGAAAGAAGACCCTCGCTTTGTGCAGGGTAAGGGCAACTACGTCGACGACATCAAGCTCCCGGGCATGTTGTTCGCAGACATGGTGAGAAGTCCGTATGCACATGCCCGCATCAAGAAGATAAACAAGGATAAAGCACTGGCCCTACCTGGCGTGCATGCGGTCCTCACAGCCGATGATCTGAAGCCGCTGAACCTGCATTGGATGCCTACGTTGGCGGGTGACGTACAGGCGGTCCTGGCCGATGAGAAGGTGCACTTCCAGTATCAGGAGGTCGCCGTCGTTGTTGCCGATGATCGTTACATCGCAGCCGATGCGATTGATCTGGTAGAGGTTGAGTATGAGCCTCTTCCTGTATTGGTCGATGCCCACAAGGCGATGGACGATGACGCCCCAGTGTTGCGCGAGGATTTGGTCGGAAAGACCGAGGGCGCGCACAGCAAGCGAATTCATGACAACCACATCTTCCGCTGGGAGGCGGGCGACAAAGATCCGACCGACCGGGTTTTCGACGAGGCGGAAGTTACCGTCAAGCAGCAGATGTACTACCCACGCGTCCACCCCAGTCCACTTGAAACCTGTGGGTGCGTCGCGTCGTTCGACAAGGTCAATGAGCAGTTGACCGTATACATCACCTCGCAGGCGCCACACGTCGTGCGCACGGTCGTGTCGATGTTGTCGGGCATACCCGAGAGCAAGGTCCGTATTGTCTCGCCAGACATCGGTGGCGGCTTCGGCAACAAAGTTGGCATCTATCCCGGCTACGTCAACTCGATTGTCGCTTCGATCGTTCTGGGTCGCCCGGTCAAGTGGGTCGAGGACCGAATGGAGCATCTGTCGACGACTGCGTTTGCCCGCGATTACCACATGACCGGCGAACTGGCGGCGGATAAAGACGGTCGGATCAAGGCCCTACGCGTCAACGTGCTCGCGGATCACGGTGCGTTTGATTCCTGCGCCGATCCGAGCAAGTTTCCGGCCGGTTTCTTCCACATCTGCACCGGTTCCTACGATATTCCAACCGCGCACGTCCGTGTCGATGGCGTCTATACCAACAAGGCGCCGGGCGGCGTTGCCTATCGCTGCTCGTTCCGCGTGACCGAAGCCGTGTACGTGATCGAAAGAACACTCGACGTACTTGCGCAAAAACTCGGCATAGACAAGGCGGAGATTCGGCGGCGAAATTTCGTCAAGGCCGATCAGTTCCCCTACAAGACAGCGCTCGGCTGGGAGCTGGACAGTGGGGACTACCACACGGCGCTCGACAAGGTGCTGGATGCCGTTGACTACGAGGGCCTGAGAAAGGAGCAAGCGGAAAAGCGTGCCAAAGGCGAACTGATGGGTATCGGTTTGGTGACGTTCACCGAGATCGTCGGCGCAGGCCCAACCCGAACCTGCGACATCCTCGGTGTCGGCATGTTCGACAGCGCCGAGATACGCGTTCATCCGACCGGCAGTGTGATTGCGCGCATGGGTACGATCACCCAGGGGCAGGGCCACCAAACCACCTATGCGCAGATCATCGCGACCGAGCTTGGTCTGCCATCCGATCAGATTCAGATCGAGGAGGGTGATACCGATACGGCACCCTATGGGCTTGGGACCTACGGGTCGCGCTCGACGCCGGTCGGTGGCGCTGCAACGGCGATGGCCGCGCGCAAGATTCGCGCGAAGGCGCAAAAAATCGCGGCGCATTTGCTAGAGGTCAGCGAGAACGATCTCGAATGGGATGTGGACCGGTACAAGGTCAAGGGTGTGCCCGGGCAGGAAAAGACCATGAAGGAAATCGCCTGGGCGGCCTACAACAATCTGCCCGAAGGCATGGAGCCGGGTCTTGAGGCAGTGGACTACTACGATCCCCCTAACTTCACCTATCCATTCGGCACTTACCTGTGTGTGGTCGACATCGACAAGCATACCGGGCAAACAGATATCCGGCGCTTTTACGCGTTGGACGACTGCGGTACCCGGATCAACCCGATGATTATTGAGGGCCAGATACATGGCGGCCTGAATGAGGGATTCGCGGTTGCGATGGGTCAGGAGCTGCCTTTCGATGAAGAAGGCAACTCGCTCGGCAATACCTTTATGGATTACTTCATCCCTACTTTCGTTGAGACGCCGAAATGGGAGACGGATTACACCGTTACGCCATCCCCTCACCATCCGCTGGGTGCCAAAGGCGTTGCGGAGTCCCCTCACGTCGGCAGCATCCCCTGCTTCACGTCGGCGATTGTCGATGCGTTCTCCCACTTGGGAATCACCCATATGGATATGCCGCACAACGCCTATCGGGTCTGGAAGCAGGTACACGAGCTCGGCTTGGACAAGCGGGATTGAATTGGACTTAAAGGCGGCGCCTATGGGGTGCCGCCGTCAGGAGAATAGCTATGCAGGTCGCGATTGATAAGGCGTTTCCGATTGAAGCGAGTCCGGCTCAGGCCTGGCGCTTTCTACAAGACATTTCTGGCGTTGCGAGTTGCATGCCCGGCGCGGAAATCACCGAGACGATAGACGAGAAAAACTACAAGGGGCGTGTCAAGGCAAAGCTCGGGCCCGCGACAATGGCATTCAACGGCGATATTGAGATCAAGTCGCTTAATCCGGAGTCCCGCGAGTTGCACCTGGTCGGGCACGGTCAGGACAGCAAAGGTAGCTCCTCGGCAACCATGGATCTGAAGGCATGGGTGGTCGATGGTGACGATGGCAACTGCGTGCTGAAGGGCGAGGCGCAGGTCTCGGTGACCGGCAAGGCGGCCAGTCTTGGCGGACGCATGATGACACAGGTCGCCGACCAGATTCTCAACCAATTTGGCAAAAACTTCGCCAACAACGTGATGGCGATGGGTGAGGGTGCAGAAGCCGACGAGGCGCGCGATTCGCTTGAGGAGCAACCGAAAGAACTCAACGGCATTGCTTTTGCCTGGTCTCTGATCGTTGGCTTCATCCGTAACCTATTCGGCCAGCGTAAGGCCAATGCCGGCTGAGCAATCAACTAACGGAGCCCTGTCTGCGGATTCGGCACCGCCGGGCCAGCGCGTCGCGGCGTTGCAGGGGCGTTTGGCTGATGCGGGATACATCGCAGAGCGGTCACTAGCGGCGACACTACTGTTGTTCAAGGAGCTGCAGCGGCCGTTGTTGCTGGAAGGCGATGCCGGCGTTGGCAAGACCGAGATAGCACGGGTCCTATCAAGTGTTTTCGATGCCGGGCTTATCCGCTTGCAATGCTATGAGGGATTGGATGTCAGTTCCGCGGTTTATGAGTGGAACTATCAGCACCAGCTGCTGGCGATCAAGCTGCTGGAACAGGGCAAGATTAACCCGGACAACGCAGAGCAACAGATTTTCAGTCGGAAGTATCTTCTCGAACGCCCGCTACTGCAGGCGATCACGCAAGCTCGACCACCGGTCCTGTTGATCGATGAGATCGACCGAGCCGATGAAGAGTTCGAGGCCTTCCTGCTGGAGTTGTTATCTGATTTTCAGGTGTCGGTGCCGGAAATTGGGACGATCTCGGCGGTCACCCGACCACTGGTCATATTGACCTCAAACGGTACTCGCGAGCTGAGCGACGCCCTGCGTAGGCGTTGTTTGTATCACTACGTCGAATACCCTGCGTTCGATAAAGAACTGCGTATCGTCAATGCACGTGTGCCACAGGTAGGCCCTCAGCTCGCGCGCCAGATCGTTGCATTCGTGCAAGCGTTGCGCCAGCTTGAACTCCGAAAAAAACCGGGAATCGCAGAGACGCTCGATTGGGCGGCTGCGCTGTTGAAGCTCGACATCACGACACTCGATACCGAACCGGAGGAGGTGCGTGACTCCCTGGTGTGCCTGCTGAAGACCCGCGAGGACAGTGTCGGGCTTGATGACATCGAGATCGGGCGCCTGATCGCACGGGCGGTATAGAGATGCTTACGGCGATGGGCACTGAAAACCTTCAAACGCTGGTCCAGGTGAGGCTGACAGAATTCGTGCGACTGGCGCGGGAGAATGATTTTAGGGTCGGCGTGGCCGAGGAAATCGACGCCCACCGCGTGGCCGCGCACTGTGGTTTGTTTGACGTCACGCAGTTACGTTGGGGGCTGCGCGCGCTGTTATGCACCGACGCCGAGGACTGGCGACGTTTTGATGACCTGTTCGACGCGTACTGGCGGTCCGCGAACCTGTCAAGCAAGGTACAGGCCAGACCGGGGGCTGCCGTCCAGCGACGGTCATCCGGGAAGCAGGCTGGCAATCTTGGCAACGTTGCGCCCGGCGGTTTGGAGGCCACCGGTGAGCAGGGCGAGGACACGGCAGCGGATGGCGGGGCGGCAAACGACGGCGCCACCGCTACAGAGAGTCTGGCCCGCGCAGATTTCGGCTTGCTGTCAGACACCCATCAGCAGCGTACGGTCGAACGCCTGGTTGAGCGGCTTGCGCGAAAAATGCGCCGGCGGATGCAGCGTCGTCAGCGATTGCGCCGACAGGGACGGTTGATACATCTTCGCGGGACCGTTCGGCGCTGTTTGCGGTTTGGCGGCCTGCCATTGCAACTGGTCTACCGCCAGCGCCGCCGTCGCCAACCGAGGCTGATATTGATCATCGACGTCAGCCGATCGATGGCGCTCTATAGCAACATGTTTCTGCGGTTTGCGCGGGGCATCGTCAACGCGTTCAGCGACAGCGCCGCGTTTGCCTACCACACCCGGCTGGTGCCTGTGACCGAAGCGCTTCGCCAGGCCGATCCGGCAAAGATGCAAGCCAACCTCGCCCTGTTGTCTCAGGGGTGGGGTGGAGGAACGCGGATTGGCGAGTGTCTTGCGCATTTCAATGAACGGCATGGGCAACTGCTCAACAGTCGAAGCATCGTGGTCGTCGTGAGCGACGGGCTCGATACCGGGGAGCCAGAGAACCTCGCCGATGCGCTGTCGGTTATCAAGCGGCGCTGCAAAAAGTTGGTCTGGCTCAGTCCGCTACTGGGACGAGACGGTTACGAGCCGCGAACGCAGTCGCTTTTGGCGGCGCTCCCGCTGCTCGATGTGTTCGCGCCTGCGCATAACGTAGAGAGCCTTGAGGCACTCGAGCCGACGCTTTGCGCGATGTAGTGGATGCCTCAAGACAGCAAGCGGAGTGAACGAATGATCAACAGCGATGAGATATTGGATCGGGCGGTGCAGCTTAAGGCAGCAGGTCGGCCGTTCGCGCTGGCAACGGTGGTGCGCGCAGAGTCGCCGACGGCGGCCAAGCCGGGTGCGAAGGCAGTGATTACCCAAGAGGGCGAAATACTCGGCTGGATCGGTGGCGGTTGCGCACAGCCCGCCGTACTTAAAACCGCTAAGCAGGCTCTCCAAGATGGCCAGGCGCGGCTGATCCGGGTCAGTCCGCAGCAAACCGGTGTCGCGGAACCCGGCATCGTGGACTTTGGCATGAGCTGTCACAGCGGGGGAACCCTGGATATCTTCATCGACCCGGTTGTGGCGCGCCCCAGTCTGGCAATCGTTGGTGGATCACCGACTGCTCAGGCGCTTTCGAGCCTGGCGAACCAAGCGGGGTTTGCGGTGCATGTTGCCGCCCCGAATGGGACCGCAGTGTTGTTCCCGAACGCCCGACAGGTCATCGATGGGTTTGGCTTAGACGCATTCGACTGCGGCGTTCCGTCATTTGTTGTCGTCGCAACGCAGGGTAAGCGTGACGAGGCGGCACTCATCGCTGCATTGTCGTTGGGTGCCAGATACCTGGCCTTCGTCGCCAGCGACCGGAAGGCAGAAAAAATCAAGGCCGGCCTCGTCGCTAGTGGGCATTCGGCACCGCAGGTCGACGCGATTGTTTCACCCGTCGGCATCGACATTGCTGCGGTTACCCCTGAAGAGGTCGCGGTGTCCATACTGGCAGCCCTGGTTCGCGAACGCCGGACTCGCGAATTGGCGAATGCTGACAAGGCCACCGCCACTTCGTTGCCGAGAGCCGAACCCGACGCGGTTGAATCAGCGGCCGGCAGTTGTTGCGGCGGTGATCAAGCGAAGACCGTCGCAGAACCCACCGGCCACTCTTCATGCTGCGACGTCGACAATGCGACTCAGGGATCACCAAAGGTTATTGCGGTCACGACTACTGCGGCAGGTTGCTGCGGTGCAACGGACGCTGAGGCGGACACGATGTCCCGCCCGATGGGCCGGAGTCGATCGTGAACAGTATGTCTGGCGTTCTGCTTGCGGCGGGTGAGTCGCGGCGCATGGGTGAGGTCAATAAATTGGCCTTGCCGGTAGCCGGTCAGCCGTTACTGCGCAGAACAGCGGCGTTGCTGATGAAGCTGCCGTTGCGTGAGTTGATTGTGGTGACCGGTCACGACGCAGAAACGACGAATAGATTGCTCGAGGGGTTGCCGGTGCAAATGGTGCATAACGAGCATTTCCGTGATGGCCAGATGTCTTCGGTGCATGCGGGGCTCGGTGCCCTGAGGGCGTCCAGCGATGCGGTGTTGGTCTGCCTTGCTGACCTTCCGTTGCTTGAACTCGACGACCTGCAACGGTTGGTCGGCGCGTATCGCGAGGGCGAGACCTCGGTTCTGGTGCCGATGCACCGCGGCCAGCGCGGCAACCCGATCCTGCTGGCAAACCAGCAGCGTGAACAAATCCTGGCGGGCAACCGCAATCTCGGCTGCAAACGGCTGATCCAAAACAATCCAGACATGGTGACGGCCGTTGAAATGGACAACGACCACACCGTTTTCGATCTCGATACACCCGCCGCGTATTGCAGGCTCCAGGCCCGATTGGCCATGGCGAATGCGACGCAGGCCTACCAACACAGTTGGGGATAACCATGTCGACAGACACTTTTGAAGTAATTAACCGGATGCAAGCCGAAGGACTCCCCTTCGCGGTCGCGACGGTCGTTGAGACTATCGGGTCAGTGTCGGCCAAGACATCGGCAAAGGCAGTCATCGATCAGGATGGACGTGTCGTCGCCGGGTGGGTAGGTGGCGGTTGCGCGGAATCCGGGACCTGTGAGAGCGCGTTGGCCTGTATCAGGAGCGGCGAGACAGCCGTCCTGGAGATCGATTTGGACGATGAGATGCTAGGCGCCGGAATGCCCTGCGGGGGTCGCATGCGCGTCTACATCGAGCCGGTATTGCCAAAACCGACATTGTGGCTGATGGGCCATGGACGGGTCGCCGAGGTGCTCTGCGCAATAGGCGATCTGATGGGGTTTGACGTCGTCATAAATGACCCGGGTGTAGAGCCAGCCAAGTATCCCGCGGCCCGGGAGTTGATCACCGATGACCTGGACTACGACCGTCTGAAACCCGCTGAGGGCGACTATGTGGTGATTGCCACGCAGCACAAAGGTGATCATGAGTCGATGAAACGGGCACTCGCATCAGGCGCGGGCTACATTGCCCTGATTGCCAGTCGCAAGCGTGCCGGGCTGGTTCTCGATTATCTGCGTGAGGCCGGCTTTGACGAACCAACCATTGCCCGCGTGCGAGCGCCCTCCGGTCTCGATCTTGGACCAAGGACGCCTGAGGAAATTGCATTGTGCGTGCTCAGTGAGATCGTCATGGAACGGCGTGGGGGCAGCGGCATGACGATGCGTGACAAGGTTGCGATGGAAAGCGCCGAACCCCGTTTACGTGCCGCCCAGGGTTGATCGTGATGAACAACGTGCAGTCGCTGACGCCAATGGCACCCGACTGGCCGGGATCGATCAAAGCGTCGTTTCCGGTGTTCGATCAGGCCGCGCCGGGGGGCCGGCTCCGCTACCTGGACAACGCCGCGACCACGCAGAAACCTCGCCAGGTCATTGCGGCGATGACGCACTGCTACGAAGCCGGCTATGCCCCGATTCACCGCGGTCTTTATCCGTTGGCAGAAAGGGCGACCGACAGCTATGAGCAGGCGCGGGCCAGGCTCGCGGTGTTTTTCGGTGCAGGTAACCCGGACCAGTTGATTTTCACGCGCTCGGCGACCGAGTCGTTGAATATGGTGGCCGAGGGGTGGGCCCGCGACAGGCTCAAGCCGGGCGACCAGGTCTGGGTAAGTCGCATGGAACATCATGCGAATTTCCTACCGTGGCAGCGTGTTTGTCACGCAACGGGTGCCGCGCTGCGGGTCATTGAATTGGACGAGGAGGGTCGACTCGACATCGAAAACACGCCGGATCTGTTCAGCAACGCCACCAGATTGATAGCGGTCACGCAGGTTTCCAACGTCTTGGGGGTCGTCAATCCGGTGGCTGACCTGTGCCGGCGCGCTCGGGAACGCGGTATCGTCGTGGTGGTCGACGGTGCTCAGGCCGTTGGCCATTCAGTCATTGATCTGCAGTCTCTCGATTGCGATTTCTTTGCGTGCTCGGCACACAAGATGTACGGCCCGGCCGGCATCGGGCTGCTGTACGCCCGACCGGAGCGCCTTGAGGAGATGGAGCCGTTGCTCGTCGGTGGTGGGATGGTCGACGTGGTCGGTCCAAGCGCCGCCGAAACAGTCTGGTCACCCGGTCCGGCACGCTTCGAGGCTGGGTCACCCAACCTTCCGGGTGCGGTGGGTTTCGCGGCGGCGGCGGTTTTCATGGAGCAGATCGGCGTCGAGGAGATCGCCAGGCATGTCGCCGCCTTGACCCGTTCCGCGATCGCCAAGCTGGACCAAATGGCCGGGTTGCAGCTGACGGTTCCACAAGCCTCGGTGGCCGCACCGGTTTTGTCATTCACGATGCGTGGCGTGCATCCGCATGATCTGGCGCAGATTGCCGGGGAGCGGCAGGTTGCGATTCGGGCTGGCCATCATTGCGCGCAACCGCTGCTGCAAACACTGGGGCTGTCGGCGACAGCCCGAGCCAGTTTCGCGATCTACAACGACGAGAGCGATCTTGATGCGTTAGCTGAATCAATCGAATACGCGCACTCATTTTTCAACGCGGGCTAAGCAGTGGAACAAGACGGCTTATACAAACAAACCTTGCTGGACCATTTTCACCGGCCGCGTAACCGAGCGGACCATGCGCTGGACGATGCGGATGTCGTGAGGCGCGGCGCGAACCCACGCTGCGGCGACGAAATTGAGGTTGGGCTCTACCTCGACGGCGAGAGAATTCGCGATGTGAAGTTCCGCGGTCGCGGCTGCTCCGTTTGCATAGCATCTTCGTCAATGATGACCGATGCCGTCAGCGGGCAGCGTTGCTCAGATGTGCGGCAGCTCTGCAACGACATGCACACCTGGTTTGAGCAGGGCGACGGACAGGCCGTCGCGGAACCACCGGATGCATTGGAAGCGCTGGCGGCGGTACGTGAATACCCGGCCCGTCGACGCTGTGTCATGTTGTCGTGGGAGGCGCTCGGTGACGCACTGGATGCGGTTTGATGGCGTGACGAGATACGTTATGCGCCCCAGCGTCGTTGCGGTGCTGTTTGCCCTGGGGTTTCTGATCACCTTGCCAAGTCTGGCCTTACGCATAGGCTATCCCGACCTGATTTCTGCGCTGTTACTAGGGGTATTGGTTTTCTCAGGGCTTAGAGCGGTAAAACGACACCCCATCTATCCGTACCTGACGGTTGTATTGTTTGCGGCAATCCTCGGTCATTTAGGCTTTCTGCTCGGCTTGATGATGGATTTTGGCCCGGCTGGGCTGCTGATGCTGGCCAGCTGGTGCAGCAGCCTAGGCGGACTGGCACCCAGCAATATCGGCGCGATGTTTCCGGCGTCCCCGTGGAGCCATGCCGGCATGTTGCTTGGGTGTAACCTTGGGATGATTTTAGCCGGCTGTGGGCGTTTGCCCCTGGTGCCGCGAACATTGCCCAAATCGTTATTCTTGTTCTGGTGCAATGTTGGAATGGTCGGTGGAATGCTATTGTTATCAATTCTGCCGTTAACCGCCGGTCAAGGGCTGACAACGCTGGCCATCGTGATGTTGCTGCAAATGTCCTGCGGGATGGCGCTGGGGATGGTCGGCGCGTGGTGGGGGCTTAAGGCCCACAGCTGGATTTTGCATGCCGAACCCGTTTTTGCATCGAGGTTGAGAAGATGACGGCGCCTACAGATCTGATAGACCCTTTTGGCCGCACGGTCGAATATTTGCGCCTGTCGGTCACCGACCGATGCGACCTGCGCTGCAACTACTGCATGCCTAAAGGCTTCAAGGGCTTCGAGGAGCCACCCAACTGGCTGCGCTTCGACGAGATCGAGCGACTGATGGGCGCGATGGCGTCGCTTGGACTTCGCAAAATTCGCATTACTGGTGGCGAACCGCTGGTCCGCAAGGATCTCGCTAAGCTCATCGCAAGAATCAACGCCATTCCGGGCATTACCGATCTCTCGCTGAGTACCAACGCGACGCGACTTTCTGTGCACGCTGCAGCGCTACGCGAAGCAGGTGTCGATCGTTTGAATATCAGCCTCGATACGCTGGATCCTGAGCGCTTTGCACAGATCACCGGTCGAGACTGCCTGCCGCAAGTGCTCGAGGGCCTGCAAGTCGCCAAGGGTCTCGGTTTCAGTCCGATCAAGATCAACATGGTGATGATGCAGGAAACTACCGAGGCAGAACTCGACCAGATGGTCGATTACTGTATGGCCAATAATTTCGTGCTGCGGTTGATTGAAGTGATGCCGATGGGCGACACCGGGCGGAACGCCGGTTTTGTCGATCTACAACCGATCAAGCAGCGTCTACAAACCCGCTTTGGTCTGGTCGATGGCGTGGTCCCCGGCGCTGGTCCGGCGCGGTATCTGCAAAGCCCTGACGGACATTTCAGTATTGGTTTTATAACGCCGCTATCGCAGCACTTCTGCGAGACCTGCAATCGTGTTCGCTTGGCCGTGGACGGCACCATGTATCTATGTCTCGGCAACGATCATCGCTATGAGTTTCGCGAGCTGCTGCGTCGTGGTGCTTCAATCGATGAACTCAAGCAGGGTGTCATCGAAGCGCTGGGCCGAAAACCGGAAAGACACGAATTCAACGAAGTGCCGGAAAAGATCATTCGCTTTATGAGTCATACCGGGGGCTGATCGCGGTTGCAGGTCTGTCAATCTGCGGTGTTTGCATGACCGTCGGGCCCAAATCACCGGCCGTGCAGGTGAATTCCCGATCCGTTCCGACTCGCGTACCACGACTGAAATGTTGCGCCTCACCGCTGCGGCGATTGGACCTGATACCGCGCGCAGCCTCGCCGTAAGCCTATCAAACGGGCCGGAGTCTGTAATCAACGCATGGATTGGCACTCGTCTATGCACTGTTCAAGCTGGCGATCGCATTGGGCAGCTGACCGCGACGAAGCGCCTGCGCAATCCTTTGCCGCGTCGCGCTCGCATTGCGTATGGACTCCCGCGCACTCCGATCTTCGCGCGGATGGCCCCCAGATCAGCATTTCGCGTGTGTCAGACCGGCAGTCTTTATAAACGACGTCACAAGCGGCGGAACGGTCGCTTAGACAGCCCGCTTCAGCAGACGCGATCTCCTCTCGGCAGGCCTGGTGCCGTAGTTCGCAGTCTTGCAGGCAGACCTCATTCGTCCGGTCGCGATCTGTTGGCACCCTGGGTAGCGCCAATCCTGGTTGGACTGGTTCGGCGTCTCGACGCTGGCGCTCAATCTCCGCCTGCATCGGCAGCAGCCAGTCGCTGCGCGGGTCGACGGTGCGGGCCGCGTCGAGATGGCGTTCCGCCGTGTCGAACGCTGCTCTGGCGAGCGCATCTTCGACCAGACCGCGATAGCGCTCGGTGATGACTTGCAGCCCCTTACGGGCGTCGGGGTTGTCCGGATCGAGCTCCAGCACCTCCGTGAACCGCTCAAACGCATTGTCGCCGGCCGGGCGCGTAAGGCGTAATTCAGCCAGGTGGGCCTCGGCCACCCTCAGCAGTTCGTCGATTTGTTCGGCCAGCTCCTGCTCGGCCTTCTGTTCGGCCGTGTCTTTGACCGGCATGGCGTCCTGCCCGGATGTCACCGTAGTAAGCGGGGCTGGCGGCGGTGGAGCGACGGCGATCGCTGTTGGCTCGAGCGGGGCGGTTGTGGTTGGTTGCGCGGCGAGCACCGTATCCGACGCGGGGACAGTTGGTGGTTCTACGGGAGGCGGCGGTGGCGATGTCGGTCTCGATGTCGAGGTCGTTGCCGATGGTTCGCCTGTGTTGGGCCGTTCGACCAGCAATGGCGAACTCGAGGAGGGCGACAAAGAATGCCCGGCGGGCTCGATCGCTGGTCGCTGACTGAACCACCAGCCGCCGCTGAGTATGGCGCCAACCACAAGCAGTCCAATGGCGGCGACCAGCCCGTTCCGGCTTTTTCCGGCAGCGGGGGGCTTGCTGGTCTTTGCGTCGGCGTTGGCGCGTTTGCCATCAGGTGCGTGCTTGCTGGCTGCGTCGGAGTCGGGTTCGACGATCAGTGGCGCCAGGACATCGCCCAGCCGACTAACGTCAAATTCCCAACGGCTGTCGCTGATTTCGAAGGATTGCAGGCGGCACAACGGCCGCAGGACATCCGGGAGTTGCTCTTCGGGTGGCATGCTGGCGTTGTATACCAGTACCGGAATCACCCGCACGCGGCGTTTCAACGCCGTTGAGATCTCCAGGCGGATGAAGTCGTGCGGGTCGTCTAGCCGCCGCCGGCCGTCGCTGTTCATCGCCGACAGCCAATTTGGCCCGATCACAGCGATTACCGCGCCGCAGGATTCGATCGCCCGATCGATGCCTTCAATGAAGTCCAGCCCGGGCTCGAGCGTCTCGATGTCCATGAAGACCTGCTCACGGCCAAAGCGCCCGACGAGGTTGTCGAACAAACGGCCGGCATAGCCGGTGCTATCGTCGCGGCGGTAGCTCAGAAAGATCGCAGACATGTCTGGTCGGTAAGATTCGCTCAGCCAGCAATGTATAGAGCTTACACGTTGACTGCGTGCCTGTGGATACGAGCGCCGATGGTCGTAAGGGGCAACACCAGAGAACAGCTATCCGAACATGCACCTGGCGATTTCACCAATACCCGTTTTATGACGGCGTCCCCGCTGGTTCGACGGCTTGCCGTACGAATCGGGCACGCGACCAAAGGTGAACCCTCCGGGCTGCATGTGGACTCCGGTATTTGAAAGGCCCATATCGGCCTTTCAAGCGTTCGTCCGTGATCAACTGGCGCTACAACAACGGCAGTGTCGGCGATGCGCCCCGGACGGACTACTTTGGCCGGAAGCCGGAGAGACTCATGCAGGCGAACATAAACAACGCCGTCATGGTACTGCCGAACCACATCGAGATTGGCTCATAGAGTAGGGGAATCCATTTCAACAGAATGAAAAAGAGCAGTGTGCCGATCGCCCCGACCCATGCGGCTGCCAGGAAATAGGGTCGACGCGTCTGGTCGACATGGCGGGCGAAAACGAACAACAGCGCACTGCTGGGCGCGATCGCGAGAAAGGGCACCCCCGACATCGCCAGGCTCAGCGGCCACTCGCTGGCACATGATCCTGTGTCGAAAGAGTTGGTGCCGGTGCATTCCGACGACAGCTTTTCCAGCGTACACGTCGCTTCGCCGATACAGCAGATTAGATTTCGGAACAGGACTGTGGTGGAGGTCAGGACAGTCAGCACGAGCGCGAGCGAGATCACCAGGTTGAGTCCCTGCAACTGCCGTTCGGTCGCCGAAGGGATATCCAGGCTGACGATCTTGGCGAGGCGGGCCACGTCGGCCTCCCAGCTCAGTTCGCTGAGAGTGATGGCGTTGAACCGTGTCAACGGCCGGAGTCCTTCCGGCAGGTCGTCGGTGCGCGGCATCGGCGTATCGTCGACCAGCACCGGGTAGATCGGTACGCCGCTCTCCAGCGCCGCAGCGATCTCCTGGGCGACCCAATCGTTGCTGTTGTCGAGTCGGCGCTGGCCGGTGTCTTCGCGCGTCTCGAGCCAGTTGGGGCCGATCAGCACAATGACCGCATCTGCTTTGCCGAGTGTGCCGTGGATGACCTCGTGAAAGTCGGCGCCGCCGCGAATGCCCTCGACGTCCCTGAACACCCGTTTGTCGCCGAAATAACGGCTTAACGAATCTCCCAGCCGCCCGGCGACCCACTGGGTGTCGCTGCGACGGTAGCTGATGAAGACACGGCCGGGATTTGCCTGCTGCCACAGCGCGCGTAGGTTGCTGATCATTGTCCCTGCATCGCCTCGGTGATTGCACGGTTGGCGTGGTGAAAGACCGATCGGTATGGCGAGCCCCTGAACAAAGACGGGCAGGCCCCGGTTCGGGGTGCCTGATCATTGAACATGACTCGGTGACGCCCGGCAACCATGCAGCCGCAGCCTTTGCGGGCGTTTGCGCGACAGCGCCGAGCGACCGTTGGTTTGATGCGATGATCGATGTGCTATCAGCCGTTGGTCGCGCCTGCGAATGGCTTGGCCGAGAGCGGCGAACGGTGCTTGTTGACGGCGCGTTCCGTTCAGCCGATTGCTTCGTTCGTTTCGCCGAGGTAGTAATCGAGTTCGTCGACGGCGCTGTTGCGCAACAGGTAGAGCTTGGGATTGTTGCGTGTCGCGGTCTTGCCTGCCAGGCGCACCCGAACCGGGCCGCGTTCGAGAATGCCGAGTCGGCGGCTGAGACAGTCCGCGCGGTACTGCGTGCGGGCCTTGTTGGCGCGTTCCTCGACGACGATGCGGGTCAGGGCGAATTCATCGGTCGGCTGCTCGTTGAACACACGGGTGATGATCTCGGCGCGCGCCCTCTCGTAACCACCCTGCTGTACGCCCATATCGTATAGGGCGGCGAGGCAACGCAGGTTACGCACCTTGACCGGCGAGATGCCGCGCAGGAAAGACAGCGTCGAAAGCAGGACCTTGCCGTACTTGTCATACGCATAGCGCAGCATGACATCTCGGAACACGGCCTCGCGACCGACCGCCTGCAGGTAGCCCCGCCACGGTTGGGCGAAGCCGGCCTTGCCCCGCCCCGTACTCAACGCATCTGCCCAGGCAACGGCCTTGCGGCGGGAACCGTCGAGCACCCTCCAGAAATCGCGATAGGCCTGCGCGTCGTTGGCAAAGCAGGCCTGTAGCCGCGATTCGTCTTCACCGCGGAAGCGCCGAAACAGGTCCTGCAGGGTGCCGGTCTTCAGGTTGCACTGGATTGGCCCGAATGACAGTCCCGCACCGTCGAAATTACCAGTGACCTGCTGGTAAGGATCGCCGCTGGTCTCGTAGGCAGCGGTCACCTGCATGCCGCAGTCGAACGCCAGCTCAGCGCTCAATGGCGGCAGTTCACGCGGGTCCGGGATCTCGAGGTAAAGACCGTCACGGTTCGATTCGACGCGTCGGAAGTAGCGTTCACGCTTCATCCGCCGGGCGGCCCGTGCGAAGCCCTGGGGATCGGCATTGTCGACGACGATGCCGAGGCCGCGTGCGGTTGCGTTGACCGCCGGTGGGTCGATTGTCTTGATTGCGATCGGCGTGCCGATATCGTCCCGCAGGCGCTGCAGCGCCGCGACCAACTCACGGTGGATGAACACCCGTCCGCGCCGGTCGGTGAATTCCTTGAGGCGAAAATTCGGTGTCAGGCGCGCAGTGGGTGATCCACCCACGATGAAATCGTCCTGGTATTCGATGCCTGCCATGCTGCTTCTCCCGAGTAACGTGCCGATCGACTGGTGCCATTTGCAGGCTAGACTAGAGCAGATACAAATTCCCGTGACAATTCAATTTGGAGTGATGAAGCGATGGCCCTGTATGCCTTCGACGGCACCTGGAACGATTCGAGTGCGCCCGATGCCGAGCGCGATACCAGCAAGGACACCAATGTGCATCGCTTCCGTGCGCTGTACGACGGTGAGGTGTTCTACGAGAGCGGGGTCGGTACGCGTTACGGGCTCATTGGAAAGCTGATCGGTGGTGCGACCGGTGCCGGCGGGCCACGGCGCATCGAAGAACAGTTCGAGCGGCTGGAACAAAGCTTCGCGGCCGGCGACACAACCGTCGATGTCATCGGCTACAGCCGCGGGGCGGCAATCGCCCGGATGTTTGTGCAGCGGATTGCGCAAGACTTCAGGCGCCTGCGCGATACGCAGGGCCAGCGATTGGCGGGGCCGCCGCCAGTAAGGTTCCTCGGGTTGTTCGACACCGTGGCGTCATTCGGCATCCCGTGGAACGATGACGACGACAGTTTTGCCGCCGACATACCATCGTGGGTCGAACATACCTTTCATGCCATGGCGCTGGACGAGACCCGCGAGACATTTGGTATCGAGCGCTGCCTCGGCAACCGCGACTGCATCACCGAGGTCTGGTTCCGCGGCGGTCACGGCGACATAGGCGGCAACGCGACCTATGTCGATCACTTGGGTGAAAGGGCCAATCGCGAACGTTCAAACATTCCGCTGAACTGGATGTTGGCCAAAGCACGAGCCTGCGGTCTGCCGGTGCCGGACTCGGTCGACGCCGCAGACGGGCCCGTCCGCGATGATGGCGCGCCGGTCACGGCACAGGATGAACCCATCCGCATCGGCAATGCCGGCACCCTGTCACGCCGGATACATATCGGCGACCTGGTCCACCACAGTGTCGAGCGCACGGAGTTGACCCGCGGCATCGATGGACGCCTGCTGAGGCGTATAGCCGTACTGACGCGGATTGAAGATGCGGCGCTCGAAGTCCGCGACGAGGCGTTGGACTGGATCCCGCCCGAGGGGACGGCCCGGTTGCCCGACAATGAACCACTGGCGAATGCGCCGCCGTCGTTGGTCCAACTCAGCCTGCGGCGGTATCCGTTCGATGTACTGCCAGCCAGGACCTGGTCTGCCTGGCTGGGACTTTGGGACCTGCAAGACGATCCGATCGCGGTCGGTCGCGAGGACGAGTTCTGGGCACCGGGCCCTGCCGACCGCGCCCTCGCCTGGGATCTCCTGGTCGAGATGCAGACCCGCGTTTTGCTGCAGTCGCTGGCCGACGACGAGGGTGACGATCTGGCGGCGCTGAAAAGTATCTACGATCTGTTCGGGCATGCCAGGGCGTTCATGCACCGCCACGGGGTCGACAGCGCCAACACCAGCGCCCTGATCACCGCCTTTCTGAACCATCACGTGCGGCCGTTTACGGCACGTTGGCACCGGCAATCCCTGGCGCAGGACTGGGGCGGGCGGCGAGGTGAGATCGATGATGAGTTCCGCGCGGCGTTGAAGGCGCTGCAGCCACGCCTCGAGAGGCTGGCCGGTGCGTTATCGCAGTTGGCCGACGCCCGGCTGTAAGCCGGCGTGCAACAGGCGCGACACCGCAGTCAACGTGACGGTGCGGCCGCGTCTGTGTGAACCGTGCACAGCCCCTGTTCGACCAGGCGGGCAATTTCATAGAAATCCTGCGCGCGATAAAGCGCCAGGTTGTCTACGTCCGATAGCCCGTTGTCCGGGATCGCCTGCGGGTTCAATGGATCGATGTAGGCCCAAAGCGCATCGAGCAGGGCCTCTGGGGACCGCGCCGCCGATTGTGCGGCGAGGTCTTCGCCGAGTCGCTGCATCACGCCGGGATTCTCCGCATGCTGGAGGAAGTAGTCGAACGTCAGTTCCGGCGGCCGATGATCCGGCGGGTCCGACAGCCAGTCTGCAATTTTCCCCGCCGCACCGCGCGTCGCGCCGACGATGTAGCTTGGCTTGCCGGCCTCGAAGGCGCAAAGCATCTCCTCCCAGACACCCGGGATCACGCCGGCAAAGCCGTGGAGCCTCCCGCCGATGAAAAGATGGGCCAACGCCCGAAACGCGAAGCCGTTTCGTTCGGGTGTGTCGCAGGCAATCCGGGCACAGGCTTTGCGGCGCATTGCGCTCAGACACAGGGCCGTCTGCAGGTGTTGTTCGCGGCTGATGTCGCCCTTCTGCCAGGTGGGCTGGTCGATCGGATTGGTGATTCCGGCCTCGACCTGGCCGACACGGATAAACGAACAGGTGTTGATCCATTGTGCCTCTTGTTCGACGCCGATTCGGGTCGAGAACGGCCAGGCGCTCAGATTGAACAGACGCGGTTGGAACAGATCCGGGCCCAGCAGCCGTTCTGTGGCGTCTGCGCCGCGCGTGTGGCGTTCGGCCAACAGATCGTCGAGGAAGGCCCGGGTGAAATTGACCGGCGTCTGCCAGGCCGGCTCAGGCTGCTCCCAAGCCGGCAGTGCACCCCCGTAAAGCAGCGAAATGCCGCGTCTGAAGAGTGGGCGCAGGATCGCACGCAGGAGTTCGAGCATATGATCGTCGCCGATGCCGGCGGGCAGGATGTCGGATGCGCCGGACACCGAGATTGCCAGGACCTCGCCGACCAGGCCCCGACGCGTCCCGGTAGCCGGGTCGTCGCATCGGCTCTCGGCTTGTCGGTCAGCGCCAAAGGCGAGGAAGTCGACCTGGTTGTAGATCGAACGCAGCCCCTCTCGTTCGACGTGCGACAGGCCGTGTCCGGGGTGGTGGATGATGGTGCCCCGGCTGGCACGGTCACCGATCTGCGCTTTACTGAACAGGTGCTCGATCATTACCGGGTCTGGCGGTCGATTGATCAGCAGGTGCACGGTCGCCGAATCGGCGGGTTGCGCTTTGGCGGCGTCCATCGCCAGCAGCCGGTAGAAACTAGAAAACAGTATCTCGCGCAACATGGTGACAACCGCAGTCCGCGCCGCCCCCGGTCGCCATTGCAGACACGAGGCGTGACCCAGTTCCGGAATGGTGCGCGCGGTCTTGTTGCCCTTGAAACTGGTCACCACCACCGCCGGCATCGCTGAGAACTGCAGCACCTGCTCGCTGATCTTGTGTGTCAGGTGAGGTTCGAGGAAATCGCGGATCTCTTTGCGACACCAAGGCCGGTCGGCATAGTGGTCGCCCTGGATGACCAGCAGCCCGGCGGACTCTTTCTGCAACGCATCGGCGATGACCTCGCCGAAGTCATGGCCATAGCTGATGTCGTTCTCGTCGTAGAACGTGTGGCACTGGGTCTCGGTCTGGATAAAGTCTTTGATTTCCTTCGGGACCTCGGTGCCGTCGGCCTTGGCGTGACTCAGGAACAGCTTGATCGGCCCGGAGACGGGGCCGACCACCGCGTCGCGCAGGCGCAGGCTCATCGCTTCGGTCAGTTTCGCCAGAAGGTGATCGTGATCATTGGTATCGGCGAGATCCATGTGCCGGATGAAGTTCAAACGCCGCACCCCTGGCGGCATCTGATAAGCAGTCGGATGCAGTCCTACCGGCAATAGGTGGTAGGCGGCCTGTCCCGTCTTCTGCGGCGCGTCGAGCCGGCTCGCCAGTTCCTCGATGTAACGGCGCCAGGGCAGGGACGCCACCATGTGAGGTTCGAGCAGCGGGATGACGAAATTGAGGGCGCAGCCCGCATCGTCGATCGGTGGGCTCTGCCCCGGGCCTTCGCTCCAGCAGCGAAAATACACCGGAATGCCTTCACCGGTCGGGAGCCGGAACCAGTGATACATATGCCGCGCCAGCGACAGGCCGCCGTCGAAGTCCGCGTGCCAGAGTATGTAGATTCTCACCGGCGTTTTGACGGGCATCAGCGGTTCCTTCAATGGTTATCGTCGTGTCGTTGTTCGTTCTGGTCCAAGCTGAGAGACCACAGCGCCTTTGCCGGGATATTTCTCGACGGACCTTCGCGGGTCGTTTGCGCCGCCAACGCATCGTCAGGGACCGATCGGCAACCTCGTCGATCACCTCAAAGCTTAGTTTATCTCGCCGGCTCCTCGACAGCCTGTGGAATCGACGATCGACAACGCGGCGGCCCTGGGATACGGAACCACCAACCGCAGGCGGGGTTATCCTCCGTGACATTGGATGCAGCCATCGCACCGCTCAGGAAGTCGAGCGGACTTCTTCGCGGCCGCCGGGGTGTGGTAGAGAAGGTTTCCGGGCGCTGGTAGGCACCGACGTTGGATAGAGAGGAAAGCCTTACATGTTGCTCATCAGCCACCGTGGCCTCCACATGGGTACCGCGTTTGCCGAAAATACCCTGGAGGCTTTTGAAAATGCGGTGAACTTCGGCGTCGACGGGATCGAGACGGATGTCCACCTGAGTTCGGATGGCAAGCTGGTGGTTTTCCATGACCGCTTGACCCCGGACGACCAACCGGTCGAGCAGCTGACGCACGCTCAGCTGATCCGGGCCTTAGGCTATGCGGTCCCGACGCTCGAAGACCTACTGGCCGCGTGGCCCGATCTCTTCTGGAATATCGAGATCAAGGCGCCCGCGGCCGCCGCGTCGACGTTCCGAGCGCTGGAAACCCTCCACAACAAGGACCGTTGCCTGGTGTCCTCGTTCAAGCACGACGTCATTGCAAGCTGGTCCCAGAAATCCGACGTCGCCTGCGGCCTGTTGTTCGCGCACCGCCCGAGGGCGCTCGGCTCGATCTTGCACGATTGGAAAGACGTCCCGACCATGCGAACGCTGGTCTGGGATTTCGATATCTTGAATGGCGCGCTGCTCGACGAGGCCTCCAAGCGGGGATACTGCAACTACAGCTACGGCGCAGTGTCGGTTGACGAGCATCGGCTTTGCCGTACCTGGTCGCTTGAGGGGCTCATAACGGACTACCCTGATCGATATTCCAGGGGCTGATCGGTCGACGATTTACACCCCCCAATGGAGCGTGAGCATGCGACTGTTGAGACTCGACGAATGCCAGGCGCACCTCAGGACGCGGCTCGAGACAATGGACGGTGGAGAGTGCATCCACATCCGGCATCTCGGGCTCGACCTCGATTACGTCAAAGCGATAATGATCAAGATGCTCGAGGAAGCCACGGCCAGGGATATTTGTTTTGAGCTTTTGGTCATCACTCCCGCTGCCGCAAGGCTTGATGAGTCCCCGCCGATCCCGCAGGAGCTTGATCAGAAAACAGAGAAGTCTGAGCGAGTGCTTTATTAATGGGGAGGCGGCGACCCGGGTATCACCCCCAGCCACCGCGCTGAGCGATCTCGGCTGCGGTGTGGAGAAATTTTGGACCTTTGCTCAGGTTTTGCGGATGAGTAAGTACGGATTGGCGATCTCGGGGCTCGAGAGTCAATTCGCGTCTGGCCTCTGTTCATCGCTGTCGGCATAGCCGCTGAGCTCCAGATAGCCGACGCCGCGGTGTGAACCGCTGACGTCGACTGCCCCTTCCCAGTACGCTACCGCCGTCTCCATCGCCTGATCGTCGAATGCTGCTTCAATGCGCAGATCAATATCGTCGGCCGGCACCGCAAGTCGCCACGCCACCGGATACGAGATACCGTTTGCGGCTTGCCAATAGCGGGTGGGGGCAAGGTCGACGTCTTCGATTGATAGCGCTTTGTAGCTACCGTCTGCATCGACTAACACCCCTTTGCTGAAACGCTGCGCCTCGCCATCCTGGCCGCGCATCTGGTAGAACATCAGGTCTCGATTGTCTTCGAGTTGCAGCGCGAACCAATCCCAGCCGGCCTGATCATCGGCAAGTGCAGAGCTCGACCACTCACGATCGAACCAACTGTCTCCCTGGACAGCAAACCGCTCGCCGTCGATTGAAATCTCTCCACGGGTCGGTAGACGCGTGAAGGAGTAGTAAAACGAAGCGTTGCCAGGCGCGGCACCTTTTTGCGAAAGCCCACGATCGCCTTGCAGAACCATCGGCTTATTGCCCGATTCCAACGTGAGCTGCAGCGCGAAAGCATCGGTGGATGCGGCCAGCGTGATTGGCCATGTGGCGCTCGCTTGACCGCTTATCGACCATGGGCCTAACCAAACCCGAAGCGGGTCGGCGACCGCCCCGGCAAGCCCGGCGGCCGCGCGGCTGAAACGTTCGCCCTGGTAGTGTTGACCTTGCGCGACATCACTGAGGGCGAGATGGCCCATGTACATCTGCGTGGCACGCCAGGGTGAATCAGCGGCGGGTTGGCGGTCGTTGAGGCCGACGCGAAACAGCGTGAGTTGATAGCCGAAGCGCCGCCCATCCTCGGCGAATAGATTGCCAGTGAAATACCACCATTCAGTGGCAAACTCCGGATGCGGTCCATGATCGGCTGGGAATTCAAAAACCCTTGGCGTCAGCGCCCGCGCAAAACCCGCAGCCGGCGTGCCGCCCATCCCCTCCAAAAGGGTGCTGCTGTTGGCGGATCCATCGGTGCCTCGCTCGGAGACGTCACCGTCGCAACCGAGTAGGAACACGACCAGCAAGCTGATTAGCGGAAGTGCCCGATGCATGGTCAGTCCTCCCGCAACTGGGGCGCGGGATTTTCGCGGGAGGCGCGCTGCGCGGGCAGCACGCTGGCCAGCAGCGCGGCGGCTATGCCGGTCACCAAGGCGATCAGGTAGGGATCACTGCCCAGCGACAGTGGCATGCTCCAGCCGAAGGCGCGGAGTTGTATCGCGGCCGTCAGTATCCACGCCATCGCGAGACCGACGGGGATCGCCAGCAGTGCTGCCACGAGGCCCAGTATCAATGACTCGAGCACGATCAGGAGCGATATCTGGATTCGGGTGAGACCGAGCGCTCGTAGTACGGCGTATTCTTTGCGCCTTTCGAGCTGCAGGGCCATCAGCGCACTGAATACACCAATGAACGCGACGATCAGCGACAGCCAACGAAGCACGTCTGTGATCCTGAAGGTCCGTTCAAAGATCCGCATGGATTCCGCGTAGATTTCTCTGGCTGCCGTGTATGCCAGGTCGTCACGATCCTTGAAGTGGGTTGTTACCGCGTCGAGCAATGCCCCGGCGTCGCCGTGTCGGCTGAACAAAGCAATGGTGTCGAGCTGGTCATCGCGCCAAACCGACCGATAAGTCGCACCATCGATGAATGCCCGACCGTGTTCGCTGGCAAAGTCGCGAAATACCCCGCCGATGTCGAATGCCTGCGCGCCGTCGGGCGTGCTCAGACTGATACGATCGCCGGCCGCCAGGCCGAGTCGGTACGACAGGGGCTCGGAAATGATCACACCGCCGTTATTGAATGCACGCCAGGCCTCGCTCGATGACCCGCTTACAAACTCAAACCCGCTGCGCGACGCAGGCGCGAGTTCAGCGGCAACGAGGGTCATTCGGCGGCCGCCGACGTCAATCCTTCGGTCGCGATAACTACTGTATGCGACAACCCCCGGGATCTGGGGAAGCTGAGCGACAACGTCGCTTGGCAACGGCGCATTGTCTTGAAAGGCATCCGCAGCGATATAGATATCGGCGGTAAGCAGGGCGTTCAGCCAATCGCTCACCGCACCGCGCATACTCTCAACCATGACCGCGACGCCGACGCTGGCGGCGATTGCGACCATCAATGCGGCACCAGCCGTGCCTAACCGGGAAAGATGGCGGTCGACATCACGCACTGCCATTCGCACGACGCCGCGAAACGGGATTATCGCCAACAGACGATGGACCAGTTGTAGTGCCAGCGGCGTAAGCATGGCCGCGCCGATCAGCAACAGGAACAGGCCAACGAAACCGACGAAGACACCGCCCGGTAGCGACATGGCAATCAACAGTCCACCGCCGATCAGCAATAGGCCTATCCCCCCGATCCGCGGCAGTGCACGTCGGACAGATGTTTCCAAGGCGGCACGGGACAGGGTGGTCAGAGGCGGTGTTTGTGCGGCTTGCCGGGCCGGTAACCAGGCGGCGAACAGCGTCCCGCCTATGCCCAACACCCACGCCTTCAGGAGCGTGGCCGGCTGCCAGGTCAGCGCGCCGGCCGCGACATCGTAGTACAGGGCGCTTATCGTGCCTGCAACGATACGGGTAAGCCCTTGCCCCAGCCACGCGCCGAGCAATGTCCCGATGACAGTCCCGACGACGGCGATGATCAGCGCCTCGCGCATGACCAGCTGATGGATTTCTTTCCGGGTAACGCCGATCGCCCGCAAGCGTCCGAGCAAGCGGCGACGTTGAACCATCGAGAAACTGATCGCGTTAAAAATGAGGAAGATACCAACCAGCAGGGCCAACAGACTCATAGCGGTCAGGTTGAGCTCGAATGCTGAGGATAGTCCCGCTGTGCTGGCCAACTGATCTGCCACGGCCACGAGCTGTTCAGCGGGTCCAAGGTGGGCGGCAATCGCGGCCGACTCGCCGTCGGCCAATCGCAGGTCGATGTGGCTCAGCTCGCCGAGCCAGCCAGTCAGGGCCTGCGCGGTAGCGATATCGACGACAATGATGTTGCGCGTTGCCAGGCTTGAGTCGTCGGTTATCAGTGTCGCTCGCAACCTGTATGGGCGGCCTTCGAAGGTGATCTCGAAAGACTCGCCAAGCTCAACGCCGATTCGTTCGGCCGCCGCCCGACTGAGGGTCGCAGCATTTGGGTCGGCGAGCCAGTCTCCCAGCGTGGTGCCGTCCTCGAAAACGCCGCTGAGCTGGGCGCGGAACCCCCCCTCGCTGAACGCATCCAGTCCTAGCAGGCGGAGCGGTTTGTCGATAGCCTCGGAGCGGATTTTTGCATCGATGACCGGTGCCATTGCTGGCGCATTGGTCTGTAAAAAAAGTCTTCTGTAGGTGTCGTCGCTCAATCGCCCTGTGGTTGAGGTGATTCGGTGCGTCGCATCACCGCTGATCTGTTTGGCGGAAAGTGCGAAAGATGCCTTCGCGGCATCGTTGGCGAGGTCGACAGCCAGCACCACGGCGACGCCCATGGCGATGCCCACCAGCGCCAACAACAGCTGCCAGGGGTGGCGGGTTTGGTGACGCAGACCGGCACGCAGCAGGAGCGGTGTCATGGCTATCCGCGCCTAGGCGGCAAGCAGTTGGCCGCGATCCAGCCGCAGCACGCGATCAGCGACGCGGGCGACGCGATCGCTGTGGGTGACGACGAGCAGGCTGGCATTCTGGTCGCGGGCCAGCTCGCCGAGCAGATCGATGACAGACTCTCCGGTCGCCTCGTCAAGGTTGCCGGTTGGCTCATCGGCGAGCAGAAGTTTCGGGCGGTGGGCCAGGGCGCGGGCGACTGCAATCCGCTGCTGTTCTCCACCTGACAGGGTTTCCGGGTACCGCTCAGCCATCTTCTCGAGACCCACGCGGGTAAGCAGTTCGGCAACGCGCTTGGCGCTGGCGTCGGGTGCGACGTCCGTCAACTCCAGCGGCAACGCGATATTTTCGCCGACGGTGAGGGTCGGGATCAGGTTGAAAAATTGGAAAATGAATCCGATGTGGTTGCGGCGGAACAGGGTTCGCTCGGGCTCGCCGAGCGCGTGGATAACGGTGCCGTCGACGAGCACCATACCGTCATCAGGATCGTCAATGCCGCTGATAAGGTTGAGTAATGTGGTCTTTCCGCTGCCGCTTGCACCGAGCAGGGCCACCACCTCGGCGTTTTGCACGTCGAGGGCGAGCCCATCGAACAGCCTTTGGCGTTGGTCCGCTTGCGCATAACTTTTTGATAAATCAGCAATACTGAGCATTTTGCCGCCGTCGAGCCGTGCAGAAGGGCGTTGGATGAGCGGTTGCAGTGTGCCGTTTGCGGGTGGTGGGAAAACTGCGTGACTGAGGTGTTTTTCCAGGTCTGTTCAGATCGCCGACCGCTTGTAGGGTATTAACCCTAGTGCCGACCCTATTGAATCCATTGGCCAGGGTCCGTATAAATACCTGACCGTTTTACTTGGGAATAAAACTAGACCATGACCTCGACGGCAAAACAGATGGATGAGCTGGTATCCAAGGGGTACGAGCACGGCTTTGTCACCGATATAGAGACTGACGTTATACCACCCGGTCTTAACGAAGATGTTATCCGCTTCATTTCGGCTCGGAAAAACGAGCCGGATTGGGTCCTGGAGGCGAGGCTCGAGGCCTACCGCCACTGGCTGACCATGGAGCCACCGACCTGGTCGTCGGTCCACTACCCGCCTATGGACCTTCAGGCGATCTCTTACTTCGCGGCGCCGAAGAAGAAACCGACCCTCAACAGCCTCGACGAGGTCGACCCGGAGCTGCTGCGCACCTACGAGAAGCTCGGCATACCGATCGAAGAGCAAAAAGCACTGGCCGGCGTGGCGGTTGATGCGGTGTTTGATAGTGTCTCGGTCGCGACCACCTTCCGCGAAAACCTGGCCGAGGCCGGCGTTATCTTCTGCTCGATATCCGAGGCGGCGCAGGAACATCCCGAGCTGCTGCGTAAGTATATTGGGTCGGTAGTGCCGCATACCGACAACTACTATGCCGCGCTCAATGCCGCCGTGTTTACCGATGGTACTTTCGTCTATGTGCCCAAAGGCGTGCGCTGTCCAATGGAGTTGTCGACCTACTTCCGTATCAACGCGCAAAACACCGGGCAGTTTGAGCGCACCCTGATTGTCGCTGAAGAAGGCAGCCATGTGAGCTATCTAGAGGGGTGTACGGCACCGCAGCGTGACGAGAATCAGCTACATGCGGCCGTCGTCGAATTGGTCGCCATGGCAGACGCCCAGATCAAGTATTCGACCGTGCAAAACTGGTATCCCGGCGACGAAAAAGGTAGGGGCGGGATCTACAATTTCGTCACCAAGCGTGGCGATTGCCGAGGCGACCGCGCAAAAATCTCCTGGACGCAGGTGGAAACCGGCTCGGCGATAACCTGGAAATACCCCAGCTGCATCCTGCGCGGGGAAGATTCGGTCGGCGAGTTTTACTCGGTGGCGGTTACCCGGGGCCTACAACAGGCAGATACCGGGACCAAGATGATTCACATCGGCCGCAACACGCGCAGCACGATTGTCTCAAAAGGTATCTCGGCAGGCGAGGGCCAGCAGGCATACCGAGGCCTCGTGCGGATGGCGCAGCGCGCTGAGAATGCGCGCAACCACACGCAGTGTGATTCGTTGCTGATCGGTGACCGCTGTGGGGCACACACCTTCCCGTACATCGAGGTGAAAAACCCAACGGCGAAAGTCGAGCACGAGGCAACGACCTCGAAGATTGGCGACGACCAGCTGTTTTACTGCCGCAGCCGGGGCCTCTCAGAAGAAGACGCCGTCTCGCTGATAGTCAACGGTTTCTGCAAAGAAATCTTCAATGAATTACCGATGGAGTTCGCCGTCGAAGCACAAAAGCTGCTCGCTATCAGCCTCGAAGGCGCTGTGGGCTGACCAAGGAGAAAGACCAATGATGTTGTCTGTAAAAAACCTCAAAGCAGAAGTAGACGGTAAGCCTATCCTGAGGGGACTCGACCTCGAGGTCGGTGCCGGCGAAGTGCATGCGATCATGGGTCCGAACGGGTCCGGTAAGAGCACTCTCGCGCACGTCCTGTCTGGCAGGGATGGCTACGATGTCACCGATGGCTCGGCGACGCTCGACGGTACTGATTTGCTCGGTCTGGAGCCCGAAGAAAGGTCGGCACTGGGCCTGTTCCTCGCGTTCCAATATCCGGTAGAGCTGCCCGGGGTCAACAACACGCATTTTCTGAAAGAGGCCTACAACGCCCAGCGCCGGGCGCGCGGTGAAGCGGAGCTCGATTCCGTGGCTTTTCTAAAGCTCGTCCGCGAAAAGATTGCGATGGTTTCGATGAATCCAGAGTTGCTCAAACGGCCGGTTAACGCGGGTTTCTCGGGCGGCGAGAAAAAACGTAACGAGATTCTCCAGATGGCGGTATTTGAACCCAAGCTGGCGATCCTGGACGAGACCGACTCTGGTTTGGACATCGATGCGTTGCGCACGGTTTCCGATGGCGTGAACGCGCTGCGCTCGGCAGATCGGTCGATCATTGTCGTGACGCACTACCAGCGCCTACTCGATTACATTCAGCCAGACCACGTTCACGTCCTTGCAGGCGGCCGGATCGTCCGGTCTGGCGATAAGTCGCTGGCCAAGGAACTTGAGAAAAAAGGCTACGGCTGGATCGAGGAGCAGGGAGAGGCGGCATGAGTAACGAGACGCAATCCGGTACGCGTCCCGCTGATCTGGTCGCGGCTGCGCAGCCTATGGCGGCGGGTGCCAAAGGTGCCTGGTTGAACGGGGTGCGCGCACGTGGCGCGGAAGCGGTGGCAAACATGGCCATGCCAGATCGGCGGCAGGAGGCGTGGCGCTACACGCCGGTACGTTTTCTCGATGAGACGCGATACCGTTCCGTCGATATCAAAGCATTTGACGCGCTCCAGCTGTCGGATATTGACGAGCTGTTGCTCGCCGAGGGCAGCACCACGCGGCTGGTGTTTGTCAACGGCCATCTGGCCCCTAACCTCTGCGCCGGGCTTGACGTCGACAACCAGATCCTGATTCGCAGCCTCGGCGGGGCGCTGGGCGAGGTGACGGAGCCGCTGCAGACTCACTTGGATGCGCTGGCCGAAAAGCGGCATATTTTTGCGGCGCTGAATGCGGCGCTGATGTCAGATGGTGCACTCATCCATGTCAAGGGTAAGGCGCAAGATGCCAAACCGATCGAGCTGCTACATATCTCGGTCGGGATGGATGAGCCATTGATCTGCCATCCTCGCCATCTCGTGGTAGTCGATCCTGCGGCGCAAGCGACGTTGATAGAGCGCTACGCGACGCTGGGCGAGGGCGTCTACTTCAATAACGCGCTGGTCGAGGTATCGGTTGGCGATGACGCCCGTTTCGAGCACCTGCGTGTTCAGGATGAGAGCGCGAATGCGCAGCATTTGACTGATCTTCACGTCAAGCTCGGCGCCCGCGCGCACTACAAGATGGCCAATGCGTCGCTCGGCGGTAGTTGGTCGCGTACCGACGTCAAGCTGGTGTTCGATGGTGAAGACGCTGACGCTCAGCTCGACGGCCTGATGCTGGGTCGGGACAAGCAACTGACAGACGTGCATCTCGACGTGCAACATCTGAAGCCCGGGTGTACCAGTCGTGAAACGTTTCGTGGCGTGCTCGACGGCAAGGGAAGGGTGGTTTTCGATGGCCGCATTCTTGTCGCCAAAGATGCCCAGCTCACCGATGCAGCGTTGTCAAACGACAACCTGATGCTCTCCCGCTCGGCCGAGGTGGATACCAAGCCGCAGCTCGAAATCTATGCGGACGATGTCAAGTGCAGCCACGGCACCACGGTTGGGGAACTCGATAGCGACATGCTGTTTTATCTGCGCTCGCGTGGCATCGCTGAAAACCGGGCCAAACAGATGTTGTGCCAAGGGTTCGCCGCGGAGGTCGTCGACCAAATCTCGCAGCCCGAGCTGCGGGACCGCGTATTGGACCTGCTGGCTAAGCGCCTGAGCGAGACCGGCTGATGGCTGGGCAATTTGCAATTGAGGTGCCGATGATGACGGCGACGCACGACGGTGACACCTTGGTAAACGGGCAGCCGGAGGCCGATGCGCCGATAATCGAGGCGCTGCGCAGCGTGCATGATCCCGAGATACCGACCAATATCTACGATCTCGGCTTGATTTACACGATCGAGACGCCATCTCCCGGCGAGATAGCGATAAAGATGACGTTGACCGCACCAGCCTGCCCTGTGGCGGGTACGTTACCCGGTGAGGTGCAGCGTGCTGTCGAGGGGGTTGAGGGCGTAAAGCGATGCCAAGTGGACCTGGTATGGCAACCGCCTTGGACCAAGGACCGCATGAGCGAAGAGGCTCAACTGCAGCTCGGCATGTTTTGAGCCGACGGATTCACAAGTTGATTAAGGTGTACGCATCATGGCGATTAATCTGACACAAGCAGCGGCGGCTCACGTCGCGAAAGAGATATCCAAGCGCGGTCGCGGAGAAGGTCTGCGAATTGCTACCAAAAAGAGCGGCTGTACCGGCTTTGCATATGTCGTCGATTATGCTGACGAGATCGGCGACTCCGATCGTGTATACGAGAGCCATGGCGTGAGAGTGGTGGTCGACAAGGCGTCTCTGGAACAGCTGGACGGGCTTGAAGTCGACTTCGTAAAGACCAACATGCTCAACGAAGGTTTTGAGTTCCGTAACCCCAACATCAAGGACATGTGCGGTTGCGGTGAATCGTTCAGCGTTTAACGATGACAGCCATGCTAACGCCCGAAGAGGTCATCGATAATTTTGACTTCCTGGATTCCTGGGAGGCCCGTTACGCCTACCTGGTTGAACTCGGGGAGGCGTTACCGCCGCTCGATGATGGCTACCGCACCGAACAGAATCGTGTGCAGGGCTGCATGAGCAAAGTGTGGGTGTACCCGATCCCTGACGAGAGCCGCGAGGGTGCGCTCACCTACGTCGGTGACTGTGATACGGCGATAATCAAGGGCGTACTGGCACTCGTTGTACGGTTGTTGTCGGGTCGGACACCCGAGGAGATCGCAGCGCTCGATCTCGATGACCTTTTTGAAAAGCTCCACCTGGCCGAACATCTGAGTCCAAATAGGCACTTTGGCATCTATTCGCTGGTCGAGAAGATGAAGAAGCAGGCGTCGGAAGCGGTGTTGCCGGAGACCAAAGTCGGCAGGGCCTGACGGCGGCTGATTCCGGTCGCCCCCTTGGCGCCGGATAGTGGTTTGATCGGGCGCAATAGCGACGACTTGTTTCGCTCGCGCGCTGCGTCCCATGCGGAACCATCGGTCCGGCAACAGCTGTGCCGACGCATTATTCCGCCAGGGTCGATGTCCCGTCGCCCCGTCTTTGTGGTGCTACTTATCTGATCTGAGTCCTTCGGCTGCTCTTGAAAACGGTCTGCGCTGCACCCATTTCCCGAGTAGAAGGAGGGACGTTCCGTCCCGCCAATTGCGTCCGAGAGGCGCGTTTTCGACGGAGGACAGTGTCATGGGACTCATGCGTTATGAACCCTGGGGTCTGCTCGACCAGATGCGTCGGGAGATGGAGCGCGCGGTAGACAGTCGTGCCGAAGAGGGCAGCAGCGTCGCAACCAGCGATTGGGTGCCTGCTGTGGATATCAAAGAAGAAGACGATGCGTTTATGATCGTCGCTGATATCCCGGGTGTTGATCCAAAGGACATCGAAGTCCATATGGATAACGGCGTGCTGACGATCAAGGGCGAAAAAGAGACTGAAAGCAAAGACGAGCGTGAGGGGTATAAGCGCGTCGAGCGCAGTTACGGAAGTTTTTATCGTCGTTTCAGCCTGCCGGATACCGCGGATCCTGAAAAGATCAGCGCCAAGAGCAATCATGGTGTGCTGGAAGTGCGCATCGCTAAGCAGGAAAAGGTGCAACCACGCAAGATTGCGGTCGGTAGCTGACAGGCGAACGCCGCCCACGGCGAAGCGCCGTGGGCGGTAATTCCTTGCCACAACGCGGCGCCAGGTGACGGGGCATGGATTTCAAAGATTATTACGCCATCATGGGCGTCGCGCGGGATGCGACGCAAGACGAGATAAAGCGCGCCTATCGTAAGTTGGCGCGTAAATTTCATCCTGACGTTAGCAAAGCGAAAGACGCGGAGACACGCTTTAAAGAGCTGGGCGAGGCGTATGAAGTCTTGAAAGACCCGGAGAAGCGGGCTGCCTACGATCAATTGGGCAAAGACTACCGGGATGGCCAGAACTTCCGGCCACCACCGAATTGGGACGCCGGTTTCGAGTTTGAAGGTGGTGGTTTCACCGACGCCGACCAAGGTGGATTTTCAGATTTCTTCGAGACGCTGTTTGGTCGGCGAGGAGGCTTTTCTGCTGGGCCCCGTCAGACGCACCGACCGCAGGGACGTGGAGAAGACCATCACGCGCGAATCGCTATCGGCCTCGACGACGCATTCAACGGGGCAACCATCGGTGTTGATCTGGCGCTACCCGAATACGACCGTAACGGCTATCTACAGAATCGTAAGCGCAGTATCCAGGTGAAAGTGCCGAAGGGCGTCAGCGCAGGTAAGCGCATTCGATTGGCCGGGCAGGGCGGTGCCGGCCACAACGGCGGTAAGGCCGGCGACCTATACCTGGAAATCGAGTTGAAACCCCATCGTTTGTTTCAGGTGGATGGTCAGGATGTCTTGTTGACACTTCCCGTCGCGCCCTGGGAGGCAGCGCTCGGGGGGAAGGTAAAGGTGCCGACGCTAGCCGGCCAAGTCGAACTCACCATTCCTGCCGGCGCGCGCACGGGTCAAAAGCTGCGGCTCAAGGGCAGGGGTCTTGGTCCCGTTGGCAAGTCGGTCGGTGATCAGATCGTCGTGCTGAAAATCGTCTTACCGAGCGCCGATACGGAGGAAAAGAAGGCGGTCTACCGAGACATGGCGCAAACGATGCCTTTTGACCCACGCGCAGAACTGGGAGGTTGAGGTGGCCCAAGACCTGATCGTCTGCCAGGCGGATTATGAATATTCGCTGACGCTGGCTGAATTATCGCAGTGCTGCGGTGTATCGGCGGAGAAGATTCTCGTCCTCGTCAACGAAGGGGTGCTCGATCCAAACGGCGACAGTGACCGTGATTGGGTGTTTGGTGGGAGTGATCTGGTGCGTGCCCGCCGGGCACTGCGGCTCGAGCGCGATCTTGGGATCAATCCCGCGGGAATCGCGCTGGTCCTGCAGCTACGGGAAGAATCGAAACGCCTGCATCACCGCGTCAAGATACTCGAGGCGCTGTTATTCGACCAGTGACCGGGCGCCAGCGCGATCTGCACCTCCGGGGCTACACAACCCTTTACCCGTCGCTGCCGCTTAGGCGATAGAATTCTCGCGAAGTTCTAACAATGCATCGGTTTGTGCTGATGATCGGGTCCGGAATTAATGTGCGAATTGTTTGCGATGTCCAGTGTGCTGCCAACCAGCGTGAGCTTTTCGCTGAACCGACTCGCCCTGCATGGTGGCGCAGAGGGGCCGCATCGCGATGGCTGGGGTGTCGCCTACTATGAGGGTCCTGATGCCCTGGTTTTGCGCGAACCGATGGCGGCGAGTGAAAGCCAGTTGGTCCAGCACATTGAGCAGCATGGCCCCCCCAGCGCGCTGGTTATTTCCCACATTCGTTACGCATCGTTTGGCGTGCGCGCCCTGCGCAATACCCAGCCGTTCGCAAGAGAGCTCGGCGGACGTCGCCATGTCTTCGCCCACAATGGCGATTTGCCCGACATCAACGATCGCCTCAAAGCGGCACCGGGTCCATTTCAACCGGTCGGTGAAACCGATTCAGAAGTTGCTTTTTGTCATTTGATGAATCGAATGGCTGAGCTTTGGTTTGCTTCGGTTGATGGCTTGCCGCCATTGAACAAACGGTTACGTCTGTTCGGCAGCGTGGCGGCTGAGTTGGCCGAGGTGGGCTCGGCGAATATTATCTACAGCGATGGTGATACCTTGTTCGTACATGCGCACAAGCGAACCGAGCCAGGGTCGGACGACGTGCTGTGCGGGCTATTTGTCTTATCGCGGACCTGCAGTGAATCCGGGCCGGAACTGGAGCAATCGGGCGTCAAGCTTGAACCGGTGCGCCAGGCGTTAACCCTTCTGGCCAGCGTGCCGTTGACCGATGAGGCTTGGTTGCCGCTTGCCGAAGGTGAGGTATTGGCGGTTCGTTCCGGCGTCGTGGTGCAGCGTCTGATGGTTTAACGACGTTTGGCGCGTAACGTCGTTGGCGTTTAGACTCGGATAGGTGATAAAGGAACGCCGATTGGTCCCACGTTATCGCTACAGCGTTGAGGTGACGATTTGCCGTAAAGCTGATATGTGCTTCGCGGGGCGCACCAGTGATGTGTCGTTAAGCGGCATGGGCCTGGCGTTGACCCGCGAGGTGGTGATTGCGCTTGCCCAGGGCGGAAACCTTTTGATGCCCGGTGATCATTTTGACGTCATTTTTTCCCCGCATGTTGAATCTGTTGATGGCGTTATCGGGCCTACCGTGCCGGCGCGTGTCCGCCACGTGCGGCGATTATCGCAACATGACTATCACGTTGGGGTCCTCTTCGAGGAACTCGAGGAGCCACAGCAGAAAGCGCTGGAGGGGATCGTCACCCAGGCAGCGTCAAAGTCGGCACGAACCCGCTAAATCGCTCGGCCCGCAGTGGTCTTTGCGTCCGACCAACCTGCTCGAACCAAATCCCGCCCGAACCTTGTCGGGCGATCAGCCCCCTCGCGTTCCCGCTTTGCCATCGATGGCTGCGAGCATCCGCCAATGATGTCGCAAACGCAGGTAGGCGAACCCCTGGGTACTGTCGCTGCGAGCATCGGGATGCCTCAATAACCATTCGAGGTTTCGAACCACGGATTGCGCAGTCACTGGACAACGCTTTTTCAGATAGGCCCGAATCAAGTTGCCGACGCGTCGCTCAAGGGCGACGAGAGGTGTTGCTTCGGGTTGCAGCAACGGTTTTACCTGGTTTCCAGTCTCGGGCATTTGGCCATTCCCCTGCTTAAGCGGATCCGGTCCGGTGGTTCGAATATTGCGACGATGGGCGGGCTAATGCGATCTAGCCCCGCGCGGCGTCGGAATCGGATTTTACGCAATGGTGGCGTCATACAAGAATTTTGTCAATAAGAATCATTCGCAATTGAACCCGTCGCGAAAGACGCGCCCCATAGCTGTGATCAGCCGACCCCTTTCGGCTGTGTCAGCGCGGTCGCCGCGATGTCGTTTTTATGATCGTCGAACGGCGATGCTCATCTTCAGGGAACACGCGACCGGATTTAACACATTCGAAAATATGATCGAACACCTTACCGGGTGTTCCTTTGCGGCTACCGTATCCGAAATAGCTATGCCCCTTCGGCTTGTCGTAGAGCGTATTGACGTCGTCGCAGTCCACTCTGAAAACGTTGCGCGGGGTCCTTTCCATGTCCTCCGGTCCGGTGTGCCCCAGCCGTCTCGACGCGATCTTGTTCTTGAGATTGGAGATCTTGCTGGCCCTCAGCGCGAGATCATCTGACGCGTGGTAGACGATCACGTTGCGCGAGGCATGGCAGATCAATTCGCCGGCTTCGCCCTCATGCAAGGCTTCGTTGACGACATCAGCCGCGACCATAAAGGTATTTCGGAAGATCAATGGGACACCATCTGCCAAGTCGTAGCGATTCCACGCAGCGAGCGTGCCTCGCAGCACCCGATTACCCATTGAGTGCGCCAGGACGTTGATTCGCTTGAGGCAGGGGTCTTCTTCCGGGTTGTATTTTTCGGAGCTGCGCCAGGCCAAGAATTTCTCGAGGACGCGGGCAAGTGAATAGGCACTCTGGTCGGCCGCTTTTTGATCGTCCCAGTAGTCTTTGACGATCCCCAGATCATTGTCGCAAGGCCAGACAATGGGAATCACCAACACCTCGTCTTTTTTCGCTTTATTGCATAGTGTCTGGAATTCAGCCGTTGCCTGAAAAACAGATTCGGGCAGATTTGAAAATCCGTGCAGATAAATCATGAGTTGACGGCAAGGGCTGTTCTTCAAACGCTGCAGAAAATCAATGCTGCCGATCTCGGTGTAGCGATTCTTGGCATTACGCTCGCAAAAAAATACCGAGTTGCTGGGCGCGTTGTTATCCAGGTCAAAATCAAACTTACGGCCAATGCGAGTACGAATGCTCTGCTCAGGAACGCGGTTGGTCACAAATAACATACGCAGGGTCTCCCTCTAAGTAGGAAAAAGGTGAACGATTTTTCGACACATAATAGTTCGCTAATAGAAGTCTTTAACGATATTCGCGTTGTGATTTCAATAAGGGGGTTCTTTTTTTCGATTGCTTGCTAGACTGTTCCGTAACAAGGAACCGTAGCAGCTTCCAAACGTTAATTGTGATCGTGAAAGTTTTGCAGTTCTGGGTTTTGGCAATCATCCCCCAGCGGTCTGAAGTGCAACGCTCGTTGCACCGGAACGGCGCGATCAGCCCCTTCGCGTTTATTTCTTCTTTATCTAATCGCCCAACCTAGGGACAACTATGTCACTGCAACGTCCAAAACCGGCGCTGCCGAGCACTGACAAGCGATGGAAGCTGGTCAATGCGACGATGCGCCGCAACGGTTATGCCGATGATGCGTTGATCGAAGCACTGCACAGTGTTCAGGATGCGTTTGGTTTCCTGGATGAGACGGCGATGCATTTCGTTGCAGATTCGCTCGACGTGCCGCTCAGCAAAGTGTTTGGCGTCGCCACCTTCTATCACCTGTTCATGCTCAAGCCGAAGGGGCGCCATGCCTGTGTGGTGTGTACCGGTACGGCCTGTTACATCAAGGGTGCTGGCGCGCTGATCGAAGAAATCCAGACGCGCTACGGTGTGTTGCCGGGTGAGACGACCGAAGACGATGCGCTATCGGTATTGTCGGCACGCTGTGTGGGGGCCTGCGGGCTCGCGCCTGCGGTGGTTTTGGATCGTGAGGTGCTGGGTAAACAGGCACCTGATGAGTTGGTGAAGAAGCTCGAAGAGGAAGTGCCCAAGTGAATCTCGACGACCTCGAACAGCTCGCCGCCGGTTTTCGCGATGAACAGCCGCCCGCTGATAGTGAGGTGCGCGTCTGTTTGGCTGCCAGTTGCCAATCTTCAGGCGCGACTGAGGTCTATGATGCGCTGCAAGAGAAATGCGAGACGCATGGCCGTTGTCGGATAAAAAAAGTCGGTTGCATGGGACTCTGCTCGGCGGGTCCGCTGGTCGAGACGGTTTCCAGCGATGAGTCCACAAAGATCTTCCATGATGTTCAGCCGGGGCATGCGGCGAGCTTGTTGGCTGTGGCTGAAGGTGAATCGCCAACCGACGCCCCTCAGTGTTTCCCCGCAGACATGCCTTTCTTCGCTCGCCAGCACAGAATCGTGTTGGAGAATTCCGGGGTCATTGATCCTGAAAGCTTCCGGGACTATGTCTCGGCTGGTGGCTATTCAGCGCTCGTCCAGGCGCTCAGTGAGATGACGCCCGCTGATGTACTGCGCGAGATCACGGAAAGCGGTCTGCGTGGTCGGGGCGGTGGCGGTTACCCGACTGGTTTGAAGTGGTCGACCGTGGCCAAGATGCCCGCGGATCAGCGGTATGTCGTCTGCAATGCAGACGAGGGTGATCCCGGTGCTTTCATGGACCGGGCCGTCCTCGAATCGGACCCGCATCGCGTATTGGAGGGCATGGCGCTTGCCGGCTATGCGATCGGTGCCGACAAGGGCTATGTCTACATCCGCGCCGAATACCCGCTGGCGGTAGAGCGGCTGAAGACCGCGATTCGCAAGGCCAAGCGCGCCGGGTTTCTCGGCAACACGATCTGCGAGACGCCATTTCGATTCGATATCGATATCCGACTCGGTGCGGGCGCTTTTGTCTGTGGCGAGGAAACCGCGTTGATGGGATCTATCCAGGGGGAGCGGGGGCAGCCAAGACCACGCCCCCCCTATCCCGCCGAGAGTGGGCTTTGGGGTTGCCCGACGTTGATCAACAACGTCGAGACCTTTGCCAACATTGCGCCTATCGTGCGTGATGGCGGCGCCGCGTACGCCGCGATTGGAACAGAGCGTTCGAAAGGGACCAAGGTCTTTGCATTGGCAGGACGCATTCGTAATACCGGCCTGATCGAGGTGCCGATGGGCACGTCTTTACGCGAGATCGTTGAAGAGATCGGTGGCGGTATTCCGGAAGGGAAGCGCTTTAAGGCAGTCCAGACCGGTGGCCCATCAGGCGGGTGCGTACCCGAGGCGCATCTTGATTTGCCGGTCGACTATGACAGCCTGCGCGAAGTCGGGTCGATTATGGGGTCGGGCGGCATGATTATCATGGACGAGACATCCTCGATGGTCGATGTCGCGCGCTACTTCATGGAATTCTGCATGACAGAGTCCTGCGGTAAATGTATCCCGTGTCGAACAGGCACGCAGCAGATGCACGAAATACTGAGCAGCTTGACCCGTGGCGAGGCACGAGCCAGCGACTTGGAAATGCTGGAAGAGCTGTGCGAGGTTGTGAAAGAGACCAGCCTTTGCGGCCTTGGCCAAACCGCACCGAATCCCGTTTTGAGCACCTTGCGCTTCTTCCGTGACGAATACGACGAGAAGCTCAAAGCCAATCCTGCATAACCCCGGACAAATAGCCCTATGCCTGCCGCAGCCAGTACCAGCAATGTACGCGTCGTCACGCTACAGATTGATGGCCGTGATTTCAGCGCCCGCGAAGACGAAACCATCATCGAGGTCGCACGCGAAAATGATATCGGGATCCCAAGCCTGTGTTATCTCGAGGGACTGAGCGTCTGGGGTGCATGCCGACTCTGTATGGTCGAAGTGGTGGGTTCACCGAGGCTTGTCGCGGCTTGTGCAACCCGTGTCAGCGAAGGCATGCAGATCGTTACCGACAACGAACGGCTGCACCGTTATCGGCGCTCGATAATTGAATTGTTATTTGCTGAGCGCAACCACGTCTGCTCCGTTTGCGTATCGAATGGTCATTGCGAGCTGCAAAACCTGGCCCAGCGCTGCGGGGTCGATCATGTCCGCGTGCCCTATCGGAGTGCGCGGTACGACGTGGATTCATCGCATGAGATGTTCCGCCTTGATCACAATCGCTGCGTGCTTTGCACACGTTGCGTTCGTGTCTGTGATGAGATCGAAGGTGCCCATACCTGGGACGTGATGGGGCGGGGCAGTGATTGTCAGGTCATTACCGATCTGAACCGTCCGTGGGGCGAGAGTGATACCTGTACCGGATGCGGAAAATGTGTGCAGGTTTGCCCAACGGGTGCGTTGGTCAGACAAGGGACCTCGGTCGGTGAGATGACCAAAGATCTGCACTTCTTGCCCTATCTTTCACGCCGGAGGCACCGCACATGAGCGCGTCGTCAAAACTCACGCTTGCGACGGCGTGGCTCGATGGTTGCTCAGGCTGTCACATGTCATTTCTCGATATGGATGAGCGCTTGATCGAACTCGTGCAGCAGGTCGATATCGTCTACTGTCCGTTGGTGGATGCGAAAACGCTACCCGAGCATGTCGATGTCGGCATTCTTGAAGGGTCGGTGAGCTCTGATGAAGACGCTGAGAAGGCCGAAGCGTTTCGGCGTCACTGCGATCTTCTGATCAGCCTCGGTGATTGCGCCGTCAATGGCAACGTGCCGGCGATGCGCAACCGCTTCAAGCTCGATGAGGTTTTCGATCAGGCCTTCTTCGCCACAGCGGACATCACGCCACAACGCCCGAGTAATCGTGTCCCTAAATTATTCGAGAAAGTACGACCGATACACGGTGTCGTGGATATCGATCTGTTTTTACCAGGATGTCCGCCACCCGCCGACGCGATCTGGCATGTCCTGACCGAGCTGCTTGCCGGGCGTCAGCCCGACCCATTGTCAGTCAGCCGCTTCGGTGCATAACGCGAAGTTGCCGATTTTGTCGTGCCGCTGATCAGAGGAGGTTGCCGTGACTGAGACCGTGATCATTGAGCCGGTCACCCGCATTGAGGGGCATGCCCGGATTAGCCTGGAACTGGATGACGCCGGCGCAGTAGCGGAGGCCAAATTCCATCTCACGCAGTTCCGCGGTTTCGAGAAATTCTGCGAGGGCAGGCCTTACCGCGAGATGCCTGCGCTGACTGCGCGCACCTGCGGGATCTGTCCAGTCAGCCACCTGCTGGCATCGAACAAGGCCTGTGACGCGCTGCTCAGTGTTTCGATCCCCGCGACTGCCGAGAAGCTTCGGCGAATTATGAACTTGGCCCAGCTGGTGCAGTCGCATGCCTTGTCGTTTTTTCACCTTTCATCCCCCGATCTTTTGCTGGGGTGGGACCATGATCCGGCGTCACGGAACATCTTTGGGGTGATGCAGCAGGCACCCGAGTTGGCGCGTGACGGCATCCGGCTCCGCCAGATTGGGCAGCAGATTATCGAGACCCTGGGCGGCAAGAAGATTCACCCTACCTGGGTTGTGCCGGGTGGCGTCAACGGGCCGCTGTCAGAGGATAAGCGAACCGCGATGCTCGGCCTGCTGCCGGAGGCGCTGGAGATCGCGAAGCGCACCTACGGCTTCTACAAAGAGCTGGTGCCGAAGTTTCGCGATGAAGCGAATAATTTTGGCCAGTTTCCGACGATGTTCTTGAGCCTCGTGACGCCAGGCGGAAATCTTGAACACTATGACGGTTTGCTGCGTATCACGGATGCGCAGGGCCGGATCGTTGAGGACATGATTCCACCCGAGGACTATCAACGCGTCATCGGCGAGGCGGTCGAAGATTTCTCCTACATGAAATTTCCGTACTACAAACCGATGGGGTACCCGCAAGGTATCTATCGCGTGGGACCATTGGCCCGGCTGAATAACGCTGAAGCCTGTGGAACACCGTACGCCGATGTTGCGTTGGCCGAGTTCCGCATGCTCCAGGACGGAGGGCCGATCTCTAGCAGCTTTCACTATCACTATGCGCGGCTGGTCGAGATCATCTTCGCTATCGAGACGATGGAGCGGCTGCTACGTGATTCGCATATTCTGGATACGCGGGTACGCGCGCGTGCTCGTGGCAACAGTGATGTCGGCATCGGCGTCGCAGAGGCGCCACGAGGTACCTTATTACATCACTATAAAATCGACGATGACGGGCTGATTGAGTGGGTCAATCTGATTATCGCCACCGGCCACAATAATCTGGCGATGAATCAGAGCATCCGCCAGGTGGCGGAGGCGTATGTGGACGGTAACAAGCTCGAAGAAGGTATGCTAAACCGCGTCGAGGCGGTGATTCGTTGCTATGACCCCTGCCTCAGCTGTGCTTCGCATGCGTTTGGGCAGATGCCCCTGAAGATCCAGCTCAAGGACGTCAGCGGGCGAGTGATCGATGAACTTCGGCGCGACTGAGAAACGATGAATCAGTGCGGCGAAAACGCCCTGATTATCGGCTATGGCAGCCCGATCAGAGGTGATGACGCGATAGGCCCAATGGCCGCCGATCGCTTGGAAGGCGACACGCTGCCAGCGGGTGTGCGGGTGATCAGCCGCCATATTCTTACCGCAGACCTCGTGCCCGATATCGTTGATTCGGCACGCGTCATCTTCATCGACGCTGCCGCCGACGGTGTACCGGGTGAAATACGGTGTCGGCGACTGCGGCCCGATGGCAGCAAGATGTCGACGATGGCACATTTTCTCGATCCGGAGGAGCTGTTGGCCTGGACCAGCGCGCTTTATGGTGCGCAACCGGAGGCCTACCTTGTCACCGTGGCGGGCAGTGACTTCGAGTTTTCGCATTTCGATCTATCGGAAGCGGTCAACCGCGTATTTCCGGACCTGCTGGAAGAGATCAAGGGGTTGATTGCCTCGCCAAGTGCTGACGTTGGCCCCACCTGACCCCGTCGCGCATCCAGTTGTATCGTTTGAGGTACGCCGACGCTTGCAATGAGTGACCAGCTTGGCCGGGTTGAGCCGGCGCCTAAAAACATCCTGCTCGCTGGTGCGACGGGTTACATCGGTCGTTTCGTCGCCCGCGAACTGACCCGTCGTGGTTACACTGTCGTCGCCCTGGCGCGCCCTGCACCCGACAGGACGGTCGCCAGCTTGAGCGCCGACTTGCCGGGTTGCGACGTGCTTATCGCAAGCTTCAATGACGCTGACGCCCTGAAGCGTTCGATCAAAGAAAAAAAAGTCCATGCGGTTGTGTCGTGCATCGCCTCACGCAACGGCGCGCCCGACGATGCATGGCGAGTCGATTATGACGCAAACCGCCAGTTACTCGACGTCGCAGATGAACTAATGGCAAGTAAGTTCGTGCTGCTCTCGGCGATTTGCGTACAGCGCCCCCTGCTTGAATTCCAGCACGCCAAACTGGCGTTCGAAAAGCTGCTACGTGAATCGCGCATCGATTTCTCTATCGTCAGGCCAACCGCTTATTTCAAATCGCTGGCGGGGCAGGTTGGGCGGGTCAAAGCGGGCAAGTCCTTTCTCGTCTTCGGTGATGGCCGGTTGACGGCGTGCAAGCCGATTAGTGAGGTGGATCTGGCCAGTTTCATCGTCGACTGTCTCGAGGAGTCAGACAAGTCGAACCAGGTGTTGCCGGTCGGTGGGCCAGGGCCGGCGATCACGCCGCGTGAGCAGGGCGCGCTGCTCTGTGAGCTGGCCGGAAAACCGGTGCGCTTGCGGCAGGTCACGCCAAGACTGTTTGACGTCGCCGAATTCTTGCTTGCGCCGCTTGCCAGGATATTCCCCGCACTACGAGCAAAGGCCGAGTTCGCCCGCATCGGTCGCTACTATGCGACCGAGTCGATGCTGGTCTGGAACGAAGACACCGGTTGCTACGATGCTGCGGCCACGCCAAGTTATGGCGACGACACGTTGAAAGACTTTTACCAACGCGTCCTGCAGGATGGTTTGGAAGGGCAGGATCTGGGTGAGCACAAGTTGTTTTGAATTGCGGCTGGGCGCAACGGCTTATTTCAGCGCGGGCGGCAACGGCAAAATATTCTCGTCGCGATTGTAGGCCTGAACCTCAAAGTCCTGCCCAGCCGGGGGTGGCTGGTCACTGACATGCCAATCACCGTCAGCATCCTGCCACTTGTAAACCTGGGTCGTTTGCAGCTTGTTGCCAACGACGGTATCCGCGGCCCAGGCGGGTAGTTTTTCAGGATAAATCCGATAATAAGCCACCGTACTGCCGATAAGGATGGCGATGGCGGTTAACCAGAAAATGCGTTTTGGCCAGGGGTTGCGGTATTTCGAGTAATGCATGGGGGGCCGCCTCGGCGGGACGAACGGGTCGCTGCAGTCAGCGTAGCGCAATTTGGCGTCAGCGCTGATTTTGACGGCTATTCGACCGCAGCAAGCTTTTGATCAAGGTACGCACGCAGCTGTAATTCATTCGCCGGAACAAACAGGCTCCCCAGCAGTTGTCCGTCAGCGGCAAGCAATACAGCCTGCCCGTCAACGACCTGATAGCGGTTCGCGAAGGTGCGGCCGCCAGGTGTGCCAAGGTCTGCGACAATGAAATTCAGACGCGCCTCGTAGTCTGAGCGGATCTGCTTCAGGCGCATCAGTGCGTCTCCTCCGCCCGGCGAGTAGTTTTCATACCCGAGGACGAGCGACGGCTTGCCTTGACCGATCACTGAAAGATCCGCGCTCATCGGCTTGGGGGCCACGCTGGTGACCACGTAGCCAGCGACCACTAAGACAGCTAAAACGACTCCGACAAGTTTCAGTTTCTTCAATGTCTGATTTCCTTTTTGCGATAACCGAACACTAGCGTCCAGTCGTGCCCGTCGCAAAGGGCTTAATCCTGATCACCAGGTACGGTGGCCTGGTGACATCGGTTCCGGCATTCAGGACCGCCGTGCGGTGCAGTTGGTTGGCCACCGCGTAGAGTTGGCCATCCGGTCCAAAGCTGAAGGCATCGATCCATGCCAAAGCAGGGTCGGCGACCAGTTGTCGATAGCGGCGGTCCGGGCCAATTACGCCAATCGCATTTCGAGCGAGATCGCCCAGGTAAAGATTTCCAGCATCGTCGACCGAAATACCGTCGCTGATCGGCCGCCCCGCCCAATGTTCGACGCGCGTGGCGAGCTCGGCATCTGACAAATCGGTGTTTCTGAGGTCGGCCGTTCGGATCCGGTGCATCGTGTAGCCGTGCATCGGGCCGTAGTAAAGCCAGTCGCCCTGGCTGTCTAACGCAATGGGGTTGACGCCCACGCGCGGACGGAAGGTCGTGCCGTCGTCTTTACGGATCGCCACGGCTTTGCCGTCGATGATGAGATCGGTGCCGGCGGGCTGAACGCTGATATGGCCCTGGAGCACACGCCGTGCTTCGCCCGTCTCGAGGTCAGCGACAATGAGCGCAGCATCCTGTCCACTCGCCGGATCGGCGATATAGGCGGTGCCGGCCTGAGGATCAACGGCGAGATCGTTTAAAAACGAACCCTCGACGGATACCGACACCAAGTCGATATCGGTGATCATTCGGTCCTCATCGGCATGCCAGCCGACGAGACGTTGCCCGCCGTTGCTGCGCATGGCGTTGTCCAGCATCCAGACGACGCCGTTTGCGTCCGATTGAAGTCCGAGGACAGAGTCAAGCTGGGCCTCGCCGGCAAATTCAGTAAGCTGGCCGTCGGCGCCGACCCGCGCAACGCGCACATCATTGCCGAAGAATTGATGCAGACTGACGATGATGTCGCCCGACGGGGTAACGGTGATATTGCCGGGGCCCTGTTCGAGTTCCGCGACGATCTCGAAAGAGGGGGTGTCGTCCGCTACCGCTGGCACGAGCGCGAGTGATGCTGCCAGCAAACCGATCGTAAACTGCAAAAGACGTCGCATAGAAAAACTCTGTAGAGGGGCTAAGTCAGATCAACAGTGTCGCGAAATGCATGAGAGGGGGTTCCCGGAATTTTGCCGGGGCTTTCTCGCGATGCGTTTCTCTCGGCGTTTGGAAGCACTCGTCAGCCTGCAATTTGCCGGTTAAAGGCGGCGGCATCTCCCTAGCCCGCATATTGCACCAGTCGATCGGGGACGCCTGAAATCGAATCGACGACGAAGGGGCGAAAGCGAATTCTGGAGCACGATTGAAACCTGACAGTTTGTTCCCTCGTCCCCGATCTATCCGAGCCCTCGCTTGTCCAGGCCCGCTTGCACTTGCCCTTCACTCAACCCATAGCTACGGCTATGGTTTTCGCTCCAGGGCGGCGTCCAACCGCACCTGTCCGGCGCGATCATCTCGGATACTGGTGCAATATGCGGGCTAGGTTAACGGCTCTTCGAACAACGGTAGCCGTTGCACGGGCTGGGGCATGCCGTTGCGGTCGCAGCCGTCTGCAAAGGCGGCGACCGAGTCGGCTCCGGTTGAGGAGTTCCTTGGTTGGAATTAGACTCGGACCTCGCGAGGCAAAATTGCATCGGGACTATCTGGATTGAACCAAATGGCGAAATATAGGTTCAGCATCTCTCTGAGGTTGATTGCGATCGTGGTCTTGGGAGTGGCGCTGAGCAGCTGCCAGGGCAACCGTCGCGTGAGCGGATCGGTGGGCATTCATAGCAGCTCGAACGGAAGCTGGGGGCATAGCATTAGCGTCGGAGTCCACCACCACGGTCGGCGCTGGTGAGGACAGGGCGATAATGACGTTGGTCCGTTCACTCCTCCTTTTGTTTTGCCTACCGGCGCTGGTTCAGGCGCAGTCTTTCGTCTACGAACGCGAAGGGTCGGGTCTGTTTGCCGTCGATATGCCAAACGACTGGTTCGTCGATACCGACTTTCTGGACGAAGCCAGGGCGGCCGGCACGGTGGACAGCGGTCCGCCGAAGATCCAAATCGTCGAAGCGATGCCGATGGATGGCAGCAAGCTTTGGATCGGCTTCTGGGTCGTTCCAAATGTGTCGACGTTGGCCGAGGGGCTGGAATACATCCGTTCGCTCGACCAGACTTTGTTGAAAAAGGTCGTCGCGACGACGCCTGAGGCGCGCAGGCTCGGCGGAATGCCGGCCAAGACGTTTTCGGGAAACGCCGTGAGAGATTCCGAGCCCGTCGAGTTCGCGGTTGCGCTCTTCGAGCCCAAGCCCGAGCTGATCGCTGTCGCGCTCTACATTGGACGTCCGCAGACCTGGTCCCGACACGCCGAACAGCTCGAACAGATCCGGGATTCACTGCAGCCCCTTGAGAAATAGGTCGCTGCGTTACGGTGACCGCAGCGACTGTCGGAACGCGCGAATTGTCAACGTGCGCTGGTAATACGGGTACCTGGGACACGTCGTCGGGCCATGTCGACTCCTTCGCCTATTGTGTTGTCGTCCACTCACTGCGTATCCAGCAGCAGACACCCGGGTTGCTGATGTTGGTCAATGAGGCGACAAACCAGAGACTGTCGGCTGTGGGGATTTGCTGATTCACTGAAGGCGATTGCGTGCCCGATTGCTGACAGAGTTTTCGACAGCGCAGCGGACGTTTGCCTGATGGCTGCAATAGGAGGCGACGATGAAGATCGGTCTGATCAAAGAGATCAAAGACAGCGAGAATCGTGTCGGCCTCACACCCGACGGTGTGCACCAGCTGATCACCGATGGGCACCGTGTGTATGTCGAGCGCAGCGCAGGTCGCGGTTCAGGGTTTTCCGATGATGACTACGTACGCTGCGGCGCCGAGCTGTGCGACGTGGCATCCGCCTGGGATAGCGATCTGGTGGTGAAGGTCAAGGAGCCACTGGCGGCAGAGTACCCGTACCTGCGGGAGCAGATGGTGTTCACGTATTTTCACCTGGCCGGTGTCTCGCCGGCCTTGACCCGTGAGTTGCTCGACCGACGCACCGCCGCGATCGCCTACGAGACGGTCGAGAATGCGGCGGGTAAGTTACCGTTGCTGGCACCGATGAGTGCTGTGGCCGGCAATATGGCGGCGAGTGTCGGTAATCATTATCTTGCGCGACCCGCCGGTGGCAAGGGCACGTTGTTGGGGAGGGTGCTCGGCAGCAGCTATGGCAAGGTGGTCGTCATCGGTGATGGGATTGTCGGCCTGCATGCGGCGCAGGTGGTCGCCGGAATAGGTGCACAGCTGGTGATCTTCGGGCGCCATCCGGAACGGGAATCCGTGCTTAAGCGGGATGTCTCGCCGTCGCTGCGCTATCTGCCCTCAGAACCGGATCGAATTGCACGAGAGTTGCGCGATGCCGACCTGGTCGTCGGCGCTGTGCTGGTCCGCGGGGGCAGGGCGCCGCATGTGGTCAGCGAGGCCATGGTCAAAGATATGCAGGCCGGCTCGGTGATTGTCGATGTTAGCGTCGACCAGGGCGGTTGTATCGCCACCTCTCATCCAACCACGCATTCCGAGCCGGTGTTCAAACTGCACGGTGTCACGCATTACTGTGTCGCCAACATGCCAGGGGCCTATCCACGCACGTCGACGCTGGCGCTCACCAGTGCCACATTGCCGTATGTAAGAAAGCTCGCTGCAGACGGTCTCGGTTCATTGCATGCCGATGCGGGATTAATGCGTGGGCTCAATACCTACCAGGGCCATATCACCTGCCAGGCGGTGGCCGGCGCGCTGGGCATGGATGCACACTATCGCTCGTTTGCCGAACTAGCCTGAAGAGGTGCGTCCGGCGGTTCACTTGGACGTTCGGCGGCGGCGACAACCATATTGCCCTGTTGGTCAACGAAGGCGATTCGCACCGTCGAATACATCGCTGCAGCCAAACGCATGTCAAATTTGACAGAGATTTCCGTTGCCGCTGAATAGGCCTCGGGATTGCGGTCAGCATCGTCCCTTGGCGTTCGCGGGCACCCTGAGCTCCGGGATCTGCGTGATTCACGCCTGAATTCTGGGTCAGATTTCGCCTACGTTGAATGATACGTTGCACCGCCTAAGGAACGTGAGGGGGCTGCGAGATGAGCGCGCACAGGATCTTCAATATCCTGGAATGGGCATGAATGGTCACGCGCAGGCTAGTGGCTTTTTCGCTTCTCCGAATGAATCCCCCCGAGCGAGGTCGGCATGATCGAACTGCACAATCTGGGCATGAGTTATCGCCTGGAGAATGAACGCATCGAGGTGTTGAAGTCGGCAGACCTGGTCCTGCACGATCGCGAAAGCGTGGCCATTGTAGGGCCTTCGGGATCCGGCAAGACCACCCTGCTGCTGTTGCTGGCGGGACTCGAGCATCCGGAGGTCGGTTCTGTGGTGTTGGATTCCACCGAGCTTTCGAGCCTGTCACCGGATGAGTTGGCGGATTGGCGACGCGATCGCATGGGCATCGTTTTTCAGTCCTTTCACCTGGTGGCGAGCCTGAGCGCGCTGGACAATGTCGCGCTGCCGCTCGAGATCGCGGGTGCGCCGGATGCCGAGCGACGCGCCCGGCAGATGCTGGAAGCCGTCGGGCTGGCTCATCGCGAGCAGCATTTTCCAGCCCAGCTCTCGGGCGGCGAGCAACAGCGGGTGGCCATTGCCCGTGCCCTGGTCCATTCGCCATCCCTGGTGCTGGCGGATGAACCGACCGGCAACCTGGACCGCCACACCGGCCAAAAGGTCAGCCAATTGCTGTTCGACCTGCATGCGGAGGCCGGCGCGACGCTGGTGATGGCGACCCACGATGAATCGATGGCTCGGCGTTGTGATCGGATCCTGCATCTGGACGACGGACGCCTGTTGGAGAAAAGCGGCGATGCGCTTTTCGCTTAGGCTTGCCTGGCGCGATCTCAGCGCCAGCGGCCACATGCTCTGGGTACTGTTCGTCTGCCTGATGTTGGGCGTGGCGCTGATTGCCGCCACTGGCGGGCTGTATCGTCAGGTAGCAGACGGACTGCTGTCCGACACCCGCGCTTACATGGGCGGCGACCTGCAACTGGAAGCCCGCCAGCCCCTGCCCGCGGAGGTGCTTGAATGGATGCGGGATCGCGGCCGCGTATCGCTGGTGACCGAAGTCGACACCATGTTGTCCACGCCCTCGGGTGGCTTTCAGCTGGTCGAATTGCAGAGCCTGGATCAGGCGTATCCCCTCTACGGCGAACTGGCACTGGACCCGCTCCAGTCCCTGCAGACCGCCACTCGGCTGCAGGACGATGTCTGGGGCATCGCGGTAGACCCGGTCTTGGCCGAGCGGCTGAAGCTTACGCCGGGAGACCGGGTCGGGATCGGCGATCTGCAGATGGAGGTGCGCGCCGTGATCCGCCAGCAGCCGGACCGTCAGCTGCGAGCCAACTGGCGCGGGGCGCCCGTGTTGATCGCCGAGGGCGCGCTCGCGGCATCGGGGCTGGTGCGGCAGAGTAGCCGTCTCGAATATGAATACCGGGTGCGCACGCCAGACGATGCGGACCGCTGGAAACAGGATTTCTTCGCCGCCTTCCCTGATACCGAATGGGAGGTGCGTACCTTTATGGAACGCAGCGAGCGTGTCGCGCAACGTCTGGCCCAGGTGGCTTCAGGGCTGATGATCATCGGGCTCAGTACCCTGTTCATTGGCGGCCTTGGCGTATTCAACTCGGTGCAGGCCTACCTGCAGCGCAAGCTTGGCACCATTGCCACCCTGCGCGCCGTGGGCCTGCGGCAAGGGCGACTGGCGACGGTCTATCTGCTGCAGATCGGCCTGCTGGCCGGTGCTGCCTGTGTGCTGGGCGCACTGCTTGGGTATCTCATTGCCCTGGGTGGAGCCGCGGTGGCCGAAAGCCGCATACCACTGGGCACGGTCGCGGTTAGCGGGCTTGGTCCGGCCCTATTGGCTATCATTTTCGGCCTGGTCACCGCCTTTACCTTTGCCTTTCCCGCGCTTGGTCGTGCGCTGGCGACCGATCCCGCCGTCCTGTTCCGCGATCTGGGACACGACATGGCCGCTACGCCCAAGGCGTGGTGGCTGGCCACAGCCGCCGGCTGTGTCGCGATCGTCGGGCTCGTCGTGCTGACCCTTCCCGATCCGCTGTTCGCGCTGGGTTTTCTCGGCGTGATGCTGCTGGTTTTGCTGCTGTTGGAGGGCGTGGTGCGCGGCTTGCGGCGACTGGCGGAACGCGGCAAGGCACTGCCCTGGGTCCGCCACAGCTTTACCCTGCGGTTGGCCCTCTCCAACCTGCGGCGACCCGGGTCGCCGCTGCGCACCTCACTGCTGTCGCTGGGCTCGGCCGTGACCCTGTTGGTGATCTGCGCCATCCTGGTCACGGCCCTGATCGACACTATCGCCAACACCATTCCCGAGGAGGCGCCGGCACTGGTGCTCTACGACATCGCCGATGATCAGCGCCCGGGGGTGGAGCAGGCACTGAGACAGACGGGTGCCCATCGCATCGACGTTGCGCCCATGGTGCGCGGACGGCTGACCTCGGTGAACGGTAAGCTGCTTACCGAAAGCGCCGACGACAAGCGCCGCGAAGAGGCCCGCGACGAACAGAAGCTGACCTATCCAGCCAACAACATCGACAATGTCGAGTTGATACGCGGCACCTGGTGGGATGAGGCAGACGATGCCGTCAGTATGGTGATGGAGGACCGCGAGGCCGACCAGCTTGGCCTAAAGCCTGGTGACCGCCTGACATTCACCATTGCCGGTTCCGAACTGCAGGCACGGCTCACCGGCATCTACCGGCAAAAGGGCATACAGACCCGCTTCTGGTTTGAAGGCATCTTCTCGCAAGGGGCGTTGGATACCCATATCTACCGCCACGTGGGCGCCGCCTACATGAGCGATGCCGACGCCCTCGAGGTGCAGCGCGAGATCGCCCGCATCGCCCCGAACGTGGTCACGGTGCGCACCGCCGACCTGCTGGCTACCGCGCGCGATCTGCTCGGCAAAGCGGTGGCAGGGCTCGCTGTGGTCGCGGCCATCAGCCTCAGCGTCAGCCTGCTGGTACTCACCAGCGTGATCGCCGCCAACCGCGCCCGCCAGGTCTACGACGCCGCGATCCTCCACGCCCTCGGCGCGCGCCCCGGCGCCATTCGTCAGAGCCTGTATCGGGAGTATCTGCTGTTGGCCGCGGTGACCGCGGTCTTCGCCACGGTAATAGGCGCCGCCATTGCCATTCCGCTGCTCGAGTACCGTCTTAAGCTGCCAACCGAATTTCCTCTCTGGGCCGGGATCGTCACTGCTCTGAGCGTGAGCTACCTGACGCTGCATTGGGGTGCGACGTGGCTGCTGCGACGGATGAAACTCAGTCCCGCCGTGCTTTTGCGGGAACGGGGCTGAATGCGCTTTTGGCCGGGCGATCCGAAAGCGCTGGTGTCGATCAATCAGCCAGGGATAAGCGGAAAGCCGCCTCGATGCGTTCGATATCGCGCGACATCACCCCGGCCGCTTTTGCATGGTGCGGCCAGTCCTCTACTGATCCGGCGACTTCTCGCAAAAGGGTTGTGGCCCTTGTCTTTTTCAGACCAGCAGCCCCGGCGAAGGTGATCAGATCTTCGCTTCCGAAGTTATCTCGCTTGCCATTCAGGCTCATCTGGTGACGGCTGGTCCAGGCACCTCTCGGGTTGTACGAGTAGGCAACGTCAAATGCCGGGGAGAGCCGCCATTGGCCCTGTTTGTCCATCAGGAAAGCGATGTTCTTGACGTGGTCGTCGTGATTGCGGGCGAGGATGTTGAAGAAGGTCCTGCGAACCTGTTGCTCGATGTCGTCTACCGGTAATGAAAGCCGTTGAATGGTCTCGATGGCCTGTTCGTATGCGTATGCGCCAGCCTGGTTGTAGTCGAAGTGCCGCATCGCACCGAGTGATTGCATGTGCAGTTTCGACCCCTTTTCCGTGCGGTCGAAACGCTTGGTCATAAAGTGGGCGCGACCGCCTTCTTCGTGCAAGCGACACGCTTCCATCCGGATGCCAGCCTCTTCGGCCATCAAAGAATAGGCATACTCGATTCGGCCAAACCCTTGGGGGTCGGCCAGTTCTCTGTCGCGATTGCCGTGTACCCCGTCGAACTTCATGATCCAGTGACTGAATCCTTTGCTGACCGGCGCCTGGCCGGAACGGAATTCACCGGTCTCGGGGTTCCATGCCAGGACTGCCTTTGCGCGGGCGCCGCCCGCCGACGTGCCGACTCGCAGGATGTCCTCGATGGCCTGCTGGTCGTCTTGGCCGGCAAACTTTCCTTCCAGGCCGATGCGTTCATCGAGCACACGGTTGGCAAGATCGACCAGTGCCTTGATCTCCAGTTTGTGACTTTTCGATGGGGCGTCTTTGAACGTGGGCTTGAATTCGAGCGCGCCCATGCCACGGGCACCCGTGTAGCAGAGCCGTTCAACAGGGTTCATGCTGCCTGGTGACCGGCCTTGGCTAGCCAGCCAGGCGTCGATAAGCCGATGGCCGTACTTGTCGGGCAAGGAGTCGGCCAACAGACCGGGAAGACCGTGAAAGGTCTCGCGGGCAAGGGCCGGAAATTCGTACGGCGTCTCCTGCAGTGGCATGGTCAATGGGGCGACCTCGATTGCGGAGCCAGCAAATGCGGGGGTGTACTGGAATACAGCCAGTTCCCGTTCATCCAGCCAGGTCACTGCACCGATGTCACGGCCCCATAGCAGGACTCGTGCCGTGGTGTTCACGTCTCATCCCCGTCGTCGCTCCACGACCAGGGTTCGGCCGACCTGCGTTTTCCGCTGGCGCGCTGTCGGTGTTGTCCTTCGTGTGTCGCCAATTCCACCGGGCGCACGGTAGGGTCGGGCAAGAGGGTCGCCAAATGATCGGCCAGCCCCAGCGCCTTGATGACGCGGATGAACGAGTCGAGCGAGATACTCTTACCGTCGGCAATACGCGTCATGGTGCTGCGTGACACGCCAGCCTGTTTGGCGACCTCTGCCTGGCTGATGTTTTTGCTCAGACGAATTTCTTCCAGGCGCTTGCACAGTGCTGACGCAATCGCGGTGCTGGAACTGGTCAAGAAATCCATTGTGTGCTTCATAAATAAGGCATAAATATGTTTATCGACCTTTTATGCATCAAATTATAAGCAAAATTTTGCATTTATCCATCTAGAAATGAGTCAGAAATAATGCTTTAGTACGACGAATAGCAAACAATGCGTCGAATATGACGCATTTACGGGGGGTCTTTTTCTTCACGTATCGATCCTCGCTACGCGGCGCTGTTCCCCATCGCAGGACACTGCTATTCAGCCTTCAGATAAATCAATCTGCGAGGGATGTCTAAACGAACCAGACCCGGTGTATCCGACGCCAGACAGCCTTTGAGGCAGATCAGGGCATCGGGTTGATCGACCCCAGGGTCTTCAGCAAGCGAGTTCGAAGCCTCGACCGTAATGTCATGGCTGTGATAAAGGCCGTTGCCCTGGATTGTGCTCAAGAACTCGAGTCAGGCTTGGTGTTGTGCGTTGGTCTGTTTGGCTTTGGCGTCTTGTCAGTCAACACCTCGGCTGATCAGGCCTCTACCACGTAACGGTTTTGCGCTTTCATAACTATCGGAGCACCCTTGCCAGTTGTTGGCGCTGGCGATAAATGCCGTTCTTTCTGATGCAGCTATGAGCTCAACACGGCTGAGCCCTTCCGCGTCGTGATACCTAATACCCAGCCCGCTGATTGTTGCGGGGTATGTGCGCTAGCGTACGGACTGCCTGAAGGATGGCGCGTAGCCTGAAACAGTTACGCAACGCCTGTCACTTCGCCACAGGGCGAGATCGTGACTCGCTGGTCCAGTCATACATCACGTCGGGGTGGCGCAAAGCGGTGGTTTCGCCGGTCCCGATTGAGGGTATGCATCGATGAAATTGACCTTTCCGAACCCGAGTCGCTCTTTCGATGAGAACAGCAATCGCGTCCGGTTCTGGGGATACGATCGTGCGATCGAGGTTTCGTTCTTTGTCGAGGTGGAAGCGCTGCGGCGACTGCGGCCGGAGTTGGATATGGCCGAAAAGGAATTTCTTGAGGCATTCGATGAGACACGGGGTCGGATCCACGAGGTTGCCGACAAGCTTTACGTTCGCGGTGGCCAGGGTAAAGGCGATTACGCTTATGTCCTGTCAGCGTCAGACTTCTGAAACGCTTGTTCCGTCGGGAGCTGCGGTGCGCGGAATGTCGCCACGCATCGGGCATTGCCGGTCCGCATTCAGCGGGTCGTGCCGTGCCATGCTTCTGGCCAAAAGGAACACGGCGTGAGATCAACATGGAGATTGGCACTCGCTAACGCGTTTCGGCGCAGGCGTTTGGCCAGCGAACAGGCAACCGTTTTGCTACCTGGGGCAAGCGCGCCGGGTGGCGTGCCGGTTGCGGATGAGCCACCGCTGCGCGCTGAGCTGTTCAGCACCGATCAGATGGAGCAGCACGGTGCACGGCTGGCATCGGCCCACAGCACGACGTCAGGGCGTGTCCCCGACCGGCTGCTGGCACGTCTGGCGGCCAACGAGAACGTGCTGACCAAGACCTGCGACAGGCTGACAACGGCGGTAACCTCTAAGCACCGGATCACGCCCGCCGCAGAGTGGCTGCTCGACAACCGCTATCTCATCGAAGAACAGATCCGTACCGCAAGGCGCCATCTGCCCAAGGGATACAGTCGTGAGCTGCCCGTGCTGGGTGACGGCGTTTCCGCTGGCTTGCCGCGCGTGTATGACATTGCCCTGGAGACCATCGCGCACGGTGATGGGCGGGTGGACCCGGATAGTCTCAGCCGCTTTGTTGCCGCGTACCAGAAAGTCAAGGAATTGCGGCTGGGTGAGTTGTGGGCCATCCCGATCATGTTAAGACTTGCATTGATCGAGAATCTGCGCCGCGTCGCAGTGCGCATTGCCGTCGGCAGAGCTGACCGTGACCTGGCACTGGTCTGGGCGGAGCGGTTGACCAAGATTGCCCATGAGGACCCGAAGGGCCTGATCCTGGTGATTGCCGACATGGCACGTTCGAGCCCGCCGATGACGCCGCCATTTGTATCGGAACTTGCGCGCCGTCTTCAGGGGCAGGGCACAGAACTGGCCCTGCCGCTGACCTGGATCGAGCAGCGGTTGGCTGAATCGGGTCTCAGCATTGAACAGCTGGTGCGGTTGGGTAACCAACAGCAGGCTGCCGACCAGGTATCCATCAGCAACAGTATCGGCAGTCTGCGGCTGCTGGGGAAGCTCGATTGGCAGGAATTCGTGGAGACCTTGAGTCGGGTCGAACAAGTCTTGCGCAAAGACCCGGTCGGTGCCTACGCCAAGATGGATTTCGCCAGCCGTGACCGCTACCGACACGTCATCGAGGAAATTGCCCGCAGTTGCGGGCTGGCCGAGGCGGAGGTGGCCGATCACGCAATCCGGCTTGCCCAAGCTGGCGCCGCCCTGCGTGGAGCGCCAGAAAGAACCGCGCACGTGGGCTACTATCTGCTGGATCGCGGTCGTGCTGAGTTGGAGCGAGTCAGTGAGGTGCGCCGACCGCTGGTTGCTGCGCTATGGCGCGCGGCGAGCCGAACGCCGCTGGTGTGGTATCTGGGTACGATCACACTGCTCGCCGTACTGCTCACGGGCGGCCTCCTGGCAGCGTCGCGCATCGATCGCATGGCCACTTGGGAATGGCTGATACTGGGGGTGCTGGGACTGCTCGCCGCCAGCCAACTCGCGTTGGCACTGGTGAACTGGGTGGCCATGTTGTTGGCATCACCGCATCCGCTGCCAAGGATGGATTTCTCCACCGGCATCCCGCCGGCGTCACGCACCTTGGTGGTGATCCCGACCATGCTGGTCAGTCATCACAGTGTCGAGCGCCTGCTCGAGGCACTGGAAGTCAGGTTTCTTGCCAACCGCGACGCCAATCTGCACTTTGGGCTGTTGACTGACTTCAGCGATGCCGCCGAGGAGTCGCAGGCCGATGATGCCGCACTGCTGGCGTTGGCCCGGGATCACATTGACGCACTCAACCAGCAGTATGCCGGTGGCAGCAATGACACTTTCTTTTTGTTCCATCGTCCGCGCCGCTGGAATCCGCACGACCGCGTCTGGATGGGCTACGAGCGCAAGCGCGGCAAACTGGCGGACCTGAATCTGCTGTTGCGCGAGGACAATCGTGACGGCTTTTCGCTGATCGTCGGGGCGACCGCGGTGCTGCAGGGTGTGAAATACGTGATCACCCTGGACACCGATACGCAGCTGCCGCGTGATGCTGCGCGGCAGTTCGTCGCCAGTATGGCGCACCCGTTGAATCGACCGGTGTACGATCCAGGGTTGCGGCGTGTCCGCGCCGGCTACGGGATACTGCAGCCGCGCGTAAGTGCGAGCCTTCCGGCCAGCAGCCAGTCGCGCTATGCGCGTTTGTATGGCGGCGAGCCGGGCATCGATCCGTATACGCGGGCGGTTTCCGACGTCTATCAGGACCTGTTCGACGAGGGCTCGTTCATCGGCAAGGGGATCTACGACGTCGATGCCTTTGAACTTGCCCTAAAAGATCGTTTTCCCGCCAATCGGATCCTCAGTCACGACCTCCTGGAAGGTTGTTACGCACGTGCTGGACTGCTCAGTGACGTGCAGTTGTATGAGGAATACCCGGCCCGTTATGACACCGACGTCCACCGCCGTTATCGCTGGATCCGCGGCGACTGGCAGCTCGCGGGTTGGTTGCTGCCAAGGGTGCCGGGCCCCGACAAGGGGCAGCGACTCAAGAATCCGCTGTCCGCACTGTCGCGCTGGAAGGTGTTCGACAACCTGCGCCGCAGCCTCGTGCCGGCGGCCTTGATTCTGTTGTTAGTGATCGGCTGGACGCTCACGGAGTCGGCCTGGCTTTGGACCCTGGCGGTGCTCGGCGTACTGCTGTTGCCGCCTGCACTCGGTAGCCTGCTGGAACTGTTGCGTAAACCGATCGACATGCGTCTGGGCCAACATCTCAAAACCACCCGTCATGCCGCGGGCCAACGTTTCGTCCAGGCGGGCTTTGTCTTGGCGACATTGCCGTATGAGGCTTTTTTCAGTCTCGATGCGATTCTGCGCACGTTGGGTCGTCTGCTGTTTACGCAGCAGCGGCTGCTGGAGTGGAACCCATCCACCGTGCAGGGCGGCACAACGCCAATCGTAGGATCGAGCGGGGTCCATGGAGAGACAAGTGTCGCGGCGGGCGCGATGCCGCGTGCGAACGGTGACCCGCAACCAAGCCGGCCGGGAAGTCTTGTGGCCTCGTTCCGCAGGATGTGGTTCGCGCCGTTGTTTGCGATTGTAACAGCCTTGACCTTGACCGCAGTCAGCCCTGCCTCGCTACCGTTGGCGGGCGCGTTCCTGCTGCTATGGATGACATCGCCGGTGATCGCCTGGTGGATTAGCCTGCCACCTGCGCAACGAGCGGTTGATCTGTCGGCCGAGCAGCTTCGCTATCTCGGTCGTATCGCGCGCAAGACCTGGGCGTTTTTCGATACCTTTGTCGGTCCCGAGGACAACTGGCTGCCACCGGACAACTACCAGCAATACCGTGACGCGACACTGGCCCATCGCACCTCGCCGACCAACATCGGGCTGGCGCTGCTGGCGAATCTGTCTGCCTACGATTTCGGCTATATTCCGGCCGGACAATTGGTTGAGCGCACAGCCGACACCCTGCAGACGATGACGGGACTCGAGCGTCACCGCGGCCACTTCTATAACTGGTACGACACGCAATCACTGCGTCCACTTCCACCCGCGTATGTCTCGACGGTCGACAGCGGCAACTTGGCCGGTCACCTGCTGACCTTGCGGCCGGGCCTAACCACGCTGCTCGATTGCCCGATCCTGACGCCGCGTTGGTTGGATGGTTTAAGCGACGCCGCCGAGATCGTCGCGGTGGCGGCTGGCGAGCGCGCGGCGGCGGCTACGCTGAAGGCATTCCAGCAGAGCCTCACGGCAGCGCGCGCTCTGCCGCCAGAGACATTGTCGAAGGCGCGCAAACTGCTGGACCGCTTGGTGCGAGCCAGCGAGGGGTTGGCCGCTGAACTGGGCGATACGCAACAGGATGAGGCAGTCTGGTGGGCAGAGGCGTTGCGCCGCCAATGCCAGAGCATTCGTGACGACCTGGTCTTCCTTGCACCGTGGAGTGCGCTAGCGGTGTCACCTGACGTTCTCGATGACCTGCCCGCGATCGATGAGATCCCGACACTGCGTGCGCTAGCCGGCTTCGATGTGATGTTATCGAGCGTTATCGCCGACGCGCAGGCGAGCAGCGGACAAGCGGCCTGGCTGGCCGATCTGAGCACGCAGATCGTGCTCGGCAGTGCACGCGCGCAGGCGCGGATCACAGATATCCAACGCCTTGCATTGCTGTGCGGTGAACTCGCCGACATGGAGTATGGCTTCCTGTACGACAAGCAATCCCGCCTGCTCAGCATCGGCTACAACGTCGATGAACGGCGCCGTGACGCGAGTTACTACGACCTGTTGGCATCAGAGGCGCGTCTGACCGTTTTCGTCGCTATCGCGCAGGGACAGCTGCCCGAGGAGAGTTGGTTCGCGCTCGGCCGTCTTCTGACCGGTGCTGGTGGTGAGCCGACGCTGCTGTCGTGGAGCGGCTCGATGTTCGAATACCTGATGCCGCAACTGGTGATGCCCACCTATGTCCACACCCTGCTCGATCGGACCGCCAAAGCGGCGGTGGCGAGGCAGATCGAGTATGGCGAGCAACGCGGCCTGCCGTGGGGCATGTCTGAATCCGGCTACAACACCGTCGACCTGCATCTGAACTACCAGTATCGCGCGTTCGGGGTGCCGGGTCTGGGACTCAAGCGTGGCCTGGTCGAGGACCTGGTCGTCGCGCCCTATGCCTCGGCGCTCGCCCTGATGGTGGCACCCGAGGCCGCCTGCGAGAACCTGCAATCGCTGTCCGCGCTTGGCGCAGAAGGGCGGTTCGGTCTACATGAGGCAATCGATTACACCCCGGCCAGGCAGCGCCGCGGCGAACCGCATGCACTGATACGTTCCTACATGGCCCATCACCAGGGTATGAGTCTGCTCGCCATGGCGTACCTGCTGCTCGATCGTCCGATGCAGAAGCGCTTTGCTGCTGACCCGTTGTTGCAGGCCTCGCTATTGCTGCTGCAAGAGCGCGTTCCGCGAGCCTCGGTGCTTTATGTGCACAGCGCCGAGGTCAGCGCGCTCGAGTCGGGCGCGGCAAATGAGGCGGCGCCGATACGTGTGCTCAATACCCCCGACACACCGATCCCCGAAGTCCAACTGCTATCCAACGGTCGCTACCACGTGATGGTGACCAATGCCGGCGGCGGTTATAGCCGCTGGAACGATCTGGCGGTGACGCGCTGGCGTGAAGACGGTACGCGCGATCCCTGGGGCAGCTTCTGTTACGTGCGCGACGTATCCGATGCAGCAGAGACAGGCGCCAGCTGGAGCACGGCACACCAGCCCACACTGCAGCATGGGCACGGCTATGAAGCGATCTTTTCGGCAGGTCGTGCAGAATTTCGTCGGCGCGACGGCGATTTCGATACTCATACCGAGATCGTGGTGTCACCTGAGGACGATATCGAACTGCGCCGGGTGCGCATCACCAGTCGTGCAACCGCGCATCGCACCCTCGAGATCACCAGTTACGCCGAAGTGGTGCTGGCGCCCGCCGCAGCCGACAACCTGCATCCGGCGTTCAGCAAACTGTTTGTGCAGACCGAGATCGTTGAAGCACACCGCACGATCCTGTGCACGCGCCGTCCGCGCTCGCGGAATGAGGACGCGCCATGGATGTTTCACCTGATGGCGGTGCACGACGCGCAGGTCGGCGAGTTCAGCTACGAAACCGACCGCGAGCGCTTTATCGGTCGCGGCCGCAACGTTACAGCGCCGCGTGCGTTGCAGACCACCAGCTTGTCGGGAAGCCAGGGCTCGGTGCTGGATCCGGTCGTGGCGATCCGCACACGGATTGCGCTCGAACCGGATCAGACGGTGTGCGTGGACCTGGTTTACGGCGTCGGCGAAAGCCGTGGTGCGGCGCTTGGCCTGGTCGAAAAATACCAGGATCAACGACTTTCCGACCGGGTCTTCGAACTGGCCTGGACCCATGCGCAGGTCGTGCTGCGCCAGATCAATGCCAGCGATGCCGACGCGCAGCTGTATGCGCGGCTTGCCAACTCGGTCATTTTTGCCAACCCGGCGCTGCGTGCCGAGAGCAGCATCCTGATGCGCAACCGGCGCGGCCAATCCGGCCTGTGGGGCTATGCGATCTCGGGTGATCTGCCGATCGTGCTGTTGCGCATCGGGGACATCGCCAATATTGAACTGGTGCGCCAGCTGATCCAGGCGCATGCGTATTGGCGCCAAAAAGGACTGGCGGTGGACCTGGTGATCTGGAACGAGGATCGCGCCGGCTACCGACAGGCACTGCAGGAGCAGATCCTGGGGCTGGTCGCGGTCGGTCTGGAGAGTCAGGTGATGGACCGTCCCGGGGGCATTTTCCTGCGTTCGGCAGAGCAGATATCAGCAGAGGACCGTACGCTGTTTCAAACCGTCGCCCGGGTCGTGCTTGGCGACAATCGGGGAACCCTGGCGGAACAGGTCAACCGGCCTGTCGCGCCGCGCGTGCGTGTGCCGCGACTTGCTCCCGATCGGCCTCGCCAGGATGAAGCGCCCGCCGCTTTCGAACTGTCGCCACGCGAGCTTATTCTGTCCAATGGCATTGGCGGCTTCACCCGGGATGGGCGCGAGTACGTCATTACCACATCGCCGCAGCAGGTCACGCCGGCGCCTTGGGTCAATGTGCTGGCCAACCCGCAGTTCGGCAGCGTGATTTCGGAGAGCGGTCAGGCCTACACCTGGGGTGAGAATGCCCACGAGTTTCGCTTGACGCCGTGGCACAACGACCCCGTGACCGATGCGAGTGGCGAGGCCCTTTACCTGCGCGACGAACAGAGTGGCGACTTCTGGTCGCCGATGCCGCTGCCCAGCCGCGGCGCGACGCCCTATGTCACCCGGCACGGTTTCGGCTACAGCGTGTTCGAGCATACCGAGGGCGGCATCTATAGCGAGTTGTGGGTCTATGTGGCGCACGATGCAGCGGTCAAGTTTTCCACGTTGAAGGTGCGCAACCTGTCCGGCAGACCGCGCAAGTTGTCTGCGACCGGATACGTCGAGTGGGTGCTGGGCGATTTGTCGGCGGGGTCTGCCATGCATGTCACCACCGAGGTCGATCCCTACAGTGGCGCCATCTATGCGCGCAATCCCTACAACAGCGAATTTGCCGAGCGGGTCGGCTTCTTCGATGTGGACGATGCGCATCGGACCATCAGTTGCGACCGTGCCGAGTTCATCGGCCGCAATGGCAGTCTGGTGCATCCGGCGGCGCTGACTCGTACCCACCTGTCGGGGCGGGTAGGCAGCGGCCTGGACCCCTGCGCCGCGATCCAGGTGGCCTTCGAATTGGCAGACAGGCAGGAGCGGCAGATCACGTTCCGGCTCGGCCTCGGCGGGATACCGGGTGGTGACGATGCGCATGGGCTGGTGCATCGCTTTCGTGGCGTTGATGCGGCGCGGCGGGCGCTCGAGGCGGTGTGGCATTACTGGAACCACACGCTCGGCGCGGTGCAGGTCGATACACCCGACCAGTCACTCAATGTCCTGGCCAACGGCTGGCTGCTCTACCAGACCCTGGCATGCCGATTGTGGGCCCGTAGCGGGTACTACCAGTCCGGTGGCGCCTTCGGTTTTCGCGATCAGCTGCAGGATGCCATGGCCTTGGTGCATACCGAGCCGCGCCTGCTGCGCAGCCAGCTCCTGCTGTGCGCCGGCCGTCAGTTTATCGAGGGGGATGTGCAGCACTGGTGGCATCCACCATCCGGCCGGGGAGTGCGTACCCATTGCTCGGATGACTATTTGTGGCTGGCCCTGGCTACCTGCCGCTATGTGCAGAGCAGCGGCGATACCGGTGTCCTGGATGAGCCCGTCTCGTTCTTGGAAGGTCGTCCGCTCAACCCCGAAGACGACTCTTACTACGATCTGCCCGGCCGCACCGAGGTGACCGCGACCCTTTACGAGCACTGCGTTCGGGCGATCCGTCATGGACTCGCCTACGGTTCACACGGGCTGCCGTTGATCGGCTCGGGTGACTGGAACGACGGCATGAATCGGGTCGGTATCGAGGGCAAGGGGGAAAGCGTGTGGCTGGGCTTCTTCCTGTTTGAGGTGCTGCAGCGGTTCAGTACCCTGGCGCGCCTGCGCAACGACACCGCGTTCGCACAGCTGTGCAAGGTCGAGGGCGAGCGCCTGGGCGAGAACCTCGAGCAGCACGCCTGGGACGGCGCCTGGTATCGACGCGCCTGGTTCGATGATGGCACGCCGCTGGGATCAGCAGGCAACAGCGAATGCCGTATCGATTCGATCTCGCAGAGTTGGGCGGTGCTGTCCGGGGCGGGCGACCCGCAACGGGTGCGCATGGCTATGAGGTCGGTGGACGAACATCTCGTGCGCCGCGACCATGCGCTGGTCCAGCTGCTCGATCCGCCGTTTGACAATTCGGACATGGACCCAGGCTACATCAAGGGTTACGTGCCGGGTGTCCGTGAGAATGGCGGGCAATACACGCATGGCGCTATCTGGGCGGCCATGGCGTTCGCCGCGCTGGGTGACAATCACCGTGCGTGGGATCTCACCACCATGATCAACCCGGCCAATCACGCGAAATCACGCGAGGCCATCGCCGTCTACAAGGTCGAGCCTTATGTGATGGCGGCCGATGTCTACGCGGTCACACCGCACACCGGGCGCGGCGGCTGGTCCTGGTACACCGGGTCGGCGGGTTGGATGTATCGCCTCGTGGTCGAATCGCTGCTGGGCCTGCGGCTGGAAACAGACAGGCTTTACGTCACACCGTGCCTGCCGGCGCACTGGCACGGTGTAACGATCCACTATCGCTACCGCGAGACGGTCTATCACATCGCCATCGAGCAGACCGCTGGCGGCGCGGATCAACGTGGCGGCGTGACGCTCGATGGCGTCGAGTTGGACGGCCAGGTGATTCCCCTGGTCGACGATCATCAGGAACATGTGGTCGCGGTGAGGGTGCTGGCGAACGCGGCAGTCCAGGAAGTTTGAGCCAAGTGGCTGACTAAGCTTCAGATAGCGACGCGTTGATGAAGCTTTGATTCACGGTGTCTCGCTGCGCACAATGATCTGGCCGCGAAGAAAATAACGGTAGGCTTGGTCGTCGGAGTCTGCATCACGTGTTGAATTGCTCGCCGCTGACTGTGGGGCTGATGTGGCAAAGTGCCATTTGACCGCAAGCCACACCGTCAACCGATCTGTTCGCGGGCGCACCGACGGTGCTCGGCACACAGAGGTAAAGTGAGACCATGGTTTGCCGGCGCGACATGCTGCGCACCGAGACTGTGACAAAGTGAATGAGATGGGAGGGGATGATCATGCTGGTGACTTTTTCCTGTCCGGCCTATGCGGACATCACGCTGTTCGGCGATGTGGCGGTTCATCTACTCAAGATGATGGGGCACAGCGGGACGGTACCCAGTGCCATTGTGGCCGCCGATGTGCCGGCGGCGCTGGCAAGACTCGAGGTGGCGGTGGCGGCCGAAGGGAACTCGCCGCCACCGGGAGAACCTTTACAGGATGAGGACGAAGAGCCCACGGTCAGTCTCCGTCACCGTGCCTTGCCATTGATCGAATTGTTCAAGGCCGCGACAAAGGCCGAATGCAATGTGATGTGGGAGGCCCACTAGTGCCCAAGTCCGTCAGCTGCATGGCTGGGCTCTGGTTCCGCGACATCAACCCATGATCCTGGTGTAGGTTTCCCTGTCGACGGCATAGCATCGGCAGGATGCCGCTTCCAGACCGCTGCGGTCGAGAACCGTGATATCACCGCGACAATAGCTGATTAACTTACGGCGCTGTAGGTCGCCGGCGGCCTTGGTGACGCCGACACGACGCACGCCCAGCAAGAAGGCAAGGAATTCGTGGGTGATGTGGAACCCGTCCGCGTGTGCCCGATCATGGGTCATCAGCAGCCAGCGGGCGAGACGCGCCTCGACCCGATGAAAATGCGTGCAGGCCGCTGTTTGCGCGATCTGACTGATCAGCACATAGAGATAGCGCTTCATGACGCGTTCCAGTGCGCAGCTTTGCCCAAGCTGCCGGCGAAACGACGCGCTATCCATGCGCTGCGCGGTTCCTCCCCCCTGCACCAGGGCGTGCAGGGGGGCGACAGCCACGCCGAGAATCAGGGAGATTCCGAGCATGCCCTCGTTACCGATCAATCCCACTTCGAGCGTAGTGCCCATGTCGGTGGGGGTGGTCAGGGAAATGAAACTCTCGGTTGGAAAGTAGACGTGACGAATACGCTCACCGGGTTCGGCCAGGACCGCGCCAATCGTCAGATCGACTGGCTCGCAGTCTGCCAAGACCTGTTGTCGGTCTTTGTGCGGCAGACTGGCTAGCAGCCGATTGCCTGCATTAGCTCCGGTAGGTCGCACGATTACCAGGCCAACAGTCCGTCCTCAGGTGCATCTCTCACGCGGGGATCACCACTGGCGGCCACCCATCATGCCCGGCCAACCCGAGGAATCCCCCATCATGTTTGGCCACCAGTCCTGGGAACCGCCCATCCCGGGCGAGCCTTGCGACCCCCTGCCCATGATCCCCGGATATCCTTGCTGGTATCCAGTCACTGGGCCAGGATAGCCCTGCTGATATCCACTCATTGGACCCGGATAGCCCTGCTGGTATCCCCCCGTCGAACCGGGATACGTTTGCCGAAAGCCGTCCATTGGCCCCGGATAACCTTGCTGATACCCGGCCATCGGGCCGGGATAACCCTGGGCGTGCTGCATTGCGCGCATATCGACTCGCGGTTGGCGCGTTACAGCCTGACCAGTCTGATGCCCAGCCGTGCCACGCATCATCGGTGCGATAGGCGCGGGAACGCCTTCTTGTTCAGCGACGACCGGCGCTGTCAGTAGGCTGGCCGCCATCGCGGTGATGAGTAACGTGATCTTCATGGAGAACTTTCCTCGTATCGGTGACCACGGCGGAGAGCGGATTCATAGATCGAATCTCGCTGCCGAGTGGATCGCACGTGCGTGGTTGTGTTGCGACCCTTCCTCGGTCGTGTCGCGGTTCCCGCGGTTGCCTACGGCGATCGCAGGACCCCGGGGCGATATGACTTTTGTACGCAGGGTTTAAGCAGCGGTCGGTACGGTAGCGCACACAGGGTGGAGGAGGGCGGGGGAAATCATCGGCGTACTCAGTGACCGATCACATCAGGGAGCAGGCGATCGAACTCCTTCTTGACCACCTCGTAACATTCGCACACGCGGGCCTCGAGGCCACCACGGTCGAGTACGGTGATCTTGCCCCGGCTATAGTGAATCAGTCCGTCGCGCTGCAGTTTCCCGGCGGCCTCGGTAACGCCCTCTCGGCGTACCCCGAGCATGTTGGCGATCAGCTCCTGGGTCATGGTCAACTCGTTCGAGGGCAGACGGTCCAGGCTCAGCAACAGCCACCGGCAGAGTTGCTGATCTACCGTATGGTGCCGGTTGCATACCGCGGTCTGCGCCATCTGCGTCAGCAGTGCCTGGGTGTAGCGCAGCAACAGACGCTGCATCGGGCCAGCGTTCAAGAAGGCATCCTTCAGCATTTGTCCCTTCAGACGATAGGCGTGCCCGGCACTCTGCACCACGGCCCGGCTGGTTGTCGTTTCGCCGCCCATAAACACCGATATGCCGACGATGCCCTCGTTACCGACCACCGCGATCTCCGCCGACGCCCCGTCTTCCATCACGTAGAGCAGCGACACGATACAGGTGGTGGGAAAATAGACGTAGCGCATCGGCATGCCGGGTTCGCATATGGATTCGCCTAGCGGCATCGGAACCAGTTCCAGATCGGGGAATATCGTTGCGCTCTCCTCCGCGGACAGGACACCGAGCAGATGATTCTGACGGGGATCAGACAGCGAGGCGTTTTCTATGTCGAGCATCGGCTACTTCCTTATCTGCCGATCACTATCGACTCGTAGTCACCAGGCTTGCTTCCAGCGCACCTTCGGCATGCCCCGGCATCCGCCTCCGGCGAATCTGACCTGACGCGCTACTGCCGGGAAATGTCGGTGATTCTGCAATGCCTGCCGGTGCTGTCTATCCTGGGACAATGTGGGTGACCCAACAGACAGCGTCAATGGCGCCATGTAGGCATATTGAAGACCCGCCAACTCAAGTATGCACGTTTTTCTGGGCGAGACTTAACTGGGAATCTCGACAAAAGCCACCCCTGGCATCTTTCTCTGCCGAAAGACACAAACGCGTTTTTCGCTTTCCCTCATTATCAAGCACTTGCAGTAATCGAAAATGGCGGTAAAACCATGAGCCACGAAGGCATCTCGATTTTTTCGGGATGCCATCATGGCGCGCCGCGAAGTAGGCACTGTGTGCCGGGTTATGTAAGGCATCGGCGCGCAACAGTCGATGACCTGATTGGTGACAATACGGATGATCTGCATCGGTTTACCTGCTGGCTTTATTGCCTGCTTGCTGAAATGCAGCACCCTGACGAGCAACGCCGACAACGGCCGAAACCGGTTTGCCATGCCCCTTCATGTCTTGCATCGATGACCCGGGCCCAATGCACAGAATGTCTTCGCTTACCCTGGAATCCCTGACCAGTAAGGCTTGGCCCGTCTCACGAAACTCGTTGGAACGCATGTCGTGCGGATCGTCGAGGAAAAGCGTCAGGCTCGACCTCCCGTTGACGATGTTGAGCGATGCCGTGAGCAAACAACCGGGCGCCCGGTCTCTGCGGGCTAGTGGGCCATGAACACGCGCAATGTCCATTGTCTACAGCATGCGTGCTAACCTGCACCGCGGAGGCAGCCCATGTCCGTGCTGACAATCCACCACCAGACGATCTATCGTTACCGCACCCCGGTGATGTTCGGCCCGCACCGGCTTATGCTGCGGCCGCGCGAGAGCCGTGCGCTACGGTTGTACGAGCACGAGCTGACAATCGCGCCCGACGCCGCTGTGACCTGGGCCCATGACGTCGCCGGCAACAGCGTGGCGACGGCGAGTTTCTCTGCACCGTCCGACACATTGATGATCGACAGTACCGCGACGTTATCGCTCGACGTCGATCGATGGCCGGTCTTCGACATCGCCGCCACGGCCCAGCGCTTCCCGTTCTTGCTGAGCGACGACGAGGTGACCGATCTCGGTGCACTGCGGCTGCAGGCCTATCTCGACAGCGGCGGGCGCGTGCGCGAATGGGCGCGTGGCTTCGTGACCGACCCGGGTCCGGACGGCGCGGTCGACACGCTCTCGCTGCTGAAGGACATAAGTGCCGGCGTAGCCGCGCAGATCGCTTACGAGGCGCGGGAGGATGAAGGTGCGCAGTCGCCCGATGAAACGCTGGCACGCCGCAGCGGCTCGTGCCGGGATTTCGCGGTATTGTTCGTCGATGCCGTGCGCAGCCTCGGTTTCGGCGCGCGCATCGTCTCGGGTTATCTCTACGACCCCGATCTCGATCAGCGCGGCTCGGCCGGCGCCGGTTCAACGCATGCCTGGGCGGAGGTCTATGTGCCCGGCGCCGGCTGGATCACCTTCGATCCGACCAACCGCAGCGTCGGCGGTTTCAACCTGATCCCGGCGGCAATGGCGCGCCATATCTCGCAGACGATGCCGGTTTCCGGCAGCTTTGCTGGCGATGTCGGCGCATTCCTCGGACTTGAGGTAACGGTTACGGTCACAGCAGCGGACGGTGAGCGGCCGCGGATGGCTTGATCGGCGACGACCGTCCGACATGCGATGTGAACGCATACATCGGCGATTTCTATAATGCGGCCCCGGTCCAGTCGGCCGCCGGTGACAAGCCGCCTGCGGAGAGATACACAGAGCTACGTAAAGCCGCCGAACTGACTGTCCGAAATTCCTTGGCCACTTGAATAATTCGCTTCACTTCAGCCATGTCGGCACGGTCGACGGCGGTAGCCGAGAACGGGACAGCCAGTGCAGCCGCGGCACCCAGTAGCAATCTCTTCGTCAATAGTCTCCGACGCCTGGTACTGATATCGGTCCAGAAAGGCACGACGCGCGCCGTGAGGGCTTGTATTCATATTGTAATGTTATACTATTGCGCGATCGCAATCATTCAAGATCCAGCCATCGGCGCTTTCCAGTCATGCAGCAAACCACACGCCAATCTGAATTTCCGGCTTCACAGCCAGTGGCCTCGCCTCATTTAGAAACGAATCAGCCTGATGTGCTGCATCACATCCCCCACCGCGGTGTGAAGCGCTGCCTGTGGCAGCGTCCGGGCAAGCAGGCAGTCACGAGGGAACTGTCAATCCTTCAGGGGTCACCCCCTGCCGGATGCGCGTTGCTGGACATATCCCGCATCCTTCGATGACGACGTTTGCGCGCTCCTGGGGCAACAGGCTCTCGATCCCTTGGTGTTCGAAAATTGGCGCATCGATCTGAGCCGGCTGGATGAGCTGTTCTCCTGTGCAAGCGGGGAGCGTGAGGTGGCCCTGCGGCTGGGGATTACCGGTGACGACTGTTGCCGGCGCTTCGATGTCGGTCGCACACCCCTGCGATTGCTGCGCACCTAACGCGGTCGGTGTACCGAATGGCTGCCCGATGCGCAGGTCGGTCGCGTGGCGCAGGCAAACGGCGCGTCCAACGATGGCATCATTCGCGCCGGCGAATCCTCGCAGTTCAAGTCGTTCTGGGTCGGTGCCAAGAAGGGCGATGCCTTTCCCGGCAATGCGGGGCACGGCCTCGTGCATCGTTCGCCGCCGCCCGCGGGCACAGGGCAGACCCGCGTGCCGTTCTGCCTGGACTGTTGAGCCATGACCGCAACGAACATCACGCCCGCCCCGACTGCTGCGGAGCCAACCTGGCGGCGGGTTATTGATCTTGCTGATCTCGTCGAGATCTTCGATCCCGAGATGGGGGTCTCTCCCTGGCAACCCGAGATAGACCCCGCCATCAAGACCTACCTGTCGGAACAGCAGCAGATACGCGAGCTAGAGACCATCGAACCGCTGTCGTCAAGGGCGAGGACCCCAGCGTGGCCAAGAGCCTGAAGGCGGCCGGCAAGTCGATCGGGTTCCGCAGCAAGCGGCCGGTTGTTGAGGTGCTGGGGACCTGTGCGCAGTGCTTTGAAAAGCAAAATTATTGACGCTGGTCCAACAACCAGCTCGAGTTCTATCTATTCAGCTGTAGGAGACATTGAACATGAAACCGAATCGAATCGCCCTGACGCTTTCCCTGCTTGCTCCGTTTGTGCTCGTCGCCCCTGGGGTCAGCGCGAAAGAACATCACGAGCACGAACATGACCATGAAAAGCGCCAGTATGGCGCCCATGTACACGGCATCGCAGCGCTGAACCTGGCGCTTGAGGGTAAGGAGGTGCATATGGAACTCGATAGCCCGGCCGCGAACATCGTCGGCTTCGAGCATGCGCCTTCGTCGGACGCCGATCATGCCGCACTGGATAAGGCTGTCGCGGTGTTGAAAAATGGTGAGCAATTGTTCAGGTTCAATTCGGAGGCAGGTTGTCGCATGCAACGGGCAAAGATTACCTCGGCGTTGCTGGACGAGGAGCATGGCGAACATGCGGAAGATCACGGCCACGACGAGCACGAGCATAAAGAACAAGGGCACGAAGAGCACGGTCACGACGAGCATGCGGGTGACACTCACTCGGACATCGATGCTGCCTACCATTTCGAGTGCGATCAGCCGGGTAAGCTGACGCAGCTATCGGTAGAACTCTTTGCAGCCTTTCCAGGTATGGAGGAGCTCGATGTTCAATACGTCATCGACAGCAAGCAGGGTGCCGCCGCACTCACGCCGGCTGCTCATGTTGTCGAGTTCTGAGGCTTGATTCTGGCATGGCCCGGCACCGCATTCACGCGCCGGCCGGGCAGTTCCGGTGAAGAGGGAAGCGTCAATTGGTTATCGATGTAAGTGACCTGGAGTTCCGCTGGCAGAAGGATTCGCCAGCAGTTCTGTCCATCGACAGCTTCCGGGTAACCCCGGGGGAATGTCTTTTCATCAAGGGCCCGAGCGGTAGCGGTAAGAGCACCTTGTTGAGCCTGCTGTCTGGCGTGACAACGGCGGTGGCGGGATCTGTGCGTGTCATGGGTCAGGAGCTGGAACGGCTTGGCAGTGTTCAGCGCGATCACTTTCGGGCAGATCACATTGGCTACATCTTTCAGATGTTCAACCTGATCCCGTACCTGTCGGTGGTCGACAACGTCATGCTGCCGTGCCGGTTCTCCGCACGCCGTCGCGCCAACGCACTGCAACGAGGCAAGGGTCTGGAGGCGGAGGCGAGACGCCTGCTGCAGCATCTCGACATGGATCACCCGGATCTGCACCGCCGCGCAGTTACGACACTCAGTGTCGGACAGCAGCAGCGCGTTGCGGCAGCGCGTGCCCTGATGGGCTCGCCTGAACTGCTGATTGCCGACGAGCCGACCTCGTCACTCGATGCGGATCACCGTGAATCCTTCATTCGGCTGTTGTTCGACGAGTGCCGCGGCGTGGGGGCCACGCTGATCTTCGTCAGCCACGATGCCTCGCTGGAACATCTGTTCGACCGGACGATCGATCTTGCCGAGATCAACCGGGCAACCCCCGGCGCGCAGGAGGCCTGATTTTCATGGCGATCTTTTCTCTGGCCTGGAAGAGTCTGATGAACCGGCGTTCCACGGCATTACTGACCATCACATCGATTGCCCTCAGCGTGGCGCTGCTGGTCGGCGTTGAGCGGCTGCGCACCGAGGCGCGTGAGAGTTTTGCGAATACTCTGTCCGGAACCGACCTGATCGTCGGTGCGCGTAGCGGGCCGGTGCAACTGCTGTTGTACGCGGTGTTCCGGATCGGCGACGCCACGAACAATATCTCGTGGCAAAGCTATCAGGACATTGCCGCACATCCTAAAGTGAGTTGGACGGTGCCGATCGCGCTCGGTGACTCGCATCGCGGATTTCGCGTACTGGGCACCACCCCCGCTTACTTCGACCACTACCGCTACGCGCGCAATCGCCCACTCGAGATCGCTGAGGGGCAGAGGTTTTCCGATCTCTATGATGCCGTAGTGGGCGCCGAGGTCGCGGCGAAACTGGGTTATGAGATCGACGACTCGATCATCGTTGCGCACGGTGCAAGCGATGTCAGTTTTGCCCGCCACGATGACAAACCGTTCCGGGTGGTCGGCATTCTCGCGCGGACCGGTACGCCGGTCGATCGCACCGTGCACGTCAGTCTCGAGGCGATCGAGGCGATACACGTCGACTGGCAGAGCGGGGCACCGATTCCTGGCGTGGCGGTCTCGGCCGAGCAGGCACGCGCGATGGACCTTACGCCGAACGCGATCACCGCTGCGCTGGTCGGGCTGAAGTCGAAGATCGCGACCTTCCAGGTTCAGCGGTTCGTCAATGACTACCCCGAGGAGCCGCTGTCTGCGGTCCTCCCCGGGGTGGCGCTCAGTCAGCTGTGGAACCTGATCGGCATCGCCGAGAATGCCCTGCTCATCGTCTCGGCATTTGTCGTGGTTGTCGGTTTGTTCGGCATGCTGACGGCGCTGTTGACGAGCCTCAACGAGCGACGCCGCGAAATGGCTATCTTGCGCTCGGTCGGTGCCCGGCCCGGCCATGTGTTCGCGTTGATCATGGGCGAGGCGCTTGTTCTCACCCTACTCGGCGTATTGTTCGGTCTGTCCTTGCTCTACCTGCTGCTGCTCGTTGGTCAGCCGATCATCGAGAGCCGATTCGGACTCTTCATTGAGATAGGTGGCCTCTCTACTTATGAGTCGATCCTGCTTGGTGCGGTGGTGGCTGCGGGCTTCCTGGTGGGTAGCATCCCCAGTTACCGGGCCTATCGGCTTTCGCTGGCCGACGGGCTGTCGTTGCGGGTATAGGGAGTCGATCATGCGTCGTTGGTTTTTCCTGTCACTGGCCTTTTTGAGCACGCTGGCGCTCAACGGTTGCGATCGGCTCGGCGGTGAGCAGGTGCATGCCGCGACACAGACGGCAGCGGCAGCGCAAGCGGCACAAGCCGTTGAGGCAGAGGACCTTGCTCCAAACGAAGAAGTCACCTGGCTCGATGACACCGGGGGTGTGACGGTCAAACAAATCGATTGGGATGCGTTGATTCCCGAGGACTGGCAGCCGGAGACACTGATGCGCGACGTCGACATCGACAACCTCAGCGACGATGATCCACGCGCGCAGCAACTTCTCGACAAGCTGAAGGCCCTGTGGGATGAGGCGCCGGTCGTGCCAACGCTCGAGGGTCAGCGGGTCAAGCTCCCGGGCTTTGTTGTACCGCTCGAGATGGATGCGACGAAGATAGACCAGTTCCTCCTGGTGCCGTACTACGGTGCGTGCATCCACATACCGCCACCGCCGGCCAACCAGACCATCCATGTCGTGACGCGGGAAGGCAAGGCATTCGAAGGTCAGCTGTTCGACGCGGTTTGGGTGACCGGAACCATGCGGGTCGAGCGCATATCAAGCGATCTGGCAGAAGCCGGTTACCGGCTGGAGGATGCCAGCGTAGTGCGATACGAATAGTGTGGCGTCCTCACCCCGGCTGGATCGAGTCCGATCCCGGTCGTAACTGGTTAGCGGGCAGGGGGTTGTTTCGTGAGATGCCCATTGGCTTGGCGTCAGATGGTGAACGACGCCGGTGCTCGTCAGGCCCTATCGCCTTTGAACACCACGACGCCACCTTGGTCCCTTTTTGAGCAGGGAACCGGCCGATGCTGATAGCGGTATGGGGTTGTGGGGGTTGGAGGTTCGACTCCCCTCACTAAAACCAATCAAAAGCGAGGCTTAGGCAACAAACCTAAGCCTATTTATCCGGTGCGATCAGCGCGATGCCCTGCAGGACCCATCTCCAGATTTTGCCCATCGTGTTTGCTCCTCGGGTCCAGGTCCGTCAACCCTGATCGCTGGCGGCGCAGGCACCACGATATTCGTCGGGCACATTGTCCGGGCAGGCCCCGCACGCCTCGTTGCCCGGTACGGCAAAGTCAATTTTGCGCGGGTAGGGCAGGTCGAGACCATTCATCAACTCGACGAAATCTTCCCTGGACCGGCCCAGTCCGAGGCGCGGATTGCGCGCTTTCTCCTGTGCGATGCTGGATACAAAACGACCTTCGTAATCGTGCGCCGGGTAGACCAGCGTTTCGTCGGGCAGCGAGAAAAACTTGTTGTGGATGCTGTTGTACAGATCGCCGGCATTGCCCGACTGAAAATCCGTGCGCCCGCATGCGTCGATCAGCAGCGCGTCACCGGTAAACAGCAGCTTCTGCACCGGTCCGTCGATCAGAAAGGCGTGGTGGTGATCCGTGTGTCCGGGCGTGAACAGCGGGTGTAGCGTTACGCTGCCCACGTTGAACGGCCGCCCTTCTTCGACCCCGATATCGGCACACGGCAGGTCGAGCATGGCAGGGCAGGCGATCTTGCAGTTCGATCGCTGCTTGAGGCGCCTGGCGCCGGTCAGGTGGTCGGCGTGCACGTGCGTATCCAGCGACGCGACCAGTTCGAGCTCAAGGTCTTTGATGGTCTGCAGATCGCGTTCGACGGTATCGAGTACCGGGTCCAACAGTATTGCCTGGCGGGTTTCCGGGCAGGCGATCAGGTAGGTGTAGGTGGACGAGTCGCTTTCGATGAATTGTTTGAACAACATGGCCGTTCGGCGCTCCTTCTCATGTGTCATGCGTATCTGCGGTGCCCGCTGCAACCCGGTTTTCGGTGTTCATCAGGCGCGCAGGGACATCTCCGTCGAACGTCAGTGTGCGATACGGGAACGGAATTTCAATACCTGCTTCATCGAGGGCTTTCTGGACTGCCGGCCGGCGCTCAGAAGACCTCGTCGCCGCTGGGCTCCAGGTGCGATGTCTGGTTCATCTGTTGTCGGAAATTGGATAATTCCGTGTACATCCTGAGGCGTGCCCGACTCTGATTGCCCAGCGGTCGATGCGCCGGGAGGCAGTGCCAGGGATTGAATTTAAGGCGCCGGGCGAAATCGAACTGTGCCGGGGTATCGAAGGTCTGTTTCGGGATATGCACCGTTGCGGCGGAGATGAACGGCGAGAGGCTCTCCGGCCAGCGGACCGCGGCATTCTCGATCGGCATCCGGTGCGGATCCGTTTGCAGCTGGATCTGCAGATCGAACTCGACGTCCTTCTCCTTCAGCGTCCGGACCATGTTCTCGCGCAGGTAGTTGAACGGAATCCTGCCGAAAGGCGCGCCCTCGATCCTGCTGTAGACCTCGGTCTTCGGTACGAAGGAATACATCATGGCCTGGTTCTCACCCAACAGGTAAGGGACACAGCTCCAGTGACGTTGTCCCAGCGGGTTGTACTGGGTCTCGTTCCACAGGCTCTGCATCAAGAAATCGAGCAGATGCGGGTCCTTCGGGTTGAGGAAGTAGTAGAGCGGCATGTCGAGCAGGCTCCAGTACTGGAGCTTGGCGTTTTCGCGGGTATTCGGTGTCACGAAGGTCGGTGTGCAGATCGTGATCAGGTCCTGCGTGAACTTCTCCTCATCTGTCAGCTTTTCCCCGGGGACCCCCATGAGCTTGACCGCCATACTGGTGAATCCGACATCGCGGATGTCTGACGGCACGTCCGGCCCGGGCCCGGAAAAGCGCACGTACGCCTGGTAACTGCGCGGCTCGGCGAAAATTCCCTGCCGACAGTGTTCCGGCAGGTCGTCACGGATGGTGACCGTGGCGCGCAGGATGCCGTGCGTCTTGGTGTTGCCGCCGCGCTCGTAGTGGCCCGGCCGGAAGTGCCCGCGCATCTGGTCGGCCATCAGGTCGATGATCTCGTCGAGGCTGTGTTGTTCATCGGCGTCGATGCTTTCCTCGGCCAGCGCCAGGCCTTCGTCCCTGCGTCGCAGGTTGATGAAGAACTGCAGTAGCTTCGCGGTGGGTTCGCGCAGCAAGCTGTTCAACGGGCGGCGGAAAAACGGTTCCAGTCGCCGCTCGATGTGCAGCAACTCGACCATGATGTCGTGGATGAACTTTAGGATACGTGCCCTGCGTGAACGGGGATTCATGACGGCTCGCCATCCTGGTCGGTTGCCGGGTCGGCGATGTATTGCAGCGCGCGCAGCCCCGGCATGAAGAAATAGCCGCCCCCCTTGACGCTGATGAACTGCGGCAGCGCATCGGTGAGACGCGTCGGACCCGACGCATCGGGTCGACGGAAACGATCTGTTGGTGCCTGGTTCAGCAATGTCGACCGGGTGCCGAGCAGGGGGTCACGTTCGTTCTGAACACCTGCGAACTTGCTGCTCATGATCCAGGCGTTCTGTACGAATTCGAACTGGCGCGTGATGTTGCCGACCAGGCAGACGAACTGCAGGCCGCGCTCGGCGCTCGGGGCCCCAGGTTTGACGGCATCTTCCGGTGCCAGTCTCGGCCCGTAGTTGCGCCCACGCCGCAACAGGCGATGAAACCGCGTCGACGCGACCAGGTCGTCTTCCGGACGGGAAAGGCCGAAGCCGAGTGCGCGCACCAACCTGCTGAGCAGACCGGTAACGCCGGGCGGATAGTCGCCGTTGCGCGGATTGGTCCGGCGGATGTGCGCGCCGACCGGACACCGGTTGCCTGCCGGGTCCGCCGCATAGGTGAAATGGTTCAACGTGTCAGCGGTCGCGATGCCGGGTATCGTATCCGTGGCAGGTTCCACGAGGGGGGTGCCGTCGCGGTGACGGCCGACCATGCTGGCCGCCAACTGTTCGCGTCTGCTTACCTCCGAGCCGGCGGCCTGGTCGACGAACTGCCAGAAGCCCGGCACGTCCTGTTGCAGTTGCCGAATCACGAGGTAACAGCCGTTGCGGCCGAGATCCTTTCTGCCCGGCGCGTCTTCGGCCTCGGGCAGGATGTCGGCCCGCGGATCGCGCACCGGATCGATCAGCGGTCTCGGGGTGTACAGCCCGTATTCATTCGGATAACCCAGCACCACGTCGCCGGGCGCCAGCCAATTGGCGTACGCGTCGCGTCGATGCGGGTCTGTGCTATGTCGCTGTTCCCAGTCGATCCGTGGCTGACTGATGCCGTCGACGAAGCCAAAGGGCTCGGTGGCCTCCAGCACGCCCGTCGGCAGTTCAGCAAGCAGGTCGAATGCCTGCGCAAACGTCGTGTCGGTGACCTGTTCGCGCCAAGCCGCCAGTCCGCCTTCCGCCGCATACAGCAGCACAAGCACGTGTGGAACCCGGTCCGGCCTGCCGCCCCAATCCCAGTGTTCAGGGGCATTGCTGCCGATGTCGCCGAGTCGGCGCGAACGGCTCGGGTCGCCCGACATGCCGGTGATGAACTCGTCCGAAAATTCGCCGATGGTGTCTTTGTCGAGGCCAAGTGCCGCCAGGCCCGGTGCCGAGAAGGCAAGCTGCAGCGCGGTGTCGGGCGGTGGGTCCTCGGCGACGGCGCTACTGATCGGGGCGGCTTTGAGCCACTGTCTTGCCGTACCGGCATGCTTGATACCGAGCAGCAGGAAAGCGCTCTCGGTGAGTCTGCCGTTGCCGAAACGCAACAGCACCTGCATGTCGTCGAAGGCGATGTCGCTGGAAGGATTCATTGTCAGATCAGGCTTAGCCATTCGCGCATCTCGTCGAGCGACGCGGGGCGGGACTCCACGCCTTCGCGTATCCGGCTGTTGCGATGCAGATCGACGGCAGTCAGACCGGGGTAGGCCTTGTACCAGACCTCTGAGCCCAACTGGTGGCGTCGCTGCGTGTACTTGAACGGCATCTCGCGGTTTGCCCCCTGTTTGATCAGCCAACTCGTGGTGGGATACCCGACGCCGTGGCTGAAGCTCAGGTTCAGGCCCCAGCCGACCTTGTTGATGAAGTCGTCCATGTAGCTCTCATGGCTGCCGTCATAGGTGCTGGCGAAGAAGACCCGGTGCTGGTCGTCCATGAACACCCAGCGTGCGAAATGGATGGTTCGGATGCGACTGAGAAAACCGTGGTTGTAGACATGCCGCGCAAAGTATTCGATCAGGATCAGGGTGAACCTGAACGTCCAGCGTCGGAACAGGCCCGGTTTGATGTCGCCGAAGACGTTGTACTGGTTGGTGACGTCGTGGTCCTCCTGGGCGGCCAGCGCCATTACGTGATCACGGTCAGGGCGGATGAACAGCTCCGGGTCGGATCGCTCGAGCTGCCGGAGGCGCAGGATGAACACCGGCGATATCAGCAGCAAGGCCGGCGACAACACCAGCAGTACCAGCGGCACGCCGAGCAGGTGCGCCAGGTTGCGCAGGCGCCAGGCCAGCGGGGTCGGTGCGTCAGGCGTCAGCGTCAGTTTGCCGTTGTGCTGCTCCCATTCGACATGGGTCACCAGGCGCTGCCGCAGCTCCCGCGGATCCATGCCGTCGATGTCGTCGATCATCGCCTGCAGGTGCCCGGACAGGCTGGCATGCAGCGCCGCCTCCTCTCTGACCTGTTTGACGGTGCGACCGACATAGTTGACGTAGTTGACCGCCGGCGCGACGTTGTGATGTTTCAGCCAGCCCTGGAAGTCGCGTTCCGCGCCGGCGAATCCTTCGCAATGAGCGAATATCCGCGCAAGGCCGGGGCCGGCACGGTCCACCAGTTCACCGAGAAACGAATCGATGGCGCCATCGACATCGCCAATAAACGCCAACGCCGGCTGCCATGGCCTGGGCGACACCCCGAAGGCGCGGATCTCCTCGCGGGTATGCGACTCGATGATGACCAGCCGCGCGGTGTGCAGGCGATCGAATCGACCGAACGGCAGCAGCGGGTTTTCGGGATCCGCCAGCGCCGATGCCTGGTTCATGCCGGCCAGCAGCTTTCGCAACGCATCCAACATGCCGTCGCGCACGGGTGCAACGATCATGAAGGCCACCTGCGGTGTCACCGGGGATCCATGAACCGGGTCAACCGGGAACGTGACGGGTCAGCGCGAAATCGAGAATGCGCGTCTTGCCCCACCAGACCTTGCCGATATACACACCGGGTTCGACCTCGCGAATCTCGTCGCGTATCACCTTGGCGAGCACTGACGTCTTCGAGTAGTCGATGACGATGGTGTCCTCGCCGTCCAGCCAGCTCTTGTCGATGTAGACCTTGGCGACGATGAACGTCAGGCCGAGCGGCAGGATCTTGTTGACCAGCACGCCGGCCCGGGCACCCGGGCAGAAGATGTCGAAGATCTTTCCCTGCCAGGCGAACAGTCGGGCGATGGCCGCGACGACCCTGGAAAACAGCGAGCCGGCCAGAATCGCGGTTCCGCGCGTGTCACCACTGGGTAACTCTCCGGGTTCGGCATTCCGGTAGATCTCGTCGAGCTGCTCGCGTGTCATACCCAGCCAGCCTTTGACCGTACTGTGCATGTGCTGCCCCTCCTTTGTTGTTTGTCTTGTCCCTGTTTCAGTCCGGGCGGTTCCTGACCCTGGCCGCCGCCTCGTACACCTCGCGCCTGACAGCATTCATCCTGCCGATTGGCGCATGTGCCTCGAGGCTCTGCCATGGGTTGAACGCGCTACGCTCACAACGCGCGAGCGTGTCGGTGTCATCGATCGACTGGTTCGGGATGGTGATGGTTGCCAGGGTTACGAACGGTGACTCGTCTTCATCCCAGATCACCGTTGCGTCCTCGACCGGCATTGATTCCGGTGAGGTCTGTACCTGCACGCCGAAACTGAGGCAGGCCGGCGTCTGCTGCAGGTGGGCACGGACCGCGGCGCGCAGCTGGTTCTTACCAGGGTTGACCGCCTTGCGTGTCTGGTAGTCCGAGCAGGGCGTGACCGAGTACTTGACTGGTGGGCCGTCTGCCGGGCCAAGACGGAACGGAACGGTGCTCCAGTAACGGATATCCAGCGGGCTCAGGTGCTTGTCGCGTGCCTTGTAGACGATCCACAACGACTTGAGGTGCGAGTCCAGCGGGTTGAGAAAGAAGCTTAGCTCGCTGCCTTCCTGGCGCGCACGGATGAATGACAGGAATTCCTCCGGCGTCGCGACGAACAGCGCGGGGTAGCTGTTGAGCAGGAAGTCCTGCATACCCGGTTCGCCCCACAGCATAGGGCCTTCGACGCCCGACAGGCGGATCGACAGGCCGCGAATGTCTTTCTCGGAATCATCGGCGTTGGTCGCGTTGGCGAAGCGCAGGAAGCCCGGGTAGGTCGTGGCTCTCTTGAATACCCCGTACTGCAGCGCCTCGGGTACGTCGTCGTGCACTCTGAAGCGCGCCTCTACACAGGCCACGGTCTTGGACTGGTTGAAGCGTGGCACGACGCCGTCGTTTTCCTCGCCAAGCGTGATCGTCTCGATACGCTGGTTCATCTCGGCAACCAACTGCTCAATCGTTGCGCGCTCGTCTGCGCCATTGACGTAGCCTGCCAGCAACAGCAGCGCTGCCAGCGAGGTGGCGCCCACGCGGTGAGTGCGCATTGTTCGGCTGGTTCTTCTCATCATGTCCTCCGGTTGCCCGCTCACTTGGCGAATGCCGGATCAGACACAGCGTCCGGGCGCGGTTTCCAGTCGATGCTGTAGTACTCGCCGCGGTCGCGTGCCCAGGGGTCGAACGCGTTCTTCACGTGTAGCAGTTCTTCCTTGAGTTCAGGGATGTTGCGCATCAGGACGCGCTTCAGCGGCGATACCTCCATGGTGTGACCGTTGACCTTCCCTGGTTCCAGGCAGGTCTTGCGACCGTCGGGGCGCTCGGTCACCACGTAGGGGCATTCCGACAACGGGCCATTGTTCATGACCCAGTCGTAACCCAACTGCGAGTAGAACTCCGGCCGGTAGCTCGACGTGAAGAAGCGGTCGCTGAACAGACGCCGTGACGCATTCAGGATGAAGATATGAAACTGGGTCTCCGAGATCGCAAACCCGTGCGGCCTCGGGTACTCGGCCAGCCAGCCAACGATGTTGTCGACGTCCTCTATGTTGTCGACCACGGATCCGTCGGGGTGCCCCAGGCAATCGTTGATGAAGCTGCCGTCAGCATTGCGCTGAACGACCGAGATGATCTTGCTCTGATCGCAGACGTGGGTGCCGTAGACCTCGCGCAGCAGGCGCACGGATTCCTCCTGGTGCTTGCGCCAGGGGTCGTTCTCATCGAGGCGGACATCGACGAAGTCGTCGAAACCGGTCAGCGTCTTCAGGCCGATCTGGCGGCGGAACTCGTTGAAGCGCGGGACACCCCGCTCGCGGTCACGGATGATGTCGAGCGCGACGATATCCAGCTTGCCGGACTCGGAGTCCAGGTGTGGCATCGGCAGGTTCTGCAGGAAGACCGGCAGGTTGCGCAGGTGCAGAAGGCCGAGGCGTTGACGCCCCATGCTGAGGGCCCAGTTGTCGATCCCCCGGTTATGCATCTGTTCAGTTGCACCGGCCCTGACGGTCTTGGCCACCGGTATCTTCAGTTGGATCTCATTCGGGTTCGCGTTGTCGCGGTACTCGATCAGGTCGGGCACCAGGGCGTGCAGCCGATAGACCGACGTAAACTCCTCCGGGAAATTGAACGGCGAGCCGAAATGATTGACACCGCCATTGACATCGCCGACGAGGTCTTCGAGATCCCAGGCATCGTGCTTCCACCACAGCACCCCTGCAGGCTTGCTGTTGCCCAGGCCGAAGATGCCGGCACCGGAGGCGAGTACCGAGTACAGCGAGTTGGCCTTCTTCGGATCGTCGGAATCCGTGAACCAGCCGGCGACTTCGGCCGATGTACGGCTGAGTAAGCTCTCGTCTTTCGACAGAATGCGTCGCAGTATCTGCGAGACACGACCTTCTTCATGGTTGAACAAGCCGAACCAGTTGGAGTTCATCCCGGCAAACAGTGGCTCGTCGTAAAGCAACTGGGTGGTCCATTCGATGGTGTGGATCTTTGCTATCTCTGCCGAGACGACCAGGCGTGCGACCTGGTACAGACGTTCATCGCTGACGTCCCTGTAAGCGATCGCCCGTTCTGGATCGTCCGGATCACGCAGCCCGGAATCGGCATCCGGCATCTGCTGCTGACGCTCACGGAAGTGATCGACGAAGTCGTTGTGCTCGCGCGTGAACAGGTTGTGATAGAAGCTCATGCCGATATTCCAGTTGGCCGGAAAACCGGTGGCTTCCTGTCCCAGCCATTGCGGCTGCACCGGACAGTCGGTCGAGTACTGGGCGCAGTTCGGTAGCAACGGCAGATAATCGTCTCGCACCAGCAGCTTCGCCGGGTCGTTCGGATCACGCTGGACACGTTTCTGCGACACAGTGTCGTGACCGTAGATCTGCGATGCATCCCACCAGGCCGAGACCAGGTTGCCGGTGGTCTTGACCGGTCGTTCCAGGTGAGTCTTTCCGTCGTGTTCAAAGGTACCCGGTTCATCCGAGGCGAGGAACAGCGACGGCTCCCGGCGGTCCCCCTCGCGACAGCCGAGCGTGCGTGCCTCGTTCGACGTGCAGCCAACCGACTGCAATTCCGGCGCATTGCGGCCTTCGAACGTATGCGAGAACCAGTCGTGCGTCATGAACTGGATCCAGAACGCCGCCAGCACGTTGAAGAACGGGGCCTTGAGGTAGTCACAGTCTGCGTCCGCTGAGAAGTCGGCGGCGCCCATGCCATCGTTGCAGCCGTTACCGGGTGTCTGCTCGCGGGTGAACAGCTTGCGACTTATCAGCTGTGGATCGGGGTTCAGCAGATCCAGGCGGCCGCCGTGGCGATTGCGCGAAAGTTCCGTCAGCCCCAGGCGCGGGAACGTCGCCTCGAACTGCATGTTGCGGTTGAACGGCATGCCCGAAGAACCCATCAGTGGATTGAGCAGATCGTTGCAGATACCGGTCAGTGTGCGGTGAGTGACCAGGTCGCCCTTGCAGAGTTGTTCACCGTCGCCGCCTACAGCGGCAAAGTGCTCATGATTCGACGGCAGGCGCATTTCGTCCCACTGCTTCAGCGTCGCACCGGGCTGCCCATCGCGACCGGCAATGTAATCGTCGAAGGTGTTCGGGTCGAACAGATTGAACTTGATGAGTTCGATGCGCTGATATTCGAGGTCGAGCAGCGCGCCATCGATGCCGCGCCCATTCGGAAACAGGTGTTCGCCCAGTTTCGTACGCGCCTCCCGGCCTTCCTTCCTGGTGCTGGCGTCACCGGTGGCATAGTAGTTCTGCCAGTCGACCCATGGCCGGTCGCGATACCTGACCGCCTTGTCACCGCCACGGCAACGCGCGGTGTCTTCCTGAACCTTGCCCAGAAACCGCTTGGAGCGGTCTTCCGGCACGTCGAGCAACCCCTGTTTGGCGGTCTCGATACAGGACTTGGTCTCGTCATTGGCGCTGATGCCCGGCGCCACAACGCACAGCAACGGCATCAGCATGAGGACTGCATTGAATCGGCATCTGCCGGTGATCGTCGGGTGACTTCTCATCTTTGACTCCAATCGTTTGTCGCGCAGCGCATCAAGGTCGTCGAGGCATCGTCGACATGGAGGATGTTCCACGCGGCGCTCGCGACCAGTGCGTCGACCGGACTGCGCACTGCAATCGGTACTTCACTGGCCCCAGACGAGGTCACCGATTCCGTATTGTCATATCCGCATCGAATGCATCCTGGCGACACAAGTCAAATTTATAGGCAGGCACATTCGATAATCAAAATTGATTACACATCCCTGATGCGTAGCCAACATCATCGTCACTGTTAAAAAGGCTGCGACCTGCAATATGAACAGGTAGTGAGACTTAATATAGATCAAGCGTATGAAACGACAATCCGTAAGCGGGAGAATAGTGCCGATTTGAAACGTGAATATTCTGCTTAAACATTTTAAGAAATGAGCTATGCAACTTGGCCCGATTGCGATGCTTGGATGTTGTCTTGCTCCGACAGAGTCCTACCTATGTGGCCGTCGCGTGTGCTCTGGCTGTGGCTGTACGGAAGAACCGGAGACTTACATCCAGGTCGCCGTAGGCCACTGATGACCATCGCGCTGTGATCCTGGACGTAACTGCCGCGCTCTATGCAGAGGCTCTGCATCAACAGCCGTCGATGACTGTCGGACATAACATCTGCTTATGAGGTTTGCGCAGTCCTGGCGTGCCCGATGGGGAAACCGTGATCATGAATGCGCCCCACGTGTCGGCTTATCAGTGCCGGTTGCTGAACCACGGCCTTGATCACCCGGGATAGGTCAGTCGTCTTGCTGTTCGTCCATCCCGGAAGCCGTCCCGCCGATCGGAATGTACACGCCGACATTGGGCGCGTTACTGCGTGGCCGCAGTAGGCGTTCAATGGCCTCGTCGGCCCAACGCGTCTCTGCGTGCGCGTCTACCTGCTTCACCGCTGGCGATGTGCGCCAGCCGCGAACGTCTAACTGCTCGTTCGGACGCAACACAACGGCGCTCCAGGTGGACTGCTCGACAGGATCGCAACGCACCTTGCCGCGGCGGACAGTCACACGGGTCGTTCCGCGACCGACCGCGTCTGCCGATGCGTTGCGTTTAACCGAAAACTCGGTGCCCTCGACCGACGCGGTCAACTCGTCGGTCTCGACGCGGGCACCGCCGCGCTGAGTCAGCTTTTCGATCCGGGTGAAGAGTTCACCGAAGAACAGCCTGATCGAGCCGAGCCGGATATGGGTATTCGACTGCAGTGCAACAACCTGGCCATCGTCGAAGTCGATCACCGCCTGCCCGTTCTGCGTGCGGATGGTGTCGCCCTGCAGCAACACCATGCCGGGTTCGTACCAGACACGACTGCCGTCGGCGCGCACGATAGTCGTACCGGGGTCGGCATACAGCAAGGGCAGGCCACTGTTTTCAGACGGGCCGATGGTCAACGGCCCGACACCGATCGTAAGACACCCGCCCAGCGACAGGCCCAGCAGCAGCGATAAGATCCTTCTACCGATTTGCATCGAGCCACCTCCGTTCCAGTTTCAGCAGCAACCACCAAGTGACGAGCAGTGCGGCCAGGTGGTACAGACTGTCGATCAGCCAGCCGACGCTTGAATACAGAACAACGGCAACTGCTATGAGTGTGGCACACAATGCGATAAGGGCAATCGTGTCACCGCGCCTTGATTTCCCGAACCGGGCGCGTCGCCAGGCGACCGCGATTCCGATTGTTGCAGCCGCAAACAGCCACTGCGTTGTGAAGGTGACCGGGCGTACCACCTGGTTGGTGATGAGGGCATTGATTACGTCGGCGTGGAACTCGAAGCCCCAGCGCGAAGGCGTGCCGTCTAGGCGCGTCTTGAGCACGTCCGCAGGATGCTCGGCGCCGACCAGGATGGTCTTTCCCCGCAGATCGGGTGGCGGCGTCTGGTCATTGTTGAGCAGGTCATCGATCGATATCCGTCGCTTCGGGTCGCGCCAACGCTCCTTGTGCGAAATCGGTACGATCAGGCGGGCGAACGTCGAGCCGGGTCTTCTGACCGGGCATTCGGCGTCGGCCACTGAGACGGTCTCGCGCAGCGAGAAGCGAACGTCGGCCGTTTCTTCGCTGGGTTTGCGGTAACGATACAGGGTGCCTTCGGCCGGCAGCTTGTCGACCTTGTTCGTATCGAACACCGCGTGGAAAGGCAGCGAACCGAAAACGCCCTGGTCCGACTGCAACAGCAGGCTCCCGTAGGTGACATTGCCGAGGCGCTCGCCGACGCAGGTCAACCCCACCGTTAATCCACGGCCGGACAAACCCGATGGCAACACTGGAGTTCCGTTTTCCAGCGTATCGAAACCAAATACAACAGCGACTCCCTGGTCAGCAGCGCGATCGATCGCCCGCCGCAGGGTCATGTCGTGGCTGCTGGCGCGAACCAGCTTGATGTCGAACACGATCCGCTGCGCGCCCTGCGCCACGGCGTGGTTGATCAACGCCGCGTACTGCAGGCGTCGCTTCGGGTCGAGTCGTCTTGATTCGTCATCGGTTGGTCTGATTGCGACCAGCACGAGTTCTTCGGATAGTGCCGGTTCGTTGAGGACATCGCCGAGCAGCATCGTGAAACTCGCGGTGCGGGTGTCCAGGCCGAGCAGGTCAAACAGGTTGCTCCAGGCGAACCCGGCGATCAACGTGATCACAATGGCAGCGATGATGCGGCCGGCCCGGCCAAGGCGCAGCCGGTTCTGCAACAGCTGCACGAGATCACTGGCGCTCCGATTTCCCTGCAGCCGTGCAATCAGTGTCTGCACATCGTCATCGAAGCGCGCGTGCGACAGGGGCTGACCCTGGTACTCGGGCAAGCGGGCGATGTTGGCGGGCAGTTCGGCCGCCGACGGGATCGGCGCGCCTTGCACCTGCAGCGGTACGATGACCTTTGCCTGTCGTATCGCCTCGGCAATTTCCCAGCGGACGAAATCGTCCTCATCATCGAGCCGCCGTTTACCCTGCTCATCGCGCGCGTCGAGCCAGTTTGGGCCGATGACCACCAACACCACATCGGCTCTATCGATCTGTTCACGCAGCACGGCTCGCCAGTCCGTTCCGATACCGATGTTCTTCACATCCATGAAAACGGAGTCATCAGGGAACGACGACTGCAGTCGGTCATGAAGCAGGCGCGCATCTGCGGGGCTATCGCTTATTCGGTAGCTGACAAAGACATTCGGCATCGTTATGCCCTGCGGCGCGCGGGACGTGTGGCGGAAGATACTGGGGAATCTTCCGCCCATGCCACCACGTTCTCGAGTGTCATGGAAATAAGAATAGACAGGTCAACGAGGGTTTACGATGGAAACCGCGTTGCAGCCGCGGAGCCAAATTCCGTGATTGGGAATCATATCGAGCCAAAAAACAAACTTTTATATAGTTTCAGAAAGCGCGTATTGCTAACTGAAAAATAAAAAAACAGGCGGAGGCGGCGACAATCACACTGATTTATAAATCAATGGCTAAGACTGGAAACTGCCGATTTTTTGCCCACAGATACCCCCAAATCAATTTGGCTGATTTCTTCCCGGGAAATTCAACTCGCCCGGCGCACTGAGGAACTTCCTCACTATCAGAGTCAATGTTGCGGCTTGGCTTTTTGCACTGTCGAGAGGCTCGATAGCTCGGGTGATTGAGGTGCAGATATTGCGGTGGGCGCCGGTGGGTGGCGCCAATCGATACCATGAGATTAGAGCAGGGCGATCAGACGCGCGTTTTCGGCTCGTAACCTTGTCAACTCATCGGATTCGTCTGGCATCGAATCGGCGTTGTCCATGCGCGGGGTGGCGGTGTCGGCAAGAGCACCAATGCGTCGCTCGGGCTGCCGTTAAATGAAACGCGAAGGCCCTGGGTGCGTTCGAAAAACAGCTTATGCGAACTACCGGGGTGATCGTGCACGAAACATCCTCGGCGGTGAAAACACACTTTGCAGCGTCGCGGACGGCGGTGGCTAGGAAGTCTGTCGGACCTTGGGGCCGGTCTTGTGTGTGGCAGCGTCCATCGCGCGTTTATGCGTCCTTTTTCGGGAAATAAGTTGTGTCGGGCAGACCTTCGAAATGATCGTCCGAGGTAACAAGTTCGACATTGTATTTTCGGGCGCTGGCGTAGATGACGGCATCGGCAAAGGCGAGCTTGTGCGAAAGCGACAGGTCTGCGGCCATCAGGGCGATATCAGTACTAAGGGGGATGACAACACTGTCGTCGGCGAGCGCGATGGTATTGAGCGCCGTGTTTTCGTCGGATTCTCTTTTGACCCACTTGTAAAGCTCGTACTGCACCGTGGTCGGCACCAGTAACTCCGCGGGGTCTTGCATGTAAGAAGCAAAGCTGTCCGCCAGTGCGCCCTCGGTGAGCCACTCGATCCAACCGCAGGTATCGACCAGGATCATTTGTAGCGATCCAGGCGCTCGCCACGATCTCGATAGTTGCTTGGATCGGCACCTTTCAATAGGCCTCGCACCTCGTCCAGACGGCGAATGGGTGCCAGTACGATAGTGTCGCCCTTGGGGATGATGGCGAACTTCTGGCCAGCGTGCAGGTGCATCTCCTCACGAATGGCCTTGGGGATGGACAGCTGGAACTTGCTGGATAGGGTGACGGACGCCATGTTGTTTTCCTTGCGAAAAGTTGATCGATCAGTCTTTCGTAAAATACAACAGTGCTTCACGTAGAGACAACTGGTTCTTTATTGTTCGAGTGCTGGTCTGAGTTTCGGAGTTCTCAGCCCCGCAATTGGTGGGTCGGGGAGTGACGCAGCTCTCCCATGCAATCGTCATCCGCCTTGAGGCGTGGTGCGGGGATATTTCGGTTTCAGACCGGAAAATGCCCCCAAGCAAGGGTGACAACGTGTCAGACGGCCATTTGACATCAAGTCAGATACCGAGCACCTCGCACAGGTGCTCCATCGCTTTGCGGTGGCTGCGCGTACTCATCAGTCCAATGTTGTGCAGCTTCCATTGGATCGCTGGCCATTGATCCAGACCTTAGAACGGCAACAGCGACCGATCCGTTTTGCCGTGCTTGATTGACAGCAGAAACCGGCGCTCGTTTTCGGTGAGAGCGCTCGCGGCCCACTCGAATAGCTGTGTCCTGGCGGCCTCGAGGTCTGCCAGCTCGGCGGGCTCCTCTGTCATGCCAGCGAAGTGGTTGGCGTACAGATCCTCGATGGATTTGCGGTTCGGCTGCAATAGCTCTGCAATCGGGCGCCGGTGACCGGCGAGCTTATTGCTACACGCCAAATCTTCAGCTGACTCCGGGGCAGGGCTGCTACCCACGGCAGATGGCCCCCGGAGCATGTTTCGGAGTTATCCGACGCGGGACAAAGCGCGGCTATCCTGGCCAGTCTTTTTGATCAACCGGGCCTGCTTTCGTGGGGTCTTCGCACCGACAAACAAACACGGCGCAGGGCGAACTGAGCGACAGCGGCACGGTTGTCAGGTGCAGGCAGCTAGCTATTCGATCAACTTGGGTTGGTCGGGAGCCGTATGGTAACAGTCAACCCACCTTCCGCGTGATTGCCAGCCGAAATCTCACCCCCGTGTAGTTGTATCGCACGTTTGGCGATCGCCAGACCCAGCCCGTAGCCGCCACTCGCCCGATCCCGGGCGTCACCGACCCTCACGAAGGGGTCAAACAACTTGGCCAACATACCGTCGGGGACGCCTGGACCATGATCACGCACCTGCACGAGCACCCTTCCCGCGCGCTGGCCATCCGGCGAGAGCGAGACCTCCACGCCGGTGCCCTCCCTGGTGTAGGTGGCCGCGTTTCGCACAACGTTTTCCAGCGCGCTGTGCAACAGCGTCGGATTGGCCTCGATGTGCGCCGGGATGCTGGCGACGACGCGAACGCCCCGCTTGGCGCCACTGACCTCATAATCCGCACTCTCGGCGATCTCGGCCACGAGGGCGGCGAGATCGATACGTTCAGTGCGCGGCAATCCAGCGTCGGATTCAAGGCGCGCCAGCGACAGGAGTTGTGCAATCAGTTCATTGAGGCGTTCGGCCTCGCGTTCGATGCGATCCAGCTCCGGGAACGGCTGATTCGGTCCGCGTTGTCTTGCCAGCCCCAGTGCAACCTGTAGGCGTGCCAGGGGCGAGCGGAGTTCGTGTGACACGTCGCTCAGAAGTTGGCGCTGCGCGGCGATGAGGGCTTGCACCCGCTCGGCCATATGATCGAAGTCGTGGGCCAATTCGGCCACCTCGTCACGGCGGCCGCCCAGGGAAGGCGCCACGCGCATGGCCAAGTCGCCCGACCCGAACTGCTTGGTTGCGCGGCTAAGTCGTCGAATCGGCAGGCTCAGGTACCGGGCCAGAAAAAAGGACACCAGGCCGCTGATGATGGCTGCGGCGATCAAAGGAAAGGCGACGACGCGCGGCCTCGTCAATACCCGATTTAGCGTCACCGCGCGGAAATCCGGCACCAAACGGTACTCAGTACCTTCGGCTGTCTGAACAAGGCCACGTTGGGCCGGATGCCGGCGTTGCTCGTGGCGCGGCAGGGAGCGTTCGATGCGTTCGGCGATGTGCGCGGATACCGGACGGTCGAGCAGATCTCTCCCTTGTCCGTCGATCAGCAGTATCGGAATCACCTCACGTCGGTCGAGTTTCTCCAGCCAGGCAGAAAGCCCTTCGACATCGTCGTTGGCTGCAACGAGACGCGCCTCCTCCAGGTATCCTTTCAGGCGATCACGGGGGCTCTGGTTGGCATCTTCGCTGCGGGCATGTTCGACAAACAGCGAAGCCACTGTGAGACTGGCCCCGGCAAAGATAATCAGCGAGAGCCAAAAGGAAAAAAAGATCTTCCAAACCAACCGATGCATCACGACTGTCTTCACGGTGATGTGTACTGATAGCCCACGCCGCGCACCGTCTTGATGCGCTCTGTGCCATTGGGCAGCGGTCCCAGCTTCTTGCGCAAGCTACTCAGGTGCATATCGATACTGCGGTCATAACGCGTGAGTTGTCTGCCCAAGGCGCGCGCTGACAAATCCGCTTTGGAGACCACATGGCCGGCCTCTCGGAGCAGCACCTCAAGGACGCTGTATTCGGTGCTGGTCATAGCGATTGGTTTTTCGCCGACTACGACGGAGCGAGAGCCCGTGTGCATTTGCAGATCGTCGAGCGTGAGGACGTCCGGCTGTGGGTGAGCCGAACCGTCTCCGGCCGACGTCCGCGCGCGGCGCAGTGCGGCCCGGATCCTCGCCACCAGGACCCTTGGATTACAGGGCTTGGGTACATAATCATCCGCACCCAACTCAAGACCGACGATGCTGTCGACATCCTCGTCGCGTGCCGTCAGCATGAGAACCGGCATCAGAGAGCTCAGGCGTAAGTCACGCAACACATCAAAGCCGTTGCGTTTCGGCATCATCACATCGAGTACGAGTAAATCATGGGCATTTGATCGAGCCCGCTCCAATGCTTCTTCGCCGTTGTGCACGGCCTCGACCTGAAAGCCTTCTGCTTCCAGGTATTCCTGGAGCATCTCGCACAACTCGGTATCGTCATCCGCCAACAGTATTCGGTTCATCGGGGTCGGTCCTAAACGATTAACTGATGGTGCCACATGCGCCTCGTATGAATACAGCCGTCCGCGGCGCATTTACATATCTTTACACCGGCTTACCCCGGCTTACCCGTAGCCATGTCACGCTCGGCGATGTGGAAAGCCCGATGGTATCGGGCAGGGAGATTGGCCATGAATGCGCAGTTCCGAAACCTTGTTATAACGCTATCGGCAGTTGCCCTTGGTCTCTTGGCGGCAACCGGGTTTGCCACTGTGTCCGCGGCGCCGCGTCACGATGATGATCCTCCTCACAAGAGGGTCGAGCGATACCCGGGCCACCGACCGGCTGTTGTCATCCATCGAGGGCCGCCCCGGGTCGTACGACCGGACCGCGTTCGCCACTATCGTGATATCACGATAGTGCGGCCGCATGGTCGTTGGTACGGCGGGTATGGTTGGCACCGCGGTGACGACCATGCCTACAAGTGGCTGTCGTTTACGGCGATAACGCTGAAGCTCCTCGACAACCTGAACGAACAGCAGCAACGCGAACACGAAGCCGCCCAGGTCAGGGCGACCGGTGCCGCCATTGGGGAAACAATCGTCTGGCACAAAGGTGGCGCCTCCGGGGCCGTGACGGTGCTGCGCGACGGCACCAGCACCACTGGCCGCTACTGCCGCGAGTTCCAACAGGAGGTCAGGATCGGGGGTAATAAGGAGCGCGCCTATGGCACGGCATGCCGAAATCCCGACGGCAGCTGGGAGGTCGTATCCACCGGTGCGCCTTGACGAGACGAAGGTTTACCTAGCTTTACACAGCGCGTACCCAAGCTGACAGCTGAGACGATTAACCTTTGAGTTGACAGCAGGGTGCTGTTCGAAAACTTCTCGACAGGAGATTACGCTATGAGAAAGCTCACCAAATACCTATTGGCGACGACGCTGGTCGTCAGCTCGGTCGGCCTTGTCACCGTGGTATCCGCCAAGCCCTTCGCCGACGGCCCGGGTTGCGGACGTGCCGGCCATCATATGATGCATGGCAAACAAGAAGGCCGCAGGGGGCCAAACCTCGAACGTCTGGCCGATCGGCTGGACATGACTGAGCAGCAGCGCGCAGATACCAAAGCCATCCTTGACGACTCCCGGCAGCAAATGGTCAAGCTGCGCGACCAGATGCGGGAGAACCGGGGCCAGCTGAGAGACCTGGCCGGGCAGGCTGACTTCGATGAAGCCGCGGTGCGCAGTATCGCCGACAAACAGGGCGACCTGAAAGCCGAGACGATGCTACTGCGAGCCCGCCAGCGGCATGAAATGAGGGCCGTGCTGACAGATGAACAACGTGTCCAGCTGGACCAAATGTGGACACGCAACAAGCATCGCGGCGGCGGTAAGCGACTCTGACTTTCGTTGATAGGCGGGCCAGATAGGCCCGCCATGTCTGAACTGGTGAACATGCGAAGATGCTGAGAGCAGATTGCAGAGCAGACAGTCTTGGGTGGCGATGTTGAGGCGCCTGTAAGCTGAGAAACCGGCAATTTCAGGCGCTATCGATTCGACGCCATCATGCGGTCGACTACCAACAGAAATTCTGCCAGCGCCCACATTGCGGAGTTTGAATGGGGTGGGATTCAGTGCCCGATATAGGCAAAGCGAAAGCCAACAGCGACGTTGCGCAGACCCTGCGTATCGACGGTTCCCGCCGATCGCGTTTTCGCTCCCTCGAGTGGCTTGGATGCGGCATCGCTGTATTGGTGATACTTGGCTAATCCTCGTCGCTCAGGCGATGAACAACGCAGCCGACGTTTGGCACAGAATGGAAAAGGTTCGTCGCGGCAGACAAGTGGTTACCGTTTCGGCCACCGACAGTCTTGAACTGACGAATCAGGTCTGGGCAACGGACATCACGTCTATCCCGATGGCGCGCGCCTGTCCAAGCCGTTCGGGCGAGGCCTCTTGATCGGTTGGTTCAACGAGTCTGTTGAATGGGTTCTCAAGCCAGCCACGCAACGTGTCGTGGGCAGTCAGCCACTTATCCATGCCTTAACGTCGTCGGGTCCGGGAATGCTGCCACTGTGTACCAGCGTACCGTCGACGACAATACCGGGTGTCGACATGACCCCATAGGCCATGATCTCGGCAATGTCAGTCACCTTGTGCAGTTCGATCTCGATGCCGTGCTGCTTGGCGGCTGCGGCGATCACGTTGGCGGTGATTTCGCAGTTTCGGCAACCGGTACCCAGGATCTTTATCGTCTTCATTCATTCACTCCGTCGAAGGGCCGCAACAATTCGATTTCCGTGCAACTGCCCCAGCGGACATGCAACGCTGCCGAAGGAACAGTAGATACAGCAATCTCCAGTCTTCGGGCGCAGCAGCACACCGCAGTTGGGGCATTGCCAATACCGGACGCACTGGTCAGCCGGCATTGTCTCTGTCTGAGCAAACCCGCATTCCGGGCAGGTCAAGATAGACTCGAGTGTCAACTGAGCCATGATCGTCGTCACGCAATGGCGTTGAAGCCCCAACCGACCAAGGTGAACGCGATCGCGAGTACACCGGCGAACAGGGCCAATGCCTGCCATTTGATCACCTTGCGCAGGATCAGCATCTCCGGCAGCGAAAGTGCCGCTACGCTCATCATCAGCGCCAGCGTCGTCCCGACGGCGACGCCCTTGGTGAGCATCGCCTCGGCGACAGGGATCACGCCGGTGGCATTCGAGTACAGGGGAATGCCGGTCAGCACGGCGGCGGGTACTGTGTACCATGCATCACCGCCAAGATTTTCACTGACCCACTGTTCGGGTACGAAGCCGTGAAACAGCGCACCGACACCGATACCCAGCAGCACCCACTTCCAGATACGGCCGACGATCTCCTTGACCTCCGCTACTGCGTAACGGTGCCGACCGGGAAACGATCGATCAGGTTCCGGCAGATTGGACTGACCCATCTGGATCTTCCAGACGTAATCTTCTACCCAACGCTCCGGCTTGAACGACTGCATGACTAAACCGCCGAACCAGGCTACCAGGAGTCCTGCCCCGACATACAGGGCCGCCAACTCCCAGCCGAGGATGCCGATCAGAATCACCGCGGCGACCTCGTTGATCATTGGGCTGGCGATCAGGAACGAAAAGGTTACCCCCAAGGGTATGCCGGCCTCGACGAAACCGATGAACAGCGGCACGGATGAGCAGGAACAGAACGGCGTCACCGCGCCTAGCGTGACGGCGAAGCCGCGCGCCTGCCAGTCGGGCCGACCGCGCACGAACTCGCGCACCCGCTCCGGTGAAAGCAGTGCCCGTAGCAGGCCCATCACATATATCACGATCACCAGCAGTGCGAAGATCTTCGCGACATCCATCACAAAGAACTGCACGGCGGCCCCGCTGGCACTGTCCGAAGACAGTCCCAATAGACCGAAAGCCACCAGATCCCCGAGTTCCTCAAACACGATTCGATTGACCGTTTAGGAACGCGACGCAGTGGCCGGCGCCGTTTCCGCCGGTACCTCCGGCAGCTTGAATGAGATCAACGCTGCGGCAAGGACAAAGGCCGTCGACCACCACAGACACCCCTCGAGGCCATGCGTCTGATAGACCCATCCGGACAGCACGGTCCCCGTCAGCCTTCCGGCCGCGTTGGCCATGTAGTAGAACCCCACGTTCATGGCCACCTTGTCGTGGTCTGAGTAGGCGAGGATCAGGTAGGAGTGGACAGCCGAATTGATCGCGAACACCGCGCCAAACGCGAGTAGACCAATGATTAGGGACATGGCCGGATCAAGGCCGGACATCAGCGCGGTGGCGATACCCGCCGGGAACACGGCCAGCAGGAGCGCCCAGTTGCGCGCACTGCTGCCCTGCGGACCGCGCCCATGGTGGCCCTTGCGTAACATGGCCGGAGCGCCGGCCTGCACGAAGCCGTAGAGCACCACCCAGAGCGCCAGGAACGAACCAACCTGTATGTGGTTCCAGCCGGTGACCGAGGCCAGAAACACCGGGAGGCCCACGACGAACCAGACATCACGCGAACCGAACAGGAAGTAGCGTGCACCCGAGAGGATGTTGATCTCGCGGGTCTTGGAGAAGATCTGCTTAAACTTGGCCTTCGTCTTCGATGTGCCCATTCCCATCGGCAGCGCCCACCAAGCGTACAGGTAGACCACGAAAAGCATCGCGGCCATGCCGCCCATGGCCCAGCGGAAGCCGATCAGGTAGAGCAGCAGGCCACCGAGGAAGAACCCCACGCCTTTCAGCGTGTTCTTCGATCCCGTGAGTAAGGCGACCCACTTGAACAGCCGGGTATCGGCATTCTCGCCCTTGGGCACGACCAGCTTGACGCTGGACTTGGCGCTCATCTTGTTCAGGTCCTTGGCGATGCCCGACATGGCCATGGCCGTCATGACATAGGCCACCGACAGCCAGGACGGATCCACTGTCAGCGCACCAAGCGCAACGACCTGGAGAAAGCCGCCTATGATCATGGTGCGATTGAGCCCGATGTGCGAAGCGATCCAGCCGCCGACGCCGTTGGTGATGATGCCGAAGACTTCGTAAAACAGGAACAAGAAAGCGATTTCCAGCGGGCTGAATCCCAGGTTATGGAAATGCAGAACCACCAGCATGTGGATAGCCCCGTCGGTCAGGGTGAAGGCCCAGTAGGCCCCTGTGACCACCAGGTAGGTGCGAAGCCCCTGTTCCATGATCACATCGCCCCGGCGATCTTGTCGGCGATATCCATCATCCGGCAGACATAGCCCCACTCATTGTCGTACCAGGCATAGATCTTGACCTGGGTTTCATCGATTACCATGGTGGAAAGTGCATCGACGATCGAGGAGCGTGGATCATCCAGGTAGTCCACCGATACCAACGGCCGCTCTTCGTAGCCGAGAATGCCAGCGAGTTCACCCTCGGCCGCTTGTTTGAAATAACCGTTGACCTCTTCGGCCGTGACGGGGCGCGCGGCTTCAAAAACGAAATCGGTCAGCGAGGCATTCAGCAGTGGAATGCGCACCGCATGACCGTTCAGCTTGCCGGTCAGCTCCGGGAAAATCTTGGTGATGGCCTTGGCCGATCCGGTCGTCGTCGGTATCAGTGACTGGCCACAGGCACGTGCGCGACGCAGGTCCTTGTGACCCTTGTCGACAATGGTCTGGGTATTGGTGATGTCGTGAATCGTGGTCATGCAGCCGTGCACGATGCCGATGTTCTCGTGCACCACCTTGACCACCGGCGCCAGGCAGTTGGTGGTGCAGGAGGCCGCCGTGACCAGATGGTGCTCAGCCGGGTCATACAGGTGGTCATTGACGCCGTAAACGATGTTCAAGGCCCCTTCGGTCGGCGCAGCAACAATGACCTTCTTGACCCCCTGGTCGAAATAGGTCTGCAGCGATTCAGGCTTTTTGTGGTGCTTGCCGGTCGCTTCGATCACGATGTCACAGCCCGACCAGTCGGTTTCGCCGATGGTCGCGTTGCGGCTGTATGCGACCTGTCTGCCACCGATGATCATTGCGTCGCCATCGGCACTGCATTCTTCGGCCCAGGTGCCATGCACCGAGTCGAACTTGAGTAGGTGTGCCGAACCGGCCGCATCGGTCGCGATCTCGTTCACCTGGGCAATGGCAATGCCTTGCCTTTCCCAACCGGCACGAACACCAAGACGACCCATGCGGCCAAAGCCGTTGATACCTACGCGAATTGCCATTTTGTCTGTCCTATTGTTGTTTTCAGTACCGACTGTTTATCGGTGTTGTCTGCTCGTAGCCGACGGTCCGGCTTGCAAGAGTGGTGTTTGGCTTGGTTCTGATTCCAGCGATGCTCAATCGTTCGAGTGCCGTGCTTCGCGCAGGCCTGCGCCAGATAGTCTTTGTATGAGTCCAGCTGGTCAGCGGGCAGGTAGTTCAAAAACACGCCGCGAATGAACAACCAGCCGAGCACGGCAAACGAGAAAGGCTTCACGGCCCAGTTGATGAACAGCGTGACGCCGATGCCGCGCCAGTGTTCCTGCACATGGTGCAGGGTGCCGAAGTCGACCTTCAGCAACATCGGGATGATCATGAGCCAGATCAGGACCGCTACCGGCAGGTTCACCTGTGCCACTTCCATCTCGCCGATTGCCTGAAAAGGTCCAGGAAACCAGTGACCCAGGGTGATGCCTATGGCGATACACAAGCCAACCCACATGGTCAGGTAGCGCTCGAACAGGCTCATCGGGCTGCCAGCGGCCTGCTTGGCGGTGACTTCGCACTGTGCGCTCATGTTGCTGGCACGCCCATGAACTTTGCGATCAGGCGCAACGCGGGGCGCCGGGTCGGTTTGGCATCGCGGCGAGGGTAGCCAGGTCGTCTGCAAACGGCGCGGTTTGGTTCACACCCTTGGCCGTTTGCTTCAACACATGTGTCACCCATTTGGGTAGGTCAGGGTTGATCCGGTAATGGATCCACAATCCCTCCCGGCGGTCGCTCACCAGCTCGGCCTCGCGCAGCTGTGCGAGATGACGGGAGATGTTGGGTTGGGCGGCTCCGATCGCATGGGTGAGTTCGCAGACGCAGAGTTCCCGGTGCTCAAGCAGCAACAGCAGGCAGCGAAGCCGCGTGGAATGGGCGAGAGCGGAAAAAAGAGACTCGGGGGATATATTCATCCTAAGGAATATATCCAATCACATATATACTGTCTACGACATATTAGGTGCGCCAATGTGACGGAGTAAGCCGAGGCTTCGGGCCAACCCAGTCAGGCCGAGGAAGCGCTCGGTTATGCCTTAGAAAGCACCGTTGCCAACCACGCGAGGAACATGTGGGGTTGAATCAAAGCACGTGCCGAACAGCTACGTGTGATACCGCGATGGGGAATCACATCGCGTTAAAACAAACTTCTATGTAGTTCTATTAGTCGCGCATAATTAATTGAACAATCGCGAAAAATTGGTGGAAACGGCGACAATCACATTGCCCTGTCAATCAATGGCTTAAAACGCGAAATGCCGATTATGCCCCCACAGATACCCCCAGATCGATTCAGCTGATTCCACGGCTCAAGTTAGACAGATTTTACGGCTCCTCCGCAGGCGCAAGGCCTCGCAATGCGGTCGTCGCTATCGCATGCAAGCAATGCCATCATGTGCTAGCGTTTTTTTGGGTTCGTCCAAGTTAAGTTCCGGAGTCGATCATGCCCAGTTTGAGTGTCAGAAGACTCGACGAAGATACGCTGTCGCGTTTAAGGATCCGCGCCGCGCAGCATGGGGTGTCGATGGAGGAAGAAGCGCGACGCATTCTAAAGGATGCGGTTAGCCCACCGGATCACCTTGGTGATCTCGCGCTTCGGATATTTGGCCCGAAGCACGGTGTCGATCTACAGCTACCTGAAAGGACACCAAATGAGCCCCTGGACCTGTCCGAATGATCCTTCTGGACACGAACGTCGTTTCAGAGGTGATGAAGGCACGGCCGGAGGAAACCGTCGTAACCTGGTTGAACGGTCAGAACTCGGAGAAGCTCTACGTATCCTCAATCACCATCGGCGAGATTAGCTGTGGTCTGCGAATCTTGCCTGATGGTAAACGCAGATCAGGGCTTCGCGAACGGTTTGAACGATTCGTCGCCCTGGCCTTCGACCAGCGTGTACTTGCCTACGATGAATCCGCCGCCTGCATCTACGGTGATCTGATGGGCGACCGCAAGGAACTCGGGCTTCCGATGAGCGTATCCGATGGGCAGATCGCCGCAATTGCTCGTCTTAACCACCTGGCGGTGGCGACTCGGAATGTCGTCGACTTTGAGAACTGTGGTATCGATGTAGTGGATCCTTTTGCGTCCGTCCTCTAACGTGCACACCTGTTCCGCGGCGGAGTTTGCAACATTTGTCGGAGTACGCGAGGAAGCTGAAATTCCCACATGATAAGTTTTTAACGCATTGTTTTTAATAAATAAAAAGGCCCCGATATATCAGGGCCTATCTGACGTTATCTGGTGGAGGCGGCGACAATCACATTAGCTTTTCAATCAACGGGTCAAAAAGCGAAATGCCAGAAGTGCCCCCGCAGATATCCCCAAATTGATTCGGCTCATTAACTGCCAGTATCAAACCAATTTTTTCGTTCCTCCGGCGGACTCCTCGGCACATTCGACGTCAAATCTGTCACCGACACTACGTCACTCGAAGCTGCACTGGACGAGGCGGCGTTACAAGCGCTCTGGCCACAACCTGGCGCTGTGCCGTACTGTCAGGATATAGACTGCGTCGGTAACTTCGTAAGCCACGATGTACGATGCGTGAACAACCAGTTCACGAGTACCTTCAACCCGACCAGGGCGGCCTGCATACGGATTGGCCGGTAGAACAGTATCAACCGAAGACAGGATTTGCTCACCCAGTTCCAATGCGGCAGTTGGGTTGTCAGCGGCGATGTACTCGATGATCGCTTCCAGTTCGCGCAGTGAGTGCGCAGACCAGCGGAGCTTCACGAGTCGGATTTGCTAGCGGATCTCTCGGCGACGAATTCGTTCAGTCGGGCCCGTACTTCATCGGTTTCGTATACGCGACCTTCCGCCACATCGGCCATGCCTTGGCGTACGGAATTGACAAAGGCCTCTTCCTCACTCAGGTAGCGCTCAATGGCTTCATTGGCCAGGAATGACTTCGAACGGCGGGTGAGGGTTGCCAGCTGTTCCAGTCGCTTCGAGGTTTCGGGCTTGGTGTGAACTGAAATAACTGATCGGTTGGCCATGTCGCACTTGCCCATGTGATTCATATGTATACATCTTACTACACAGGGTGTTTTCTGCAACTGGGTGGGTCAGGTTCCCGTTTGAGGTGCTGTGCTTGGAGACAGGTTTGGCTGATTACAACCCCGGCTCACTCTGAACAGACGCTGCCAAGAACCTCAGACTACTCGATGCTGATGGCGATAGCTCGATGCAAGAACCCCAGTCGCGTTGGTGACTGAGATTCCCTACAAGCGCTTCGTAACTTATTGGTTTTAAGAAAGAAAAAGGCCCCGATATATCACGGCCTATCTGGCGTTATCTGGTGGAGGCGGCGACAATCACATTGCCTTGTAAAACAATGGCTTAAAATGCGAAACGCCGGAAATGCCCCCACGGATACCCCCAGATTGATTCGGCTGATTAACTGACTGAAATCAAACCGATTTTATCGTTCCTGAATGGCTCCTCGGCGTAATCTACGCCAAACCCGCCACTGAATCTCACGTCAAAGTTGCCACCCACTCAGGTAAAAGCTAACACTGATTCCGAAGCAAGTTTCCCACCCATAGCAGGATGATGCCGGAGTTCATTTAGCAGTTGCCCGAAGCGGGATAACGCACAGCAATCCTGGCACTTTTTTGGATCAGGGAACTGGCCGATGCTGGTGGCGGTATGGGGTTGTGGGGGTCGAGAGTTCGAATCTCCCCGCTCCGACCAATAAAAAGAAAGGCTTAGGTGAATAACCTAAGCCTTTTGCTTTGAATGAAAACCGAATAGGAACCGAAATAGGTACCGAGAAGAAGCAATTGCAACGAGATGCACCTCGGTAGGCGTGGCGGTGGTCTCGCAACAGTATTGGTCGAGGCTTCTCGTTGATGCCTTGTTCGTGAATCGGTCGTACCGGTGTCCGACACTCGGATAGCAAGGCGTGACTGCCGAACGCGGAGGTGTTCTATCACCCTGCGTAACTGAGCACAGCGAAGACATGGCATACCGAGCCGGCGACCACGAACGCGTGCCATACCGCGTGCGCATACCGGAAGCGGGAGCCTAGGGCGAAGAATACGATACCGACCGTGTAGGCGAGCCCGCCAGCCACCAGCAGTTGGACGCCCGGCCAGGGTACATGCTTGGCCAGCGGCACGGCCGCGATCAGCACCAGCCAGCCCATGACGAGATAGAGGCCGACCGATAGCACCGGGTGTGACAGCCGGTTGAACGCCTTCATCGCAACACCAAAGGCCGCAAGCGACCATATCAGGCCAAACAGTGTCCAACCCCATGGTCCATTGAGCGCACCGAGCGCAAAAGGTGTGTAGCTGCCGGCAATGAACACGTAGATCGCACAGTGATCGAGCTTCAGAAAAATCCGCTTGGCGCGACCGTTTGGCAGGGCATGGAACAGAGTCGATATCAGGTACAGAAGCACCAGGGTCGCCGCGAACACACTGTGACCGACAAACTCGGTGGCACGAAGCGGGTGCGCCGGCGCAACCAGAAACGGCACCGCTGCAATGGCCGCCAGCAGCGCCACCCCGTGCACCACGCTGTTGGCGATTTCCTCGCCTGGGCTTTGCGGACGTTCAGCCATATCGTGGACAGCCATGATCCGGACGAAGCACGCTCGATTGCCGGGTGAGTCGTCCTCAGACAAGTATACTTCGGCGTGTCCGAGATGCCCCGGCCCTGGCCACTCCAACGGGAGGCTTGGTCGTGGCAGTGTGCATTATACGGTTTCAATTGCTTACCACTGACAGCGGGGCCGATCTGGCAAAGTGCCATTCGACGGCAGGACACGACGTAAAACAGTCTGTTCGCTGGAGAACTGACGGTGCTCGGCACAGAAGCGCAAAGTCAGACCATGGATGATCGGTGTGGCATGGGTCCTACCAACTTTTCGACGAAGTGGAGTAGATGGGAGTGGATGATCATGCTGGTAACTTTTTCCTGTCCGGCCTATGCGGACATCACGATGTTCGGCGACGTGGCGGTCCACCTGCTCAAGATGATAGGGCACAGCGGGACGGTGCCCAGCGCGCTCGTGGCCGCGGATGTGCCGGCGGCACTCGAACGGCTGGAGGCGGCGGTCGCGGCCGAGGGCGACTTGCCAGCGCCGGCAGAGCCGTCTCAGGCGGAGGACGAAGAACCCCCGGTCAGTCTGGGTCACCGCGCCTTGCCGCTGATCGAACTGCTCGAGGCGGCGGCTAAAGCCGAGCGCAACGTGATGTGGGACAGCAACTAGCGAGTCGGGCGTCGGCGTCGCGCGGGCCTTGATCGCCAGCTGCGGCCAACCGGTCTGCCCATTTGCAACTGCCGAGGCTGTCGTCGTCTTCATCCATGCCATGATTCGCGCGCAGGTGGCCCGGTCGATCGCGTAGCAGCCTCAGGATTCCGCCTCCAGCCCATGTCGATCAGTATCGTGATATCACCACGGCGATAGCTGATCAGTCGGCGCCTCTACAATGAATTGGCGGCCTTGGTCACGCCGATGAGACGCGCCTCGACCACATGACGATGCGAACAGGCGGCTGTCTGTGCGAGGTGACTCAATGCTGCGTAGAGATAGCGTTTCATGCTGCTTGCCAGCACGAGGCCGCTTGCCGATTTCGCGGCGAAAGGGCGTCGCGATCTCCGCAGGAGTCTGCCTGCGCTATTTTGCTTTGAGTCTCTCGCTGCTCCGAGTTGTTGATGTCCGTTGCTATGAGGGGGCAGATCAAAAGGCCCACCAGGGTATGACCCTCATGGCTCCCGCGGCCCCACCATCTGTGCAGGCACTACCCAGCGGTCGAACTGCTCGGCGCTCACGTCGCCGAGCGCCAGCGCGGCCGCTCGCAGGCTGGAGCCATCGGCGTGTGCGCGCCTGGCAATGCGGGCCGCCTTTTCGTAGCCGATATGCGGCGTCAGTGCAGTAACCAGCATCAGCGACTGCTCGACCAGCTCGGCAATGCGGTCCCGGCGTGCCACGATGCCGCGCACACAGTGCGCTTCGAAGCTCGCCATGCCGTCCGCGAGCAGGCGCACGCTCTGCAGGAGGTTGTGGGCGATCAGCGGCTTGTAGACATTCAGCTCGAAGTTGCCCGAAGCGCCACCGATGCCGATCGCGACATCGTTGCCCATCACTTGGGCAGCCAACATGGTGAGCGCCTCGCATTGTGTCGGATTAACCTTGCCAGGCATGATCGAGCTGCCGGGTTCGTTGGCGGGAAGTTCGACTTCACCGAGGCCGCTGCGCGGTCCTGAGGCCAGCCAGCGAATATCGTTGGCAATCTTGGTGAGCACCACTGCGAGGGTCCGCAGGGTGCCGTGGGCCGAGACCATGGCGTCGTGGCTCGCGATTGCCGCGAACTTGTTGGGCGCGCTTTCGAAGCCGAGTCCGGTGCGCGACGCCAGGTCGGCGGCAACGCGGGCGCCGAACTCAGGGTGCGTGTTGAGGCCGGTGCCGACTGCCGTGCCACCCACCGCGAGCAGGCAAAGACCGCTCAGGCTCGCCTGCAAAGCAGGACGAATCTGTTCGAGTTGGGCCGCGTAGCCGGAAAACTCCTGCCCCAAGGTGAGTGGCGTGGCGTCTTGCAGGTGAGTGCGGCCGATCTTGACGATGTCGGCAAAGGCCCGCGCCTTGTTGTCGAGCGCAGCGCGCAGCGCATCGTGCGCCGGCAGCAACCGCGCGGACACCGCACGCGCCGCGGCAAGATGCATCGCCGTGGGGAAGATGTCATTTGATGACTGCCCAAGGTTGACGTCGTCATTGGGGTGAATCAGCCGGTCCTCGCCACGCGGGCCGCCCAGCAACTCGGACGCCCGGTTGGCCAGGACCTCGTTGACGTTCATGTTGGTCTGGGTCCCGGAGCCGGTCTGCCAAACCGACAGTGGGAACTCATCCGCATGCAGCCCGCTGATCACTTCGTTGGCTGCGATCACAATTGCCTCGGCCTTGTCTGCGGCGAGCGGGCCAAGCTCCGCGTTGACGCGAGCACAAGCGGCCTTGGTCTCCACCAGGGCAAGGATCAATTCGGGAGGCATGCGTTCGGTGGATATGGCGAAGTGCGCCAGCGAGCGCTGCGTCTGCGCGCCCCACAGACGCGTCGCAGGCACCTCTACGGTACCCAGTGAATCGCGTTCGGTGCGAGTCTCGCCTATGCCTTCAGTGCGAACCATGCAGGTCGACGTTCAATGCGTCGATGACGGCGGCCCAGTCGGCATCTTCAAGCGCCTCCTCGCGCAGGAAGGCGGCTTGGGAGGGCGTCCAAAACGGCGCATCGGGTAACGACGTGCTTTCAGGCAGCGGCCCGTGAGTCTCGATGAAGCGCGCGATTCCCGCCTCGTCGCTGGGCAGGCCGAGCTGCGCGAAGAGATTGCCCAAGGTGTGGACTGGACTTTCCATAATCTGCCTCAACTCAGTAAGCACCAGGATCCGGACGCTGTCCGGCGCGAGGCGGTTCCGATGCGTTGGCACTCGTTCAGCGTCTTGGCCAAACGCAGCAATTTCAGGCCTCCGACCAGCACAATCCCTACAAAAAGAATAATGGCACAACCGCGACGCATTTGTAGCGTAACCGCCTTCGGCATGAACAGGAATTTGTTTGCGATCTTCGTTACTGCCTAACCCATGATCCGGGCGTAGGTGGCCCTGTCGACGGCATAGCACCCACAGGATGCCGCTTCGAGGCCGCTGCGGTCGAGAATCGTGATGTCACCGCGGCGATAGCTGATCAAGTTGCGCGTCTGCAGTGCCCCGGCGGCCTTGGTAACGCCCACGCGGCGTACACCCAGCATGAAGGCGAGGAATTCGTGGGTGACGCGAAACCCGTCCGCGTGCGCCCGGTCGTGGGTCATCAGCAGCCAGCGCGCGAGACGCGCCTCGACCTGATGAAAATGGGTGCAGGCCGCGGTCTGCGCGATCTGGCTCAGCAGTACGTAGAGATAGCGCTTCATCACGCGTTCCAGTGAACGGCTTTGTCCAAGTTCGCGGCGAAACCGCGCCTTTGTCATGCGCAGCGCCGTTCCTTCGCCCTGCACCAGGGCATGCAGGGCGGTGTCTACGCCGAGGATCAGCGAGATTCCGAGCATGCCCTCGTTACCGACCAATCCCACTTCCAGTGTCGTGCCCATGTCGGTGGGGGTGGTCAGGGAAATGAAACTCTCGGTGGGAAAGTAGACATGGCGAATGCGCTCACCGGGTTCGGCCAGGACCATGCCCATCGGCAGATCGACCGGCTCGCAGCCTGCCACAATACGCTGACGGTCTTTGCGCGGCAGAGAGATCAGCAGCCGATTGCCGACTGCAGCCTGGGTGGGTGGCATGGATACTCTCCTGGTGGTGAGATCCGGCAAGCAGCAACTGCAATGGCTTCGCGTAAGTCCCGCTGTCGGATGCCGACCCAAGGCGCGTGACGCCGCCGGCATGATGAATTATCAACATGCGGCAATGTCCGGCGCACGTCGGGGCGGTAGCGTACATAGGAGGCCAGCGATGCAAGTATGCGTGTCGCGTGGACAAGAGCAAGCCGGGCGCATGGAACAGCGGCGATGGCGGCAGCAAAGCAGCTGCGCCTATGTGCGCAAGCGAACAGAAAGCAAGTCACGCAGGTCGTAGGTTTGGAATTGAAACGGGGACGGGACCGATGGTTACAGGTGCACTGCGCACCTGTCCTCGCCGGGGCGCTATTGCGCTATGTTTCCAGGGACAGTCTCTGACGTGGGAGAAGCAACGATGGACGTTCACACCGTAACCGCATCGGCGACGATCCACGATCGGATACTGCGCCGGATACAGAGGCACCTGGCCGGCCGTGTCCGGTTCCCGTTCGAGATTCGGTTATGGGGTGATCATACGTATCGCTTCGGAGACGGCGAGCCTGCGGTAGAGATCGTGGTGCACGACCGCAATGGCCTGGCCGCCC
>CALNYW010000002.1:0-441408 GCA_942490985.1 uncultured Gammaproteobacteria bacterium
CGCCGCCCAACTCGAAGCCGCGTTGCGCAGGCTCAAGACGCATCCCGCCATCGGCTCTCGGCGCTACGCGGACCTGCTCGGCATCCCCGGCCTGCGCAGCTGGCCGATCAAGCGGTCGGCCGACTTGATCTTCTATGCGGACGACGCCGGCCAGATCGATATCTGGCGCGTCCTGCACGGCCGACGGGATCTCTCGACGCTGTTGGGCGACGACGACCCTGATGCGGGTGAACACGCGGAGCCGCCCGGGTAGGTTGGGCCGAGGAACGAGGCCCAAATGACGAGCGGATCGCAGTCGCTCTCCAGTCAGCCTTCGGCCATGCACCGATAGCGGCGGTGTTCCAGCAAGGCCCGCGGCGAGCGAAGCGATCCTTCCCGGGACTGCTGATACAGGCTGGCGTCGCCGCCACCGGCGCGGGACCCAACCTTCCGAAAAACGACAGGGATCGGTTATCGTTGCCGCTGAAACGGCACCTTTGTTATCCGCCTCCCCCAAAAAGAGCATGACACACAGCATCGACATTTTCGTCGCGGCGCAGCAGGCCATCGCCGCGGGCACCGCGATGACGCCCCGCAGCGCGAACGACAAGGAGTACTTTCCGCAGGACTGGTTCGCGGACCGTGTCTCGGGGCTCGGGTTGCCCCATGTGGCGCAGGGGCGCAACAGCTATCCGGACTTCTGGGTCGGGGATGACGGCAAGCCCCCCATGGAGGGTTTCGAGATCAAGTCGCTGGCCTTTGCGAACGGCCGTCCCGCCCGCCGCGACTACGACTCGAACAGCACCATCCCAGCTGGCCGCAAGGACGGCCGGGAGGTGTTTCTGGTGTTCTTCCTCTACACCGGCACCGGCAGCAGCCCGCGGCCGGTGCACTCACTTTCCATCGCGCACGCCGACTTGATCAATGCCGATCACAACGTTGCCGCGGCCCACGTCAACGAAGGCATCGATGGCTTCGGGTCCTACGGGGACGGCTTCATTCGTGATCGCAAGATGTACCGCTTTCCGCAGCCCTACACCATCGACCCGAGCGGCCTAGGGCGCTGCCGGCTGATCGTTCCGGCAGAGTGGCGGGTCGCCGATCCGCGGCTGGACCTGATCCACACCATCGAGCGGACCATCTCGGACGCCGCGCTGCAAGGGTACTCGATCCATCTCGACGGCAAGACCAAGGCGACCAAGCACAGAACGCCGCGAGCCGATGCGGGACAGGTGCGGCGGTTCGACGTCTTCGAATAGCGGTAGCGATCTTGCCGAAACAGCCGGCACGGTCAGAACAGGGATGCCTGCGCCGGGCGCTGTCCCGGCATCGCGCGGTCGTCGGCCTTCCGGCCGTCCTGTTCCCGGAACAATCGATCGGAGATTGCCGCACAGTCGGCAAGAGCCGCCTCGAAGACCGGCAGCACGTCCGCCGTCCGCCGCCCGGCGCAAAGCTCGGCGAGGGTCTGACTGAACACGACGATGCGCACGTCGTTCAGCGAGAGTCGCCGACCGGTGCGGTTGAACCGCGCCACCTTGTCCCGCGCTGCCGTCTCCGCGGCCTCCAGCGCCGCCTGAGGGCTCAGCACTTGGCGGCGGTCGTCGGCTGCCTTGCGGCACACCATCAGCACGTCCAGATCGATGGGCGACTTCGCGGCCAGCTTCGGCACCGCCACGGACATCTCGGCCTTGATCGGCTGGGCCTGCACCAGCGTGAAGCCGCCGTTCAGCACAGCCGCGGCCACCGAGGTCCAGCCGTCTTCGCGGGAGTGGTGATAGGAGAACACCAGCAGCCCCTCGTCCTTGAGCACCCGGTGACACTCGGCGAAGACCGCCGTCAGCTTGTCCGAGAAGCGCCCGCAATCAATGTCTTGCACCTCGCGCGCGTCGCGCGTGGTGTCGGCCGGCTCCGCGCGCCCGTCGGGCATCCACAGCCGTTGCCAGACGTGGAAGAAATCGGCCAGCTCGGAGTAATGCACATTGTCGTAGAAGGGCGGGTCGGTGACTACGGCATCGACGCAGCGGTCGGGCAGGTCCGTCGCAGCGGAATCGCCGCAGGACAGATACACGGCACCCGGCGGCAGTCCGTTCGCCGGCCAGGCATCGAGCACCGGCGCGCCCATGGGCCTGCTCTTGCCGAACAGCTTAAGCCCTGCCTTCTTGCCCGCCTGCCGGCCGCCGGCCGGATCCAGCACGATCTCGAACGGGGCCGCCTTGTAATCCACGGCCCGCAGCAGGCGCGACTGGAACAGGTTGAGGAATGAGCCGGACGATTTCGGTGTCCCCCACAGATTGGCCTCGATGGGCGTGCGCTCGGGCTTCAGTACATGGTGCGAGAACATGTGCCGCACCGCGCCCGTGCCCTCGCCCTTGTAGCTGGCGAACAGGTTGTTAAATTCCAGCACGCCGGACAGCAGCACGAACAACGCCTCCCGCTCCGGCGCCGCGGGCAGCCGGCCGATGCCGTCCGCGAGCAGACTGATTGCCAGCAACTGGCGGTCATTGAAGAACTGATCCCAGCGCGTGTAGCCGTAGTTCAGCACCTGCCGGGTGTTGTAGCCTGTGCGTATCTCGACCCGCGGCAGCGGCGGTGCCAGCCTCGCCAGCTCCGCGGCCGCAGCGGCATAGGCGGTCTCGTCCTCGCGCGTGGCCGCCAGGTATTCCTTCTCCCCGTCGATCCGCAGCACCAGCTTCGCATAGAGCCGGTGCCGTGGCGGCTCGCCCTGCGCCCGCGCCGTCTTGGCGATGGGGAAGCCGGCCCCGCAGCGGCCACAGGTCGCGGTCGCGCCCTTGGCGGTGCCTGCATGGGGATCGTAGGTCGTCCGGCAGGCCGGACAGCGAGTGCTGTGCTCGGTGTAGTCCGCCGCGTGCACGGCGCCGCACCCCGGGCAGCAGACGTGCACCCGCGGGTACTTCTTCACATACGCATGCTTGGCGAATATGCGCGATGAGAACAGGTCCACGGCCGCGCCGCAGTCCGGGCAGTCCAGCTGTTTGACCCAGAACCAGTACAGGACGTCGCAGGGGTTGCCGGCGCTGTCCCGGCTGCGGTGGAGCGCCCTGATCCGCGGTCCGACCGACGCCTCCAGCTCGGCGAAGTGCGCCAGCAGCCTGGCCCTGTCCACCGGCTGCAAGGCCGTGCGCACCGCACGCCAGGCGACCGGGTTGATGTCGCGGCCGATGACGGTGCAGCCCAGCTTGTGCGCCTCGCCCACCGTCGTCCCGCTGCCCATGAACGGGTCGAAGATCACCGGCGCCGGCAGCTTCACGGCGCTCTGGTACAGGTCCATGACCGCGCTGCCCCGCGGCACCGTACAGCCCATAACCACGGCCCGAAACACGCTGCCGAGCCGTTGCGCCCACCACTTGTGCGTGTGATAGACCGGCCGCCACACCTCCTTGCGCCAGCTCTCCACCTCGGCGATGTCGCTCAACTGCTCGAACGGAAAGCCATCCTCGATGGCCCGTTCGGAGCGGCCCTGGACCACCGGCGCCCCGTAGCTCTCCCGCTCCTCCGCCACCAGCATACCAGCCAATTCCGACAGGGCCGATGCGACCCGGTGCGGCTCTCGCTCCACCAACGCCCGCAGCGACGGCGGCACCCGGCCGGCCAGCAGCAGCAGCTCGTCCCGCGGTACCGACAGCGCCTCGGCCAGCTTGCCGATCAAAGCGTCGGACGGAGCTGTCGCCCCGGACTCGACCCGGGACAGGTGGGCCGGGTCAACGTTGCAGCGGCCCGCGACCGCGCGCAGCGACAGACCGAGTAGCTCGCGGCGGGCCTTGAGGAAGATAGCGGTGTCCATGGAGCAAAGCTACCCTTTGTTGACCAATAGGTCAACACTTGGCGCGCCCGACGACGAAGCTGCATGGTGCCGCCTGAAGAGAATATCCTCCCGCCCCGGAACTCGTGAGCGCCGATCGACGAGAACATCCCGCGAACCGGGTCCTTGGAACTGCCCGACCAGCGGCAATTCAGTAAACTGTCCCCGGAGCTGGCAACCTACGCGGGCTGCAAAACCGCACCGGAGCGGCCGGACTGACCACCCACAACGGCCCATGAGACGCCCCACGGACACGATCCAACCCCTTCCCGCTTGCCCTGGACACCCGACTCCGGCGATCCGCCCCTTGGCCACAGCCCTCGCTCGCAGTACAACCCCCTATCTGCGCAAGCGCGTTGGTCCTCGCGCGCAGCGGCCCGACGCCGGCCTCGGTCAGTTCAACTACAGTTAACCGACGCGCGCCCGCCAACGCCGGCGCACGAGGCTAGCTAAGCCTAAGGCGCGCGCCGGTTAACATGCTTATACGCTGGCTGCCTATCGGGGCGTATCGGAGGCGCTGGTGGACCTCGCAACCCAGGTGCCGCGGATCGACTGGGCACGCCTGGGCGAGGCGCGCTTCTGACCTTGCAAGGCGACCGGGCGAGGTTGCGCCTCGCCATCGCCTGTGTTTTCATCTGGCCACCGGCCATACACGATGAGAGCCATGAGGGCAACGTTGACCGACGCCACCCCCCAGCCAGAACCGCCCCTGCAAACCACCAGGCAGGTCTTGGACCTGGCCGACGGCGAGGAGGCACGCGTCAGTGAGCTGCATTCGGATTTCGTGTACGGCATGTGCGTGCGGGAGTCCGAGAGCGTGCAGCTCGGTTGCGGGAGGTTGCATTATGTGTTTCGCCGGATCGCGGGTCGCGACCTGCGGATCCTATACAGCAGCGTGGCGCCGAAGCTCCTCATCCAGAGCGTGCTCGACCCGGACTGGGTCGGGCTGTTGCTGTCGCTGAACCCGCGCTCGGACTTCGTATTCAATGGTCGCGAGACCGCCCCCTGGGACCTCTCCGTCAGCGCCGGCGCCGATGGCTACATGGCCAGGGGCACCGACCGACACTGCATCGCCGTCTCCATGCGCAGATCCCGTCTTATCGGCGCCTGTGCCGCCCTCGGCGGCATCCCGCCCGACGAGATCAGACTGCGGGACATGGTCCTGCCGGCCGAGAGCAGGCACAGTTGGCGTCTGCGCCACGCCCTGGTCGCGGTTGCGACCCCCGTCGAAGTCACGCCGTCCGCGCCGGGACTCTTCCCGCTGCCGCAGGCGACGGAGAACGATCTGATCTCGCTGCTGGCGGCGGAATTCCTGCCGGCGGTGCGGCGCCGTGCCGAGCCCTCCCCCTTCCGCTGCGATGCCCTGCACGTGGTACGCCAGGCCGCCGCCGTGACCCGGACGGTGCCTGCGCCAAGCCTCGCCGAGATGTGCGCCGCGGCCGGCGTCGGCCAGCGCTGGCTGCACAAGTGCTTTATCGATGTGCTCGGCGTCTCGCCCTACCGCTTCGTGCGGCTCGCGCGCCTGACCAGGGCGCGCGATCAATTGCTGGCGCGCGACTCGAGTCCGGCGCTGATCAAGACCATCTCGCTCTCGCTCGGATATCGTCTCGGCGGACGCTTCGCCGCCGACTACCGCGCGCTGTTCGGCGAGAATCCGTCGCAGACCTGGCAGCGGCGCGCCGTGTCATGATCTTCAGGCGCGCGTCGGCGTCGTGGTCGGCGCGCGTCTTGGGCACGAAGGGAGTTACAGCGACAGGGAGTTACGGTGGATTCATGGTGAGAGACGACTAAATGCACTCAATGGACCTGGCTGTTGGCATGGTATTGTTATGACGGGTGTACGTGGACCACGAAGCGTTGGCACGAGCCATGCCGAACCATATCGCCAAACCAGTGCATCAGCCCTACCGCCCGAAAAACCCTCAAAAACGCAGCCCTAAGATAAGCGAGCGCGGCGAGAGATCAGTGCATTCAGTAAACCGTCGCCGTCATTCTTCGAGCCGGGTCTCGGATCGCACCCGCGTCGCGCTGCAGACCGGGCTCGCCATGGTGCTGGCCTACTGGGTTGCGCTTGCGATGGACTGGGAGAAGCCCTACTGGGCAGGCTTGGCTGTAGCTACGTGCGCCTTAGGCAGCGTCGGCGAGTCGTTGCACAAGGGCATGCAGCGAATGCTCGGCACCATGGTGGGGCTGGTCATGGCGTTCGTCGTGCTCGCACTGTTTATCCAGGACCGTTGGGCGTTTCTGTTCTCGTTGTCGCTGTGGACCGCGTTTTGCGGCTACATGTCGATGACCAGCGCGCGCGGATACTACTTTTGGTACGTGGCTGGATTCGTGCTGCCGCTGCTGACCATCGACGGGGGCGGTGTCCCGGCGCAAACTTTCGACATCGTCGTGCTGCGTGCACAGGAAACCCTTCTCGGCGTCCTCAGCTTCACGTTGGTGGCAGGACTGCTGCTGCCGGTAGGCAGCGGTCACATCCTGAGTGCACAGGCAGCCGCGTTGGTCGCATCGTTGCGGGAACTGGCCGCGGATGGGATGTCCAGGCTGTCTGCGAGCGTGAGCTCCGGCGCGAGTGAAATCAATCCGAAACGCTTTGAGGACCTTCGGACTCAAGTGAGACGCACCCTGGGCGCGCTGCCGCCATTGCTCGCGGCCGCCGAGCTGGACACCTACGCGATTTGGGAGAGCCGCCATGACTGGCGCACCATGTTGCGCGATCTGGAGCAACTGGCTCGCACCCTTGAGCGGCTGCGGCAGAATCACAGGGAGCTTGCCGAGATCGACCTGGGCACCGACCTACAGGGACTCGATGCGCTGATTACAACCGTGGACACACGATTGCGGCGGGTCGAAGCGCTGCTTCCCGGGCTCGGCGATATCGAGCGCGGGGCACTTCCGCCAGATGACGGCGACGCATCGGCGGACGCAATCGCTTTGGATCTCGATCTGGAGCATTCAGCTCGATCCGCCTTCGATCGCGCCGCGCTGGCGCTGACCCGGCGGCAGCTGACAGAGATCGAGCGGCTGACGGCTGAAGTGAGCGCCCGCGTCGAGGCCATCGCCTCGCTCGCGCAGGATCACCCGGGTGGCGCGCGGCGCCAAGACGAGATCCGATCAGTCTCGCCGTTCAGCCTCGCGGCGTTGCTCGAGCCCGAGCGTCTGCGGTGCCTCGCGCGCCAGCAAAGCACCTTCTGGCTGGCAGTGCTGTGTCTCAACTATATTCCCGACGTGCCGCTATCCAACGCCACGATCGTCGTCGCCGCATCCCTGTCAATGGCGCTGAACCCGATGCCCCAGGTCCGGCCGCAGATCCTGTTCGTCCCGGTGCTGATTGCCGTGCTCTTCGCCGGCTGGCTCCATCTGATCGTGATGCCGCATCTCGGCGGCTTTCCAGCGCTTGCCGCGCTGCTGTTCAGCGTGACCTTCTTGATCAGCTGGCTGTTCTACGCGCCAAGCCAAGTGGTCGGCAGATCGGTAGGGCTGTCGGCCTTCGTCATGATCATCGCCGTCGACAACCAGCAGGTCTACAGCTTCCCGGCGGTGGCCAACCTGGCGCTGGGCTTACCGTTGATTGTGCTCGTGCTCGTCTTCACGACCTACTTCCCGTTCTCGTTCCGCGCGGAAGATCGCACCGTCGCGCTGATCGCCCGCTGGTTCCGCAGCGCCTCCTGGGTGTTCGGTACCCTGGGCACCGACGCCGAGCGGGCACAACAGGCCCGCTCGCCAGGATTTCGTTCGCGCCTGGCCTTCCACCGCCAGACCGTCGAACAGGTCCCTCAGATGCTGGCAACCTGGATTCCCGCCCTGCCGGCGGCGGCCCTGGGTGATGCCGGCCCGGCGCCGCTGCAGCAGCTGGCAACCGAGATTCGGGCGATGTCGCTGCGTATTGACGATCTTCTCGAGGCGCGCGATGCGCTACATTCGCCAGCGATGGAGCGGGCGCTGGCGCCGGCTGTCCGGCAATGGCGGCTCGTGGTGCGCGATCTGCTCGCGAGATCGGCAACGGATCCCGCGCACCTGGACCCCGCGGACCTGCGGCGGCAGCTCGCCGGCAAGCTCCGACAGATCGAGACACTCACAGAGCAAGCCATGGACGAGGACCCGGGCTACCACGCTCACCAGACACTGAACGAGAACAGTTATCGTCTGCTCGGTGCATACCGAGGGCTGTCCGAGAGCTTGGTCGACTTTGCGCAAGCAGCGCGGGCGGTGGACTGGGAAAGTCTTGAGCAGCCCCGGTTCTAGCCCGCATCGCTCACCAGTCCAGCAGATCAATAGGGCTGGATCTTGGCGTGGCGTCACTCCAGCCCAACGCTTCGCAACCGCTGGGGTCTCACATCGCACACCGCGGACGACGCTCTACGTTGTTTCGGGTGTGATCTCTCAGCGGTTCAATGTTGTCGAGAATCGTCTGCGGTTGGGGGTTTGCCGGAGCGCCATGTCACGTGACGGCACGCGGCAACGAACGGCGCGACGTCTTTCTCGGCGATGCCGACGGTGATCGGGCTGCGCTCTTCAAGGCCTTGACCATCGTCCCGGCCAAGCTCCGGCAAGCCCAACGTCGTCAGGGCTTACAGCGCTGAGGGTATCAGACCAAGAGGGCCTGACTACGCGATCTGCGGGCCGAAGTGGCCGGAGCGATGATCGATGCCCGCGGCACTGCGCGCGGCCCGCTGCGCGAGCACCTCACGCGCCAGCGCCGGTTCGTCGGTGACTCGACACCGGCTGCTCGGGATGCCGGTGCCGGAATTGGTCCCAAACGGCAGCGACCGCGCAGCCGCCGCGCCCGCAGCGCAGCGCTCAGCGGCGCGTTTTGCCTTCCTCATGCGGCGGCACGAAGATGCCGAGCCCGCGGGGACGGCCCGCGCCCTCGGCACTCGCATAGCGCTCGGCGATGGCGCGCAGCTCCTCCGCGCTGGCGTCGGGCACCGGCTCCCGCTCCGGCTGGCCGGGGAAGGTCTCGATCTCCAGCGTCTGGGTCGGGAACGCGAACTGCACGCCCAGGGCATGGGCGAGGCGGATGATCTCCAGGAAGATGCGCTGGCGCTCCACCAGCTCGGCGGACCAATCCGGCACCTTGAAGAAGAAGTAGAGCAGGATCGCCAGGTGGTCCGGGCCGAAGTCGTTCAGGACCACGTGGAACAGGTCCTTGCGCGTGGTCGGGTTGGTCTGAATGATGCGCTTGATGCCCTCCAGGAAGGCCTCGATGCGCTCCGGCGGGGTGTCGTAGCGAATACCGACCATCGTCCTAACGCGTCGATAGCTGCGCATGCCCATGTTGTCGACGACGCTGGAGACGGCCGTGGAGTTGGGGATGGTCAGCACCGAGTCGTAGAAGGTGCGGATGCGGGTGCTGCGCAGGCCGATGCTCTGCACCGTGCCCTCCTTGTCGCCGATGACCACCCAGTGGCCGATGCGGTAGGGGCGATCGGCCAGGATCATCAGCGAGCCGAAGACGTCGGTGAGGGTCTCGCGGGCGGCCAGCGCAACGGCGAGGCCGCCGACGCCCAGGCCGGCCAGCAGCGGCACCAGGTCGGCGCCGAGGATCTGCATGCCCCGGATCAGGAGCACGACGCTGAGCAGAAAGCCCAGGATGCGGGCGCCGATGCGCCACATGGTGGCGTCGATGCTGTCCTCCTTGATTCTCATACGCGGGGCGGCGATGACCGCCTCGGCCACCGCCTTGCACAGCGAGAACACGGCCCAGACGATCATGGCGACGATGATGGCCTTGCCGCCGAGCGCAACCGCGGTGAACAGCTCGCCGGTAACGTTGACCTCGTTCTCCAGGACATCGAGGACGACGGTGACGAGGATGGCGATGGCAATGGGTGACAGAATGCGCAGAAATCGGCTGTAGGGCCCGCCGACCCGTTTCGACCACCGCTTGATGCGGGTCGTCAGCAGGACCGAGGCCAACACCGTCAGCGCCAGGGACAACAGCAATGCGAGCCACTGCCACACGGTCTGGCCGCCGTGCAGGGCCTTGAGCCAGGCCGGCAGGCGGTCGATCAGCTCGCCCGACAGGCGCGCGCGCGCCACCAGATGCCCGGGGCTGGCGACGAAGTAATCGTAGAACCCTGGGGACGCCTCTGGTGACGGATAGTCGAGCTCGGTCCCTGAAAAGGCGGCCTTGCGGTAGGGCAGATCGCGTACCGCGGCGAAGGCGTCGCGAATGGTCTTGACCGTCTCGGCGCTGAACAGGAACTCGCCCTGACGGTCGCCCTCGGTGATCTCGACGATCTCGATCTCGGTGCTCGGCAGGCGCCAGCGCAGGGACCCGGCGGCCTGCGTGAAGGGGCCGAGCGACCCCTCCCGCGCCGCCGCCACCATGATCTCGTCGGGTACCGCATCCAGCGGCGGCAGGATCAGCCGATCGATGACCTCCTTCAACATCAGCGCCGCCTCCTCACCGATCTCGAGTCGCAGCGCCTCGGGCATCCGGCTGAGGTCGAGCACGCCCGTTGCGCGCTCCAGCAGGCGTGTGGCCCGCGCTTCGACCTCCCTGGCCTGCGCCCGGCTCATGCGCGGCGGTCGCGCCTCGAGGGCCTGATTCGCCTCCATCACCAGCGCGTAGGCCTGGTTGATGCTTTCGAGGAAGCCGTTCAGGGTCGCACGGGGGCTTCCGGTGTCCACGGGCTGCAGGCGTTGTTGCAGCTTGGTCTGGCTCTCGTAGACCCCGTCGCTCCCGGTCAGCTCGACGACCTGCTCGTAGACGCCGGGCGTCGCATCGTCGCGGTAGGGCAGCGCCTTCACCCGCCGATAGATGCGGTCGGCGGCGGCCACGGTCTCGGCGGAGAACAGGAACTCGCCGGCGCGCGGACCCGCTTCCACGCGCGCAATACGGATCGATGTGCCGGGGATCTGCCACTCGCTCAGCGTGCTGTCCGCGACCGCCGTCTCGTCCGGGATGTCTGTCTCCGTTGGCAACGCGACACGGCTCAATGCGTCGTGCAGCAGTGCGACCCGCAGGATGCGCTCCGACCAATTGTCACCATGGGGCGTGGCGCTGAAATCCAGCATGTCGGCGGCGCGTCGCAAAAGGCGATAGCTGTCCTCGTCGAATGCCCCGGTCTCCCGCTTCTTTGCGGCGAGCCGATTCGCATCGTCCAGGAAGCCCCTCAGGGTGTCGCGCGGACTCGATGTCGTCGGCGGATGCAGTGGGTACGGATCGCCTGCTGCATCGCCGCCTGGTGCAGCGGAGGCGGCTAGCGGCAATACAAACAACAACAGCAGCAGCAGGAGTCGGACGGAAACTCGGAATCCGGGTACCGAAGCAACGCGCCTGTTTGTTGCAGGGACATTCTGACGGGGCCGAGGGCGTTGGCGATTGCTGGCAAGCGCGACCAAGACGTTGCGCGGTGGTCGCGCCGACCCTTTCGGGCGCCTTGCGGCACGGCACCGTTGCGATCGTCGCGCCGCGCTCGATCGAGTAAAGTTTCCGATGTTTGTCACTGGCTATTTCCTCTCGCGACCGGTGCCTCTTGAAAACATAGTTCACGGTCGTGAGCACGGTGAAGGATGCCGCGATCGCGATCCCTCCACCGAGCCCAGCGATCGGTCCCGGCGCATCCGCGAGGCGCGAGTCAGTATACCGCCTCGCTTGCCCAGCTCGAGAAACCGCTCGCGGTGATCTCGGACCTACAGCCTCAGCGCGGGCAGTCTCAACGCCGAGACGTTGTCCGACGCCGATCGACGACGCCCCCCGGTACCTGCTGGCGGATGCCCAGCGTCGCGTTTCGGCCGCCGGACGCGCCATGGCGGTCTATGCGGTCGTGGTGGAGGCACTGAATGACCGAGCGGTCGATTGCTATCGCGGATTCGGTTTCATCGCATTGCCGAGCCGCCCCAAGGAACGGCTCAAGAACAACTGAAACGTTTGGGAAGTAGGGTGGATAAGCGCAGCGCATCCACCAAAGCCAAGACGGCGGATGCGCTGCGCTTATCCGCCCTACAGTGTTCACCTTGTTCTTCAACGGTTACCAAGACGCTGCTCCTGCCGCTTGGCTTGTTTATCGATTTAATCAAAGGCTGATCTACCAATTCGCTGTGTTTCGTGGTCTGTCACTGAATACTGTTCTATTGCCGAATTGATGCATCTTTCCACGAATAACATCCGCTTCCAGCGGTGAGGCTGGCTCAGCGGCAAATACATCCGCTCATTCCCCGCCGTTCGACCCTTTACCAACCCATACCGCGAGAAGATCGCCATTGAGCTCACTGATACAGGAATGAATGAATCAGGAAATCGCGTTCTCCGGGACGCCTATGAAATCGCCTGGGGTGAGGCCCTCAACCGCATCCGAACCGGCGTGCGCGCTTTGCACGGTCTAGTCGCCTCTTGGTCATCGTTCCGTAATACACGCTCACGGATCGCCAACAGTGCAGGAATTGATCCCAGAATGTCCTCTGCTGTCGGGTGCAAGTCGGCTACCCTCCAATCGTGCATGGGTGGGTTTGCCCCGGACGAGATCGGCGAACCTGGAGCGAGAAACTGGAGCGAAGATGACGGAACCACTGACCTTGGGTGAGCGACTGCGCCATCAGGGTGTCGCCCGGCGGGGTTTTCCGAGGCTTGCCGAGCCACCGACGGTTTCCCGCCCAGCGAACGAACAGGTTTTCCTCCGCGCAAAGCTCTACCCGCCGGCGACCACGCGCCAGCTGATCTGCCGGCCGCGCTTGCACGGTCTGCTCGATCACGCGTTGCAGGTGCCGTTCACACTGGTCTCGGCCGCGGCAGGCTACGGCAAGAGCGTGGCCGTGAGCCAGTGGCTCGAATCCATCGAGACCCCGGGCGCCTGGCTGTCCCTTGACGCTGGGGACCGTGACGCTGCGACCTTTCTGCGCTACACGGTGGCCGCCATACGCACGGCGTTGCCCGCGGCATGCCAACACACCGAGGCGGCGCTCGATGCACCGCATCGCCCACCAACAGCCCTGCTGGGAGCGAGCCTGGTCAACGATCTCGATGCGATCGACGCGCCCTTCGTGCTCGTCTTGGACGATTATCACCGGCTCGGCGGAGAATCCGAGGTTCACGAGCTGATCAGCCGCCTGTTGTGTTACCCCCCGCGATGGGTCCATCTGGTCGTCATCAGCCGCTGCGACCCGCCTTTGAGCTTGTCCAGACTGCGCGCCGCCGGCCAGCTTGCGGACTTGACGCAGCAGGAGTTGGCCTTTACCGATGCGGAGGTCCACGAGCTGGTGGAGAGGGCGACTGGCCGGGTTCCCGAGCCGCGGTTGGTCGAGGATCTACAGCGCCGCGTGGAGGGGTGGGGGGTTGGCCTGGGACTGATCGTTAGGGCGATGCGCGGTCGCGACGACGGCGCTGAGCTCGCCCGGGCACTGCGCAGAAGCGAGCGTCCCATCAGCGAGTATTTGCTTCAGGAGGTCATCGCCTCGCAGCCGCCCGCGATCCTGGAATCGATGCTGAGGCTCTCGATCCTCGACCGCTTCTGCGCCGGCCTGTGCGATGCGGTCTGCGGCCCGAAGGCCGCAGTCGGGCCGCGTGATGGCGAGGGATGCGGATTCGAGGAGACCCTCGAGGAGGCCGGACTCTTCACCATCCGGCTGGATGAGCAGGGCGTCTGGTTCCGCTTCCACCCACTGCTGCGGCAAACGCTCAGGGCGGAGCTGGAGCGGCGCGTGGACCCGACCGGAATCTCCGCGCTGCATCGGCGCGCGGGCGTCTGGCTCGCGGACGCGGGGCTGATCGACGAGGCGGTCACGCACGCGCTCGCCGGCGAGGACCCGCTACTTGCGGCACGCATCGTCGAGTCGCATCGGTTCATCCCACACCCGACATGCCCCTGGTACTTTGCCGCCAAGTGGCTGCCGCACTTGCCGGGGCAGTTGAAACGTGAACGGCCCGGGCTCCTGATCGCCCAGGCCTGGGTGCTGTACGGTCAGTGCAGAGTCGCGGCCATTGGGCCCCTGCTCGACGCCATCGACGCGGTGTCGGCGAAGGCGGACTTGGACCCCGTCATGATCGGAGAGTTGAGCTTCTTCCGCGGACACGCCGCGTTCCACAGCGTCGAGGACAACGCCAGCCTCAGCCTGTTCGAGACCGCCCTGCAGCATCTACCGAAGGACGAGGGGCGCTTATGCGCGAGCGTTCAGATCCACTATGCCCTCGCACTGCAGAAGGCCGGTCATGCGGCCGGGGCACGGAGGCACCTGCGAGCCTTGGTCTCGCGGGAGGAGATCAGCGTCTCACAGGACGCCGCCCGGCTGCAGACCGGTCTGGGGCTGGTGCACCTGCTCGAAGCCGACCTCTTCTCTCTGCAGCGCGAGATCGAGCTCCTCGATCGGGGCTTGTGGCGCGATGCAGCGATGCCCATGGCGCACTGGTGGTGCTATCTGGCGGCCGTTGTGCGACTGCTGCGCCACGACGCCGACGCGGCCCCGCCGCTGTTGGAGCCGAACATGGAGCGGTGTTCCTCACTCTACCGGCGGCTGGCGATGGATAGCCTCGCGATCCGGGCCGTCAGCTTTCAGAGTCGGGGCCGCGGGCGCGACGCGCGGGCAAGCCTCACCGCAATGGCGGAGCTGGCCGCTCACGCGAATGACCCCTGCTCCCACGCCATCGCCGCGTCCTGCCACGCGCGCATCGCATTGATGGACGGTCAGCTCGGGCAGGCCCGAGAACGCATCGAAACCCTCGATGACGCCGCGGACCGGGGATACATGTTCTTTTGGTTCGAGACGCCGCGCCTGACCGAGTGCCGCCTGCTCGTCGCGGAGGCCAGCAAGAGGAGCCTCAAGCGCACGCTGTCGCGGCTCGACCGCTACGAGCGCGAGAGCCGCGCCGTACACAATAAGCTGAAGCTGATCGAGATCCTGACCCTCCAAGCAACCGCGCTGGCGAGGCAGGGTCGGACCGAGCAGGCCCTGGCGAGCTTGCGCGAGGCCGTCGACCTCGCCAGTCCCGGCTGGGTGACGTGGCCCTTCGTCGAGTTGGGCCAGCCGATGGCCGATTTGCTCGGCGGATTGGCGGCCACGGCGAGCACCACGGACTTCGTACGCTTGGCCATCGACGGCATTCTGAATCCGGACGCGCCACTGCCGATCGAGCGCCGCAAGACCCCGGACGAATCGCTCACGGAACGGGAACACCATGTCCTCAATCTGCTGGTCTCGCGCCTGACCGACAAGGAAATCGCCCGTCGACTCGATGTCTCGCCGCAGACCGTGAATTCCCACTTGAAGAGCATCTATCGCAAGCTCGGCGTCAGCAGCCGCCGGCAGGCCGCGAATGCCGCCCGGGCGCTCGGCACCTCGCAAAGACCGATGGGCGGAGCAGCGTACCGCTGATGGAAGAACTCATTCTGCGCATCCTCGCCTTCGCCGTCGCCGGCTATGCGGCGGGCCTCTTGTCCGGCCTGTTCGGGATCGGCGGCGGCATCGTGAATATGCCGCTTTTCATCTACCTGATGCCGCAATTCGGTGTCGATCACCGCGTGCTCATGCACATGGCCCTGGGCACATCGGTGGCGCTGATCATACCGACGACGCTTGCGGCTGTCCGGGAGGCTTACGCCGAGGGTCGTTTGGATCTAGCCTACTTCCGCGTCTGGGCGCTTGGCCTCCTCGCCGGGGTCATGCTTGGCAATCTGCTGTTGCCCTTCCTCTCGACCGAGATGCTCAAGGCCATCTTCGTGGTCTTCATGCTGGTTCTCTGCGTCTATGAAGGGTTCGTGCCGGACCGGATCGTCGTGGCAACCTCACCTCCACGCGGCCTTCGACAGATCGGAGTCGCCGCCGGTATCGGCTGCAGCGCCGCCCTGACGGGCACCGCCGGCGGCGCGATCACCACCCCGGTGCTCAAGGCATTCAGCACGCCGTTGCGCAACGCAAGCGCCATCGGCATTGCCGGCGGCCTGGTGGTGGGTCTGGTCTCGAGCGGCGGTGCCATCTTCAATGGCTGGGAAACGCCCGGGCGTCCGGCGTATTCCCTCGGCTATATCGATTTGCCAATCTTCTTGGCAATGCTTCCTACCTCGATGCTCGGCGCGCCATTCGGGGTCAAGATCGGCAACGCGCTCAGCAAGGTCTGGATGCAGCGCCTCTATGCGTTACTGCTGTTCGTCGTCGCGGTAGACATGGCCCGTTCGCTCATGACGTGAAATTGCTCTGAGCCTTCGTGGGCTGGTCTCGACGGGGATCCGGCAGCCTAACCTGCGGTCCCCTGACGTCGGACACCCCTTGCCCTTCGCCACTGCGCGGCCTTATCGCATTCTTCGAGGTGACCTTAAGACGCCGCTGCCCCGTCCCAAGCTTGCTCGGCGGCGCTCGCGATCATCAGGAAATCCCTCGGATTCAGGGAGGCCCGCCCGATCAAACCGCCGTCGATATCTCCTTGGCGCAAGAGCTCCGGCGCGTCATCGCGATTCATGCTCCAGCCGCGCAGGATGCGGGTTCTCTCGGCAAGGTCCGCCCGGTGAGCGGCAAGCCGTTGCCGGATGAACGCGTGCACGTGCTGGACCTGAGCCGGCGTCGCGCTCTTATCGGTTCCAATCGCCCAGAGGGGTTCATACGCGACCTCTATGGCGTCGAAGGCGTCTACGCCGCAAAGGTCGATGATGCCGTCAAGCTGCAGGAACGGAAAGGGTGGACACACGGCGATCTCGCAACGTGAGACCTCGCCGACGCCTTCGACGATACCGGCCAACACATGCCGAGCCCCCTCCTTGGTGCCATTCATCTTCCAGTTGCCAACGATCAGCGGGCGACGCATCACAACCTCCGCGAAAGCCAGCGGCGAGGCTAGCGCATGGGCAGGCAGTGCTCTATGCCTGAATTCGAGGTATGGCGACAAGGACCATCGGCCCTAAACTCGACGGGAATGAAAGAGCAAGAAGCAGAGCGAGGCCCGGCCTGCCTGGGCAGCGGGTTTGCGACAGTTTTATGAAAGATTCATTACCTCTTGTTTACCTGGCCCGCCATGGTGAAACGGCTTGGTCGCTGTCGGGCCAACACACCGGGCTGACCGATCTGCCCCTCACGGAGCGTGGCGAGCGCAATGCAGCGGCTCTTCAGGCGCGGTTGCGTGGAGAGACCTTCGCCAGCGTATGGACCAGTCCACTGCAGCGGGCCAAGCGCACCTGTGACCTCGCCGGCTTCGGCGCGGTGGCCGAGGTCGACCGGGACCTGGTCGAGTGGAACTACGGCGACTACGAGGGGCTGAAGACGGTCGAGATCCATCAGCAACGGCCAGGCTGGCAGCTCTTTCGCGACGGCTGCCCGAACGGCGAATCCCCGAGCGACGTCGGCGCCCGGGCCGACCGGGTGATCGAGCGCGCCCGCGCGGTCGACGGCAACCTGCTGCTGTTCTCCAGCGGACATTTCTTGCGCGTGCTAGCCGCACGCTGGCTCGGGCTCGATGCGGCGGCCGGCCGTTGCTTCCTGCTCAGCACGGCGGCCCTGAGCGCGCTGAGCTACGAGCACAACCGCTCGCAGCCGGTCATCCAGCTTTGGAACGACACCCGCCACGTCGGCGGCTAGCTCGAACAGGCATCATCACAGACAGGAGCCAAGAACCATGTCCCATTCCACCGAAGAGAACGCTGCCCTGGCGTCGATCTCCGCCTATGGCACGGCCCGCTCGACGATAAAGGGCGCCCCCCTGACCCCCGACGAGCTTGCCAAGACCGACGCCTACTGGCGCGCGAGTCTCTATCTCAGCATGGGCATGCTGTATCTGAAGGAGAACCCCTTGCTGCGCGAGCCGCTGCAACCGGAGCACATCAAGGCACGGCTCCTGGGCCATTGGGGCTCCGACGCCGGACAATCCTTTACCTATATCCACTTCAATCGGTTAATCAATAAATACGACCTCAACGCGATCTTCATCTCCGGCCCGGGCCATGGTGCGCCGGCAGTCTTGTCCAACGACTATCTGGAGGGGACCTACTCCGAGATCTACCCGGACAAGAGCGAAGACGTGGCGGGAATGCAACGCTTCTTCCATCAGTTTTCCTTCCCCGGCGGTATCGGCAGCCACTCGACCCCGGAAACCCCCGGGAGCATCCATGAAGGCGGCGAGCTGGGTTACAGCATCTCGCACGCCTACGGCACGGTCTTCGACCACCCGGATTTGATTGCGCTGACCATGGTGGGTGATGGCGAGTCCGAGACCGGTCCCTTGGCCACGAGCTGGCACAGCAACAAGTTTCTCAACCCGGTCAGGGACGGGGCCGTCCTTCCCGTCCTGCACCTCAATGGCTACAAGATCAACAACCCGACGGTCCTGGCGCGTATCAGTCACGAGGAGCTGGAGGCGCTGTTCGTCGGCTACGGCTACACCCCGTTGTTCGTCGAGGGCAGCGACCCGGACAGCATGCACCAGGCCATGGCCGCTACGCTGGAGCATTGCGTTGTCGAGATCCGCAAGATCCAGCAAGAGGCCCGCAGCACCGGAAAGGCGGTCGCGGCCGCGCTGGCCCATGATCATCCTCCGCAGCCCGAAGGGCTGGACGGCGCCGCGGGAGGTGGACGGGCATTATCTGGAGGGCTTCTGGCGCGCGCACCAGGTCCCGCTGGAGATCGCCAATAACCCGAATCACCTGAAGCTGCTCGAACAGTGGATGCGCGGTTACGAGCCCGAGAAGCTGTTCGACGAGTCGGGGCGCCTCATCCCGGAGCTGCGGGCACTGGCCCCCAAAGGCCACAGGCGAATGAGCGCCAACCCCATCGCGAATGGCGGACTGGTGCGCAAGTCGTTGGACATGCCGGACTTCCGCAGCTGTGGCGTCGAGGTCGAGAAACCCGGCGTCACCCTGGCGGGCAACGTGCCGACGCTCGGCGTCTTTCTGCGCGAGGTCATGCGGCAGAACATGCACAACTTCCGGGTCTTCGGGCCGGACGAGACCCAGTCGAATCAACTGCAGGCCATCTACGACGTCGCCAAGAAGGTCTGGCTCGGCGAGTACTTCCCGGAAGATGCCGATGGGGGCGAGCTCGCGCCCGACGGCCGCGTCATGGAGATGCTCAGCGAGCACACCGTAGAAGGGTGGCTGGAGGGCTACCTGCTGAGCGGCCGGCATGGCTTGATCAACAGCTATGAGCCGTTCATCCACGTCATCGACTCGATGTTCAATCAGCATGCCAAGTGGTTGGAAAAGTGCAGCGAGCTGCAATGGCGTGCCCCGATCTCGTCGCTCAATCTCCTGATCACCGCCCTGGTGTGGCGACAGGACCACAACGGCTTCACGCATCAGGACCCGGGGTTCCTCGACGTGGTGGCGAACAAGAGCCCAAGCGTGGTCCGGATCTATCTGCCGCCGGACGCCAATTCTCTGCTGTCGGTCGCCGATCATTGCCTGCGCAGCGTGAACTACGTGAATGTCATCGTCGCGGACAAGAAGGAGCACCTGCAGTACCTGGACATGGAGACCGCAATCAGGCATTGCGCGAAGGGGATCGGCATCTGGGACAAGGCGAGCAACGACCAGGGAGCCGAGCCCGACGTGGTCATGGCGAGCTGCGGCGACGTCCCCACGATGGAGGCCCTGGCCGCCGTGGCCCTGCTGCGCCAGCACCTGCCGGAGATCAAGGTCCGATTCGTCAACGTGGTGGACCTGTTCAAGCTGGTTCCGAGCACGGAGCACCCGCACGGTCTGACGGACACCGAGTTCGAGGCCATCTTCACCCCCGACAAGCCCGTGGTCTTCAACTTCCACGGTTACCCCTGGCTGATCCATCGCTTGACCTACCGCCGGCCCGGCCAGCACCAGCTGCACGTGCGCGGCTACAAAGAGCACGGCAACATCAACACGCCGCTGGAGCTCGCCATTCTCAATCAGACCGACCGGTTCAGCCTGGCGATCGATGCCATCGACCGCTCTCCCCGCTTCCGGGTCACGGGCGCCAGCGCTCGCGAGGCCCTGCTCAACGAGCAGCTCGCGTGCAAGGAGTACGCGTACCGCTACGGCGTCGATCGGCCTGACGCCGCGGATTGGCGGTGGCCGTTCTAGGGGCAGCAGACCCATGACATCGCCAATCGACCCGAAGGCGCAAACCGGTTCACCTGCGAGCGCGACCGACCTGAGCAGGCTCATCGAGCAATACAGTTGCGGACCGGTGCGCTTTACCGGGACGACCGACGCGCTGTACGACCGTCATCTCATGTTCGATCACGTCGCCGGCGCCGCAGGCATCGGCGCACGCGAGCGCTTCGAGGCCGTCTCGCGGTCGGTGCGCGATGTCCTCTCGCAGCGATGGCTGCTCACCGAGGAGACCTATCGGCGCGCGAACCCGAAGCGGTCTACTACCTGTCGATGGAGTTCCTGATCGGCCGCTCGCTGGCCAACAACATCACCAACCTCGGCTGCTCGAGCCGGTCGCGAAGGACGTTGCCGAGGGACGAACCTGGACTGGCCCGAGCTGCTCGAGCAGGAGCCGGACGCCGGGCCTGGGCAACGGCGGGCTCGGGCGCCTGGCGGCCTGCTTCCTCGACTCGATGGCCACGATGGAGCTGCCGGCCATGGGCTACGGCCTGCGGTACGAGTACGGCATCTTCCGGCAGACCATCCAGGACGGCTGGCAGCACGAGCAGCCGGACAACTGGCTCCGCCGGCCTGACCCGTGGGAAGTCCCGCGCCCGAACGAGTCCGTGGAGATCAAGCTCAACTGCTCCTTCGAGGTCCGCGGAGGGACGCTGCGTGCGGTCGTCGGCCGGCCATCCAGCCTGATCGGCATCCCGTTCGATCGGCCGGTGGTGGGCTACGGCGGCAAGACCATCAACACGCTCCGGCTCTGGGCCGCGGCGGCGCCGGACGACTACTTCGACTTTGGCGAGTTCAGCGGCGGCGATTTCGTCGGGGCGTCTGGCCGAGCGGCTCGCGGCCGAATCCCTGACGCGCGTGCTGTATCCCGACGACTCCACCAGCATGGGGCCAGGGCCTGCGGTTCGTGCAGGAGTACTTTCTCGTCGCCTGCTCGCTGGCGGATCTCGTGCGGCGCTTCCGGCGCACCAATTCCGACTGGAACCAGCTTCCCGGCCAAGGTCGCCATCCAGCTCAACGACACGCACCCGGCGATGGCGGTCGCCGAGCTGATGCGGATCCTGCTCGACGAGGCCCAGCTCGGCTGGGACCAGGCGTGGGACCTCACCCAGCGGACGCTGGCCTACACGAACCACACGCTGCTGCCCGAGGCGCTGGAGAAGTGGCCGGTGCGATGGTTCGAGGTGCTGCTGCCGCGGCAGCTGGAGATCATCTACGAGATCAACCGGCGGCTGCTCGACGAGGTCCGCGCCCGCTACCCCGGCGACGACGGCAAGGTCCAGCGCATGAGCCTGATCGAGGAGGGCGACGAGCAAGCAGGATGCGCATGGCCAACCTCGCCATCGTCGGCTCGCACAGCACCAACGGCGTGGCGGCGATCCACTCCGAGCTGCTGCGCACCGTGACAGTCAAGGACTTGGCCGCGGTGTTCCCCGACCGCTTCAACAACAAGACCAACGGCGTCACGCCGCGCCGCTGGCTGCTGATGGCGAACCCGGATCTCGCCAAGACGATCACCGAGGCCATCGGCGACGGCTGGATCACCGACCTCGGCCAGCTGGGCAAGCTGAAGCCGCTGGCCGACGACGCCGGACTTCAGCGCGACGCGTTTCGCCAAGGCCAAGCGCGAGGCCAAGTCGCGGTTCGCGACTGGCTCAAGCGCACACACCGGCCAGACGGTCGATCCGGACAGCATCTTCGATTGCCAGATCAAGCGCATCCACGAGTACAAGCGGCAACTGCTCAACCTGCTGCACGTCGTCGTGCTCTACAACCGGCTGCGGGAGAATCCGGGCCTCGATATGACGCCGCGGACGTTCTTCTTCGCCGGCAAGGCGGCGCCGGCCTACCAGCTGGCCAAAGTCATCATCAAGTTCATCAACAACGTCGCGGGCACCATTGACGGCGACCCCGCGATGCGCGGCCGGCTCAAGGTCGTGTTTGTGCCGGACTACCGTGTCTCAATCGCCGAGCGGCTGATCCCCGCCAGCGACGTCTCCAACCAGATCTCGACGGCCGGCTACGAGGCCAGCGGCACGAGCAACATGAAGTTCATGATGAACGGCGCGCTGACCATCGGCACGCGCGACGGCGCCACCATCGAGATGGCCGAGGAGGCCGGCGAGGAGAACTTCTTCCTGTTCGGCCTGACCGCGGAGCAGGTGGCCGGCAGCCGCGGCTGGTACAACCCGCAGTGGCACTACGACAACGAGCCGGAGACTCCGCGCGGCGCTGGACCTGATCTTCTCCGACCACTTCAGCCGCTACGAGCCGGGCGTCTTCGCGCCGATTGCGCGACACGCTGCTGACGCGCGGCGACTACTACATGCACCTGGCGGACCTGACGGTCCTACCTCGAGGCCGACCAGCGGCTGCGCGAATTATATGCAGACTCGGATAACTGGGCGCGCAAGGCGATCTTGAATGTGGCTGGCTCGGGCAAGTTCTCCAGCGACCGCACCATCGCCGAATACGCCGAAGGCATTTGGGGCGTGGCGCCATGCCCTGTCTCCGAGTGAATGCCTGAACCAGCGTCGAATGCCTGAACCAGCATCTGCGTTTGTAGGTACCCAGAGATGGCCATTTCGCCCTATGCCGGCAAGCCGGCCCCAAAAGCGCTGCTGGTCGATCTGCAGCGACTGGAGCGCGCGTACTACGAGCACCGCCCCGATCCGGCGGATCCCGACCAGTCGGTGAGCTTCGGTACCAGCGGGCATCGCGGCTCACCGCTGCGAGGCTCATTCACCGAGGCCCATATCCTGGCCATCACCCAGGCCATCTGTGACTACCGCCGTGCCCAGGGCACCGACGGCCCGCTCTACATGGGTAAGGACACGCACGCGTTGTCGGGGCCGGCCCAGCGTACCGCGCTCGAGGTGCTGGCAGCCAACGCCGTGCCGACCATCATCCAGCAGGACGACGGTGTCACCCCGACGCCGGTGATCTCGCGGGCGATCCTCGTCTACAACCGCGGTCGCGCAGCGACCATCTCGCCGACGGCATCGTCATCACGCCCTCGCACAACCCGCCGGAGGACGGCGGCTTCAAGTACAACCCGCCCAACGGCGGCCCGGCCGACACCGATGTGACCCGTTGGATCCAGGACCGGGCCAACGAGCTGCTGCGAGACGGGAATGCGCGGCGTCAAGCGGTCCCGTTCGCGAGCCGCCATCAAGGCCGACCACGACGCACCAGGAAGACTTCGTCGTCCCCTATGTCGAGGATCTGCGGAACGTCGTCGACATGGACGCCATCCGCGGGGCCGGCCTCAAGCTGGGCGTGGACCCGCTGGGCGGCGCAGCGCGAGCCCTATTGGGAGCCGATCAACGCCATCTACGGCCTGGACATCACCGTCGTGAACCCGGTCATCGACCCGACCTTCTCGTTCATGACGGTCGATCACGACGGCAAGATCCGCATGGACCCCTCCAGCCCCTATGCCATGGCTCGGCTCATTGACCTCAAAGACAAGTACCGCGTCGCCTTCGCGAACGATCCGGACTCGGATCGACACGGCATCGTCGTCCCGTCCGCCGGACTGATGAACCCCAATCACAACCTGGCGGTCGCCATCCGCTACCTCCTGACCTACCGGCAGTGGCCCGCGTCGGTGGCGGTCGGCAAGACCCTGGTCAGCAGCAGCATGATCGACCGCGTGGTCGAGAAGCTCGGCCGCACGCTGTGCGAGGTCCCGGTGGGCTTCAAGTGGTTCGTGCCGGGACTCTTCGACGGCTCGCTGTGCTTCGGCGGGGAGGAGAGTGCGGGGGCGAGCTTCCTGCGCTTCGACGGGACCGTTTGGAGCACGGACAAAGATGGGCCGATCATGGACCTGCTGGCGGCCGAGATCACCGCGCGCACCAGGACGGGACCCGGGCGAGCACTACCAGGAGCTGGAGGCCGAGTTCGGCACCGCCGTACTACACGCGCATCGACGCGCCCGCGACGCCGGAGCAGAAGGCCGGGCTGGCGAAGCTGTCACCGGAAGCGGTTGCAAGGCGCCCCAGCTCGCCGGCGAGCCGATCCGGCGCCAAGCTGACCTCGGCGCCGGGCAACGAGGCGCCGATCGGCGGCCTGAAGGTCGTGACCGACAGCGGCTGGTTCGCGGCCCGGCCCTCCGGCACCGAGAACATCTACAAGATCTACGCGGAGAGCTTCGGCGCACCTGGACCTGATCCGCCGGCCAGTGAAAAACGGCAAAGGCGATACCGGTACCGACCGCGACGGGGGAGACGCGGGAGCGGAACGGGGGTGGGCAACGCCCGGGGCGGGCGGGCGGCACGGACGACCCTTTTCCTTACTCAATGCGAGATGACCCAGATGAGCAACTTCGAGCAGCAGCTTAAGAAGATGGAGACCCATCCCGGCTTCATTGCGGCCTTGGATCAGAGCGAGGCAGCACGCAGGCCACTGGCTCAATACGGTATCAAGGAGGATGCCTGGTCCAGCGACGACGAGATGTTTGCGATCGTGCATCAGATGCGCACGCGCATCGTGACCAGCCCGAGCTTCACGGGTGAGCGGATCCTGGCCGCAATCCTGTTCGAGAACACCATGGACAGGGAGATCGAGGGTCAACCCAGCGGCGACTATTTGTGGAACGTGAAGGGGGTCGTGCCCATTCTGAAGGTGGACAAGGGTCTCGCGGATGAGCACGACGGCGTGCAGCGGATGAAGCCGATGCCCGCATTGCCTGCGCTGCTCGACAAGGCCAAAGGGAAAGGGATCTTCGGCACCAAGATGCGCTCGGTCGTCAAGCAGGCCAATGCCGCGGGCATCGATGGCGTCGTCGCCCAGCAGTTCGACCTCGCTCGGCAGATCCTCGCCAAGGGACTCGTCCCGATCGTCGAGCCCGAAGTCGATATTCACTGCCCGGAAAAGGCCAAGGCCGAAGGGGTGCTCAAGATCGCCATCATGCAGAAGACTCGACGCGCTGCCATCGGGTCAGCGCGTCATGCAGGGGTGGTGTTTGGCCATCCGTCGTTGGCGGATGCTCCGCCGGTCCTCGGCATCTCCAGCGGTGGCCCCACCGGCTGGAAGGTGCCGGTCTTGATCCGGCTGCACAGCGTGATGGCATAGGCCACCGGGTTACGTAAGGGGTTTTCCCTGTCGATCACCTTGTGCGCCAGTGCATCGAGTACGTCCTGGTGATGCTCACCGCGACGCTGACGCTCAGGGTGTGGTGGAGCAGGCGGCGCATGTTGTCGTCAAACTCGCTTGGCCAGTTCAGTGCCCTACGTTCGTTGTCGGCAGCCTTGCGCGCGCTCGCGGAATCCGTCGTTGTAGTAGTAGTTTTTTTATTTTTATTACTACTACTACGTACCGCACCGGGTCCAAGATTTGGACTGTGAGAAAAATCAATGACTTGGTCACCGGGTTCAAAATTTGGACCCGGTAGATGCCCGGGTCCAAATTCTGTACCTGGCGATTCACCGGGTCCAAGATCCGGACCTGGTTCGTCACCGGGTCCAAAATCTGTACCCGGTGGGGCCTCGTCCAGTGGCACCCGCCAGGCGGTTCCCCAGCCGGACTCGATCGCCTTCACCGTGGTGAGGCGCATTTCCACCGGGTCGATGGGTGCCAGGGGGTCTTCGCCGGCGATGATGCTGTCGCGAATGCCCAGGATGTTGGCGCGTGCCGCCCGCTGGACGCGTCGGTCCTGGTGGCTCTGGGCCCGCTCGATCAATCCGACGTAGTGTTCGTCGTACTCCATGGCGGCGTGCCATTGGACGGGTTCGCCGTGCATCGCATAGATGTGCCCCAGAAACCGGCCTGTGTCGGGATCGCGCACCGGGCGCACCGCACTGATCCAGCGGCAGACCCGGAGCAGGAGCCGATCCCGGATAACGGTTCCCCTGGCTTGGTGTAGCGCCCGCGCGCTCTCCTGAATACTCGGCATCCCGATCGCCCCCTGCGGCTGTCTGCGTGCCTCCTGGGCCAGATAGAGCCACTGGATCTTGGCGCTGTCGGTCAGGAACGGATCGCGCACCAGCACGGTGGGATAGGCGTCATGCCATTGACCCAGAAACAGCAGGCCATCGCCGGTCTCCGCATCGGTAATCGGTTTTCCCGCCGAGCGCTCGCGTCGCAGGTGGTCAATGGCCCGATCGATAGAACGACTGATTTCGGCCGGTAGCGACATCGTCAGGCCCCCCGGTGGCAATCCGTCTTGCCGGACGGGCTGCAGGACGGGGATTGCCAGCGCTTGTGTTCGCGCCAGATCGTGCGCAGTCCGACCCCGGATTCGTCAGCGATCGCCAACCAGTCAGCGGGCGTGAGCACCTGTTTGTAGCGGTTGAGGATTTCCGACAGCGCCCAGGCCGCATCGGGATCCAGCTCCAGGGGTCGGCCGACGCCAGAGGGCACGCCATGGTGGCGCCACAGCCGGGTGTATTCCTTGTCACCGATGCCGTAGATGGCTCGCATCATGTCGGCCGGGGCATCGCGCTTGATCAAGTCGATGCGTGTCTGCAGCTCGGTGGTTTCGCGCTTGACCTGCGCCAGTGCCGCCCAGAAAAGGGATTGGTTCAGCTCAATCTTGAGGATGTGTCCGCTCAGGCGCCGCTCGAGTGCGGCTAAATCCGCCAACGTCAGATTGTTCAGCGCCTCGCATTCTTTGCAGCCGAATCCCATCTCCCGCAACGTATGCCAATTGCCGTCGAGCACGCATTGCAGGGCGTAGCGGATCGCGGCATGGGTGATTTCGTATTCAGGTCTTGCCATGGTGGGTACTCCTTATGCCCAGGGTTGGCCGTCAGTGGCCCCATAGATCCGTCTCGTCGTCGAAACCAGTGCAGTCCAGGTGTCGAAAAATTCTGCGCTGACGCGGTGAAGCCCATACGCGGCGTAATTGCTCGGCGGCATGTACGGCACCGCAAGTAAGGCCTCGGCACGCCGCTCTTTGGCCATGCGTGACTGCCAATGCTCGATATGGGTGGCTTTGGCCATCGCCTCTCCCACGGGCGTGTCGTCCCATTCCGCCGGCATGGCGTTGACGGCCAGGCCGTGCGAAGCGAATTGCTCGGAGACCGTGACCAGCAACCACCAGGCGCACAGCAGGGCAGGGCGTTGCGTGATCGGGATGGATTCGCGCACCTCGGCCGGTACGGGGCCAACCAGAAAGCCCAGGCCGCTCGCGATCGGGGTGATCATCCCGTCGCAGCCGAGCATCTGCGCGGCGACATCGGCAAGTTGAAATGCCTCGTCGCGCAGGACATGGACCGGATCGAGAATGGTGGTGGGTTGATGCGGCGGGTTCCGTCCTTGGGACTGTTGGCCGAGGGTCTGGATCGCGGCGCGGATCGCTCCTGTCGTACGGCGTTGCCACCGGCGCGTCGGTTGGTTCCTGTTGGGGTTGGGATGCTGGGGCGTCGGCGATGCTGGGCCGCATGGTTCCTCCGAGCGCCGTCATCGGTTTGCGATTCGCTGTTGACGCTCACGACGAGGTCATCGAGGTCACGGCCGTCGATTGCCGCGCCATAGATCATGGCGGCATGCTGCACGTCGCAGTCCGCACTGACCGACAGCTCATTCACGGCATCGCGGTGCAGGAGATCCAGATCGATCACGTCATCGTCATGACGGCCGAGCAAGTCGATGAAGAGTGATTCGCCGGCATCATTGTCCGGGATCTTGAGGGAGGACCAAGCCGTCACAAACGCCTTGTGGAGTTTACGGATGCGATCGACCTGATTCCTGCTCATGCCGGCCCCTAGCGCTGTAGGGATGGCGCCTTCCAACGACTGAACGGCATAGCCGATAGATATCAGTACCGGGTGACTGACGCTGTAGCCTTGCTCGCCCAGAAACGCCGAGAACTCGCGCAAGCTGAACGATTGCCCGCTTTCTGTCTCAGTGAGGGCCTTGAGCTGTGTCAGGCCACGCGCCCGGTCGATGAATGAGAGGTCGCCACGGACATCGTTCTCCTTTAGGTGGGCAACCAATGTCTTGGTGTCACCCTGCCAAGGCCGATACAGGCAATGAATAAGGCGGTAGCGCTCCTCGCCGGTTTCTTTCCACAAGGCTTTAACGGCCTGCAGGCGCGTGTTGCCGCCGGCCGCAATCATGTAACGCGGTGCATCCGGTCGGCGCGTGATGGTCAGGGTCTGATCCATGCCTGAGGCGCGGATCGAGGCCTTGATCTCCTCGTACTTGTCATTGGCCAGCTGGCGGGGGTTGTGGTCGTAGACGTCGATCTCATCGACGGCCACGACCATCGGTGTTGGCTGGATGGGATCGGTCGATGGCATGACCTCGCGTGACCGCCCGAAGTGGGGTTGCGCGATCAGATCGGCCAGTTGATCGGCGGTAGGGCGTTGTTTACTCATGGCCGTCTCCCGGAATCATGCTCGATATCGACCGCCTCGATCCGGGTGGCCTGTTGGCTCAAGAAATCGCGGGCGCTCTGGCAGGCGATGCGGGCGGCGCGGACTTCATTGGCGGCGCTTACCTGGTAGGTCCTGCAGGTCACCACGCCATCCGTGATCCAGCACACCTCCACGGCGTAACGGTTTCCTCGGGGGGTATGCAACGCACTTTGACGGTCAATCCCGTGGTCAAACGCGGCACGCTCGACACCACTGGGCTCGGGTTCCAGGCCCCAAAGGTAGAGGGTTTCGCTACGCATGACCGATGCCCTCCCGCGCCTGGATGGCGACGCCGGATTCGGCGACTCGATGTGTGGGAGCAGTTCGTTGACCAGTGCCGTCATCACCTCCGCCGCGCTGGCTGTCGGCCCTCGGCGCTGCTTTTCGATGCGATGGACCGGCTGGCGGGCAGTCGCGGCCTCGCGGTAGGCAACGGTGGCCGGCACTACGGTGGAAAGGATCGAGATACCGCCACGCGATTCGCCAAACGTGGCCCGACGCAAGGTGTTGGCAACCTCGGCGGCGTCGATCGTGCGGTCCATCCGGTAGATCAGGCCATGCAGATGGCCGACGGGTGCGCCCAGGTGGCCCATCGGGCGCAGGCGCTCGAGCATACCCAGCGTGCCGCGCGCGAATTCGCGTGCGGACAGCACTTCAGGGGGGATCGGGGAGAGCAGCAGATCCGCAGCGAGCACGCCGGCGTCCTGCAACGGGCCGACCGCGCCCTGCGTATCGATCAGAACGACGTCATAGTCCTTCAGGTCACGCAGGGCATAGCGCATGCGCACCCGGCCATCTGGGGTGTGCAGGATCCAGTTCTCGATGCTGCCCTCCGGGTCGTCCGAGACGACGATATCGAGACCGGGGATCCGCGTTCGGCTGATGGTGCCCTCGATGCTGCCGGTGGTGATGAGTTGATGCAGGCCGCCGTCGGCGTGCTGTGCCAACGGGTAATAGCTGCTCAGCGTCGGTTGGATATCGGCGTCGACCAGGAGATGGCCGCGTCGGCGAATCGGCAGGTTGGCGGTCAGCGGTCGTCTTCCCTACGCCGCCCTTGGTGGAACAGATCGTCAGGACTATCAAGGTCTTCTCCTCGGCAGCATTGCCGGGGAACGACCAGGGTCGCGGGTCAGGTGCGCGCATGTTCGACTCCAGCAATGTCTGTCAGTTGGTCACAACATCCACCGGCCGGGCCTTTGCTCCGCTGTGGAGGGGATCAGGCCGATGGTTTTGTCTGACTTACCTGCAAACTGCTAGAATCACGCGGGCTTACGTAGCCCAAATCAGGCGCGTTTCGTCACGCTGGCGTAGCTCAGTAGGTAGAGCAGCTGATTTGTAATCAGCCGGTCGGGGGTTCGATTCCTCTCGCCAGCTCCATTCACCCCTTCCCGTGTTATCGAATCACCGATAAACCGGATGCGGCACCATCGCGAGCCATTGTGTTTACCCTTTTTAATCCATGGGGTTAGCCTTAGTGCGATTTCAGACCATGACGTTATGGCACTGGACAGGTGCTCGAATATTGAAAATAGGAGTAGTTGAAGATGAGCGTTGAAATTCCGGAGCGCGATGGCGACGGTTATTTACTGAGCATGGCGGATTGGACGCCGGAGATCGGTCGGGCAATGGCCGAGGCCGACGGTGTCGAGATCGACGACGTGAAATGGGACCAGATCCTCAAGGCGCGCGAGTACTACGAAGACGAGAACGTGGTGCCGCCGATCCGCAAGTTCGCGAAATACGTCGGTCAGGACCAAAAGCTGATCTTTAAGATGTGGAAGACCGGCCCGATGAAGCCGATCACCAAGTACGGTGGCCTGCCGAAACCGACCGGGTGCGTTTAGCCTGCCGACATGAAGCACAAAAACCGGCCCTTCAGAGGCCGGTTTTTTTATCGTCGAATCCATCCAGCATGGTCTCGATATGCAGGTCACTCTCCAGCGTGCGATGCACCGGACACCGGTCGGCAATTTCCAGCAGACGCCGGCGTTGTTCCTCGGTCAAATCGCCTCGCAAGGTCACCACGCGACGAATTCGTTCGATTTTCCGCGGGGTGTTTTCACAGTCCGCACAGTCGTCGGCATGGACCCGGTCATGGCGAAGCGTGATGCTGACATCCTCGAGAGGCCACTGTTTATGATTTGCATAAAGTCTTAGCGTCATCGAGGTGCAGGCACCGAGTGACATCAGCAACAGATCATAGGGTGATGGCCCCATGTCGCCACCGCCGGCGGAGATCGGTTCGTCTGCGTCGAGTTGATGGTTGGCGCTGTACAGCCCGCGCAGGAACTGCTTGTCGCGTTCTGTCACCAGTATCTCACCAGGCGCGACGTCGGGTGCTGTGCCGCTGCTGCGTTCGAACGGTCTGTCGTTGATCGCAAGATAGCGGCTCGCCCAGGCGACGAGTGTCTCGGCGACATACGCCGCGTCTTCGCGGCGGGTCAACAGGTGGTCTGCTCTGTCGAGCGAGATAAAACTCTTGGGGTGCAATGCGGCCTGGTAGATCTTGGCCGCTTCGTTGATCGACACGATTTCATCGAGCGGCGAATGAAACACCAGCAATGGCCGTTTGAGGTCACGCAGGTGATCTGCATCGGCGTATTGGTCGAGATCGTCGAGAAACTGCTGGCGGATACAAAAAGCCCGCCCGCCGATCTGCACCTGCGTCTCGCCTTCCTCCGCCAGCGTGTCGCGCGCGCCGGCAAACAGATGGGTGACGTGGCTGGCGGTCGCCGGCGAACCGATGGTGACCACGGCTTCGACCGACGCAAGTTGCGGCGCCGCGGCCAACACTGCGGCACCGCCGAGACTGTGCCCGACCAGCAGCGAGGGGGCCTGGTAGTCGCGTCCCAGTGCTTCGGCGGCGGCTAACAGATCCTGCACGTTCGAGGTGAAGTTGCTGTTGGCGAAGTCGCCGTCGCTATTGCCGAGTCCGGTGAAGTCGAAACGCAGCACCGCGATCCCGCGGTTGGCGAGGGCGCGGCTGATTCGTGACGCCGCGGCAATATCTTTGCCGCAGGTGAAACAGTGAGCGAACAGCGCATAACGCGCGATCGATACGCTGTTTGAGGGTGTTTCTAATAAGCCGTTGAGCGTTTCCCCCTCGGCATTGGGAAAAGAGACTTTGACTCGCCCCATGGCGCACTGCTCTCCAATTTCGATGTGCCGCAGATGCTGACAGGAGCAGCGCCGAAACGCTAATCGTTCATCCTTACGGTTTGCACAAAAACGGCTTGCAGGTAGTCGCCTGAGGCGATAAGCGATCAGGGCCGCGGGCAGTGTGGCAGGGGGGTTGGGTGCCACTGGCACACTGCCTATCGAGCAGAATCAAAATGCTGCTTGGTCTGGGGCGTGCCCGGGAGATCGTCCAGCACGGCGTAGCGGACCATGTCTAGTCACTCGGCAAGATCGGACCACGGCTGCCGGAGCGACTCGCGTGGGTGTGATTATTGGGGCAGCCGGATATTAAGTAATGCAGCGAATCCGCCGATAGCTGCTGCATAACGCTCGTGCCAACGGTCGCGCATCGAATTGACTGGACCAACCGTGCCCTGGCGCCAACGTAAAGACACATCGGGTTTCGGGGCCGTGGGGATTGTCGTCCTGACTGTTGCAGCACTGGTGTCAGGTAACGCAGCCATTGTCCGGATCTGGCCTGGCGTTGCGGCCGTTGTTTGGCTGGGTCACGGCGAGACTTGCTCTGCCGGGTGTGGTTGAGGAAGCCGCTGCCCGTGCGGCTGTTTGGCCGCCGAACGCCGGGATGTTGGGCAAGCATCGATGTCCGACACCGGGGACAAATTGTTTTAGTGAAGCCTGGGCATGCGGTTCGACCCGCGATCAGGCCCAGTGGAGAAAACCATGCCAGTAAGTGCCAATGAATCTGACGATGGCAAGACCGTCACCCTGCATGTCGATGGACGATTTGATTTCGCCTCGCACCAGAGCTTTATCGAGGCCTACAAGGCCTATGAACCGGGTGCGAGGCAATTCGTCGTCGATTTCAGAAATACCGAGTATCTCGACAGTTCTGCGCTGGGCATGTTGTTGCAGTTGCGAGAACACAATGTCGGTGACGCGCAGGTCCAGTTGATCAATGGTAGCGATACGGTTTTTGAAATCTTGCGGATTGCCAATTTCGACAAACTCTTCAAGCTGAGCGCATAACGGATCGCTTGATGAGGCAGCGATTTTTTGCTTGTTGTCGCGTCTTCGTTGACCCCAGACACGCGTGGCTGCTGTAATCCCCGCCAATCGATTTTTACCGAGTTCAACTATGATCACCCTCCAGCCCGTCATCCTGTCAGGCGGCTCCGGTACGCGGCTCTGGCCGCTCTCACGACGGGCCTTCCCCAAACAGTTTTTGGCACTCGTCGATGAGGCAACCCTGTTGCAGTCGACGGCTGCACGGCTCGACAGCTTGACCGACGGCACCGATGTCGCGGCGCCAATCATCGTTTGTAACGAGGCACACCGGTTTTTGGTCGCAGAACAACTGCGTGCCAGTGGTCATGCCGCGGCCAATATCCTGCTTGAACCGACCGGTCGCAATACGGCGCCGGCGCTGACGTTGGCGGCGCTCGACTGCCTCGACGATGACCCGGTCATGATTGTGATGCCCGCAGATCATGTCGTGCGCGACGGTAATGCGTTTGCCAGGGCGGTATCTGCCGGGCTGGAACATGCGGTTGCCGGTAAGGTCGTCACGTTTGGGATCGTGCCCGATTCACCGCACACCGGGTTTGGCTACATTCGTGCCGGTGCAGCCGTTGCGGCGCAGGCTTACGCGCTGGATGGGTTTGTCGAAAAGCCTGATCGGGCAACCGCCGAAACCTATCTGGCGGGTGGCGATTATTTCTGGAACAGCGGTATTTTTCTGCTGCGCGCGACCCGCTGGATGGCCCTGATCGAGCGGTTCAACCCGGCGATGGCGGCCGCGGTCCGTGATGCCTATACCAAGGGGCAGCGCGACCTGGATTTCTACCGTGTCGATGCCGACGCGTTTGCCGCCTCACCGGCTGATTCGATTGACTACGCGGTGATGGAGCCGCTGTCGGCCGAGGCGGGCGAGTGCCTGGTCGTGCCCCTGGATGCGGGCTGGTCGGATATCGGCGCCTGGTCGGCGTTATGGGACGTTTCGCCGCGAGACGAGCAGGGCAATGCCTGCCATGGCGACGTCATGGCGTTCGATGCGCACGACAATCTGCTGCATTCCCAGCACCGCATTGTCGCGGCGGTTGGGGTCAGGGACCTTATTATTGTCGAGACCTCCGACGCCGTGCTGGTCGCGCACAAAGACCACACCCAGGACGTCAAGCGGATTACCGAGCACCTCGACGCGGAAGGCCGTAACGAAAGTGAATTTCATCGCTGTGTGCATCGGCCCTGGGGGACCTTCGAGGGCGTCGATCAAGGTGGGCGTTTCCAGGTAAAGCGCCTCAGCGTCAAACCCGGTGCAACACTGTCGCTGCAGATGCATCACCATCGGGCAGAGCACTGGATCGTGGTCAGTGGGACCGCCCGGGTAACCTGCGACGACAAGCAATTCCTGCTCGCCGAGAACGAATCCACCTATATCCCGATCGGTGCCCAGCATCGGTTGGAGAATCCAGGTTCGATACCGCTCGAGATCATCGAGGTCCAGTCGGGTTCCTACCTTGGCGAAGACGACATCGTCCGCTTTGAAGACCAGTACAATCGCGCCGGCAAGACTGACTGATACCGCGTATTTCTCTGTCCCGGTCTTTCCGTTATCCTTGCCGGCCTTTGATTGCCGGGTCGCCAGCGGAGCGCGGACATGGGTTTTAAGTGTGGAATCGTCGGATTGCCAAATGTGGGGAAGTCGACCCTGTTCAATGCGCTGACCCAAGCGACCATTGCGGCCGAAAACTACCCGTTCTGCACGATCGACCCGAACGTCGGTGTGGTGCCGTTGCCGGATCAACGTCTCGACGTACTGGCGTCAATCGTCAAGCCGCAAAATGTGATTCCGACGACGATGCAGTTCGTCGACATCGCAGGATTGGTCGCCGGTGCCTCGAAGGGCGAGGGCCTCGGCAACAAGTTTCTTGCCAACATTCGCGAGACCGACGCCATCGCGCAGGTGGTGCGTTGCTTCGAAAACGATGACATCGTCCATGTGTCCGGCAAGGTCGACCCGTTGGCGGATGTCGAGGTGATCAATACCGAGCTGGCGCTGGCCGACCTCGAGTCGGTCGAGAAGGCGCTGCAGAAGGCCGAAAAGCTGGTCAAGACCGGTGATAAAAAGGCGCTCGCCCGGCGTGACCTGTTGGTCCGGGCGCGTGACCAGCTCGACACCGCTGCACCGATTCGAGCAATGGCATTGACCGATGACGAGCGCCTGGAACTGCGCGATCTGCAGCTACTCACCGCGAAGCGCACGCTCTATATCGCAAACGTGAATGACGACGGCTTCGTCGATAATCCCTATCTGGACGCGGTTCGGCAACACGCCGAGGCGGAAGGGGCGGAGGTTGTGGCGGTGTGCGCGGCCATTGAGGCCGAGCTGGCCGAACTCGAAGATGCGGAAAAAGTCGAGTTTCTCGCGGAGATGGGGCTCGACGAGCCGGGGCTGGACCGTGTCGTGCGGGCCGGCTATCAGCTGCTGCACCTGCAGACTTACTTCACCGCCGGTGAAAAAGAAGTGCGTGCCTGGACCGTGCCGGTTGGTGCGACGGCGCCGCAGGCCGCCGGGGTCATCCATACCGACTTCGAGCGCGGTTTTATCCGCGCTGAAGTCATCGCCTATGATGATTTTGTCGCCGGCAAAGGGGAGCAGGGTGCCAAGGAGGCGGGAAAATTGCGTCTGGAGGGCAAGGAATACATCGTGCAGGATGGCGATGTTGTCCATTTCCGGTTCAACGTCTGACGCATCCCCAGCGCAGGCTGAATTGACAGGTTTGGGTGGCCAGCCTTATAGTCTCGCGCCTAATTTGGCAAGGTAGCTCAGCTGGTTAGAGCACCGCACTCATAATGCGGGGGTCGGCAGTTCAAGTCTGCCCCTTGCTACCATCTCGCAAGGCCGACGCTCCAACGAGCGTCGGTTTTTTTCTACCCGATGCTGGGATTGGGAAGTTTGCGGGTCCAGCGACAGCAACCCGCGTTGAAACTTTTTTTGATTTCTGCCGGTCTCACTAAACACGGGGCTGACGCCCCGTAACGAACGTCATGTTCGTTGAGACTCCCCTTGGTGATTGACCGGCACCCCCTAACGGGGTGCCGGGTTTTTTTTGCCAAAATACAAGCTGAATCAGTCGCTTAACTCCTGATAAACTCGGTCGTTCGGCGCGCTGCGCGGGCCCTGGTTGGTATAAAAAAGCGATATTCGACAAGGGGATACCGATGAAAAAGACCTCCGCGCCGCGGCTTGTGGGCGCCCTGCTACTGCTTGCGAGCTTTCCGGGTTTGGCCGCGTCAGAATCGATCAGCGGGCCGAACACCGCATGGATCCTGACCTCTACCGCACTCGTGCTATGCATGACACTACCCGGGCCTGGCGTTGTTTTACGGTGGTCTGGTCCGCAGCAAAAACGTCCTGTCGGTGCTCATGCAGTGTTTTGCAATCGCCGGCATCGTGTCGATCCTCTGGATGGTCGCCGGGTATTCGTTGGCGTTCGCCGGTGGCAACGCCTGGATAGGCAGTCTCGATAAGGTCTTCATGGCGGGGGTCAGCCGAGACTCGCTCGTGGGCGATATCCCCGAGTCACTGTTCATGCTGTCCCAGATGACCTTTGCGATCATCACCCCGGCGCTGATCGTCGGTGGTTTCGCCGAACGCATGAAATTCTCCGCGATGTTGCTGTTCAGCGCCCTTTGGCTGTTGCTTGTCTATGTGCCGACAACGCACTGGGTGTGGGGCGGTGGCTGGCTTGGCGCAATGGGTCTTTACGACTTCGCCGGCGGCACCGTTGTACACATAACCGCCGGGGTTGCAGCCTTGGTGGCAGCGCTGGTCCTCGGGCCGCGCCGCGGCTTTCCGCAGACCGCGATGCCGCCTCACAATATGACGATGACCGTGATGGGCGCGGGTATGCTCTGGGTCGGCTGGTTTGGGTTCAACGGCGGCAGTGCGCTGGCCGCCAACGGCGATGCGGCCATGGCGATGCTGGTCACGCATATCTCGGCGGCGGCCGGCGCGATGCTGTGGATGACCATGGAGTGGATCAAATTTGACAAGCCAAGCGCGCTGGGTGCGGTCACGGGCATGGTGGCGGGTTTGGGCACCAGCACGCCGGCATCCGGTTTCGTCGGCCCTGCCGGGGCATTACTGATCGGCGTCTCGGCGGGAATCATATGTTTTAGCGCCACGCTGTATTCAGCGGCTAATGCTCAGCCGTGGCACAAGTGTTGTGGGCAAGGCGCAGTTCGCAGGGAATGGCGGGCCCGTTCCAGGGGCTGCAACACAGCCCACGACACTTGTGCCGCGGCCCTTCGGGAGTCCCTGTGCGACCACGACTCTACGTTGCGTTTCTTGCCAAGGGGAATGACCATTGCCTGCGAAACGGGTCTTGATTCGCACCTGCGCAGTGGCTCTGAGCGTTACAGAATTATCCGCATGGTCCACTAGCCGCAGCGGCGCTGTCTGCGCCGGTGCGGGCTTTTATTCGTCGGCTGATTCTTCGGCGAAAACTGCCTTGTAGCCCGCCCATGTTGCGTACCCCAGCCAGGGGAAGATCACGACAAATGCGGCGAAAAACGTCAGCATGCCGACGACCGTCAGCCCGGCAAGGATCCCAGCCCACAGCAGCATAGGTGCCGGCTGATTGACCACTGTCCGCACACTGGCGGCGATCGCTAGCCCGAAACTGGTGCGGTTTTCCAACACCATCGGTAACGACCAGGCTGTCAGGGCGAACATCACCAACGCAAAAATGCCGCCGACCCCAAACAGCACGGCGAGGAAACCGAGCCCTTCGGGTGAAGCCAGCGCGGCAAGGAAGTTTGACGTGCCGATCACGTTACCGATGTAGAGTGCTGCGGCGATCGTCGAGAAACGAATCCAGGCGATCATGACTATGCTCAGCAGTAACACAAACAGTGCTGTGCTGCCGGCATTGGCGCGGATCGTCTTGAAACAACCAATCAGGCGGACGGTTTCGCCACGGTCGGCCTGCTGAGCGAGACGGTATAGGCCGACCGCAAGAAATGGCCCGACCAGCAAGAAGCCGCTCCAAAACGTAAAGATGAATTTCGGATAGGTCAGCCCCATCCAGGTGATCGCCATGCCGATCGCGGCGAATATCCCGCCGTAGATCAGCGACACGGTCTTGTTCTGGGTGAAATATTCCCACCCCGCCTTGAGCCACTGGATGCTGTCGGCCGTGCCGATCCGTCGAGCCGTTGGGATGGTCGGGTAGTGATAGACCACCGGTTCGTGGCTCTCGGTAGATGCCATAGCTGATTCCTCCGCGCACTGGCATTATCGTTAACGTCGCAGTCTACGCGCGGCTCGCGGGTGCAGTTTGCCGGCGGTTTCTGGGGGATTGTCGCAAAGGCCGGCTTGTTTTTGCGGAAACGAAACGGCAGCCACTGGGGCTGCCGTGTCAAAACTGGTCGGAGTGAAAGGATTCGAACCTTCGACCCCCGCCTCCCGAAGACGGTGCTCTACCAAGCTGAGCTACACTCCGCGCGATGGCGACGCGTCAGAACGACCGGGATACCGCGAAGTCGGCCAGCGCCTCGAGCGCGCGGCGATATTCTGTTGCGGGAAGTGGTGCCAACGCCTGTTTGGCGGCGGCTGCCTCGTCTGTCGCGAGCCGCGCAGTGTAAGCGATCGCATCAGTCGATTCAATTGCTGCCAGCACGTCGTCAATGCGATCGGCGCCGCCGTTTTCGATGACCTCGCGCAACAATTTTTGTGCTTCGCCGTCGGATTGCTGCATGGCTCTAATTAACGGGAGCGTTGGTTTGCCTTCCGCAAGATCGTCGCCGATATTTTTGCCAATCTCAACACCCGCGGCACCGTAGTCCAATGCATCGTCGATCATCTGAAACGCCATCCCGAGATGAAGGCCGTAGCTGGCCAGGGCCGTTTCCACCTCCGATCCTGCTTCGCTGATAATCCCGCCGAGCTGTGCGCCGGCTTCGAATAATGTGGCCGTCTTGCGCAGGATCACCTCGCGGTAGCGGTGTTCGGTGGTGTCGGCGTCGTTGCAATTGAGCAGCTGCAGGACTTCTCCCTCGGCGATGCGGTTGGTGGCGTGGGCAAGCACGTTCATGACCGGCATCGCACCGACGTCGACCATCATTTCAAAGGCCCTTGAGTAAAGGAAGTCGCCGACCAACACGCTGGCCGGGTTGCCCCACACGGCATTTGCGGTATCGCGGTTGCGGCGTTGGTCGGAATCGTCGACGACGTCATCGTGTAAGAGGGTCGCGGTGTGGATAAACTCCACGATCGCGGCGAGGTCGACGTGCTGGTTGCCGCGATAGCCCAGTGCCCGGGCTGCGAGTAACACAATCGTCGGCCGCAATCGCTTGCCGCCGCTGTTGACAATGTGTTGGCCGACCTGGTTGATCAGCACGACGTCGGAACTCAGACGTTGCAGGATCAGTGTATCGGTCGCAGCGAGATCGGGTTCGATCAGCGCGCGGATTGTCGAGAACTCCATAACCGTCTGGGTTACCGGGCGAAAAACACCCGGCATCCTAGGTAAGCGGGTTTCCCGCTGTCAAGCTTGCCTGCGCCGCGTGTTGTGTTGGATCGGCCGCGCAGCCTGGTTGACGATCGAGGGTGCGATCCCTATAATTTCGCGTCTTTCCGCTTGCCGACTCTGTATCAGCAGGGTAAGACGGACATCAACTATCAGGAGATTCGCGGTCATGTATGCCGTCATCAAAACCGGTGGTAAGCAATACCGGGTCGCAGAAGGCTCAACCCTGAAGGTCGAAAAACTCGACGCTGCTGAAGGTTCGAGCGTCGAACTGGATCACGTCCTGATGATCGCCGACGGCGACGACGTCAAAGTCGGCGCGCCGTACCTCGATGGCGGCAAGGTCACGGCGACCGTCAAGGCACACGGCCGAGGCAAAAAAGTCCAGATCATCAAATTTCGCCGTCGCAAGCATCACATGAAGCGCCAGGGGCATCGCCAGGCATTCACCGAAATAGAGGTCACTGGCATCAGTGCCGGTTGAGGAGCAGCAAGCATGGCACACAAAAAAGCAGGCGGTAGCTCAAAGAATGGCCGCGACTCAGAGTCCAAACGCCTTGGCGTCAAGGTCTTCGGCGGCCAATCCATCAATGCCGGTGGCATCATCATTCGCCAACGCGGCACCCGCGTACACCCGGGCGTTAACGTCGGTTGCGGCAAAGACCACACGCTGTACGCTACCGCAAACGGCCAGGTTCGGTTCGAAACCAAGGGGCCAAAAAATCGTAAGTTCGTGAGTGTCGACCCGGCCTGAGGCGCCGACGACAGCTCAGGCTCGGAAAGCCTCGTCTGCTGACGGGGCTTTTTTCGTTTGGGGCGAGGGGCAGACCCAGGCGCTGTGAGGAATAGGGCGGCCGATGAAATTTGTCGATGAGGCGGTGATCAAGGTCGAGGCCGGTGACGGTGGCAATGGCTGCGTGAGTTTTCGTCGCGAGAAATACATCCCCAAAGGCGGCCCCGATGGCGGGGACGGTGGCGACGGCGGGCACGTCTTCCTGGTCGCAGACAGCGGCCTCAACACGCTAGTCGATTTCCGCCACCGCCGTCACTATCACGCCGAGCGCGGTCAGAATGGCATGGGTCGTCAGATGACCGGGCACAGGGGCGCCAATCTAACCGTGCGTGTGCCCGTTGGGACCCGCATCTTCGATGCCGATACCGAAGAGTACATCGGTGAGGTCATGGCCCATGGCGAATCACTGCTAGTGGCGCGCGGCGGTGTTCATGGTCTCGGCAATATCCATTTCAAGAGCAGCACCAACCGGGCGCCGCGGCAATCCACGCACGGAACACCGGGCGACCGACGCACGTTACAACTCGAATTGGTGTTGCTCGCCGATGTCGGTCTGCTGGGTCTGCCGAACGCCGGCAAGTCGAGTTTCATCAGTGCGGTTTCCAGCGCACGGCCCAAGGTGGCCGATTATCCTTTCACGACGTTGTATCCCAACCTTGGCGTGGTGTCGGCAGGGTCGGAACGCAGTTTCGTTGTGGCCGATATTCCCGGTCTGATCGAGGGGGCAGCCGATGGCGCCGGGCTTGGCGTTCAATTTCTGAAACACCTGTCGCGGACCCGCCTACTGCTTCACCTCGTCGATATCGCACCGCTCGATGGGATGCCGTTGGTCGATGCGGTGCGCGGCATCGAATCAGAGGTGGCAAAATTTGGCGACGAGCTCGCTCAACGGGAGCGCTGGCTGGTACTGACCAAGATCGATCTGCTGGATGCCGATGAGGCGGACGTTCGACGGCGCGAGCTGGTCGACGCGTTGGCTTGGCAGGGCCCTGTCTACCTCATTTCTTCGGTTGCACAGCGCGGTTTGAAGCAGCTGGTACAGGATCTTGCGTCACGGCTGGAGGCATTGCGTGCCGGCGACCAACAAGCGGCCGATGCAACCAGCCACGATGATGCCCCTTACGATCCTTTGGGATAAGACCGATGACAGCTAGCATGCACCAATCCAGGCGTTGGGTTATCAAGATTGGCAGTGCCTTGGTTACCGCCGACGGTAAAGGCCTGGATCGTGACGCCTTGCGCCTTTGGGTTGATCAGATTGCGGACATGCGGGCGGCGGGGGATGCGATCGTCATCGTCTCGTCCGGTGCTGTCGCCGAGGGGCTCACGCGCATGGGCCGGACCGAACGGCCGGGGAGCCTGTACGAATTGCAGGCCGCCGCGGCGATTGGCCAGATGGGTCTGGTTCAGGCGTGGGAGAGCTGTTTCCAACGTCGCGGTCTGCATACCGCACAGGTGTTGCTGACCCACGACGACCTCTCCGACCGGCGCCGTTATCTGAATGCCCGCAGCACGCTTCGCGCGCTCGTGGAGCTTGGGGTCATTCCTGTCGTCAATGAAAACGATGCGGTGGCCAACGAAGAATTGCGGTTCGGCGATAACGACACCCTGGCCGCGTTGGTAGCAAATCTTGTCGAGGCCGATCTGCTGGTGTTGCTCACCGACCAGGATGGGCTTTATGACGCGGATCCGCGCCGTAACCCAAGCGCGCAGCTGATCAGCCAGGCGCAAGCCGGCGATCCGACACTGGATGCGATGGCCGGCGGCGGCGGGTTATTGGGCCAGGGCGGGATGCAAACCAAGCTCAGGGCGGCGCGTCTCGCGGCACGCTCAGGTGCGTCGACGGTGATCGCACATGGGCGTCAGGCCGATGTGCTGCGGCGCTTGCATGCCGGGGACAAGGTCGGAACCGTTTTGACCTCGACCCAGCAACCTGAAGCGGCGCGCAAGCGTTGGCTGGCCGGGCAGTTGCAGGCCAAGGGGCAGCTGGAACTCGATCCGGGTGCGGTCAGGGTGCTGCGCGAGGCGGGGCGCAGTCTGTTGGCGGTTGGGGTGCGTGCAGTGCGCGGCAATTTCCGCCGCGGCGAACTGGTCACCTGTGTCGATAGCGAAGGGCGCGAGATCGCGCGCGGTCTGGTCAACTATAACGCTGACGAGGCAAGACGGATCCAGGGGCAGCCTTCAAATGCGATTGAGTCGCTGTTGGGTTATGTCGATGAAGAAGAGCTGATCCACCGCGACAATCTCGTCTTGGTGTGAGGGTGGCATAACGCTTCGTTGCGAGCAAAAAAAAACCCTGGGCACATCCCTATGCCCAGGGTTCGGGTGTCGCCTGTTTGGGTTGGCAAACTCTTTGGTCCCTGCAGCGCATCACTGCGCGATTGGCATTCCTTCGAGTCCTTTCGACGACGCCCTAATTCTTGCACCTCGAGTGGGGTTAAACGCACAACCTATGTCACCATCGTGTGTAGGAATTTTCCTACACATAAAAAAGCCGGCGCTGTGGCCGGCTTTTCTCGAGTGTGGACGCCGTGCGCTCAGAGCGCGCGTATCTTCGCGTTCAGGCGACTCTTGTGACGCGCGGCCTTGTTTTTGTGAATCAGGCCTTTACCGGCGAGGTTGTCGAGCAGTGGCACGGCGCTCTTGTACGCGGTTTCGGCGGCGGCCTTATCACCAGCTTCGATGGCATTGAGCACTTTTTTGACTTCAGTGCGCATTTCGCTGCGACGACCGGCGTTGCGTTGGCGGCGTGATTCGGCCTGACGGGCGCGTTTCCGAGCTTGTACTGAGTTGGCCAATTCACGACTCCTGAAGCGTTGGCGTTTCGAAAGACCGCGAATTATCTGGATCTGGCGAACCGCTGTCAAGCCCCCGAGTGGCCCGATAGACCGTATAATCGCCGCTTTCCGGAGGTAGCGATTCTGTCCCTGTTCAAGTCCTTGTCCACGGTGGGTGGCTTCACGCTGCTGTCACGCGTCCTTGGTTTCGCCCGTGACCTGGTCTATGCGCAGGTCTTCGGGGCCAACGCCTTTACCGATGCGTTCTTCGTGGCTTTCAAGATCCCCAACTTTCTGCGGCGGCTGTTCGCTGAAGGGGCGTTTGCGACCGCCTTCGTGCCGGTACTTTCCGAGTATCGGACGCAGCGCTCTTACGCCGAGCTGAGGGATTTCGTCGACCATATTGCCGGTGCCCTGGGTTTGGTGTTGCTGGTGATATCCCTCATAGGCGTCGCCGCGGCGCCGCTGCTGGTGTCGTTGTTCGCGTTCGGCTGGGTGCTTGAGGGCGAGACGATGAAACTCGCCCTGGCCGCCGACATGCTGCGGCTGACCTTCCCGTATCTGTTCTTTATCTCGCTGACGGCGTTCGCCGGCGGCATCCTGAACGCCCATGACCGCTTCGCCGTGCCCGCCTTCACACCGGTATTGCTCAATCTCTGCCTGATCGGCGCGGCGCTATGGCTTGCGCCACAAATGGACACGCCTATCGTCGCGCTTGCCTGGGGTGTGTTGCTGGCCGGAATCGTGCAATTCACCTTTCAGCTACCGTTTCTGGCCCGCGAGCGGCTGCTGCCGCGACCGCGGCCCGGGTTTCATGACCCCGGGGTACGACGGGTGTTGCGTCTGATGGTGCCGGCCCTGTTCGCGGTCTCCGTCACGCAGATCAATCTGCTGCTGGATACGGTGCTGGCGTCGTTTCTCGAAACGGGCAGCATTTCCTGGCTGTATTACTCCGACCGGCTAATGGAGTTCCCGCTGGGCATTCTCGGTGTCGCCCTCGCGACGGTGATCCTGCCTCGCCTGTCGCGTCGGCAGGCGGAGGCCTCAGTCGAGGGTTTCAGTCACACCCTGGACTGGGGGCTGCGGATGACCTTGGTGTTCGGCGTGCCGTCGGCGATCGGCCTGATGCTGCTAGCGGCGCCGATGCTCGCGACGCTGTTTCAATCCGAAGTCTTCGATGCCTACGACGTCCAGATGGCTGCCCGCAGCCTGATGGCCTACTCGCTCGGCCTGCAGGCGTTCATCCTCATCAAGGTGCTGGCGCCCGGCTTCTATTCGCGCCAGGACACCCGCACCCCGGTGCGTATCGGGGTGATTGCGATGGCGGTCAACATGGGGCTGAATTTGCTGCTGATCTTTCCGCTGCAGCATGCCGGGTTGGCGTTGGCGACGAGCCTGTCGTCGTTCCTGAATGCCTTTTTGCTGTGGCGCGGGCTGCGACGCAGCGATGCCTACCAACCGGTGCCAGGCTGGACGCGCTTGGCCTGGCAGATCGGGTTCGCCGGTGTTGCGATGGCGGCATTTTTGATGCTGGCCGCACCTGCGACGGATGCCTGGTTGTCGGCGAGTCGGATGGTCCGGGTCACGTGGCTCGGCAGTTTGATTGTCGCTGCTGGGTCGATCTACTTCATCGCGCTGTTCGCCAGTGGCTTGCGACCCAGGCATCTCAAGGCGCAACCGTTACGGGAGACCAGCTAGTGCTGCGGCTTTTGTGGATAAGCGCCTTGGTTGTCGTGCTCGACCAGATCAGTAAGTACTGGATCGTCTTGGCATTTGACGAATTCGAGGTCTTGACCGTCTGGCCGGTGTTCAATCTGACGCTGGTCTACAACACCGGCGCGGCGTTTAGTTTTCTCGCCGATGCGGGCGGTTGGCAGCGTGGCTTTCTTATCTCGGTCAGCGTCATCGTGACCGTGGTGATGCTGGTTTGGTTGAGCCGTCTGTCACCTCACGAGCGCCTGAGCGGCTGGGGACTCGCGTTTGTGATTGGCGGGGCGATCGGCAATCTGATCGATCGCGTCGTGTTGGGAAAGGTGGTCGACTTCCTGCAATGGCACTGGCAGGACTGGTACTTTCCATCCTTCAACCTGGCGGACAGTGCGATCACGCTGGGCGTGATTCTGCTGTTACTGGATGGTTTTTTCTTTGCCGGCCGGCAGGCTGCGGCTGACAAGTGATGCCGCCATTGCAGATATGTCGATTCACCCGGCCCGCCGCGCGGTGTGGGGCCGGTATGCTCACGATATACTTGCCGGCTAATTCGACCATGGCGATAACCCGATGCACCTGATCCGGGGAATGCACAACTTGCGTGACGCGCACCGTGGCTGCGTGGCGACGATCGGCAACTTCGATGGCGTCCACCTCGGGCATCAGGCGGTGTTTACCGCGCTGATCGAGCGGGCGCGTAGCGTCCAGCTGCCTTCACTGGTGATCACGTTCGAGCCGCAGCCGATGGAATTCTTCCGCCCTGCGCAGGCGCCGGCCCGCTTGACGCGGCTGCGCGAAAAAATCGAGGCGATCGCGGCTTGCGGGATCGATCGTGTGCTGCTGGTCAAGTTTGATCACCGATTCGCCAACGTCGATGCGGTATCGTTCGTGCGCGAGATACTGGTCGACCGCCTTGGCCTGCGGCACCTGTATGTCGGGGATGATTTCCGGTTCGGACGTGACCGCAAGGGCGATTTCGATTTGCTGCACCGTATGGGATCGACACACGGCTTTGCCGTAGAGAGCCTGCAAACCGTGCAGGATGATGACGGCCGAATCAGCAGCACGCGGATTCGAGAGGCCCTGCAGCGTGGCGATCTGGCGCATGCCGAGGCGTGTCTGGGTCGACGCTACCGGATCTGCGGTCGGGTCGGGCATGGCCACAAGCGCGGGCGCACGATCGGTTTCCCGACGATGAACGTGCCGTTGCTGCGGCGCTCGACGCCGTTGCGCGGTGTGTTTGCGGTGCAGGTCATCGGCCTTGACCGTCAGCCATTGCCGGGGGTTGCCAATATCGGCAACCGTCCAACGTTGGAGGGCGATGATCGATTCCTGCTCGAGGTCCATCTGTTCGATTTCAACGCGGACGTCTATGGGCGGGCGGTCGAGATCGACTTTGTCGAGCGTATCCGTGATGAGCACAAATTTGAGTCGTTCGATGCGCTCCGCCAACAAATCCAGCGAGACGTTCTGGCGGCGCGCAGGATCTTGGGGCTGACACCTGTAGAGCAGTCTGGTACTGCCTGAATCACTCGCTACCTGTTTTCAATTATCAAACGAGTCTGAGTCCGTGAGCAATAACTACAAGGACACCCTCAACCTGCCTAAAACGGCGTTTCCGATGAAGGCCAACCTCGCCCAGCGAGAGCCCGAAATGTTGAAGCGTTGGGAAGCCGAGGATCTCTATCAAAAAGTGCGGGCCGCCTGTGCCGGCCGGCCCAAGTTCACCCTGCACGATGGCCCGCCCTATGCGAACGGCGAGATCCATATCGGTCATGCGGTGAACAAGGTGTTGAAAGACATCATCGTAAAAAGTCGCACCCTGGCCGGTTTCGATGCGCCCTATGTGCCCGGCTGGGATTGCCATGGGCTGCCGATTGAGCTGCAGGTCGAAAAGAAGGTGGGTAAGCCGGGGCACAAGGTCAGCGCGGCAGATTTTCGTCAGGCCTGCCGCGATTACGCGCTGAAGCAGGTCGACCGACAGCGGACCGACTTCAAACGGCTCGGCGTGCTGGGTGATTGGGATAACCCCTACCTGACGATGAGCTTTGCGCAGGAGGCCGACATCGTTCGCGCGGTGGGTCGCATCTTTGAACGTGGCCACATCACCAAGGGCGCGAAGCCGGTGCACTGGTGTACCGACTGCGGGTCGGCGTTGGCCGAGGCCGAGGTCGAATACAAGGACAAGGAGTCGTACGCGATCGACGTGCGTTTTCGCGCGGTCGATCAGGCGTCATTCGAACAGCGTTTTGCTGCGACTGGCCAGGGCCTTGGCACCGGCGAGATCGCGATCGTCATCTGGACCACGACCCCGTGGACGCTGCCGGCGAATCAGGCCGTCGCGCTCAACCCGGAATTCACCTATGTACTGGTGCAAGTCGGTGACCAGCGTCTGGTGCTTGCCGAAGGCATGCTCGATGACGCGATGCAGCGGTGGGGCCAGGCCGATTACCAGGTCGTCGCTCGTGCGCCGGGCGCCGTTTTCGACCGCATGTTGCTGCAACACCCGTTCTATCACCGCCAGGTGCCGGTGATCCTCGGCGACCACGTGACCCTGGAAGCGGGTACCGGCGCCGTCCACACCGCGCCGGGTCATGGTCTCGATGACTACATCGTCGGCCAACGCTATCAACTGCCGGTCGATAACCCGGTCGGCGGGAACGGCTGTTTTGTGCCGGGTACGCCGTTGTTCGAGGGCGAGCATGTGCTCAAGGCCAACCCGCACGTCATCGAGGTGCTGCGGGAACACAACGCATTGATCGAGGCGGCCAGGTTCACCCACAGCTACCCGGTCTGTTGGCGCCACAAGACGCCGATCATCTTCCGGGCGACGCCGCAGTGGTTTATCTCGATGGACCAGGCGCAGCTGCGTGACAAAGCGATGGCCGAGATCAAGCAGGTCACCTGGACCCCCGATTGGGGGCAGGCGCGCATCGAAGGGATGATCGAAAACCGACCCGACTGGTGTATCTCTCGGCAACGAACCTGGGGCGTGCCGATCGCCTTCTTCGTCCACAAGGAGACCGGTGAGCTTCACCCGGACACGGTCCGATTGGTCGGCCGCGTTGCCGAGCAGATTGAGCAGAAAGGCATCCAGGCGTGGTTCGATCTCGAGCCGGAAGACCTGCTGGGTGCCGACGCCGGCGCCTACGACAAGGTTTCGGACACGCTCGATGTCTGGTTCGACTCCGGGGTAACGCACGCCTGCGTGCTCGATGCACGTGACGAATTGACGCGTCCGGCCGATCTGTATCTCGAAGGCTCAGACCAGCACCGCGGTTGGTTTCAGTCTTCGCTGCTGACGTCGGTCGCGATGGTGGATACCGCGCCGTACAAAGGCGTGCTGACACATGGGTTCACCGTCGATGCCGACGGTAAAAAAATGTCGAAATCGCTGGGTAATGTGATCGCGCCGCAGTCGGTGATGAAGACGCTCGGTGCCGACATCATTCGGCTATGGGTCTCGGCCACTGACTACCGCGGTGAGATGTCGGTCTCTGACGAGATTCTCAAGCGCACCGCGGATGCGTACCGGCGCATCCGCAACACCACGCGTTTCCTGTTATCTAACCTCGAAGGGTTCGATCCCACGCGAGACTGCGTCGCGAGCAAGGATATGATCGAACTGGATCGTTGGGCAGTGGGGCGTGCCTACGCATTGCAACAGGACATCGTCGCGGCCTACGAAGATTTCAACTTCCACCTGATCTACCAGAAGCTGCTGAACTTCTGTGTCGCCGATCTCGGCGGCTTCTATCTCGACGTGATCAAGGATCGGCAGTACACGACACAGGCCGATAGCCTGCCGCGCCGGTCATGCCAGACCGCGATGTTCCATATCGCCGAGGCAATGGTGCGCTGGATGGCGCCGGTGCTTTCGTTTACCGCCGACGAAGTCTGGGGCTTCATGCCCGGCCAGCGTGCCGAGTCGGTATTCATGGCGACCTGGTATGACGGCCTGGTCGAGGCGAGCGGCACGGTGCTGGATAGCGCCGGCTGGCAGCAGGTGCTTGCGGTCAAGACCGCGGTCGCGAAACAACTCGAGGCGATGCGCAAGGACGGCACGATTGGGTCGTCGCTCGATGCCGAGGTCACGCTGTATTGCGACGATGCGTTGCATGCGCCGCTGGCCAAGCTCGACAACGAGCTGCGCTTTGTGTTGATTACCTCCGAGGCAACATTGAGGTCGCTGCAGGATGCCCCGGGTGATGCGCTCGAGACTGATCTGCCGGGTTTGCGCGTGACGGCGATCGCCAGTGGCCATGCGAAATGCCCGCGGTGTTGGCATCACCGCAGCGATGTGGGCGTCAGTACCGAGCACCCCGAGCTCTGCGGGCGTTGTGTCGAAAATATTGAAGGGCAGGGCGAGCAACGCCGCTTCGCCTGAACCTTGCCCGACGCACCACGAGAGGGGCCGATGGATCTCGAGATCATTCATCACGGCGCGGCCGGCGGCGTTACCGGGTCGTGCCATGAACTGCGCACCGGTCACGGTGATGCGCTGCTGATCGACTGCGGTCTGTTCCAAGGCGCGGAGACCTCCGGCAAGGGTGCCAATGCCGATAGCCTCGCGATCGAGTTTCCACTCGACGCGGTTCGCGCACTGGTCGTGACGCACGTCCATATCGACCACGTCGGCCGCATCCCCTACCTGCTCGCCGCGGGATTTTCGGGACCGATCTATTGCTCAGAGCCTTCCGCACGACTGCTGCCGGTCGTGCTGGAGGATGCGCTGAAGATCGGCGTCACGCGTAACAAGGCACTGATCCGTCGCGTCATGGCCGCGCTCAAGCGCATGATCAAGCCGCTACCGTACGGCGAGTGGAAATCGATCGAGACCAACGGTGAGGCGGTGTTGGCGATCCGTCTGCAAAGGGCCGGACACATCCTCGGGTCGGCCTGGGTCGATTGCCGTGTCGGTGAGGCCGAGCAGGCTCGCCACGTGATCTTCTCGGGCGACCTCGGCAATATCGACACGCCGCTATTACGGCCGCCAGACCAACCCGAATCGTGCGATGTGCTGGTCATGGAGAGTACCTACGGCGATCGCAACCACAATGGCCGAGAGCGACGCCAGCAGACCCTCGAGGGCGTATTGCGTCATGCCCTGCGCGACCGTGGCGCGGTGCTGATCCCCGCGTTCAGTATCGGCCGCACTCAGGAGTTGTTGTACGAGCTCGAAGACATCCTGCATCGCCATGCCGGCGGCAACGCGACGGATGGTCTGCCCTGGGCCGACGTCGAGGTCATTCTCGATTCGCCAATGGCAGCGAAATTTACCGAGCTGTACAGCGACTTGCGGCCGTTCTGGGATGCCGAAGCGAAACAGCGCCTGGCCAGTGGCCGACACCCGCTCGACTTCGATCAGCTGACGACGATCGACAGCCACCAGGACCACATGGCGCTGGTTGGTTATCTGGCGCGTACCGAGCGCCCGGTTGTCGTGCTGGCCGCCAGTGGCATGTGTGCCGGTGGCCGCATCGTGAACTACCTCAAGGCGATGCTCGGCAGCCCGCGTAACGACATCCTGTTCGTCGGTTACCAGGCCAAGGGTACGCCGGGCCGAGATATCCAGGCGTTCGGTCCCGATGGCGGTTACGTGCGGTTGGATGACGAGCGCATCGATATCCGGGCCCAGGTCCACACCGTGTCTGGTTACTCGGCCCATGCCGATCAGGATGGGCTGTTGGCGTTCGCCTGTGGCATGCAGACTCCCCCGGCGCAACTGCGGCTCATTCACGGTGATCCGGAAGCGAGTGCGGTGCTGGCCGACCTGCTGCGCGAACGTCTGCCATCTACCGACGTGATGGTCGCATCCGCACCTGAGTCTTAACCGGCATTCTGCAATACCTCTCCAGCTGCGTTTATTGGCCGCTTGGCTGTGAGCTTCCCGTTGCGTTTCGGCGAACTTGCTTGTCGATATATAAGAATAAGCTAATGTTACTTATGGGGGTGCCTGCGGTGCGCCGAGTGCTCAGGCATCAGATCGACAGGCACAGCAAGGGGAGAGACATGAAAGTCACGAAAAGGACCCGCTGGTTCGGTGCTGCGGCAATGGTGGCAGGCATGCTGTTGATGGGTACCGCGACCGCCTGGTATGGCGGTCCCTGGTATCGGCCCCACGGGGCAGGCGCGGTGACCTACGAACGTCAGAACATGATGCGGGATCATGGGCATGCGATGGAGGATCTATCGCGGATGTTCCAAGGCCGACGGTCATTCGATCGCGAAGAGGCTATTCGGCTGGCGAAGGAACTCGAGGAGGGTTTCGGGACACCGTTGCTGAAGAACTTTGCCCCAGGTGCGGTTGTGGCGGGTTCGCGTACAGCACCTTGGACATGGCGCAATTTCGGCGCCTTTGAAGGCTATTCGAAAGCCGCGAGCCAGTCGGCCGCGCGGCTGGTCCAAGCGCTCGAAAATGAGTCGGATGATGCCGCTTCCTCCGACCAGGCGATCTGGGTCCCGGGCGGAATGCGGGTAGTCGGCCCGCTGGGTTTTGGCCGTGATGGACCGATGCCATTGGGCGCCGTACAAGAACACGGCCGCCTGAACGCGACCTGTAACGCCTGCCATTTCTACTTCCGCGGTGCGCGTTGGTAGATGTTGGTGGATGGCCTGCCGGGCCTCAGTAGCGAGGCCCGGTTTCATTCGCAATCGGCCCGAGCGATGCGAACGGCCGATCGTCGCGGTTCGCGCTTACTCGACGTTGATGGTTACGACGTCGGAATAGATCGGTGGATCATGCGGCATGTGGGCGTGGTCACCGAGCAACAGCTGCAGCGTATGTTCACCCGGCGCCAGGTCGACCGTTACCTCCGTTTGCCCACCGCCGAAGTGCACGTGGTTGGCGTCGGCCGGGATCGACTTGGTGAGGTCCGGCAGTGGCGCGTCGATGATCAGGTGATGATGGCCGGTGCCGTCGCGCATCGTCCCGGCTGGTGCAACGCCAAATCCGGCAAGACCGAACACGACCGTTACCGGGCTGGAAACGGTTTCGCCAGCCTTGGGCGAGATGATGTATGCATTGGCCTTGCCTGGGTCTGCGGCGAACGCGCCGCTGGTCAGGACAGCGACGAGTAGGGCCGTTAGCAATTGTTTCATTAGGCGTGTCTCCGTTGACGTGTGTTCCCGAACAAAGGCTAGCCCAGCGAAACAGCGGAATCGCAGAAAGATTACAAGGCTTATCGGCGCTGCGCTGGGCTCACGCGGGAGTGTTGTCGCAATAACCCCGGTGCGTGATAGGTTATGCGGCATGTACCACCGCATCGTCGTCGGTTTCCTGCTGTTGTTATTGACCAGCGCGCTCGCCGCGAAGGTCGATGCGCCTGAGCCGTTGGCACCCTGGGCGGATTGGGTTGCCGAGCGCGTCCCCGATCGTGACTGCCCCTTCCTGCAGCCGGGCGACACGCGCGGCTGTCAGTGGGTGACAGGCCTCAACCTGGTATTGACGGATGCCGGCGGGCGTTTCCGTTTGACTGGCCAGGCTCATGCGGAGGGTTGGTTGCTGTTGCCGGGTTCATCGGCGTATTGGCCAAGCGAGGTCTTGCTCAACCAACAGCCCGCCAGCTTGCTGGCACACCAGGGCCGACCGGCCTTGCGGTTCGGCCCCGGTCGCTTCGTTGTTGACGGCGCTTTCGCATGGCAGACCCTGCCCAATGCATTGTCGATACCCGCGCAGGTCGGGTTGGTCCGGCTACAAATCGACGGGCTAAAGATGCCTGTCAATCGTGACCGGGAAGGCCAGCTCTGGTTGCGCGACAGCGCGCCGCCGGTGGCCGATCAGATGGAAGATCGCCTCGACCTTCGTGTGCAGCGCCGATTGAGCGACACGGTGCCGATGCGCCTGCAAACGCGGCTGGTGCTCGATGTGGCCGGGCAAGCACGCGAGCTATTGCTCGGCAGTCCGCTGCTCGAAGGTTTCATCCCGATTGCGCTGCAATCGAAACTACCGGCGCGCATCGAGCCGGATGGGCGGCTCCGCGTGCAGATCCGCCCAGGGCAGTGGACGCTGGTCGTCGACGCCTATCACCCCGATGAGGTCACGCGGCTGGCGGTGCCGCCGCGCGACGATAACTGGCCGGAGGAGGAGGTGTGGGCGTTCGAGGCCCAACACCATCTGCGCTTGGTCGAGCCGACCGGGTTGGTCCAGGTCGACCCGCGTCAGACCACATTGCCGAAGGCCTGGCAGGTGTTTCCGGCCTACCTGGCGGTGCCGGGACAGTCGCTTTCGTTCGAGGTCCGTCGGCGCGGTGATGCGCAGCCCGAGCCGGATGTCCTGGCGTTGGAGCGTAACCTTTGGCTCGATTTCGATGGTGCCGGCTACACCGTTCAAGACCGACTCAGCGGCACCATCACACGAACCTGGCGGCTCGAAGCAGACCCGGTGCTCGCGCTCGGTCGGGTCGCGGTCGATGGCCAGGACCAACTCATCACGCGCCGCACTGACGACGACGTGCGCGGCGTAGAGATCCGCCGGGGCAATTTGCAACTGGTCGCCGACAGCCGATATGAGGGCGATCGGGCGCAGTTGCCGGTGGGTTGGCTGCACGACCTGAATAGCGCGCGTGCGGTGCTGCATCTGCCGCCGGGTTGGGATCTGCTGGCGGTCTCCGGGGTCGACAACGACCCGACGACATGGCTGCAGCGCTGGACGCTGCTCGATCTGTTTCTGGTGTTGATTGCGGGGATCGCCGTCGCGCGCCTGTGGGGATTGGCCGCCGGTGCGCTGGCGCTGGCGGCGCTGGTCGTGACGTGGCACGCGCCCGGAGCGCCGCAACAGGTCTGGTTGCATTGGATCGCGGCATTGGCATTGCTCCGCGTGATGCCACCGGGTCGCCTGCGGGTCGTGGTCGGTGCTTACCGCACGATCGCCGTCGTTGCGCTGCTGCTGATCGCCGTTCCGTTTCTCATCGATCAGGCCCGCGCACTGGTTTACCCGCAATTGGCCGTAGACCGCTTTGCCTATCGTGGCGCGTCGTCCTATGACGCGATGCCGCAACCCGCCGAGGCTGAAGTCGTGCGCCGGGAAAAGCGCTTGGCAGATGGCGTCGCATCGCTCGCAGCGCCGAAGGCGTCAGCTTATCTTGGCAGTTACAACCGGCCGCTGGACTACCAGCGGATCGACCCGTCGGCAAATGTGCAAACCGGCCCGGGTTTGCCGCGCTGGCAATGGCGCCAGGTGGTGTTGGGATGGAATGGCCCTGTGCCGCAGGACCAGCGCGTTACGTTGACCCTGTTGTCGCCAACCGAAACGCGCCTGCTGCGTGGCATGCGCATCATCCTGTTGACCCTGCTGGCATTGGCACTGCTACGTGATCGGCGTCCTGGCGGTCCGCGCGCCTGGTTGGCCGCGCTTGACCCGCGCCGGCCCGGAGCTGCCGATGCTTAGACACGTCCTGGGATGGCTGCTGTTGTCCGTTGGCCTGGCGCATGCGGCAGGGTTTCCGCCTGCCGCGCTGCTCGACGAGCTCGAGGCCCAGCTGCGTGAGCCGCCGACCTGCCATCCGGCTTGTGCGGCCATCGGGTTGCTGTCGCTGAACCTGGGCGATGACCGCTGGGTGATGATGTTTGAGGTACATGCGGATGCCCGGGTCGGTATTCCGCTGCCAGGGTCACAGGGGCAGTGGTGGCCCAACGCGGTGCGGGCGCTCGGCGAGACCGCCGAACCGCCGGTGTTGCTGCGTGATGCGCAGGGGGTTTTATGGGCGCTGGTCGGGCCGGGTATCCAGCGCTTCGAGCTGGCGGGCCCGGCCCCGTCGCGGCGGCAGGTCGATCTGCAACTGCCGCTGCGCCCGGCGCGGGTCGTCGAACCGGGTGAAAACAGCCCCTGGTTGGTCGATGGCGTCAATCAACAGGGGGTCCCGCAACCTGCCCTGCAGATCGAGCGACGACAGCGCGAAGGGGAACCTCGCGCGGCCGGCAGGGTGCTCGAGCCAGGCGTCTTACCGCCGTTGCTGCAGGTCACGCGTACCCTGCAGCTTGGTCTTGATTGGCGCGTCGTGACGCAGGTGCGTCGCCAATCGCCGCCCGGCTCACCGTTGACGATCGCGTTGCCGCTGCTCGAAGGCGAGGCGGTGACAACGGCCGGGCTGGTGGTCGATGATGGCAAGGTGTCGGTGCGTTTCGACGCCGCTACCACTGACGTCTCGTTTACCTCGCGTCTTGCGCAAAGCGACAGTATTCGTTTGACGGCCCCGGCTGATCGACGTTGGACGGAGGAATGGCGCATGGACGTGGCGCCGCTGTGGTCGGTCTCGTATGAAGGCATACCGGCGATACATCACCGCGATGGCCGGGGTGCCTGGTTACCGACTTTCTTGCCGTGGCCCGGTGAGTCACTGGCCATGCTGGTGGCGCGGCCAGCAGGCGTGCCCGGTCCGCAGCTGACGATCGACCGTTCGCTGTTGTCCGTGGTGCCCGGACAGCGCGCGGTGGACAGTGAGCTGCAGCTCGAAATTCGTGCCAGTCGTGGTCAACAGCATCGCCTGGTTCTGCCCGAGGCCGCCGAGTTGCGCAGCGTCACGGTTGACGGCAACACCCAACCGGTGCGCCAGTCAGGACGCGAGGTGGTGATCCCGGTCCGCCCGGGCGCGCAGGCGGTGACGCTGGCCTGGCGCGAGACCCGGCCGTTGGGCTGGCGCTTCGAGACACCACCGGTCGACCTCGGCGTGCCGAGTGTCAATCATGCGGTCAGCCTGCAGATGCCGCGCGATCGTTGGTCGCTGTTTCTCACGGGACCGCGTCTCGGCCCGGCGGTACTGTTTTGGTCGATGTTACTGGTTGTCGGGTTGCTCGCGTTCGGGCTCGGCCGCAGCCAGTTGACGCCGTTGGGCATGGTGTCGTGGGCATTGCTTGGGATTGGTTTGACCCAGGTGCCGGTGAATAGCGCTGTGCTGGTTATCTTCTGGTTGTTGGCGTTAGGTGTGCGAGCGCGTATGGGGGCCGTCGAAAAGCCGCTAAACCATAACCTGCTACAGATCGGTCTGGTGTTTCTGAGCCTGATCGCGCTGAGTTTGCTGTTTGACGCGGTCAGCCAGGGCCTGCTCGGCTATCCGTCGATGCAGATTTCGGGCAACGACTCATCCGCCTTTCAGCTCAACTGGTACCAGGACCGCGCGGGCAACGTACCGGACCAGGCAACGGTGATTTCTGCGCCGCTGTGGGTCTACCGGGCGGTGATGTTGGCCTGGGCCTTGTGGCTCGCCTTTGCGCTGTTGGGTTGGCTCAAGTGGGGCTGGTCGGTACTGTCGCGCGACGGCCTTTGGCGCAAACTGGCGATCAACCCACGGGGCTGGCGTATTGGGAAAGGTAAAGACGCGAAACGCGCAGACGACGCGCGTCCACCATCAATGCCGACAGACTGATCTCTCGGTGTTGCGACCGATGCCGCCCGGCGGGCACCGGCGCTGCAGCGGCAATCAGTTCGTTTCAGTGGTCTCGGGGACCGCCGTCGCCGGTTCGTCATCGAACGGTGATTCGAGATAGTTCGCCGAGACCGCAAACAGGTAGTAGGGCGCATAGTTCGACCAGGTCTGGTAGCCGAGCGCCTGCCGCTCTAAAGCCGCGGTTGGATGGGTGCCTGAAGGCGACACGGCGCCATCGACGCATGGCTCGAGTGCCAGGTCATCGGCCCCCGCTGACAACGTGAAGGCCATCGCGACCGCCGCAAAAAGCAACCTTAAATACTTGTTGTCAAACATGATACTGCTCCGTTTGAGTGATTATTAATATATCAGACTATTCTAATCAACAAAGGTTTCGGCCGTGTTTGGCAGACCTTGAGTCTGCGATTCAAATCACAGCAAGCGGTTGCCTGGCATGGCGTTGATCCGGGGTTACCGATTACCCAGAAGCCCAATGGGAACCGGGCGGTGTATCGACAAGCAATTCGCCGATGGTGGCCGGCTAGGGTTTGGTGACGGGCTGACCAGCGGCACGCTTCTCGCGGATTTCCGCCTGGCGCATCGGCATGCTGTCGATGTCGAGGAAAAAGATGCGCAGGTCAGTATCCACCGACGAGCGGCGTTTGATGCCGCCGTCGTAGCCGACTAACAGCATGGTACGTTCCTTATCACCGATGCCAAACCTCGTTCGGAGTTGCGCCGTCTCTGCCGGCGTAAGCGCGATCCCGTCTCGTGTTCCGCCGTTCTCGAAAAGTTCGAAAACGCGAAGCTTGCGGTCTGCAATCGCGTCGGCCTTTTTTTCGATTACCGCGCGCTGTTGCTGGACACCGGGGTCGCCCTGCGTCGGTGCAGCGATAATCAGCAACCGATCTCGCCAGGCATGCTGATCCAGGTCATAGGCGACAGCGGTCGACAGCAACGACCCACCGAGTAGCGCGCCAATCAGGGTATTGCGGGGTGTGTTAGAGGTCATTTCGTTAAGTACATCGTTGTGGGCGACCGTTAAGACAAGTCGAACAGGGTCGTTTCGGTTGGTCATTTCGACCAGGGGCAGCCGTAGAGGTTTCAATGCCCCTCGCTGCGATGCAAAAACGCACAATCCGCCAGTTGTCTCAATTGCGCCAGCGCTTATCGTCAATGGGTTATTCGAGGATTTACTGCCATGACTGCCAAGATAGTTGCCCTGCCCAAACTCGCAATCAAGTCGTTGGCGGAAGACGACGTCCACCGTGCCGCCGAACTCGTCCACCGCGTGTGGCATGACAGCTACCGGGCGATGTTGCCGCCCAAATTGCTGTCGCAACGTACGGTCGATTACTGGACAGGCTATTTGGGTAAGCGGCTGGGTCGCTGTTGGTTGGCATCCGTTGGAGACCGACCGGCCGGCATTGTCAGCTTGTCGTCAAACAGTGTTGACGACCTTTGGATCGCGAAGCGTTACCGCGGCAGAGGTGTCGGACGTCGCCTGCTTGACACGGCGCTGGCAGATCTTGAGCAGCGCGGTTTCGAGTCGGCTCAGGCAGGTTGCGAAGACTTCAACAAAGCCGCTGTCGGCTTCTTCCAACATCTCGGCTGGTCGGTCATTGGCAAAGAACCACTGCTGGGGTTAGTCCCGGGACGCCAGGTCACGGCGTTGGTTTTCAGCGTTCGCCTGGCCGACTGGCAGAATGTACCCGAGGCGTCGCGTGCCTAAGACACGGCCATGTTTCGGCCCAAGCCGTTTAATTGAGCCTGTGCGCGGCCCTGCGGCGAAATATCGCTACCGAACGTCGCCGGCGTCATCATCGACCTAGGCTGCCCGCTGGGTTGATGCCGGGCGAGAGAATTCCTGCAACACCTGATCGAAAATCCGCTTTCAAGATTGCACGGATCAGCGGCGCATTGACGCCGAATGCAATTCGGGCCGACCGTCAGGGTTTCTTGACGATGAACTCGTGGTGGTCACCCTCGTGTTTTTTCGCCCGCTTGGCGGCCTTCTTCTCCTTCGCTGTCTGCAAGGGTTGCTTCTTCTGTTCCTTATGGGACCGCTGCTCATGGTTGGACATAATGCTTGCTCCTGCATCGTGGGATCGTACCCGGTCATAACAAAGCAGGGTGCGCTGAGATATACCGGCGCGAAGCTGCTTGAGAAGCCCCAGCATACACCCCAATCGCTACAGGGCGACCTCGCCTGCTTGTTGCACCAGTCAATCCAGGAAGGTCGCGCATTTGTCGGCGAATATGCGGGGGAAGCCTGATATGAGGCGTGTCCCTGACGGATGTGTCACTCAAGCAATAGCTACCGCTAAGGTCCGGTTCGGCGCTTCCCTGCGCCTCACCGTTTCGCGGTTTGCGCGCAGTACCGCTCCAGGCCGGCGTCCAACCGCACCTGACCGATGCGATCATTCCGGATACGGGTGCAACAAGCACGCTAAACTTTTCGCGTAAACCGTCACTGCGCAACAATGAGGACACATCGTATGAAGCGTTGTTGGATAACCTGCCTGATAGCCTTGCTGCCGATCTTGCCCGCCTGGGGCTATCAACCGATGGAGAACCCAGTCGGTCCTCAGAGTTGGTGGTGGGACAATGCATGGTGGGAACAAGGCCATATTCCCGTGCCGGTCAACCACAGCGTCGAGACCCGCTGGGTCGAGTATCCGAATGGTGATGTATCCGTACCAGCATTGATCGCGTACCCGGCCGATGGGAAGAAATACCCCGCAGTCCTTTATCAACATGGCCGACGTGGACTGGATGAACTTATTCAGGCGCAAGTCAGGCGGTTGGCGGCACGTGGATTCGTGGTGCTTGCTCCGGATGTGTTCAGTGGTCGCTTCATCGAAACGCTGCCGATCGAGCATGACTATCTCGTGGAGACTGACGCCGCGGCTGGGGTTGACGTCTTGTTGGCGTTGGACAACGTGAGTACCAAGCAGGCATGTCTTGCCTCTCAGACACGTGGAGGCTACATCGCACTGAAAGCAGCCACCACCCATGGCCAGCAGCAAAAAAGCATCGCCTGCTATGTGGCTTGGTACCCGCATATGCAGGATCCCAACGCACCTGAGCCAATGCAGGTCTATCGTTACGCCAGCGAAGTTGATCAGTTATCGATCCCGACCCTGGTATTTATCGGCGATCAAGAGCAGTACCAGCGTCGCCGCTCCATAGAGACCGCAATTCAATCCATGCAGGCCGCGGGTAAGCAAGCGCAGCTTGTGATCTATCCAGGCGTTGGGCGAGGATTCGATTTCCGTCCGCCGCATGTGCGAACGCTGGCCGACGATCTTGCCGCTCAGGACGCGATGATGCGGGCAACTCGATTCATTAATGACAATCTCACAAAGTGATTGGGGGTATTTGGCGCGACCGTCCCGGGTGCTGGTTCAACAAGCAGGCAAGGTCTCACGCCATTGCGCCGGACGAATACGATAATGCCAATACCAACAACGCACTCGCAGCGATCCATGAACCGATGATACGAACCCCAATCTTCTGCCACGGTTTCTTATTGAATCGATCTGCTGCTGCCGTTGGATAAAGAATTAGCAGATAAAGCCCCAACCCATTACCAAGTAACGCAGCAGACTTTTCAGCCCCTGATAGCGTGTCCTGAGACGAGTCTATCCCGAGCGACAGCCCCGCCAGAGCTGCGATCGACGCACACCAATAGCGATTCAATTCAAGGCTTGTCGCTATCAGAATGCCAAGAGATGCTGCCCCAGTTAGGATCAGCACTTCCAGCTCAACGCCGAATGAAAACCAGGCTGCAATCAGCCCTAACGCTACTGCGATAAGAAAGACCAATAACGCCGCTTGGTTGTCCTTTACGCCTCTGTGTCCGATAAAGAGTCCTAGGGCGATCAACAACAGCAAATGGGCCGGTACAAAGACAGGATGCAGAAGCCCGCTGTAAAAGTTGTCAATACCTTCAATTGGGCTATGAGCGAGACTTAACTGCGGAATTACGAGCAAGGCCCAAAAAACATAGGCCCTAGCTGAACTGGTCATACAGCTCCCGTTAAGAAGCCAACGCCGGCCAGCGCTATCGCACCGCCGGCCGCCCGAACGGCAATTTTCCCTGCGGGCCAACGGACGAGTAACCCGAACGCGACGCCAGAAAGGTGCAGCAATCCCGTAGAGATTACGAAACCGACGCTGTACGCAAGGGGATTCGCGGCGTTTGGTAGCTCCGTGCCATGCGCATGGCCGTGAAATACCGCAAACACACCGACGATCACCGCAGCGATCCAAATTGGTGGGCGGGCTGCGATAGCCACCATAGCGCCTAGCACTACAGCAGATGCAGCAATGCCCGTTTCAACAGCTGGGATAGGCACGCCCATTACTCCGAGAGCTCCTCCAAAGGCCATTACCAGTGGGAAGACAACGGGAAGAATCCATATTGCGGGACTGCCCAGGAATGCGCCCCACAACCCAACCGCAATCATAGCGACAACATGATCCCAGCCGAGTACGGGATGAAGGAAGCCACTGACGAATCCTCCGGCGATGCCGGTACTCTCATGCGCACTGGCAGCGCCAGCTAACAAGAAGACGATGATGGTGATTGTCAGACTTGTGAAACGCTTCATTTCCGCTTCTCTCCAGATGAACACTTTCATGAAATGACACCGATCGTAAAACTGGCTTCGCAATCAACGAGACAGGAAGTCTGCGTTGCTCTTGATCCAGAACAGAATTATGCCGCCATTTTTTTGAGACGCGAAGCAGACATTCCGCAGATGGCCTTCAATGGTGGCACCGTGTTGAAGGCTGATCGGCAGCCGGATTGCTGTGATGCCGGCACCCTACCGGAACGGACGTTGATGAGTACCTGGGGAAAGGGCTGGCTGTGGCCGGAAGCGCCGTTGAGCCCAACCAATCGCCCCGCTTGGACGGGTGGTGTTGTCGTTTGTGCGGCGCGTCTGTCGGCTAACGAAGCGAGACTGTCGTCAAGGCACTCGTGATGCAGGCTGCCAGGATGCTTCAAAGCGCCCGGCTGGGAGGGCAGGTCGCAACACCCAAAGAGACATTCGTTACCCGCGGTTGTTATAGAAAGCGTGGTACGCGAAGTCGTAAAGTAGCTGTTAAACCCGCCTACGGGTTCTCTTGACTGCATGGCCATGGTGCGCTCATGCACCACCAGGGTGCGATTCTGGCCGGGCGGTTGGTAATCGGCGATGGATTGACGGATGCTGTCATGGCAGCGTGCACCGCAAGCAGCGCGGCGTGGACACTTTCGCCGCGATACCGTCTTCGAATCACCGGTCGCCGCCCCTCTCCCGGCGCAATACTTGCTAGCGTTCACCACTGGCACTGATTAACGGGGCACCACGCTGTCATGGGAAAGAAGAAAACCTCAACGACCAAAACCACCAAGGGTCGCAGCAAGATCAGCAATTCTGTCTATGAAGCGGAACTGGCCCGGTTGCAGGATGAACTAGTCAAGTTGAAGCAATGGGTAAAGACCAACGGTCTCAAGGTCGTCGTAATTTTCGAGGGTCGAGATGCCGCCGGCAAAGGTGGTGTGATCAAGCGCATTACCGAACACCTGAATCCCCGTGTCTGCCGGGTGGTGGCGTTGGGTACGCCGACCGAGCGCGAAAAGACGCAATGGTACTTTCAACGCTACGTGCCGCACCTGCCGGCCGCGGGCGAAATCGTGCTGTTCGACCGCAGCTGGTACAACCGCGCGGGTGTGGAACGGGTCATGGGTTTCTGCAGTGACGAAGAATACCAGGAGTTCATGCGCACTTGCCCCGAGTTTGAACGCATGCTGATCCGCTCCGGGATCATTCTGCTTAAATACTGGTTCTCGGTCAGCGACGAAGAACAGGAGAGGCGGTTCCAGTCACGTCTGAATGAGCCGAAGAAACGCTGGAAGCTGAGCCCGATGGACATCGAATCGCGCAACCGTTGGGTGGAGTACTCCAGGGCCAAGGACGCCATGTTCGCACACACCGACACCAAGCAGGCGCCATGGTACGTGGTTAACTCGGACATCAAGAAACACGCCCGGCTGAACTGCATCAAGCATCTGCTCGACACGATCCCTTACGAGGATCTGACGCCCGAGCCGATCGAGTTGGGGCCGCGCGAAATCAATACCAACTACGTCCGGCCGCCGATTTCTGATCAGTCATTTGTGCCGGAACACTACGATGGAGACTTCGACGGCAATTGACGTCGCCTGGGTTGAATCCTGGCACGGCCCAGGCGGCGATCAGGATGCCGGGAATTCGATTCATTACTTCGCCCGGCTGCAATGCAGCATGCTGCATTGATCGTGTGTTTGCATATTGCGTCCGGGCTGTCCGATTTTCAGGGCGGCGGTCTGCCGGGTTTTGTTTAGTCTGCAGTTAGCCGAAAGCGCCATTTACGCGATAAAAAGCGCCACCTCAAATGGTGGCGTTTTCGTTTGGTGCGTTCCTTTCGTCCGGGTTCAACGCCTTGCGGTCGAAAGCATCCAGGCGCTGGCGACACCCCGCAAGTGTCGAAATGGGCGTTCCGCGCTCGCCCCAGCTACGGGCTCCCGGTGTTGCTGTTTTGGCGCAAACATCCCATCGAAGCGAGTGACGTTGACCCGCGATTTCGGCACCGGGGCCGCCAGAGGGGCGATGAAGTCCAGTGGGCGATCGGTCGCCCTGAAGGCGGCCGATGGTTTTTGGTGCGAACACGGAATCGATTCCAGACCGATAAAACCAAAGTAAACGACTCTATGGACCTGTGTTCCGCATCTTTCTACCTCTCCCGCAGCCTGAAGACACGTTTGCTGCGCCACAGCGGCGGCGCTCCTGAACAACTAACGCAACGGTTCGAGTGCGAATTGAAGGCTGGTGTCTTTATTCGATAGCCAGATTTCTCCGTCTTGTAGCGTGAACTGCAGCTCCATGTTGCGTTGCGCGAACGAAGCGAGTTGCTCGCTGATACCTTCCGGCAACTTAAATACCGAAAGATGGGCGAAACGTTCGAGTTTTGCCGATATCTGCTTCCACCACACCGTGGCGGAACGATGCTGGAAGCAATAGATTATGACCCGCCCGGATCTGGAGCAGCCCTTCCTGATGCGTTTCTCATCCGGATGACCTGTCTCTATCCAGAGCGTGATTTCGCCGCTGAGCGAACGCTGCCACAGGTCGGGTTCGTCGTCCTGACTGATTCCGCGCGTAAAGCTCAGCTGCTCGTCGGCGTTCAGGGCGAATGCAAGCACGCGAACCATCATGCGCTCGTCGGTCTCTGACGGATGGCGCGCGACGGTCAAGTTATGGGTTTGATAGTAGCCGCGGTCCAGGTCAGATACCTGGAGCGAGCATCGGTAGATCGTCGAACTCAGCGCCATGATTTGTTTTTTCGTCCTGTTGCTGCGCCCGTGTCTGCTTGTGCCCCGGGCCTTGCAACGCTAGGAGCGTCTGGAGATCCAGTTTAGGTACCGACTTTTGTTTTGGCCGAAGCGAAGACACGTCGATTTCCACCTCGATGGTAACACTCGGTGGACACGGCGCCCTTATCGACAACCGGGCGACAACCGGGGACAGACCACGCTTTAGCCTGCATCTCGCTACCGCCGATTGTGGCGGAACCCAGCCGAAGACGCCGGCAAAGGCCAAAAGCCTGAGTACGTCATTCAGCCGTCAGTCTGCACTAACCGCCTACAGGGCGATATTCTTCTGATCTGATTGAAATGAGAGACTTCCAGCGTGAAAAGGCTGTTCCGTTTTGCTTCCTGTTCGCCCACGTAATGCCAACCTGGGCATTCACGTGGAGCGCTCAAGAGTACGTTGCCAACGGCTCAATCGTTCACTAAGAAAAATTCACGATAGAAGATCGCGAGAAAATTGCTCATTGCACCGGAATAGTAAAAGGCGCACTGGCAGGTATCGCGACAACCCGATTCCTCCATGGGGGGGATCCCGATGCAATTTCCACATGTCTTCCTTCGATGGACGTAGAAAACCGTAGTGTGTTTGACATCCAAAAAGACGTTAACGCCACCATTCAGCTCATGACGAAAGATATGGATATCAAAGGATATCCAACAGACTGCAGGCGCAGCAGTGGCAACTGCTTTGATTGCGCTATATCCCTGTCTGATGGAGTGATGCGGCGCCCTTGACTAGACCGCTAGTGGCCGAACTGAGACAAAGCGGCAGGTTGCAGGAGAAAACCTGCGAAATTGAGTCGGGCATGGGTATGCAGTCGACCCAAAACGGAAGAAGCCCCGCTTTTGGCGGGGCTTCTTCACCAGGTGGCTAGCACCTGGCACCTAGGTTTACTCGGTTACGACGTTCGCCGCGCTGGGGCCTTTGGGGCCTTGCTCGATGTCGAACGAGACGGACTGCCCTTCGGACAGGGATTTGAAACCACCGGCTTGGATGGCATTGTGGTGGACGAAGACGTCCTTGGAACCATCAGTAGGGGTGATAAAGCCAAAGCCTTTTTCGTCACTGAACCACTTAACTGTACCTGTAGCCATTACGGTTACCTCTATTTAGTTTTAACGTGTGTTTATGCAGACAAATGCTGACGAATTGCGGAAGGGTCTGCCACGAATAGACGCGAGAGGAACTGCCGAAAAACTACAAAAATTCACTGCTGCAAGCGCATCATCTCGAATACCTTACTCGAATGCAAGGTTTTCCTTGTGGATGCCCACCAGGGATAGAACTCGGCGTCCTCGGATACTTGGGCAATATCGGGGATAGGGTGCAACAAATTGATCCTGCTTCGGCAGCGTTCTTTTGACCGATTATGACCGCCTTCACCCGTAGCCAAGTGTGCTGGCTATCTCCGCGTATGGCCGAGACCGTGTGAAAACTCAAAAGTGGGCCTCTGAAATCGTTTCTCAGCTTGAGGCGATTTGCATCAATGTCACGGTATTGCCGATTACCTGCGGGAGATTCTGTTGCCTACACGTGGACTGAAAGAGCATTGTTCGACCGGCAGTCTACGGGTCATCCCTCGACGGAGTTTTCACCCACCCTCGGCCGAATCCAGTCTAAACCATCAGCGCGCGGGACTGTCCGCCGTTGGCTCTGCTGTCGAGGTTGATTGCTGCCTGGGTCAACGCTGATCGATGTGATTTGCAACCGCATCGATTTCTTCATCGCTCAATCGTTGGGCAACGGTTCGCATGAGCTGTTGAACGTCATTGGCGCGGTCGCCGGCACGAAAGCGCTGGAGTTGGCGTGCGATATAGCCCGCGCTGAGCCCATGTAACGCCGGGTACGTCGCGTTGGCCGAACGCGCCTCGTTGCCGTGGCAGCTTTGGCAAGCGGGCTTACCATTCAGCCCCTGGGCGTAGAGTTTTTTTCCGAGCATTGACGGCGAGTTTGCAATCGCTGGTTCCGCTGTCGGTCGCGGCTTAGTCGAGAAGTAGCGAACCACTGCGGCGTCGTCTTTGGCGTCCAATAGAAACAAGGCCGAGGTCATCATCCCGCTTGGGTCGACGCGTTTGCCGGCGCGAAAATCGGCAAGCTGCTTGCGCAGGTAGGCGGCAGACTGGCCGGCAATGGCCGGTATGGTCGGATCGTAGATAGCGCCGTCGATCCCGTGACAGTAGGTGCACGAGTCCCACGGTTCACGGTTCATCAGGTCATCGAGCGATTCGTCTGTCGCCGCGGCGTAGCCGCTGACGATGCTGGCAAGCAGGCCAATGAGCATGGCCCGCTGCCAGTCACGATTGCGTTCGGTGTTCGGCGTGTGAACGTGCTTACCAGGACTTGTAAGGCAGGAACTTGCCGTTCAGCGTGATCACCACGCGATCACCGGCAGGATTTTTTTCCTTGTCGATGTTCATGTTGTAGTCGATGGCGGACATGATGCCGTCACCGAACTTCTCGTGGATGATCTCCTTGATGGTCTCGCCGTATACACCGACGATCTCGTAGAGCCGGTAGATCAGCGGGTCTGTCGGCACGATCTGGTCCCATTTCTTGTTCGGGAATTCCTGCAGGGCGGTTGATACTGCGGCATCGAGGCCGAGCGCAGCGGTCAGCGAGTCGGCGTTGCTTGCGTCAAGGTGGTTCATGCCGAGGCAGGCGGAAACGACGTACTCCGGCGAAAGACCGGCCGCTTGTGCGATGGCCTCCCAGGTCATGTCCTTGGCTTTCTTGGCAGCCAGGATGGCGTCACGCATTTCTGATTTATTCATGGCACAGCTTCCTCTTGAGGTTTCGCGGTCTAGGTTGAGCCGGAATGAAGCAAAAGCAGTGCCAGTTGGGAGTGGCGCTGTCCCAATCAGGGCGCCACGACGTTTGTCGAGCCGGATTCGCAGGAATGTCACGTCGTTTGTCCGACATAGTCGACAAAGTGGACACATTGCCCGCCGATTGGCGATGAAAACCACGACCGCGAAAGGAAATTTCGGCTGGCATGATCTCTGCAGAACCACCCCTGTCAAAGTTTTCAGGGGCTCGTTCATGAGCGCAAGTATCAGCATCGACTACATCACCCACACGTTCAAAGGACAGCCAGCACCGACACTGGAAAACATCGAATTGAAGATCCATCCGGGCGAGCGGATTGCACTGATCGGACGCAGCGGCTGTGGAAAATCCACCCTGCTGCACATGTTGGCTGGCCTGCTGCTCCCGTCAGAGGGCTGCGTCCGTATCCACGGCCACCAGGTCAGCAAGCCGAGCGCGAAATGGAACATGATGTTCCAGAAACCGTCGCTCTACCCATGGATGAACGTTCGGGAGAACGCCGAGCTGGGCCTGGTGTTCGGCGGTGCGCGCGACCCGAAAAAAATCGACCGACTGTTGGAAATGGTCGGCCTTAGTGAAAAGGCCGACGAGAATGTCCAAAGCCTTTCGGGCGGCCAACAACAGCGCGTCGCGCTGGCTCGGTCGCTTGCCACATCGCCGGAACTGTTGCTGCTCGACGAGCCGTTTTCGGCCCTCGACGCCTTCACCCGGGCGAGCCTGCAGGACGAGGTCGCCGAGATTACCGGCCGCGAAGACCTGACCATGGTGATCGTCACACACGACATCGACGAAGCCGTTGCCATGGCTGACCGCGTGCTGATCATGTCGGCCAACCCTGGCCATATCGTCGGTGAGCTCAACGTCGATCTGCCCTTCCCGCGCAACCGCGCCTCCGCCGAATTCAGCCGTCAGCGCGAGGCGCTGATGACCCAATTCGAAAGCCTGGTAGCAGGCGGCCCAGCAGCGACTCAAGACGACGCAGACGACGTTGTGGCCGGCTCGAAACAGGCCGCCTGATCCGACCAATTAACCCAGTTAGAAACCTAGGAGTACCCCGTGCCCAAGATCAACGAAGAAGAGCTTCAATACCTGCAGGACCATGAAATGAGTCGCCGCGACTTCATGCTGGATTCACTCGCGATGGGTGGTCTGGCGGCCGGCATGACCCTGCCCGGCATGAGCCTGGCCAACATGACCCCGCCCGAAGATGAGGTCGTGCGGATCGGTTACCTGCCGATCACCGATGCCACGGCGTTGCTGGTGGCGCATGGGATGGGGTTCTTTGAAGACGAGGGTCTGAAGGCCGAAAAGCCTACCCTGATCCGCGGTTGGTCGCCGCTGGTGGAGGGATTTGCCGCGGGCAAGTTCAATCTCGTGCACCTGCTCAAGCCGATCCCGGTCTGGATGCGTTACAACAACGACTTTCCGGTCAAGGTGATGTCATGGGCGCACATCAATGGCTCCGCGCTGGTTGTCGGTAAACACACCGGCGCTGAGGACTTCAAAGACCTCGGCGGGCTGCAGATCGCGGTGCCTTACTGGTACTCCATGCACAACATCGTGCTGCAGATGGGCCTGCGCGAGGCCGGCCTCAAGCCGGTGATCAAGGATCAGACCGCACCGCTGGCCAAAGATGAGGTCAACCTGATGATCATGCCGCCGCCGGACATGCCGCCGGCACTGGCGGCCAAGAAGATCGACGCCTTCATTGTTGCCGAGCCGTTTAATGCATTCGGCGAACTGAAGGCAGGCGGCAAGATGCTGCGTTTCACTGGCGACATGTGGAAAAACCACCCGTGCTGCGTGATCTGCATGAATGAGCAGACCGTGGCGGCCAAGCCCGAGTGGACGCAAAAGGTCATGAACGCGATCGTCAAGGCGCAGGTCTACGCCCAGGAGAACAAGGAAGAGGTCGCAATGATGATGTCGCGCGATGGCAAGAAGTACCTGCCGATGCCGGGCAAGGCGGTGGTCCGCGCGATGACCCTTTACGACGAAGAGAAGTACGCCAAGCCGCATGCGATTCGTCACGCCAAAGAATTCGCCAACGGCCGTATCGACTTTTCGCCGTACCCGTATCCGTCGGCCACCAAGCTGATCGTCGATTCGATGAACGACACTTTGGTCGGTGGCGACAAGACCTTCCTGAAGGGCCTTGACCCGCAGTTCGTGGCGGATGACCTGGTCGATTACAAGCACGTCAAAGTGGCCATGGAGAAACACAAGGGTTGGGAGAACGCGCCGGGTGTCGATCCAGCCAACCCATACGAGCGCGAGGAAGTGGTGAAGATATGAGCACGCCGCAGCCCGTGATGGTCGCCAAGCTCGACCATCGGCACGAAAGCGTTGACTGGGGTGAGCTCGGGCGATTTTTTGTCAGCAAGCTGGGCTATCCCTTGGTGGGTATCGCCGTGCTGATCGCCGTCTGGTGGCTGGGCGGCTGGATGATTGCCAGCAACCCGGACACCGAGTCGTTTGCCGACTTTGCCCCGGCGCCTGCGTTCGCCCGCCTGACCGAACTGCTGGCCAACGGTTACGTCTGGGAGGCCACGGCGCCAAGCCTCGAGCGGATTGGTTTGGGTCTATTGTGGGCGGTCGTGCTGGGCGTGCCGGTCGGTGTCGGCATTGGCTTGTTCGCCAGCATGCGCGAGATCACTCACGTGCCGTTCCAGTTCCTGCGGATGATCTCACCGTTGGCCTGGATGCCGATCGCGGTGCTGGCTTTTGCGACCTGGGACGGCGCCATCGTGTTCCTGATCGCCGTGGCAGCGATCTGGCCGGTGCTGTTTTCGACCGCGCAGGGTGTTCGTCGCATCGACCCCTTGTGGTTCAAGGTGGCGAAGAACCTCGGTGCTGACGGCTTTCAGATGCTGCGTCGGATTATCTTCCCGGCGATCGCTCAGGATATTTTTGCCGGGATCCGGCTCGCGGTGGGCGTGGCCTGGATCGTCTTGGTGCCGGCCGAGTATCTCGGCGTGACCAGCGGGCTCGGTTATGCGATCAACGATGCACGGGATACGCTGGAATATGACACCCTGGCCGCTATGGTGGTCGTGATCGGCGTGATCGGTTTCTTCCTCGACGGCATTTGCGTCAGTCTCATCAAGCGGTTCAGCTGGCACCATCAGGATTGAGCCGCGTCGGGCGGCGCCCGATTGCTCGAAAATAAGGCAAACAGGCTCGGTCGGCCGCACTACATTGGTGCAGTCGGCCGGGCCTTTGTCGCACTGATTGGGCGGTCCCGCCAGATCGGGCCGCCGTGCGGTTGGTTGCCGGCCTGGCATCTGTCTTGCTGCATCGGTTGTTTCTCTGTGCGTTATCGAATGGTTGCGATGGCCGATTCAAAGATTGCTACAACGCCCGAGGCCGAACTGCTGGTTGTGCAGGAAGCGGCTCGGCTTATCACCAAGTCGACAGACCCTGAACCCGCGGTCAGGGGCATTCTGCGTTTGTTGTCGCAACTGCTCGGCCTGAATCGAGGCCGGGTACTGTTGCCCGACGAAGAAACCAACGCGCTACAGATTCAGTATGCCTATGGCCTGACCGACAGCGAGCGCGCCCGCGGTCGCTACATGATCGGCGAGGGCGTTACCGGCCGCGTCTTTCAGACCAGCCAGCTGGCGCTGATCCAAAACATCGACGAAGAACCCACTTACCTGGCACGGGCCGTCGACCGGACGACGCTGCCCGATGAGGCCGTCGCGTTCATCGCGGTGCCGATCGTTATCGAGGAGTACCCGGCTGGCGTGCTCGCGGTGCATCGCCTGCGCCAGCGCGAACGCCCGTTCCAGCGCGACGTCGCTTTGTTACAGGTGTTGGCCACCTTCATTGGCCAGGCACTGCGGGTCAACGAGCTGATTGCCGAACGCACGGCCCACCTGTTGTCGGAAAACCAGCTGTTGAAAAACAAGCTGGAAAGCAAGGGCGCCCGCTACGGGATCATGGGCCAAAGCCCAGCCCTGCAACAGGCTATTCAGCAGGCGCTGCAGGTCGCCGGTACCGGCACGACGGTGTTACTGCTGGGCGAATCGGGTACCGGCAAGGAACGCTTCGCGCGCATGCAGCATCTGGCCAGCGACCGCGCCGAAGGGCCTTTTGTCAGTATCAACTGCGCCGCTATCCCGGCGACCCTGATCGAGTCCGAGCTGTTCGGCCATGAAAAGGGTGCGTTCACCGGTGCCACCGCGATGAAGCGTGGCAAAGTCGAGATGGCCTCTAACGGCACCCTGTTCCTGGATGAAATCGGCGACCTCGATCTCGAACTGCAGGCCAAGCTGCTCAAGGTGCTGGAGCAAAAGGTGATCCAGCGCGTGGGGGCAAGCAAGGAAACGCCGGTCGACGTGCGCATACTCGCGGCGACCCACAAGAATCTGCAGGAGGCCGTCAACGAGAACCGCTTCCGTCTCGATCTGTTTTATCGCTTGAATATCTTCCCGATCCGGCTGCCGCCGTTGCGCGCGCGCCAGGGTGACGTGCCGATTCTGGCGAGATTTTTTCTGAACGCCGCCAACCAGGAGTTCGGTCGCAACGTGGCGTTCGGACCGGGCGCCGTCGAGGTGCTGGATGGTTATCCCTGGCCCGGCAACATCCGCCAGCTCGAGAACCTGATAAAGCGGGCGGTGTTGATGAGTGTCGAATCGCTGATCCCACGCGACCTGGTCAAGCGGATCCTGGTCGAGGAAGAGGGGATCAACTCGCCGGACAGTACGACGCTGCCGTCACACCCGCCGCACAATCCGGCGGCGACGGTCGATGCCCACCCGCCGGCGCAACCGTTCGCCGAGGGGCTAAGGCCTTACGTGCGGGTGCGCGATGACGAGGGTGGGCGCATCCTCGATGCCTTGCGTCGGCACCAGGGCAACAAGACGCGGGCCGCCCTGAGTCTCGGCCTGACCCCGCGCCAGCTGCGTTATCGTCTACAGAAGTTGGGCCTGAAGACCTGACGGCATCCATCACCGCTGACGGTGCCGATTCGACAATCGCTGACAAACCGAACGCTTATGGTCGACATTGTCGACAAAGGCGGTCGCTTGATGTCGGGCCTGATCGGGCCTATTTCTCTTAAAACATTGTTTTGAATAATAAAATGTAATCTGGCACGCGGGTTGCTCTGTTTCGGACGTACACCAAATCAATCGTCCATTTGAGGAGACAACCCACATGAGTGCCAACCCGCAAACCGTCGCCAAGTCAATGAGCTGCCTTCGTCCGCTGGATTCTGACGGGCTGAAAGCGCTTGGTGAAAAAGGTAAGGCGAACCCGGATTCCGTCGTCACCTTGAAGGCGAAGACGGTCTGCGAAGGTCAGTTCCGCATGCAGACCTATGTCCGCGACCTTGCGCCGATGCTGATCGACGAGCCGCCGCACCTGCTGGGCGAAGACAACGCGCCGAACCCGTCAGAAGCCGTGCTTGCCACCTTGGGCGCCTGCCTGGCGGTTGGCGTGCACGCCAATGCCACTGCGCGCGGCATCAAGCTGACCAAACTGGAACTCGAACTGGAAGGCGACATCAATGTCACGGCCGTCTGGGGCACCGGTGATCTCAACGAGGCGAAAACGCTCGGCTTCAGCGCCGTTCGCGTGAAGATCGATGCCGCTGGCGATGGTCCGCAGGAAGAGATCGACGACATCATCAAGCATTCGAATGTCTGGTCGCCGGTGGCCAACACCCTGCGCAACAACGTCGAAGTCGACGTGACATCGGCCTAAGCGACTAACTAAACCAGTATCACGAAGGACCCCGACATGAGCTTACCCGCAGAACATATGACCGACGTGCTGATGCCCAGTGCCGAGCTGATCAGCGCGACGCGACAAATCGTCGACACGGATCTGAAGCCATTGACCGTTGATATCGACCTCGAGGGTCTTTATCCCGAGAACGTTTTGCGTAAGCTCGGCGCGGTTGGTGCTTTCCGCTATCACTTGCCGTCGGCCCGCGCCGATGGTCAACACGACATGCCGACCGCGTTGGCAGCGATGGCCGAGGTGTCTCACGAATGCCTGTCGACCGGGTTTGCGAACTGGTGTCAGGACACCGGGGGCTGGTACCTGCAAAACGCCACCAACGATACGGTCCGGGATACCTGGCTGCCGCGCGTCGCCAGTGGCGAGGTGTTGGCCGGCACCGGCATGTCGAACACCATGAAGGCCTTTGCCGGCATCGAAGAACTGCGTCTCAAGGGCAAGCGGGTCGACGGCGGTTACGTCGTCAACGGCTCCCTGCCCTGGGTGTCGAACCTCGGCGAAGACCACGTTTTCGGTACGCTGTTTGAACTGGTCGGCGAGCCGGGACGGTCGGTGATGACCCTGGTCGACTGCCAGATGGAAGGTTTCTCGCTGCGCCTTTCCGCACACTTCACCGCGCTGGAGGGTACCCGCACCTTCGCCTGTATCTTCGAAAATGTCTTCATCCCGGACGACATGATTATCGACCACGATGGTGCGGCGTTCCTGCGCCGTTCGCGTGCCGGCATCGTGTTGCTGCAGTTCGGCATGGGCGTCGGCAACATCCAATCCTGCATCGACCTGTGTCGTGGCGTTGAGCCGTTGCTCGGTCATGTGAACCAGTACCTCGACGATCGTCCCGATGAGCTCCAGGAAGAGCTCGATGACGCGGTCGAGGCGGTGATGGCCTTGGCCGAAGACCCGTTCGAGACCTCCGAGGATTTCTTCCGCGAAATCCTCGAGCTGCGGCTCGCGGCCGGCGAACTGGCGCTGCGTGCTTCGCAGTCGGCGATGTTGCACACCGGGGCCCAAGGCTACCTGCGTACCGCACCTGCCCAACGCAAACTGCGTGAGTCGTATTTCGTCGCGATCGTGACGCCGGCAATAAAGCATCTGCGCAAAGAGCTCGACACATTGGCGGCCGCCGCCTGAGCTGACTGACCCAAGGGGCTGCGGCCCCTTTTTGATAGAAGGAAAACCAGACTTCATGAAGACTTTTGCTTCCACCTTGTCGGCCGACGCGACCGTCAACGCGCTGTTGGCCGGCATCGAGGCGGAGAACATGCGCGTGGTCGCGCATATCAACGGCCAGGCCAATGCCGCAAAGATGGGTAAAGAAGTCCCCGCGGATCAGATTCTCGAGGTGTTCAGGCCCGACTTCGCGATCCGCGTCTGGGCCGCCTGCAAGCCGGCGGGTCACGACATCCCCTTGCGCATCCACGTCTACGAAGACGGCGATGCGGTCAAGGTCGCGTGCCGTTTGCCGAGCGAGGTTTTCGCACCATTCGATGCGCCGGCGCTGACCGAGATAGGCACCGAGCTCGATGGGATATTCAATAACATCCTGGCGACGGTCCCGGAGGCCTGACGTGGAAACCGAAGACTTTCGCCGCTGGGTTTGTGATGCCTGCGGCTACATCTACGACGAGGCAAAGGGCGATCCTGATTCAGGGCTGGCCCCAGGCACCCGCTACGAGCAGATCCCGGAAGACTGGCAATGCCCGCTCTGCGGACTGCGCAAAAGCGACCTGCGCCTGCTGCCCGAGATGGCGCCGGCCGCCGCGCCACGTGCGTCTGCGGCTCGCTTTGGCAAGAAGAACGTTGCCAAGAGCAAAGGTGGTGCCGACTACTTGGTGATCGTCGGTGCCGGTATTGGCGGCTGGTCCGTCGCCGAAGCGGTCCGCGCACGCGATGCCGAGCGGCCGATCTTGCTGGTGACGTCGTGCGAAGGCATCAGTTACCCGAAGCCTGCGTTGTCCACCGCATTAGCGCATGGCAAATCGGCCGGTGACCTGGCGGAACAGGACGCACTGACCAAGGCCGCCGAACTGGGTATCGAGGTGCGTACCGAAACACGGGTGCTGAAGATCGATACGTCGAAGAAACGGATCACGACGGCCAAGGGCGGGATCGATTACGGGCATTTGGTGTTGGCGCTCGGTGCGCAGCAGCGCACGCTGCCGATCGACGGCGACGCGGCCGACCAGGTGCTCCGGGTCAATGACCTCGCGGCGTACCGACGCCTGCGCCAACGTCTGGATGCCGGCGTGCGGCACGTGACCATATTGGGCGCGGGCCTGATCGGCTGTGAGTTCGCGGAAGATCTTTCCAGCGCCGGCTACGCGGTGTCGGTGGTCGACCCGACCGATTACCCGCTGGCCAGCCTGCTGCCGCAAGAGACCGGTCAGCAGTTGCGCGAGACCCTGCAATCCAAAGGCGTGTCCTGGGTGTTCCACGCAACCGCTGATCGGGTCGAGCACAGCGGTGACCGCTTACGCATGACATTGTCTGATGGTGACGCGTTCGAAACCGATCTGGTGCTGTCCGCGGCCGGTCTGGTCGCGAATACCCAGTTGGCCGAAAAGGCCGGTTTGGCGGTCAGCCGGGGCATCATGACCGACCGCCTGATGCAGTCCTCGCAGGCAGACATTTTCGCCATTGGTGACTGTGCCGCCGTCGAGGGCCAGGTATTCGCGTACATCGAGCCGATCCGTCGGCAGGCAGCAACGATTGCGGCGAAACTGGTTGGCGAAGACCTGCCGTTTGATATCAAACCGCCGTTGGTGCGGATCAAGACGCCGAGCCTGCCATTGACGGTCTGTCCGCCGTCGGAAGACGCGCAGCCGGCGCTGATAGCGCAGGCCAACGCAGCGGCGGATCGGGTTGATTTTCGCTCCGGCGACCGGCTCGTTGGCTTCGTCCTCAGTGGTGCCGAGGCCAATAACGGGATGCAGTTGTACCGAGAGCTCTACACCTGATCCGGGTTCAGGGCGTCGCCAACCCGAGCCGTTGGCGGCATAGCCGCTGTACGGCATCGGCGAGCCGCGGCCCCGGCACCGACAACTGGTCGGCGAGCCGGTCTGCCTCGCTACCGTCGTAGCGCCGGACCAGGCTTATCCGTGGCAGCGCCGCTGATGCCATACGCACCTCATCGGTCAGCACAAAGACGCCGCGGAGCTGATCGGCAAATGCGTTGCGGTAGCCGGTCCGCTGCAACACATCATTGAGCCAGTGCTTTCCGCCGACCGTCATCGCGGGCCGTTCCCAAACCTCGACGTAAACGGCCTCCTTGGACAGTGCGCGGCAATCCGTGCGGATCGCTTGTCTGAACGCATCTGCGCGCTGTTGCGCGGCGCCTTCGCTATCCCCGAGCTGGCCGAGCTTGACGATCGAAAGCGCGATCTGCTCCAAGCTGGTCGGTTCGCTGCGATACACGGCGATGCCGCTGCGGGTCAGCCACGCGAGGTCTTGCGGTCGGTTCCCGGATGCCCAGGCAATCACCAGATCGGGTTGCAACGCGAGCAGTCGTTCGCGATCGACCGCGCCAGCTCCGCCGATACGCGGCAGGCCTGCCAGGTCCTTTGGCGCCTCACTGCCCAGACTGATCGCGACGAGCCGCTGCTGTAAACCCGCGGCGACGGCCAACTCTGTGGCGTGCGGCGACAGCGTGACGATACGCTTGGCGGGGGAGTCCAGGGTGACGGGCGTGGCGACGTCATCGGAAACCTCAACAGCGAGTCCTGGGCGCCAGAGCAGCGCACACAGCAAGCAAGCGAGCTGACCGAATCTCACGCCATCAGGGCGATCAAGCTACCGCCACCAATCACGGCGACCCACATGGCGAGACTTCGCCAGACCAGCGCCAGGGCGTCTTCGACGACGGGAGGGATCAGTGCCGTGTGACCCGCAAGGCCCGCATCGCCGGCCAGTTCGTCGGCGTCGTCGGGGAAAGTATCGAGCGCCGCAAGGCCGGTATTGGCCAACAGGTTATCGGCTTCATCGAGCGGCCCGTCACCCGGCAGATAGTCGAAGCTGCGCCAGGCGTGCGCGACTGCATCGAAATTGCCGGCGATCGCGTAGCCTGCTGCGGTGATGCGAGACGGCAGCCAATCAGCGATATGGCGCATGTCGTCGCTGCCGCGCTGCATCGACGCAGGGCATTGTTCGGTCTGCAATCGTTCGGCCAGCAGATGAATCAGCCGGTAGGCGGCCGCACCCACCGGGCCGAACACGACGAACCAGAACAACGGTGCGATGACGCTGCGATTGGCAAGTATGACGACCGCGCGGGCGACCGCGAAGCTGCGTCTCGGTTCGGCAGCCGTCACCGCGCTGAGGCAGAGTTGCTGGGCGAGCTCAGTGGCGCGCGCGTTGTCGCCGGAATCCCGGGCCGCGAGAAATGCGTCGGCGTCGTCTCCCAGGTCGCGTGGCCCGAGGCAATACAACAGCACCACCACGCTGAACGGCAAATGGAACAGTATGCCCATCTCGGCGCTGACCAACTGCAGCCAGAGCACAGCGGCCAGGATCGGGATCAGTACGACGACCGCCCCCCAGGCATGTGACATCAGCCCCGCCAGCGACGACATGCCGGCCAACCAGCGACAATACCGCTCGAACCAGGCGAAGTGTCGTGCCGGCCGATGTTGCGCGGCCATACGCTCGATAACGAGGGTGATCAATACGGCGAGAAAGGTCATGCGGCTGAGTAGTTGGGCAAACGTCGGGTGACCGGACCCTAATATTACCCGAAGCGGATGGGCGTGCTGGGATGGGTATTCAGGGCCAGGCGGAAGTGTTCCCAATTGAAAAACGGTCCGGGATCGGTCTTCCGTCCGGGGGCAACGTCGCTGTGGCCAACTATCCGGTCGTCGGTGATCGCCGGGAATTCATTTTTGATCTGCTTGGTGAGTTGAACCAACGACCGGTACTGCGCCGGGTGAAACGGCATGTCATCGCTACCCTCGAGCTCGATCCCGATCGAATAGTCGTTGCACCGTTCACGTCCGCAAAATACCGATTGACCGGCATGCCAGGCGCGCCGGTCGAGCGCCACATACTGGGTGACCTGTCCGTCGCGGCGAATCAACAGGTGCGCCGAGACCTTCAGCTCGGAAATCTCGGCGAAATAGGGATGCGCATCCGCATCGAGCTGGTTGAAAAACAGGTCTTCGATCCAGCTGCCGCCGAATTCGCCCGGGGGTAGGCTGATGTTGTGAATCACCAACAGATCGACCGCAAGCCCTTCTGGCCGCTCGTCGGCATTGGGTGAGGGGTGACACTCGACCCCGGGTAGCCAGATCTTTCCGGGTAGGTTCATGGTGCTTCCTCGGCGGGCTGGCGCAGTGCCTGTTCAACGGCCATGATGATGGCATCAAGTTGGGCGGCGGCGGCCACCTCGCAATGGAACTCACCGTCGTTGAACAGAAACAGCGCCGGGAGATGGAAGATCTCGAACTCGTGGACCAGCGCCGGGTCGCGTTGGGCGTCCACCTTGAAGGCCCTCCACTGCGGGCGCTGTTGACGAACCTCGAGCAGCACGGCGGAGAGATGTCGACAACCGCCGCAGTCCGGCGAACTGAACATCACCAGGCTGACCCCCGGCGTCGCCAGCAGGCGCGGGTGAAAATCGAACTGGTCGAGCTGCAGAAGTTCCGTCACGGCGTATCTCGATGCGAGGTCGGAACGATCATACCCGGCCCGAGGCGGGGCTGAAAAACGCCGCCGCCTGTCGATTGCGCTACCATGCAGCAGGAACCAGGGTCATGTTTCGGCCGCGCAGCCCGATAACCTAGACAACAGCGGCCCAGGACCTTGAGTCCGGATGCGATTAAGTCCTGGTGCAGCGTGAAAGGCGTCACTCTATTTTGTTCGCATGACCGGGGTCTGCAATAAAAAGTGACCGGGGTCACGGGGCCCCGAAGGTTGAAAGACTAGGTTTCAGTTTAAGGGTGCGTCCAGCGTCAGCGCCGGACGGGTAAAAGCGGCGAGAGGGTGGTCCCAAGATGGTTCGCGACAACGTTATCTCATTCGACCAGGGTCCCGGCGGGGCACGCCACCGGATCAGTAGCGCCAAGGCACACGAGGCCGTTGCCAATTGCCGTCATCGGCTGGCGGAAACCCTGCCGCGCCTGATGCAGGAATTGTTTGAGCATGTCGATGACGAGCTCTACCAGCTGGCCGACAAGTCGGCCAGCGATGTGCTGCAGACGCGGTACTTCGATGCCATGCGCGAGCTGCGCAAACTGCGCGAGCGTATCGAAGCGGACTTCCACAGCCAGCAGCTGGCCCGGTTCGAGGGTTTCTGGCAAAGCCCATTGACCAGTGAGGCTGCGACGGCCGAGTCGGATGGGGACGAACTGGCGCTGGTCGATGAAGACGAGCTGGAAGAAAACCTCGCGGTCAGCAGCATGGTTTCAAAAGCGGAGAATCGTTACCACCGGGAATTGTTTGCGCTGAACATGCGTTTTGCACAGCTGGCCGGTATCCCCGATCTTACAACCCGCCAAAATCCCGTTGGTCCGAATGATCTGGCCGAATCCTTCCGCACGGCGATGCGTCAATGGACCGGTGATCTGGGTGTCCGCCTGGTCGTGTTCAAGCTCTTTGACCGCTATGTCATGGGTTATGTGGGTGGACTCTACGACGATCTCAACGATGCGTTGATCGCGGCCGGCATTCTGCCGAAGATCGTCCAGCGTGTGCGCCGAAACCCGGTCGCACCATCGATGCAGCGTGCCCAGGAACAACGCGGCGAAACGGCGCCAGGATCCGCGCAGGATGGTGCGGAGCTGATCGACGACGGCGTCAGTCAGGAACAGATTCTCGGCATGCTAGGGCAACTCTTGTCGATGCAGCGGGCGTCCGGGCCAGTGAGCCTTTATTCGAAACGGCTGCCGGGTGGCGGTGACGCGCCGCGCGACATCAATCTGCCCGCGATCGATTCGCACGACCTGGTCAGCGCGTTGCACGAGCTGCAAAACGAGGCCCTGACCGAGGCACCGATCAGCGCGGCCGAAATCCAACAACTACAGGCCGAGATGCTGGTCAATCTCGGGCGCCAGTTGGACATGGGGTCGCAAGAGGCCCCGGCGAAACGGCTGAATCAGATCGACCAGGATGTCATCGATGTAATCGGGATGTTGTTCGACTTCATCCTCGACGACGGTAACGTGCCGGATTCGATGAAGGCACTGCTGGGGCGGCTGCAGATACCGATGCTCAAAGTGGCGGTACTGGATCGCAGCTTCTTTGCGAACAAGCAACATCCCGCGCGCCGCCTGCTGAATACGTTGGCGCGCGCCGCGATGGCCTGGGTCGACGACGGCGACCGTTCGGGCAAATCGTTGTATGGCCGTATCGAATCGGCCGTGTCACGGATCCTCAGTGATTTCTCGGACGACGTTTCCCTGTTCGCCGACATCTATGACGACTTCAATAACTTCGTCGAGCGCGAGGCGCGCGGTGCCGAGGTTGCCGAAGAGCGCATCAACCAGGTGACCAGGGGCCAGGAGCAATTGTTGATTGCGCGTCGCCGCGTCGCCGAGGTACTGAACGACTTCCGCGTGGCGCAACCAGACCTGCCGATACCGGTGGTCAACATCCTGCGCGAGGGTTGGCACGACGTGATGCTGCTGGCCTTTTTGCGCGAGGGTGAGGAAAGCGCCGCATGGCAGCACGCGCACACCGCGGTTGAAGAGCTTATCTGGAGCGTCCAACCGAAAACGGAAGTCACCGACCGACAGCGTCTGTTGAAAGCGATACCGGATCTTCTGAAGAAACTGCGCGATGGCCTGAACAACATTTCGTTCGATCAGCATCGCGCCGGTCAGCTGTTCAAAGAGCTGCAGACCTGCCATATCGCCGCGCTGCGCGGTGAGAGCGAGGCGCTCGAGAGCGAGCCGCTCGAAGAGGTAATTCCGGAGGTCCTCAAGGCCGAGCCGGAGCCGGAAATCATCGAAGACGAGCACTACGACCGCGCGCTGGCGCTTGAGGTAGGTCAGTGGCTCGAGTGGCAGGGCGAGGATGGCGCCTGGGTGCGCGGCAAACTCTCCTGGCGCAGCGAAGTGTCCAACAACTGCATCTTTGTGAATCGCAAGGGCATGAAGGTCGCGGAGATGGTGTCGAACGACGTCGCGATCCTGTTCCGCGCAAACAATGCGCGGTTGCTCGAAGATCTCGAGAAGCCGCTGATGGATCGCGCGCTAAGCGCCATGCTTGGCGCATTGAAAGACACGTCGGCGGAGCCCCGTCCAGCCTGATTCCCTCGCCTGATACAATAACCGCGCCGACCCGGTGAATGCCGGGCCGGCGTTTTTTGTTTCTGCGCCGACAGTCGGCCCCAACGAGGAGAGAGAAATGGCAGAGAAGATCACGGACTCCGGTCTGAAGATTGAAGAATTGGTCGACGGGGATGGCGATCTCGCTGCCGCGGGTCAACAGGTTTCAGTGCATTACACCGGCTGGCTTACTGACGGGACCAAGTTTGATTCCAGCGTCGACCGTAACGAGCCGTTTAAATTCGGTCTCGGTCGCGGCATGGTGATTCAGGGTTGGGATGAGGGTGTGGTCGGGATGAAAGTTGGCGGCAAACGCAAGCTGACGATCCCACCGCAACTCGGTTACGGTGCCCGCGGCGCAGGCGGCGTGATCCCGCCGAATGCGACGCTGGTGTTCGAGGTCGAACTGCTCGGCATCCAGTGACCCCAGGCCGCGCTGAACTGCAGGCGCTGCCCGCGCAGGTCGCAGCAGCGCTGGAAGAGGATATCGGCGGTGGTGACCTCACCGCTGCGTTGGTACCGGAAGATGCCATCGCCAGGGCCCAGCTTGTCGTGCGTGATGACGATGCGGTGCTGTGTGGACGGGCCTGGTTCGAGGCCGTGTTTGCACGGCTCGATCGGTCGATCCGGCTGAACTGGCAGGCCGTCGATGGCGACCATCTTCACGCCGACCAGCGGGTCTGCCAGCTCGAAGGCAATGCACGAGCGATCCTGACCGGCGAGCGCACCGCGCTGAATTTTCTGCAGACGCTGTCCGGCACCGCTTCGTTGGCGGCACGTTATGTCCGGATCATCGCGGGGACCGGCGCGAAGATTCTCGATACCCGCAAGACGCTGCCGGGTCTCCGGCTTGCGCAGAAGTATGCGGTGCGTTGCGGTGGTGCCAGCAACCATCGCATCGGGCTGTATGACGCGATCCTGATCAAGGAAAACCACATCCGCTCGGCCGGCTCCATTGCCGCGGCGATGCGCGCCGCCACAGCCGCGGCCGGTACCGTGTTGATCGAGATAGAGGTCGAGACGCTCGACGAGTTCAAGGCGGCACTGACGGCCGGCGCGAAACGCGTGTTGTTGGATAATTTCACCCTCGCCGAGCTGCGCGAGGCGGTGGTCATCAACCAAGGGCGGGCCGAACTCGAGGCGTCGGGTGGGGTCAGTCTCGATACCCTGCGCGCGATCGCCGAGACCGGTATCGATTACATATCGGTGGGCGCGCTGACCAAGGACGTCAAGGCGACCGATTATTCGATGTTGTTTGAGATCGCCTGATCAGAGCTCAGGCTTTGACGTCGAGCAGTGACCCCAAGGTCTCGTTCTCGGCCTCGAGGGTCTTGATGTTGGCCTTGGCGGCATTTTCGTGTTGCTTGAGTTCGACCATGGCGCGGGTCATGGTCGTGCGGTCGGCAGGTTTGGTCGCACGGGCAATCTCAGCGGCACTGCGGGCCATGCCCTGCTGGCTGCGCTGAAATCCCTGTAATGCCGTGGCGCCTAACTTGCTGATCACTACCCTTTCCCGGTGTTTCCGGCTTGTCTTGGTTAGCGACTGCGCGAGCGCCGGGTTGATAGTGCTTGGGTGAATCTGTGAACCGCGTTCCGTGTTTCAGGCGAGGCGTTCTGAAACTGGGAGTGGATTTCCTCAAGCGAATGATTTGCGGGTAGAAAAGGTGTTTTGATCCTGGCGCTTGAGGCTACTCCCAGGCGGCTTTGCCGGGTGGCATCACCAGCCGGGTGCCGGCGAACAGGGTCCGTTCCGACGGCAGCGCGCAGCGCCGGAAAGTACTGCGGCGCAGGCTCGGTTGGGTATGCAGACAGCCGCCGCGCAGGACCTGCCATTCGGTGTCGTCCGGGCACATGTCGAACACTTCAGAGGCGGGTGCCTGGTAGTCCGGATAGGTATGGAAGCTGTTCGCACACCATTCCCAGCTCCGTCCAAAGTACTCTATCTGGCCGAGTCGTGCAGCGACCTCCCACTGGTATTCATGCTGCGGTACCGCACCGGTCAGGCCGTTGCCGCGTGCCGAGGCCCAGGCCGCATAGGCGCGTGCCTCGTGCGCGCTGAGACCGGCCACCGCATCCTCCGGGTGCAGGTCCAGCGGGCCATTCGTCCCGATGCCGTACCATTGCTCCTGTGCGTCTTGTCGCCAACCCCAAGGCGCGGTGGCAAGGCTCTCGCGACGCCACGCCTTGCCGGCGTCGTCCCACCAGCCATCGTCGCGGTAGCCACCGTCTGCCATGAACGCGAGGTATTCCGCGTTGGTGACCGGCAGGCGGCTGATCCGAAACGAATGCAGCTCGACCAGTTGGGCAGGTTTTTCGTTGGCGAGTCCGACGCCGTCGCGTTCGCCGATCCGGTAATGGCCCTGGTCGATGCGCCGAGAATCGTCGGTGGGCGTCTGTGGGCGAAGTACGTCGGTGACCTGGTAGTCACCGCGCTCACGCTGCGCGCTGCGCGCGGTGATCGTCGATAACAGCCGCTCGTAGGTCAACGCGTGTTGTTGCACGAGCTGCCACACCAGTTGGCCTTCTTCCAGCAGCGCATGCGCCGGCAACTGCCCCGGGTTGGCCAGCCAGGTCAGGTGTTGGTCGAGTGCCTCGCGCGCCCAGTTCAGCAGATGATCCTGCGGTGGCAGTTGCTGTTCGCTGTCAGGCGATGGTCTGGCGTCGGCGAACAGGTGGCGTACCCGCCCGGCAAGATCGTCATCACCCATCACCACGCCCCGGATCACGTGCAGCTCGACGTAGACGGCGCGGCCAAGCAGCCAGCCGGCTGACGGCAGCCCGTCAAACGACCGGTTGCAGTCGCGCGGCGGCAGGGTCTCGACGAGTTGCAGCAGTAACTGCTGGATGCTGGCGAGCGCGCCAAGCGATTGGTGATCTGGCGATGTCATCGACGGCTGGAGATCTTGAGTGGGTTTCGAGTCGTCAGGTGGCGCGGGCTTCGGTCGATTCCACCTGCTTCGCCAGGTAGCCGATAATCGCGTCGGATTCGTAGAGCCATTCGGACTGGCCGTCGTCCTGCGGGATGCACAGGCAGGGCACCTGGATCTTGCCGCCTTCGCGTTCGAGTTTGGCGCGTGCCTCGGGATCTTCCTTGGCATCGCGCAGCGGCAGGTCCACGCCGAGGCGTCGCATCGCGCGCCGGGTCTTGACGCAAAACGGGCAGGCCTTGAATTGATAGAGCGCCATGCCGTCGAGCTTGGCATCGATCGCCTGCTGCAGGGCCTCGGGGCGTGATGGTCGGCGCGGGCGGGTTAGAAAGTCGATCAGTAACACGAGTTGGCCGAGTGGCCAGCGGATCAGCTTGAAGATCATGCCTTGCCCCCGCCGAGACACGGTGGTGATTCGGGAGCGTCGCCGCCTTTCTCGAACCACTCCTCCGGCGTCATCGTGTGCAGTGCCAGCGCGTGGACCTGGCCTTGGAGTTCCGCCGCCAGTGCGCCGTTTACCGCGCGGTGCCGTTGCACCAACGGCTTGCCGGCGAAGCCTTCGCTGACCAACACGACGCGAAAGTGAGACTCGGAGCCCTCCGGCACATTGTGCATATGGCTCTCGTTGACGACCTCGAGGTGCAGTGGCGCGAACCCAGCGCGCAGCTTTTCCTCGATCTGATTTTGAACCTGCATGGAGATGCCCCTCTAACAAAGTTGGCGTAGTTTCGAAGGCTGGAACTCCGCGATAAACCGATCGTCGGCGCGGTTAATGCTTGTGCGGGCTAGGCGATGCCGTCCCAGAATGCCGAATCGCGGGCGAGAAACTGATCGACCGGGATGTAGTGAGAACCGTCACAAGAGAAATTCAGGCCGACGATCCCGTTGAACACGTTGATCGAGCCTGCGCGGAGATAGATCGTCTCGTCCGCATAGCGCAGGTGTTTGAAGGTGTCCAGGATCGGTCGAATCTGGTCTTTCGGCACGATCGCTTCGTCGGGATAGGCGCTGTGCGGGAAGGCGAGGCAGACATCCGGGTCAACCAGGTCGTCGAATTCCAGCAATTGATAGCGATACGGGTCGTTGAGTAACCAGATCGTCGCGCGGCTGCTCGAGAAGTGAATCTTCAGGTGAAACACACCGTTTTCGACAATCAGCTCTTCGAGCACCGGCAGGATCATATCGATCTGGTCATCGAGCCGGCTCTGGATGCGACACTGTTGAAAGACGTTGCCGCGAATCGCCGGGTCGCCCTTGAGTTGGCGCCAGCGGGTGGGTTCGGAGTAGAGGTCCTTGGTGATCGGCAGGCCACGCAGGTCGAAATCGGCGCCGAGGTAACCGATCTGACGTTCCTCGAGATACACCCGCTGGATCGCTGTGACCGACGGCCGCTCGGCCCGCAGGCTGATGTAGGCCTCGGATAGCGTCATCTGGCGGTCTGCCGGCAGATCCTTCAGGTAGGGTCTTGCCGAGCGGTCGCGGCCAAAATCCTCCGGGATCAGACCGGATGCGGCTGCATTGGCGCTGATCTGCTTGCCGGCGTTGTCGAGCGCGTAAAGATAGGTGACATACGGCACCTTGGGTATCGATTCGGTCAGCACATGATCGAGCGCGGCGCGGTCGTCCCAGACTGTGGCACAGCGTCGTGAGACCCGCCGCATAGGGTCTACCAGCATGTTGTGCAGCGTGGCGCGCTGACGTTGGATCCGTTGCCGCAGCGGCGTGTCGTTATCGGTGATCGTCATCGCGGCCGCTCAGCTGCTGCGACCGTCGGTCGGCGGCAGCGGAAAAGGCGTGACGTTGGTGACCTTGCCATCGATATCGAGGATCTTGTTTTGGCCGCGTGACTCGACTTCCTCGATGCGGATGATCGCGTGCATCGGCAGCATCAGGCGTTGCACACCGGCGAACTCTGCCTTGAGTTTTTCTTCGGCCGGATCGATGACGATCGAGGTGTGCTCGTCGAACAGCAGGTCGGCGATGCTGACGAAACCGTACAGATCGCCTTGCGCGACCTGTTGCGCGTGCAGCTGGTACACCTTGCCGTTGTTGAAAAAAGACACCCTGAAAATATGCATTGGATACCGCTCTGTGGTGTGGCGCCATAGTAGCCGATTGCTGCCGGAACTGTGCAGGTGAACGCCGGCATTGGTGCCCGGCGATGCGGTATTATCAGACGATGACAGCGCGAGATAGCAACCAGACCTTGTTCAAGCGCCTCGAGCGTTTTGCCAGCGGCGATTCGGTGTTTTTGGCCGACGCACTCGATGCGTTGCCGTGGAACCGCGACGGCCTGTTGCCGGCGATCGCACAGCAGTTTGATAGCGGCGCGGTGTTGATGTTGGCCTGGATGAACCGCGAGGCCCTGAGCGAGACATTGCAGAGCGGGCGGGTCTGCTATTTTTCGCGGTCGCGCCAGGCGCTGTGGCGCAAAGGGGAATCGTCGGGCCAGACGCAGCAGCTCCGCGAGCTGCGCTTCGACTGTGACGGCGACACCATCCTGATGCAGGTCGATCAGACCGGCCCGGCCTGTCATACCGGTCGCCGTGACTGCTTTTACAATCGTGTCGACGGTGACCGGCTGGTCGTCGACCATGAGCCGTTGATCGACCCCGAAGAGCTGTACGGAAAATGAGCGACAGTATGATCAGCATCAGCCCGATCCCGGCATTTGACGACAACTACATCTGGCTGTTGCAACGACCGGGCTATGCCGGCTGTGTCGTCGTCGACCCCGGCGACGAAGATCCGGTGATCGAGCGCCTCAACGCCGGGCAGCTGCAGCTCGATGCAATCCTGATCACCCACAAGCACGGCGATCATGTCGGTGGGATTCGCGGTCTCAAGGCGGTCTGGCCGGAGGCGATTGTCTATGGTCCGGCCGGCGAACCGATCAGGACGCTCGAACATCGCCTTGGCGAGGGCGACCAGGTCTCGTTGCCGGGGCTCGACGTGCAGTTCGATGTGCTCGATGTGCCAGGCCACACCGAGGGACATATCGCGTACTTCGGCGACGGTGCGCTGTTTTGTGGCGACACCCTGTTCGCCGGCGGCTGTGGTCGGGTGTTCAGCGGCACGCATGAGCAACTCAGCGCCTCGTTGCAACGCATCGCTGACCTGCCTGCCGATACGCGGGTCTACTGCGCCCATGAGTACACCCTCGCCAACCTGGGCTTTGCCGCTTGGGTCGAACCGGATAGCGCGGCTTTGGCGGCGCGTACTGCGCGTGATCGCGCGCGCCGCGCGGTCGATCAACCCACTGTGCCATCGCTCGTCAGCGATGAGTTGGCGACCAATCCGTTTATGCGGACTGGCGAGGCCGCCGTTGTCGCTGCGGCTGAGGCCTGGGCCGGGCATGCGCTGGGCGACCCCACGGAGGTCTTTCGGGCGCTGCGTACCTGGAAGGACAAAGACTACGACTGAGATGTCGCCGTCTTAGTCACGGCTGCCACAGGCTGACCTATGCGCGCTGCGTCGAGGTCTCGAGTAGGTCGGGCTGTGCCCGACAAATCGACGGCAGCCACAGGCTGCCCTACGGACTGCGGTTTGGTGTCGAAACCGAGTGAGTAGGTTGGGCTGTGCCCAAAACTCGACGGCAGCCACAGGCTGCGCGACGGGCTGCGGTGGGGTGTCAACACCGAGCGAGTAGCTTGGGCCGTGCCCAACAACTCGACGGCAGCCAAGGCTGCGCTACGGACTGCGGGGGGGTGTGAAAACCGAGTGAGTAGGTCGGGCTGTGCCCGACAGGCAACCCGTCCCGACATGACACTCGTGCCTCAGGCCACGCCTACCGCCCCTTTATCGACACCCTCATACGCGTAAACCTTGAAACTGTCATCCGGATGGTCGGTCTTCAATTGCTCGGCGATATGCTGCGCAATGTTCTCCACCGTGGAGTCGGTGTCGATCAGGTAGCATGCCGTCTTTGGCAGCGTCAGGCCGAACCCGCCCTGGCGGCTGCGGTAGCCGAACTCGAGATAGGCCACGCCATCGCGATCGCTGGTGCCGATCAGGTCTTCGCGTGTGCCGATGTAGATATCCCGCCAGCTGTCTGCCCAGGTGGCTTCCAGCTGCGTGTCGCGCTGCGCGTTGCGCCAGATCTCGATCCGCGAGCGATGCCCGTGTGCGATCCGTTGGCAGTTGCCGTCGTGATGTTTCAGGCCGTGGCTGTAGTGGTAGTACGCGCCGTTGATCGTCTCCGGCCAGAGCCGCAGCCGAATGGCCGTGACGTTGTCGGGTATCAGCGGCAACAGCACATCGGCGATCTGCGGCGCCAGTCGATCGGCGTCGATCCGCTCGAAGGGCAGCAAGGTGACGGCATCGGCAGGCGACCGGTGGATGACCTGTCGTTCATTATCGAGCGCGAAATCGAGATGCAGCCCTTCGGGGGTCTCGGTGATCTGCAGCCCGGCATGCTGTGCGGGAACCAGCAGCTTGTGATCGAAACGCGCATCGATGTGGCGTTTGATCGCGCGTTTGACCTCGCCGAAGTCGAGCACCATGCCCTGGTAGTCCAGCTGGCCATCGAGCTCCACGTCGACCTGCCAGCTCTCGCCGACCAGCCCGCGTGACGGGCACAGGTACGAGCTGTCGATAACGGTCAGGCGGTTTACGAACAGTGTGGTCATGACCGCAGGATAACGGTTAAGCGATTAACCCGGCAGCGAGTCGCGCCCCCGGTGTTCTATTCACCGGGCCGGGCCTGCGCGCCAGTCCCACGGCGCGATCGGCTCGTCGTCCGACCAGAGTCCACGCTTTTGTTGGCGCGCGATGTCTTCTGCAGCGGTAAACACCGCGGTTTTCGGATCATCCGCCGCGCCGGGCAGGGCCCACGCCAGACCGTCAGTCACCAGGTCCAGTGCAACATCGCGTCCGCGAAAGATAATCTCGCCGGTCAGTTGCGCGGCCTGCCCCTTGCTGTTGACTACGACAAAATGCCCGGTCAGGGTTCGGTGAAGCGAGTCGGCCGCCGCCATGCCCCACGGCTGGTTGAGCTCGGGTGCATCGATGGTCGCCAACTCGACGCGGTACTGAGCGCCGTTGACGTTGAGCACCAGGCTGTCGCCGTCGATGATGCGCAGTACCTGGCCGGGTAGCTGACGGTCAGCCGCTGCTGCGGAGCTGAAAAGTAACATCGCTGCTATCAGCGGGAAGATCTTGACGCGCATCGGCAGGGTCGATGGCCAGACGGCCGGTCGTGGGGAAAGAGTGGAGCCAATGGGCGGAATCGAACCGCCGACCTACTGATTACGAATCAGTTGCTCTACCGACTGAGCTACATTGGCCAAGAGCGCCTTCTTTTCGGAGCCCGCGGATTATAGGGACCGATGCCTGCCGACTCAACCACGCGCTGCGGTCCAGCCATAAGGCGCCGGATCCAGAATGGGTTCCCGACCGAGCACCAGGTCGGCAGCCAGCCGGGCCGACGCAGGCCCCAGCACGATCCCGTTGCGAAAATGACCGGCGTTGACGAACAGGCCGTCGATGCTCGGATGCGGGCCGATATATGGCACGCCTGCCGGCGAGGACGGCCTCAGGCCGGCCCAATGCGCTTCGACGGGGAAGTCCTTCAAAACAGGGAAGCGCTGGGTTGCGATCTGATGTAGCTCATCGTGTGCGGCTTCGGTGGTCTGCTTCTCAAAGCCGACGTCTTCGATAGTGCTGCCGAACAGGGTGCGACCATCCCGGCGGGGTATGACGTAACGACTGCCTTCCAGCACGATCCGGGAGATCGTTCCCGGCTTTGCCGCGAACAGCAGCATCTGCCCACGCATCGGGCGAATATCGGGGGTACTCGGCAGTTCGCCCAGCAGTTGGCCGCTCCAGGCGCCCGCGCAGATCACCACGCGGTCGCCGAGATGGCGGCCGCTGGTGCTGGTCACCCCGGTGCATGCGCCGCCCTCCACGATCAGCTTGTCAACGGGGTCGCCGGTGCTGATCGTGACGCCGAGCTGTTGCAGGCGCTCTCGCAGCGCCCGAACCATGCGCGGGTTTCGGACCTGGGCCACCTCGGGCATCCATAGACTCTCGTTCGGGGCGTCAGCAGACTGCGGCTCGATCTCGCGAAAGCCACCGGCCTGGACCGGCTGCACGACGCGCCCATGCTGCGTTGCCCAACCCAGCGCGGTATCCGTTTCGCCGGGCGCCACCACCAGCATGCCGTTGACCGTGAGCTCAGGATCGATCGAGGTCTCACCGGCCAGTTCATCGGACAGTGCCGGGTAGTGGGCCTGGCTCCAGCTGGCGAGGTGGGTGACCGCATCGACGTAGCGCCAAGGGAAAAGCGGCGAGACGATACCGCCGCCGGCCCACGACGACTCGCGCCCCGTTTCGCCGCGTTCGAATAGCGTGACCTGTGCTCCCGCGCGCGCCAGCTCCAGCGCTGTGAGCATGCCGATCGCGCCGCCGCCGACGATAAAAACCGAATTCATGAAGACCGAGATTCTGCCGCTACATCAAAGGGTGTGCCGAGAGAGAGAAGGCGATGAGGAACCGCTTTCGCTGTATCCGATGGATGCCCTGCAAGAACAGAATACCTATTTGCGCCAGCTGGGCACCGTTCGTCGGCGATTGTCGTCAGCTTATCATTGCCGGCGATTTGGCTGAATCCTGAACTGCTATAAGGAAATTATGAAACGAAGGCAACGAGGACTGACGCTGGTCGAACTGATGGTCACCCTGGCCGCGGCGATTATCTTGCTGGCCGTGGGATTGCCGTTTTTTGGCGGTGTCGTCGCGAACAATCGGGCGGTTGCCCAGGCGAATAACCTGCTGTCGGCCTTCAAGCTGGCCAGGAGCGAGGCGGTGAAGCGCTCGGAGATCGTGACGATTTGCGCGATCGACGACCCGGGTGCCGCCGTGCCGGCCTGCGGCAATGCGAGCGATTGGGTGAACGGATGGACGGTCTTCCGCGACGACGGATCGGCGATCGACGAGCACTTGCGAGTTTGGAACACCCCCCCGGCCGCGCCAACCATTTTGGCGAGTACCGACTCTGTCGTTTTCACGCCGGCGGGTGAGGAATTAAGTGGCACCGAGGCATGGCTACGACTTTCGACTGCCGATAGTACGACGACGCGCCAGCATTGCTTGGTGGTCCCGCCATCAGGCCAGATCCGTATGCGGCGTTTTCGCCCAGATGATGGAGAGACTTGCCCATGAGGTTTTCGTCCACACGCTCTCGGGGTTTCACCTTGCTCGAAGTGCTGGTCGCGCTAGTGGTGTTGTCCGTTGGGCTGCTGGGGTTGACGGGCCTGCAGGCAACCAGCTTGCGTAATAACCACAGCGCTTTTCTGCGCTCACAGGCCACGGTGGCAATCAACGACATCATGGATCGCATGCGAGCGAACCGAGCGGTTGCCAAGGACGGTCTCTACGCGCTGCCCCTGGCGACGACGGCCGGATCGCTCGGAACGCCCTGTGTGACTTCCTGCACCGATACCCAACTGCGCACCCGCGACCAGATTGAGTGGCTGGAGTTGGTCGGGCGACTGCCTAACGGCGATGGCGAGATAGAGATTGATTCTACGATTTTGGCGGCAAACAGAGATCTGGTAATCGTACGGGTGCGATGGAATGACGATCGTACGGGAAACCTGCAAGCGCTTGAGGCGAGGACTCAGCTATGACGGTGTCGTCGCATAGGACAACGGCGGTGCAGCAAAAATTGTTCACGCATCAAGCTGGACTGACCTTGGTCGAACTGATGGTCTCCATCACCCTCAGCCTGATCTTGCTGTCAGGTGTTTTGCTGGTTTTTTCCGCCAACAAGACGACCTACCGGATGCAGACCGGCTTGAGCACGTTGCAGGAAAACGGTCGATATGCGATTGGGCAAATCACTGAAGACCTGAAGCTTGCCGGGTACGGCGGCTGCCTGTCGCCAAGCTTGCCAAGCAGCAGCGCAGCCAGCATCCAGATGCTCGCTTTCCCCCCGGCAAGCGGCAGCGCTGCTGCATACCTTAACGAGCTGGCCGACGGCATCTTTCTGGACGGCGTCAACGATCTGTCCTCGACTGTCCAGTTGGGCAGCAACTCGATCACAATCAAAGAGGGCACCGATACGCTGACAATCTATGGCCCGTTGGAGAAACCCGCCGCGCGAGTCCTCGGTACCCAGAGCGCCGTGGGCAGTGCCCCGCTTATCCTGGATGGCGTCGGATTCGGGTTTTCAAATGGTGCGTATTTTATCGTCGGTGACTGCTCCGGCGGGCAGATTTACCGGGCGACGTCGGTAAGCGAAGACACGACTGATCCAACCAGTCCGTTCACAGCGATTGGTCATGCCGGTTCGGCGAACACCAATGGCGGCGTGCTGGCAAAGGCCTACGGCGGCGACGCGGTGGTGTCGGAGTTTGTTTCGCATCGTTATTTCGTCGGGGAAACCGGTCGTACCAACGCGGCCGGTGATCCTGTCAATGCGCTCTATCGGTTCAATGGTTCTGGTATTGCTGAAGAACTGGTCGAGGGCGTGGAAAACCTGCAGGTCGAGTATGCGGAAGATACCGATAACGATGGTGTGGCGAACGTGTTCCGCAGTGCCGCTGCAGTAGCCGATTGGTCCGATGTGCTTGCCGTGCGCTTCTGGATACTCGTCAACAGCGTCGATGATTCCAGTGCCGTTACCGCCGTTTATACATCGCTGGCACCGAGCACCGTTGCTAACCCGGTGGAAGACAATCGCATGCATCAGGAGTTTTCTGCGCTGGTTTCGCTGCGGAATGCAATTTTCTGAGGACGACGTCGATGGAAAAACTTTACCAAACGCCGCAAACGCGCCAACGGGGTGCGGTGCTTATCGTCGCACTCGTGCTGCTTCTGGTGCTGACGATCCTTGGCACTGCCGGGCTGCAAGACACGACGATGGAAGAGCGCATGGCGGGTAATTTCCGCGACCTGAGCGTCGCGTTGGAGGCCGCCGAGGCGGCGCTGCGGGAAGGCGAGGCATTCATCCCGGAAGAGGTTGCGCGGGTTTTCCCGACGGGGCGGCCGACACCGGACGAAGCACAGCTGCTGCTCGGCGGCACGGCGGACGATGATTCCGATACCGATGGGACCTATGCCGTCGTCGAACAGAGCAAAGACCCCTATATCGATGCCGTGTTCACCCTGACGATTTCGATCGATGTCAGTAACGATATTGCCAGTCAGAGTCCGCTGTTTTATGTCGAGGTGCTGCCGGGGGTGGACCTCCCCGAAAGCGATCTCCAGATAGGCCGACCAGATGCCCTGCCGCCCGAGACCTCTTTCTACCGGGTGACGGCTAAAGGGTTCGGCGTGTCTCCCAATAGCGAAGCAATTTTGCAAAGCACGTTTTGGAACGGGCTGTGACGCACGGCTTACGAGGGTAGTGCGATGAAAATGAATCAAAAACTGCTGACCGTGTTCGGCGCCACCTTTTTGGCCCTTGGCGGACGTGTAATCGCGGAACCGGCCCAGGTGCCGATCTTCCTGACGTCCGGGGTGGAATCGCTGGTGATGCTCAACCTGAGTAATGACCACCAGTTGTTCTACAAGGCCTACGACGACTGGTCGGATATCGACGGCGATGGCGAGGTCGATACGACCTACAAGCACGACATCGATTACTACGGCTATTTCGATAGCTACAAGTGCTACACCTACGACACGTCGGATGAGCGGTTCGAACCTGCCAGTATCACGACGGACAAGACCTGCTCGGGGCAGTGGAGCGGCAACTTCATGAACTGGGCCACGATGAGCCGCATCGATACGGTTCGAAAGATTCTCTACGGCGGTAAACGTTCGACGGATACCAGCTCCGTGACGGTGCTCGAGCGTGCCTACCTGCCGACCGATGCGCATAGCTTCGCGAAGTACTTCAACGACGCATTATCGTCCGTGAGTATGGAAGACGTGACGCCCTTTGGTTCTTCGGTCAGCGAGATCACGATCTGCAACACGACACACGAGGGTAGTGGGCTCTCCCAAGATACTAACGACCCGCCGTTGATCCGTGTCGCCGAGGGCAACTTCGCGCTGTGGGCCGCGAACGAGCGCTGGCAGTGTCATTGGCGGGGGACGTCCGAACGAGGGGCCAATACGGGAAACAGCAACAATCCCGCTGTAACCGGACTCCTGGCGGAATCAAACAACCCCGACAGGGGGTCGGATCGACTGGGCGGCCGCGATTTCGAAGCGCGCGTCCAGGCCTGTGTGACAAACCTGATCGGTACTGAAAACTGCAAACCCTACCCCAGTGGCAATCGCAAGCCGGTCGGGCTGTTGCAGGAATACGGTGACAACGGTGACACCCACTTCGGCCTGATGACGGGTAGTTATCAGAAAAACAAATCCGGTGGCACGCTACGCAAGAACATCGGCACGATTGCCAACGAGATCAACGTCTCCACCGACGGTACGTTCAAGACACCCCCAAGCACGGGGAGCATTATCGGCACAATGAATGCGCTGCGGGTCAGCAACTACAGTCACTCTGACGGCACCTATAAATCGTTGAGCGGCTTTTCGAACTGCACGTTCAACCTCGGCGGATTTGTCGATGGCCAATGCTCGAATTGGGGTAACCCGCAGTCCGAAATATACCTCGAGACCTTGCGCTATCTTGCCGGTGAATCCCGAGACTTTGCCGCGGACGATTCCAATTACATCAGCGGTTTGACTGCCGATGTGAGTTGGTCGGACCCGTTGAGCAATAACAATTACTGCGCGCCGATAAAGGTCATTCAGTTCAATGCCAGCGTGACATCCTTCGACGGCGACAACCTCGGCGGCACGAGCGATCTGTATGACTTCGGTGGTTCGGTCGATACGTGGACCAATACAGTCGGTGCTGGCGAGGGCGTTTCCGGTGGCTCCTATTTTATCGGTAACGCCACCGCAACGACCGGCCAAGACGGACTGTGCACCGCAAAAGCATTGTCGAACCTGGCCGATGCATCGGGTCTATGCCCCGAGGCGCCGCGGCTCGGCGGATCCTACGACATAGCGGGTTTGGCCCACTATGCCAAAACAACGTCGATCCGGAACGATCTGGACGACGAGTCCGGGGCGGATGCGGTCATCAATGTCGAAACGTTCGGTGTGACCCTGTCGCCTGCGGTCCCGAAGATCGATGTGCCGGTCCCGGGTTCGACCAACGTTGTGACGATACTTCCCGCGTGCCGCAACGACTCCCAGCCGAGTTATGCCGACAATCCCTCCGGTGGCGGAAACTGTGCGATCGTCGACTTCAAGGTCATCGAGAAGCATACCGAGACATCCGCTGGTTCAGGCGTGTTCACGGGGCGCTTCTACGTCAACTGGGAGGACAGCGAGCAGGGCGGCGACTATGACCAGGATATGTACGGCGTCATCGAATACGAGATTACCAGCTCCGATATCACGGTGACGACCGATGTTTTCGCGCAGTCCACGCCTTTCCGGCTGGGTTTCGGCTACGTGATCTCGGGTACGACCCAGGATGGTTTTCATGTGCATTCGGGCATAAACGGCTTCGCGGGCTTCACCGACCCGACCGGTGTCCCGTACTGTGGTGACGGGACCGTAGGGAGTTGTACAACCGGCGCTTCGCAGACGACCGTCACCTACAACCTGGGCTCCGGTAGCGGAACCCTGTTGCGAGACCCGCTGTACTATGCAGCAAAATGGGGCGGGTTCGAGGAGGAGGAAGACGATGCCAAGCGTCCGCCGCTCACCGCTGACCCGAACGGCGAACCGGACCAGGACTACGAGTGGAAATCATCGACCACCGGGCTGCCAACGAACTACTTCTTCTCCCGCAACCCCGGCGAATTGAGTTCGCAGCTGGCGACGGTGTTCGAAACGGTCGCCGAGGTGTCGTCGTCGGCGTCCGTGGTCGCCAACTCGGTCAGCCTCGAGACCACGACGCGGATCTACCAGGCACGTTTCGACAGTGCCGATTGGTCGGGCCAACTGCTGGCGTTTCCGGTGGATGTGGCCTCTGGCTCGCTGCAGACCGCAGAATGGGACTCGGGCGAGAAGATAAAGGAGCAGAACGAATCGACGTCTGGCTGGAACAGCACCGGACGTGAGTTCATCACCTGGAACGGGACCACCGGGGTGGCGCTGACCTGGGACGACAACGGAACGCCATCATCGGACTACAGCGACGACACGACCGACCTGTCGGAAGATCAGCGCGCTGCCTTGAATATCGATGACAACGGCGTGCTGGATGATCTCGGCGTCGACCGGATGAATTACATCCGCGGTGACTACACCAACGAATTGGCGCAGGGCGGGTCCTTCCGTAACCGCTCGACGCCGTTGGGCGATGTCGTGCATTCGACGCCGACCATCGTCACGACGCCGCGCTTCCGTTATCCCGACAAGATACCGGGGACCACGACTGACTTTGAATCGGCGCCGTACTCGGGCTTCAAGACCAAGTTTTCATCGTCTGAGTGTTTCACGATCAACACCGACGGTACGACGAGTGAAATCACTACTTGGGCCGCAGGTTCGAGTACCACGCCGGGTAGCCGCGAGCCGATGGTGTACTTCGGTGCGAACGACGGGGCGCTCCACGCGGTTTCTGCCTGCACCGGGGAAGAGAAGTTCGCCTTCGTACCCGAGGCGGTGTTCCCGACCCTGAGTAATCTCACCGATCTCGAGTACGCCCACCGCTACTACGTCGATGGTGCGCCGACCGTCGTCGATGCTTACATCAACGGGGCATGGCGCACTGTGCTGGTTGGCACCCTGGCAGCGGGCGGCAAGGGCCTGTTTGCGCTCGATGTGACCGACCCGAACAACTTTAGCGAGTCCAGCGCCTCCAGCATCGTGCTGTGGGAAAAGAATCTGGGCTTTGGTACCGCCGGGACACCAGCCGATACCGGTTACGGGGAGCTGGGCTATACCTTCAGCCAGCCGGCTGTCGTGAAGGCAGAAGGCGGTGACTGGGTCGCGATCTTCGGTAACGGGTACAACAGTGCGAACGGCAAGGCGGTCGTGTACGTCGCTAACCTCAGCACCGGGGCCCCGCTGGTCACGATCGATCTCTCGGACGTTGACGCTACCGCTCATGGCAACGATGGCGCCAATGGCATCGCGGCGATTTCCATTGTCGACCGTGACAGTGACGGTGAGGCGGACCTGATCTACGGCGGCGATCTCAAGGGCAATGTCTGGCGAATGGCGGCGCAGTATAACGTCGGGTTCAAGCCGGGTACCAACACCACCTACAACTCGCTGCTGTATTCCGCTAAGAATGCATCGGGTGTGGCGCAGCCGATCACCGCGCGCTTCTCGATCGGCCGACACCCGACAAGCTCGGTCGGTCGGATGGTTTATTTTGGCACCGGCAAGTATTACGAGATGGCCGACCAGGATCCGGCCAACGCGGTCGTGTACAACACGATGTACGGGCTTTGGGATCGCGATGACGGCAACGACATTCCCAGTGTAACGACACGCAACTCCACCAGTCTGCAAGAGCAGGAGATCGAGCTGGAGCAGCTTGGAACGTTCGGATCTGAGACGTTCGATGTGCGTACGATCAGCAACAATCCGATTCAGTGGCAGGCAACGGGCAGTGCTTGCGATAGCAATGCGGCCAACGGCCTTTGCGGCTGGTACCTCGATCTCGCCAGCACGGGTGAGAAAATGGTGGCCAGTCCGGTACTGCGTGCAGGCCGGCTGATTTTCGTGACGACGATCCCGTCGCTGGTTGCCTGCTCGGCGGGTGGTACCGGGTGGTTGCTGGAGATCGATCCCTACACCGGTGGCCGACTGGATTTCCCTGTGTTCGACTTGAGCGGCGACGGCGTGTTTACCGTCGCGGACAATGTCGAGACAACGGTGAACGGCACGACCGTTTCGGTACCGGTGTCCGGCAAGAAGTCGAAAGTTGGCATACTCCAACCCCCGGCGATCCTTGCAGGTATTGGAGGCGCTGGCGATAGCACCTCGGGTAATCGCGAAGGCAAATACTCTTCGGGATCAAAGGAAGGTCAAATCGAAGTGACCATAGAGCAGGTTGGGCTCGGCGGTGTCGGCCGAAAATCCTGGTTGAGGATTCAATAGGTGACCCCGATGAACAAGCGACAGCTAGGTCTTACCCTGGTGGAACTGATGGTCGTTGTAGCGGTGCTGGCGGTGTTGTCTGCCATCGCCTATCCGCTTTACACCAACCAGACGCAAAAGGCACGACGGGCCGATGCGAAGATTGCCTTGGAAACGATTGCCCTTGCCCAGGAGCGTGCCTATACGCTGCAAGGTTCATACGCTGCGAGCCTCGGCGCATCAACCTTGCAGTTGTCTGCGGCGCTTTCGGGTGGTGCATCCGAAGAGGGTTATTACAATATCGGGCTGGCAGGCGGCGGGCAGACGTTTACGGTGACCGCAACCAAGACCGGTGCTCAGGACGGTGACGACGATTGTGCGACCTTCACGATTGACCAGCTTGGGCGAAAAACCGCCACGGACGGCGGTGGTACCAACTGTTGGTGAGCATCGGCTGGATATGACGCGAGGCTTTGGCTGGCAGCCCGCTAGGTCTTGATGGCCTGCAATGCCACGGTCAGTGTCTTCGGCAACGCAAACACCACGTCCTCGGGTTCGCCGCCGTCGTTCTCTACGCTGGTCGCGCCCCAAACCTTGAGCTTATCGATAACGCTCTCGACCAGTACTTCGGGGGCTGACGCGCCGGCGGTCAGACCGATCGTCCCGACACCGTTCAGCCATTCCTGCTCGATGTCTTCCGGACCGTCGATCAGGTAGGCCGGAAGCCCCTGCTTTTCGGCGATCTCGCGGAGTCGGTTCGAGTTCGAGCTGTTCGGTGAGCCGACCACCAGGACCAGGTCACAGTGTCCGGCCAACCGGGTCACGGCATCCTGGCGGTTTTGCGTGGCGTAGCAGATATCGTCTTTCTTTGGTCCCTTGATGCTCGGGAAGCGCGCCTGCAGCGCATCGATCACTCTCGCCGTGTCGTGCATCGACAGCGTGGTCTGGGTGACAAAGGCGAGGTTGTCCGGATTCTTGATCGCGAGAGCGCCGACGTCTTCCGGGGTCTCGACGAGGTGGATGCCGCCTTGGTCGTCTTTGCAGCGGTACTGGCCCATCGTGCCCTCGACCTCGGGATGTCCCTTGTGGCCGATCAGCACCACCTCGCGGTTCTCTTTGCAGTAGCGCGCGACCTCCAGATGCACCTTCGTCACCAACGGGCAGGTCGCATCGAAGATCGTCAGTCCCCGTTTGTCGGCCTCTTCGCGGACCTTTTGCGACACGCCGTGGGCGCTGAAGATCACCGTGCTGTCATCGGGGATCTCGGCGATCTCATCGACGAACACCGCGCCGCGTTCGCGCAGGCGGTCAACCACGAACCTGTTGTGCACCACTTCGTGACGCACGTAGATCGGTGCGCCAAAGGCATCGAGCGCACGCTCGACGATCTCGATCGCGCGGTCTACACCGGCACAAAAACCACGGGGGTTGGCGAGGAGTATTTTCATCGGCCCGATTCTCCGGACGTGTCGCGAGCTTTTCAAGCGCCCGTGGTTAAGGATTGTCAGTCAGTCGAGCTTCATGTCGTGCGGGGGTTCCGGCATCTCGATCAGTTTTTCGTTGTCGACGTCGAGAATTTCGACCTCGAAGGTGATCTCATGTCCGGCCAGCGGGTGGTTGAAATCGACCTCGACCTGGCCGTCTTCGACCGCGAGTATCGCGCCGGGGGCCTCCTCGCCGTTGGCCAGCGAGAACGCGATGATCTGGCCGACCTCGGGGGTGAAGGCGCCTTCGAAGTCGGTCAACGGCATATGCTGAATCATCGACGGGTCGCGCAGGCCGTAGGCCTGTTCCGGCATCAGGTTCAGCGTCTGTGACTCGCCGGCCTTCAGGCCGTACATGGCCAACTCGAGGCCCGGTTGCAACGTGCCGTCGCCCATCTGCAGTTCGACCGGGTCTTCATCGAACGTCGACAAGGCCTCGGTGCCGTCCTCGAGACGTATCGCCAGATGCAGGGTCACCTGGCTGCCGGGCAGGATTTCGGGTTGAGTGCTCATGCCGGCGGCGCTGCCTGTTCTGCGGCGATCGCGTTCAAGGTCGGGGTTTCGACACCGAGTTTCTCGGCATGCTCCAGCGCGCGTTGCAATCGTGCGGGAGCGCTGCGGCCCATGCACTTGTGCTCGGGATCACCTTCGAACGCGCGCACCATGGCCTGGATGAGAGCCTCATGATCGAACGCTGTGCCGGTCATGGCCTCCTGCAGCGCAATCACATCGTTCGCCACCGCTCGCGCGGTGTCCTGGTGCTGCTCCCAGAGCCCGCCAACCGTTCCACCCGTGCGCAGGCCGGCGATATTGGTGGTCAGGATGTAGAGGTTCTTGACGACCAGTTCTTGAAGCATGTCGCGCTTGTGCTCGACCAGCTTGACCGGGATGTCCAGCTTGGCCAGCGCCTTGGCGAGTAGTTTGGCGCTTGGACCGTGGACCGGCGAGGCGATGATCGGCTTACTGTCCTGGCCTTTCTTTTTTTCGAACCACACCGAGATCACGGTGACCTTGCCGAGGTGTTGATAGTCTTTCGGCAGCAGCTCGTTTTGGAGCAGCGCGAGTGACTTGCGCCAAGCTTTCGGCAGCGCGTCAAGCAGCCCAGGCAGGTCACTCTCACCGACCGCGGCCAGCACCAGCTTCGGCGCGGGCACCTGTTTGGCCAGTTTGCGCATTTTGGTATCGCGATTGACCGGGTAAACCGGGTGCCCGAGTTTTAGCAGGCCACGCGCGAATACGCTGCCCATTTCGCCAAGACCGATGACGACGACCGGTTGCTTTGCCACTTGGATTGTCCCTCGCCTCTGCTTGTGTGGGCCGTCAGCTTAGCGGAAGTCCATGCTCGCTGTCGCTGGCTGAGCATTGGGTGATCTATGCCCGACGAACGAAAACATGCCGTCATCCCGACAAAGCTGTCGGGAACAACTTTGAACGACGGAGCTGGCCCGAAAGGAGCAGGGCGGGAAGCCTGGAATACTGTAGCGAAGGAAGCTCACGGAGATCGCCACGCCGCTTTTCGGCTCGCGATGAAGTTGCAGCCTGGAGGTCGGACTAGACGTCTTTACGCCAAGTCACCTCGTGTGCGCCACCAGTGCGCGCCAGCACCCGCGCGAGTACGAACAACAGATCGGAGAGTCGGTTCAGGTACCGGCGACTCACGGCGTTGATGTTTTCGTCCCTCGCCAGGCGCAGCACGTCACGCTCGGCACGTCGGCAGATCGCCCGTGCGAGGTGGCAACGCGCAGCGGCCTCGGTACCGCCGGGGAGGATGAAGTCTGCGAGTGGCGGCAGGGTCGCGTTGTGGTCTTCGACCGCCTGCTCGAGCGCCTGCACGTGTTCATCGGTCAGCAGGCTTACGCCTGGCATCGCGAGTTCGCCACCGAGGTCGAACAGCCGGTGCTGGATCACTTCGAGAAGCTTGTCGATTGCCGGATCGAGCTCGGTAGCCCGCAACACCCCCATCGCCGAATTCAGTTCGTCGATGCTGCCGATCGCGTCGATCCGCACGGTGTCTTTACCGACGCGCTCGCCGCCGGCGAGTCCGGTCGAGCCATCGTCGCCGGTCTTGGTCATGATCTTGGTCAGGCGTTTTGCCACAGTCAGTCCTTGTAGGAATAGGCCAGGCCGAGCCAGAAATTTCGCTCCGGCGCCGGGTTGAAGCCGTCGCCGGCGAATCCGCTGGCACCGGTCTCGCTATAGCGTTCGTCGAGCAGGTTATTGATCTTGGCCGTCAATCGCCAGTTGTCGATGTTGTAGTTCGCGACCAGGTTGACGACCGAGTATGCATCCAGCGGCGCCGACGAGTTGTCGAAGTCGCCGCCGAGAAATTGCTCGTCGACGTGCTGGACGTCGAGTCGGGTCTGCAAACCTGCATAAGGCCGGTAGCCCAGGTAGGCCGTTGCGCGTTGTGACGGGACCAACGGCACTTCGTTGCCGCGGAAAGGGCCGCTGGTGATCTCGCTGTCGACGTAGGCATAACTAACCCCCGCCGTGACGGTTTGCGAGACATCGAAATCGAGTGCCGTGGTAATGCCGCGCCGACGGGTGCGTGGCAGATTGATGTTGAAGAAGCTACTGGCGTCGAAGCTGATTTCGTCCTCGAGGCGCAGATAATAGGCGTTGAATGATGCGCTGATTCCGGCCTGGGTGAACGACGCGCCGGTCTCGTAAGAAACCCCGCGCTGGGTATCGAGGCCGACTGGCTGGCCGAACGGCACGTTCGTGTGTTCGTCCACCTTGGCAAAGCGATAGTTCTGGTCGGCGCGCAGAAACAGTCGCCAGTCCGGGTTCGGTCGATGCACGATGCCGAGGGAACCAACCGTGACATCGTCGTCAATATCCACCGCAGCGCCATTGTTGTCGATGGCATTGTCGACACGCGCATGGCGCATACCTGCGGTGATCGAGGTGGCGGTCGACAACGGATGCGTGACCTGTCCGTACAGCGCCTGGATGGCCTGGTCGTTGCCTTGCGGCCCGAACGCGCTGACCAGCAGGTAATCGGTATTGAGTACATCGATGCCCGTTGTGAAGACAGTGCCGTTGTAACGACCGATCAGACGTGGGGTGAATTCGATCGCATCGCGGTCCTGCGTGGACGTCGAGCCGGCGCAGCAGCGGAAGCTCTGCACGAACTCGCGATCATCATCGCGAATCGAGAGTTCTCCCTCGAACCGCCAATGTGGCGTGAGCTCACGCGCCGTCCCCAGTATCAACACCCGGCTGTCGGTGTCCTGGAAATCATTCGGGTAAACGGCCTGGCGGCGATTCTCGGCCAGCTCGCTCGCGAACAAGGCGCCGGGGGTTTGCAGGTAGTCGTCGAGAATCTGCAGCTCAACGCTGCTGCTGCCCGTGGCATGGGCGATTTCAACGCGTCCGTTGAGGCGTGTGACTTTGCTGGCATTACGGTCGCGATAGTTGTCACTCTGCGCCCGTTGGATGTCGAGTTGAAGCCCGCCACCTGCGCTGAACGGTTCAGCCAGTGAAGCCGAGATTTCGCGTCCCTTGAAACTGCCAGCGCCAATGCGCACGTGGCGCGAACGACTGTCGGGTCGCCGGGTAACGATGTTGATCAGGCCGCCGACGGCTTGGTTGCCGTAGAGGGTGCCGGCACTGCCTTCGATGATCTCGATTTGGGCAACGTTGTCGAGGTCGATGCTATTGAGATAGAGGGCGGCACCATCGGTTGCCGGGTTGATTTTGCGGCCATCGATCAGAATCGCAACATTGGACGGGGCCGTGGCGCCGAATCCCCGCATATCGATGCGGCTGTTGCCGCCATTGCCGAGCCCGTCAGAGACGTGCAGCGCGGGTATCTGGCGTAGCACCTCATCCAGATCGCGCGCGCCGGTTTCGGCGATCTGTTCTCGGGTAATAGTGGTCGTCGCTGCGGGGATATCCAGACCCGGTGCAGATGTCCTGGCGCCACTGATCAGAATCGGCGGCAGCTCGGCCATCGCGCCGCCTGTTACAACGAGGATCAAACAGCCCAAGAGGCGGTTATGGGACGAGATTGTCATGGCCAGCTTCCCTCAGCGCGTGCAGCATTCGGCGATCTTGAGGTCGGGGAGCAGGGCACAACGGGAGCACGCTTAATGGTGGCGCACGGTCGACGGCCACACGCCGCCCGCCGCAACGTGGTTTTTTGACTTGCCGAGGCCGGTATCCGGACTGACGGGTTGGTATCTAAACCATCACGCCGCGCCTTCCCGGGCAGTAACCCAGTGGCTGAAAGCGGTCGTGAGACCCGATCACCGTTGCGGGGGCAGTGTCGGCATGGTGCGTGAACGCACGGCACCGAGCTTCCCGTTTAACCCAGGGACGGGTGAGCGTCCAGGGCACCTCAGGCGAGGTGGCGGACGATAAAGCCCACTGCTCGTGGGGTCAAGCCGTTCGTCGCTGCCGAACGGCCCGGGTGGGGGCTAGTTGAGCAATTCCTGAGTGACGAACACGTAGCCAAGTACGCCGGAGAGCGCGACGACCGTAATCATCTGCAGCACGATGCAGACACCGGGTATATCGCTACAGACCTTACCGAAAGCACAACAGACCAATGACTTCACGCAATGACCTCCAAGTCGACCTTTGGATTCTTGTTTTATTGCTGTAACTCTCGGTTTTTAAATTAGAAAATACTAATTTGGTGTAACCTTGAGTTTCCTGATACTCGCATGGCATTGAGGGTGTTACAAGGCTGTTACGTTCAGTTTTCTGACGAATACCTTAACCTGGGTCAAGTCACTGTATTGGAAACAGATTCGACGGTTTTTGTTGGTTAATTTTTGGCCAAGAATCTCGCCGCAGTGGCCATGTGTCGAGTTAATGGGCGATCTTGTCGAAGCGCCGTTTTGCGTCGTGGTTATTACGTCCTGGACTTCGCGTATGCTCGCACACGCTGTTCAGCCAGCAAGCAAACTTTGTTGTCGAGGAGGTACGACGTATGGACATCCAGGGGCCCGTCAAGGTTGGTGTAGTTGAGCCATCGCCGCAGGGCAATTACGAGCTACAGATCACCTTCACCGATGATTTCAAGGCGGCGACGCTGGCGGAGCAGGGCGCGCAATTCAAAGCCTACATTGCCGAGCTGCAGTCGGCGGTCAGCGGCAATGGCCTGGATGACCGCAACCGCCAGGGCGCGTTGCTGGTCCAACAGATTTGCGAGCAGCTGCAGCCGCACATCGAGGCCGGTGACATTGCGTTGGGTGAGACGCTGGTCATCGAGGTGCAGCGCACCCCAGGTGTGAACCTGACTGACCTCCTGAACTGATGCCGACCGGGGTTCACATCCTCGAAGGCACCGAGCTCAACTTCGACAAGCTGGTCCTCGAGAACTCGCGCCGCGGTCTGGTGCTGGTCGATTTCTGGGCGACATGGGCCGGCCCCTCGCTGCGCCAGCAAAAGGTCCTCAAAGCGCTTGCCAGAGAATACGACGGCCGGTTTCTGCTGGTGACCGTCAACACCGACGAACAGAAGGCCGTGGCCAGTCGGTTCGGTGTCAAGAGCCTGCCGTCTGCAAAGCTGTTTCGCGGCGGCAAGGTCGTTGAGGATGTTCACGGCATGCAGCCTGAGGCCGACTATCGCGCACTGATCGACCGTTACCTGGTGCCGTTGTCCGACAAAGTCCGTTTGGCGGCCGGCAAAGCCTGGAATGCCGGCGACCATGACGCGGCGATTCAGGTGCTGGCCGAAGGTGCGATGGCGGAACCGGACAACCCAGATATCCCGGTGATGCTGACCAAGCTGCTGATGCGTCTGCAGCGCTTCGAAGAGGCGCGCACGGTGCTGGTCGCGTTGCCGCCCGAGATGCGCGACCTGACCGAGATCGCGACGCTGCGCGCCCATCTCGACCTGATCACGGCGGCCCAGTCGGTCGATGACGAAGCCGCCTTGTTGGCCCAGCTCGAGGCCACGCCCGACGATCTCACCAAGCAGTTTCAGGCGGCCGCGCTGCATCTGATCGCTGACCGCTACGAACAGGCGCTGCAGGCCTTGATCGTGGTGCTCAAGGTGGATCGAGGCTATCAGGATGGCGCGGCGCGGCGGGCGTTGCTGGCGATCTTCGATACGCTCGGTGGCGACCACGAGCTGGTCAAAAAATACCGCGGCGAATTGTCGCGACTGATTCACTAACCGGTAGTCGCCGCGCATGAGCACACAAGATAAGCCGGTGACCGGCGACAACCCGGCGACCATCGGTTTCGTCAGCCTCGGGTGCCCAAAAAACCTGGTCGATTCCGAGCGCATCCTTACCCAGCTGCGGGCCGAAGGCTACGGTCTGTCGCCGAGCTATGAGGGCGCCGACCTGGTCGTGGTCAATACCTGCGGCTTTATCGACGCGGCCGTGCAGGAGTCGCTCGATGCGATTGGCGAGGCGCTGGAGGGGAACGGTCGGGTCATCGTGACCGGCTGCCTCGGCAAGCGGGCGTCGGAGATTCGTGCGGCACACCCTGGTGTGCTGGCCGTCACTGGTCCACATGACTACGAAGCGGTGATGGGTGCCGTGCACGAGCATCTGCCGCCACCGCATGATCCGTTCACGAGCCTGATCCCGCCACAGGGCATCAAGCTCACGCCGCGCCACTATGCGTACCTGAAGATTTCCGAGGGCTGCAACCATCGCTGTAGCTTCTGCATCATCCCCAGCATGCGCGGCGATCTGGTCAGCCGGCCGATTGGCGAGGTGATGGCCGAGGCAGAGCGGCTGGTCGAGTCCGGCGTGCGGGAGCTGCTGGTGGTGTCGCAAGACACCAGTGCCTACGGCGTCGATCTCAAGTATCGCGCCGATTTTTGGCAGGGTCGCCCGATGGCGACACGTCTGACCGAGCTCGCGCGTGCGCTCGGTGAGCTGCCGGTATGGACGCGTATGCACTACGTCTACCCGTATCCGCATGTCGACGACCTGCTGCCGCTGATGGCGGAGGGCGCCGTGCTGCCCTACCTGGACATGCCGCTACAGCATGGCAGTGAGCGGATCTTGCGCGCGATGCGACGTCCTGCAGCGACCGAGAAGGTGCTGACGCGAATCGCGCGATGGCGCGAGACCTGTCCCGATCTGGTGCTGCGCTCGACCTTCATTGTCGGCTTCCCGGGTGAAACTGAGGCCGATTTCGATCAACTGCTCGAATTCATCCAGACCGCCCAGCTCGATCGCGTCGGCTGCTTCGCCTATTCGCCGGTCGACGGGGCTGCCGCCAATGCGTTGCCCGATGCGGTGCCGGAGGAGATCAAGCAGGACCGCCTGCAACGCTTCATGGAGATCCAGGCCGAGATCAGCCGCAATAAACTGGCGTTGCAGGTCGGCCGGCAGATGCCGGTGTTGATCGATCAGGTTGAACCCGACCGCATCATTGCCAGAGGGCCAGGTGATGCGCCCGAGGTGGATGGCGTGGTGATTATCGATGGGGCCTGGGAGGATGTCGTTGCCGGCGACTTCATCGAGGTGCAGGTGACCGGCTATGACGACCACGACCTGTTCGCCGAACCGGTTGAGTAGCTGCGTGCCGATCAGGAGTAACTCGCGCGCTCGCCCGGTGGATCGGCCTTCGGCGGTTCTGCGCGGTAAAATGCCTGTGGCCATAAGTGACCAATAGCCGCTGCCGCAACTGGCTGGCGGCGGCGTCGCCGGGCCGCCCTGCGTTGCTCGCCATTCGCCGCGCTCATGAGTCGCTCCGCCCCAGCATTGGCTTGATCGACAATATGCTGTGTTGCTCGGTAGCGCGACGTCGCGATCGGTTGTCTGACGCCGCTTGCGGTGTTGTTCCGCGGCCTCAACAAGAAACACCCTGCTACTCATCGGGGTAACAGGGTGTCGTGAAAGCCGCCTACCGGGGTGCCAGAACCCCCAGTCAGGCACCGGCCGCGAGGCCGGCTTCTGAATGGCTTTAGCCGGCTATGCTCAGAACGCCGCGCCGGGCTTTTTGCCCATCGCCTTCAGGATCAGCGCCAGCGGGCAAAAACCGGTAAACGCCGATTGCAGCAGGTTGAAACCGATGAAAGCGGTGAAATACAGCCAGTAATGGCTGTGGAAGATCGGGCTGCCCGCCATTCCGAGGGCGACGGTCAGCATGATCATGAAACCGGCAAACGCCATAACAATGCGCTCAATCGACATAACAGGTTCTCCAAAAAGTGGGTTCGGACAGAAACCGCTTTAACGGCTTGCGGTCGAAAAACGACACATATATTAGTAAAATCTAATGTGTCGCGTCAAGTTTTCAGACGCTTTTTATCGACCGCGGTCGCGCCGAGAGGTTGCAACGATGGGCACCGCCAGGTTGGCTCCAGCTGCCACCTCACACCAGCAGGTCGGTGTCGTCATGGGCATACGGCGGGCTGCAGCAACACAGGATCGTCAACGTTGCTGGGCCGGTATTTTTCACGCAATGCGGTGTGCCGGGTGGGATGGCGACGGTATCGCCGGCACGAATGGCAAACCGGGCATCGCCGAGTGTCATCTCCCCCTCACCGGCGGTGACGTGATACAGCTCTTCACTGACCCGGTGTCGATGCAGGGCCGTGGTCTTTCCGGGATCGACCCGCGCCTCCGCCAGGCTCTGCGCAGCGTTCGCATGGTGCTGCGGATGCATCAGCTCGCGGATGGTTGAGCCGTCCTTGGTGACAAAGGGCGCAATATCGGCGTAGCGCGTGCGCGTTTTCATAGGGCAAAAGCACTCACACCCGTGACCATGAGTCCGCCGGCCAACAGATGACGGCCGAGGCAGCGTTCGTTGAACAGCATAGCGCCATAGACGATCCCGAACAGCAGGCTGGTGCGCTTCGCTGCGAGCATGTACGCGGCCTCGACCTCGGCGAGCGCCACGAAGTGGGTCACGACCATCAGTGCCATCAGGCCGGCAACGATGAGCGATGGCCACCAGCTGAAGCGAATGATCTTGAGACTCTGCGGTTGCGTAGCTCCGACCAGCGCCAACGTCAGCGAACCCAGGACGACAAAATAAAATGCGCCGAATTGCGCCGGCGGCATCCAGGCCATGGCCGCTTTTCCGCCGACCGAGGTCAGCGCATAGATCATCGCGGCACCGAGCATCAGTCGGGAACCCGGGTTTACGACGATGGCGCGAAACGGCGCGGCTACCCCGCGCAGCGTCAATGTCGCGGTGTGCTCAAAGTTGAGCAGCCAGGACCCGGCCACCACCAACAACACGCCGCCCAACCCGCGGCCGCTGATCGTCTCATCGAGCACCAGCCAACCGGTCACAACGACCAGCACCGGGGTGAACGCGAGGTAGGGCAGGGTCAGCGCCAGGGGGTAGTCGCGGATTGCCTTGACGTAGAGCAACATCGCGACCAGTTCGAGTGGCATCAACACGGCGATCCATACCCAGAATTCTGCGGGCAACGGCGGTAGATCGAATGTCAGTAACCACGGCAGCAACAGCAGGCCACTGAGGCCGAGCCGCACCACCAGCAGTTCAGCGGTGCCGGCGCCGCCCAGCCAGCGCTTGACGGCGGCATCGGACGAGGCAAGCGCGAAGGCGCATATCAGGCTGAGGGTGAGCCAGTGCAAAGAGGCGTTCCTGCTGTCGGAAGAGGCACGCGATTGTAGGCCCGCGATTCGATCGGTGGCAGATCATCGACAACCCGCCGCGAGCGGCTTGCGGCGAGACCGGCGGTTCCTCGCCAACCCATGCGGCGCGATGGGTGGAATTCCGCCTATTTTCCGATGCAGGTGAAGGTGGAGGGAGCGCCTAAGTGGTAGGGCTTTCAGCGACTTGGGCAGATTCGGGCACGGCTGGCACCAAGGTTGCAACGACTCGCCTTGTCGCCGCAAAAAGCTGCGGCCCCCACGACAGAAAAAAAGTTAGGAGAGACTCCATGCGTAAATGTCTGATCGGTGCGGCGGTTGCCGCCACCTTGGCTGTCACGGCCGCTCCCGCATTTTCGGCCTGTGATCCGGGCGAGATGGTCATCAAATTCAGCCACGTCACGAACACCGACAAGCACCCCAAGGGTATCGCCGCCAGCTTGCTCGAAAAACGGGTCAACGAGGAGATGAACGGCAAGGCCTGTATGCAGGTGTTCCCGAACTCGACGCTTTATGATGACAAGAAGGTTCTCGAGGCAATGCTCAACGGTGACGTGCAGCTGGCCGCGCCATCGCTGTCGAAGTTTGAGAAGTTCACCAAGAAGTTCCGCATTTTTGATCTGCCGTTCGTTTTCGAGGACGTCGCCGCCGTCGACCGGTTCCAAAACTCCGCGGCCGGCGAAAAACTGAAGAATTCGATGAACCGTCGTGGCCTCAAAGGCCTGGCGTTCTGGCACAACGGCATGAAGCAGATGTCGGCCAACCGCCCGCTGATCAAGCCGGAAGATGCCGCTGGTCTGAAGTTCCGGGTGCAGGCCTCGGATGTGCTGGTCGCACAGTTCGAGCAACTCGGCGCGTCGCCGCAGAAGATGTCGTTCAAAGAGGTCTACGGTGGCCTGCAAACCAAGGTTATCGATGGCCAGGAGAACACCTGGTCAAACATCTATGGCAAGAAGTTCTTCGAGGTCCAGGATGGTGTTACCGAAACCAACCACGGCATTCTCGACTACCTGCTCGTGACGTCGAGCAAATGGTGGGACGAGCTGCCGGATGACGTGCGTACCCAGCTCGCAACGATCATCCAGGAGGTCACTGAGGTTCGCAATGCCGAGTCGACCAAGGTCAACAACCAGAACAAGCAAAACGTCATCGCCGGTGGTGGTGAAGTTCGCGCATTGACGGCCGAGCAACGCCAGGCCTGGGTCGAGGCGATGAAGCCGGTCTGGAAAAAGTTCGAAAAGGACATCGGCGCCGATCTGATGGAAGCGGCATTGCAATCCAACAAAGGGTAGTTGGCAGACCCCTGAAGTCCACAGATTGCTGTGCGCGTGGTGGCATGGCATCGTGGCAAGGCCCGGTAGCGCAGGATGCCCTGCCGGGCCGTCTGACCGGGATGTGCCGGTGATCTGGCCGGCACACCCTCGTCTCGAACCACCTCGTCAATTGCAGCGGGCGACAGAACCCGCGAGTTAGGGGATACGATCATGCAGCCGAAACCGGTCAGCGGGTTGGGGCGTTTTTTCGACGCGATCGAGGAAACCAGTATCGCGATCTGCCTGGGCCTGATGACGCTGGTCACCTTCGCAAACGTTGTCGCGCGTTACGCCTTCGAGGCCAACATTCTCTGGGCACTCGAACTCACAGTGTTTTTGTTTGCCTGGCTGGTCCTCATGGGCATGTCTTATGGGGTCAAGAAACACGTCCATATCGGTGTCGATATCGTTATCAACGCGGTCTCGGGCGGGGCGAGGAAGGCATTGGCCCTGCTGGCCGTTGGTGCGTGCCTGGCATTTTCGGTGTTGCTCCTGATCGGTGCCTGGGATTACTGGTATCCGTTCGCGACCGAACGCGCATGGCTGGAGACCGACGACATACCCATGCCGGAATTTATGCAATTTCTGGCCGATGCCATGAACGAAGGCGAACGCTACGAGAAGATGCCGCGATGGATCCCCTACCTGGCCCTGCCATTGGGCGTTGGACTGCTGACCCTGCGCTTTCTGCAGTTGGCGTGGGACATCATCACCGACAAGGCAGATCGCATCATCGCCAGTCATGAAGCCGAAGAGTTGATGGAAGAACTGGAGATGGTGGCGCCACACACCGTTGACGGCCCATCGAAGACCGGACGGGAGGACTGAGCATGGAAGTCGCAATCCTGTTTGGCATGGTGATCGGCATGATGCTGATCGGTGTTCCGATTGCCGTATCGCTCGGTCTCTCCAGCATCATCTTTCTGATGGCGTTTTCACACGGTTCATCGTTGGCCTCCGTCGCGCAGACCCTGTTCTCGGCGTTTGAAGGTCACTACACGCTGTTGGCGATTCCTTTTTTTGTCCTCGCGTCGGTGTTCATGTCGACCGGTGGCGTGGCCGCGCGGATTATCCGTTTCGCCATTGCCGTGGTTGGATCGTTCCGCGGCGGGCTGGCGATCGCATCGGTGTTCGCCTGTATGTTATTCGCGGCATTGTCTGGCTCATCGCCGGCAACCGTAGTCGCTATCGGCTCGATCGTCATCGCCGGCATGATCAGTGTTGGCTATACACGTGAATTCGCCGCCGGCGTGATCTGTAACGCGGGCACACTCGGCATCTTGATCCCGCCATCGATCGTTATGGTGGTCTACGCCGCGGCAACCGATGTGTCGGTCGGGCGGATGTTTCTGGCCGGGGTTTTCCCGGGCCTGCTGGCCGGCCTTATGCTGATGGTGGCGATCTATATCGTTGCGCGCATCAAGGGCTTGCCTGCGCAGCCGTGGGCAGGATGGGGCGAGATCTTCGATGCCGCAAAGGATGCATCGTGGGGCCTGATGCTGATTGTGATCATTCTCGGCGGTATCTACGGCGGTATCTTCACGCCGACCGAGGCCGCCGCCGTTGCCGCCGTTTATGCGTTCCTGATTGCCAATTTTGTATACCGCGACATGGGGCCATTCAAGGACGGCGCAGGAAACCTGGCGATGGTGCCCTTCAGGGCGGTCAGCGTGTTTTGGCATTCGGATACCAAGCATGCGCTGTTCGAGGCCGGCAAGCTCACGATCATGCTGCTGTTCATCATCGCCAATGCACTGATCCTGAAACACGTGCTGACCGAGGAGCGGCTCCCGCAGGCGATTACCGAGGCCATGCTTTCCGCCGGTCTTGGCCCGATCGAATTCCTGATCGTGGTCAATGTGCTGCTGCTGATTGGCGGTCAGTTCATGGAGCCGTCCGGGCTGCTGATCATCGTTGCCCCGCTGGTCTTCCCGATCGCCATCGCGCTGGGCATCGATCCAATCCACTTGGGCATCATCATGGTGGTCAACATGGAGATCGGCATGATTACCCCGCCGGTCGGGCTGAACCTGTTTGTTACGGCGGGTGTCGCCCAGATGTCGGTAACCAACGTGATCCGCGCGGCCCTGCCCTGGGTCGGCATCATGTTCTTGTTCCTGATTATCGTCACCTATGTGCCGGTCGTCTCGACGTGGCTGCCGAACACCCTGATGGGACCTGAGATCATCACGCGTTAGCAGGTTATCCCGCCGGCCGCTAACGATCAGGGCTTTACCGGTGCGCCACGCGCGTCGTCGAAACGTGCCGTGGCTAAATCGGCATTGGTGAACAAGGCCTGCTGCAGATTGGCGCGATCGAATCGTGTCTCGGTTAGCGTTGCATCGCTGAAGTCGGCGCCGAACAGATTGCAGTCGCGCAGATCGCTGCGCGATAGATCCGCAGCGGTGAATCGCGCGTCCTTCAGGTTGGCCCCCGCCAGGCTGGCGCCTTGCAGCTCGGCATTGCTGAAATCCACACCGATCAGGTTGCCGCTGAGTTGTGCGGCATCGAGGCGCACACCGCGGGCGCTGGCGCCGGTCATCGTCACGCTCGTCAGGTCGGCGTTGCGGAGGTCGCTGTCATCGAGCACGGCATCTGTCAGCTTGGCCTTGCGTAACGCCGCGCCGCGCAGCGAACTGCCGGTCAGCTGGGTGCCGCGCAGGCTGGCAAAGCGCAACTTGGCGCGATCGAAGTAGCTGCCGGTCAGATCCAGGCCATCAAACACCGCCCGCTCGGCGCGTACGCCAACGAACCAGGAGTGGGCGAGCCCATCAACGCTGCGCAAATCCACTTTTCGCAGATCGGCCTCGTTGAACGTCACGTCGTCCATCTGGCTCCCGTCGAGTTGGGCATTGCGTAAATCCGCGCCGATCAGACTGGCGCCGGTCATGTCGGCGCCGCGCAGATCGACGTGGGTGAGCTGGGCGCCGTCAAAACGGGTCTTCAGAAGTATCGCGTTGCTGAGATTGGCGTGCGACAGGCGTGCCGCATGCAGATCCAGGCCCGACAGGTTTGCGCCAGACAGATTGATGCGGCCCATGCTGGCTTTTTCGAGGTCTGCCCCACGCAGATCAGCGCCGCTGAGATTGGCCCGAAACAGCGTTGATTTGCGCAGTTTTGTATCGCGCAGATCGGCGCCGCTGAGGTCGACGCTCATCAGGCGCGTGCTCGACAGATCCATGCCGGAGAGGTCGCAACCGACACAGCTGCCGGTTTCCCGGAGCCTCTCGCGATTGGCGTTTTGGTCAGCCGTGACCGGGATGGTCATCAGCAAACCGGCTAACAGCAGTAAGGGTCGCAGCATAGCGTCATTTCCTTGCTCAAATCGGCGGGAGGCGCATGCAGGTCCTGTGCATCGGCTTCACGGCCGTTGGTTGCCGGTCGCGCTCCCTGGGTCCCGCTAGTTTACTAAGCTCAGCGCCTGTTCGACGACTTCGGCCCCAACGCCCGGCAGATGGGCGTTCTCTGACAGGTGCCGACGCCATGCCCGGGCCCGTGGCTGACCCTGAAAGAGCCCCAGCATATGGCGGGTGATCCGGTTGATCGGGATCCCCCGGGCCTGCGCGTCGGCGATATAGGGCAGCATACGGCGGACCACGTCGACCCGGCTCAGTGTGGTCGGGGCGTCGCCGAAAAAACGTTGATCGACGCTCGCGAGGAGCCAGGGGTTGGTGTAGGCCTCTCGGCCGACCATAACGCCATCGACCACGCCGAGCTGTTGCTCGACTTGATCCAGGGTTTGGAATCCACCGTTGATCACGATGTTGAGCGTTGGGAAAGCACGTTTAAGCCGATGGACAAACTCGTAGCGCAGGGGTGGGACTTCACGGTTTTGCTTTGGGCTGAGCCCCTGCAACCACGCCTTGCGCGCATGGACGATGAAGGTCTCACAGCCGGCGTCGGCGACCGTCTCGACAAAGCCGTGCAGCTGCGTGTAGCTGTCTCGGTCATCGATGCCAATGCGATGCTTGACCGTCACCGGCAGGGGGGTGGCATCGCGCATCGCCGCGATGCAGTCGGCTACCAATGCGGGTTCGGCCATCAGGCAGGCGCCGAACCGGCCATTCTGCACCCGGTCGGATGGGCAACCGACGTTGAGGTTGATTTCGTCATAATCCCAGGCGGTTGCCAGTCGCGCGCAGGCTGCCAGGTCGGCCGGGTCGCTGCCGCCGAGTTGCAGCGCGAGCGGGTGTTCCTCCGGACTGAACGCCAGGAACCGCGTTGGCGGCTGATGCAGCAACGCGCCAGTGGTGATCATCTCGGTGTAGAGCAGCGCCCGTCGAGTGATTTGACGGAGAAAATATCGGCAGTGCCGGTCGGTCCAATCCAACATCGGCGCGACGCTGAGGCGTCGATCAATGGTTGGGGACGAGTCAGGAATCACGCTGTGACGTTATGCTGATGTCAGGCGATCACAGCGCATAGGGGATGCGTATGCCGGGTGCATCGACTGGAAAATCCTTGGTATTGCGGCTGACAAGCAGCGCGTTCTCTTTCTGTGCGCTGGCCCAGATGATGGCATCCGGTAGGCGCATCTTGGAACTGCGCCGAATAGTGACAGCGATTTCGGCGACCTCGGCATCGATGTCAATCTGGTGGAATCGGGATAGAAATGCGCGGACCGTACCTTGTTCGACGTCGCTGGTGCCGACCATGACCTCGATCCAGGTGATCGGACTGATCATTGGGTTGTCGTAGCGGCTGATTTCGTCTCTGGCGGCTTCGACCCCATTCAGGTAGTCGATCAGAATGTTGGTATCAAACAGGGCCTGCATCATCCCACTCTGAACGCAGCTGTTCCTGAATGCCCAGCGCATCCTTTCGCTGCGCTTTCCAGAGCCCGAAAGCCTGGTCTGCCGGTTGAGGTCGGTGGCGAGCGAGGTACTCCTTTACAGCGCGGCGCATGAGCTCCGCCCGCGATAGGTGCGTGTCCTTACTCAGCCGCTTGAGCGCTTCTATCTGCTCATCGGGTAGATCGACAATCGTGCGCACGTGTTTCTCCCCGCGAGTGAAGTATGTTGTGATGTCGTCATCATATATCGTTTGGCTGGGCCGCGAAACAGCAGGCGCATTCGTTTAGCGTTGGAACCACGGCAAGCACCGCTATTGTTGCGTGGATTTGACGGCAGTCGCACCCCGTCGTTTCCCATATCGGGGGTTAGTCGGCTGCAGGGGGAGGGTGCGACGAATCTGCTCCATAGCGATTCCAGCGAACGATCGTCCAATCGATTGCTAATACAAAAGCCGAACTGTCGCCCCAATCCAGCATCGGCGCCTCGCTGAAGATGTAGAGAGAGTTCCATGTGCGAGGTTCAGGCGAGTTTGCGACTCAAGGATCCCAGGCAATTTGCCAGCGGCGCGAACGCCTCCTGTGGTGATCGACCTGTCGCCGCAGGGCCGTCAAAGGCATCTCGCAGCGTGGACGCTGCCCATCATCGGACGGCCGGCGGCGTGTCGGCCGCCGGGGCGATGGTGCGCTGGCACCGCGACGCATCGGAAAAACCGCTGTTTGTGAGCAGGGAAACCGACTTGGAGTCGCCTGCCGTCGTCCCTACTTTGGTCGCATGAACAGACCAGCTGAACACCGATGTTTCATCGCTGCCGCCGAGTCCCACCTTGCGTGGCGGCAGTCCGAGCCAAGACGGCCCAGCAGCCTCGGGTCGACGCCATGCTAAGGCGTGCGCTCGGTGGCTTCCTCCTGCTCTCAAGCCTCGGTCTGGCCTCCTGCCAGGCGGTGATTTATGCGGTCTGATTCGATAGCGCTGTTCACCGCCGAGGACCTCGACCTTCTGAAGCGCGGCTGGCATCAGACGCGCGAGCGCCTTCTGGCCTGGCGTCGCCGTCGACTGGGGATGCGCGGCATGCTGCTGTATGTCGCGAGTGCGCCGCTGATGCTTGCGGCACCGCTGAGCCTGGCGTCGGGCGACGCTTTTGGTGCGTTGGCACTGATAACGGCTTTTGTGATGGTGGTCGCGGCAGCGCGCCTCAACCGACGCGGCATCCTCGAAAACGCGTTGGCGCAGGAAAGGCGTTACACCCGACTGGCATGGCTGCCACGCCAGCATCTCGCAATGGGCTTACTGGCGGCAGCGGTGTTCATCGCGACTCATCTCGCGATCGGCCATGACCTGCTGGTCAGTGTGACGTTTAGCGTCATGGCCGCGGTCGGGTTTTTTCTGGCCTATCAACCCGCCCCGCTGCGGTCGTTTTCGGGGGCGATGCCGGTGAGAGTGGACGACCCGGCGGTGCGTCGCGCGCTGCAGCAGGCAGAGCGTCAACTCATTGCGATCGAAGGCAGCGCGCTGCAGATCGGCAACACCGAGCTCGCCGCGCGCCTGCGACGCATCGCCGACCAGGGACGCACCGTGCTGTCGATGCTCGAACAGCGCCCGGAAGACCTTTTCCGCGTCCGTCGTTTTCTATCGGTCCACCTCGAGGGGGCCGAGCGCGTTGCGGTCCGCTACGCGAAGAACCACCGTTTCCTGCGTGCTGGCGAGCTCGAAAACAACTTTCGCGCGGTGCTCGGACAGATCGAACAGGCGTTCGACCAGCAACGACGGCAGCTGTTGACGCGCGAAGAAACGGATCTCGATGTGCAGATCGCGGTGCTGCGCAAACAGTTGCGGCAACACGGCATCCACTAGCCAGGCTTTAGCAAGGAGACACGATGAAATCGGCCTCGATACTTCCAGATTCGATCCCTGCGGCAAAAACAGCTGGTTCCGCCCAGGACATCCTCGCCGCGGCCGCGCGCGATGCGGATCAGGCTATCGCTGACAGACTGCGCGAATTGGATATCTCGGATACGCCATCGATACTCTTTTTTGGCAGCAAGGCGCAGCAAACCATGACGACGCTGTCCGACAGCATGCTGGAACAGGTCCGCAGCAAGGATGCCGGTCCGGCCGGGGCAGCACTTAACGACATGGTGCTGACGCTGCGGGGCTTCGATGTCGGTGCGGCGGCTGATGCCAAGCCGGTTGGTTGGGTGGGGCGCCTGTTAGGCAGGGGCCGAGGTGCCGCGGCGCTGTTGCAACGCTACGAAAAGGTCCGTGATCAAATCGACGCCATCACGAGCGAGCTATATCGGCACCAAACGGCGCTGTTGACCGATATCGAGACGCTCGAACGTATCTACGACGCCAACCTGGAATACTTCAAAGATCTCGAAGGCTATATCGAGGCGGGCGAGGTTGCCCTGCAGGCTTTCGATAGCGCTGCGCTTGCGGCGTCGGCGGCAGGAAGCGTGCCGGACAGCAGCCTGCTCGAGGCCCAAGCGCAGCGAGACCTGCAGGCCGCAAGAGATGCGTTGGAGCGCCGCGTTCACGATCTGCGCCTGTCACGGCAGGTGGCGATGCAGTCACTGCCGAGCATCCGCCTGGTCCAGGACAACGATCGCTCGCTGGTGTCGAAGATCGATTCGACGTTGGTCAATACCGTGCCGTTATGGCGACAACAATTGGCACAGGCCGTCAGCATTCAACGGAGTCGCGACGCTGCCCAGGCGGTCGCGGCATCCAACGACCTGACCAACGACCTGCTGCGGTCGAATGCCGAGACGCTCAAGCTGGCCAACCGCGAGACACGCGAGCAGATCGAACGGGGCGTTTTCGATATCGATGCGATCAGTGAGGCGAACCATACGCTGATCGAAACCATCGAAGACAGTTTGCGCATCGCCGAAGAGGGGCGGGCGGCGAGAAGTCAGGCGGTCACGGCGCTCGCCGAGATGGAATCATCGCTGAAGAAGACGCTGGCCCCGGCCAGCTTCGGTGAAATTGCCGCCGCGAGTAGTCCCAGGCCGTAATGGTCTTTTTTCAATCAGGAACCAAAAGGCCGGCGCGAGCGCCGGCCTTCTGCTTGTCAGCCTGTGGCGGTCAGGCGGCGACGCGGCTCAGCCCGCAGCTGCGGTTGGCGGGAACCGCAACGTCTATCATGCGCGGCGGTTCCAGCGACAGGCCGTTCATCTGAGCGATGTACGCGTCACGTGAGGCGACCTGAAGCCTCGGGTTGTAGATGCGCTCTTCGCCGATCGTGCTACTCGTCCGACCCGCGTAGTCATGCGCTGGATAGACCAGCGTCTCGTCGGCGAGCTTCAGCAGTCGCCCGAACAGACTGTCGTACTGCGCGCCAGGGTCACCATTTTGGAAATCCGTTCGCCCGGTGCCGCGAATCAGCAGGGTGTCGCCGGTGAACACCCGATCACGCATCACAAAGCTGTACGAGTCATCGGTATGCCCTGGGGTGTGCCAGGCCTGTAGACGCAAGCCACCGGCCTTGATGATCTCGCCATCGCCAAATCGTAACGAAACACACTCGGCGTCGGTCGCGTCGCCCATCAGCGACAAGCACTGCGTGGCGAGCTGGAGCTCTCCGATACCGGTGATATGGTCGGCGTGGATGTGCGAATCGATGGCAAAAACGAGCTGCAGGTCGAGCTCCTTGATGAGCTGCAGGTACTGCGGTACCCGCGAAAGCACCGGGTCGATGATCAGCGCTTCGCCGCCTCGCCGTTCGGCGAGTAGGTAGGTGAATGAAGAAGACTGGGTGTCAAATAGCTGCCTGAAAATCATCGATCGTTGCTCCTCGTGAAGGTTCTTTAGTAAATTCGATTGAGGGATCGATCCTCATTTCAGTCGTGAAGGCTACGCGAGCGCTTGCGGTGTCGATACGGCATGCACAACGGTTTTCACGGACGGGAGCGTCGGAAAAAACGATGCCTCGCGCGGCAAGCTGCCGCTTCGAAAAAACCGAGTGTCGTGCGAAGTTAAACCGAACACCCTCTGTCATCGTTTCGGTGATACTCACCGGCGTATCAACAACGCCGGAGCAAGTAATGCAACAGGCACTCAACACGAACCGCTCGACCCCCCCTGCGGTAAGCGACCTGGGATCTTTTAGCGATCTGCAGGTGTTGGCCACAATCGAACCTACCGATGCCGACTTTCTGAGCTGCTACATCGATCTCTCAGCCGGAAAAGCTGCCTGTGAGGCGTGGCTCGAGCAGCGCGCTGAGGCGACGCGGGCCGATTTAAGGGGCGTGACGCGGATCGATTTCGAGCAGGCATTGGAGATGGTCCAGGCGGCGATCGCCCGCATCTGGAAAGACGCAACAGACAGGCTGGACAAGCCGGCTGTCGCGATCTTCGCGCGCGGGCTGGCTGGCGGCCAAAGCCTCTCCGTCGTGCCGCTCGACGCGCCGATTGAGCCGCGATTGGTCTTCTATCGAGTGCCTGACTTGGCGCCGCTCGCCATCGCCGATCATCACTCCGAGGCCTTCACCCTGGTGTTGGCGCGCAAGGACGGATTGCAGGTGCTCGATGTCGACGGTCAGACGGTGACACCGAAGGCCTGGGCTGCCTTCCGCGACAGCCCCAAACACGCGGCGAGAAGTATCGTCGTTCCACAACGACGCTTTCAGGTACTGCGTCGGGCGCTCTCCGGTGCCTCAGCGCAGCCGCTGGTGGTCGCCGGTGACGGCGCCTGTCTGGATGAAGTGACCGAGGCACTGCCTGCGCGGGCGACAGGGCGCCTGCATGACGTTTGCCGCATGCCTGCGAACCTCGAGCAGGCGGTGGTTATCAAACGGGTCAGGCAACGCTTGCTGCAACGCCGTGAACTCAAGGACTACCAGCTGGCGTCCCGTCTGGTTCGGGCCGCACGCAACAACGGGCTGGCGGTGGTAGGACCGATCCCTTGCCGAGAGGCCTTACGGACGGGCGCGGCCGAGGCGCTGGTGCTCGGAAAACAACGCTCGTCGCATCGTGTCTGGCGGTGTGATGCCTGCCACGATCTGACCGTTTCAGCGCCGCGGCCCTCGCACTGCGACAGCTGCGGTGCGGATCCTATGAACCGTTGGGACACTGACGTGGAGCTTGTCCGGCTGGCCTGTCAGCAGGGTATCGCGGTCGTGTATTCAGACGCAGAGGCGTTGAGTGAGATCGGCGGGGTTGGCTGTCTGTTACGGGAGCCGGTTGAAGTGGCCGTCATGGAGACGCCCACGGTCTCTCGCGAGGCTCTCGATCTTGTTGCCTAAGACGATGGACAGCGAACAGGAACTCACCGTGCAGATCGAGATAGAGGCTGAGAACGACAGCGCTCAGCTGCATGTGCAACAAATGCTGCGGTACTACCTAACCGGTCTGGACGCTGGCATCGAGCGCTTCCGCATCATTCTGCAGCCGACCCGCGATCGCTTGGACACGCCGTTATATCGGTGCACAACGCATGCGGTATTGAGCCGCGGCGGGACACTTGAATGTGAAGAAATGCAAGCGGACATGGATTTGGCGATAACCCGTGTCCTGGACCGGACCGTGCGGGCGGTCCGGCGGCGGTCTACGCCGCGCCGTGTGGGCGGTCTTGATTAGCGGCGTACAACCCACCGTAGCAACCTCCATCCCCAGTTGGCCGCGCCGTGATACACGGGGCGGCATTTTTTTCCCAGCACCGAACGATGACGGCGGAAACTGATCTATAAACCCCAATAATTCGATTTTTCTTTTCGCGACGCAGGCGCGATAACCAGACGACAACGGGCTCATGGCCCTGACACTGAAGGAGTCTCAAAGTGATCGATATGCTCATGCCGCTGACCGCCGGGCTGCTCGCTGTAGCCGCGTTTTTCTACCTCAAACCACGCCCCCAGGCCTTGCGCTGTGTCGTCAAGCGTCGACACCAAGACGCATCACATCGTGGTGGTCGCCGCGACTGACGCATCGGCTGCGTTGAAGGGCCGATCGATTGCCATCGTCGCCGCCTGTTTGTCTTAACGGACCGGGCCTGTTGCATGGATGAGCTCGGGTAGCTTGGAACAAGGGCTGTGCAGAATCTAAAGCTCAATCTGAAACACCTCCGCTATTTCTGGGCGGTCGCCACCCATGGCTCGATTGCCCGTGCCGCTGAGTCGATGTTCCTGACGCCACAAACAATCAGTGGCCAGCTCCGCGAACTCGAGGAGCAGGTCGACGCCAAGCTGTTTCAGCGTGATGGTCGTCAATTGGTGATGACTGAAACAGGCCGCATGGTCTTTTCCTATGCCGACGAGATGTTTCGCCTCGGGCTCGAGCTTCAGGATGTGCTCGCCGGGCGCACCCCCGGAACGGCGATCACGGTGAAGGTCGGGATCGCGATGATCGTCCCAAAGCTGCTGGCCTACCGCGTGCTGGAGCCCGTGCTGCAGATGCCGGAGTCGGTGCGACTGGTCTGCCACGAGGCCCCGTTGGTTGATCTGCTGGCAGACCTGTCGGTACACAAACTCGATCTGGTGTTGGCCGATAGTCCGGTCAATCCGGCGCTCAATATCCGCGCCTACAACCACCCGCTCGGCGAGTCAGGGATAACCTTTTTCGCCGTTCCGGAACAGGCGGCGGCGCTGCAGGCCGACTTTCCCGCGAGTCTGGACGGGCAAAACATGTTGATGCCCAGCAGGGGCAGTAACCTGCGGCGCAGTCTCGAGGGCTGGTTCGAGCGGATGGGTGTGCAGCCGACCATTGTTGCCGAGTTTGAGGACCGCGCGCTGATGAAGGCATTCGGCGAACGTGGCTCCGGCATCTTTACCAGCCCGACGGCGGTTGAGCATGATGTCCTCGGCAAGTACGGCGTGGACGTTGTAGGTCGCACCGACGAGATTCGCGAACGCTTCTACGTCATCTCACCGGAACGTCGCATCAAACACCCGGCGGTGACCGCGATTACCGAAGCGGCCCGCACCAAACTGTTCAGCTGATCGCCAGGGCGAAAAAAGCGCTGCGGTGCCGGTGCAGCCGAAACGATTTTCGCGGCGGGCGAGGTGTGGGGGAGGTACAGGCCGCGATTCTCGGCAACAATGGCTAGCTGCGCGATGCCGCGCACGTAACTGCCCTGCTCACGACCATGGTCAGGTTCGTCAAGATGGTGTTCCTCGTGGTCGGTCCCCGCGGGTACGGTCGTCGCAACACAACAACCTCGGTCATCTCGATTACCTCGAACAATCGGCTGGTGTGCTTGGCCAGAGCCGGCCGTGTACGCAATAACAGAGCAACAAGTCCGCGAAGGGGGCGCGACCGTGGCGACCGCGTGCGCCGGTCAATACTGGCTCTGCCAGACCTCAAGCGCGCGTAATGCCGATGTCGCTATCTCGCGAAAACCGTCGCCGTCACGCACGATGAATAACGCCGCCATGTCGAGCGCCTCGGCCAGCGCCGGGCCATCCGACTCGCCACGTACCAACAGTGCGGTGGCCCATGCGTCGGCGTCGGCGGCGTTGTCCGCGACGACAGTCACCGAGGCCAGCCGGTGGCGCACGGTCTGCCCCGTCTTCGGGTTGATGGTGTGCGAGTAATGCTGGTTGTCGAACGCGAAAAAATTGCGGTAATCGCCAGATGTCGCGATCGCCAGATTGTTTGCCAGCAGCCCGCCTTGCACGCTGCGTGGGCCCTGGCTCGGCCGCTCGACAGCGATCCGCCATGATTCGCCATTGGCTTTCTGTCCCCCGGCCAGGGTTTCACCACCAATGTCAATCAGGTAGTTGTCCAGGCCCTGTTGCCGGACGAGCTCGCCGAGCTCATCGACGGCCCAACCCTTGGCGATCGATGACAGGTCGATTTCGATCCCTGGATGCTGCTTTCGCAGGCCGGGTGGATCCTCGCGCCACAACAGCTTTTCGTGACCGACGCGCTGCAGGGACGCGGTGATGTCGCTGTTTGCGGGAGGGCTCTGGCGGGGCTCCGTGTTGCCAAACCCCCAGAGGTTGACCAAGGGCCCGGCGGTGATGTCGTAGTAGCCGTCGGTCGCGACGCTTATCGCTTGCGCGCGCCGAACCAACGCGATGATCTCGATGGGGGCCGGCTGCCAGTCCGTGGATCTCGACCGGTTGAAGCGCATCAAGTCGGAATCGTCGAGATAGGTCGACAGCATGGCGTTGATCGCGAGCAGCCGTTGGTCGATGGCCCGCTGCAGTCTTGCCAGGGTCTGCTGGTCCGGCGGCGGCGAGAGTTTCACGCTGTAACCGGTACCCATTGTCGAGCCGGTGAGTTCGGCAATGGGCAACGGCGGTGAGGAACAGGCGACCAACAACAGGACGAGGCAGCCGGTGAGCCAAGTGGTTGACCGCACCGGCTGTATCGCGGGCGACGTCACGGACTATTCGATCTTGATGTACGCGAAGCCTTCATTTTGCAGCGCGGCGATCTGCACGACGCCGGAGGGGACGATGTCGACGCCTTCATAGAGCTTACCCTCGGCCAGGCTTATCTGGCTGCGGGTGATATCGCATAGCTCAAGCTTGACGCCTTGTACCGTCCGCAGCGACTGTAGGCGACCGGCGTTGTTGGCGCGACGCTCGGCCATTTCGGCATCCTCGGCGAAGGGTGTCTCAAGCAGTTTGTCGTCGGTGACAAAACGGATCCCGTGCGCCACGAACACAATGCGCACGTCATAGTCGATCAACTCGTTCTGGTAGTAGGTAACCATGTTGTTGATGCTGGTCAGCATCGCGCTGAAGCGGCGGGGGTCCGCAAAATCGGCGTGATATACGACCTTGACCGCGCCGTCGGCGTTGGCGCTTGCCGGTATCAGGCCGCCGATTAGCGTGCCGAGGACCAGAGCAAAGGCCAGCGTGCCGCCACGGAGCGCGTGGCCGAGTGTCGTTGAAATCATGATCTTCCTCCTTCGGGGTTTTGATCGTTCTGCGTGCCGGCTGGCATCGACGAGCCGACTTTTTCAAGCTCATCACGGAATCGTTTTAGGTGGAGCCGCGTTCGAACAAAGGTTGCGCCGATCCAAATCAGGGCAAGTGCGGCAAACACCCCGATCAAACCCCGCCAGGCGGGAACCGTACTGGCCACCAGGACCGAGATACCGAGTATCACCAACGAAAAAATCACGACCGACCGGGTTATCCGTCGCGTGCTGGCGTCCAGCGCGCTGATGCTGCTGACGCCCTCGGCCAGCAGTTGAGACTTCACGGTAGCGTAGCCGGCCTGCTCGCGCCGGCCAACGCGCCCGAACGGATCATCAAGCTTCATGGGTTACCTCGATACGCTGGTGAGACTAACGCGGCGCGCCACTGCGCTCCATTCCTTTTTCTGCGGGATAACTCAGCCAATTTTTGATTTTTTTACAAGACGCAACGAGAAATAAAAGCATGAGTTGTTACGATACCGGTCACAAAAAACGGAAAGAAAGCTGACACTCTGCGAAGTAAATTCCTGAAAAGCGCTTTAAAGGCAAGATTGCCGGAAGCCCTTTCTGCTCGACGGCAGCCAGGTGTCAAGGTTTGTCTGGTGCCGGAAATTTGCTGTTTACCCAAAAAACAGTTCTGCGACAATGTTTTGGCGGACAGTTGTGGTGCGCGACAAAAGTGTCTGACGCGTGACCGTGCACAACCCTGTTACCGGACTTGCGCGCGATGCCGACGCGCAAGGCGAGTAACAGCGATACCGCTGGCAGGACAACCCGACCGCAGGATCGGTCGTGTTTTCCGAAGAAAAAAAGATGTGCCGATAACAACTAGTGAACGAAAAAATAACGATACTGTTCGTTAGTGCCTCGCGTGCCGATGTGCTGGTGATGAAAACCTTGTTCGCGCAAATGGATGCGGCGGGCGATTTTGTCTGCGTGCCCGCGACGACGGCGGAGGTTTTCTACAGCGCGATCTACGTCGAACGCAGCTATCAGGTCATCGTGATCGACCAACAGCAAACCTGGTCGGATTGGCAAACGATCGCCTCGACCTGCCAGGCGCAACGGCCCCACGCGCTGCAGGTGCTCCTGACCGACAGCTGTGCGACAGTGCCGGACCTGCTCGATGGCGCGATCGCGGCAGCCTACCCGCGCAACAGCGCCGGCCTGGTGGCGTTATCCCGGCTGGTCAGCGGCATTCACATGCTGCGACAGTCTTTCGACATGGAAGTGCATCAGGATGAGGCGACCCCTGATGCCGAGGAAGCCGCCAGCGAGGATCGGGAGCGCCTGGTGTATGCGGTTTCACACGACCTGCAAGACCCGCTCCAGCTTGCCCGGCGTTACGCCGATATCCTGACCGAAGATTTTGAACAGGAGCTCGGTGATTCCGGCAGCAAGGTACTCGACCATCTGCAATTCAATCTGACGCGCACCCAGGAGATGCTCGACGAGTTGTTGGACTTCTCGCGGTTGCAGCGCGCGACGCCTCAGCGCGAACCCGTGGATCTCAACGACCTGCTCGATGAGGTGATTGCACTTTATAGGGTCACGCTCGATGACATCGGGGCAAACGTAACCAAGCAGCATGAGTTGCCCGTACTCAACGTCGATCGGCGTCAGTTTCAACGGGTTTTCCAAAACCTGATTGGTAACGCGATCAAGTTCCGCAGCGAGCATCCCTTACAAATCACGGTGCGCGCGCAACGCGTGCGTGACGAGTGGCGTATCGGCATCAAGGACAATGGTATTGGCATCGCCGAAGATGACAGCAAGCGCATCTTCGACATGTTCGAGCGGGCAGTGGATTCCGACGAATTGCCAGGCAACGGTATGGGTCTTGCGATCTGTAAACGAATAATTCATAACCATCGCGGCAAGATCTGGGTAAGATCGTCTTTGGGCAGTGGCAGTGTTTTCATCTTCTCGATCCCTCAGGCGGATGAGGTTGTCGATGTGGTCGGTGATTGAGGCGGCCCTGCTACACGGAGCCAAGCTGAGTGGAAAATGACTGGCGAAAGCATTGATGTCTTGCTGGTTGAGGATAACTCGCAAGAGGCGGAAATCGTCCGTCTGTATCTCGCGAAACGCTACTCCCGCCCCTATACGATTCGCCATGTAAAAACGATCGCCAACGCGCTCGATGAACTGAGTATCGGCAGCCTGCCGTCCGTGATCTTGCTCGACTTGCATCTGCCGGATGCCAAGGGTCTGGATGGCTTCGAGCGGATTGCCCGTCTCGCACCTGGCGTGCCGGTCATCATCCTGACCAATTTCAATGAAGAGAAAACCGCCGCCCAGGCTGTCCGTGCCGGTGCGCAGGACTACCTGGTCAAGCGCGAAGTCAATGCCGCATTGCTGCATCGCGCGATTCTTTATGCGATCGAGCGACAACGTTCAGAGCGGGCATTGATCAAGGCGAAAGAACGCTATGCGCTGGCCGCAACCGGTGCCAACGACTGTATCTGGGACTGGGAAGCCGAGAGTGAGCAGGCCTATTTTTCACCACGCTGGAACGACCTGATCGGCTTGCCGGCAGATGAACAACCGACCAGCTTGCGCGACTGGTTCGATCGGGTGCATCCCGAAGACATCAAAGAGCTCCGCCAACTGACCTCGGCGAGGTCCGACCAGGAACGCCACAGTTTTGAACATGAACACCGCTTACGGCGTGCCAATGGGGAATTTGTCTGGGTCTATGCCCGTGGTGTGGTGATCGCCAACGGCGGCGGCAAGCCCGTGCGTATGGCCGGCTCGATCAGCAGCATCGCCAAGCGCAAAGAAACCGAACGCCAGTTGATCCATCGTGCGTTGCACGATGCGTTGACGGGGCTGCCCAACCGGGTGCTGTTCATGGACCGCCTCAAGCAGGCCTTGCGCCGTTATAAGCGGGACAAGCGGCTACGCTTCGCCGTGCTGTTTTTTGATCTCGATCGCTTCAAGTTCGTCAACGACAGTCTTGGCCACTCGGCCGGTGATTCTTTGTTGATCTCGATTTCGCGGCGGCTGTTCAGTGTCATCCGGCCGGGTGATACGGTCGCCCGGATGGGTGGCGACGAGTTCGCCGTGTTGGTCAGCGATTTCGACTCGGAAACCAACGTTGCCCATGTCGCTGAACGCATCCACGAGCTGTTCCGGCACGAGTTTTCCGTGGCGGGTCATGACATGTACTCGAGCGCCAGTATCGGCGTCGCGATAGCGGCCGAGCAGTACCAGACACCCGATGAGATCTTGCGCGATGCGGATCTGGCTATGTATCGGGCCAAGCGTTCCGAGACCGACAATACCGCGATTTTCGATCGCAACATGCATCAGGCCGCGATCGAGCGCCTGAATCTCGAAACAGACCTGCGGCGCGCGGTCGAGCGTGGTGAGTTCATCGTGCACTACCAGCCGATCGTCACGCTCGATGACCGGCGGATCGTCGGATTCGAGGCACTGTTGCGCTGGATGCATCCGCAAAGAGGTATGTTGGCCCCCGATTCTTTTCTTTCCGTCATCAAAGACAACGGCATGCTCACGAACCTGAGTTGGTGGGTGTTGGGTCAGGCCTGCAGTCAGGCGAGAGAATGGGGCAAATTGTTTGCCGGTGGTTCGAGTTTTTCGATGAGCGTGAACGTGTCTGCCAGTATGTTCCAGTCTGATCTGGCGGTGCAGCGGGTCAAAGACATCGTCAATGACAGCGGCCTGGACCCGAATGACCTGGCGTTGGAGCTCACCGAGCGAGACTGCATGGAATATGGCGATGTCACGCAGCATTTGTTGAGAGAATTGCGGGCATTCGGGGTGAAGGTGCACATGGATGATTTTGGGACCGGCTATTCATCGCTGTCTTACCTGCAGCGCTGCACTTACGACACCCTCAAGATAGATCGTTCATTCATTCATAACCTCGATCAAGAGCAGCAGAGCACAGCCATCATCAAGACGATCGTCGGATTGGGGCGCATGCTGAACATGAAAGTCATCGCCGAGGGCGTCGAATCGCAGGGGCAGATCGATGCCTTGCAGGCGATGGAGTGCCCACAGGCCCAGGGTTTCTTGTTTTCCAGACCCATCCCGCCAGGCGAAGCGCAGCTTTTGCTACAGGGTGCCCGGCGACTCCAGCACTAGCCTGTCAGCCATTTGAGGTTCTACCGGCGCCGTTGACCAAACTTTGTTCGGGGTTTTCTTTACAGTTTGTGCCACAATTAATGATGCTCGAAGCCGATGTAAAGCGGCATGGCGACCAACCCGGGCAAGACATAGGTTAGGGCACTTCCTCAAAGATGGCAGAGCAACCGGTCGATCCACGCGCGAGTTCGGACGAACAGATCCTGCAGCAGCAGTACCTGCGGGCGATGAGTTCGTTCGAGGGCATCGTTCTGAACCAGATCGATGTCAAGAACAAGCTCGGCGACCGTTTGGCCTGGGCCACGCGGGCGGGCCTGGTCATTCTGTTCATCATCGCGTTTTCGATTCTCGTCCTGCTGTTGACGCTGAGTTCGCAAATCAATCGAATCTCCGGGGTCGTCGGCGCGATGAATACCCATTTCTCGGGTGTCTCGATGCGGATGACCGAGATCAGCGACCACCTTGGCTCGATGCAGACGCAGGTCCAACAAATGGAGGCGATGGCCGAATACACCGGCTCGATGCAGGTCGAGGTGCAATCGATCGGGGCCAGCACCGGTCAGATTCAGGACAGTGTGGTCAGTATTGGCCAGCAGATGGCCGGTACGCGGCACAACGTGCAAAACATCGCCGGCACGATGAACGCGATCAATCACGAGGTGCAGGGTATGAGCGCCGAGATGCACCGCATGGCCAAACCGGCGCGCGCGCTCAACAACATGTTCCCGTTCCCGTAAGACGATGATGGACGGCGTAGATCCACGCAAACCGATAGTCGAGGTCATGGCGCGTCTCGGTCGTGAGACGCAGCTCCACGTCGACGAACGTGATCGCCATTTCACCGTCACGCAAAAAATGGTCGTTGCGATCTCGGTCTTACTGGCGTTACTCGCGGTGGTAAATATTTATCACGTGACCGTGCTGTATCGGGATCTCAACGGCATTGTCGACAACATGGATTCGATGTACCGCAACCTGTCACGGGTGAGCCGGGATATGGACGTCATTACCGATCGGGTGGCCAGTTTCGACAGGCATATCCAGGTGATGACCCCGATCACCGCCCACATGGCCGAGATCACGCAGGTGATGCCGGCGCTGCGCGCGAACATGCTCGAGATCCGCAACGAGATGGTCGGCATCGACCAAAACATGCATCAGATGACCGAAGCGATGGGTGGTATCGCGGTGCAGATGAACCAGATGACCGGCGGTGTCAGCATCATGCGGCAAAACGTGCGATCAATCGCCGGGCCGATGGGGGCGATGAACCCGATCATCCCGAACTGATCGCCGGTTGCCGGAAGAATCCCCTAAAACTGTGAACCGCCCGCCACAATAGGCATGCCTTTCGTATAGAATCCGGCCTATTCCAATCCTCGTCAGAAGCAATAGCAGGACATGACCGAGGCACCCGCCCGCGCCATCGACCAGATGCCGTCTTTCGATATGAAAGCCGGCCAATTCACCATCCCGACCCTGGTCCTGCGCGACCGCGATCTCGACGCGCTGGATCGGTTTCTCGCGGAACAGGCGGCACGATCGCCCGGCTTTTTCAACCGTGCCCCGGTCGCCATCGATATCTCGCAGCTCCCCATTGACGACGTCGTCAACGATCTGGTGATCGTGGTCGGCATGTTGCGTGGCCACGGCATGATCCCGGTCGGCGTGCGTGGCGCGGCCGCCGAGCAGCATGACCAGATTGCCGCGTTGGAGCTGGCGTTGATGCCGGCAGCGCGCCGAGCCGTTGCGGCCAGGCCGCAACCTGTCGCCGGCGCACCTGCTGCCACTGCGCAGACCCTGATTGTCGAAGAACCGGTGCGCTCGGGCCAGCGTTGCTACGCGCGTGGCGGCGATCTGATATTGCTGGCGGGGGTCAGCTCGGGCGCCGAGGTGATGGCCGACGGCCACATCCATGCCTACGGGCCGCTGCGTGGCCGGGCGATGGCCGGGGTGTCGGGAAACACCGCCGCTTGCATCTTCTGTCGCGAGCTCGGCGCCGAGTTGATTTCGATCGCCGGCCGCTATCGCGTCAGCGAGAATCTCGAAAGCCGCTATCTCGGGCGTGCCGTACGCATCGCGCTGAGTGGCGAAAGCCTTAGCTGCACGTTGTTGTGACCCATCTTTTATCCGACCAGCGCGAACCCATGGCGCAGCCTTGCAGGTTCCAAGGAGTACCCAGTTGGCAAGAATTATCGTAGTGACCTCGGGCAAGGGCGGGGTGGGCAAAACGACCACCAGCGCCGCGTTTGCGATGGGCCTGGCCGAGCGTGGCCTGAAGACCGTCGTGATCGACTTCGACGTCGGTCTGCGCAACCTCGACCTGATCATGGGCTGCGAGCGGCGTGTGGTGTTCGACTTCGTCAACGTAATCAACGGTGATGCGAATGTCGGTCAGGCGCTGATCAAAGACAAGCGCAACCCCAACCTGTTTGTGCTGCCCGCCTCGCAGACCCGCGACAAGGACGCGCTGACGGTCGAGGGTGTCGGCAAGGTGCTCGAAGAGCTGGGCAAAGAGTTCGAGTACATCGTCTGCGACTCGCCGGCCGGCATCGAGCGCGGCGCGACCATGGCGATGTACTTTGCCGACGACGCGATCGTCGTGACCAACCCGGAGGTCTCGTCGGTGCGCGATTCCGACCGCATGATCGGTATCCTGTCGAGCAAATCGCGGCGTGCCGAGCAGAACCTGGCAGGCATCCGCGAATACCTGCTGGTCACCCGCTACTCGCCCGAACGCGTCGACCGCGGCGAGATGCTGGCACTCGATGACGTGCAGGAGATCCTGTCGCTCGACCTGATCGGCGTGATCCCGGAGTCGACCTCGGTGCTGAACGCGTCGAATTCCGGCGTACCGGTGATCCTCGACCGCGACAGCAACGCCGGCCAGGCCTACAACGACATGGTCGCGCGTTACCTCGGTGAGGACCTGCCGCACCGCTTCCTGCAGGTCGAAAAGAAAGGCCTGTTCGGCCGGCTGTTTGGGGGTTGAGCATGGCACTGCTGGATTTTTTCAAACAACGCAAGAGCAACTCGGCGTCGATCGCCAAAGAGCGCCTGCAGATCCTGGTCGCCCACGACCGCCGCGGCGGCGGGCCGTCGTACCTGCCGCAGCTGCAGCGCGATCTGCTGAAGGTGATCCGCAAGTATGTCGCGGTGGACAACGATGCCATATCGATCAATGTCGAAAGCGACGGCGGGCAGGAGATCTTGGAGCTGAATGTGGTGTTGCCGGATTAGCGGCTAGGTGTGGTTTGGTAAGGCCGGCGGCGTCGGCCGATAGCAGATCAAAAAGGACCCGCACCCATTTGTAGCCGAGTCAGCGTTTACCGATTTTTCGCTGCTGCGCGTCTACTTCTCGCGCTAGGAGTCTGCGCGGCAGAAGCTCCGCATTGACAAAGGAAAGAGCGATAATCGGCCATATGACAGCAAGCTACGTACCCTACGCCCCGAATCAAGACCTGTTGTTGCCCCCTTCATTGCAGGAATGGCTCCCGGAAGGACATCTGGCCTATTTCATCAGCGACACCGTCGACGCACTCGATCTGTCGGCCTTCCACGCGCGTTACGCGAACGGCGGTCCGCGAAACCAGCCGTTTCATCCAGCGATGATGGTGAAGGTGCTGCTGTACGGTTACGCCACCGGCACGTTCTCGTCACGCAAACTTGCGCGCAAGCTGCACGAGGACGTGGCATTTCGGGTGTTGGCGGCCGGCAACTTCCCTGCGCATCGTACGCTGTGTGATTTCCGGGCCAATCACCTTGAAGAGCTCTCGCAGCTGTTTGTGCAGGTGGTGCATCTGGCGCAGGAGTGCGGTCTGGTGAAGCTGGGCACGGTGGCGATCGACGGCACGAAGGTCAAAGCGAACGCAAGCCGCCACAAGGCGATGAGTTACCAGCGGATGCGCGAGACCGAACAGCAGCTCAGGGCGCAGATCGATGAGCTGATGGCGCGTGCACAGGCGGCTGACGTGGCCGAGCGCAACGAGCCGGAGTTAGATATACCGGAGGAAATTGCCCGGCGCGAGAAGCGTCTGGCGACGATCGCCGCGGCCAAGGCGCGACTTGAGCAGCGCCAGCGTGAGGCGGACCGGGAGAAAGGACGCAGCGATGATGACGATCGACGGCCTCGCAAGCCGGATGGCACGCCCAAAGGAGGCTCGCGCTACAAGCGCGACTTCGGCGTACCCGAGGACAAGGCGCAGGAGAACTTCACCGATCCGGACAGCCGGATCATGAAGCATGGCAATGGTGCCTTCGAGCAGAGCTACAACGGACAGACGGCGGTCGATGCCGAGCACGGGATCATTGTCGCGGCCGAGTTGACGATGTGTGCATCGGACGCTCATCAGCTGTCGCCGATGCTCGATGCGCTCGAGCACAACTGCGGGGCAGTGCCTGAGCAGACGCTGGCCGACACCGGCTATCGCGGCGAGGCAGTATTCGAGGCGTTGGCCGATCGCGGCACGGATCTGATCGTGTCGCTTGGCCGTGAGGGACGCGACATCGCCAAGATTGACGCGACGAGTAAGCCTCGAACGGCGGCGATGGCCGAGAGGCTAAAGAGCGTCGAAGGTCAGACCGCCTACCGGCGTCGCAAGCACATCGTCGAGCCACCGAATGGTTGGATCAAATCGGTGCTCGGGTTCCGCCAGTTCAGTCTTCGGGGCGTCGAGAAAGTACGCGCGGAATGGAAACTGGTGACCACGGCATTGAACCTGCGTCGGATGGCATACCTGTGAGCCACATCAGACCAAAAACGCCCCCTGCGAGGCCCTGCAGTCTATCGTCAGATTCGAATTCGCCATGTTCCGAGCAATTGTTCGGCTCGTACGATTACAGCCTCGCCAGTTGCAATACCTCTTTACAGCCATCGGCCGGCTTTCCGTTTGGCGCCGAAGCGGTCTGCCGCGCAGACTCCTAGGTCAGCGTCGAGAGTGAGAAAGGTAGTGGCAATGCAGGACCTGGGTCTGGCTCCCTGCTAGAAAAAATTCGATCTCCGCGACATTGCCACGGTCAGCGGCGCTTCTGCTCGGCGACGTAGTGGTCTAGCAGATTTCTGATCATTTTCTGATAGGGCATATGGTGTTTTTTTGCCGCATCTTTGAAGAAGGACACACTCTCGGTGCTAAGCGTAATCGTGATCTTGGTCTGACTGTTCTGCAGCGCCAGCTCTTCGGGTGACGGCAGAAAATCCTCCACCAACTCAAGCTCGCCGAGCGGTTCGTCACTGTACTGCATTCGCTTGCTCATAGATCCTTTTTCCCCTGCGCCAGTAACCCGCCTCAATGATCCGAACTCGGCCGCGACGATAAGTGAAGCGCACCGTCAGTATGCCGGTCCCCTCGCGATTCAAACCAACGCAGTAGTAACGCTGTTCCTTTTGGCTGTGGCAGACGTCCTTCGCGATGACGCGATTTTTATCGAGAAAGGCATGCTGGGCATCAGCAAAAGAAACGCCGTGGTTCTGCTGGTTGGCGGCATCCTTTGCCATGTCCCACTCGAACGTCGATTCCATCGCGCCTCATTATGGCAAGAGTATGGCTAAATAGCCATATTTTGAGTCGAGATGCCTCGAATGGGATCACCCGCACCGCTTCCTGAAGGTCCAAAAAAAGCCAGTTCGGCCGCTTGTTCGGGGGTTGAGCATGGCGCTGCTGGATTTGTTCCAACAACGTAAAAGCAAGACCGTGTCGATCGCCCAAGAGCGCCTGCAGATCCTCGTCGCCGATGACAGGCGTGGTGGCGTGCCGTCTTACCTGCCGCAACTGCAGCGCAATCTGTTGAAGGTGATCCGCAAGTATGTCGCGGTGGACAACGTGCCGTATCGATCCATGTTGAAAGCGACGGCGGGCAGGACTTCTTGGAGCCGAATGTGGTGTCGCCGAATTGGCCGCTTGCATCGCTTCGCAAGGCTGGCTGTGCCGGCCGAAAATCTATTGGGGTCTGTCCCTTGTCTTCCCGATACGCCAAATCCTCGAGCTCGGATGGGATAAGACGGTACCTATTCGCGCGGGCCACGCCTGACCTTTCGCCAGCCTGCCATTGCGAATCGCTCGATGGATCGGTCCGTTACAAGAACCAGGTTTCTTTTTTGTGTCAGCTTGTTTTACCAGCAGAATTTAAGTTGCAGGAAGTCTATTCGATTTATCATGCAACTACCTGAAATATATCATAAAAAATATTTTAGGCATAATCTTTGCTTCAGGTGTAGGCGACAAGCAGCGATTCAATCGAACATCGAACTACCGCGGTGTTGATCGTAGAGAGAAGTGACATGAACTTGAAGAAAATAGCGATGACCTTCGGCGCGGCCGTTTGCTTCGCGGCAACCATGCCCGCGATCAGCGACACGGAGTTCACCTGGGAATTCAAACCGAACAGCTCGACGTGTCAGGGCGGACAGACTTACGGCGGAGCGACCGTAAGCGGGGCATGCTCCGGCGGTGTCTCCAACGAAGCCCATCAGCTGACGTTTGAGGACAAGACCAGCACAGGGCCAACTGTGGTGGCGACTGGTTGGGCAAACACCGGCAGTACATCAGGCGTACTCTCCGACGACGAACTCGTGATCTGGGGTGGTGGCCTCGGGATGGAGAACAAGGCGCAAAACACCCCTGACGAGAGTAATCCAGAGCATGCGTTCGACAATGAGGTCTATCTGGAACTCGTGATGTTCGATTTCGGCTCCGGCAATTCGGTTGCAATCACTGATGTCGCTATGGGCTTTGTCGGGAATGACGCTGATTTTGATCTGTTGACGCATAAGGGCGATGTCGACGACCTCGACCTCAGCGATATCGTTTACACCAACTCGTCTCAAGGTCTGACGGGCGCTGGATGGACCCACGTCGACAGTTACGACGTCAGCCCTGAACTGCCAGCAGGCTCAATCAATCCCGACCCGCACGATTATGGTCGTTACTGGATTGTTGCCGCACACTCCGAAGCCTTCGGTACGAACTGCGTTGGAGACCATACCTGTCACGATAAATCCCATTACAAGCTTCAAACCCTGACTGGCCTGCTGAGGCGCGATACCCCCCCGCCTCCCGGTGTGCCGGTTCCGCCGACCTTGTTGTTGCTTGGTGTAGGTGGGCTCTGGCTCGCAAGAAAGCGCATGGCTTGAAAAAACGCCAATGCAAAGCCGAAAAAAGCCGCCTGTGAGCGGCTTTTTTTTGCGCAACAAAAGCATCACCTACTGTGATGGGGCAGATTTTTCCTGAGGTTGGGCCGAAATTCTATCCCGTGTACGAGATCCAGAATGGTTGCCTTGCCTTGGTTTCGATGTCCTGGTGTGTCGCGTTCATGCAAATCAGTCCAAGCGATCGAGACGTCGCTTAGCATCCTTTGACCACGCGGCCTGATCGTTCAACTTCAGCGCCTCGGCCAGCTGGTGTCTGGCTTCGTTGCGACTGCCGTACTCTTCAAGTGCAATACCCAAATGGTAACGCAAGGTTCCTGACAGCCCGTCCCGCGCTACGGCTTCTCTGAGCAAGGCGAGACCCTTGTCGAGTTCCCCGATCTGAATCAGTGACCAGCCGTAGGTATCGAGGATTGCCGAATTCATCGGGGCGAGCTCATAAGCGCGTCTGGCCGCTTTCAAGGCGTTTTCACTATCTGTTTCATTTAGCAGGTTGGCCAAATTATTGTGCGCGACCGCGTCTTCCGGTCGCAATGAAATCAGGTTTTCGTAGTAAACGCGGGCTTCCGCCGAGCGGCCAACTTGATGCAGACGTTCGGCAACGGTTCTGATCAGCGATGCGTTGGCTGGGAAAATATCAAGCCTGGCAATTAGGTCATCCAATGCCTTATCGCCGTTTCCTGATAACGTCATGGCACGAAAGCGACTGATCATGAGGGCGGGTGTGATGGCAATGTCGAGCGCGGCGTTGTAGGTCTTCAACGCATCAACGAACCTGTTCTCCGCCATTAGGATATCGCCCAGCAAAGCCAGCGCCTCGACGTTTTTCGGTTCAACTTGCAATATGCTCGATATTTCATCGTGAGCGCTCTGCAGGTTGCCCTGGAGGAGGAGCGAGCGAGCGAGCTGCTGACGTGCCGGCACATTGCCGGTGTTGTCTATCAAAGCGCGGCGGATGGAAATCTCGGCATCTTTATGCGCGCCAGCCAATGACTGAAGGCGCGCAATCGACAGTAAGCGCCGGGTATCAAAATCGGCCTGATTCATCGCTTTCTTCAGCGCGATTTTGGCGTCTTCCATGTCGCCGCGGGCAACCAAGACTCTGCCCAATAATTCGTGACTGAGTGCCAGGCCAGACAGCGACCGTGTCATTGATGACGCAATGGCGATTGCTTCGGCAGGTCGGTTGGTCGACATGTATAAGTCGACCAGTTCGGTGGCAGGGACGAGCGCGGCGCTGTCGAATTCAAGAATTGTCTTGTAAGTATCCTCGGCGGCTTCAATGTCACCGACTGCACGAGACAGACGTGCCGATGCCAGAAGCGCCCTCGTGTCCGTGGGATTCTCGGCCAGCAGGCGTGCGATCTCGGCGCGCGCCAAGTCGTTGCGCTCGGTAAGCGAAAACAGCTTGGCAAGGTTGTAGCGCGCTGGCTTGAAGGTTTGATCCATTCTCAGGATCTCGACCAGTATCACCTCTGCTTGGTCGTAGTTGCCTCGGGCGATAAACAGTGCTGCACGAAGATTGAGTGCAATCAGGTTACCCGGTTCGCGCGCCAGCGTGGCGTTGGTAATGCGCGATGCTTCGTCCAGCCGGCCTTCGGCGAAGTTCAGCATGGCCGCATACAATGACACGCCGGTTGGCACATTTCCGCGAGTTTCATCCGTGGTTGCCCGGAAGGTTTCCAAGGCTCGTTCGCGCAGGCCTTGTCGGAACTGCATCGCGCCGAGCCTGCCCATCAGCGCCGGTCCCCCACGGTAATTCTGAATGGCGTCTCGGTAGTAACTCTCTGCCGCAATGTAGTCGCCTAGCATCGCATTGGCATCCCCAAGAAGCGCAAGCGTCTCGGCATCGGCTTTGCCCGCAGTCACGACCGGCACGAGTGCGCGTTTGGCCTCATTCGGTTTATCCATTCGAATCACGATGCGGGCCATCAGCTTAAGCGCTGCGATATCGTTCGGACTCTTCTCTGCGTATAGCGAAATGGCCTTGTACGCGCGCTCCAACTGGTCGCTTTCTACAGCAATTGCGGCGGCCAGGCGCAGGAGTGGTAGGTTATCCACGAGGTTTTCGGGTTCAACGGGACCGATCAGGTCGGTGACCTCCTGCATTGCTGCATCGGCATCTGCATCGCGGCCCATTTCGCGATACTGCTGGGCCAGAAGGAAAGGCACCTCGGGCATGAACTTGAAACGAGGCCGAAGGTCCTCAAGCACCGCAATTGCGCGCGCGGTTTCGCCGACATCGAGTAACGCCGCTGCTTCACCGAGGCCGGCTGCGCTATTGTCTGGATCCAGATCGCGCGCACGTGCGTAAGCGTCGGCCGCCTCCGCAGCCTTATTCTGCGCGTGGAGCGCCGATGCCTTTGTTAGCCAGGCTTGGGCATCGTCCGGCTGGTTTCGAATAGCAGCCTCGGCCAAGTCATGTGCTCGGCCGTAGTCCCCCTCCGACAGTGGTATTCGAGCGAGCGCAAGTGTTGCCCCTTGGTGCATTGGCTGGACGCGCAGTGCTTGTTCGAAAGCGATTGTTGCGCCTTCCTGGTCGTTTGTGCTCAGTCGAGCAATACCCAGTTCTACCCATAAATCGGCCTGTCGGGCCAATGGATATAAATTGGGAACCAGTTCGTCGATGACAATCTGGTGCTTGCCCAGTCGATTGCGTGCCTGATTCAAGGGGAATGCAATAAGGTTTGGGTCAGCGCCGAGTTGCTCGGCCGTCATTAGTTCTTCTTCAGCAATCGCAGCGTTGCCCAGTTGCAGTTGTACCTCGCCCATCAGGATGCGTGCAGGGAGTTGTCCCGGGTCGCGCGACAACGCATTGCGAAGTTGAATCTCGGCGCCCTTGGTATCGTTCTGGTTAAAACGGGTTACAGCATCTTCGTAAAACCGCAACGCCATCGGGTCAGCGGCTATCGCGGCGCCTGCCGACAACGCGGCCGTTAGTACTAGGCTGAAGAGCTTTTGTTTGCTTGGTCGTTGCACCATGTTGGGCCCTTATCTTGATTTCAACGATCGACGACGACTGGGGGGTGCGTCGCCTTCGCGGGTATCGATTTCCGGACGATGTTTTGCCGTCGAATGTGTTTGTTAACGGCGCGATCCGATTAATCTGAGGTCGAAACCGCAATCGTTCGGCTTGTCCGAGATGTTGGGCTTGTGGCGTGGTTATTTTGTTCCGTTTTGGTGGGTTGGTTGCCCACTGTCGGGAAAGCGATGAACAGGAGGTGCCAGGCGCAGCATGGGCTGCGAGATGGCTGCTGTTGGCCCTGTGGAACTAGACGTGGCTTCGGTGCACCCGCGGCATGATCCGCGTAAACAACTCATAGGCAATCGTCCCGCAGTGTCTCGCGACGTCGTTCGCCAGAACCTTGTTCCCCCAGAGTTCCACCTTGTCGCCGAGCTGGACGTCCGGCAGGTCGGTCAGATCGACCGTCAGCATGTCCATCGACACCCGGCCGATGATTCTTGAAGTCTGATCGCCGATCGCCACCGGGGTTCCGTCCGGCGCATGGCGCGGGTAGCCGTCGGCATATCCGGCCGCGACCACGCCGACGCGGGTTGGCCGCTCGCAGGTGAATCGGCCGCCGTAGCCGACGGGTTCGCCGGGCGCGAGGTCGCGCATCGCGATCAGTCCGGCTGCGAAGGTCATGACCGGTTGCAACTTCGCCTGGAGTGCCGGTTGGTCGATCGGCGAGGCGCCGTAGAGCATGATGCCGGGCCGTATCCAATCGCCGTGGGCCTGCGGCCAGGCCAGTGAGGCGGCGGAGTTGGCCAGGCAGATCGGGGCATCGATATTGTGTCGTGCCGCCTGGAAGCGGTCGAGTTGCCCGCTGGTTGCCACGCTGTCGGGTTCGTCGGCGCGCGCGAAGTGCGTCATCAGGGTGATCTCGGCGACGTTCGAACAGGCTTGCAGCTGTTGGTAGCGGCTGGCGAGTTCCTCCGGCGCAAAGCCGAGTCGGTGCATGCCGGTGTCGATCTTCAGCCAGGCATTGAGCGGGCGGGCCAGCCTGGCCTGCTCCAACCAGTTCAGCTGCTGCGCGTTGTGCACGATGATGTCGAGTCGTTGATCGGCGGCGAGGGTGAGCTCGTCGGGTTCGAACACGCCTTCGAGCAGAATAATTCGGTTTTCAATGCCGGATTCGCGCAGTTCCATCGCCTCTTCTGAGCAGGCGACCGCGAACGCATCGGCCTCGGCGGCCAGCGCCCTGGCCAACGGTATCGCGCCATGGCCATAGGCATTGGCCTTGACCACGGCCATCGCCTTGCAACCCGGTGCCATTGCCTTGGCGGTGCGGTAGTTCGCGACGAAGGCGGCGGTATCGATGGTGGCGGTGGTCGGTCGGGTCATTTAGGGGGGTGTTGGTTTATTTCGATGGCGAATTGCAGTGCTGTTGAGCCGTGTCATACGTTTTGTACACCTGCTACCCGCACAATAACCGGCTTTGTCCCTCACAGAAATACCGATGATGGAACTGCTGCTCGATCCCCATGTTTGGCTGGCCTTTGCAACCCTGACCGCCCTCGAGGTCGTGCTGGGGATCGACAACATTATTTTCATCACGATCCTCGCCAACCGGCTGCCCGAGGGGCAGCGCGACAGGGCACGGCGCTTTGGTCTGCTGCTGGCGATGGCGACGCGCATCCTGCTGCTGTTGTCGTTGGCCTGGGTGATGCGCCTGACCGAGCCGTTGTTCTCGGTGTTGGAGCATGCGGTCTCGGGGCGAGACCTGATCTTGCTGTTCGGTGGCCTGTTCCTGATAGCCAAGAGCACGGTGGAGATTCATGCGTCGCTGGAGGGCCCGGAGGAACACCAAATCGCGTCACCGGCCTCGGTGAGCTTCGTGGGTGTGATCGTGCAGATCGGACTGCTCGATATCATCTTCTCGCTCGATTCGGTGATCACCGCGGTCGGGCTGGTCGACCAGGTGCCGGTGATGATCGCGGCGATCGTGACCGCGGTGTTGGTGATGATGGTCGCCGCCGGGCCGGTCGGGCGCTTCGTCGAGCAACACCCGACGATCAAGATGCTGGCGTTATCCTTTCTGATTCTGATCGGTGTCGCGTTGGTCGGCGAGGGTGCCGGTCTGCATATCCCGAAAGGCTATATCTACTTTGCGATGGCCTTCTCGCTCGGTGTCGAGATGCTCAATATGCGCGTGCGACGGCGTCGCAAGCCGGTGCAGTTGCATAATCGGCCGTGCCCCGAGGCGCCGGCGCAGGGTGACGGTTAGCGTCATCCTGCGGGAGCGAATCGATGACCCTCAGGCGCCTGCTGTTTCTGATTGCATTCGGCTTTTTCATCGGCTGGCTGTTGCGTGACGATGCGATCGAACACGGGCCGGGCGTGCTGGTGCCCGAGACGCCGCAGCAGCGCGAGGCGGCTGAGGCGCGTGCGTTCGAGCACAACGGCTACCGGGTAAAGCCGTTGGCCGATTTTACGATCAAGGCGCGGGTGCTCGGTCGAGAGGACTACCGCCTCGACCGTCAGGCCGAGCTGGCGCCGATGGATCTCGCGCTGGGCTGGGGGCCGATGTCGGACCAGGCCGTGCTCGACGAGATCGACATCAGCCAGAGTGGGCGTTGGTACCGTTGGTATGCGAAGCAGCTTCCAATCCCGCGACGCGACATCGAACGCAACAGCGCGAACATGCATCTGATCCCGGCGGATGAGTGGGTCGAAGATACGCTCGACGATATCCGCGAGGGCAGTATCGTCGAGCTGCGCGGGTTTCTGGTCGAGGCCAAGTCCGATGACGGCTGGCGCTGGCGCAGTTCACTGACGCGTGACGATACGGGCGCGCGTGCCTGTGAGCTGGTGTTCGTGGAGCGGGTGCGGCTGATCGAGAACTAGGCCCCCAACACTAGACCGCACCACCTGTCACAGCGGGGTGTGGAATACGGTGGTTATCTTGGGGAGATTGCGTCGCCATGTTGCTCCTCGCAATGACGGAAACCGGTGAAACATGACGAGATACAAGGGCCGGCTGCGCCGGCCAGTCAAACTGTCGGGCGGAGCCCGACCTACATCAACACGCTGTTCCTCGCCCTGACGGGAATCGGGGAAGCAACTAGCCGTTCGGGTCTACGATGATCCGGCCGCGAATCTTGCCGGTCGTGATCTGCTCAGCGAGTTCCGGCAGCTGTTCCAGCGTCGCGACCTGGCCGATCTCGCCCAGCGCCTTGGCCGGCAGGTCGGTGACCAGGCGCTGCCACGCGGTCTTGCGTCGCTCGATCGGGCACATCACTGAGTCGACCCCCTGCAGCCGTACGTTGCGCAGGATAAACGGCATCACGGTAGTCGGCAGGTCGAAACCGCCGGCGAGGCCGCAGGCCGCCACGCAGCCGCTGTAGTCGATTTCGGCGAGTACGCGGGCGAGCATGGTGCTGCCGACCGTATCGATAGCGCCGGCCCAGCGCTGGCCTTCCAGCGGCCGGGGCTTCTCGCTCATCTCGTCACGGGTCAGGATCTCGCTTGCGCCGAGTTCGCGCAGGAAGGCATCGGCGTCGGGCTTGCCGCTGACTGCCGCAACCTTGTAGCCAAGCTTGGCGAGGATCGCGACCGCAACGCTGCCGACGCCGCCGGACGCGCCGGTAACCAACACGGTACCGCGCTCGGGCGTGATGTTGGCCTCTTCGAGGGCCATCACGCACAGCATGGCGGTGAAGCCCGCGGTCCCGATCGCCATCGCCTGCCGGCTGTCCAGCCCCTTGGGCATTGGCACGAGCCATTTCGACTGGACGCGCTGGCGCTGGCTGTAGCCGCCCCAATACTTTTCGCCGACGCTCCAGCCGGTCAGCACGACCTTGTCGCCGGCCTGGTAATCATTGCTGCTCGATTCGAGCACGGTGCCGGCGAGGTCGATGCCGGGCACCAGCGGCCACTGGCGGACGATCTTGCCCTTGCCGGTGATCGCCAGGCCGTCTTTGTAATTCAGGCTGGAGTAGTCGACGGCCAGCAATACGTCGCCGTCGGGCAGATCACTGTCGGTGAGTTGCTCGATGGTGCTGATGGTCTGCTTGTCGTCGCCTTGGGTGAGAACAAGGGCCTTGAAGGTGTCGGACATGGCGGCTCCGGTGTCTGGGGTTGGCGAGCCATGGTGTCACAAAACACCACCGTTGCAGGGCCGGCTGCTATCGATTGTTTCAATACAGGCCGGCGGGTTGAATCCAGGAGCGTCGCGATTGTCCGACGCCGGCGCAGCAGGTCAGGCCAGCCGGTCGTCGGCGACGCGGTAGCGCGGATCCTCGACCATGTTGACCTCGACCAGGTTACCGGCCTTGTCGAGCAGGGTACGGCACTCGGGACTCAGGTGCTTGAGGTGGAGGTCTTTGCCCGCGCGCAGGTAGCGTTCGGCCAGGGCGTCGATGGCCTCGAGTCCGGAATGATCGGCGACGCGTGAATCGTAGAAGTCGATCACCACCTCGTCGGGGTCATTTTTCGGGTCGAACAGCTGGTTGAACGCGTGGATCGAGCCGAAAAACAACGGGCCGTGCAGTTCATAGGTCTTGGTGCCGTTCTCGTCGACGAAGGCCTTGGCGCCCATCTGCTTGGCGTGCTCCCAGGCAAACACCAATGCCGACAGGATCACGCCGATGATCACGGCGATCGCCAGGTCGGCGATCACCGTGATGGCGGCGACCATTACCGAGATCAGTATATCGGGCAGCGGCACCTTGCCGAACATGCGGAAGCTGGCCCATTCGAAGGTGCCGAGCACGACCATGAACATCACGCCGACCAGGGCCGCGACCGGGATCATCTCGATCAGGCCGGAGGCGAACAGGATGAAACCGAGCAGTGCCAGCGCGGCGACGATGCCGGACAGGCGCCCGCGGCCGCCCGAGTTGATGTTGATCATCGACTGGCCAATCATCGCGCAGCCGCCCATGCCGCCGAACAGGCCGTTGACCGCGTTGGCGGTGCCCTGACCGATACATTCCTTGTTGCCGCGGCCCCGCGTCTCGGTGAGTTCGTCGATCAGGTTCAGGGTCAGCAGCGATTCGATCAGGCCGACACCGGCCAGGATCAGGCTGTAAGGCAGGATGATCTCGAGCGTTTCCCAGGTCAGCGGCACCGACGGGATGCTGAAACTCGGCAGGCCACCGGCGATACTGGCGGTCGGGTCGCCGGACATATCACGCAGCACGTCCTGCACCGTGCGGGTGTCGAGGTCAAAGCCGATCACCAGTAAGGTCACGGTCACGATGGCGACCAGCGACGCCGGTACCGCGACCGTCAGCTTGGGTAGAAACTGGATGATCAGCATCGTCAAAACGACCAGGCCAAGCATGATCGTCAGGGCGCCGTTATCGAGCCAAGTGGTCGAGCCGTCGGCACCCGGGACCTGGAACTGCTGCAACTGGGCGAGGAAGATGACGATCGCCAGCCCGTTCACGAAACCCAGCATGACCGGGTAGGGCACCAGCCGGATGAACTTACCCAACCGCAACAGGCCCGCGCCGATCTGGAAGATGCCGGTCAGGATGATCGCGGCGAACAGGTACTCGACACCGTGCAGCGCGACCAGCGAGACCATCACCACCGCCATCGCACCGGTGGCGCCGGAGATCATCCCCGGGCGACCGCCGATCAGCGCGGTGATCAGGCCCATCATGAAGGCGCCGTACAGACCGACGATCGGTTCGACACCGGCGATGAAGGCGAACGCAACGGCCTCGGGAACCAACGCCAGCGCGACGGTCAGACCCGACAGCACATCGTTTTTCACGCATTGTTTGCCGGGACAGGTGAGCTCGAACATCGGGCGGCCAGTGAGAGGGATGACAAAGGCGCGGGAGTGTACGCTAATAAATTAGAAAAATCTAATATACCAGGGTGTGGGCGGGACTGATCTGTGTTCCGCGAGTGCGGTGTATCGGTGCAAATTGAGGGCCCGGCGCGCGGCCGGGCCTTACCTATCAACCGCCGAGCAGCGCGGCACGCTTGCCGCCCCGTGGTCGGTTCGGCGAGGCGTTTGGCTTGCGTGGCTGATTGCCGGCCGGACGCCGATTGCCATCGACATCGCGCGGCTCCGGCGCGACGTTTCCGTTGGCCTCGCGGCTGGCCGGCGAGGCGCTGCGATGATGCGCGTTGCCGGCGTTGTCATCCTGGTCGCGCCGTGGCCGTTTGCCGGGCGAGGCAGCGTTGGCCGGGCGACGCTGGGCATTCGCTGCCGGTTTCCGTGGGCTGCTGTTGCGCGCGTTGTTGTTACGCGGGTTGTTGTTACGCGGTTGCTGGTTGCGACCGTTCTGGATCGGTTCGGCAGCGATGCGGGGATCGGGCTCGTAACCGGGCAGGACCTCGCTGCGGATCTTGCGGTTGAGCAGTTTTTCGATATCGCGCAACAGCTTGTGCTCGTCGACGCAGACCAGTGACATGGCCTCGCCTTCGCGCCCGGCCCGCCCGGTCCTGCCGATCCGGTGGATATAGTCCTCCGGCACGTTGGGCAGTTCGAAGTTCACCACGTGTGGCAGCTGATCGATGTCGAGACCGCGCGCGGCGATATCGGTGGCGACCAGCACGCGGACTGTGCCTTCTTTAAAGCCGGCCAGTGCGCGGGTGCGGGCGCCCTGCGTCTTGTTGCCATGAATTGCGGCGGCGGAAAGGCCATCGCTGTCGAGCTGCTTGGCCAGGCGGTTGGCACCGTGCTTGGTGCGGGTAAACACCAGCACCTGGCGCCAGTTGTTGGCACCGATCAGGTGCGAAAGCAGTTCGCGTTTGCGGCCCTTGTCGACCGGGTGGACGACCTGCGCGACGGTCTCCGCGGCGGTGTTCTTCGGTGCCACGTCGATAGAGACGGGGCTGTCCAGCAGTCGATCGGCCAGCGCGCGGATCTCGCTCGAGAAGGTCGCCGAAAAGAGCAGGTTCTGGCGTGTCTTCGGCAACAATGCCAGGACTTTGCGGATGTCGTTGATAAAGCCCATGTCGAGCATCCGGTCCGCCTCGTCGAGCACCAGGATCTCGATCCGCGACAGGTCGAGCGTGCGCTGCTGGACGTGGTCGAGCAGCCGGCCCGGGGTCGCGATCAGGATATCGACACCGCGCTTGAGCTGGGCGATCTGCGGGTTGATCTTTACCCCGCCGAAGATCACCGCAGAGCGCAACGGCAGGTGCGCGCCGTAGGTGGCGACGCTCTCTGCTACCTGGGCGGCGAGTTCGCGGGTTGGCACCAGCACCAGGGCGCGGGGTTGGTGGGCCTTCTGCGCCTGGCTTTCAGGGGCCATCAGACGTTGCAACAGTGGCAAGGTGAAACCGGCGGTCTTGCCGGTACCGGTTTGCGCGGCGGCGAGCACGTCGCGCCCGTCGAGCACGACCGGGATCGCCTTGGCCTGAATCGGGGTGGGTTCTGTATAGCCGCGCGTGCTGAGCGCGCGCAGCAATTCGGCCGAAAGGCCGAGGTTTTCAAATGACATTAAGGGTTTTTCCTGCAACATCCACACTGGCCTTGGCCAGACGCGGTCGAGGGATGTCGAAGCGATGCGCCGGATGTGGCGCCGAGTTAGGCGCAGACCGATGTGCGCCGAGAGCAGGCAGTGTACGCATTTAAGTGCCTACCGTCGCGTACTTTTTTGCTCCCGGTGGGTCGGGTGGGCAGGTTAAGCCGGCTTGGGCTCCAGTTCGTCGACCGCGATCAGGTTACGGAATTCTTCCTCGATGTGTTCGGCAAAGCTCTCTCCGGCGCTGGCGTAGAAGTTGAAGACCTTGTGCACGCCGGCGTCCAACAGCGCCTGCTCATGGTCGCGATAATGCGCCACCGAGGCGAGTTCCAGTTCAAAGCCCTGTTCACGCAACAACTCGGCGACGGCCATGTTTTCTTGGTGATCGGAAAACGCCAGCAAGGCGAGTTTCACGTGACCGCTGCGCTCTGCACGGGCCCAGAAGTCCGCATCGGTGGCGTCACCATGCACGACGTTGCGCCCGGCCTGTTGATGACGTTCGACATAGTCCTCGTCGATATCGATGCCGAGCACCACGTCGCCCCATTTCGCGCGGAGATAATCATAGGCACCGGTGCCGACCCGGCCCATGCCAAACACCACGACCTGGGCCTTGCCCGGACGAATCACCTCATCGCCGGGCAGCCGGGTGCGGCGCTCGAACCGGTGCAGCGGATGGCGCCAGCGTTGGTAGAGGGTTTTTGAGATCGCGTTCAGCGGGGCGGCGATCAGGAAGCTGATCGCCAGGGCGATCGCGAGCACGGACAGCCAGTAGCTGCCGAGCATCCCGGTGCTGACGCCGATAGCGCCGACGATCAAGCCGAATTCGCTGTAATTGGCCAGACTGAGGGAGGCCAGGGTGGCACTCCGCGCGCGCATCCGCAGGCCGGTCATCAACAGGAAATACAGTAAGGTCTTGACTGGCAGGATCAGCGCCACCAACAGCAGCGCGGTACCGAAGGCCTCCCAGCTCAATTCGCCCGACAGGCCGATCGAGAGGAAAAAGCCGATCAGGAACAGGTCCTTGAAACTCAGCAGCACCTTGGCCAACTCATTGGTCTTGTGATGACCCGCCAGCAACACGCCGAGTGCCAGGGCGCCGAGGTCGGCCTTGATGCCGAACACCTCGAACAGTGCCGCGCCGGCCAGCGGCAGCAGCCAACCCATCAAAACGAGTAATTCACCGTGGCCGACTTTCTCGAGCAATTTGAATAGCAGGGGTCGGAGCGGGATCAGGCCGACCAGCAGGAAGGCCCAGGGGCTGGGCAGTTTGCCGGCCGACACGGCGATGAAGACCACCGCGACGATATCCTGAACGATCAGCAGCCCGATCGCGATACGGCCGTGTACCGAGCCCATCTCGCCGCGGGCCTCGAGCACCTTGACCGCGAATACGGTGCTGGAAAAGCTCAGCGCAAAACCGATCAGCAATGCGGTAGTCGGGTCGATGCCGGCAAACTTGCCGATCCCCAGGGTGGCCAGCAGTAGCACCAGCAGCGCAACGATCACGACGATCAGCATCATATGGACCGTGGTGGTCAACCAGACCACCGGCGCTGCCAGATCTTTAAGATGCAGCTTCAAGCCGATCGTAAACAGCAGCAGCGTCACACCGAGGTCGGCGATAGCCTGCAGCGCCGGGGTGTTCTGCATGCCGAAGGCGCCGAGCGCGAAGCCGGCGGCGAGAAAGCCGATCAACGGTGGCAGATGGGCAAAGCGGGCGACCATGCCGAGCACGAAGGCCACTCCCAGCGGCACTATGCTCATGATATCCACGGCGGCGAGATCAAGGGGTGGGAGCTCTTGCATGGGGGGAGACTTTGCGGGTTATCGAGTAAACGTCAGCATCATCGCACACCCGGAGCCGTGGGCAGAACCGGCAGATAACGACGACCGATTGGCGTGCTCAGGGGGCCTGTTGACGAGGCGGAAAGGTTGTCAAAGCGGTTCGACGGCCTGCGGCGTGCAGGGGCGGGCGGGCACGAAGCCCGCAAGGGAATGGCAGCTCTCGTCGCCGAGTAATCGTTTTACTACCGGGCCCTGCGCCTTCGGCCACGGTCTCCTGTCGTGATCGAAAATGGCGACACATTGTTGTGCCGCAAGGGCCCCTCGATTTTTCGAGGTGCCCTTTGGACGGCAATGCCTTGGCGGGCATTATCCAAACGGGGAATCACCGGGCCGGGGCATGGGCGACGATGGAACCCAGCGCGGGGTGAAATCTGCTGCGCAGTGGCAGCGGGCGGCATCACCGAAACGGATCGCGCGCTCACGCTCGCAGATCTCCGGGGTGTCGTAAGGTCCAATGATGCCGATCGGCCTCTCCGGCGTTGAACCCGGCGGATGAATATGACAGCTGACGCCCGCGTTCGCGCCGCCAGCCAGCATTAGGCTGACCGCGACCATGCCTGCTTTATTCATACGGCTCGATGTTGCTGGCGTAGAGGGTATAGCCCGCTTCCGCGATGTCGTTCTCGACACGATTCACACTCATCGTGCCGGTCACCCAGATCACGTCAAACAGCTCGGGCTTCGCGCCTTCTCCGGCCTGCGTCACGACATACACCGTCTGGTTCGCAGGTGGCGGCGGGACATGGATGCAGGCCCCGTAATAAGGCACCAGCAGAAAGCCGGTGGTCTCGTTCTCATCGGCCTCGACGGGGACCAAAAATCCTGGCAATTTGACCTGTTTGCCATCGAGGTCTTCGCGCACCGGTGCCTGGTCCCAGAGATCCCGTAGCTTGTCCATTAGCTCCGCGGCGCGGGGATCGTCATCCGTTATTGCATCGAGGTCATAGTCGGCCATGAGCTTGTCTGGCCGGTAGTCGTCAGGGATCAGGGCATCCCAGTCGATCTCTCGCGAATCACCGGTGGTCGGCGCCGTGTTCAGGTCGATGTCGGCGTTTGCATCCGCTATCTCGACGTTGCTCGACAGCTGACTGGGCGGGTTGGATTCGCTTTCATCGGCGCTCGGTGGCTCGGGGCTCTCACTGCATGCGGCGATGCTGAGCAGCAGCGGGATCAGGACAAGGCGGACTGACATGTTATGGCTTCTCGGTTGCGGTGTTGTGATGCTATCGACCAGCGGTTGGCCGTGCAGTTCTCGGGTAACGTGGCCACGGACTGTAACGTAGCCAAGCCCCGGGTTGCATTGCCCGATACTGACCGACCCCGGCAGCGCATTGCAGGACTTTCGTCGTCGCGCCTAATTGGTCGAATTTTAGGGTTTACTTATTAAGGCTGTGGGTTTACGATTCTCTCGGTATTGCGACTCATTATCAATTAGAGCGCAAGGAGCCCTCTCCAATGGCGACTTCCCAATGACCCAGCCCCGCGTCATGCCGCTTACCGATCCGGCGGTGGGTCAGCGCTTGCGTCTGGTCGGCATTGATGGCGGCGAGAATCTGCGTCGGCGTTTGCTGTCGCTGGGTTTGCGCGTCGGCGGCGAAGTCGAGGTCGTGCACCGCCGCGGTGGTGGCGTTGTGCTCGCGCGCGACGGTAATCGCGTTGCCCTTGGTCACGGTGTTGCGCGGAAAGTGTTGGCCGAGGTGATCGAGTGAGTGCGGCGCTGACCGTCGCGATAGCGGGCAACCCAAACTGCGGCAAGTCGGCGCTGTTCAATATACTGACCGGAATCCGACAGAAGACCGGTAACTGGCCCGGCGTCACCGTTGAGCGCAAGGCCGGCTATACCCGTATCGATGATCGCGACGTGACGGTTGTCGACTTGCCTGGCATCTACTCATTCGATGCGACATCCCTCGACGAGCTGGTGACGCGTGACTATCTGCTGTCGCGCGAAGCGGATGTCGTGATCGATGTCATCGATGCGACCAATCTCGAACGCAACCTCTACCTGACGGTGCAGTTGCTCGAGATGGGCGTGCCGATCGTTGTTGCGCTTAACATGATGGACGTCGCGCGTCGGCGTGGTGTTGAACTCGATGTCGATGGGTTGTCGCGGCGGCTGGGCTGCCCGGTTGTCCCGATCGTCGCGGTGAGCGGCGAAGGGTTGAGCGATCTGCAGTCACGGGTCTTGGCGGTGGCGGATGCGCGTCAGCCACCGGGATTCCCGCTGGCCCATGACGAAGCCGTCGAGCAGGCAATCGACCGCTTGGTTCCGGCCTTAGACGATGTCGATCCGTCAAACCGGCGTTGGCATGCCTTGAAGCTTCTCGAGGGTGATGGCGGGCCCGCCTGGCCAGCGGCGCAGCGCTTAGCGGCCGACACGGTGCGCACCTGGGCAGATGCCCATTTTGGCAAAGATACCGGGCTGACGATCGCCGACAGTCGTTACACCCACGCGCATGCCGTCGCGCGCGCCGTCACCATCGGCGAGCCATCCCAGACCCGTACGCTGAGTGACCGGATCGACGGCCTCGTGCTGGGGCGTTGGACAGGGATACCGCTGTTCTTGCTGGTGATGTACCTGATGTTCCTGTTTACGATCAACATCGGCGGGGCGTTCATCGATTTCTTCGATGGCGTTGCCGGCGCCTTGTTCGTCGATGGATTCGGCCATCTGATCAGCGCCGCCGGTGCCCCCGACTGGTTGCGCGTGCTCCTGGCGGATGGCGCCGGGGCCGGGCTGCAGGTGGTCGCCACCTTCATACCGATTATCACCGCGTTGTATCTGTTCTTGTCGATTCTCGAAGATTCCGGCTACATGGCGCGGGCGGCCTTCGTGATGGATCGGTCAATGCGCGCCATTGGTCTGCCAGGTAAGGCGTTCGTCCCGTTGATTGTCGGGTTTGGCTGCAATGTGCCCGCGATCATGGCGACGCGTACGCTGGAGAATGACCGCGAGCGCAAGCTGACGATATTGATGAATCCCTTTATGTCCTGTGGTGCGCGGTTGCCGGTGTATGCCCTGTTCGCCGCTGCGTTCTTTCCGAATGCCGGTCAGAACGTCGTGTTTGCGCTGTATCTCACCGGTATCCTGGTCGCGATCGGGACCGGGCTGTTGATGAAACGCTCGTTACTGCCTGGTGAGAGCAGTGGCTTCGTGATGGAGCTGCCCCCTTACCACTTGCCAACGCTGCGCGGCGTGATGCTCCGTGCCTGGGATCGGGTTCGTCTGTTTGTCCGTGAAGCGGGTCGAGTCATCGTGCTGATGGTGATCGCGCTCAACGTACTCAACTCGCTCGGGACTGACGGATCGTTCGGCAATGAAGACAGTGACCAATCGGTCCTCAGCGAAACGGCGCGAGTGGTTACCCCGCTGTTTGCGCCGATGGGTCTGCGTGAAGACAACTGGCCCGCCGTGGTTGGCATCTTCTCGGGCGTGTTGGCCAAAGAGGTCGTCGTCGGTACGCTAGATAATCTTTACACCGCCATTGCACGTGACGCCGCAGGTGCCGATACCGAGTCGGAGCCTTTCGATCTGCTTGCTGCTTTGCAGGCCTCCGCGGTAACGGTGCCGGCTAATCTCGCTGGCCTCGCCGGTGCCTTGCTCGATCCATTGGGTTTCGGTGATGCGGGGGTGGCAGACCCCGGCGCGCATGCGGTCGATGATGCGGTCTTCGGTGCGATGCACGCGCGCTTCGATGGGCAGGTGGGGGCGTTTGCCTACCTGTTGTTCGTGCTGCTCTATTTCCCCTGCGTGGCGACAATCGGGGTCATTCGCCGGGAAGCCGGCGCCACCTGGGCAACCTTCGTTGCCATCTGGACGACAGGCATTGCCTACCTGACGGCAACGGTTTTCTATCAGGCAGCGACGTACAGTGCCCACCCGCAGACCTCTGCCGCATGGATCGCTGGACTCCTGTTGGTGTTCGTGGCCGCTGTTTTTGCGCTGCGATGGTGGGCGCAGCGGGCGGAGCGATCGGCACCCGCAGAGTCCGCCCGGGGGGTGACTTGATGCTGGCACGCATCATGACGTTGTTGGAAGAACGCGGCAGCCTGACGATTGATGAACTGGTTCGGGCTACCGGTGCGTCACGCGATGCGCTAGATGGGATGCTTGCGACGCTCCAGCGCAAGGGCATGATTAACGTGCAGCAGTCCGCGACCGGGTCGGGATGTTCCGGCTGCGGTGCGGCTGGCAAGACAGTGCCTCCACCGGTCGTGGAATTATCACTGGGTAAAATAAAAACCCCCGGCAGAGCCGGGGGCGAATGGGTAGCCAAAACCCGGGGAAGGTAGAGGAAAAACCTGGCTACCCCAGTCGGGCAATCACCGCAAAGGTGAAGGGACAGATCCCGACACACACGATAAGACCCAGGTCGCTGCGCGGTGTTCCTCGGTCCGGTGAGTTTGGGTTCAGGACAAAACTATGGTGACGAGATGTCGAGATGTCCGGCGCTCAGGAAGCCGGTACTGGGCCTGCAGTATCCTGCTGGTCGCTGCATCGATGGAGAGGCCTGCGATGGCAGATGAACAACAACTCAGGTTGGCGGCGGATACCTGGCAGCTGGTCACCGATGGCGTCATGGGTGGGATTTCGCGCGGATCATTGACCCGCACGTCACACGACGGGAAGGCCTGCGTGCGCCTCAGCGGTGTCGTCAGTACAGCGAACAACGGCGGTTTCATTCAGATGGCGCAGAGCATCCCGCCGGCCGACGCGGCGGTCCTGGATGCCTACACCGGCATACGTGTCGTGTTGTCTGGCAACGATCAGCGTTACAACCTGCATCTCCGGACAACCGACCTGACGTTGCCCTGGCAGTCATATCGAATGGGGATGGACGTGACACAGGGTTGGCAGACCGTCGACTTTCCGTTCACCGAATTCACCGCATACAAGACGGCAAGCCCCTTGGTGCCGACGCGTTTGTCCCGCGTTGGCATCGTCGCGATCGGTAGAGAGTTCGACGCCGATGTCTGTGTCGCCGAGGTGAGCTTTTACCAAGCGTCGCGTTAATTTGAAGGTGCTTGGCCGAGGACGGGTTGCGGCGGAAGATTCAGCGACACCAATCGATCGCCAAACTGATGGGTCAGACGTGAGTGTTCCGAGGTGAGCGCCTGCTTGAACAGGTTGCGTTCTGCGGTGGCGTCGAACACCAGTTGACCGTAACTCCCATAGTGCGGGAGTTTGCGCGCCAGCATCGCAATGCCCTCCGGTGTCGGGCTGGCGATAAAGCCGGTGGTGACGCCGGTCGGATCCGAGTTGACCAACACTACGCTGTTCGTCGCGGCAGCGTGGGCGGTGCCATTGATTAGCGCGGCACGGTCGGTCAGCTGTTGGTCCTGGCGTCGCAGGGCAGCGGTGGCGGTTTGGCGCAATCGGTTTTGCCAGCCGAGCACCAGTCGATCGCTGTTGTCCGGGAGATCGCCAGCTTCGTGATCGGCAACCTGGCGCAGCTTCGGGTATCGACGCTGCCATTGTGAGATCAGGGCCTGCCAAGCCGCTTGTTCCGCGTCGCTCGCGTCGCTGGGTGTGACGACCCAGGCACCACTGCCAAACAAGCGGTTCAGCGCGGGCGGCTGTTCACTCGGGTCGAGCAGCCGCAGCACGTCAAAGGCCGGATCGATGTCGACGCGTTGCGGCATGCTTGGAAACACCAAAGACAAGGTCTGTTGCTCAGCGGCAAGTCTGACACGCCTGACGCGGGCCTCTGTCTCGCCTTCGAGCATGACACTGACAGGTACCTCGACGTCGAACACGGGTGGCGCTTGGCGGAGGGTCAGGTCCAGCCGATAACCATCCGCTCCGGCGGTGACGCTCGCTGCATCCAGTGTCAGCCGGACGGCGCCCTCGCGCTCGAGCCAGTTGACTGCACGCGCCATCAGATCCGGATCACTCGATGCCAGTAACCGGACAACCTCGCTGAAACCGACGCGTTGAAACTGCTTGTCGCGCCACAGCTTTCTGAGCCCTTCGGTAAAGGCGCTGTCGCCAAGTTCGCGACGCAACATGTGGAACAGCATCAGCGACTTGCTGTAACCGACCGACTGGCTGGCATCGTTGTGCCGGCTGACAAATTCAAGCAACGGGGTATCGGCATCGTCGGCCGCGAAGTTGCTGTAGCGCTGTAGGGCCTTTAGACGATAACGATCGCCCGTGCCGCGGCGTTCCTGCATCCAGTGGTCAGCGAGATAGGCCGTCAATCCCTCACTCCAGTTGCCCCTGGCGTAGTCGATCCAGACGCCGTTGCCCCACCAGTTGTGAAGAATCTCATGTGGTAACGAGGTGTAGGGGATGAACGGCAGGCGCATCACGCGTGAGCCCAGCAGGGTGAACGACGGCATGCCATAGCCCGTTTGCCAACGGTTTTCGACCACCGCGAATTTGGCGAATGGATAGGGCCCGATCAGTTTCGTGTAGTGATCGATGTAGCCACCCATGACCTCGAGATAACGCTCTGCCAGCGCTGGGTCGTCGTCAAGAAGCCACACCGAAAGCTCGGTTTCCTTGTGTTGCAGGGCGTGGCGTTCGTATCGGGCCGCGAGCAGGTAGAGGTTGTCGTGCGGTTGCGATGTTCGCCATCGCTGAGTCTTGCCAGCCACGGCCCGTTTCCCTACGCTGACACTCTGCCAGCCTTCCGGCAGCACGACGCTCAGATCCAATCCGGTGATAGGTCGGTTAAACCGCGCGTGCCAGGCGGAATTGCTGTCCAGATAGACCCCCTTTTCGGACACTTCGCCCTCGGGCATCCCGCCCATCTGGCGTCGTTTGCCGAACAGCGGGACGCCTTGGTAGCGCAGCACCAGTTGTGTTGTCGGGGTCTCTGGCACGGCTCGATAGGCGGCCCGCAGTCCATCTGCCGACTCGGTCAGCTTGGTTATCGAGGCATTGCTCGCATCGATTTCGAGACCGGTATTGAGGACGAACTCGAACTGATCGACCGGTTTTGCGATGCTGATGGTGTCTTCGACAACGATTACCCCAGAATCGGGACGCAGTTCGACCTGCATCTCGTGGGTTAGGCTTTGCGCCATTGTCAAGAGAGGTGCGCCGATGAGCGTCAAAAACAGGATAAACCGCCGCACCTGGCGGTGGGTCGGAATTTCGTTGATAGGTCTGAGCGGGTTGGCCATCGCGTTCGGTCCTGGCGGAGGCGATCCGATGCCGCCGATGGGTCCGATTGTTGTCGATACCCGCGAATCCTCAACCCTGTCAGCGCTGATGACAAAGATCGCCGACGAGCGCGTGGTCTATGTGGGCGAAACGCATACCGCCTATCACGATCACCTGCTGCAGCTCGACGTGCTGCGCGGCATGGCGTCTCAGTCCGGCGATCTGGCGCTCGGCGTGGAATGGATCCAGGCGAGATTTCAACCGGTAGTCGATCAGTTCATTGCCGGCGATGTCGATGAGGCCGGTTTTTTGCGCGGGATCGAATACTACGACCGCTGGCGCTTTGACTATCGCCTCTATCGGCCGTTGGTGGAATTCGCCAGGGCCAACTCGATTCCGATCATCGCGCTGAATGCGTCCAAGGAGCTGACCAGTGAAATCGGCCGGGTGGGGCTTGACGGCCTGTCGGCTGAGCTAAAGGCCGAATTGCCGGGCGACTATGACTATAGCGACGAGGCCTATGAAGCATCGCTTCGGGATATGTTCAAAATGCACCCGGTCGGTGACGGGCAGTTTCAGCGATTTTTGGACGTGCAGCTCACCTGGGACGAGACGATGGCCAAAAACGTCGCCGATTATCTGCAAGGTGCGCCGGAACGCCGGATGTTGGTGCTGGCCGGGAAGGGGCATATTTCCGGCCGCAGCGGGATCCCCAACCGGGTGACGCGACTGACCGGTGAGCGCGGCGTGACCATTGCGACTTTCGACCCGCAGTCCCGCTTGTTCAACAAGGCCGACTACATGGTTCTAGCAAATCAGCAGACGCTTCCGCCGGCGGGGATCATGCGTGTAATGCTGGATGAGAACGACGACGGCCTAGTGATCAAGGATTTCGCCGGAGAGAGTCCGGCACTGGCAGCCGGCGCCAAACGCGGCGACGTGATTGTTGCGATCAACGGCGACCCGGTGGCGTCGTTTCTCGATCTGAAGCTGTTGATGATGGATCAGGCGCCGGGTACCGAAATCGAGCTCACGGTCAGCCGAGACATGTTCTTCGGCGGCAAGCAGACCGAAAACGTCAAATTCGCACTGGTCGCAGGCCGCTCTTAGGCGCGGCATCGCGGTATGTCTTCGCTGCAACCGGCAAGGTCTCGGGCTAGCAAGCGTGTTGGATTTGACCGTTTGTAGCGAGAATCTTCGGGCGCTCATAAAAACCGACTTATCGTCCGAGCAGAAAAGCCGGGCTATTTGACGATGAGGTGAAAGGGCGTTGATCGCTCTCCGGGGGGTTGCAGTCAAATAGCGTCAACTCCGACAGCCTTGCTCAAACTCCACCGTCATCGCGAGGTCGCCGTGCGGCCGTGGCTATCTTTGGGAGTCGGCGCTTCTGACACGAGATTGCTTCGTGACCGTGTTTCTCGCAAAGACGGTGTGATCTCAAATGGAGGCTGTGCCTGCCGAATCCACGGGTATGGCAAGCCGTCTGTCGGAATTATCCGCATGGCCCATTACGAATCACACGGGCCGTCCAGCGGCGTGAGGTGCCAGATCTCGTCGTTGTACTCGGATATCGTGCGGTCGGTAGAAAAGATCCCGCTGGATGCACAGTTCCTGATGCTCATCCGTGTCCAGCCGTCCTCGTCTTGCCACGCCGCGTCGACGCGTTGCTGCGTCTCGACGAAGCTCCGAAAATCGGCGAGCGTCATCCAGGGATCCTCCGGGTCGCGCAGGCTGCGGATGATGTCGTTGAACAACCCGGGTTCGACGCCGCTGAAGTGGTCGTTGTCGAGTAAAAAAAGCACCTCGGCAAGCGCCGGGTCTGCATCGATGAAAGACTGCGGGTCGTACTTTCCGCGCAGCGAGGCGACTTCCTCGGCGCGCAGACCGAACAGGAAGAAATTTTCCTCCCCCACAGCGTCCATGATTTCGATGTTGGCGCCGTCGTAGGTGCCGATGGTGACGGCGCCGTTCATCATGAACTTCATGTTCCCGGTGCCTGACGCTTCTTTCCCGGCAGTCGATATCTGTTCGGAAAGATCTGCGGCCGGCGCGATCGTCATCATTTTCGAGACGCCGTAGTTCGGCAGGAAGACAAGTTTCAGACGGTCGCCGACGACCGGGTCGTTGTTTACGACGCTCGCGACGTTGTTGATCAGCTTGACGATGTCCTTCGCGCGCGCATAGCCAGGCGCCGCTTTTCCACCGATCAACACACAGCGATTGGGCATGCCGGCAGTGTCACCGTGCCGGATCCTGTTGTATAGGTGGATCACATGCAGCACGTTGAGAAGCTGCCGCTTGTATTCATGGATACGTTTTACCTGCACGTCGAATAGCGCATGGGGATCGAACATCACCTTGGTGTACTTATGCACCAGATCGGCGAGTTTCTGCTTGTTTTGCAGGCGAATCTCTCGCCAACGTGCCTGGAAGGCGCTGTCACCGTTTTCTGCCAACGGCTTGAGTTTCTGCAGCCGCCCCAGGTCTGCCTGCCAGCCATCGCCCAATTGCTCGGTCAGCAGGTCCGCTAACGGCGGGTTGGCCATCGCGAGCCAGCGACGCGGCGTAACGCCGTTGGTTTTGTTGTTGAACTTCTCTGGCCAAAGTTCGTAGAAATCCCGGAACAAGCCCTTTTTCAAAAGATCCGAGTGCAATGCGGCAACGCCGTTGACAGAAAAACTGCCAACGATCGCGAGCCACGCCATCCGTATCTGGGGTTCATGGCCTTCTTCGATCAGCGACATGCGCTGAACGCGTGAATTATCGCCGGGCCAACGTTGTCTGACCTCGGCCAGGAAGCGGGCGTTTATCTCGTAGATGATTTCGAGCAGCCGCGGTAGCAGGCACTTAAACAGTCGGACGGGCCAACGTTCGAGCGCCTCAGGCAGCAGGGTATGGTTGGTGTAGGCCATGCAGCGGGTCGTGATCTGCCAGGCATCATCCCATTCGAGACGTTTTTCTTTATCGTCCAACAGGATGCGCATCATCTCGGCGACAGCGATGCTCGGATGTGTATCGTTCAGTTGAAAGACATTGTGGTCGGCGAACTCGCGTAGCGGCCGGTCGTCGTATTGGCGGAATGCATCCTGCAGGCTGGCCGAGGTCAGGAAATACTGCTGCCGCAGGCGAAGTTCCTTGCCGTTTTCATTGGCGTCGTTTGGATACAACACCATGGTGATGTTTTCGGCCTGGTTTTTGTTTGCCACGGAGTCGGCATAGTCACCCGCGTTGAAATCTTTCAGGTTGAATTCATCGGTTGCCGACGCTGACCAAAGCCGCATGGTATTGACGATGTTGTTGCGATAACCGCTGACCGGTACGTCGTACGGCACGGCGTAGACATCTTCGGTATCGACCCAGCGTGCGTGGGGCTTGCCCTGGGGGTCGACGAAGTGTTCTGTTCGGCCGCAGAACCGGACTTTTTGTGTGTACTCTGGCCGCTCGACTTCCCATGGGTGCCCGTCGCGCATCCAGTGATCCGGGTCTTCGACCTGATAGCCGTTCTCGATGTGTTGATGGAACATGCCGTATTCATAACGCAAGCCATAACCGGTCACCGGGAGACCCAGGGTCGCACAGCTGTCGAGGAAACACGCCGCGAGTCTGCCCAAGCCGCCGTTGCCGAGACCGGCGTCGGGCTCGGTGTCTTCGATGTCCTCGAGTGCGACCGCGAAGGCCTTTAACGCCTGGTTCACCGGTTCGCGTTGATCGATATTCAGCAAATGGTTACCGAGTGATCGGCCGATCAGGTATTCCAGTGAGAGGTAATGCGCGCGCCGTACATTGTCTTTTTTCTTCAGGCACCAGGTGTTACGCCAGTCGCTCATCAAGCGGTCGCGCACCGTGTAGGCCAGCGATTCGTAGAGGTAAAACTGGTTGCAGCCCAAGAAGCGACCGAGGTGGTATTCGAGGTAGTGCCGGATGGAGCGTTCGAGCGTCGCTGCATCTGCCGGTAATGCCGGCATGTTCGGCAAAATGCACGCGCTTGGATTTTCTTGTTCGCCCATGACTGTCTGGATCCCTCGAATTAGTCTGCCTGATATACCTGCAGATATTGCTCCGCACTGCGGCGCCAGCTGTGATCTTCACGCATTCCGTTCTTGATCAGTTTCATCCATTGCTTGGGTTTATCATACAAAGCGATCGCGCGTGCAAGCGCGTCCTGCAGGGCAGGCGCAGAGGCCTCTTCGAAGACGAAACCGTTGGCTTCTTGCCGGGCGATGCTACGTGGATCGGCGTCAACCACGGTGTCAGCAAGTCCGCCCGTGTTGCGCACGACCGGCGGCGTGCCGTAACGAAGGCTGTACATCTGATTCAGGCCGCAGGGCTCATAGCGGGATGGCATAGCAAACAGGCTGCAGCCGGCTTCGACCAGGTGTGCCAGTCGTTCTGAATAACCGAGGTAGACAAACACGCGTTCCGGGTATTCGTCCCGCAGCGCCAACAGCTGTTCTTCCAGGTGGCTTTCGCCGGCCCCGATGATGACGAATTGCGCTGCCGTCCTCTCGATTATCGGTGGAATGGTGTCGAGCAGCAGATCGATGCCCTTTTGGTGGACCAGGCGGCCGACCGAACCGATCAGCGGGCCTTCGGCAGCCAATGCCTCCGGTGAGGCATTCAGCGCCTCCAGGAGTGTTTTACGATTGGCGCTTTTCGCGCGGCGGATGCCGCCGTCAAGACTGTAATTGGCGCTGAGATGCGCATCTGTCGCAGGATCCCAGACGGCATCATCGATACCGTTGAGGATCCCACGCAGTTTGTCGGCGTGAGTCTTGAGAATATCGGCGTAGCCATAACCGTACGCCGGAGTGCGTATCTCCTCGGCATAACGCGGGCTGACGGTGGTGATGGCATCACTCATCATCAATCCCGTCTTGAGCATCGAGAAGCGATCGTAAAACTCGCCGATCTCTACGGCCCACCAGTGCGTCGGTAGCTGCAGTTGCTGGAAGCCGCCGAAATCCACCTGGGTGTCATAGGCGATGTTGTGAATCGTAAAGATGGTCCGTGGAGGTCGTGTTTCGTGTGAAAGAAACGCCGGTAACAGCGCGCTTTGCCAATCGTTCGCATGGACCACATCGGCTTTCCAGCCAAGCGTCAGCGTATCGGTGGCCAGGAGCGCGGCAGCTTCGCTGAACAGGGCGAAGCGCGCGGCATTGTCACGCCACGCCACGCCTTGTGCATCAGTGTAGGGCGCGCCGGCACGATCAAAATAGTCAGCAACATCGACCAGCCACAACGGGAACGGGAATTCGGCGTGCGAGGCTTCCAGTACACGCACCTGACTACCGCTGGAAACGGTCAGCCAGCCGAGCACACGAAACGTACTGACAGCCTGCAGGACCGCGCGGAACGCGGGCAAGACCACACGCACATCGACGTCGAGTCGGGCCAGCGCGATCGGCAGGCTATGGGCGACGTCAGCGAGTCCGCCGGTTTTCAGTAGCGGAAAAATCTCACTCGTAGCAAAAAGCAGTTTCATGATCGATCGTCAGTGGGCGTGCAGGACGCTATTCGAATGGTCGCTCAACCCGCAGGTCACGAGCCCTCAAACACCATCGCGTTCCGGGATGAGGAAGACCGCCCCCAGCGGTGGCAAATTAACCATGGCAGAAAAGTTTCGGTCATTCCAGGGCTGCTCTGTGCTGACCACGGTGCCCCCGTTACCGACATTGCCGCCGCCATACAGCGCCGCGTCAGTGTTGAGGATCTCTTTGAAGTGTCCGCCTTGTGGCAGCCCGACCCGATAGCCTTGACGGGGCACCGGCGTGAAGTTGAACAGGCAGATCAGGGGATTCCCGTCTGCTTGGCGGATCAGGCTGAGGACCGAATGATCCGCGTCATGACAGTCGATCCACTCGAAGCCCTGTTGATCGAAATCATGGCGATGTAGGGCTGGCATATCACGATAAAGGTGGTTGAGATCACGCACCAAAGACTTCACCCCGACGTGCTTTTCGTGTTCGAGCAGTGCCCAGTCGATAGGTTCGTTGGCGCGCCACTCGTGCCATTGGGCGAGTTCGCCGCCCATGAACAGCAATTTCTTGCCCGGATGGGCGTACTGCCACGCGTAAAGCAGTCGTAGGTTGGCAAATTTTTGCCAGGCATCGTTGGGCATTTTGTCGAGCAGGCTGCGTTTTCCATGCACCACCTCATCGTGCGACAACGGCAGCACGAAATTTTCTGTATAGGTGTACATCTGGCTGAACGTCAGCTTGTCGTGGTGGAAGCGCCGATGGACCGGATCCTGTTCGATGTAGGACAAGGTGTCGTTCATCCAACCCATGTTCCACTTCATGCTGAAGCCGAGTCCGCCCATCCAGTTGGGGCGTGACACCATCGGCCATGCGGTTGATTCTTCGGCGATGGTCAATGCCCCGGGAAAGCGTTCGTGCAACACCGCATTGAAATGACGAATGAAATCGATCGCTTCGAGATTCTCTCGACCGCCGTACTGGTTCGGGATCCAGTCGCCTTCATCACGCGAATAGTCCAGGTAGAGCATCGAGGCGACTGCGTCGACGCGCAGCCCATCGATATGGAATTCCTCCAGCCAGTAAACGGCGTTGGCCATCAAAAAGTTTGCGACCTCGCGCCGCCCGTAGTTGAAGATCAAGGTCCCCCAGTCGCGATGTTCGCCACGACGCGGGTCTTCGTGCTCATAGACCGCCTCGCCGGTGAATCGGGCAAGCGCGAAATCGTCTTTCGGGAAGTGCCCGGGAACCCAGTCGAGAAGCACCCCGATACCGGCCTGGTGGCAACGGTCGACCAGGTACCGCAGCCCATCGGCATCGCCAAATCGCGCGCTTGGCGCGAAATAGCCCGACACTTGATAGCCCCAGGATTCATCCAACGGGTGTTCCATTACCGGGAGCAATTCGATGTGTGTATAGCCGAGCTCGGTGACGTATGGAACCAACTGGTCGGCGAGTTCTCGAAACGTCAGAAAGCCGCCCGACGCATTGTGGCGCCATGAACCGGGGTGCACTTCATAAACGCTCATGGGTGCGTGCATCCACTGCCAGTTGGCGCGCGCTGTCATCCAGTCGCCGTCCTGCCAGGCATGCGCACTTGGCGCCGATATGCGTGATGCAGTATCGGGGCGCAGCGTCATCGCCTGGCTGTAGGGGTCCGCTTTCAGGAGAACATGGCCGAGCGGTCCGATGAGCTCGAATTTGTAAAGATCGCCGGGCACCAGTCCAGGGATGAACAGCTCCCACACACCGGAACCCCCGCGGTTGCGCATGGGATGGCGGAGCCCGTTCCAGCCATTGAAATCACCGACCACGCTGGCGCGAGTGACGCCTGGTGCCCAGACCGCGAAGCGGCAACCGCTGATGCCGTCGATCTCAATGCAATGAGACCCGAGGACGCGATAGACGTGGTGATGGCGGCCCTCGCCGAAGAGGTGCAGGTCGAGGTCGGCGAGCAACGGCGCGAAGCTGTACGGCGATATCTCTGAGTAAGTCTGGCCGTCGGCCTTTTCGACCCAGGTGAAGCGGTAGTGAGCGGGCAGCTCGGCCAGCTGCTCTTCGCTGAGCACGATCTCGAAGATATCGGTATTCGGGATTCGGGCCATCGCGCCGAAGCCGTCGAGTTCGACGCTCTCCGCCTGCGGCATGAATGTCCGGACCATCGACCGTTCATCCGTTTGATGAAGCCCCAAAAGGGCAAACGGGTCGTGCGATCGACCGCTTTGCAGCATCGCCATCGGATAAGGCAGCTTAGCTGGCATGTCGTCTCCCCGTAGCGTCGACTTTTTCCAGCAGGCGTGCCGCCAGATCCGTTGGGAATATTTCCCATTGGAACCGCCAGCGCCAGTTGCCCTCTGTCACGCCTGGGGTGTTCATGCGCGCCTGACTGTCTAACCCCAACAGGTCTTGAAGGGGCATCATTGCGAGATTGGCTTGGGTTTGCATGGCGGTCTCGATCATAAGCTCGGCGATGTCGTCAGAAGCGGGTACGTTGAGGGTCTCAAACACGAAGTCGCGCTCGTGTGGTTCCAGCTTCTGAAACCAGCCTACACAGGTATCGTTGTCATGCGTACCGGTGTAGACGACATCATCCGGTCGAATATTGGTCGGTTTGTGGGGGTTGTCTTCGAAGTGATCGAATGCGAACTGCAAAACGGTCATCCCCGGAAGCCCGTATTTTAGGCGTAGCTGCTTGACGTCATCGGTGATGACGCCGAGGTCTTCGGCGACGATAGGTAACACCTTGTGGCGTTGCTGCAAGGCGGCCAACAATGCATCGCCCGGCGTATCTTCCCAAAACCCATCGATTGCCGTTTCACATCCCGACTCTATCATCCAGACTGCCGCCAAGCCTCGAAAATGATCGATGCGGACGATGTCGAACAGGTTGAATTGGTGTTGCATGCGGGCATGCCACCACTGAAATCCGTCCGCCTGCATGCGATCCCAGCGGTAGTGTGGGTTGCCCCAGCGCTGGCCGGTGGCAGAAAAGTAGTCTGGCGGCACGCCAGTGACATAGGTCGGATTACCGTCAGCATCCAGCAGGAAGTTGTCTGGCTGTGCCCAGGTCTCGGCGCTGTCGTGGGCGACAAAGATCGGAATGTCACCAAACAGGAAGATCCCTCTGTCCCGCGCGTGGCGATGAATGCGTGACCAGGCACGCTTCAGCGTGAACTGCTGGCGGCGGATCTTCCGAATCTCGGCGTCTTCCTTGCGTTGTACAGCCGCCAATGCGTCGGCATCTCGCTCCCGGTGTGCAACAGGCCAATCGGTCCAGGGGCGATTATCGTGCTGTCGCTTGAGCACCCTGAACAGCGCGAAATCATCAAGCCAGGGATTCGCTGCGCAGAATTCCTCCACGTCGGCGTCATCTACATCGGCGGCGTTGACCGGCAGCAACCGTGGATCCATCGCGAAGGCGGATTCACTTTGGTAAGGCGAGCCGTGACTGTCGGGAATGACCAACGGCAGCACTTGCCAGACGCTGAGCCCGGCACTCTCCATAAAATCCAGCCAGCGCAGGGCCTCGTCGTCGAGCCGGCCCGAGGGCAGCGAGGTAACATGCAGCAGAACGCCAGCCCGTCGTTTGGCCAGTGGGTTATCCATGACCGCGCCGCATCGTGCCGCTGTTCTCGGCATCGCCGCCGCCGACCGAAACCGGCTGTTCCAGCGCCGCTGGAATCGGCTCTTCGAGCATATCGTAGAGGTTGCGTAGCTGTTGGCGGTAAAGCCGGTCAAAATCGCTGACGCTGTCGGACGGGTTGTAGTCGCCGAACCACCAAAACCAGTCAGAGCCCTCGCAGATTGCGAGCTGCCTGTCCAATTGCTGGCGTTTCTTCTTGGCGAATTTTTTGCCTGCAACGGCACGATCGAAGGCATGTTTGGCGTCGATCAGTAAGTCCCAGCCGCGATTCTTGTCCGGATCACCGATCCAGGTAGAAAACGAACCATAGACCCAACTGCCGGGGCATAGTCTCGGCAGTGGCTCAGCCGGGCAATGGTCGAGGGCTTCGGTAAACGTCAGGAGGTTTACCTGATCGCTGGCCGACAGCTGCTCATACAGTGCGCCGAGGAAGTGGAAGGCATTATCCGGGTAGTACTCCCAGGCGTTCTCGCCATCCAGGATCACGCTGACGACATGTTGGTCACGGTCTTCGCCGAGGAAGGTGCCGATGTTGCCAAGGTGTTTGTTGAAATCCGCAGCGGCATCGGCGGCGTCCCATTGCTGGTACTCAAATCCAATCAGATCAGACAGCCCGTCGTCGCGGAAAAACATGCGTGCGTCGCAGCCGTCAACGGCGTTTGGACTGAACAAGCTGCGACGTCCGTCGTCCCCCTGGGCAGGTAACTTGGAAAGAAACCGGCTGTTGTTCCAGACGCCTTCGCCGGAGGCGCTCCAACGAATCCCGAATTCGTCGAGTAGCTTGAGGGCCGGTTCGCTGACGCCGCCCTCGGACAGCCAGACACCCTTGGGTTTGCTGCCTAGGTGTTTTTTGAAAACCCGCAGGCCCTCCTGCATATGCCAACGCGCACGTTCTTTACCGCCAGGGTAAGCGGCCGACGCCGGACCATCTGCCTCCGGCAATGCGCCATGCATGGCATCAAGGTCGAGCAACAGCGGTACGATCGGGTGTCCGTAGGGTGTCATTGAGAGTTCGATCTGGCCGCGCTTGGCCAACTTGCTGTAACGCGCCAACAGACCGTCGAACGCCTCGCACATGATGGTCAGCAGACGCTTGCGCGCGTCTTCATCGAACGGCGTCTGCTGATCCAGCAGCGCGCGCACCGCCGCTTGTTGTTTCAACGAGTGTCCGAGCCAGGCAAGGTGATACCAACTCAGCAAGTCAAGAAAGAATTGATCATTCATGTACGCAAGGCGGTGCTCGTCGACATGAGAGCCGTCCGGTGTCATGACAATGTCGAACAGACCACGAAACGTCGGCTGTGTGTCGATCATCAGTGGCGCATGTGCGCGTCGGCAGGCGCGAATAATCTCGGCACGACCTGCATTGTCAAGCGGGATCGGGTCAACGCCAGCCAACAAGTTGAGCAGCGGTTCGGCGAAACGGCTGCCGTTTGCAAGGTGCGCCTTGAATTGGGTCGCGTAGTCGTCGAGCTGCTCCAACAACACCGGCGTGAAATTCACGACACATCGCATCTGCGGGTGGGCCTCGAGGTGGGCCGCCATGTCGACATAGTCTTTCAAGGCATGCAGATAGACCCACGGCAGCCGGTAGTCACCTTCCTGCGTCTCGCGGTACCAGGGCTGGTGCATATGCCAACATAGCACCAGGTTTAGCTTGGCGTGTTTCCCTTGGGTCATCTTTCAGTCGCGCTCGTAGTGTAGTCGCTGATTCATTTGTCCCGGCGTGATGAGCACGATGCCCTCATCGGTAACGAGAAACCGCCGGCGATCTTCTTCTGGGTCGACGCCGACCTGGAAACCGTCGGGAATCACCGTACCCTTGTCGATGATACAGCGCTGCAGCAGGCAGTTCTTGCCCACCCGAACCTTTGGCAGTATTACGCTTTCCTTGATGTAGGTGCCGGTTTCGATCTGCGTATTGAAAAAAATCAACGACCGCTTAACTTTGGCGCCCGAGATGATACAGCCGCCGGCAACCAATGAGTCGATCGCCTGGCCACGGCGGCCTTCGTCATCAAACGCGAATTTCGCCGGCGGGCTTTGCGTCTGATAGGTCCAGATGGGCCAGTCACGCTTGTAAAGGTTTAGCTCGGGCTCGATGTCGCAGAGCTCGACGTTGGCCTTCCAGTAGGAATAAATCGACCCGACATCGCGCCAGTAGGCCGGTTCACCGTGCTCATTCAGATATGGATAAGCGATCGCCTTGGCGTGCTTGATGGCGTTGGGGATGATGTTCTTGCCGAAATCATGCTGCGACGATTCATCTTCGGCGTCGTGAATCAGTGCCTTGGTCAGGAACTCCATCGAAAAGATGTAGATACCCATGGATGCGAGTGCGACATCCGGCTTGCCGGGAATGCTCTCGGGGTCGTCGGGCTTTTCGGTGAAGCGGGTGATGCGGTATTCCTCGTCAACCGACATGACCCCGAAAGACTTCGCCTCTTCAAGCGAGACCTCGATGCAGCCAATCGTCAGGTCGGCCTGGGATTTCACGTGGGCGGCGAGCATCTGGGCGTAATTCATCGTATAGATATGATCACCCCCGAGGACCAGAACGTAGTCGGGCTCGTGGCGGTAAACGATGTCGAGATTTTGGTAGATGGCATCGGCGGTGCCCTGATACCACTCCGGTCGCAGCCTTTGTTGCGCCGGGATGATCTCGACGAACTCGCCGATCTCCGGGCGCATGAAGCCCCACGCCCGCTGCAGGTGGCGGATCAGCGAATGCGACTTGTACTGGGTCAGCACACCGATCCGGCGCAGTCCCGAATTGATGCAGTTGGACAGCGCAAAATCGATAATTCGATATTTTCCACCGAACGGCACGGCCGGTTTGGCGCGCCACTTGGTTAGATTTTTCAGCCGCGACCCTTCGCCGCCGGCGAGCACAAGGACCAGTGTCCGCCGCGTCATGTCACTCACGGCCTGTGGTTCCACATAGTATTTATAGAGATGGTGTTGTTCGTCACTGGTACTCATTAAAGTCTGCCCTGTAGAGAGTCATGCAAGTCTTATCGCGCCCGCCGATCCGGTATTGTGACGGGTAACGAGGAACACGGGAATGTGCCGAACGGAGTCGGCTCCCCGGCCATCAACGGTGGATCGTGGTTGGAAGGCGATCGGGTCGACCCAGACGGCCGGATCGGTGCTTAGCCTTGCCCACAAGTCACTACCGCCGGTTGGATTGCCGCTTAGCGAGAGACTGCCGGCGCAAGCAGCAAACACCGCGCTGGGGCTGCTACTGTCGTCGTCCCGATGGCCATCTTTTGGTCCGATTGCATTGTCTGCCAGTGTCATGGTTGCAGCGGCAGGCGTTGATCTGTGGCGGTGGTTGGGTCGTCTTCTGTTTGCAGACAACAACGCTCCACGACAATATCGGCTGCCGTATCGCCGATCACACGGCTAATCGGCAGATCGGCACCAGCCCGCCATTGCCGTACCGCAGAGGCCTTGTTCGCGCCGGTTACCAAAACCAGCATCGCATGGCTATTTTGCAACGCCGTGACACCCAAGGTGACCCGTTCAGCAGGTGGCTTGGGCGAGTCATCAATGGCAAAGACCGGCTGGTCGGGCCATTTCCGGTCCGGGAAGAGGCTCGCAGTGTGGCCATCTTCGCCCACGCCGAGCATGACGAGGTCGAATTTATCGACGCCGGCGATCTGCTTGGCATAGAGTTTGGCGGCTTTTACGCAACCCTTTTCGACCGGTATCGGCAGATGCTTCCCGACAAGGCCGGCGAGCCCGCTGGCAATCACCTGCGTGCTGTTGAGCCGTGGGTCTTCGGCTGGTGCGCATCGCTCGTCACCATAGTACAAGCTCCAACGTTTCCAGCGTTGATCGGTAGCGGCGAGTCTTTGATACGCGGCCAGCGGGGTGGTGCCCCCCGCCAACACCAGGTGGAATCTACCGCGCGCGTCGATCGCGGCGGATGCCGCCCGATGGATGATTCTGCACGCCGCGTCAATCACTGCCGGGCTGTCAGCTTCGACCAGCCAGTTCGTCATGTGCCGGGGTCCAGTAACTGGCGCCAGTGGTGATCGGCCTTGTTGAAGATCCGCCTGACTTCGTCCGGTTCCCATTCGCCGGCGGGGTAGGTTGGGATGAAATCCCTCTCACTGGCCCACACGCCGAGCACCGGATCGACGATACGCCAGGCCCACTCGACCTCGTCGTAGCGCAAGAACAGCGAGCGGTCTCCGTCGATCACGTCCATCAACAGGCCTTCGTAGGCATCGGTCTGGGCATGGTGGTCGCAGCGGAACGGCGCATCGAGACTGATCTGCCGGGTCTTCATTTCCAAGCCGGGTTCCTTGACCGAAATCTCCAGTCGCAGCGACTCCTCAGGGGCGATGCTCATGATCAGCCAATTGGGCGGTGGCCGATCGATATGGGCGCTGCGGAAAAAATGCTTTGGCGGTTGCTTGAAACAGATCGCGACCATGGTGCGGGCTTCGGCCATGCGCTTGCCGGTGCGCAGGTAAAAAGGGACATCCCGCCAGCGCCAGTTGTCGACATACAGCTTCAGTGCGGCGTAGGTCTCGGTGACGCTGTCGGGGTCAACGCCAGGTTCTTCGAGGTAGCCCGGGACGGTGGCGCCGTCGATTTGGCCGCCACTGTACTGTGCACGATAGGCGTGCGCGGCAACGGCTTCGGGATGAATCGGGCGGACCGACTTGAGCACCTTGACCTTTTCGTCGCGCAGGTCGTCGGCGTCCATCGAAACCGGTGGCTCCATTGCGACCAGCGCCATCATCTGCATCAGATGACTTTGCAGCATATCGCGCAAGGCGCCGGTTCCCTCGTAGAAGCCCGAGCGGCGGCCAACGCCGAGTTTTTCGCTACGGGTGATCTGCACGTGATCGATGTAGTTGCGATTCCACAAAGGCTCAAGCATAAGATTGGCGAAGCGCGACACGAGGACGTTTTGCACCATCGCCTTGCCCATGTAGTGGTCGATGCGATAGGTCTGCTCTTCGCGGAGATGACGCCTGATCTTGTGTTGCAGATTTTGCGCGCTTTCGAGGCTGGAACCGAATGGTTTCTCAATCACGACGCGTCGCCACGCGCCGTTCTCTTCGAGCATGCCCTGATGATCGAGTGACCCGACGATGCCGCCATAGGTAGATGGGGGCAGTGACACATAGAACACCTGGTTGTCCGGATAGCTGCTGCCGGCCAGGAGTTCGGCGAGGGCGCTGAAGGTCGATTGTTCGGCGATGTCTCCCTGCAGGTAATGCATCCGATCGCAGAATCGATCGCAGTGCTCGGTTGCCTGTGAATCCCGCGAGTGCTGCGCCAGCGACTGCTTGACGTGATCACGCCAGCTTGTCTGGCTATGCGCGGTGCGGCCGGAACAGACGATACGCAGCGTGGGGGGCAACAGGTCGGCGGCATCCAGATGATAGAGCGATGGAAGCAGTTTGATCTGTGCGAGATTGCCCGTCGCGCCAAAAATGACCAGCGTGCAGGTTTCAGTCATCCGCGCTTACCTCCTGTTGATCACCGCTCCAGCGCGTGTGCCACGCGCGATCGGGCTCGCGGTCGATACGCCGGTAGGTGTGTGCGCCAAAGTAGTCGCGTTGTGCCTGCAACAGGTTGGCCGGGACCACGGCGCTGCGATAGCCATCAAACCAACTCAACGCCGAGCTCATTGCCGGAAGTGGGATGCCGCGGGCAATGCCGAGTGCGGTGGCTTGGCGCCAGCCGGGCTCGGCAGCCTTGACCGCATCGGCAAAAAAGTCGTCAAACAGCAGACTGGGAAGATCAGGGGCCCGGTCATAGGCGCGCTTGATATCGTCCAGGAAGCGACTGCGAATGATGCAGCCCGCCCGCCATAGCAGGGCAATGTCGCCATAGGCCAGGTCCCAGTCGTACGCCGTGGCCGCGGCACGCATCTGCTGAAAGCCTTGGGTATATGAAACGATCTTGGCGGCATACAGTGCGTCTCTGATCGCCTCAACCTGTCGGTCTCGGCTGGCGACGTGCACCTCGCGTAAACCGCCCAGACGGGCCGCCGCCGACACCCGTTCTGTCTTCATTGACGACAGGGTGCGCGCATAGACCGCTTCGGTGATCAGGGTCAGCGGCATACCGATTTCCAGCGAGTCAATCGCGGTCCAGCGACCGGTGCCTTTTTGCCCGGCGGCATCGAGAATGTGATCGACGCGCAGGCTGCCGTCCGCTTCGGTGACGCGCAAAATCTCGGCGGTAATCTCAATCAGGTACGACGACAGAACGCCCTCGTTCCACTCGCTGAAGATGTCGGCAATTTCTGTCGCCGACAAATCAAGGCCATCGCGTAGCAGTTGCCAGGCCTCGGCGATCAGTTGCATGTCGCCATATTCGATCCCGTTGTGGATCATCTTGACGTAGTGCCCGGCACCGCCCTGGCCAACCCAACGACAGCAGGGCTCGCCATCGTCGGCCTTGGCCGCGATACCTTGGAACATGTCGCGCACGACAGGCCAGGCCTCCGGGTCGCCGCCGGGCATGATCGAGGGGCCGTAGCGGGCGCCGTCTTCGCCGCCTGAGATCCCCATGCCGAGAAAGCGGAGGCCGTCTTTTTCCAGGGTCTCCCACCGGCGCTGACTGTCGCGGAATAACGAGTTGCCGCCGTCGATCACGATATCGCCGGGGGCGAGCAGGGGACGCAGACTGTCGATGATCGCGTCAACGACCGGTCCGGCTTTCGCCATCAGGAACACCACGCGCGGGGATTCGAGGCTATCCACCATCTCCTGAAGTGACGTGCAGCCACGGATCGTGGATTCGGGCGCCAGCGCTTGGGTAAACGCTTCGGTGGTGCTGGTGGTACGGTTATAAACGGAGACGCGCAGCCCGTGATCGGCGAGATTCAGGGCAATATTGCGCCCCATCACGCCGAGGCCGTACACCGCGATGTCAGAAGGCATAGCCGGTTTCCTGAAGGTTAAGAGCGGATTCGCTACCGTGCATGGTGGATCACGCCTGCAAATTTCGTGCGCGCCGGTGTCGGTGCCGGCTTCACCGCGCTACGAGCCGTACCGGTTCGCCATGCGTCCGCTCGATGCACAACTTTGGCATAGTTTGCGCTATTTTGTGGCGCCATCTTGCGCTGTTAAGGTGCGCTCCGGTCGCCTGAGGCGGTCGCAACGTCGGCGCGTATTTTGCTTCAGGTTCCAGAGACAACACAAACGCCTCGAAAAAGCGCCGCCGAAAACAACGCAACCTAACCGAGATTAAGGACTACTGATGAGCCAACTGACCGATCTGCCGGCCTGGCAGAACCTGGTGAACCACTTCGAGAAGACCAAAGATGTCCATATGCGCGACCTGTTCGCGCAGGACCCCGACCGATTTGATCGGTTTTCGTTGCGGCTCGACGATATCCTTTTCGATTACTCAAAGAACCGCGTTACCGGCGAGACGATGGGCCTTTTGTTGTCGCTGGCGGAGGCCTGCGACGTCGAAGGCTGGCGTGACCGGATGTTGGCCGGCGAGCCGGTCAACCACACCGAAAAGCGTGCCGTGTTGCACACCGCGCTGCGCAACCAGAGCGCCCGGCCGATGATGGTCGACGGTGTCGATGTCATGCCAGAGGTACGGTCGGAGCTGGCGCGGGCCAAGGACCTCGCCGAAGCCATTCGGACCCGTCGTTGGCGTGGCGCGAGCAACCAACCGATTTCCGATGTCGTGAGTATCGGGATTGGGGGTTCCAATCTCGGGCCATTGATGGCGACTGAGGCTTTGCGTCCCTATGCGATCCACGATCTCCACATCCATTATGTCTCGAATATTGACGAGAACCACATCATCAACACGCTCGAGGGGCTAAATCCTGAGACAACGCTGTTTATCGTCGCATCGAAAAGCTTTACCACGCAGGAGGCGATGGTCAATGCGGCAACCGCGCGTGACTGGTTACTCAACAAGATTCCCAACGAATTGGATTTGCGGCGCCATCTCATCGCCGTAACCGCTAACGTCAACGCCGCCGAGACATTCGGGATTGCCCGTGAAAACGTGTTCAAGATGTGGGATTGGGTCGGCGGCCGTTACTCGATGTGGTCCGCAATCGGGTTGCCGATCGCAATCTCGATCGGCCCGGAGAATTTCGATGCCCTGCTGGTTGGGGCGTTCGCGGCTGATGAACACTTTCGCACGGCGCCGCTGAGCGAAAACATCCCGGTCGTAATGGCGCTGCTCGGGGTCTGGTACAACAATTTCTATGGCGCCGAATCCATTGCGGTACTGCCCTATGATCAAAATATGCACCGGTTTCCTGCTTATCTGCAGCAGGCCGATATGGAGAGCAATGGCAAACAGGTTGATCGCCAGGGCAATGCCGTCGATTACACGACCGGGCCGGTCTTGTTTGGGGAAATCGGCATCGCCAGTCAACACGCTTTCTACCAACTGTTGCACCAAGGCACAAAACTTGTCCCGGCGGACATGTTGGCGCCTGTCTCGAATTACCGCTGTATCGCGAATCACCATCGGGCGCTGATGTCGAATATCTTCGCGCAGGCGGAGGCACTGATGCGTGGCAAAGACGAGGCCGAAGCGCGCGCGGAACTCGAGGCGGCTGGCCTCGATGATGAAGCGGTCAAGGCGTTGCTGCCTTATAAGGTGTTTCCCGGCAACCGGCCGACCAATACCTTCCTGTTCTACACCTTGGACCCCAAAACGCTGGGCAGTCTGATCGCGCTCTACGAACACAAGATCTTCGTGCAGGGCGTTATCTGGAATCTGAATTCGTTCGATCAGTGGGGCGTCGAGTTGGGCAAGCAACTCGCCAAGTCCATTCTCGATGAGTTGAACGATGGTGGCTCGACTGCCGGCCACGATAGCTCGACCAACGGACTGATTAATTACTACCTCGGTTTGCGGCCGAAACGCGATGGCTGAAAACGGTGGTGGGCAGCGGGCCGAGCGGCCAGATAGGGAACCGCAAAAACCGCGTTGCCACGGCTTGCACCCCGTTTCCAATTGTTGGTTGCGTTGTGTGAACTGAATCCGTCAGCTGGCCAGCTGCAATGATCGTCATCCACGCTGGCTTCACCCTGCGATGGCGGCTACGATGACTGACCGGCCTTTCTACCGCCAGACCCTCGGGCGAAACGGATGATGCCTTCGCGCAACGACTATAAGTACCTGTTTATCACCATCGTCGGTTATACGCTGTTGATGAAATGGGCGCTGACGTTTGTCGCGCCGCCCGAAAATATCTCGTTGATGTGGTTGCCCAACGGCTTTTTGCTCGGTTGCCTGGTTTGGCTGCGGCGGGGTCTTTGGCCCTGGTTGGTCGGCTTGCTGGCCCTGGTAACTTTGGGTACAGAGAGCTGGCTCACCGATCGTCCGCTCGGCATGATCGCAATGTTCTTCGCCGCGAATATGATCGAAAGCGTTGGTGGCGCGATGATCTTCTTGGCCTATTGCGGTGGACGCGGTGGATTCACGGAGGTTCGCCACCTCGCGGCTTTCCTGCTGCTGTGTGTGTTGCTGCTGCCGGCGTTCAGTGCGCTGCTCGGTGCCGCTGCGCTGGCCCATTTCGCGGGTGCCGAAGACGTCTGGCGATCGTACCGCGTCTGGTTCGCGGCCGCTGCCCTTGGCGTCCTGTCCGTTGCGCCACTGACGATAGCGATCATCAAGGGCCTGCGCGATGGCTTCGCGCTGAGCCGGCAACAGTGGGCGTTACATATCTCCCTGCTCGTGGTTCTCTCGGCGCTTCTCGCTACGACAGCGCTGTTACCGCTGGAGGGTGAGAGCTCGGCAACCTATGAGCATCTGTTCGTTTTGATTAGCTTGCCGTTCCTGATATTTGCCGCGTTAAACGCGGGTCTATGGGGAGCGGTAAGTGCAGTGTCGTTGTTTGCCATCGCCTCAGTGCAGCTGATGGCGTTAGGTTTCTCCCTGGGGGGGCAGTCGCATCACAGCTTTGCCGAGAATGTGGCCAAGCTGCAGGTTCACCTGCTGTCTGCAATCATCTTGTCACTCTTCATTGGACTTATCGTCGACAAGCTGCAGCGTTCTAAGCGGGCGTTAGCCGCGTCAGTGATGCGTTATCAGGCGATTTTCGATCATTCCCCGATCGCACTTTTGGAAGAGGATTTTTCAGCCATTAAACGTTACCTCGACACCCGGCTTGCCGAGGTCAGCATGGCAATCGACGATTGGTTCGAATCGAACCCTGGCGAGGTTCGGCGCTGCAGTCAGTTGGCCCGCATTATCTCGGTCAACAGTGGGGCCGGTGAGGTTTTCGCGGCCAAATCACACAACGATCTGTTGTCAAATCTCGACCGCCTGTTCGACGAAGGGTCACTGCAAGTTTTTCGCGACCAGATCGTTTCGCTCTACCGGGGGAATCATGAATTTCATGCCGAAGCGCAACAAACGACACTCGGCGGCGAGCGGATTATCACCTCGGTACGCGCCGCTGTGCTGCCAGGGCACGAGACCGATTGGGCGAGGGTGATCGTTGTCGTTGAAGACATCAGTGAACGCATGCGCGCAACCCAAAAACTACAAGACACCTTCAACCAATTACAGCTCGCGGTTGATACGGCGAAGCTCGGGGTTTGGCGTCTGGATATTGCGTCCGGCCGGCTCGATTGGAATGACCAGCTGCTGGATATGCATGGCCTGCGACGCGAACAGTTTGACAATACGCTCGACTCCTGGCGTCGGTACGTGCTGCCAGAAGATATCGACGAGGCCGGTTCACGCCTCGAGAGCGTGTTGGCGGGTGGCAGTGTGTACGGTGTTGAGTTTCGGATTCGTCGTACCGACGGTGAAATCCGCTACATCACCGGTTCGGGGACTGCGATAAGGGATCCATCCGGCGAGGTTACTGGGCTTGTCGGTATCAACTACGACACCACCGACATCCGCCACAAGGAAGAAAAGTTGCGCCAGGCGGCCACGGTCTTCTCGAGCACCGCTGAGGGCGTGACGATAACCGCACTCGACGGGACGGTCGTCGAGGTCAACCAGGCATTCACAGAGATCACCGGCTACGATCGTGATGAGATCGTCGGACGAACCCCCGCGCTGCTGCAATCGGGCCGGCATGATCAGGCGTTCTATCAAGGGATGTGGCGGGCACTTGGAGAGACCGGTCAATGGCGTGGCGAGGTCTGGAATCGCCGCAAGGATGGCACCTTGTATCCTCAACTGCTGACTATCAGCGCAGTAAGAGATGACCAGGGGACGCCTACCGGGTATGTCGGTGTATTTACCGATATCACGCGAATCAAACGTTCCGAAGAGCGTCTCGATCACCTCGCCCACCATGATCCATTGACCGAACTGCCCAACCGATTATTGCTCAATGAACGACTCGGACAGAGCATCCGGCATGCTGCCCGGCATCAGTCCATGTTGGCCGTGGTGTTCGTTGACCTTGACCGCTTTAAGACAATAAACGACAGCATGAGTCATACCGCCGGTGATCTGTTGTTGCAGCAGGTTGCAAAACGTCTGTTGGGCAGCGTCCGCAACGATGACACCGTGGCGCGCCTGAGCGGTGATGAGTTCATTATCGTGTTGGAAGGCGTCGGGGGCGTGGATCAGGTGACTTCTACGGTCACCAAACTGATGGCCGTCTTCCACGCGACTTTCGACATAGCGGGCGCCGAGGTGCGGATTACCGCCAGCATGGGTGTCGCGTTGTATCCGCAAGATGGCGAGGATGCCGAGGCGCTGCTAAGTAATGCGGACGCGGCGATGTATCGTGCGAAAGAGGAAGGGCGCAACAACTATCACTTCTATACCAAAGAGCTGACGACCTCGGCCTTCGAACACTTGTTCCTCGAGAACGCCTTACGTCATGCACTCGATCTTGGCCAGTTCCGACTGGTCTATCAGCCACAGGTCGACCTGGCTTCCGGGCGGTGCCTCGGGATGGAAGTGCTGTTGCGTTGGGAACATCCCGATCAGGGCACGATAGCGCCGGATCGCTTCATTCCTATTGCTGAGCAAACAGGGCTGATTAGATCGATCGGGCTATGGGTGTTGCGAACGGCGTGTGCACAGGCCAAGGAATGGTTGGCTGAGGGTATGGAATTCGAACGTATCGCTGTGAATGTCGCCGGCCCGCAGGTACAAGACCCTGAGTTTGCCGAAAAGGTGGCAGCGGTTCTACGTCAGACCGGGCTTCCCGCGAGGCACCTTGAACTCGAGGTCACCGAAGGATTTGTGATGCATCGTGCGGCGAGCAGTATTCGTCAGTTACATAAGCTACGCGCCAAGGGTATCGAGATCGCTATCGACGATTTTGGAACAGGTTACTCATCGCTGAGTTACCTCAAACAGTTGCCGATCGATACACTGAAGATCGACCAATCGTTCGTGCGCGACATCCCGCATGATCCAAACGATATGGCGATCTCGGCCGCAGTGGTCGCGATAGCGGACGCGCTGGGGTTAAAGACCGTCGCCGAGGGTGTCGAAACCACTGCCCAGGCAAACTTTTTCCGCGAGCATGGCTGTCGCGTGGCGCAGGGTTATTTCTTCAGTAAGCCACTGCCGCCGGACGAGATGGTGGGTTGCTTGAAAGCCGTCGCTGAGTCTTGAATGTTGCCAGGGCAGATCGACGATCAGAAAACCAGGTTCATCATGCCCAGCATGACCACCAGGAACAACACGGTCATGATGCCGCCGGCACGCATGAAGTCCGGGACACGGTAGCCTCCGGGACCCATGATCAGCGCGTTGACCTGGTGGGTCGGGATCAGGAACGAGTTCGACGTGGCCAACGCGACCGTGAGTGCGAAGACCGCCGGGTTGGCGCCGGCGCCGATCGCGATGTTGACCGCCAGCGGTACCAGCAACACGGTGGCGCCGACGTTGGACATGACCAGCGTGAAGAAGGTGGCGAGTACCGCAACCGAGGCCTGAATGACCCAGATCGGCATCGTGCCGACCACGCTCAGGGTCTGTTCGGCGATCCATTTCGCGGTGCCCGACGTTTCCACGGCCAAGCCGAGTGGAATCAATGACGCGAGCAAGAACACCGTCTTCCAACTGACCGCCTGGTAGGCCTCTTCGATCTTCAAGACACCCGATAAGATCATCCCGATCGCACCGGTCAACAGGGCCACCGATAAGCGCAGGTCGCTGAACAGCACCAAGCCGAGCGCGATCGCAAAGAACACCCCGGCATGGGCGAGCTTCTGAGGACGCAGCTCTTCGTGTGGGAATTCCGTGGTGACGACGACAAAGTTGCGGTCTTTTTGCAGGCGCGCCAGCGCGTCCCACTGGGTGTGGACAACCAGTGTGTCACCACCCTGGAGGGGGATATCGCGAATGCTGTCGCCCTCGCGCATCGTTTCCCCATCGCGGTGCAACGCGACCAGCGCTATGCCATAGGTCTTGCGCATCCAGACGTCGCGGGCACTTTTTCCGACGAGACTGGAACTCGGCGGAATGACGACCTCGGCGACACCAGACCGCGTCGGGGCGAAGATCTCGCCCAAGGCTTCGATGCTGCTGTGCAGGTCGAGGTCGTACTTGTCAACGAACGCCAGCAGGTTGTTCGGCGACGCGATGATGCCAAGGATCATCCCGGCGCTGATCCCGGTATCACGAGCGATCGTCCCGGGCCCGACTTTCATCGTGCCGCCCGCCGCCGACGCGATGACCCTTACCTTGTCGTTGTGCTCGACATCGTCGAGTTGCTTGCCGACCAGTTCGCTGTCTTCCGGAACCTCGACCTCAAAAAGCTCATAGTCGAGGTCGTAGGTGTTATGGAAATACGCCATCGCGTTGTCTTTGCCCTTGGTGGCCTGGCTGGCCGGGAGTACGTAACGACCGGCCAGCACGAAATAGACGATGCCGGTCGCAACCAGCGCCAAGCCGATCGGGGTGACCGAAAACAGCGACCAGGTCGCCATCTGCTCGGTCTGCGGCAATGCCTTGTTCGACGTCAGGATGAGGTCGTTGAGCAGAATCAGGGGGCTCGATCCCACCATGGTTACGGTACCACCGAGAATCGCGCAGAAGCCCATCGGCATCAGCAACCGCGACATCGGCAGGCCCGAACGGGCCGAGATCCGCGCGACGACCGGTAGGAACAGCGCGGCAGCGCCGACGTTCTGCATGAACGAAGAAATGATGCCGACCGTGCTCGAAATGATCGGGATGATCCGCGTCTCGGTGGTGCCGCCGACGTGGAGGATGAACGCGGCCACTTTGGTCATGATGCCGGTCTTGTCGAGGCCGGCACCGATGATCATCACTGCGATAATCGAGATGACGGCATTTGACGCGAAGCCATCGAACAGGTGCGTGTTATCGACCAGGCCGGCCGACAGGCCCATCAACGGCGCGAACAAGGACGTCAGGCCGAGAAGGACCATGATCGTCGCGGCTGCAACGTCAACGCCGACGATTTCGAAGGCAAACAGGTAGATGGTCAGTAGCAGGATCGCCGTGACCCAGGCGATCTCGATCGAAGGAACGATCGTGGCCAGCCATAGGGCGACCACGGTAAAAAGGGCGCCGGCGACGAGCTGTTTGACGTTGAGACCGAACCGCGGTCGCACGGGCGACGCTTTTTCCGGCGCTTTCTCCGTCTGGTTTTCTGCTGTGGACGGTAAGGGCTGGTCGGATACGTTGCTCATGGGTCTACCTATGCAAAAAGCCAAATCCGCCCAGGCTGCCGGCAATGCCGTCGCCAGACAGGGCCGCAATCGCGACCCATGGGGCGGGAAAATTCCTCAGAGGAAATCAGCGGTGGTTGAGGCAAGACACCGAGGGGGGTGTCATTGCGGCTGCCAGCTGATTAAACGGGTCATATTCTGGGGTAATTCTTAGGGTATTGCTAATGAATACTAAAAAGCTAACATTCCAATATGGAATATAGAAGTCTGCCGGACATGAAAGCGCTGGCAACGCTGCGCGAGATCGTTGAACGGGGTGGTGTGGCTGAGGCCGGTCGTGCCCTGTCGATCGGCCAACCGGCCGTGACCAAGCGACTGCGCGCCTTGGAGCGCAGTTTCAACATCGAATTGATGGTTCGCGAAGCCGGCAGGCTGCGATTGACCAACGCCGGCGAGCGGGTCTACGCATTCGCGCGCCTGGTCATGGAGCACCAGCTTGAACTACTCAGCGACCTCAACCAGCTGCGTGCTGGCAGAGACCGACTGCGGCTCGCGGTCACCCAGTCTATCGGGGAGCATCTGTTGCCCGACCTGTTGCTCGCCTTCGCCGATGCCTATCCGGATTTTCGCATCGACAGCCGGGTCGGCTACAGCCGCAGCATCCACCGTCGACTGGCAACCGGACTGGCGGATCTCGCACTTACCGAGATCCAGCCCGACCACCCTGACGTATTGGTGCAAAAGTGGCTGGATGATGAATTGGTACTGGTCTGTTCGCCCAAGCACGAGCTGGGGCGCTGCGACGGCCTGACGGTCAACGACATACCACAGCTCAGCTACGTACTGCGCGAAGGGGAATCATCGATGCGGATCACGCTTGACCGGACGCTGGCGGACATCGGGATTGCGGCGTTGCCGATCGTCATGGAGGTGGGGTCCACCGATACGATCGTCGAGATCCTCGATCGTGGCCGCCATGTCAGCTTTCTACCGCAGTTCGCGGTGGCCGCGGCGATTGGTAATGGCGAGCTGCGCCACCTGCGCATTGAAGGTTTGCGCATCCGTCGAACATTGTGGATCGCGCGCACCCGCGCCAACCTCGACAACCCGGTCGCGGAGGCGTTCATCAAACTGATCCGGCAGCGCGCGACCAAGGGTCAAGGCGGCCTCTGAACGCGAACTCAGCTCCCCATCAGGTTTTGACTTATCAACCAGGCGTTGAACAGCAAAACCACGCTGCCGAGGTAGAGCACGGCAAAAAGCAGATGGTTGTGGTCGCGATGCTGTGTGGCAGCTCTTATGGGACGTCTTCGGCGTGGCATTGGCATTCTCCCCAACAAAACGTCTGTTTGCTGCTGCAAAAGCCGCGCCATAGCGAATTGCGCCGAATTAGCGGTTTTTAGCACTTTGCTGGTGCAAAAGGTGGATGGATAGTTCTCATGTGGTGCAAGCCACACGCATTGCCTCTACCGCAGCGGCTTGATGAAGACCTTCGATCCCCGCTGCCAGTTGTACAGAGTGCGGCGTTTACGCGGCAGGCGTTCGACCCCCGCATGCTGGAATCCACGTTCGCGAAACCAGTGTGCGGTGCGCGTCGACAGCACAAACAGATCGTCCATGCCCAACGCTCTGGCGTGCGTCTCGACGAATCGTAGCAAGGCATCGCCGCGGCCCGCATCACGATAATCCGCATGCACCGCGACACAGGCAAGTTCGGCGAGTTTTGCACTGACAAAAGGGTAAAGCGCGGCGCAGGCAATAACGGCCCCGTCGCGTTCAATCACGCAGAACCGATCGATCTCCTGCTCGAGGCGTTCACGAGAGCGCTTCACCAGCACCCCGGTCTGTTCAAGCGGCTCGATCAGTTCAAGGATGCCGCCGACGTCGTCGATTTGGGCCGTGCGGGTGAGTTCGTAGGGCTCCGCGGTGACCAGCGTGCCGGCGCCGTCGCGCGTGAACAGCTCCGATAGCAGAATGCCGTCATCGTGGCGGTCGAGCAGGTGAACCCGATCGACGCCGCCGCGACACGCCGCCGCGGCATTGTGCAGCACCCGTTGCTGGTCTTCCGGCAGGCGTTTACGTCGCGCGAGCAGTTGGTCGACCTCGCGTGGGATCATGCTGCCAATCAGGCGGCCGCGACCGTCTTTCACCTTTTGCTCGGTCAAGAAGATCAGTTTGTCGGCGCCCAAGGCCGTTGCCACCTCGCCCGCCACGTCGGCGGCGCTGAGATTGAACACCTCGCCGGTGGGTGAGTACCCGAGCGCGGGCAGTAGCGCGATGGTTCCGGCAGCAAGCAGGCCGCGCAGCGCTTCGGCATCAACGCGACGCACTTCGCCCGTGTGTTGGTAATCAACGCCGTCGATCACCCCAAGCGGTTTGGCGGTGACAAAATTGCCTGAGCCAACACGAATCCGCACCCCGGCCATCGGCGAGTTGGCGAGACCCATCGACAGCAACGCCTCGATTTCCACCCTGACGATGCCATTCGCCTGCTTCACACAGTCCAAAGCCGTCGCGTCGGTTACCCGCAGACCGTTGGCGACCTGCATAGCGGCCCCACGCGCGACCAGTTGCTGCTCGATTTGCGGGCGTGCACCGGCAACAACGACCAGCTGAATACCCAGTCCGTTCAGCAGGGCGATATCGTGAACCAGGTTGGCGAAGCCTTTGGCGGCCAGCGCCTCGCCGCCAAACGACAACACAAACGTCTTTCCCCGATGGGCATGGATATAGGGTGAAGACTGGCGAAACCAGTCGACAAAGCCGGAATTGTTGTTTTGCCTGCTCACGGGGCGGGTCATCAAAGCGTCGGATTCCGTCGAGAATAAAGGCGACGCGGGGACAAGTGAAGCGAAAAGGCGCCGTGCGCATTGCGCATCGCTGTGTAAAGGATGCGGCGGCTGTTTGCCGCTTGGTTATCATGAGCGCCCGCTGTTCGCATCGACCAGGCCGCTACTGTGACGTCACCGACCATCTATTTGAGACTGGTAATGGCCGCGATGTTTTGGGGTGGAACGTTCATCGCAGGACGGGTCCTTGCCCCTTTGCTGGACCCTGTCTCTGCCGCCTTCCTGCGTTTTTTGACGGCTTCTTGCCTGCTGGTCGGTTGGCTCTATCTCACCCAGGGGCGCTTACCCCGGCTGAGTTTTCGCCAGACCTTCGCGGTGACTGCGCTCGGTGCGACCGGTGTGTTGGCGTATAACCTGTTGTTCTTCGGCGGCCTGCAGACGGTTGAAGCAGGGCGCGCCGCGCTGATCGTGGCGCTCAACCCAATCGTGATCGCGCTGGCATCGATGGGGTTTTTCGGCGAACGGCTGACGGGCAGGCAGCTGCTCGGCATTGCGCTCTCTCTGATTGGCGCGGTGGTCGTCATCGCACGGGGCGAGCTGCACGCCTTGTTACAGGGCGGGGTCGGACAGGGTGAACTGCTGTTGATCGGCTGTGTGGTCAGTTGGGTGTTGTATACCCTGATCGGAAAACGGCTGCTGCATCAGCTTTCGCCGCTCGCTGCAGTGACGTATGCAAGCGTTGCTGGGACCCTGATGCTGGGTTTGATGGTGATAATCCGCGGCGGCCTCGAGATCGAACAGCTGTTCGTTGCTGAGATCTTGTTGAGCATCGCCTATCTCGCCGTTTTCGGGACCGTTTTGGCCTTCGTCTGGTACTACAGTGGGGTGCAGGCTATCGGCCCAGGGCGCGCCGGCCAGTTCATCAACCTGGTACCCGTCAGCGGTGTAACGCTGGGTGTTCTGTTGCTCGGCGAACCGCTGACTCACTCGCTGTTGCTGGGGGCGCTGTTGGTGGTATCCGGGCTTTGGCTGACAAGCCGCAAGCGGTCACTCGGCTGATGAACGGATCAAATCAATAAGTATTTGCGCAATTTGCAGGCTAGGGATAACCCCACTGTTTGTTTGCACGGATTCGGTCCAGTTTAAAGGAATATAAATCGGAGCAATGCCGTAACGGCTCCCTTAATCGATCCAGGGAGGTTCGCATGCCCGAAGCCCGCAACCATCATCGTGTCAATTTTCGATTACCGGTAAATCTGTTCAAGCAATCGGCTACCGAATCACAGGTCTGCCTGTCGCGCGACATTGGCTACGGCGGGCTTTACGCCGAAGGCGCGCAGGCGTTTGAACAAGGCGAGTCGCTGCGTCTGGTGATCGCGCCTGACAGCGGCGACGCGCTGCATCTCGACGGTCGGGTCGTGCGTCGATCAAGCAGCGGCATCGGCTGCGAGTTCGTTGGCAATAGCCCCGCCAGCATGGAGGTGCTCCAAGCGTTGTTGAGCCCGACATGGGACGGCGAAAACCTGCTGGATGGTGTTGTCAGCTTTGCCCCCTGGTATCGAGAAAACGACCTTGCCGGTTGGCTGCGGTTGACCTCACTGGTCTCGGATTGGCAACGCCTGACCGGGGGCGCGAGGTTCTGATGTAGCTGGGCGTCGATGCCGCGCATGGCCGTGGCGAAGACGGTGTCTACGCCGTGCGCATGCAGAAGCGCTCGACCAACGCACGAATAATCGCGCGGGCAGGTTCCACTTGATCGAGCGCGAGGAATTCATCGGGTTGATGGGCCTGATCGATGTGTCCCGGCCCGAGTATCACCGTGTCGTGGCCCATCTTATTCAGGTACGGGCCTTCGGTCGCGAAGGCCACCGCCCCCGCCGCAAAGCCGGTGAGCTGTTCAGCGGCTCTGACAATCGGCGATTGCGCCGGGGTTTCCATTGCCGGGATCCCGCTGAACAGCGCGGTGCGCTCGATGCCCAAACCACTGCCTTGCAGGCAGCTGTCGAGCCGCCGATCCAGTTCGCCGCGCAGCTCGTCGAGATCCATGCCGGGCAGTGGTCGAATATCGAAGGTCAATTCACAGGCGCCACAGATGCGATTCGGGTTATCGCCGCCGTGGATATGACCGAGGTTTAGGGTCGGCACCTCGACGGCGAACAGCGGATTGCGATAACGCTGCTGTAACTCGCTGCGCCAGGCGAGCAGCTCGGTGATCACGCGATGCATGCCCTCGAGCGCACTGTTACCGAGCGCCGGGTCGCTGGAGTGTCCGGCGCGACCGCTGAGCCGAATCGCTTCCATCGCGATGCCTTTGTGCAATCGCACCGGCTTGAGCCCGGTGGGCTCGCCGATGACGGCATGCCGGCCGAGTTGCCGATGGGTTTCCAGCAGCGCCCTGGCGCCGCACATGCTGCTTTCTTCATCGGCCGTGGCAATGAGTATCAGCGGGCGGTTGAGGCGGCGCAGGTCAAGCGCCGACAGCGCATCCAGGACGACGGCAAAAAACCCTTTCATGTCGCAGGTGCCGAGTCCGTACCAACGATTGTCGCGTTCGGTCAGGGTGAATGGATCACTGGTCCAGCGCGATTCATCGAACGGTACCGTATCGGTATGGCCGGACAGCACCAAACCGTCCGGGCCGCTGCCGAGGCTGGCAACCAGGTTGAATTTCCCCGGATGGCCTTCGATCGGCAGGCGTTCGACAGCGAAGCCGAAGGCCTCGCACCACTCGGCGAGGTGATCGATCACCGCCGCGTTGGATTGATCCCAGGTCGGACTCACACTGCTTACGGACGGCGACCCGATCAGGTGTCGCAGCATTTCGGCCAGGGAAGGTCTCTGCATCATCTGTAGAGTGTAGAGAAAAGCCAATCACACCGTGTCGTCGACGTCGGGCTACTATCGGGCCATGGCTGTCCCGGATTGGAGAAATGCGGCGGATTACGCTGAGCTGGCAACATCCAGCGGCGCGCAGTGGGCGTGGCAATTCCTGCGTCGCAATCCACGCTACCAGGCCGAGTGGCAGACGTTCGACGAGACCTGGCGCGCCCTGGAAACCGCTTATGGGCGTCCACCGAATCGTGATTTTTGTGCCTGGAAACTTGACCCGCGGGCGTGGGTCGCGGCGTCGGACTGCGAGCAGGCGGATTGTCGGATCGATGGCGGCAAGGTGCTGATCGAATGCGCCCTCGGGGCGCGCTGGGGCTTTTACAAGTTCCCGCCCAACCCGGCGCTCGATGATGCGGTCGGTGAGGGAGCGCTGACCTGGCGTGAGGAACCTCGCCAAACGGTCGTGCTCGACTCGGTGGCAGCGACGTGGTTCGAGGCCGCACCGTCACGCGTCGCGATCGGGATTGACCTGGCCTGGCCGTTGCGTGATCAGATCGAACAGGCCAAACGCACCCTGCAACGCCTGCAGCGTCAGAAACATCAGGCGGGCGAGTTCGAAATGGCCTCGGCACGGCGGCGTGCCCCTCGACTCATCAACATGGTCCGGCTGCTGGATGCCATCGCGGCAGATACCGAACAGCGGGAGCTACCGCATATCGTCGATGACTGGCAGCCGCTTTTACAGCAGGCACTCGCGCTGCGCGATGGCGGTTATCGAACGCTGGCCTCGCTGCCGGACTGACCGCGACGATCCACGCCGATCAGGTAAGCGGTGACTGGCGTGGTCAGGCGCAGGCGTCATCGCCATCGGCAAGGCGATCCAACCAGTCATGCAACCTGGCTTTCTCGCGTTGCAGAAAAGCGCCGTCTCGATGGGTATGGGCGATGACGCTGATCCCCTGGCCATGTGCCATCAGGCGTAGCGCGAGTTCATGTGCCCGGCCTGCGTAACCAAGCTCGGCGAACTGGTCGGACAACCAGGATTCGAAGATACGGAACAGGTTTTCGGCCTGTTCCTGTAACGGGCCCTGCATCTTGCCCAACTCGGTGTTGAGTGATCCCATCGGGCAGCCAAAACGGGTAATCGAATCGGCGCTGTTTGACAGGATGTCGACGAACCGCTGCAGGCGTTCGATCGGCGTGCGGTAGTCACCTGTCCAGTTTTCCAACATCTGCTTGATGCGGTCCAAGCGGTATTGGATCGCGGCCTCGAGAATCTCGTCCTTGGTCTTGAAGTAGTAGTAGATGTTCCCGCGTGGCACCCCGGCCGCCTCCACCACATCGGTGAACGAGGTCTGGTTGAAGCCCTGGTGGTAAAACAGCCGATTGGCGGCCTCAACAATCCGTTGGCGGGTGCGTTCGCTCTTTTTTGGCATAATTGTTTGCTGGTTTAAGACGTTTGTACAAAAAAATTGTCCTTGGCGAGTATAGACCCTGGCCGCTTGGTTCAGCGAAACCCTACGCGGTGCGGTTTCTTCACCCCGTTCGTCGGGTGATAATGCGCGGTCCTCAATGATCGCAACCGCCGGGAGGCCTGCATGCCCCAATATCGTTCTCGAACCACGACCCATGGGCGCAACATGGCAGGGGCTCGGGCGCTTTGGCGCGCGACGGGCATGAAGGACGGTGACTTCGATAAACCGATTGTCGCGGTGGCGAATTCGTTCACACAGTTCGTGCCCGGCCATGTGCATTTGAAAGATCTTGGCCAGCTGGTCGCGCGCGAGATCGAGAAGGCCGGTGGCGTGGCGAAGGAGTTCAATACCATCGCGGTCGATGACGGTATCGCGATGGGTCACGACGGGATGCTCTACTCGTTGCCGTCGCGCGAAATCATCGCCGACAGCGTCGAATACATGGTCAACGCGCACTGTGCCGACGCCCTGGTCTGCATCTCTAACTGCGACAAGATCACCCCCGGCATGTTGAACGCCGCCATGCGACTCAATATCCCCACGGTTTTCGTCTCCGGTGGGCCGATGGAGGCAGGCAAGGTGAGCCTGGCGAACAAGGGCGAGATAAAACTCGATCTCGTCGATGCGATGGTCTCGGCCGCAGATCCGCGCGAGACCGATGAAGATGTGGCGGCAATCGAACGGTCTGCGTGCCCGACCTGTGGTTCCTGTTCCGGCATGTTCACCGCGAATTCAATGAATTGTCTGACCGAAGCGCTCGGTCTGTCGTTGCCCGGCAATGGTTCGCTGCTCGCGACGCATGCCGAGCGCGAAAACCTTTTCCTCGAGGCGGGTCGGCTGGTGGTTGCGTTGGCGAGACGTTACTACGAGCAGGACGACGCCAGGGTCTTGCCGCGCAGCATCGCGACGTTCGAGGCGTTTGAAAATGCGATTGCCTTAGATATTGCGATGGGTGGTTCGACCAACACGGTGCTGCACCTGCTCGCTGCGGCGGAGGAAGCGAATGTCCCGTTCAAGATGGCCGACATCGACCGCATGAGCCGTAAGGTGCCGAACCTCTGCAAGGTCGCGCCGGCCACGCAGAAGTATCACATGGAGGACGTCCATCGCGCCGGCGGCGTGATCGGTATTCTTGCCGAGTTAGACCGTGGTGGTTTGATCCACCGTGACTGCAACGCGGTCCATAGCGATAGCATGGGCGCTGCGATCGATGGCTGGGACGTGATGCGCACCGGGGCGCAGCAAGCGCGATCCCGCTACCTGGCCGGGCCGGGGGGGATTCCGACGCAGGTGGCATTCAGCCAGGACAGCCATTGGCCGGACTTGGACCTCGATCGTGCTGAGGGCTGCATCCGCGACATCGACCACGCCTACTCCAAAGACGGCGGCTTGGCGGTGCTGTACGGCAACATCGCCGAGGACGGCTGTATCGTCAAAACAGCGGGTGTCGATATGAGCATGTTCGATGCCGAACAACTGCGTTATACGACCAGTGTCCCGACGTCGACGTTGCGCGGTTTCGTTGGCCCGGCGCGAATCTTCGAGAGCCAGGACGCGGCGGTCGCGGCGATCCTCGGTGACGAGATCAAGGAAGGCGACGTCGTGCTGATTCGCTATGAGGGTCCGAAGGGTGGCCCGGGTATGCAAGAGATGCTGTATCCGACCAGTTATCTGAAATCGAAGGGCCTGGGCAAGGCCTGTGCGCTGGTCACAGATGGGCGTTTTTCCGGCGGCACCTCGGGGTTGTCGATCGGCCATTGCTCACCGGAAGCCGCCGAAGGCGGTACCATCGGCCTGGTCGAGGAAGGCGATATCATCGAAATCGATATCCCCCATCGTTCGATCCGTGTGGTGCTGGATGACGGGGTACTGGAACAACGTCGTGCGGCGATGGAGCAACGTGGTGCCGATGCATGGCAACCAGCGCCGCGTGAACGGCATGTCTCACAGGCGCTGCGTGCCTATGCCGCGATGACGACCTCGGCCGCCCGTGGGGCGGTTCGCGACCTGTCGCAGCTGGATCGCTGAGCGTTATGTCGCCCCCATCGATCGGGGACGCCCGCAATCGACGGGTGCAATAGGCGGGCGAGGCCAACGATGAGCACGCCGTGTGCCGGCATGTCGCATCGCCACGGGTAACATCGCAGCGGCCGGTCGTCGGTATGACGGAAGAGCGGGTGACGCGCATCAACAGCGTGTCGGTGAGCTGACGCGCCGCCGGCGCAGATGATGCATCGGGCCACGATCTGACGTGGCCCGTATCGCCCACGTCAGAGCGAACCCCAGTCGTTCTTACGTCGGCGGACCCGAAGGTGGGGCAGTATCAGACCCAGGATGATGCCGCCAACCACGACACCGGCGCCGATCAAGAACCAATTTTGGGCGGTCTTGTTTTCGAGTTCTCGGTTTTGCTGTTTGATGTCCTCGACTTCGCGGGTCATGGAGGTGACCTGCTTACGCAGTTCATTGCGCTCGTTGGCGATGCGCACTGAATTGCTGGCCGTGCGCTGCAGTGCGGCGAACTCCTGATCGACTTGCGTCTTTGCGCGTTTGAGGGCTTCGTGTTCCTGCTGCAGTTTGCCATGTTCCTCGGTCAACTGGGTCAGGCGGCTACGCAGTTCACCCGGTGCGGCCTTGAGCGCGTTGACCTCGGCCACGGCCGCGGCAAGGCGATCCCGCGCAACGGGCTGATCGACAAGCTGCCGGGTCAGGACGAAGCCCTCCTGGCCAGTCTCGGTTCGCACCTTGCTGTAGCCGTTATCGGGATTGGTCGACAACACGTTGACGCTTTGCCCGGTCGGCAACATGCGCAGGATTCGGTGCGTGGCGCTTTCACCGCTGCGCAGGGTGATTCTGAACTCGTCCGTGACATAGGCGGTTTTCGCACTCGCGGCGAAGCTGCCGAGGCTGAGTGTCAGGATAAGGAGGGCTGCAAGACTGTTGTTCACTGATTCGATTCCGTACTGCATGACGTTGGTCGGTCGACCTCTCTGGGGAAACAGATAAGGTGTTCTGCGTCTACGCGGACGCGCACCGTGTCGCCAAGATGGTGGTCGAAATGGCTAGGAAAGAGGGATAGTAAGCGGGTTCCGCTTGGTAATTCCAGCGTATAGAGGATTTCGGCGCCCTTGAAGGCCTTGTCGCGGATGGTGCCGCTGATCTCACCGGCTTCATCGGGAACGAGATCGTCCGGTCGAATCAGGATATCGACCAACGCCCCCTTGGTCTGCGTACAGGACCGATCACCCTGCAAGCGACCAAGTTCGGTATCAAACGTCGCCGGTGCCAGCACTTCGCCAACGACGAAACGTCCTTGCCCGATGAAGTTGGCGACAAAGCGCGAGTTCGGCTGGTGGTACAGGTTGTAGGGGGTATCCCATTGCAGGATGCGACCGTCATGCATGACGCCGACCTTGTCGGACACCGCGAAGGCTTCGTGCTGGTCGTGGGTGACCAAGATGCCACTGATGCCCTCGGCCTTCAACAGATCTCGGACCTCAACACTCAGACGTTCGCGCAGATCCACATCGAGATTGGAAAACGGTTCGTCCATCAGCAACAACGTTGGGCGCGGTGCCAAGGCCCGGGCAAGGGCAACCCGCTGCTGCTGTCCGCCGGATAGCTCATGCGGGTATCGTGCCTGCATACCCTGCAGACCGGTGGCGTCGAGCAGATGGTCGACCTGGACCTGACGATCGACCGCGGGCAGCTTGGAAAGACCGAAGGCGATGTTCTCGGCGATCGTCAGGTGTGGGAATAACGCATAGTCTTGAAACACCATGCCAATCGACCGGCGTTCCGGTGGCAGCGTGGCATTGGCTGAACTGGCCTCTCGGTCGGCGATCAGGATACGGCCGGCGCGAACCGGTTCGAACCCGGCAACGGCCCGCAGAGCGGTCGTCTTGCCGCAACCGCTGGGGCCCAACAGACTCACGATTTCGCCACGTTTAACCTCAAAGGAGAGGGCGTCGACGACCGTCTGGTCGTCGTACCCCACACTTATTTCGTCAACGTCGAGAAGCGGCATGATGCTGGTTGATGGCTCGGAATCTGCTGCGCTCAGGGCTGCAGCAGGAACTCGAGCAATGCCTTTTGCGCGTGCATGCGGTTTTCGGCCTCGTCCCAAACCACGCTGTCCGGCGCATCGAGGACGTCTGCCGTGACCTCTTTGCCGCGGTAAGCCGGTAGGCAGTGCAAGAACAAGGCGTCCGGTGCCGCCCGATTGAGCATCGCTCGATCGACACAATAGCCGGCGAATGCCGCTTCGCGGCCCGCCTTTTCGTCTTCCTGGCCCATGCTGATCCAGGTGTCGGTGACCACCAGGTCTGCCCCCTCGACGGCGGCATTCGGGTCTCGAACGATGTCAAAGTGCCCGGCGGCCGCCTCGAGAACCTCGGCGTCCGGGTCGTAGCCCTCCGGGCAGGCGATGCGCAGCTTGAAGTCGAACAGCTTTGCGGCGCTGATGTACGAGTGGCACATATTGTTGCCATCACCCACCCAGGTGACGGTGCGGCCGCGGATGTCGCCGCGATTTTCGAAGTAGGTCTGCATATCGGCCAGTAGCTGGCATGGATGGCAGAAGTCGGTGAGTCCGTTGATTACCGGCACCTGCGAGTTTGCGGCAAAGGTTTCGACGTCGGCATGGTCGAACGTCCGGATCATCACGCAATCGACCATCCGGGAGAGTACGCGGGCGGTGTCTTCGATTGGTTCTCCGCGCCCGAGTTGGGTATCGCGAGGCGACAAGAACATCGCCGAACCGCCAAGCTGAGCCATACCGGCCTCGAACGATACGCGGGTGCGGGTCGAACTCTTCGCGAAAATCATCGCCAGTACGCGATGACGCAGCGGCGTGTGGGCTTCGCCGGCGGCGTGCATGCGTTTCAGCTCAGAGGCGCGGACAACAATGGCGCGCAACTCGTCGGGACTGAGATCGTTGAGCGTCAGAAAATGACGCGGCTGTTTAGCAGATTCCATAAGAGGGCCTCGCGCAGACGCGTAAGCTCATTGTTCGGAGAGGAAAGACCGGATCAGTGGACTGAGCGTGTCAACCAGATGGTCGGCCTGCTGTTCGGTGAAGACCAGCGGCGGCAGCAAACGGATCACGCGTTCCGCCGTCACGTTGATCAGCAGACCGTTTTGCAGCGCCAGACCGACCAATTCCGCGCACGGCCGATCGAGTTCGATGCCGATCATCAGGCCGCGGCCGCGAATTTTGACAACGCCTTCGAGGTCCCCGATGAGCCGGTGGAACCGGTGGATGATCCGATGACCCAGGGTGCCGGCGGCTTCCCACAGTTTTTCATCGTCGAGTGTCTTGCAGACAGCGATTGCCGCCGCGCAGGCCAATGGGTTACCGCCGAAGGTCGAGCCATGGTGGCCGGGTGCGAACAACTCGCCAGCCGGCCCCCGGGCCAGGCACGCACCGATGGGTACGCCATTGCCGAGCGCTTTCGCGACGGTCATCACATCCGGTTTGATATCGCTGAGCTGGCAGGCAAACGGCTTGCCTGTGCGGCCCATGCCGGTTTGGATTTCGTCGAGCATCATCAACCAATTCTGATCGTCGCACAGGGCGCGCACGCCGGCCAAATAATCGCCCGGCGGGATATTGATGCCACCTTCACCCTGTACCGGCTCCAGTAACACGGCCACCACGTCTGCGCGATTTTCGGCGACCGCTTGCAGCGCATCGAGGTCGCCGTAGGGTACCCGAATGAAGCCCTGCACCAGGGGTTCGAAACCGGCTTGCACCTTGCGGCTGCCGGTGGCGCTGAGGGTTGCCAGGGTGCGGCCGTGGAAGCTGTTATCCATTACTACGATGGCCGGCGTCTTGATCGACTTTTGGCGACCCCAGAGGCGGGCGAGCTTTATCGCGGCCTCGTTCGCCTCGGCGCCGGAGTTGCTGAAGAACACCCGCTCCATGCCGGCCAGTTTGGTGAGCATATCGCCGAGGCACTGCTGTGCCGCGATGCCGTAGAGATTCGATGTGTGAACGAGTTGCCCGGCTTGCTCGCACAGGGCATGGGTGACCGCGGGATGGGCATGTCCGAGATTGCACACCGCAATGCCACTCAACGCGTCGAGATAGACCCGGCCGTCGGTATCCCAAAGCTCGGCACCCGCGCCGCGCACGAAGGTGACCGGTAGCCGGTTGTAGGTATGCATCAGCGAATGGTTCATCATCGCGCTTGGCCAGTCTTCAAGGGAGAAGACGAACGAGGGGCCGTTGGCTGCCTGCAGGGGTGCGTGCTTCTCCGGAAAAACAAAAGGCAGCCCGTTTTCATGGACCACCTCCGCTGCTTGCGCCGCCGGCGCAGCAAAGGCGGAACACTAGCAAGGGTGCCGGACAAACACAAGTGGGCGTCAGTCAGGCGCCAACGACAATGGCGAACAAAAACGCCGTCGGCAAGCTACTCACCGACGGCGTTTTGCGGCTGCATGGGCGGCTCTGGCCAGACGATTAACCTGCGTAGTTGGCGGCTACGAAATCCCAGTTGATCAGCTTCCAGATCTCCTCGAGGTATTTCGGGCGGGCGTTGCGGTAGTCGACGTAGTAGGCGTGCTCCCAGACGTCAACGGTCAGCAGCGCGGTCTTGTTTTCGGTCATCGGGGTGCCGGCGTTCGACGTGTTGAAGATCTCGATGCTGCCGTCGGCATTCTTCACCAGCCAGGTCCAGCCCGATCCGAAATTGGTCGCTGCGGATTTTGAAAAAGCCTCTTTGAAGGCGTCAAACGAGCCAAACGTGGCGTTGATCGCGTCGGCCAACGCGCCGCTTGGCTCACCACCGCCATTCGGGCTCAGGCAGTTCCAATAGAAGGTGTGATTCCAGACCTGCGCGGCGTTGTTGAATACGCCACCAGATGATTTCATGACAACGTCTTCCAGGGACATTGACTCGAACTCGGTGCCCGGTACGAGATTGTTCAAATTGGTTACGTAGGTGTTGTGGTGTTTGCCGTAGTGAAATTCCAAAGTCTCTTTCGAAATCACTGGCTCGAGGGCGTTCATCTCGTAAGGTAGTGCGGGCAGTTCGTGGGCCATATTGTCAACTCCTTGGTCATTTTCAGGCGGCAGAACACCTGCCGGCTGCGCGGATTTTAGGGATCTGGCCGACTGTGTTTCAACCGTGCCACTGTCAGGGGTGTAAATAAATCGCCACAATAACCTCGCCGTCACTTATCGGAGTTTCGTTGTGACACCCGCCAGCTTGAATATCTTTGCGAGCCGTTTAAATGCCGTGTGCGACGAGATGGGCCTCGTGCTGCGCAATGCGGCGTTTTCGCCGAACATCCGCGATCGTCTGGATTTTTCCTGTGCCGTTTTCGACGCCAACGGTGAGCTGTGTGCGCAGGCGGCGCACATCCCGGTGCATCTCGGAAGCATGGCGTTTGCGATGCGTGACATCGTCGGTGGAATGCGCTGGCGGCCAGGTGATCAGGTGGTCTTGAACGATCCTTTCCTCGGCGGAACGCACCTGCCCGATGTGACGTTGATCGCGCCATGCTTTGCCGCTGGCGAGTTGCTCGGTTTCGTTGCCAACCGCGCGCATCATGCCGATATCGGTGCCAGTTCACCCGGCTCGATGCCCGTTTCAGCGACGCTCTATGAAGAGGGGATCGTGCTTCCGCCGACTTATCTGGTGAGGAACGATCGTGTCGTCGACGCGGTGCACCGCGACATCGTCGCAAAGACCCGCAACTCGACCGAGTCGGCGGGCGATTTTGCGGCACAAATCGCTGCCAACCGCGCTGGTGTGGCCCGCATCGCCGATCTGATCGCAGGCGGCGGGGATCGCCAATTCATCACCGGCGTGGATGAATTGAACGCCTATGCCGAGCGACTTGCGCGTCGCGCCCTCGAGGCCATTCCGGTCGGGGTCTACCGATTCGCAGACCTGCTCGACGATGACGGGCAGGGCAACTCGGCGATTCCGATCGCGGTTACGCTGCAGGTCGAACACGAACAGGTCACGGTTGATTTTGCTGGTACGGCCGGGCAAGTCGCTGGCAACGTGAACTGTCCCATGGCGGTCGCTGCGGCGGCGGTCTATTACGCGTTTCGCTGCCTGATGCCGCCGCAGACCCCGGCCTGCGCGGGGGCGTTTCGGCCGCTGCACCTGCGGGCGCCTGCGGGTTGCCTGGTCAACGCGAGAAAACCGGCGGCGGTTGCCGCGGGTAACGTGGAAACCAGTACGCGGATCGTTGACACGGTGCTCGGCGCGCTGGCCACGGCGTTGCCGGATATTGTTCCGGCGGCCAGCCACGGCAGTATGAATAATGTCGCGATAGGCAGCAGCCTGGCGGGCCACAGCTGGGACTATTACGAGACGATTGGCGGCGGTATGGGTGCGGGTCGTGACGGCGGCGGTTTGGCGGGTATCCAAACGCACATGACAAATACGCTGAACACACCGGTCGAGGTCTTGGAGTCGCGCTTCCCGCTTCGCATCCGACAGTATGCGATCCGGCGCGGCTCTGGGGGCCTGGGGCGTCGGCCGGGTGGTGACGGCCTGGTGCGGGAGTTCGAGTTCACCGCGCCGGCACATTACACCTTACTGACCGAGCGCCGCAGCTTTGCGCCCTGGGGTCTGGCCGGCGGGGGGGCGGGCATGGTTGGCGTCAATTCGCTCAACGGTCAGCGCTTACCGGCCAAGTGCGACGGCGACGTTGCCGCGGGTGATCGGCTCTGTATCGAGACGCCGGGCGGTGGCGGCTTCGGCGAGCCCTGAACCGGTTGTTGCCATCGCTGCGGTTGGTGCTCGCCCTGGCATGCGATACTAACGGCGGCGCCGCTGCGGCTGACCGGCTATCAGCGATACGTTGTGGTTCACATCTGTGGAGGGTTTGCTGACATGTGCGGTATTTGCGGCCAGTTGCAGTTTGGCGGTGCAGATGTCGACCAGGATCTGATTGCACGGATGTTGCCGGCCCTCGAGCGGCGAGGCCCCGACGACGCCGGTAGCTGGAATGCCGGCAGGATAGCGCTCGGTCATCGGCGTCTGTCGATCATCGATCTGTCCGATCGGTCCCACCAGCCGATGCTTGACGAGGAGCTCTGCCTCGTCTTCAACGGCGCGATCTATAACTATCGTGAGCTGCGCACCGACCTGATCGCCCGTGGCCATCGATTCGTTTCAGCAGGCGATTCGGAAGTCATTCTCAAGGCCTATCGAGAGTGGGGCGTTGATTGTCCCACCCACCTGCATGGCATGTTCGCGTTCGCAATCTGGGATGCCAAGCGGCAACGCCTGTTCGCAGCGCGGGATCGCTTTGGGATCAAGCCCTTCTACTACAGCCTCAACGAAAGCCGGTTTCGTTTTGCATCCAACACGCGCGCGCTGATGGCGGGTGGCGGGATCGATGCCGCGATCGACCCCATCGCACTGCATTTTCAGTACACCCTGCATGCGGTCATTCCGGCACCGCGCACGATCTTGCGCGACATCCGTAAACTCGAGCCGGCGCACTCGATGGTTATCGAAGCCGACGGGCGGCAATCGCTGCAGCGGTATTGGGATCTCGACGCGCGGCGCCCTGCTCAGGCACTGACCGAACAGCAATGGGTCGATGCGACCCATCACGCGCTGCTGGAAGCCGTACGTCGCCGTAATGATGTTGCCGATGTGCCGGTCGGCGTATTGTTGTCCGGTGGCCTGGATTCGAGCCTGCTGGTTGCCTTGCTGGCGGAGATCGGCGTCGAGGGTTTTCACACCTTTTCGGTCGGTTTCGAAGACCAGCCGGAAGAAAAGGGCAGTGAATTCGAGTTTTCCGATCAGGTCGTCGATCGCTATCAACCGATTCACCATAAGTTTCTGGTGCCGAATGAGCAGGTCCTCCAGCGCTTGCCCGAGGCGGTCGATGCGATGGCCGAGCCGATGTTCGGGCAGGATGCGGTGGCCTTCTACCTGCTGTCGGAACAGGTGTCCAAATCGATCAAAGTGGTGCAGTCGGGCCAGGGCGCTGACGAAGTATTCGGCGGTTACTTCTGGTACCCGAGAATGCAGGAAGACGCCGAGGGATCGCGGCTCGATCGGTTTCGCAGACACTACTTTGACCGGGATCATGACGAATTCCTGCGGATGGTGACGCCGGCCTACCAGGGCGAGGACCACACCGGCGCGTATGTCGCGGCGCGACTCGACGATGCGCTATCCGAAGAATTTCTCGATGCGGTGCTCAAGTTCGATATCACCACCTTGATCGTCGACGATCCGGTCAAGCGAGTGGACAACATGACGATGGCCTGGGGTCTGGAGGCGCGCGTACCGTTCCTCGACCATGAGCTGGTGGAGGTCGCGGCGCGATGTCCGCCATCGTTGCGCCTGCAATCGGGCGGTAAACACCTGCTCAAGCGAATCGCGCGAGGCATCGTGCCGGATGCCGTGATCGATCGGCCGAAAGGTTATTTCCCGATGCCCGCGCTGAAGTACGTGCGTGGCGAATTTCTCGATTTCATGCGGGATATCCTCGATTCTTCGGCCTGCCGGCATCGCGGCGTTTTCGACCGCGGTTACGTGGAGACCCTGTTGGCGGCGCCAGAAATGCACCACACGCGCATCATGGGGAGCAAACTCTGGCACCTGGCTTTGCTCGAGTTCTGGTTACAGCGTCATGCGGACGGCCTGACCTGAATCGGGGGGGCAGCTCGCGATCAGGATACCGATTGCCCCGGCATGCCGAAGGGCTTTCGCGCGGCTCGTGCTGATACCCTTAGGCGTTGAGTATCTAAAACTCTCCTTGAAAGCGCGCTATCAGACCTCATGTCAGGTGCGGTCATCAATTAACGAGGTGTTGAACGATGGATGTATTGGATCGAATCAAAGACCAGGTCGAAAGCAGCCCGGTAATCATTTATATGAAAGGCACGCCGCAGTTTCCTCAGTGCGGTTTCTCGTCGCGGGCCGCAGCGGCCCTGCAGGATTGTGGTGAAAAATTCGCGTACGTGAACGTGTTGTCCGATCCGGAGATTTTTGAAAACCTCCCGCGTTTTGCCGATTGGCCTACTTTTCCGCAGGTCTACATCGACGGCGAGCTGATCGGCGGATGTGACATCACATTGGAGATGCATGCCAACGGCGATCTCAAAAAAGCCGTTGCCGAGGCGGCGACGAAATGGCCGACTGAAAACGCCGACGCGTAACGCACTTTTCGGACGATCCACGGAAGGGCAGCCGATGGCTGCCTTTTCATTTTGCGCTAAGCGCGCTGGGCTCGCCCTGCTTCAACCAGGGTCGCTCATCGGTGTCGGCCTGCCAGCGATTGATGATGTGGCAAAACAGGTCGGCGGTCTTGCGCGTGTCGTAAATCGCCGAATGGGCCTCGTCGGCATCCCAAGCCATACCCGCGGCAATCACGGTCTTTGCGAGCACCGTCTGCCCATAGGCCATCCCCGCCAGCGTCACCGTGTCGAATGTGCTGAACGGGTGAAACGGGTTGCGCTTATGGCCGGTGCGCTCGATCGCCGCGTTGAGGAAGCCGAGATCGAAAAAGGCATTGTGGCCAACCAGGATCGCGCGCTTACAGGCGGTTGCTTTGACGGCGGCACGCACGGGATTGAAGATGTGGTTAAGCGCCTCGCGCTCGGGCATCGCCTCGCGGAACGGGTGATAGGGGTCGATGCCATTGAAGGCTAGCGCCTTCGGGTCGAGGTTGGCGCCTTCGAACGGTTCGACGTGACAGCTGATAGCCTCTCCCGGCACCAGCTGGCCGTCCGGGTTCATTGTCACAATAACGGCAGCGATTTCGAGCAGCGCGTCGGTCTTTGCCTGGAATCCGGCTGTCTCCACGTCGACGACGACCGGCAGGTAGCCTCGAAACCGTTGTGCAATTCCCGTAATTTCCTCATCTTCGTCCACAGGTAGCAGGATACCCAATGCGTCAGGTGATAGCGAAACCAACCGCGGCGCTGTTGCAGATTGTGCTGCTTCTCGGGCTGTTGGGGCCGACCAATGCGCGTGCGACGGTCTTTCCGGCCTTTGAAATCACGCGCGCCGGCGAAGTGGTTGGTTATCTCGTCGGCACAATGCACAGCGAAGATTCGCGCATCCTCGCTGTGCTAGATGAGCTGGCCCCGTTGGTCGCCGACGTTGACGTCGTTGCGATCGAGCTCGTGCCGGATGGCGCCACGCTGTTGGCCGTCGGCGCGGCGACGTTGCTGCCCCCGGGCCAGCTGCTCAGTGAACGATTGGGGCCAGAACGCTTCTCAGCGTTGCGTGAGGTCGCCGACCGGCGTGGGCTGCCGCCTGCCCTGTTGGAGCGACTGAAGCCCTGGGCGGCCGCCGTAACGTTGGCTGTGCCGCCGATGGAAGGCGGCGAGGTACTCGACACCGCGCTTTATCTGTCGGCGCAGGCCGCCGCGCGGCAGATTGTCGGTTTGGAAACGGCCGCTGAGCAAATTCAGGTTTTCGATGCGATGCCGATGGAGCTCCAGATAGCCCTGCTTGACGTTGTGATCAAAAACGCCGAGCTGTTGCCGATGCAGATCGAGGAACTCACGGTGGCCTTCCTGAGCGGCGATTTGGCAGAGATCGACCGGGTGGCGCGGGGCCAGTATGCCGGGATGTCGCCGGCCCTGCAGGCGTGGTTTGAAAGAGAATTGCTGCAGCGACGCAATGAACGGATGTTGAAACGGGCGCTGCCCTTGTTCGAGCAGCAACGGGTGTTGATCGCCGTTGGGGCAATGCACCTCGGCGGGGACCTTGGGTTGGTGGCCAAATTGCGGCAACGTGGGTTCGCGGTCACTGAGCTAGGTGACGACTGAGCCATCAGAGATGCGACAGCCAGGAATGCCTGCCTATAATGCGAGCTCGGGCTGGTACGGCAATTTTCGTTCCGGTTGTTTGAAGCGTAGAAAGAGGAAACGCGGGGATGCCTTCAAAAGCCGTGCTGCATCGACTGGCTTTGGTGCTAACGCTGGCCACGTCCGTTGGTCTGTCCGGCTGTGCGACGAGCCCTGACGCGGACCCGCGAGATCCTTTCGAGGCGTTCAATCGGGACTCCTACGAGTTCAACCGGTCGTTGGACGCGGTCATCCTCGAACCCATCGGGCGCGGTTACAACGCCGTGGTGCCAGGGCCGGTCAACCAGGGGATTACCAACTTTTTCGACAATCTTCGCGATGTCCAGTCGGCGATCAACAATCTGTTGCAACTGAAAATTGGCCGCGCCTTCAGCGATGTCGGGCGGGTCGCCGTGAACAGCACGATTGGCATCCTCGGTCTGATCGATGTTGCCAGCAACATGAACCTGCCGAGCTACAAAGAAGACTTTGGCCAGACCCTGGGTGTTTGGGGTTTTGATTCCGGTCCCTATATCGTGCTGCCTTTCTTTGGGCCGAGTTCCGGACGTGACGGTATCGGTGTCGTGGTCGATTGGTATACCGATCCGATCTACTTTATTGACGATTCCGGGACGCGCTGGGGGTTACGCGGTTTACGGCTGGTGGACCTGCGTGCCGATCTGCTGAACGTGAGCCGGGTGATCGAACAGGCCGCGCTCGACCCCTACGCGTTCGTCCGCGACGCCTATCTGCAGCGCCGCGAAAGCCTCGTCTACGATGGAAACCCGCCGTTGGAGGAATAGGCGCACGCGTTTTTGGACGCCAGCAAGGGGCCAGATTGGCCCCTTTTTCGTGCGCGGCGTAAGCCGTTTTCTTATCTGATTCAGATCAAGTCAACGCCGTACATTAAGAAATACTAATTGACAAAATAAGCAAACTCTAAAATACTGCACGCCGGGCTCGACGATTCGACTGGGCCCGGTAGCACAGCAAAACAGTACAGCGTTCCGTTTGAGGAGAATCGAAATATGAAATTCGTAAAGATCGCTGCAGCAGCAGCACTTATCGTCGCTTCGGCTTCCGCTTCGGCCTGGTGGGGCGGTGGCCCCTGGGGTGGTAACAACTGGGGCGGTAACAACTGGGGCAACAACTACAACAACGGTTACGGCTACGGCAACACCTACGGTAACGGCGTCATGGATGGGTACGGCGATGCCGCTGGGTCCGGCGATTTCAGCATGAACATGTCTGGTCGCGCTAACACCAACATGCGTGGCTACGGCAGTGGTTACGGCGCTGGTGACGGTTGGGGTCGTGGTTACAACTACAGCGCGCCTTACTACGGCGGTTATGCACCTTACGGCTATGCGCCCTACGGCTATGCGCCGCCGGCTGCTCCCGCTGCACCGGCAGCACCTGCCGCTGAGAGCAACTAAGTCGTTCTAGCCTTTCTCGCGGATGCGCTCTCGCACACGGATGTGCGTGACGCGTCCCGGGTATCCCGCTGCATCGCGGCGTGATTCCCGGGATGGGTTTGTGGGCCACCCGAACACTTCTTGACGCTATTCAATTCTGGGGATTCAGCAAATGAGCAAAATGACCAAATTCGCGGTGGCCGCGGCGATTGCCGCCGCTTCTGCCTCGTCGTTCGCCTTTTGGGGCAACGGCTACAACAACAGCTATAACAACAGCAACGCTTACGGCAATGGCTATACCAATGGCGTGCTCGACGGATACGGCGATGCGGCGGGTTCCGGCGACTTCAGCATGTCTTTCTCGGGCCGCGGCCGCACCAACATGCGTGGTTACGGCAATGGCTACGGGTCCGGTGATGGCTGGGGCCGCGGTTACAACTACAGCGCGCCGTATTATGGTGGTTACGGTTACGCGCCTTACGCTGCACCGGCGATGACCGAAGAGCAGCAACAAGCGGCTGCCGAGCAGCAAGCCAAGGCGATCGAGGCGCAACGCCAGGCCGCAGAGCAATTTGCTGCGCAACAGGCCGAGGCCATCAAAGCGGCGCAGCAGGCTCAACAACAAGCGCCTATGCAGTATGCGCCGCAGATGGCAGCGCCGCGTTTCGTCGCACCGCAGAGGCCTGCAATGGCCATGCCGCAGCGCCCTGTGATGCCGCAGAAGCCTGAATTCAAGATGCCTGAGCGTCCGGCCATGCCTGAGATGGCTGCGCCGCAGCGTCCAGAGATGCCGCAGAGGCCTGAATTCAAGATGCCTGAGCGTCCGGCCATGCCTGAGATGGCTGCGCCGCAGCGTCCAGAGATGCCGCAGAGGCCTGAGTTCAAGATGCCTGAGCGTCCGGCCATGCCGGAAATGGCCGCGCCGCAGCGTCCAGAGATGCCGCAGAGGCCTGAGTTCAAGAAGCCTGAGCGTCCGACTATGCCGAAAATGGACATGAGTATGCTGCAGAAGCCTGAGTTCAAGATGCCAGAGCGCCCGGCCATGCCGGAAATGGCCAGGCCAGAAATGCCGCAGCGCCCGGCAATGCCGAAGATGGCAATGGCTGACTGTGAAGCACCGGGTATGCAGCCCGTCGCAATGGAGGCCCCGAAAGCCCCTGTGATGCAGCAGCAGGTGGATCAGCGTCGCGCCGCATTCGAAGCACAGGCCGCTGAGCGTCAAGCGACTTTTCAGGCTCGGATGGACGAGATGAAGCAGTCCATGGAAGCGCGTCGCCCGGCGGGCAACTGCAAGCAGATCTAACGACCTTCTTGCAGTCTGCTGGACTGAGTTGAAGACCCGGGTTTCGACCCGGGTTTTTTGTGTCGATGGTTTGTTCTCGGCTGGCTGTTAAGTGCCGGACAGCGCTCACGGTGTCGGCAAGACCCAAAAAAATGTGACAATCATCCAACATTAAATAAAAGTTAAGTAACTGATAAAAAAGCAAATCATGAATTCGCTCTAGATTAATCGAGGTTCTTCTGCTTAACTCGGGCATTACTTTGCCCGGTCATCGCGATTCTGCGTCGCCGGTTGTCAATCAACTGCTCGGAACTTCAGCGATATGGCCGCAAAACCGGATCTCGACCCCCAGGAAACGCAAGAATGGCTCGATGCCCTCGATGGTGTGCTCGAGCACGAGGGTGCGGAACGGGCGCATTTCCTCCTGGAACGTCTGATCGACAAGGCGCGCCGGTCGGGCGCTTACCTGCCATACAGCGCGAACACGGCCTATCTCAACAGTATCCCGGTGACCAAGCAGGATGCCTTTCCGGGCGACCGATCAATGGAACGGCGGATTCGCTCGTTCGTCCGCTGGAACGCGATGGCGATGGTCGTGCAGGCCAACCGCAAGGCGGCGGAACTTGGTGGGCATATCGCCAGTTTTGCCTCCAGCGCCACCTTGTTCGATGTCGGCTTCAACCACTTCTTTCGGGCCACCAACGACAATCAGGAAGGCGATCTGGTGTTTTTCCAGGGACATTCGGCACCGGGCGTTTATGCCAGGGCTTTCCTTGAGGGTCGGATCAGCGAGGAGCAGCTGAATAACTTCCGCCAGGAGGTCGACGGCCACGGTCTGTCGTCATATCCGCACCCCTGGTTGATGCCGAACTTCTGGCAGTTCCCAACCGTCTCAATGGGGCTGGGTCCGCTGATGTCGATCTACCAGGCGCGCTTCATGCGTTATCTGCATGACCGCGGCCTGCAAAATGCCGGTGATCGCAAGGTCTGGGCCTACATGGGTGACGGCGAGATGGACGAACCCGAGTCGCTCGGGGCGATCTCGTTGGCCGCGCGCGAGCGCCTGGACAACCTGGTATTCGTCGTCAACTGCAATCTGCAGCGTCTCGACGGGCCGGTGCGGGGCAATGGCAAGATCATTCAGGAACTCGAGGCGGTGTTCCGTGGCGCCGGCTGGAACGTTATCAAGGTTATCTGGGGTGGTTACTGGGATCCGCTACTGGCCCGCGACAAGGAGGGCCTGCTGCTCAAGCGCATGGAGGAATGCGTCGACGGCGACTACCAGGCCTACAAGGCTCACGGCGGCGCCTACGTGCGCGAACACTTCTTCGGCAAGTACCCGGAGACCGCCGCGCTTGTCGCCAATTTGACCGATGAAGACATCTGGCGGTTGAACCGCGGCGGCCACGATCCGATCAAAGTTCATGCCGCTTACGCCGCTGCGATGCGGCACCGCGGCCAGCCGACGGTCATCTTGGCCAAGACCGTCAAAGGTTACGGCATGGGTGAGGCCGGCGAGGGTCAGAACATTACCCATTCGCAAAAGAAAATGGGTGAAGAGGCGCTCAAGGCCTTCCGTGACCGGTTCAATATCCCCATCCCTGACGACCAGATCAGCTCAGCGCCTTATTTCAAGCCACCGGCCGATAGCCCGGAAATGAACTACCTGCATGAGCGCCGTGCCGCACTCGGTGGTTACATGCCGAGCCGCCGCGCCAAAGGCAATTCGCTGACTATCCCGCCACTCGAGACGTTCAAGGCGCTGCTCGAAGGCAGTGGTGAACGCGACATGTCGACGACGATGGCCTTCGTTCGCTTCCTGACGACGCTGACCCGCGATAAGGGCGTCGGCAAGTTCGTCGTCCCGATCGTGCCGGATGAAGCGCGGACCTTCGGTATGGAAGGCATGTTCCGACAGTTGGGTATCTATTCATCCGTGGGTCAGCTCTACAAGCCGGTCGACTCCGAGCAGGTGATGTACTACCGCGAAGAAAAGCAGGGGCAGATTCTGCAGGAAGGCATCAATGAAGCCGGTGCGATGTCGTCATGGATCGCCGCGGCAACGTCTTACAGCAATAACGGCGTCAGCATGATTCCGTTCTACATCTATTACTCGATGTTTGGCTTCCAACGGGTCGGCGATCTGGCTTGGGCGGCCGGCGACATGCAGGCACGGGGCTTTCTGTTGGGCGGGACTGCCGGCCGCACGACGTTGGCGGGCGAAGGCCTGCAACATCAGGACGGACACAGTCATTTGCAGGCTGCGTTCATCCCGAACTGTCGCGCCTATGACCCCACGTTCGCTTACGAACTGGCGGTGATTCTGCACGACGGCATGAAGCAGATGTACGAGGCCCAGCGTAACGTCTTTTATTACGTCACCGTGATGAACGAAAACTATGTCCAACCGGCTATGCCCGATGGCGTGGAGGAAGGGATTGTCCGCGGCATGTATTTGTACCGCCAGGGCTCGCGGAAGAAGAAACGCGTTCAATTAGTGGGTTCGGGCACGATCTTCCGCGAAGTGATCGCGGCGGCGGTGTTGCTCGAGGATGAATGGAATGTCGCCGCTGACATCTGGAGCATAACGAGCTTCACGGAACTGCGTCGCGAGGCGATCGATGTCGAGCGCTGGAACATGTTGCACCCGATGGATAAACCGCGGGTGCCCTACGTCACCAAGAGCTTCGACAAACACAAGGGCCCAATCATCGCAGCGACGGACTATATGCGCAGTTTCCCTGAGCAGATAAGGCCCTACGTGGGTGAGCGAAACTTCCTGTCATTGGGCACCGATGGTTTCGGTCGCTCGGACACGCGTGCTCAGCTGCGTAAATTCTTCGAGGTCAATCGTCACTATGTCGTCGTTGCAGCGCTCAAGGCTCTCGCCGATATCGGCGAGGTTGATAACAGCCTCGTTGCCCAGGCGATCAAGGCATACAAGATCGATCCCGAAAAGCCTAACCCCGCAACTGTCTGAGTGACAGGCGTAACGCATCGCACAGACAGTTATTCGGAGAAAGAAACGTGGCACAGACGATCGAAGTGACTTTGCCAGATATTGGCGATTTTCAAGACGTCGAGATAATCGAGGTCCTGGTCAAGGCCGGCGATGTCGTCAGCAAAGAGGACCCGCTGCTCACGCTGGAAAGTGATAAGGCCAGTATGGAGATCCCGTCGCCACAGGCGGGCACGGTGGAAGAGGTGAAAGTGGCGCTGGGCGATCGGATCAATAAAGGCGATCTGATCGTGACCCTGGCAGCAACCGAGAGCGCCGAACCCGTCGCGCCATCCGCTGACGCCGCGCTCGACCAAGCGCCGGCGACTGTCGCCACGGCTGAGCCCGCGCCGGCGCCCGAAACCACGCCAGCGCCCGCGGTGGAAACCGGCGCCGTGCGAGAGATCTTGCTTCCCGATATCGGAGATTTTCACGATGTCGAGGTGATCGAAGTCCTGGTGGCGCCCGGTGATGTGGTCGGAGCCGAACAGTCATTGCTGACGCTCGAGAGCGATAAGGCCAGCATGGAGATTCCGTCACCCTTCGGTGGCGCTGTGCAAGCCGTTCTTGTGGCCGTCGGCGACAGGATAAATCGCGGTGACCCGATCGTAACGGTCGCGACTGCCGACGCGGAGGTTGCTGATGCGGCGCCTTCCGCTGATACGCCCACGCCATCGCCGGCGCCAACCGCAGCGACACAGCCGCCTGCTGAGTCGCTGGCCGCGACGCCGCGTCTACCCGGTGAGAAAGAACAGCTTCGTCGACCCGTAATTGCGCGGCCATCCGATGCGCCGCCGGGCAAAGCGCACGCCAGCCCGGGCGTGCGGCGGTTCGCGCGCGAGCTCGGCGTTGATCTTTACTATGTGCCGGGTTCCGGGCCGAAAGGCCGGGTCATCAAGGAGGACGTTCAGGCCTACGTCAAACGCGCTTTGGCGGAAGGATCGTCGGCGCAGACGCCAGTGGCCTCGGGCGGCGGCTTGCAGTTGCCGAGCATGCCGGAAATCGATTTCGCGAAATTTGGTGAAATCGAACGGCGGGAATTAGGGCGGATCAAGAAGCTCAGTGGTGCACACCTGCATCGCGCCTGGTTGAACGTGCCGCATGTGACACAGTTTGATGAGGCCGATATCACCGAGTTGGAGGCTTTCCGAAAAGGACAAAAAGACCAAGCGGTGAAAGCGGGTGTGAAATTGACGTTCATGCCGTTCCTGATGAAGGCATTGTGCAAGTCATTGGCCGAATTTCCCCAGTTCAATGCCTCGTTATCTGCCGACGGTGAAAGCCTGATACTCAAGAAGTACATGCACATCGGTGTTGCCGTAGACACCCCGAACGGGTTGGTCGTGCCGGTGATCCGCGATGTGGATCAAAAGGGCGTGTTCGCGCTTGCCGGAGAGCTGGGCGAGGTAAGTGGCCGGGCCCGGGAAGGCAAATTGTCGCCAACTGACATGCAAGGCGGCTGCTTATCGATCTCGAGCTTGGGTGGGATTGGTGGCACTCAGTTCAGTCCCATCGTTAACGCGCCAGAGGTTGCGATACTCGGTATCTCCCGAGCGTCGATGCAGCCGCAATGGGACGGCGAGGCCTTTGTGCCGCGCCTGATGATGCCATTTAGCCTGTCTTATGATCATCGCGTCATCGACGGCGCTGAGGGTGTCCGCTTTACCCAGTATCTGGCCAGTCTGCTCAGTGATATTCGGCGCTTGCTGCTTTGAGGCCGACGGCGGTTTCATGCAATGCACAACATTGACAGCGATGATGTGCAGGCTGCCTTCTGAGCTGTCTTAATAGCAAGGTCGGTCATCTGGATCTAACAGGCGTTTAGGGTTGATCGCCGATAACCGAATCTGACAGAGGAATCTTCATGAGCAAACAAGGTCAAGTGGCGGATATTCGGACCCAGGTGGTCGTGCTGGGTGCCGGCCCAGGCGGTTACACAGCGGCTTTTCGCGCCGCCGACCTCGGCAAGCAAGTGGTGCTGATCGAACGTTATGAAAGCCTTGGCGGCGTGTGTCTCAACGTCGGTTGCATTCCCTCCAAAGCGCTGTTGCATACGGCCGAAGTGATGAATGAGGCGGCTGAACTCGAAGTGATGGGCGTTCGCTTTACCGCGCCGAAGATCGACCTGGATAAGATGCGGGCCGGCAAGGACAAGGTCGTCGGCAAGCTCACGGGTGGCCTCGCCGCACTGGCGAAACAGCGCAAGGTCGAGGTCGTTACGGGTGTCGGTCGTTTTCTCGACCCGACGCATATCGAAGTACAGACCGCTAACGGCCTGACCCGGATCGAGTTTGAGCAATGCATTATCGCGTGTGGTTCGACGCCGGTGCGGATTCCGGGCTTTCCCAATGATGATCCGCGGCTGATCGATTCGACGGGTGCGCTGGCACTGGCCGATATCCCAACCAAAATGCTCATCGTGGGCGGTGGCATCATCGGCCTGGAGATGGCATCGGTCTATGCCGCGCTGGGCAGCGAAGTCGATATCGTCGAGTTGCAACCGGGCTTGATGCCAGGTTGCGATCGCGACCTGGTCAAGCCGTTGCAGAAACGGCTCGAGAAGTACGTCGGTAGCATCATGCTGAACACCAAGGTCGCTGACATAAAGGCCCAGAAAAACGGCCTGAAGGTGGCTTTCGAAGGCGACAAGGCCCCTGACAGCAAGCTCTACGATCGCGTCCTCGTGGCGGTTGGTCGCACACCGAATGGCAAGCAAATCAATGCTGAGGCCGCCGGCGTACAGGTTGATGAGCGCGGTTTCATTCCGACCGATGCGAAGATGTGTACCAATGTGCCGCACATCTATGCGATCGGTGATGTGGTCGGAAATCCGATGCTCGCACACAAGGCTACCCATGAGGCGAAGGTGGCGGCCGAGGTGATTGCCGGGCTGCCCGCCCTGTTCGACCCGATGACCATTCCTTCGGTTGCTTACACCGATCCCGAGGTTGCCTGGATGGGTCTGACCGAGACCGAAGCCAAGGAGAAGGGTATCGAGATCGAGAAAGGCGTGTTCCCGTGGGCCGCGTCAGGACGCGCACTCGGTATTCATCGGGAAGAAGGGCTGACCAAGCTGATCTTCGACCCCAAGACCAAGCGCTTGCTTGGCGCCGGCATTACCGGGCGGAGCGCCGGTGAACTTATCGGCGAAACGGTTCTAGCGCTTGAAATGGGTGCCGACGCTGAGGATATCGGCCTGACCATTCATCCGCATCCGACGCTCAATGAAACGGTGGGCCTGGCGGCGGAGATGGCCGAAGGGTCAATCACCGACTTGATGCCGCCCCGTAAGCGGTAGTGTCTCAATCCCCTTTGCGCTCACGTCGTTGCGTTAGCGCCACCGCCGTTACTCATGGCTGCTGTTACCCTGAACTACCGTCAATACGGTGACCCTGCGGACGTGCCGATCGTCCTGTTGCATGGGCTGTTTGGCTCGGCGACAAACTGGGGCAGCGTCGCGCGACAACTCGCCAGCAACCATTACCAGGTTGTCGTGCCGGACCTGCGCAATCATGGCCAGAGCCCACACGATGACGATCACAGCTATCCAGCGATGGTGGGGGATCTGCAGGGACTGCTGGACCGTCTGGGGTTTGACTCAGCCATCATGGTCGGACACAGCATGGGCGGTAAGGCCGCGATGCAGTTCGCACTGACCTGGCCGAACCGGGTTGCGGCGCTGGTTGTCGTCGACATTGCGCCGGTCGCCTACACGCACGATTTCGCCCAGGTGCTGAATGCCTTCGACGCGGTGAATCTTGCCGGGATTGGTAGCCGGGCCGATGCAGAGGCGCAGATGAGGCCCTACGTCGACGCCAAAGGGCTACGCGCCTTTTTGATGCAGAACCTGTTGAAACAAGATGATCGATGGTTTTGGCGATTGAATCTCAAAGCGTTGGCCGCTAACGGCTCGGCGATTACCGGCTTTCCGGAGACGGTGGAATCCCGACGGTACATGGGACCGACGGCTTTTATCCATGGTGAAGATTCCGACTACGTCGATGCCAGACACCATTCGCGGATCCACGCGTTGTTTCCACACGCGCGGATAACATCGATCCAGAACGCGGGTCATTGGGTATACGCCGATCAACCGGCCGCGTTTTTTGCCACCCTGAGCGACTTTTTGCACGATGCAGGGTGAGTAACCAGCCTATCAGTCTGTCGGACTTGACGCTGTTTGACTGCAAATTCGCGGAGAGCGATCAACTCCCCTTATCCTCCTCGTCAGACAGCCAGCTCAACTACACCGCCATCGCGAGGTCGCCGCGCGGCCGTGGCGATCTTTGGGCGTCGGTGCTTCTGGCACGAGATTGCTTCGTCACCGTGTTCCTCGCAAAGACGGTGTGATCTCGTAGGGCAGGCTCCGCCTGCCGTCGTCGGCCGCACGCCGACCTACCTGTGATCGACTGACACACGGCACACCGTGCAGCCCCCATGTCATCACGAGCCGCAAAGCGGCGTGGTGATCTCTAAAACGACAGCACCCCAGCAGAGAGGTTGCTTCGCTGCGCTCGCAACGACGAGGGTTCGTCGTAGCGTAGGCTGCGCCTGCCGAATCCACCGGCTCGGCTAGCCGTGAGTTCCAGCCACGCCCTTCGGGCCTGGCTTCGCCAGTCCAAATCCGTTCCGGGCGGATTGGTCGCTCAAACCCTAGCTATGGCTATGGGCCTGTTCGGCGCTGCCCTGCGCCTCACCCCTGCGGGAATTGCGCGCGATACCGCTCCAGGCGGTATTGTCGTTCCAGAGCGGCGTCCGAGCGCACCTGGTCGGCGCGATGTTCCCGGATACTGGTGCAATTTGCAGGCTATTCGCCACGCAATGCGTCGACCGGGTTCAGCCTGGCGGCCCGCAACGCGGGCGCGACGCCGGCAAGCAGCCCGATCACGATCGACACGGCCAACGCCAGCCCGGCATAGTCCCAGGCGATCTGGACCGGCAGCCCGGGCACGGCGATGCCAAGCAGCCATGCCAGGCCTGCGCCGAGCAGCAGACCGGCCGTGCCGCCGCAGCCCGCCAACACGATCGCCTCGCCGAGGAACAGCACGGTGACCTGTCGACGGTTCGCACCCAGTGCGCGCAGCAGACCGACCTCGTCGGTGCGTTCGGCGACCGAGATCGTCATGACCGTCAGGATGCCGATACCGCCGACCAACAGCGAAATGGCGCCGAGGCCGCCAACCGCCAGCGTCAGCACATCGAGCACCGAGCCCAATACCTCGAGCATCTGGTCCTGGGTGACGATGGTGACGTCGTCGCTGCCGTGGCGGGCGCGCAGTTGCGCTTGGATACGGGTCGCCAGCGCTGCCGCATCGGTGCCCGCGCGGTAAAGGATATCGACCTCCATCAGGCCTTCACGATCGAACATCGCCATCGCGCGGCCGACCGGGATGTAAACGGTGTCATCCAGATCAAAGCCGAGCAGTTGTCCCTTTGGCCGCATCACGCCGATGATCCGGTAGGTCTCGCCACCGACCCGCAGGCGTTCGCCCAGCGGCGACCGATCGCCGAACAGTTCGTCGCGCAGCTTGCTGCCGAGCACCGCGAAGGGCCGCGCCCGTCGGGGTTCATCGGCGGGCAGGAAGCGGCCCAGTGCAGGTGCTATCTGCCATACCCGGGGCACTTCTGCACCGGTGCCGAATACCGCCGTGCGGCGCGTCCGCCCGGCCGCTTCGACCTCAGCATTACCCTGCACGAAAGGCACCACCGCATCGATCCCCGGCAGGCGTCGCAGTGCTTCGGCATCGTCGAGGCTGAGTGGTCGAACCGTGCCGAACATCGCCCCTGAGACGCCGAAGGTCTGCGTCTTGCCCGGCGAGACGGCGATCAGGTTGGTGCCGAACTGGGTGAACTCCTGCATGACAAAGCGCTGCACGCCTTCGCCGAGTGCGGTCAGCAGGACGACCGCTGCGATCCCCACCGCAATGCCCAGTCCGGTCAGCAGACTGCGCGCACGTTGCGCCAGAATCGCGGCACCGGTGAGCTGCAGGACATCGCCGAGTAACATGTCAGCGGCCGTTCAGTGCGGTAACCGGATCGAGACGTGCCGCCCGTCTGGCGGGCAGGGCGCCGAACAGCAGGCCGGTAGCGATCGCGACCGCAGCCGCGGCCAGCGGTGCCCAGAGTGGGGCCGCCACCGGGAAAGTCGGAAAGGCCCACTGCAAGCCGGTGATCGCCGCGTCGCCGACCAGCAAGCCGAGGAGTGCGCCGCTGCCGGCCAACAGCACAGATTCGATCAGGAACAGACGCATGACCTGAGAGGCCGGTGCGCCAATTGCCTTGAGCAGGCCGATCTCGGCGACCCGCTGCGACACGGCAATCAGCATCACGTTCATGATCAGGATACCGGCGACGGCAAGACTGATCGCCGCGATACCGCCGACCGCCAGCGTCAGCGCGCCGAGTATCTCGTCGAATGTCGCCAGTAAAGCGTCCTGTGTGATGATGGTGACGTCGTCCTCACCATCATGGCGGTCGCGAATCACCCGCCGGGCGGCCCGCTGGGCGGCGGGGATATCGGCCTCGCTGCGCGCCTGGATCAGCACGCGAAACAGCGAAGGCGAATTGAACAGGCGTTGCGCTGACGCGACCGGGATGACGATCATGTCGTCGAGGTTCTGGCCGAGAGAGTGACCGCCGCTGGCCAGCACGCCAATCACCCGGTAACGCTGGTCATTGATCCGCAGCAAGCTGCCCAGCGCGCGCTGATGTCCGAACAATTCCTGGCGCAGGCCGGCGCCGATCACCGCGACATTCGCTGCCCGCTCGGGATCGATGTCCGGCAGGCTCCGACCCTGGCCGATCGTCAGGTGGCGGATCGGAAAGAAATCTCGCGTGGCGCCGATTACCGTGACCTCGCGCTCGCGACTGCCGACAGAGACCGGCGCATTGCCGACCGCCAACGGTGCGATGCGACTGATGGTCGGTTCGCGCAACAGCGCCAGCGCGTCGCTGATCGACAGATCGCGCGGCGTTTCGCCAAACAATGGCGGCGCGCCGCCGGTGGTTTCGGTACGGCCAGGCAGCATGATCAGGAGGTGGGTGCCGAGTTCGGCAAACTCCGCGACGACGTAGCGCCGCGTGCCTTCGCCGAGCCCGGTCAGCACAATGACCGCGGCAACGCCGATGCTCATCGCGAGCAGCATCAGCAGCGTGCGGGCGCGCGCCGCCAGCAGCGATCTTGTCGCGAAGCGAATTTGATCAGACAGTCGCATCGTGACCGTCGTCCGCAGTAATGGCGCCGTCGACCATCCGAATGTGGCGTCGTGCCCGTTCACCCACGTTGGGATCGTGCGTGACAACCACCAAGGTGATGCCGCTGGCGTTCAACTGTTCGAGCAGCGCGATGACGTCGTCGCCGGCGTGGCGATCCAGGTTGCCGGTCGGCTCATCGGCCAACAGCAACCGCGGACGCATCACGATGGCACGGCCGATGGCGACGCGCTGGCGCTGTCCGCCGGACAGTTGGTGGGGGCGATGCTTGGCGCGAGGTGTCAGGTCTAGCGCGGCTCAGGACCTCGTTGATGCGGCGCTGGCGCCGCGCTGATTCGATCCCGGCGAGCAGCATTGGCAGGCCGATGTTGTCCGCCGCACTGAGTCGTGGGATCAGGTGAAAGGTCTGGAAAACGAAGCCGACACGCTCGCGGCGCATTACCGCGCGTCGCTCTTCGGGCAGATCCGTGGTTTCGGTGTCATCGAGCCGGTAGCTGCCGGCATTCGGCCGGTCGAGCAGGCCGAGCACGTTGAGCAGGGTGGACTTGCCCGAACCGGAGGGTCCCATCACCGAGACGTAGTCACCATCCGGCAACACCAAGTCGACCGCGCGCAAGGCGTGCACGGTCTCATCACCGACCAGGAAGTCACGCTCGATGCCGCGCAGCTCGATCATTGCGCGTCGTCACGCGATGCACGCACGGCAAGGCCATCGGCGAGGCCTTCCCGCTCAACGGTGGTGACCACCTGTTCGCCCTCGTTCAGCCCGTCGACGATCTCGGTGTGGTCCCAGTTGCTGGTCCCGATACGCACCTCGCGCTGCACCAACACGCCGCTGTCGGCATCGAGTACGTACACCTGGTTGCCATCGAATACCGCCTCGGTCGGAATGCGCAGCGTGTCGGCATGGGTCTCCAGAATGATCTCGACGTCGGCCGAGTACCCGGCGAGCAACACCACGATGTCATTCGGGTCGACGAACTCGACCTCGACGTCGACGGTGCGGGCCTGTTTTTCGACATCCAGCACATAGTCGGCGATCCGTCGCACCCGGCCGTCGAACCGACGCTTGCCGAACGCATCCAGCGTGACGCGCGCGATCTGGTCAATCTGGATGCCGGCCACGTCGACCTCGTCGATCGGCGCGGTCAGATAGAAGCAGCGGTTGTCGAGCAGGTCGATCGCCGGTGGCGTGGCAATGCCGATCGGTGACGGTGTGACGTATTCGTTGAGTTCACCATTGATCTCGGCGACCACGCCATCAAACGGGGCGATCAGTCGGGTCTTTTCCAGGTTGGCCTCGGTCACAGCGATGCGGGCCCGGCTGACCGCAGTGTTTGCATTCGCGGCCTCGCAGGCCGCGTTGGCGGCATCGGCCGTTGATACGGCCTGATCGACTTGTTCCTCCGAGGCCAGCTTACGGGCCAGCAACCGTTGTTGGCGTTCGGCCTCGCGCTGCGCCTGTCGGGCCTCGATGCAACGCGCGCGCGCCGTGGCGCTGGCGCTGGCCGTCTCCTGGGCGGCCAACGTCAACTGCGCCATGAGGTCCAGGTTCCATAACTCGAGCAACAGTGTGCCCTGCTTTACGACGTCCCCTTCATGGACCGGGAGTCGAGCGATCTGGCCACCGGCACTGGGCGACAACTTGGCCCTGCGGCAGGCCTTGATCGTGCCGGCGCGGGTATTGGCGATGGTTTTCTCGACGATGCCCCGCTCGACGATCGCGACGTCGACGTCGATCGGGTTGGCGCGGCCGGTCCACCACCAGGCCACAACGGCCAGCATCAGCCCAAGCAAGATCAGCACGCGGGTTACGGTCGGTTTCATGAATACGGCCCCCACTTTTTCGGAAACCTGCGGGTCTGTCTGTAAGTATTGCAGGGCCAGCAGATGCTGCTGGTCGGATAGCTCGGGCTAGAGCGTTTGATGGGCGATCTGCAATTCGCCAGACAGCGATTTTTTCGGTCGGCGGTCCCGCGCGGAGGTGTCTATAATCGGCAGCCTTCGTCGATTGCTGTTAACAGGGGCGCAACATGGCTCATTCGGGCATCAATAAAGTCGTACTCGCCTATTCTGGTGGGCTGGATACTTCGATCATCGTTAAGTGGCTCCAGGATGAGTATCAGTGTGAGGTCGTGACCTTCACCGCGGACATCGGACAGGGTGAGGAGGTCGACCCGGCGCGCGCCAAGGCCGAAGCGGCTGGGATCAAGGAGATCTACATCGAAGACCTGCGCGAGGAATTCGCCCGCGATTTCGTGTACCCGATGTTTCGGGCCAACGCCGTCTACGAGGGTGAATACCTCCTCGGCACTTCGATCGCCCGCCCGCTGATCGCCAAGCGACTGATCGAGATCGCCAACGAGACGGGTGCCGACGCGATTTCACACGGCGCGACCGGCAAGGGTAACGACCAGGTCCGTTTCGAACTCGGCGCTTATGCACTGAAGCCGGATGTCAAAGTGATCGCGCCGTGGCGTGAATGGGATCTGCTGTCGCGTGAAAAGCTGATGGCCTATGCCGCTGAGCACGGTATTGCGGTGGACTTCGCCAAGCAGGGGAAGAAGTCACCGTATTCGATGGACGCCAATCTGCTGCACATCTCTTACGAGGGCGACATTCTGGAAGATCCCTGGAACGAGCCTGAGGAAGATATGTGGCGTTGGTCCGTTGCACCTGAAGCTGCACCCGACGCGCCGACTTACCTGGAGTTGACCTACGAATCCGGCGATATCACCGCGATCAATAGTGAGTCGATGACGCCGGCCGCCGTCATGGAGTTTCTCAACAAAGTCGGCGGCGAGAATGGCATCGGTCGTGACGATATCGTTGAAAACCGTTATGTCGGGATGAAGTCGCGCGGCTGCTATGAAACGCCGGCGGGCACCATCATGCTGAAGGCGCACCGCGCGATGGAATCGCTGACGCTCGATCGCGAAGCCGCTCATCTCAAGGACGAGCTGATGCCGAAATACGCTACGATGATCTACAACGGCTATTGGTGGAGCCCGGAGCGCGAAGCGCTGCAGGCACTGATCGATCAGACCCAACAGGTGGTCAATGGCACCGTGCGGGTCAAGCTATACAAGGGCAACGTGATTGTTGCCGGACGTAAATCACCGACACACAGCCTGTTTGATGAAACCATTGCGACATTCGACGACGATGGCGGTGCGTATGATCAAAAAGACGCAGCAGGCTTCATAAAACTCAACGCCTTACGTCTACGGGTAGGCGCGCGGCGGCATTCCTGAGGGGGGAGTTAATGAATAAGATCATCGTATTTGGCATGGTACTACTGGTGGCGGGCGTCGCGTTCGCCCTGCAAAAAGCCGAGGCGCTGCGCGGGGCCTGGGTACCCGAAGAGGTGGCCGATGGGGTCTTTGTCATCCATGGCCCAACCGAGCTGCCTTCGCCGGAGAACCAGGGCTTTATGAATAACCCGGCGTTTGTTGTCTCTGACAACGGCGTCGTGGTGATCGATCCGGGCAGCAGCGTGCAAGTTGGTGAGATGGTGCTGGCGCGAATCGAGCGGGTTACCGATAAGCCGGTACTGGCAGTTTTCAATTCACACATTCACGGTGATCACTGGTTAGGTAACCAGGCGATTCGGGCCAAGTATCCGGCTGTGCCGATTTACGGCCACGAACGCGTTGGTCCAAAGGTGGTGGCCGGCGCCGGCACCCAGTGGATCGAGTTGATGCTGAACATGACGCAGAACGCCACCGCGGGTACGGAGATCGTCAAGCCGGATCATCCCGTCGTCGACGGCGATGTCATCGAGGTGGATGGCCTCAGCTACGCGATCATGAATAACGACAAGGCCCATACCGATACCGACATCATGGTCTATATCGCTCAGCGTGGTGTGATTTTTCTGGGTGACAATGCCGGCCATCAGCGCATCCTGCGCTTGGAGGGCGGTAGCTTTCCCGGCAACGTAGAGGCGTTGAACAACGCCTTGGCGACCGACGCCAGCGTCTTTGTCCCCGGGCATGGCCCGACCGGCGGTCGCGAAGTCGCTGAGCGTTATCGTGGCTATATGAATACCCTCTACAGCACCGCGCTGGCCGGCGTTGATGAAGGATTGGCTGACTTCGAACTGCGGCCGTTGCTGCTGCCCAAGCTGGAGCCCTGGAAGGATTGGGCCGGCTTCGAGACGGAACTGGGCGGGCACATAAGCGCCGCCTATCTTGAAGCAGAGGCGGCGGCTTTCTGAGCGGGCGCGAGCCATCGTCGGCAGGTTGCGGTCGAGCTGTCGTCGCAGGCCACGGCGCGCGAACGTGACCGTCACGTGACGTCGGGACAACTGTCTTTCGGGCTGATCGTGATCGGCGACGAAATACTCAACGGCCGCCGCCAGGATCGCCATTTCGCCGGTATCGGCGGACTATTGCGCGAACGCGGCTATCGGCTGGCGTGGCTGAGGATCTTGCCCGATGATCCGGTCTATCTCAGCACGGAGTTCGCCCGCACCATGGCGGAAGACCTGCCGGTGTTCTGCTGCGGTGGCATCGGTGCGACGCCGGATGATCATACCCGCGCCGCGGCCGCGGCCGCGGCTAGTGTCGCCCTGACGTTGCATCCAGGGGCGGTGGCCGAAATAGAGGCCCGCTTCGGTGATGCCGCCTATCCGCATCGCATCAAGATGGCGGAACTGCCGGACGGCGCCGGCCTCATACCGAATCCGTACAACCGCATTCCGGGCTTTTCGATCCGGGGACATTATTTCGTCCCCGGCTTTCCCGATATGGCGCATCCGATGGTGGCGTGGGTCCTGGATCAGCACTATGCCGCCGGCGGGATAAAAGAGGCGCAACGGTCGGTGCGTATTTTCGGCATTACCGAGAGCGGTCTGATGGATCTGATGGAAGAGCTGGTGAGTGCTTATCCCGACGCCAAGTTTTTCAGCCTCCCGCGGCTCGGCGCCGAGTTTCAGATTGAGATGGGCTTTCGCGGAGGGGGTTCGCTTGAAGCGCCTTACCAGGCCCTGATAAGCGGGCTGTCCGAACGAAAGGTCCGTTTCGAACCGGTCGCTGATCCCGATAGCGATTGATAGCCTCGGCTGTTCGGCGCCGAGGCCGGTGCCCAGAATCCAATCCATTGATTCCTAAAGCGAAAGTCGGCAGCGTTTATACTTTGCCTAGGACATTGCGGACGCGAAACTCATTTTGGGAATGAAAGTAATCTCCACAAGCAGACCGTCATGATCGTTTCTGGCAGCAACTTGTCACTGTTCGGGCGTTCGGCGTTGCCGGGTGTCGGGGGCGGTCGTTCCTCCGCGCGGGAAAGTCTGGACCCCGTTGAACCGACCGATCCGCTGAAGGATCCCACATCAGATGAGTACAAGGTTCTACAGGAACTCAAGCAGCGGGATCGTGAGGTCCGGCAGCACGAGCAGGCGCATGTCATGGCCGGCGGTCGCCACGTGCGCGGCGGCGCCAATTTCAGCTACCAGCGCGGGCCGGATGGTCAACAGTATGCGACCGGTGGCGAGGTACAGATCGACACGGCCCCGGTCCCGGATGATCCCGCTGCGACCATTACCAAAATGCAGGTCGTTCGAAGCGCCGCTTTGGCGCCCGCGGACCCTTCGGCCCAGGACCAACGGGTGGCAGCGGAAGCAACGCGCGCGGAGGCCAATGCGCGGGTCGACCTGCGGGAAGAACGACTCGAAGAACAACGCGCCGAACAGGATTCTGAACGCACGGCCCAGCGCGCCGAGCCTGCGCTGAATGCCTACCGTGGTGCTGCCGACATGCAGACCAACAAGGCTTCGATCCCCGTTCTCGACCTGATCGCTTAGCCCTCGCGGCTTACCCTTGCAGCCCCTCTCTGGGGCAGATTTGCCGTCACTTGGTAATCGAAACGCTGGTCGAAGGTACCGATACCCGGGACCAGCTCGAAATGTTGCGCAATCTGGGGCGCTGAACAAATAGGGACTTCTTGCTTGGCAGGCCCGTTCGTCGATCGGTCGAGATACGGTAAGTCGATCGAGCCGGGTTGGTTTTTACGCTTGCCCGGCCTCATCGGCGGCGGCCTGCCAGTTCGGTGCTTTGCGTTCATGGCCGGCCTCGGCGAGCCGCTGCAGATAGTCGTTCCAGTGCAGCGATTTTCTGCGCCCAAGGTCGTAGAGAAATTTCCAATCGAACAGCCCGGAATTGTGGCCGTCATCGAAAAAGATCTTGATCGCGTAGGCACCGATGGGTTTGATCTCGGTGATATTCACATCCTGCTTGTCCAACTGCAGTTTTGCGTTTTGACCCCAATGGCCGCGCACCTCGGCTGACGGTGAGTAGACGCGTAGCAGTTCGCACGGCAACGTGAAGTTGGCGCCGTCGTCGTAGGTGATCTCCAATGCGTGCGACTGTTGGTGTAGCACGATGTCGGTCGGTTTCGGTTGGTTGCTCATCGCGATGCCTGTTCAGTAGACCTTGGGAATTAGCCGATGGGTACGCTTCACGTAATCGGAATAGTCATCGAACTGCAGATGCAGGTGCGACTCTTCGCGATGCATCTTGCCGAATACGGCAGCACCGAGCAGTGCCAGGCCAAGGTAGTTCAGCCATGTGTGTTGGTAGAGTGCAACGCCTGCCATCATCAACAGCAGGCTGGTGTACATCGGGTGTCTGATCCACTGGTAAGGGCCGGTGGTTACCAGACAGGCGTCGGGAAGTGGTTCGGGGTAGATGCCGAAATTGCCCAGGCGGTTATGCGCCAGGGTGTATAGACCCACGATAAACCCAAGGGCACTGATCGACAGCCACTGCAGTCGGTCGGCGGAGAACTCACCGAATGGCCAGGCAATGAGCGCGATGGCCGAAAACTGCGCAGCCACTAACAGGTGGCTCACCCAGGGTGTCGATGGCTTGCTTGTCACGCCCGGCTCACTGCTTCGCGCCGAGTGACTTTGCGCGGCGTAGGATTTCCGCCGGATCGTCATGAGCGGGCAGCCAGCCTTGCATGTGCTGTTCGGCGAGTGCGGCCAGCATATGGATGTGGGCTTCGTCCGCGTTCAGGCACGGGATGTATTCATAGCGTTCGCCGCCGGCTTCGAGGAACGTGTCGCGGTTTTCCATAGCGATCTCTTCAAGCGTTTCGAGACAATCGGCAGAGAAGCCTGGGCAAACGACCTGCATGGATTTAACCCCGGCCTCGGCGAGTTCTTCCAGCGTATGGTCAGTGTAGGGATGCAACCATTGCTTTGGCCCGAGACGAGACTGGAAGCTGATTTGCCACTGCTCATCGGCCAACCCCAGCGTGTCGGCCAGCAAGCGCCCGGTCTTGTGGCACTCGCAGTGATAGGGGTCGCCGGCATGAAAGTATTCTTCCGGAATGCCGTGAAACGACATCAGCAGCTTGTCGGCCGTGCCGTGTTCTGCGCGGTGGGTCTTGATGCTCTGCGCGAGTGCCTCGATGTAGGCCGGATTGTCGTGGTAGTGATTGATGAACCTGAGCTCCGGTACCCAGCGCCAGCGCCGCAGTTCTGCGGTAACGGCGTCGAATATCGACGCCGTCGTGGTGGCGGAATACTGCGGGTACAACGGCAGTACCAGAATCTGTCTGGCACCCTGTTCGCGCAGTTCCTCCAGGCCCTGCTTTATCGACGGCTTGCCATAACGCATCGCCAAAACCACCGGCACCGCATGCCCCGCGCGTTGTTCGATCTTGCTGGCCAGCGCATCGCGTTGCGCCTGAGACACGGTGAGCAGCGGCGAGCCTTGCTCGGTCCAGACCTTTTGGTAGGCCTTGGCCGAACGTCCTGGGCGCGTATTCAGGATCACCGCATTGAGTACGAACCACCAGATCGGGCGGGGTACCTCGACCACGCGGGGATCCCACAGAAACTCTTTCAGGTATCGTCGAACGGAGGCGCGATCTGGTGCCTCCGGCGTGCCGAGGTTTACGAGCAGAATGCCGGTGCCGCCGACCTGGTCGTGGTGATACGTCTGCAGATTTGGTTCGTTCACGATGTGACTTTCCTGATGCCGGACGCGCTCGCGACCAAAGGGCGCATTGTAATCGGCCTGCCGTCTCATGTTTAGTTCACGGTTTGACGGGAATAGGCTCGCATGTCAGCGGTTGGTTAGCGTCAAAACAACTTGGGCCAGAGAAAGCCTGTGTTGCGCGCAAATTCGGCGTATTCCGGCACGTTTGCGCGAAACTTGCGTTCCTCGATCTTGGCGCGCACGGCCTGCAGGCCAACGGCAATGACGAACAACAGCAACGCCACCGGTGTCGCCGCGAGTATTGCGATACCGAAGATATGAATGATCTCGCCGAAATACAGGGGGTGCCTGATGCGCCGATATGGCCCGGTTGTGACCAACTGTCTCACCGCGGTGCGAAGGCCAAATGACGCCTTGAGGTGGGCAATCGCCCAGATGCTGAACGCCGCGCCGAATAGCCCGATCAACAGGCCGCTGACATTCATGTAAAAGGGAAATCCCGGCAGGATCGCATTCATCTCGCGCAGAAAATCAACCGGGTAACCAGGCAGCATCGCGCGTACCTGGGGAAAGAACATCAGCGTGAAGCCAGTGACCGGGACGAAAACCGTGATCAACGGGAAGATGTTTTCCCAAAATCCCTTGGGCCGCTGCTTGGCACCACGACGCACCATCAGGCTATAGAAGACCAACGCGTCGAAAGCCAACGCGGTCGCATAGTAGGCGATATGGGAAAACTCACCGGTGACCAGGTAGGTTGCGCTAGCGCCTAGCGCGGCACGCCGTTCGGCATCGGTGATTACCGCCCAGAGTTCATCGCTGCCGATGACATAGCCGACCAGGTAGTAGGTCTTGGCGATAATCAGTACGGCGAAAAAGATCAACGGGGCGCTATCAACACGCCAGTCTTTTGTTGGTGTCATAAGGGCTTTGTATTGGCTGTCAATAAATGGTCTAGCGGGCGGCGTGCCGAAGTCTGGCCTCAACCCGCGCGGCCTCAATCGCATCACTATCGATGATTCGGGGAATCAATCGATAGACCGCGGCAAGCTCGGACGCACGCCGACACGCGGCCCGCTCGAGCGTTGCGCGTTGGTCGTCGCCGAGTGTCGGCAACATCAACAGGCGCGGTGCCAGCCACTCCAGATAATCGCGGGCCAATGCGCGTTGTTGCTCAGGCTTCCAGTCCGTTTTCAGGCCGAGTGGTGGGAACGATTCGTCGACCACCGCCAAAGGTTTGCCGGTCGTGCCGATGCGTTGCACCCTCCCGTCCGGGAGGCGTTGGAACCAGGTCTTATGCTGGCCGAGTTGGCGGACCTGGCGTTCCAACTGTTCGGCATGTTGGCGCGGGCCAAGTTCTCCTCGGCGAGGAACGCCAGCCGTGTCGAGCGTTGACGAGTGGAAGCTGTGGTCGGCCAGGCGTGTCGCCTGCCAGCGCTCAACCCGCATGTCACTCAGCATCGCGGGATTTTCGGTTGTCGCCAAGAGCGCGACGGGATGGCCCTGATGATCGGTTGCCCAACACTCGTAATCGTCAATCAACGCGAATGGCAGTGTGGCGATCAGACCGGTCAGCGACGCGATCAATTCCTCCGCGGCCTCGATCATGCCGCCAATGTCCATGACCGGATTGGCCGGCACCTTTTGCAGACCGTCTTGCGGGTCCCAGAGCCCGAAGTTGAAGAACTGTCGGATCGGCGGTACGTCGCCGAAACTGCGCCAGGTGTGGTCGGGGCGCTCGGCAATGACCTGGATCTGCCAGATGTGGCCGTTGGCGCTATAGCCGCGGGCACGGTCCGTTTCGACGACCTGCAACACGCCTTCGAACGGGTTGACCCGACGGACCGCATAGGCATGGGATCCGCTATCGCTCACGAGCTTGCCTTGTTCAGCTTCTCGCGGAGCACATCGACCAGTTGGTAGGCGGGTTCCTGCAGCTCCGGGTCGAGTGCATCCATCAGGTACTCGAGGTCATCGAGTGCCGATTCGAGGTCGGCCCGGGTCTCGAGCTTGTCGAGCTGTCCGGCGAGCTGCTGCATCCAGGCAACGCTGTCGATCCCGTCAGGATTCACGCCCGGTTACCCCACACGGCATAGACGGGATCACTCTCACCCAGCTGCTTCGCATACTTGTCATCCGCCGGTCTCGGCAGGCCGCGGATCGACCACGTCTCCAGCCCGTCGAAAAGACCGTCGCGTAGGAAGTATTCGAGCACCAGTCCAGGACGCTCGAACTCATGCATGCCTTCCCACAGACGAATGACCTTGGGCGGAAACCAGCGGTTGGCGAAGGTAACGACAAAACGACCGCCAGGACGAAGAATCCGCGCAACCTCGGCAAAGACCTCGAAGGGCTGGGTCAGGTATTCGACCGACAAGCTACAGATAACCGCATCGAAACTCGCATCCTCAAAGGGAAGGGCAGGTTTGAGGTTGAGATCGTGGGTGAGGTGCTCGGCGAACAGCGGGTTGGCCGCCAACTCTTCGCTATTCATGCCGAGACCGACCATCTCGCCGAAGCCGTGATCGGCCGGCAGGTGGGATTCCCAGCTCGCCATCAGATCGAGCACGCGGCCGCCCTTCGGGAGTAGTCGCTGATAGAGCTGTCCGATCTGCTGCGACGCGGTGCGATCTACGTGCGACACCATGCGGGTCATCGCATAGAAGCCGGCGTCCGGTTGATCGGCCATCCTCGCGAAGGGCTGGTCCTGCCAGAAGTCTGTTGGCTGACCATGCCAACGGGCCTGCATACCGGGTCCGTTGGCGGTAATCATCTCGGCGATGTCGTTGCAGCTGCCGCCGTGTTCCTCTGGTGTCGCCCAGATGTCGAGAATGCGAACGCTGATATCGAGGGTCTTGTCCGCCAGGGGATTGTTGAGATCGCAGGCCAGCATGTCGCCAGATGCGGTGCCGAGCCGAAACGGCAAAACCTCCTCCGGAAATATACCTTTCGACCCGCCAATGAAGGCGCGCGGGTAGAATCGGCCAGCGCGTGGTTCGACGTAGGTGTTGGGCCGCAGGTTTCGATGAAACGCACGCTGGCTCAGATTGAAACAAAGCTCCGACTGATGTGGGACGATCAACTCGCCCGGCGCAAACTCGCGGTGAGCGACGTGGTCCACCGGCTTGCCCATCAGGTCGGGTTCGAGCTCGTACGGCAGGATGTCCCGCCAAAGATTGAGCTTGCGAGCGACGTAGTGATCGGTATGGCGTGCTGCATCGCTTTGCCACTGCATGGCGAAGGCCATTGCGCACATCGCTTTGCTGGTCGTCTGCTCGAGGGATTCGACTTGGTCCGAATTTTCCTCGTCGAGCTCGAAGCCAAGTAACACTTCATTGATGTCGTTCAACTGGCCGCCTTTTCGCTGCTCTTGTAATGCGGCGAGATTTTGCGCCTGATCTAGACGCGATTACCTAGGCATATTGCAGGGTGAAGCCAGCGCCGCGGAGCCACTCCGCCTCTCTGCTGAGCTCTGCCTCAGTCAGCGGATGCGCTTCCAACCAATCTTCGGGGAATTCCAAACTTATTTCGGCATCGTTTGCATGGATTCGCATCGGCGGTTTGTGGCTTCCCGACCGGCCTCTATGCATCATTACCGACAGGCGCAACAGCACAGCCAGGCGGCGTGCGGTATCGCGAGAGATCTCCGGCAGGCTGTCGAAGGTGGTCGTGACATACTTCCGCCGATGGGCCCGGACGAGCGCCGCAAGCAGCGCCTGTTGTTCACGTGAGAAGCCAGGCATGTCGGCGTTGGCGAGTATATAGGCGCCGTGCTTGTGGAAACTGCCGTGTGCGATGACCAGGCCGATTTCATGCAGTAAGGCACTCCACGCGAGCATGCGTTCGACGCCTGGTTGGTCGAGATCCCAGAGCCCCTCGACCTGCTTGAGCAGCGCGACAGCGGTGCGTTCGACTCGATCGGCCTGCCTCTGGTCGATGCCAAAGCGTTGTATCAGTGCCTGCACGGTAGTTTCCCGTACATCGATGTGTCGCACATGGCCGAGCAGTTCATAGAGCAGACCTTCGCGAAGCGCGAGTTCGGACACCTGCATGTGTTCGATGTCGAGGGCCTTGAACACGGCGCTGAGCACGGCGACACCGCCGGCGAATACCGGTCGACGGTCATCAGTCAGTCCGTCCAGGCGCAGATCGTCGATGTGGCTGACGGACGCCAACGCCCGTCGAATCTTTTTCAACGCCGACTTAGTGATACCAGCATCGCTCCAGCCGTTGGCGACAGCGACCTTTTCGATCGCCTTGACGGTGCCGGAACTGCCAACCACCGCGGACCAGCGATCGGCAGAAAACTGCCAGCGCACCGGGCGCAGTTCGACGCGGCCGGCCAGCACCGCCTGTTCCATCGCCGCTGCGCTGAGACTGCCATCGGTAAAAAACCGTCGGGTCATGCTGACGCAGCCCATGAACAGGCTCTCTCGTTCGCCGGCCTCCAGACCCTCGCCGAGTATCAGCTCGGTACTCCCGCCGCCGATATCGATTACCAGACGGGTACCATCGCCCGCGGCCAGCCCGTGGGCCACGCCCAGATACACCAGGCGGGCCTCTTCGCGTCCACCAATGATTTCGATCGGGTGGCCGAGTGCATCCTGTGCCGCTTGCAGAAAGGCGCCGCCGTCGCGGATCTGGCGCATGGTGTTGGTGCCCACCGCGCGCACGTTATGCGAGGGCAGCCCACGCACCCGCTGACCCATTTGCGAGAGGGCTTGAAGCGCCCTTTCCCAGGCGTCGTCACTGAGCGTTTTGTCCAACAACAAACCACCGCCGAGCCTTACCGCCTCACGGAGGCGATCGACGATCACCAGCTGCTGGTTGTCCAGTTTGCCGACGATCATATGGAAGCTGTTGGAGCCTAGATCAACGGCGGCAAAAGTCTCAGTGGAATCGGTCACGTCTGTCACGCAAGTTGTGCTTGTCTTTGGTTGCGCATGCTAACCCGCCGATGTGCTCCGACGAAGCGAAAAAACAGTGCCAGCGGTGGCCTGCTGGTGCGGTATTCTGACCCGCGGCACGGTGGACGGGAGATTGTTGAGATGGGGTGGTTGTTGGTCGCGTTGTTACTGATCGATGTTACGACCGCACGTGCCGATCAGGCGATGACGGCGGCCGTTAACGCCTTGCGCGATAGCGTCGACCTGCCCACGCTCGCGCCCAATCACAGCCTGCAGCAGGCTGCCGCTCGCCATGCGGCTTACCTGGATCGGCATCGGGCGATCACCGGCCTTGCGTCAGCCACCCCGGCCGGCGACTCGGCACATAGTCAGCGGCCAGGGCGTGAAGGCTTTTTCGGTGAAACCCCGGCCGCTCGCGCCGTCGAAACGGGTTATCCACATAAGCGGGTGCTCGAAAACGTCAGCATGGGTTATGCGGACACCGCGGCCGCGCTGGATGGTCTGATGAGTGCGATTTACCACCGACTCACGTTCCTCGACTTTTTTGCCGACGAAATCGGCGCGGCCGCTGGCCAGCGGTCGAGAGTTTTTCTGATGGGGCGAAGGGGATTGCGTGCCGCCTGCGATGACCCGCCCGGCGACGCGCTATTCCGTGCACCGCTCGATTGCCTGGGCCAGTCAATGACCCGTGATCATTACGAGCGCTTGTGTGCGACTTTACCTGCGCCGGCACGCTTCCGCCCGGCGCATCCGATCACCTGTCCAAACGGTGTGGCCCTGGATGCGGGCTTTATGGCGAAGGTCTGTGAACAACCACCGCGGGGGGCGCGGTTCGATGGCGCGGGGCGTTACTACCTACCCTGCAGTGATGCGACCCGCATCGATGCGGCGTGGTTTGATGCGATCTGTAGGAATCCGCCGGCAGCGGCGACCCATATCGATGACGGCCGTTATTTTTTGCTCTGCGAACCGCCACAAAAGGTCTCGGCAACCTGGTTCGAGCACCATTGCAAAACGTTGCCAAACGCCGCGCGCTACAGTGACAGCAATCGTTTCCAGCGACCATGCGCAGCCGAGCACCCTTTGCGAGTGGAGTTTCTTACCGCTCTGGAGCGTACCGCGCTCGAGCAACGACCGGCGCTGGTCGTTTGGCCGCCGCCCGATGCGACCGACATTGTCCCCGCTTTCTTCATCGAGGAGCCCGATCCGTTGCCGGATCTGGCCGTTGCCGGCAATCCAATATCGATCCAGGTTAACCCGACTTATGCGGACGAAGTGGCGTTGACGCGTTTGGCGTTATTCAGGCTGCGAGACGAAACACGTGAACACATTGATGCGACACGCTTGCTGGACAAGGAGTCGGATCCGCACGGACTGCTGAGCTCGCATGAGTTTGCGTTGTTTGCGCTGCAGCGGCTCGACTGGGGGGCGACCTATGAAGTCGTCGCCGAGCTGTTGCTCGATGGCAAACCCGAGCGACTGGTCTGGCAATTCTCGACGCGCGCGGGCGCTGCACGGGTGGAGACGGTTGCCGCGGATTGGCAACGTTTTTCTATCCGTTCTGGTGAGCCGATCTGGGTCTATCTCCCCCCTCGGGAAGATCAACCGTTCACTGTGTTGAGCAGTCGGACGACGTATCGCCGCGGCACCGCCGTCAAAGTCTCGGTGATTGATCCCAATACCGCAGAGATAACGGTTGTGGCACCCCACTGCGATCGCGTTACTGTCGCGTTCGAGTCGCAACGAGTGATTGAGCTGGTGCCCGCCGGGTGTGCGGGTTAAAGCCGCTTGGCACGGCGGCTTGCGGTCAGCATCGATGAAAAAACTGGGTTAGAAGGTTATGAAGTTTTGCAGCGTTTGCGGCACTGAAGTGCGGATCGGTATTCCCAACGGCGATAACCGATCGCGCCACATCTGCGACCAGTGCGGGACCATCCATTATCACAATCCAAAGGTGGTGGCAGGTTGCATCGCGCACTGGGAAGACCGGGTTTTGATGTGTCGCCGGGCCATCGAACCGCGCCATGGGCTTTGGACGGTGCCTGCCGGTTTCATGGAAAACGGCGAGACCACCTATCAGGGCGCGATGCGTGAAACCGAAGAGGAAGCCAATGCGCGGGTCGCGATCGACGACCTGTTCGTAACCGTCAATCTCCCGCATATCAATCAGGTCTACATGCTTTTTCGTGGCCGACTGCTGGATCTGAATTTTTCGGCCGGTGAGGAGAGTCTGGAAGTCGAGCTGATGACCGAGCAGCAAATTCCATGGTCAGACATGGCTTTCCCAACCGTTACCGAGGCCCTGAAGCTGTATTTCGCCGAACGTGCTCAGGGCACGTTCGGCGTTCACATGCTCGATATCGTCCGCGACGTCGGGGAGCGCCGCTACTCGGTTCGCCAGATCAGTTGATCGTACCGGTGATCGGGCTGGTGCCGGCCTCGTCGAAAATCTTCTTGAGCGCGTCTGAGTTGTTTGACCCATGGACCTCGATGTCGAGGTATTCGCGCTTGTTCTCTTCAGAGCAAAAATAGATCTTCAGTGCCGCGTCACCTTCGCCCTCCACGACAAAAGGTGCTGTTTCGGTATCCGTGACGTCTTCGAGCGAGATCGGGTCGAGGGTGGAGATGCGCATTTTGTCATCCTGGGTGATTACAAACGAGGCCGCAGTATCGTCCGCCAGCGTGTCGACCTAACCCGCGTCCTGATTGGGATTGTCCAGGTCAACCGATGGTTTGGTTGCGAGCCAGAGCAGCGATGGTTCGTCCTGCTTGCCGAGCGACTTTTTCAGCAACAGAACACCGGTTCCCAAGTCCCATTCGAGTACGTTATCTGCCTCTGGCCCCTCGGCCAGCGCCTGGGCAACGTTACCGGGTTGTCCGAGCTTGCCAATCAGATGACCAATCACCTGCTCATGATACGGCTCACGGTAGATCAGCTTGAGCGCGCTCAGCCGGTCACCGCGAAAGAAAAACGTGACAAAGCGCGCCGGGAAGCCGTTGAAACTGCCAATCTGCGAGCCACAGAGGCTGTCGCCGAACTCCGTCATCCGCTCGCCGCACTGCCATTCGTTGTCCGCATAGACGGTCTGGATGTCTTTGGCGGTGAATTGATTATCCAAATCGGGGAGGCTGATCTTCATGTCAACCTCACCCAACAACCACAACAGCGCGGTGTCCGAAACCCGTGAGCCCTCGTCTGTGAACAACAGCCAGTATGGCGGGATAAACACCAGGATCAGGATCAGAATCGTTTTGTGAACGCTTGGTTTCTTGTCAGCCATCGACGGCCCCTTTTATCGTTTGCTCAGGAACTCGCCAAGCGGACAGGCTTTTCCAGGGTAAAGGTTATCGGCCATTGCAAGAAACAATTCGGCCGTGGCGAGTGCGTCGCTCAGCGCGTTGTGCGCCTTATATTGCGGCAGGTTGTAGCGAGGGCGTAGATTAAACAAGCGTAGGTCGCCCGGTTGGATAAGGTGGTTACGGCGCTCGAACACGCGTTGACCGATCTCAAGCGTATCAATTATCGGCGCAACAAAAGGTGCGCCATAGAGCTTCCGGCAGGCGACGTCGATAAAGTTTTGTTCAATCGGTGAGTAGTGCGCGAGCATCGGTTTGCCGGCTATCCGCGTCAACACTTCGGGCAACAGTTCGCTGAGTGGCGATCCGGCGGCGGCCTGGTCATCGGTAATATGATGAATAACCGCGGTCTCGCCCGGGATCGCTGTATCGATTTGAACAATGCGATGCCAAGCCGTATTCAACTTGATACCCCAGCGATCGATATTCACCAGGCCGATGCTGAGGATCGCGTCCTTTTTTGGGTCGAGCCCAGTGGTCTCGAGATCGATAGCAACGATCTCGATATCGCGACAGTCGGATTTACGATTGGGAAAGCCAGTCGCCAAGTAATCAGCCAGCGGCCCGGGCGCGGCCTTGGCCAGGGCCTTCTTGCGCTGATACTCCTTGCCAAGCAATCGTGCGAACAGGTTACTCATCCCAGGTTGTTGGCGCCAAAACGCTTGGCGATGGATTCCTGCATGGTCTGGATAACCCGGAACGCGTGTTTCAGGTGTTCGCGTTCAAGCTCAGACAAGTGGTTTGGTGGGACATAGTTGTCCGGCGCCTTGCCGTTACGAATCTGCTCGGCCTGGTGCTGGATTCGCAAGGAGGCGATGAATTCGAGCGCATCCTCGAGGTTTTCGGCCATGTCGGCTGATAGTGCCGGCGTGCCTGCGCACGCGCGCAGACGTTCGACCGTGTTGACGGCCGCTACGCCCTGCGACAGGGCCAGTATGCGGGCAATGTCGGTGATCGGCACGATGCCCCGGTGTTTCAGGTCGAGGGTATCGTCGTGTTCGCCACCGCGCTCGAGCACGAACTGGCGAAAGAAGCCAAGTGGCGGCCGGTGTTTTAACGCGTTTGCCGTCATGTGCGCGAGGAACAGCTGATTTTTCTGCGACTTCTTGAGGATATTGTGCTGCAGCGGCTTGAACAGTTTGAGCTTGCCGGTCACCGGGCGCAGGTCGAAGAAGATGCTCGAGAGCATGACCGACTTTGGCGTCGGGGCCTCGATCCATCTGTCGAAATAGCCCTTCCAGACCTCCAGCGGCTGGCGCCATTGCGGGTTTGTCGCCATCGCGTCGCCAGGGCAGTAGACGAAGCCGCAGGCATCGAGGCCGTCGGTCACGAACTTCGCCAGCGCGGCGAAATAGTCGTCGTGCTTTTTCTTCTTGAACTTGTCCGACAACAGCAGTGCGTTGTCCTGGTCCGAATGTGAGCTCTGTTCGTGTCGTGCCTGTGAGCCACCAGCCATCCACAGGTACGGAATGGGTGGTGGCCCCAATTCAGCCTCTGCCATTTCCAGTAACCGGCCGGTGATGGCGTCGGTCAGGCAGGATACCGCCTCACCGATGTGCCGTGCGGTAACGCTGGCGCTGGCCAGTCGGCGGTGCAGGTTGGGCAGGCGTTCGCTGACGGCGATCAAATCACTGACGTTCTTGGCCTTGCGAACATCAGCGGCCAGGTAGGCAGAATTGGCGCTCTGGTGATTGGCCAGGTCTGTCGCGGTAATCATACCAACCAGTTTTCCGCTCTCGGTCACGGGAAGGTGGTGAAAACGTTGGCGGGTCATGATCATCAATGCCTGCACGGTCAGCATGCTGGCATCGATTGTTTGCGGCTCGGTCGTCATGATGTCGTCGATGGGTTCAGCGCCCTTTAAACCGACCGCGACGCATCGCTTGCGCAGGTCTCTGTCCGTGACCAGGCCAATCAGCTGCTCGCCCTGCATGATCATGACCGACGAAACGTCTTGCTCGCTCATCAGCGCAGCGGTGTCTTTGATCGTTGTACCTGATTCAACCACGATCGGTGTTTTGCGAATCAGGCTGCCAACCGACACCATCATTGCGGCTACCGTTGGGTCGTCAGATTCCTGCACCGTCGTTACGGCGGCTTTCAGCTTTTCTTTTACGCTGGCGGAGAAATGCTCGCTGAATGCCTTGGATTCCCGGCAGAGTACCTTCAGCCGGTCGCAGCTGATCATATAGAGCAACGAATCCTCGGCGGCGTCGCCCCGGTCGCATTTGGAAATGTTCACCAGCTGGCAGGTGACGCTGTACAGGTCGCCTTCGCCAAGTTTTTCACACAGTTCGCCGCGGCTATCGAGGATATCGATCGCACCGCTACGGACGATATACAGATAACCGTCGATCGGGGGGAACTTGCTACCACGGCGCAGGTAACGGATCTCGATGTCGTTGGGGAGTTCGTCGAGCAGCTCGCTGTCGAGATAGTTGAATGGATTGCGGGCTTCGAGGAACTGACGGATTTCCAGAAGTTCGACTTCCATCGTTGAGACACCTTCGGGTTGCGTATCGGACTGTGCGCAGCTTAACAAATGCACCGCACGGCGTAGTGTGGGCTCGGATGCTTTACGCGCGTGCCGGCGGTATTGCGGGGCCCAAAAAAAAGCCCCGCCATTAACAGGCGGGGCCAACGTCGATTACAGCATAGCTTCGTGCTTAGTGGTCAGAAGCGCCACCGGCACCTTTCGGTACACGGATATCTTCGACCAGGTGCTGGATATGCTCCGGCGGCGCGGAGGTGACTTTCGACACCAGAATCGCGACAGCGAAGTTGACCACTGCACCAACCGCTCCGAAGGCATTCGGCGAGATGCCGAAGAACCAGTCCGGGCCCATGCCCATCTCGGGAGCCAGGAAGCCGGTGTCCGGCACGAAGAAGATCCCCTTGTGCTGGAACACGTACAGCATGGTGACACTGATACCGGCGATCATTCCCCAGATAGCGCCGGAGCGGTTCATATTCTTGTTGAATATGCCCATCATCAGCACCGGGAAGATCGACGAAGCCGCCAAGCCGAACGCAATGGCCACGGTGCCTGCGGCAAAATCCGGTGGGTGCAGCCCGAGGTAACCCGCCAGGAAGATCGCGCCCGCCATCGAGATACGCGAGGCTAACAGCTCGCCCTTCTCCGAGATGCTGGGGTTGAGCATGCCCTTGATGACGTCATGCGACACCGCAGATGCAATGGCCAGCAGCAGACCTGCAGCGGTCGACAGGGCGGCGGCCAGGCCACCGGCAACCACGATCGCGATGACCCAGTTCGGTAGACCGGCGATCTCCGGGTTGGCCAGAACCATGATGTCGCGATCCACCGTCATCTCGCTGCCTTTCCAGCCATAGCTTTCGGCCTTGGCGGCCATGTCGGCGTTCTTGTCGTTGTAGTACTGGATGCGGCCGTCGCCGTTCTTGTCTTCGAACGTCAGCAGGCCGGTTGACTCCCACTTCGTGAACCAGGCGGGTACCTGGGTGTACTCGAGGTTGGCAGTGACTTCGCCAACCGGACCGGTCTGGATGGTCTGATGCAGGTTCAGGCGAGCCATCGAACCAACGGCCGGTGCGGTGGTGTACAGGATGGCGATGAAGACCAGCGCCCAACCGGCCGAACTGCGTGCGTCCTTCACTTTCGGAACGGTGAAGAAGCGGATGATGACGTGCGGCAGACCTGCGGTACCGATCATCAGCGACAGTGTGTACACGAACATGTTGAGCTTCGAGCCCAAAACCTGTGTCGAGTATTGCGAGAAGCCGAGATCGGTGACCACCTGGTCGAGTTTCTCCATCATGGTGAGACCCGAGCCATCCGTCATCGAACCGATCAGGCCGAGTTGGGGCAGCGGGTTGCCGGTGATGTCCAGGGAAATGAACACCGCCGGGATGGTGTAGGCGAAGATCAGCACGACATACTGGGCGATCTGGGTGTAGGTGATGCCCTTCATGCCGCCGAGTACCGCGTACACGAACACGATGCCCATGCCGATGTACAGCCCTAATTCGTAGCTGGTCTCGAGGAAGCGTGAGAACGCGACGCCGATGCCTTTCATCTGACCGATAACGTAGGTCACCGATGCCAGAATCAAACAAATCACCGCGACCATGCGGGCGGTCTGCGAGTAGAAGCGCTCGCCGATGAACTCCGGCACCGTGAACTTGCCGAACTTCCGCAGGTAAGGGGCAAGCAGCAGGGCCAGCAGCACATAACCGCCGGTCCAGCCCATCAGGAAGACCGAGGCGCCGTACCCATTGTAGGCGATCAGGCCGGCCATCGAGATGAAGGACGCGGCAGACATCCAGTCAGCGGCGGTAGCCATACCGTTGGCCACCGGGTGGATGCCCTTGCCGGCGACGTAGAATTCGCCGGTCGACCCGGCACGAGCCCAGATGGCGATACCGATGTACAGCGCAAACGTCGCACCGACAACGAGGTAAGTAATTGTGTTGAGATCCATGTTGACGCTACCCCTCAGTCTTCGTGCACGTCGAACTCGCGATCAAGCGCGTTCATGCGAGCAGCGTAAAAAAAGATCAGCACAATAAAGACGTAGATGGACCCTTGTTGTGCAAACCAGAAGCCGAGACCAACACCACCAATTCGGATGGCATTGAGTGCGTCGGCGAGAATGATCCCGAAGCCGTAAGAAACGACAAACCAGATCACCAGCAGACTAATCAGAAGGCGGACGTTGGCCTTCCAGTACTGCGCAGCTTTTGTATCCATAGCTCGCTCACTCCGCGGTTGTGATTGTGAACTTTCTGTTGAATGTGCCGGGTCGCGACGTACTGCGGTACGGTGGCGGATCGCGCTTTTTTCGCGGGTCAGCCGGTATAGTTTTGCCGTATCGCGCCGCAGACCAGCCCGCGGCATTGCCCGGGCCATCAGCGTCCGCGATTGTCTGGATGTCGCTTGGCATTGTCAAAGGAAAACAGCAACTTAGATCAAGCATTGCTGCGCCGCACCAGTCACCGTTCGGGTCGAAAGGTAACGCTTTCAATCCCTAAGTGTTACCAAACGTAACGACTGTGTTTCTCCCGGTAAACACCCTTAGAAAATCTGTCTCGACGTTCAGGGGTACATGGTTGGCGTAGTCTCAGCCGCGTTTCTTGGAACGCGGAATGCCAAACCTTTGGCGGCGTTCCCACAGCGTCTTGCGGCTGATGCCCAGCGCGTTGGCCAACTCTGTCTCGGTCATGTTGTCCTGGTGCTCGAGGACGAAAACGCGGAAATATTCTTCGAGCGACAGCTTGTCATCCAGATCGGCCGTGGTACTTGCGCTCGTTACCCGGTGATCGATCGCCAAAAGCGCCGGCGTTATGGTTTCGGTATCGCACAAGATGACCGCGCGTTCGATCGCATTCGACAGTTCGCGAACATTGCCTGGCCAGTGGTAACGACGGATCGCTTCCAACGCTTCGCGGCTCAATTGCAGCGGCGGGCGGCCGAGTTGCTTGCGTGCCTTGTCGAGCAGGAACACCGCGAGTTCGATCACATCGTCGTCGCGATCTCTAAGCGGCGGCAGGTTCATCTCGACGACGCGCAGGCGAAAATACAAATCGCTGCGGAATGCGTTGTCTTGCACCAGCTTGCGGAGGTCGCGATGGGTCGCTGCCAGAATGCGCACATCCGAGACGGCTTCCCGCTCTTCGGCATGCTCGCTGCCCTGCAAAACCCGCAGCAACCGCGCCTGGGCCGAGGTTGGCAGTTCGCCAATCTCGTCGAGAAACAGGGTGCCGCCTTCGGCACTCTGAATCAAACCGGGTCGAAAGCGGTCCGATTGATTTTGCCCGAACAATTCAGCCTCAATTGATTGCTCAGGCACCGCCGCGCAGTTGAAGGCGACAAACGGCGCGTTACTGCGCCGACTGTGTTTGTGCAGTGCCCGGGCCACCAGTTCTTTGCCGGTCCCGGACTCACCGGTAATCAGTACGGTGGCCTCGGTCGGCGCCACTTTCTGGATGCGACCGCACAGTTCGCTCATCACGGCGCTTTTGCCGATCATGCCGGCTACCGGGAACGATTGATCGACGTCGGATTGCAACGCGGCGGCGCGACGTTCCTTTTGTTTCTCGCGCAAGACTTTGTCGACCAGCATGACGAGTTCATCGTGATCGAAGGGCTTGGCAATGTAATCCGCCGCGCCGTGTTTCATCGCATCGACCGCGGACGTGACCGTTGCGTAGCTGGTCATGATGATGACCGGCACGTCGGGTGCCAGTTCGAGGACCTCGCTGCCATTTTTGCCGGGCAGGCGCAGGTCGGTGATGATCAGCTGATAGGCGCTCAGCGGCCCCTTGCCGAGCGCTTCCTCAACCGACCCGGCCTCAGAGACCTGGTAGCCATGGCGTTCCAGCAGGCGTCGCAGCGCGCCCCGAATGACCGCTTCATCCTCGATGATGAGCAAGTGATGCATAGCTTGTTCCGGTTACGTCCAACGGGAGGGTGACAACGACGCGCGTGCCCAATCCTGGCTGGGAATCGATGCGCAGCGTGCCGTGGTGGTCTTCGATGATTTTGTGAGCCAGCGACAAGCCTAGCCCTGTCCCTTGTCCTGTCGGCTTGGTCGTGTAGAAAGGTTCGAACACCGTATCCTTGAGGTCATCAGGTATGCCTTGGCCTTGGTCCATGACTTCGATCACGGCTTCCACGTCGCGCACACGAGCCAACAGATCGACGCGGTCGCCGGGTTTTGAGGCATCGGCGGCGTTGCTCAGCAGGTTGACGAGCACTTGGGCAAGTTGTTGGCGGTTGCCGGTCAATCTGATGTTGTCCGGGCAACTGGCCTCGAAAAGGATGTCGCCGCGGGCTCGTGTGAGTTCGATCAAATGCACCGCCTCATCGATAACATCGCTGAGCGCGAAGGTCTCGCGTTGCTGGAGGTGTTGGCTGCCGCGACTGAAGCTCTTCAGGGTGTCGAGAATGCCCGATATGCGTCGGGTTTGTTCGATGATGTCTTCAATGCTCTGTTTGGTTACCGCCGGATCGTCTTCATGGCGGAGATTTTGCGCCAGTGAGGCGATGCCGGTTATCGGGTTGCCAATCTCATGCGCGACACCGGCTGCGAGACGGCCGACCGAGGCCAGGCGATCATTGTGCGCCAGTTCCGCTTCGAGGGTGCCGAGATCGGTCAAGTCCTCAACCAACATGACCATGCCGGGATGGGCGACATCCGCGTCCTCCAGGCCAGGGTCTGCATAGGCCGATTTGTGCAGGTTATACCAGCGGGGCTTACCCGAGACCGCCAGCTCCATCCGATAGATATGGTTCTCAACACTGCGTGCGAACCCTGCCAGGAGTCCGTCCCAAGGCTCGGCGAGCTGTTTGAGTGGGGTGCCGATCAACGCTTTTGCGTCGAGACCGGTCATCCGCTCTAAAGCAAGATTCCACAGCACGATCTTGCCCTGGCTGTCTGTCGCGCAGACGCCGAGCGGAAGGTCTTGCAAAATTTGCCGATGGAGCCGGCGGAGGTTATCGAGTTCGACACTCAAGCCCTGCAACTGCGACCGTGAAGCCTCGAGCCGTTCTTCGACGTGCCGCATTGAGTCCGCGAGGGCGGTCTTCGCGGCGGGGTCCAGCTCGAGGCGACGGTTGACGATGATGTGTGCCAGTTGGGGTCCGAGCAGGCCAGACAGGTTGCGTTCGATTCGTTCACGGAGCCGACGGAGTTCCGATGTGCGCCGCTCCTGGGCACGCATGCCGAGATCGTTGAGCGCTTGGTCGACCTCCCGGTTGGCCATCTCCGGGCCGAGCGTCTCGGCCAGCCCGGCACGAAACTCTATCGGTGATGTTGCCGCCACAACACCTGACAGGGGCATTACGGTTTCCGCACAACAGGCCCGGGCGGCCTCGAGTTCTCCCGGCGTCTGACGGGTGATCAGCGAGACGAGCACAAACAGGCCGCCGTTTACCGTCAAGGTGGTGAACGTCGCAAAGGCCCATTTATTCATCCCGCTGTTCGCGACCAGTTGCGGTACGCCGAGGTCGGTGATTAGGATCTCAGAGGCATAAAGCACTGGCGCTAGCAGCAGCACCGACCAGACGCTGATCCCACCCAACAGCCCCAGAATGAAGCCCGGCCGCGTCGCTCGGCGCCAATACAGCAGGCCAACGATGCCAGGCAGGAATTGCGCGACCGCGACAAACGAAATCAGGCCCAGTTCAACCAGGCTGTCGCTGTGTTTCAGGCCGGCGTAGAAACCGTAGCCGGCCATGATGATCAGGCCGATGAGCAGACGCCTTCCCCAAAGAATCCAACGATAGAGATTCATTGCCGGATCCGGGTAGCTCGCCGGCAGCAGGAGGTGATTCAGGCTCATCGATGCCAACGCGATGCTGGTCACAATGACCATCGCACTTGCTGCGGAAAGCCCGCCGATGAAGGCCAACAGCGACAGCCAGGACGGCCCGTTGGCGAGGGTGATCCCGAGGACGTAGTAGTCGGGGTTGATGGTCAGCTGCAGTTTCTGGCCGGCCCAGAGAATCACCGGGATCGAGATGTTGAGTAACAGCAAAAAGGCCGGCATCGCCCAAGTCGCGGTGCGTAGGGCCCGCTCATTGAGGTTCTCGGCGAACAGCATGTGGAACTGTCGCGGCAACAAAAACGCTGCGGTAAACGAGAGAAACACCAGTGCTGCCCACGGGCTCTGATTGACCGGGCGGTATAGCGCCTGGAGTGCCGCTGGGTTTTCCGCCAGCCACTGATCCAGACCGCTTGGACCGTCGAACAAGGTGAATAATGCGTAACTGCCGATGATCAACAGGACAACCAGTTTGATTAGCGACTCGAAGGCGATTGCAACGACCAGGCCGCGGTGTTTCTCGCGTGGCGATATGTGACGGGTACCGAACAGGATGCCGAACAGGATCAGCGTGGCGCAGAAGATCAGCGCGATGGTGTTGGGGGGTACCTCATTACTGAGGACATAGAGGGATTCGGTCACCGCGCGAATCTGTAGCGCGATATAGGGCAGTGTGCCCAGCAGCACGAACAGCGTGACAAGCACGCCTGCGAGCTGGCTGCGATAGCGAAATGCGAAAAGATCGGCAAGCGAGGTCAATTGGTATTCGCGGCAAAGCCGAAGAATTGGTTTTAGCAACACCGGGCTGAGCACGAAGGTCAACGTGGCGCCGATGTAGATGGTTATGAAAAGCAGGCCATGGTGAGCGGCGTAGCCAACGCTGCCGTAGTAGGTCCAGGAGGTCGCGTAGACGCCAATCGACAGTGTGTAGACGAGCGGGTGGGTGACCAAGCGGTTTGGCAGGTAGCCCTGATCCGTCGCATAGGCCAGCAAAAACAACAGCAGCAGATAGAGTACGCCAACGCCGAACAGGGTGGCCAGTTCATGGCCCATTGTCGCCGTCCCTGCGATGAATCAGCGCCGCGCCAACAATCACCAGCAGCCACAGTGCGTATGGCGTCGTCCAGTGAAATTCCGCCACCGCCCACCAGTTCGCGACTGGCGTAACGAACAACATCAGCAGAAACACCCCAAGGATGACGGCAAGCTCTTTGCTGATCGGGATTCTGGGGGTGCGCATGACGAAAATGTAGCACTGCGTCCGTGTTACTAAAAGTAACAGTTAGCGATGGGGCGTGTTTTAATTGACTGGCAAGCCGTCCTGATGGCAGACAAACAATGGAGCGCACATGAATCCGGAAAAAGTCGTCTTCGGTTTTTTTATCGTTTTGGCGTTGACGCTCAACTTCGGCTTTTTCATCGGCGAGATCGATAACCCCGATCACCACCACGTCTACGAACTGTTCGCCGTCATCGTCGTCAACCTGATTGCGACGGTGCTGAAGTTTGGTGACCGCAGTCAAATGGGGGCCCTGTTGTTGGCCACCAGCCTGGTCGCAAATCTCCAGCTGATCGCGGCTGCGTTGGTGTGGACGTTCGCTGTGCATATCTCTGACGTGGGCCTGACCCCGGAAGTGGTCGCCAGTATCGTCTCGCTATCGGGCGGCGCGATGTTGGCAAACGTGATTTCCGTCATCTTGTTGATTATCGAAACCGTCATGCTGCGGCGCTGAGTTCCGGGGTTCGCCGCTGAAATGGAGAATATTGTCTTCCTGATCCTGCGGCGTATGCGTCAGCCGCTGCTGACGCTGGTTGTCGTCTATGCGGTGTCGATTCTCGGGCTGACATTGATCCCGGGGCTCGATGCCGATGGCAACGTCTGGCACATGAGCATTTTTCATGCGTTTTATTTCGTCAGCTACATGGCGACAACCATCGGTTTCGGTGAGATTCCCAACGCCTTCACGGACGCGCAGCGGCTATGGGTGAGCCTGTCGCTGTACGCCAGCGTTGTTTCCTGGATCTACGCATTCGGCACCATCCTGTCGCTGGTGCAGGACCGGACGTTTCAAGAAGCGCTATCTGAAAATCGTTTCGCTCGACATATCCGGACGCTGCGTGAACCTTTTCACCTGATCTGCGGCTACGGCGAGACAGGGACGGCTTTGGTCGAGTCATTGACGCGGCGCGGTCAGCACGCCGTGGTCATCGACATCGACGAGGCCCGCACCAGCGTGATCCAGTTGCAGGAACTGCGCGAATTCGTACCGGCATTAAACGGCGATGCTGCGGTCACCCGGCATTTGCAGGAGGCCGGTCTGCAACACCGCTCATGTGCCGGCGTCGTGGCGTTGACCGATGACAACGACGTGAATCTCAAGATCGCGATCAGCAGCAAGTTGTTGAATCCAAAAATTCGTGTGATCTGCCGTGCCGATTCACATGATGTCGAGGCCAACATGGCGTCGTTCGGAACCGATCACATCGTTGATCCCTTCGATACGTTTGCATCGCATCTTGCGGTTGCCTTTCAGGCGCCGTGCCTGTATCTGCTGCAGCGCTGGTTGACCGGTCCAGAAGGAACAGACCTGAGTGAGCCGGTGTACCCGCCGCAGACTGGCCATTGGATCGTGTGCGGCTACGGCCGTTTTGGCAAAGCGGTTTGCGCCAAACTGCAGAGCGAGGGTCTCGAGGTCACCGTGGTCGAGGCCCGACCGGATAAGACGGGTCGCCCCGAGACGACGTTTGTCGCCGGGCGTGGCACCGAGGCGGTCACGCTGGAGGCCGCCGGCATCGAGGCGGCGGCAGGCCTGGTTGCCGGTACCGACGATGATGCCAATAACCTATCGATTGTGATGACGGCGCGCGAGCTGAATCCGAAGGTCTTCGTGGTTGTTCGACAGAATCAAAACGACAACCGCGAGATCATCGCCGCGGTCAAGGCCGAAATGGTCATGCATCCAAGCGCGATCATTGCCGACAAGATTCGCGTGCTGTTGGCCACCCCGATGCTTTACGAATTTATGTCGTTGGCCTACTACCAGGAAGAGAGTTGGGCTTGCGAACTGGTCAGTCGGGTCAGTGCGCTGGTCAACGATCAGGTGCCGCAGATTCGGGAATGGGCCCTCAACGAGCCGGAGGCAGGGGCGATTCACGCCTACTTGCGGCAGGGGGGGGTGACTCGGATCGGCGACCTGATTCGGGACCCTTGGCAACGGGATCGTCGTTTGGACGTCATCGTGCTGCTGATCCAACGCCGCAATGATCGTTTGTTGTTGCCGGACGATGACACGCCGCTCAAGGTGGACGACCGGCTGCTGCTCTGCGGGAGTCGGGCAGCCTTCACGCGCATGCAGTGGACCGTCTCCCACCGGCACACCCTGGAATACATCAACACAGGTGTCGACCAGCCGCAGGGTTGGCTGTGGCGCCGTTTGAAGGGGCTGCGTTGAATTCCGGTTGTTCTCGGCAGTCAAACGACCGAATTAGGCCAGTCTTCGGTACAATCGTGTGCCGATGCGCGATTCATCTTTAATTCTGTGTTGGTCAGCAGCCTAATCCTGCGAGCCTAATTCGAATAATTACGAGGAGAACTGAATGAAAAACCTGCTTTTTACCCTGCTGCTTATGGTCGGTCTCGGTGGTGTTTCCAACGCCAGCGAGTCTGCCGGTGGGCAACCACCCGCGGTCGACGAGGCAACGATGCGGCAGATGATCGATGGCAGCATTCAACGCTGGAAACTCGCTGACGGTGTCTCGGTGGAAGATGCCATTGACTCGATGACGCTGCGCGCCAATTTTAAAAACTTCAAATTGGTTGCGGACCTGCCATTGTCTGAGCAGGTGGAAGCGATGGGTCAGGAAGCGAACTTCATGCGGATTTTGGCGTTTTGTGACGCACTGATCGCGAAGAAAATGGTGGAGTACAACATCATTTTTGCCGGATTCCTGCCGTGCCGAATCGCGGTCGTGGAGGACAGTGAGGGACAGGGATGGATTGTCACCATGAACATGGACATGATGCTACAGGCCGTCGAGTTACCCGAAGACCTGCAGCCGTTGGCCCAGAAGGTTCGCGACACGATCTACAGCATTGTCGACGCCGGGGTTAACGGCGACCTTTGATTCCCCGCCCGACTGGTTAGGTAACAAAGCCGGCTATACGCCGGCTTTGTTTTGCCTGAATTCTCTGATCTGGACCAAATTCGCGCCAAAAAGCGCCTGTGTAACCCTAAAGTTTGTGTGACATACTGGGTTCAACGGCAAGCGGCCGTCGCAAAACAACAATCAAGGCCGCGTATCGTTACCCATTCCGGACGGCAATGCGGTAGCGATTTTTTGGAAACGCACTGACATTCCCCAAGGGCCAGCCGCATCGTCTTCGGAGTCTGCCGGTAGCACGATGATTGCCTTTTGGAGGAAATATAAATGGCACATATTGTGATTTTGGGCGCAGGCACCGGTGGAATGCCGGCCGCTTACGAATTACGTGAAGAGCTCGGGACCGAGCACGAAGTCACGATGGTCAACGAGCGCGACTATTTCCAGTTCGTGCCGTCTAATCCCTGGGTTGCAGTGGGCTGGCGTGACCGCGACAGCATCACATTCGATATCCGTCCTCATCTCGAACGAAAAGGGATCAATTTTGTCGCCAAACGTTGCGACAAGATCGATGCGGCGAACAACACGCTGGCGTTCGAAGATGGCGAGACGCTGGCTTACGACTATCTGGTTATCGCCACGGGTCCCCGCCTGGCGTTTGAAGAAGTTGACGGCGCAGGCCCGCACGCGGGTACCACGCATTCTGTCTGCACCGTAGATCATGCGGAAAGCGCATACGAGAGTTACAAGGCATTGCTCGACGACCCGGGTCACGTGGTGATCGGCGCGATGCCGTTTGCGTCCTGTTTCGGTCCGGCATACGAGTTCGCTTTCATCATGGATGCCGATATGCGTAAGCGGAAGATTCGCGATCAGGTACCGATGACGTTCGTTACGTCTGAACCCTACATTGGCCATCTTGGTCTTGGCGGTGTCGGTGATTCACAGGGCATGCTCGAGAGCGAGATGCGCAATCACCACATCAAATGGATTACCAATGCCAAGGTGACCAAGGTCGAACAAGGCAAGATGTATGTCGAGGAATTCGACAATGCCGGGCACAAGGTGAAGGATCACGAGGTGGAATTCAAATTTTCCATGATGCTGCCAGCCTTCAAGGGCGTCGAAGCGGTCGCCAACGTGGAGGGATTGTGTAATCCGCGCGGGTTCGTATTTGTAGATCAGCACCAACGTAACCCGACGTATCCGAACATCTACTCGGCCGGCGTGTGTATTGCGATCCCGCCGGTGGAGGCCACCGCGGTGCCAACGGGCGCGCCGAAGACCGGCTACATGATCGAGTCGATGGTGACAGCGATCGTGCACAATATTCACAACGAGTTGGATGGCAAAGAACCCGATCAAAAGGGTACCTGGAATGCCATCTGTCTGGCCGACATGGGCGATACGGGGGCGGCGTTCGTCGCGTTGCCGCAGATGCCGCCGCGCAACGTGGCGTGGTTCAAAAAAGGCAAATGGGTGCATATGGCCAAGATCGCGTTTGAGAAGTACTTCATTCGCAAGATGAAGAAGGGTACGTCTGAACCGGTCTACGAGAAGTACATTTTGAAGATGTTGGGTATCAATCGACTCAAGTAGGGGTTGTTGGTTTCTGTTGAAAGCCCGGCCGTTGGTGGCCGGGTTTTTTTTGCCGGGTGGTTGGTGTTTGCGGTTGTGCGGGGGTATCTCGCTGTTTTTTTTTGGAAGCGCGCGGTGGCGCGCTAAAAAACCACCGCGACCACGTACACAAAAACGACTACCCACCTTTCACCTAGATACCCGCTCCCCAACCCAGGGTTTGCTATGATTCCCGGTCATTATCGAGCTTGCCACGAGTGCTCAACCCAATGAGTCCATCCCCAATCAATCGTCACCAAACCATCGCTGTCCGGATCGGCGACGTCACAATCGGTGGCGGCGCGCCGGTCGTCGTGCAGTCGATGACCAACACAGATACCGCCGATATCGAGTCAACCGTTGCGCAGGTCGCCGCGCTGGCACGTGCCGGATCCGAGTTGGTGCGGGTTACCGTCAACAACGAGGCCTCCGCAAAGGCGGTGCCGGCAATCCGCGAGGCACTCGATGCGCGCGGTGTTGATGTGCCGTTGGTTGGTGATTTCCACTACAACGGTCACCGTCTTCTAACGGACTATCCGGCCTGTGCAGAGGCACTTGCGAAGTACCGGATCAATCCCGGCAACGTCGGCAGCGGTGCGAAGCGAGATAGCCAGTTCGGGGCGATGATCGAAACGGCGCTGAGGTACGACAAAGCCGTGCGCATCGGTGTCAACTGGGGTTCGCTGGACAAGGCGCTGGTCGCCAGCATGATGGACGAGAATGCGCGCGCCGCGGAACCGTTAGATGCCGAGCGGATGATGTGTGAAGTGATGGTTGCTTCGGCGCTGCAAAGTGCCGCACGCGCCGAGGAACTCGGCCTGGGTCGTGATCGCATCGTGCTGTCATGCAAGATGAGTGGCGTTCAAGACCTGATCCGTGTCTACCAAACCTTGGCGTCTCGCTGCGACTACGCGCTGCACCTTGGCTTGACCGAGGCCGGGATGGGGTCGAAGGGGATCGTCGCCTCCACGGCCGCGCTGGCGGTGCTGCTACAGCAGGGTATCGGCGATACGATCCGTATCTCACTGACCCCGGAGCCGGACGGCGATCGTACCCAGGAGGTTCGCGTCGGCCAGGAGATTCTGCAGTCGATGGGGTTGCGGGCTTTCATGCCAATGGTCATCGCTTGCCCTGGCTGCGGTCGTACGACCAGCACCTACTTCCAACAACTGGCACAGGATATCCAGAGCTATCTGCGCGAGCAGATGCCGATCTGGAAGAGCCGCTACCCGGGTGTCGAAGAGATGGACGTCGCGGTGATGGGCTGTGTGGTCAATGGTCCCGGCGAAAGTAAGCACGCGAACATCGGGATCAGCTTGCCCGGTACCGGTGAGCAGCCGGCCGCGCCGGTTTTCGTCGATGGCAAGAAGACCGTCACCCTGCGTGGCGATGCAATCGCGGCCGATTTTCAGGCCATCGTCGACGAGTATGTGCGGACCCACTACGGCGCTAATTGACCGATCGCCTCTCGGCCGTCCTCGCAAAACTTCTCCCGCAGACTGCTGAAATACCCCATGCAGTCAGCCGTCTTGACAGGTGACGCGCCCGGCGTTGGCAAAGACAATGCCGGCACATTCAGAACAGAGGAGAGCGTCATGGGTACGTCACTGAGGGCATCGGTTGCGGCATTGGGTCTGTCGATCGCCGCATTGCCGGCCATTGCTGAAGAGGCGATGGTCACACAGGTCAAACGGATGTCGATGGAAACGGCCGTCACAATCGCCCAGGCGACAATCGCGGCTTGCCGTGAAAAGGGGATTCAAGTCGGTGTCACGGTCGTCGACCGAGACGGCATCGCCCAGGCGGCATTGCGCGACACCATCGCCCCCACCATTACGCTGCCGATCTCTCAGGGCAAGGCCTATGCCGCCGTGATGTTCAATGTGTCCACCGCCCAATTGGCTGACCGTGCCAACACCCCGGTCGGACGCACGCCGGGCGTTGTGATGTCGACCGGCGGCCTGCCGATCCAGGTGGCCGGTGCGCTGATCGGTGGCGTCGGCGTGTCTGGCGCGCCCAGTGGTGAGACCGATGCCGAGTGCGCGCAAGCGGGTATCGACGCGGTGATGGTGGATCTCGAAATGTCGATGTAACGAGGCCTTGCTCAGGCTTCGGCGCGGTCAGCGCTGTCCTGCGAGTCGAACCAGAGCTCATCGACCACCTCGGTAAGGGCTCTGATCAGCGGCTCGCCGGCGCGCTGGCGGCGCACCGCGAAACCCGCCTGGACCGACGGCGACTCGCCCGGCCAACAGCAGCCCGTGCGATCGGCAACCAGGCTCTCGGCATCGTCCGCGCGCAGCAACGACAGGCCCGCCCCGGCACGCACGAGTTCGCGGACGGCATCTTCGCTGTCGGTGTAGGCCACGCGCTTGGGCACCGTGATGCCGTGTGGCGCAAAGAGTTGTTGGCTTACCGAAAAGAACGGACAGGTGTCTGACGTGTAAACCCAGGGCATGTCGGCCAGTTCATCTATCGAGGCAGTGCGGACCCTGTCTTCCCAGTCGATCGGCCCGACCACGCGCATCGGCACGTCGAGCAACGTCGTGACCGCAAGATTCGCGATGTTGCAGCGCCCGTAAAAAAAACCGGCGTCGAGCAGGCCTCGGTGGATGTCCGGCAAAATCTGCGCGCTCATGCTGGCGGTGAAATGCGGGCTGATACGCGGATGCCGGCCCTGTAGGGCACGATGCAATCCGCCGATCCGCATGAACCGAAAGTCGGTGTGCACGCCGATATGGAGGTCCCCAACCAGCTCCTGTTGCAGCAGTTGCGCCTCCTGTTTGAGGCGGGCCGCCGCGTCGAGCGTCTCGGCGGCCTGCTCATACAGCAGGCGGCCTTTGGCGGTCAGCTCCATCCCCTTGGAACTGCGTTGGAACAACGCGATGCCCAGTTCCTCCTCCAACGCCTTGATCTGTGCGCTGATCGCCGGTTGGCTGGTGAACAGCAGCTCGGCCGCACGGGTCAGGTTGCCTTCGTCCGCAACCTTTACGAATGTCTTGAGTTGATAGAGTTCCATTACTTGCCCCGTGCTTTCTGCTCAACAAATTGAAGCAGATCTCTCACCAAGATGCCCCATCAGCAATCCTGAATGCCGTCTTTCGAACAAACGATTGGTTGGCTGACAGCGCACTGACTAACCTTGCCTGTAAGCAATATCGCCCAACCAACGACGACCTTCAGGAAAAAGACCATGTCCTACCACCAGTCCCCAATCGCCATCGAGATGCCGCATGTCCCCAGTATCGGACAGGTTGTCCTTGCGCAATTGCAGCGTCTGGGAATGGCCATCCTTCGTGTCGCCGATCTGCAACGTCAGCGTGACGCTTTGGCCGGGCTGGACGCACGGCTGCTCGCCGATATCGGTGTCAGCGCCGAGGCCGCACGCGAAGAGGCGGCCAAACCCATCTGGCAGCGTTGAGCCGTCGGCCGCCGCCTGCTCAATCCTCGAGTATGGACGCGGCTTTATCGGTGTCTACTCGGTAGCGGTTGCTACCGAGGTCGACCATCAGGCCCTGGCGTTTGAACTCGGCCACGGTTCGACTGGCGGTCTCGGTGGTGATCCCGAGCATCGCGCCCAGATCTTCACGACCGAACAGTTGGCACTCGTCGCTGTGCTCGTCCCGGACCAGGCGCAACAGCAGGCGGGCTACCCGCTCGCGGGCCGATCCGGTCGACAGCTCGGTCAACCAGGCATCGGCCTCGCTGAGGGCGCGCTGCCAGCGTTTCAGCAGCTCGACGTGGAGTTCCGGGTTCTCTTTGCTCAGCAGCTGCAGGGTATTGACCGGCAGGCAGCACACCTCTGCTTCCTGAACGACGATGGCGTCGTGATCGTAAGGCTTCATCACCATCGCCTCGAGCCCCGCTACATCGGCGCTGCGGATTAGCCGGACGATGCGCTGCGACCCATCGGGCAGATACTGCACCAGTTTTAAAATGCCGCGCCTGATCGTAAAGAGCCGATCACCCGCGTCGCCGGCGCGATACAGGATTTGCCCAGGCTGCAGGATGAACTGGTTGATCGGGTGGTGGATCTTCTCAAAGTCACCCTCCCGCAAACCTGCGAACAGGGCAGATTCCCGCAACGCGCAATGCCTGCAGTCTGCTTGGCCGGTCCAGGCCTCTTTGAAGGGTACCTTCAGCGTCATCCAATCAGTTTATCGATAAAGACGACTTCGGGATACGATAAGCACGCGTAGGAAAAAGGGGATCTGAACGCCACCGGTTTCCTTCAACCCAATCCGGCTTTCATCAGAGGAGCACGCCCCTGTGTCTGATTCGCAGCAAGCCTGGGAATCGCGTTACCGAGACGGCCGAACCGGCTGGGACCGCGGCGATGTCAGTCCGGCACTCAGCCATTGGTTCCAAACCGCTCATCCTCCTGCCGGCCGCGTTCTGGTGCCGGGTTGCGGTCATGGTCACGAGGTGGCAGATCTCGTCCGGTCAGGCTCACAGGTCACCGCGGTCGATATCGCCGCGCAGCCGATCCTGCACCTGAACGGGCAGTTGGCCGAGCTTGGTCTGCACGCCCGGGTAGTGCAGGCCGATTTGCTGCGCTGGCAACCGGCCGAGCCCTTCGACGCCATTTACGAGCAAACCTGTCTGTGTGCGTTGGCGCCATCCCAGTGGTCAGGCTATGAACAGCGGCTGGCCAGCTGGCTCAATCCCGGCGGCTGCCTGTTTGCGCTGTTCATGCAGACCGGGCAGTCCGGTGGGCCACCGTACGATTGCCCGGTAGCGGACATGCGTGAGCTGTTTTCGGTCGATCGATGGGACTGGCTGGATGATACCGTGCTGCGGGTCGATCACCCGACCGGTCTGCATGAGCGGGGTTTTATCTTGCTGCGTCGTTGAGCGTCGGTGGCTTGCTACCATGCCCCTCTTTTTTTGACAGGAATCCGCACCGATGCCGCTGCTCACGCTCCGTAACCTGCACCTCAGCTTCGGCGATCCACCGTTGATCGATGGGATCAACCTCGCGGTGGAACCGGGCGAGCGGATCTGCCTGCTCGGCCGAAACGGCGAAGGCAAGTCGACCTTGATGAGGCTGATCGATGGTGAACTGCGCGCCGATGATGGCGAACGCGTCGTCAGTGAGGGCGTCGGCATCGCCCGGTTGACCCAGGAGGTGCCGGAGCTTCTGCACGGGAGCGTGTTCGACGTGGTCGCCGACGGCGTTGGCGCGACCGCCGAATTGATCAAGCAGTACCACGCGGCCAGCCATGCGCTGGCGGTCGATGCCGGCGACGAGGCAATGGCGCGGTTTGAACGTATCCAGCATCAACTCGAGGCCGCCGACGGATGGCGTCTGGAGCAACAGGTCGAGCAGGTCATCTCGCGGATGCAGCTGAATCCTGATGACATGTTTGAATCCCTGTCGGGTGGCATGAAGCGTCGTGTGCTGTTGGCCCGGGCGCTGGCCTGCGCACCGCAGCTGTTGCTGCTCGATGAGCCGACCAACCACCTCGACGTAGAGTCGATCACCTGGCTCGAAGACTTCCTGCTGAGCTGGCGCGGCACGCTGATCTTTATCACCCACGACCGTGGTTTCCTGCGCCGGCTGGCGACCCGGATCGTTGAACTCGATCGTGGTCGGATCGCGGACTTCCCCGGCGACTATGACAATTACCTGCGCCGCCGTGACGAAATGGACAACGCCGAGGCCCAGGAGCAGGCGCGTTTCGACAAGCGGTTGGCGCAGGAAGAGATCTGGGTGCGCCAGGGCATCAAGGCGCGGCGCACCCGCAACGAAGGGCGCGTGCGACGGCTCGAGGCGATGCGCCGTGAATTGGGTGAGCGGCGTAGCCGGCAGGGCACGGCCAAGCTGGCGACCAACACCGCCGAGCGTTCGGGCAAACTGGTCTGCGAGGCAATCGACGTCAGCTATGCGTGGGACAAACGGCCGATCATCCGCGATTTTTCGACCACGATTCTGCGCGGTGACCGCATCGGCATCATCGGGCCAAATGGTTGCGGCAAGTCGACGCTGTTGAACCTGTTACTCGGTAAGCTCCGCCCGGACGGTGGCCAGATCGAGTTGGGTACCAAGATCGAGGTGGCCTATTTCGATCAGCTGCGCGACCAGCTTGATCTCGACAAGACGGTGATCGACAACGTGGCGGGCGGTAGCGACAAGGTCGCGATAAACGGCAAAGAAAAACACGTCATCAGCTATCTGCAGGATTTCCTGTTTCCCGCCAAGCGTTGCCGGCAGCCCGTCCGGGCCCTGTCTGGCGGCGAACGTAACCGGCTGTTACTGGCCAAGCTGTTTACGCGTCCCGCCAACCTGTTGGTGATGGATGAGCCGACCAACGACCTCGATCTGGAAACGTTGGAGCTGCTCGAAGAGCTGCTATTGGAATTCGATGGCACTTTATTGTTGGTGAGCCACGACCGGGCGTTTCTCGACAACGTGGTCACCAGCACGCTGGTGTTCGAGGGGGCGGGGCAGGTCAACGCCTACGTCGGCGGCTATCAGGACTGGCTGCGCCAGCGCGATGCGGCCAAGGCGACACCCGCAAAGACCAAGCCGGCGACGGCCGCCAAGTCGAAACCGGCCGCGCAACCGGCCGCTGCGCCGAACAAGAAGCTCAGCTACAAAGACCAGCGTGAGCTCGATCAACTGCCAGCGCGGATCGAGGCCCTGGAGGCCGAACTGGGTGAGGTTCAGGCGGCGCTTGGCGACCCGGCGGTGTACCGCGCGTCGACCGACAAGCTGGCCGAACTGAATGCGCGGATGCAACAGGTCGAGCAAGACCTCAACGCGGCCTACGCACGCTGGGCGGAACTCGACGGTTGAAACGGCTCAAAGACTGTCAAGCGGGCTGCGCACGCCCATTCCCCCCTTCTGCAACACGTGCGTATAGATCATCGTCGTCGCGACGTCGGCGTGGCCGAGCAACTCCTGAATCACGCGGATATCGCGGCCGTCTTGCAGCAGGTGCGTGGCAAACGAGTGACGCAAGGTATGACTGGTCACGCGCTTGTCGATGCCCGCAGTGCGGGCCGCTTCGCGGATCGCCTTCTGCAGGCCGGTCTGGTGGAGATGGTGGCGACGCGTCATCCCGCTTGCCGGGTCGAGCGCGAGTCGCGGGGCCGGAAAGGCGTACTGCCAGCGCCAGTCGCGCGCCGCGTCGCGATACTTGCGCGCCAGTGCCGGCGGCAGGTACACCTCGCCGAAACCCTCTTGGAGGTCGCTCTGGTGCAGCTCGCGCACTGCCCTGAGATGGGTATTGAGATCGACCACCAGCTTCGCGGGCAGCGGCACCACACGATCCTTGCCGCCCTTGCCGTCGCGCACCGTGATCTGACTAAAACCGAAGTCGATGTCCAACACGCGCAGCCGCACACACTCCATCAACCGCATCCCGGTGCCGTACATCAACGCCGCCATCAGGCGGGTGCGCCCTTGCAACTGCGCGAGCAGGCGTCGCACCTCGTCCGTCGTAAGCACGACCGGGATACGGCGCTTCGCGGCCGCGTGCGTGAAGGACTCGCCGACGTCCAGCTTGCGCCCCATCACTTCGCGAAACAGGAACACCAGCGCATTGAGCGCAATGCGCTGGGTGGCCGCAGCAACCTGACGCCTCACCGCCAAATGTTCGAGAAAGGCCGCCACCTCGGCCGCACCAAGCCCGGCCAGCGGGCGCCAGCCATGAAACGCGCAGAAGCGCGCCAGCCAGTGCTCATAGGTCTGCTCGGTGCGGATTGCCATGCCGCGTACCCGCAGTGTGGTCACAAAGGCGGTGTAGTCGGCGCCGGCGTAGGCGCGAAAGCGGGTCACCAAAGGGTTGCGGCTGGGCGCCATCGGCAGGCTTCCGCCGCCATCGCGGGCCAGCGTGACATGATCTGCCTCCAGCGTGCGTGCAAACGCTCGCCAGTGCAGCCAATCATAATCGCGCGCCCACGGCGCACCGACCAGCTCGCAGAACAGTAGACGCAGCGCGTCGACAATCTGACGAAACTGCCAATCCCGCAGGTTGGGCAGTCTGCCTTTTGCGGCCAGGTAGGTGTCGACGTCATGCGGCAGGTGGTCCGCCAAGCGGCGCACCGGATCGGCCTGGATGTACCCTTCCACATGTTTTCGATACCATGGTCGGGCGCGCACTGACACGTGCGATTTTTCCAGGATGGAGAAGTAGTTATGCCAAAAGCGCTGAACGGCGCGCGACTGCTCGCCGGTGGGTTTTCCAGTCATCCCGAACCCTCCCTGGTCGGTCGATGTTGGTGTCCGAATCGTCCTGATTCGGATGCATTCCCAAAGAACTATACAGAGTCTGTCTATCTCCGTTCAGGAAGACTCTGCCTATTTGGCTGTTGGGTTTCAAAGGATACGGAGGTTCGATGAACGAAAGAATTAGGCGAACGTATGCCCAGATTTTTCTGGATGGCCTCTCCGAGCTGACTGGTGGCGCATCTGACCTCGTGAGCAATAGGTCGTTTTTTTTTTCTTCGTGATCATCTGGGGTGGGATGAAGAGAGGTACGATCGAATCAAGTGGCAACTCCCGAATGGTAGAGAACCAAAGAGCTGAATAGCCAGGGCAGGTGGGAGATAAGAGGTCGTTTGGCCTCGTCATTGAGGCGGCGGCGATATCTTCCATGCTCTTCGTATCTTATTGCCATGCCGATCGGTCGCTCAAAGATGAGTTCTTGAAACATCTAGAGCCACTGAAACGCCAGAATTTGATCGAAGCTTGGCACGACAGAGAAATCTTGCCCGGGGAGGAATGGAATAACGAAATATCTGAACATCTGGAAGAGGCGAATAATATCCGTACTAATCAATGATATCGATTTCCATAAATTCCTCCACCTTACCTTGCTATGAAACCTTTTGAACTAGATCAGCACGCTGGAGCGCCATGAAGAAGAATCAGCGGTGGAATAGTATTTTTTCCATTACGCGATCTTTTTAGCATTTTTTTTTTTTGAGGCCATGTATGTGGCTTAAAACACTCCCTTTCGCAAAGCTTCAGGCTCTTCCCTCATGAAGCGAAAGCGGTTTCAGCAAAAGGTGATCGAATTGATGATGCACCTGTCGCAAGTAGCCGAAGGCATTCGTGCTCCCTTGCTTACGCGGACTTTCCCTGAGCCTGTGGGAGCAGGTGACGGAACAGCAACCCAACAAGTCGGTCAAGCCGCTCGCCTGCGGCTCGCTCGGACATTCAGTCCTCCGCACTTGCTCGGGCATGGCTTCGCCATTGTTGCCCGAGCAAGTGCTCCGTACTGAATGCCGCTTACCTCGGCGTTAGCGTGAAAATGGGGCTTCTGGAAAATTGAAAAATCAAACTGGATGGGGCCATATCAGATGAGCGAAAAGGATTATTCTGTGCCGGAGCGCATTACGTTCGAAACTCAGGCACTACAGGTACCGCCTATTTTAATGCTTGGTGTGACATTGCGGCGACATATGCGGACCGCGCCCGGCGCTTGGTATCGAGATGGATCAATACGTGAAAAGGAGGGGAAAGGTTGCCAGCGACAAAGCAACTGCCAAGGCAGAAGCAGCTCAGCGGCATTTCTGGCTTGCCCGGCATACTGTGGAAATGATTCGTTCTTGCATGCCTGAGGCTTGCGTCAATCGAGTTGAATAGCGCTGATGAGTTCAGATCGCAATTTCGCATCTTCAAGAAAGTGATCGGGCCGCCGCCGGCAAGTGCTAACAAAGCGGTGTTGTTGCTCGCCAGCGGACCTTGCGGACGCTCAGCATGATCGCGCCTGCTTCGGGCATGATCGGCTGCGCCAATTGATTGCGCGTCATTGCGATCCCGGCGGCGCGCTTATTTGGGCGTTATGAAGAACAATGGCGAAAACGTGCGGAATGTCACGGCATTGATTAAAGCTCTTCCGCGGTCCATGGAGCCTCGTTTTCGAGGCGCATGAAAGGTCGAAAAGTTTCGTCATCACCGACAAAGAAAGCCGGGAATCGTGATGAAAACGGCAAATGCGGACCAAGCCGTTCTACATCAGCGGGCGGACGCAGTCTAATCGGTCAATGGAATCATGGATCTACCATGGGTTCGCCATCATTGGCATCCGCTTGATCGCGAAAGCTGCGATTACGATGGTTTGTTAGGGTCATGGAAACTGGCGACCACGATGCCGACGCAAGCTGATGAAATCAGAGCTGGGGAGTTCTCGAGCAGACAACGATTCACAACGAAGCAAAGCGGAACTGGCCAAGGGCGATCAGAAATTCCGTCGGCGGCCAAAAGGAAAATGCCAAGCGGATTTCTTGATTCGCGGCAGTGATCGAACGGAAGATGCATTGGATGGCTACTATTCGCCGTTCGCGATTGAGCTGAAATGCGGACAAGGAATCGCAGTTTCTGGTGAAATGGCGACCTTGTCGATGGGAAGGACGATACGCCGTCCGAAAGGATGAATCAACGACACAGCCGTGGAAGATGGCGTCGCTGCCGAGCAACATCGCAACGAATTGCGGGTTAAACGGCTGTCGGCGGCGTGAAAGCACATAACAAGACGGTCAAGCCGTTCGCCTGCGGCTCACTCGGACGTTCAGCACTCCGCGCCTGCTCGCGCATGGCTTCGCCATTCTTGCGCGATCAGTCGCTCCATGCCGAACGCCGCTTACCTAAGCGTTAGGGCCAAAAGGTGTCGAATTGAAGATTGATCCAAACGGTTATGCGCCAAACGAAAGCATGGCTACTATTCCCAGTCTAAATGATGCACTAGTCAGAACCGAGAAGCAGATGGCGACTTCAATGCCCTTGCGATAATGGATGTCGCAATCCAGGGCTAGGGCTGATTCTCCGGAATGCGAGCTTTTCTCATTAGGGTCGTCGGAAGATGAGCCATCGGAATTCGCACCCTTCACAGAGCTTATAACTATTGGCTTCGGCCGAGTCCGAGGGCAGGCCGTTTTAGAGAGCCATGCGTTGAGCATCTGTTCAGATCGATTCGGCGGTGAAGATGGATTTTGCAAATGTCTCTTCTGGCAGTTCAAACGCATTGGGGCTTGAAGTGCATTCCGAGCCAGCGAGCAATCCGAGCGAGTATGATCCCTCTTACCCAGGAGGCACGAGAAGGGTTTGCAGCCCATGTTTCTGGCGGGCGAAAACAATGAAACCTAACAAGCCGTTCGCCTGCGGCTCACTCGGACGCTCAGCACTCCGCGCCTGCTCGGGCATGGCTTCGCCATTGTTGCCCGAGCATTCGCTCTATGCTGAGCGCCGCTTACCTGGGCGTTATGCCTTCCCAAAAGGCGCGACCCGGGAACCCTTCGACCCGTTTATGCAGCACACGGATGATTTCGGGGAGTTTTGTCAGAGGCGAGCTTGTAATAGAAGATCAGATGGCTACCCACTGGGAATACGCGATAGCCGGAGCGAATATGATCACAGGATTCACCAATCTAGAGTTGTCGCCCAATCGATGGAACGCCTGGTCCAGTTCGGTCAGGTAGCTGTTTCGCTGTTCACGTCCCCAGGTTCGATTCGGTGAATATCGCAATCCCTTTCAAATCGGCTCTGGCTGTAGCGCTCGATTCTGAAACAGAGGCATCAGTGATGTTCGCTTTTCCAATTCCTCAATAAGGCCTACTAACGCGAATATTCAACGAAATCGCTTGCCTCACCTTCATCAAGCATCTTCCGAAAGGGTAGAAAGCTTGGCTTCTTCCTCTTCCAGACAAAGCGAAGTCCTGCGCGAACTACCTCGCTCGGTCAAGGCATAGCAGCCACTTTCGAGTTGCGCGGAAGATGAAAAGGAGTCGAAATGCTCACCAAGGGAAATGCTCGTGTTCTTGCTCATTGGGGAGGCTCTCCAAAAGTACCAATAATTGGTACTATAGGCGGGCATAACAAGGCGGTCAAGCCGTTCGTCGCCTACGGCTCACTCGGACGCTCAGCACTTCCGCGCCTGATCGGGCATGGCTTCGCCATTGTTGCGCAATCTTTCGCTCCGCGTTCGGCGCCGCTGAACTAGGCGTTATGCGTGGAAAGGAATCTCCGATGTCCAGGGGGTGATTGGTTCAGAAATAGCTCGTGGAACGAGTCAATAGAGAAAGGAGTTCATGGCGAAGCTCGGGCGAGCGAAGCGAAAGGAGCAGTATCTGCGAATCCAGGCTTCAACTCTGGCATCAACCGAGCCAGCCGTAGCTTTGCGTTTGCTCGAACAGTATTTCGCGTTAAACGATGAATTCATCACGCGCAAGCGTACTGCGATATGGCATACTGCATATACTGCATTGGGTAACGCTATGGGGTACGATTCAAGCCTACCGGCAAGCGTTGGATAGAGAAGCTGCATTCCCAAAACTCAAAAAACCGATGCCTATTTTGCGTGTTTCACCAATGATCGTAGAAAATCAGTTGAAGGAGCGCTGAGCCACGAGGCACTATCGGTCCTGAATAACAATGCGGATCGCCACGATGTTTCCAGTCGATTTCTTTCGGTGGCATGGCGCATTGTAGACATCGATTGAGGCAGAAGGCGGGAGTGCCAGAACAAGCGTCAATCCATAGCGGCGAAAGCACTTGAAGACCGCTCAAATCAAGAAGTCCGGCTTCCCTTTCATCAAAACCTCGGCCTTGTCGGTGAGGAGAATTCATGGCTCGTAGCCAAGGCTAGAGCGATATGCGCATAAAGGCGGTCAAGCCGTTCGCCTGTAGCTCGCTCGGACGCTCAGCACTCCGCGCCTGCTCGCGCATGGCTTCGCCATTCTTGCCCGAGCATTCGCTCCCGAGCTGAGCGCCGCTTACCTTCGCGTTAGGTAGAAGTAGATCGAATGTATATATTTAGAGATGGGCTTGTTAAAAGCTGGAGACATAATTTTGACTGCTCAGGTTGGAGCAATTAGCAAAGCTGTGCGCATAGCAACTTTTAGCAAATTCTCTCACGCAATTCTGTATGTTGGAGATGGCAGCTTTATTCATTCTGATGGTCAGGGTGTCCATTCAAATAATATTCAAAGATTACTATTTGAGAACGAAAGTCATGCTGAGGTATGCAGAGTATTAGATATAAGCTATGTTAATAAAGCAGTAATGTTCGCTCGCTCTCAAATAGGAACATCATACTCAGTAAAAGAGGCTGCTAGAACGAAAACCCCTCTTTACAAAGGTGAGAAATTAAATAGACAGTTTTGTTCTCGCTTGGTCGCACAATCGTATGAATACGCAGGATTGAATCTCGTTGATAATTCGGATTACTGTACACCAAAAGATTTACAAAAATCGTCTCACACAAATACTATACGCTCCTAGGCCGAAATAGAGTAGAGTTAGAGAGGTGCTATTCAAAGACAAACGAATAACAATTTATCTAAAGGTTGTAGAGAGTTCCGGAAGCGATATTCAGAGCTTTGAGAATTTAGATCAATTTGTAATTGACAATCCTACGCATGATGCGGAAATAACAAGCATCATTATAAATTCCGGCTATTTAACTATATTTGACTACGAGTTAACTCAGAATCCTTGGCGGTATGATGGGCAATTATTTTTATCGCTAGATATAGACGAGTCCTACAAAAAGAAAGGGCTGAATTTGAGTTGGAAAGTGCCACGAAAATCAGGCTCAACTTTATACCATAATTATTGATTCTCAGAATGTTCGTGGACACTTACCTCTCAGATATTTTGAGATGAAAATGGATCTCTATAAAAAACTAATTAACTTAATGAATAAGCGTATTGAAGCAGCGAGGTTTGTAATTGAAAATACCTAACCAACGGCTCCACGCCAGCAACGCCCAAACCTCCGCGGTTTTTGTGGGGTTTCGCTACGCTACACTTTATCACAAAACCCGCTCGGATTTGGCCGCTAGTGAGCCAAGGCGTTAGGTTATAAATCCTGCTCGTTTCATTGACGAAACAAGCGGTTCGAAGTTCAAGAATTATTTTGGGCTTAGCGTTGCCACGATTAACTACACCAAGTACCCGAAAGTCAAAACGGAGTTCCAGAAGATTCTCCGTAAGAGCAAATGGGATGAAACGATCGAATTCAAAGGTGCAAACCTTTTTTCAGCCAAGTCCGGCGATGTGAACGTTTCAATTGCAGAGCGCATTGAAATTGCGGAGCAAGTGATCAAGCTGAATATCGCAAAAGCGAACGCCCGCATGAACTTTCACTACCTGAGGCACACTGCCGATCCGAAGCAACACGGCCAAGAGTATCTCCGGCTTTTGCCCATGCTTCTCGCCAAAGCGCTACCCAAAGCGCCCTCTGGTGCCGGTAAAAACCTCATTTCTATCACGTGCGATCACCGCAGTGATGTGAAGCTAAAGAATCTTTCAGAAGCGATTTCGCCGGTTCTCGAAAAGAAGAAATACGTGGCCCTGGAGGAGCCAACTATGGTTTCTTCCAACTTCAATACCGTCGGTGTCTTGTACGCCGATATCATCGGGTATCTGGCAGCACGGATCGATACCATCTCGAATGATGCAGAGCTCTTTGAGGGTATTACCAAAGAACAATTTGAGAATAACGGAAAGATTCGAAAGCTGAGGGCTTCGGCGAGCCTCATTGGGGAAGTGAAGAACATCGGCAACTATGAAGTGAAGGTGCGATGAAAAACCTAACAATTCGCTCAAGCCGTTCGCCTGCGGCTCACTCGGACCGCTCAAGCACTCCGCGCCTGCATTCGCGCATGGCTTCGCCATTGTTGCCCGAGCAAATCCCGCTCCGCGAGCGCCGCTTACCTGGGCGTTATGCCTTCAAAGGCGCGACGAAACCATCATGTACGTGGTTATGCAGCACACGGATGATTTCGGGAGTTTTGTCAGCAGGCGAGCTAGTAGAAGATCAGATGGCTACCCACTGGGAATACGCGATAGCCGGAGCGAATATGATCACAGGTTTCACCAATCTCGGAAGAAGAGTTGTCGCACCAATCGATGTTAAGAACGCCTGGTCCAGTTCGGTCAGGTAGCTGTTTCGCTGTTCACGTCATGCCCAGGTTCGTACGGTGCATATCGCAACCCTTTCAAATCGGTCTACTCTGGCTGTAGCCTTGGATTCTGAAACGAGGCATCAGTGAGGTTCGCTATCGAATTCTCAGTGAGTTTCGTGGATAGCCAACGAACAGGGTCGCTCGCATTTGCGGACTCACCTTCATCAAGCATCTTCCGGTAGCGCGGTAGCAAGCTTGGTGTGTCTTCCTCTTCCAGCAAGCGAAGTCCTAAGCCGCGAACTACCTCGCTGGTCGGAGGGCTTCGCCACTTTCGAGTTGCGCGGAAATGAAGGAGTCGAAATGCTCACCAAGGGAAATGCTGGTGTTCTTCTCTTGGCGGGAGGTCCTCCAAAAGTACCAATTATTGGTAATATAGGCGGGCATAACAAGGCGGTCAAGCCGTTCGCCTACGGCTCACTCGGACGCTCAGCACTTCCGCGCCTGATCGGGCATGGCTTCGCCATTGTTGCGCAATCAGGCGCTCCGAAGCTGAGCGCCGCTTACCTTGGCGTTATGTGAGAATAGGCAGATGAGTCCTACGGTATTTCGAGAAGGTGGTTATCGCTTTTTCTTCTTTTCGCGGGAAGAGAAGCGGATGCACGTCCATACGGTGTCAGGGGATGGCGAAGCGAAGTATTGGCTTGAGCCCGAGATTGAATTGGCAAAGAATTACCGCTATACCCGGAAGCAGCTGAAAGAAATCGAATTTCTTATTGAGGCACACTACGATGAGCTCGTTGGCGCATGGCGAAAACACTTCGGCGGCTGAGATAACAAATATCTCCGCCCACGGCGTTTGGCTTTTGGTTCGGGGCAAAGAGCTGTTTCTGCCCTACGCAGAATTTCCGTGGTTCAGGGATTTGCCGGTTAAGTCGATTCTGAATGTCGAAGAGCCGTCTCCCGGGCACTTCTACTGGCCAGATGTTGATGTCGATCTCACGGAAGAAATCATCGAGCATCCAGAACGGTTTCCATTGGAAGCGAAGAACACATAACAAGTCGGTCAAGCCGTTCGCCTGCGGCTCACTCGGACGTTCAGCACTCCGCGCCTGCTCGGGCATGGCTTCGCCATTTTTGCCCGAGCAGGCGCTCCATGCTGAGCGCCGCTTACCTGGGCGTTAGAAGCAGAAAAGGCCTTGCGCGTTTTTCCAAAAAGGTATAATTATTATACCGATGTGCACCTTCGAATTCGATGAGCGAAAGAGCAACAGTAATCGGCGCAAACACGGCATCGATTTCGTGGAAGCCCAAGCGCTCTGGAACGATCCCTATCTCATTGAAATTCCAGCGTTAACGTCTGATGAAGAGCGTTTCCTGGTAATCGGCAAGATCGAAGGGAAGCACTGGTCGGCGGTTATTACGCCCAGAGAAGGCACCATCCGAATCATTTCGGTACGCCGCTCGCGGGTTGAAGAGGTAGCGATTTATGAAGGCTAAGAGCTTCGATGCGAAATTCGAGAAAGGTGAAGATGTCACCGAAGCCTTGGATCTGTCCAAGGCGCGGAGGCCCCTTCAAGAACAGCGCAGGGTAAATGTCGATTTTCCGGCCTGGATGGTCGAATCCCTTGATCGGGAGGCAGGACGTTTGGGCGTTACGCGTCAATCGGTAATTAAGGTTTGGCTGGCTGAGCGCCTTGAGCAAATCGCTTCTAAAAATTAGTTCCAGCGGACCCCAAACACTGCGCGCCTTTTTGGGCATGCCTTCGGCATTGTTCCCCAAAAAGGCGCTCCGCATTTGGGGCCGCCGAACAAGGCGTTAGGTGTGAAAAGGATGAAGCACGGATGGATTTACTTGCGGCCTGAAAGTATCAGTGATGGCGTCCACTCTCGTCCTTCAGTGGCTGATAGATTCAACATCGGCGAGCGTTAATGAAAAAGAAGATCGCGCTGACCGGAGTAATGTTGGTAGGAGTAATTGGGTTGCTCTCGGTTGGCGGCTTCTTGGGTTACAAATCATTAACGGCAGCTTCCAGCCTATTCGAGCTTGAAACTGGCCGAGGTGCTCAGACCTTGACCTCGATCGAACAGTACCTCGCGATACTATGCTTTGTCGCAGCGGTGGCGATTTTGGCCTTCATCATGAAATTCTGGGTCTCGAGGTGAATCGGTTGGCCTGGCTAAGAACACCTATAAAGGCGGTCAAGCCGCTCGCGAGCTCGCTCGGACGCTCAGCGCCTCGCTTCGCCATTTTCGCCCGATCAATCGCTCCGAGCTGAGCGCCGCTTACCCGGGCGTTAGCTGGTCCCTGATCGCTCACCGCAGAGGAGAAAGATGACAATGAAACGAACGCTACTCACTGCATTTACGCTGGGTTTCTTCCTGGTCTTTGGTAGCCCGGTGACAGCTCAGACCGTTGATTCACTCCCATCCTGGAGCGATGGCAAGGCCAAGCAGTCCATTATCGAATTCGTGGCGACGGTAACAGAGAAAGGGTCGCCCGACTTCATGCCGCCCGCTGAGCGCATCGCCGTGTTCGACAACGACGGAACGCTGTGGGCCGAGCGGCCAATGTATTTCCAGGTCCTCTTCGCACTTGACCGCGTCAAGGCGCTCGCACCGCATCACCCAGAATGGGTGGACAAGGAGCCCTTCGCCTCGCTGCTCAAGGGTGACGTGAAAGGCGCTATGGCAGACGGCATGAAATCGGTGGTCGAAATCATCATGGCTACTCACGCCGGCATGACCACCGCGGAGTTCGAAACGGTCGTGAGTGACTGGATTGCGACAGCAAGGCATCCAACGACCAAACGCCCCTACACCGAGATGGTCTATCAGCCGATGCTCGAGTTGCTCGCTTACCTGCGCGCCAACGGATTCAAAACCTTTATCGTGTCCGGCGGCGGCATCGAATTCATGCGTCCGTGGTCCGAGAAAGTCTATGGCGTCCCACCGGAGCAGGTGATTGGCAGCAGTATCAAGGTGAAGTTCGAGCGGCGTGACGGCACGCCGGTTCTTGTTCGCCTGCCCGAGCTCGACTTCTATGACGACAAGGAGGGCAAGCCAGTTGCCATCCACCAGCAAATCGGCCGGCGGCCCATTGCAGCGTTCGGCAACTCCGACGGCGACCTGCAAATGCTGCAATGGACGACTGCTGGGCAGGGTCCTCGATTCGCGCTTTACGTCCACCACACCGATGGCGAGCGCGAGTGGGCATACGACCGCAACGCCAGCATGGGCGGCTTGGACAAAGGCCTCGACGAAGCACAGGCGAAAGGCTGGACGGTTGTCGACATGAAGCAGGACTGGAAGGTCATTTACCCGCATGAGAAAAGATAACAATAGGTAGGAATTGGCAGGGCCAGCTAACAAGCGGTTGCAGTGGACGGCGTTCCGCCGCCGCTGAACCGGAGCGTTATGCTCAAAAGACAGTCCATTGAAGCCGAATGAAGTCATACGTACACTGTACGCATGAAAGAGCTACGGTTTGAATGGGACAAGCGCAAAGCGTCGTCAAATCGGAAGAAGCATGGGGTTTCTTTCGAAGAAGCTCGTACGGTCTTTTTTGACGAGTACGCGATTCAGTTCTTCGATCCCGACCATTCCGAAGATAAAGATCGATTCATCTTGCTTGGCATGAGCCATACTCTGAAGACGATCGTGGTTTGCCACTGCTTTCGTGAAGAAGATACCGTGGTTCGAATAATCTCCGCAAGAAAAGCGGATACTGACGAAGACTCAGCCTATTGGAACTATCGCAAATGAGAGAGCATTACGATTTCTCGAAAATGAAGGGTAAGAAGAATCCCTACACCAAGTACTTGAAGCAGCCAGTTACCATGCGGTTAGACCGCGACTCGGTTGAGTACTTCAAGTCGCTTGCCGAAGAAACCGGTATTCCTTACCAAACACTCATTAATCTGTATCTGCGAGATTGTGCTTTGCACAAACGAAAGCTCGATATGCAGTGGAGTGACTAAGCATTACAAGTCTATCAACTCGGACATCGAAAATGGGCACCCGTTTTATGGCGCTCGCTTCGCTCGATTTTGCCACAAACCGATCACCTATTTCCGCTGCCGGTTGGCAGCGTCAGCTTTCACAGGAGCGAGATTGGGAGGTGTTTCGAATAATGCTGAAAATCTTTATCGGTCGTGTGGATACGGAATTTTGCCCGAACGGATACCGCGCATATTAAGAAGTCGGTATGCGATCCTTGAACGCCTTTCGAGCGGCAAAAGTTTGAATATTCAGCGGCTGATTCGTAATCAACATCGACGATTGGCTCGTTGGGGAAATACTGGATCTTCTGACGAAGCCTTTCGAAGCTGTTTTTGTCGGTATAGCCAGAAAGTAATTCTTGCCGAATAGGTCCAATAATTCGCACCTGGTTTTCGTCGATGAGCTGTGAGAGTTGTTCTGCAACGGCAACTTCTTTAGGAGCATTGCCTCGTAGGGCTAAAGACCAAATGCAGGTGTCTACCAGAATGCCACTCATTTGCGGCCTTGTTTATAGTCGTAATCCGCGTCTTGGGGGAGTTGCCCAAACAGAGAGGCAATTTCGCGCTGTTTGCGGCGCTGCACAAACTCTTTAAGTGCCTGATTAACCGTTTCTTTTTTTGTTCTAAGCCCGCTAATGTGCAATGCTTCGTCGAGCAGGTCCGGGTCAATAGAAAGGTTCGTGGCCATTGCGCTACTCCAGTTTACACATGAGTACACACATTATAGCACACAAGCTAACAAGGCGTTTCAGCGGACCCCGAACACTCCGCGGCCTGCTGCGAACGCCTTCGGCATTATTTCGCAGCAAACCGCTCCGCGTTCGGTGCCGCTGAACTAGGCGTTAGCGGCGATAGAACAGAGCACACGCTGATGGACGAAATAAAGATCGATAGCTTCAGACAGCAGCTGCTCAAGCTGCGGTCGGAACTCATGAATCTAAGCAGAACTTCCGACGATGCAGCAAAGACCGTGGAACTGGATCAATCAGCTGTTGGCAGGCTAAGTCGAATGGATGCGATGCGTGCGCAAGGCATGGCGATTGAAACAAAGGGGAGGCGTGAACATCAGCTTTCAAGAATTGAAGGTGCATTGCGCCGAATTGCCGATGGCCATTTTGGCGTCTGCCTCACGTGTGGAGAGGAGATAAACATCCGCAGATTAGAAGTCGATCCTTCTTACACTCAATGCATCAAGTGCGCAGATAGATGACTGGTATGGTTTCGCTAACAATTAGTTTCAGCGTACATCGAACACTCCGCGGCTACTTTCGCATGGCTTCGCCATCGTTGCGCAAACGCCGCTGCGTATTCGGCGCAGCGGAACATGGGCGTTAGCCCTTCGGAAACAGGTCGGTGAGAAAGAAGGGAAAAATTGCATCCTGGAATGATGGAAAGGGGTATGGCTTCATCTCGCCTTTTGAGGGAGGTGATCGTGTCTTCGTACACATCAAGGCCTTCGGCAGCCGGGGCCGCCGGCCAGCGGTTGGTGATGTTGTGACCTTTTCTATGTCTACCGATGCGCGCGGTAGGCCTTGTGTCAAAGAAGCGAACATTGCGGGTGTTCCGAAAATCGCAAGACCAAAACAATCGAGCGCCTTGCCCAGTGTGATGGCAGCAGGGTTCTTGCTGTTGGTTGTTGGCGCAGTTTTGGCATCGGCGATTCCAGTGCTCATCCTGCCGTTCTACCTCATTGTCAGTACTGCTACTTTTGGAGCATATGCTCTCGATAAGTCGGCGGCAAAAAGAGGGGCATGGCGTACGAGTGAGAGTACGCTGCACTTGTTAGCGCTGGTTGGTGGCTGGCCGGGCGCATTGATCGCGCAAAACCGTCTGCGGCACAAATCTAGAAAGCAGCCGTTCAGAACTATTTTCTGGGCAACCGTCGTAATGAACTCTGCGGCATTCATTTGGCTGTTCACCCCGGAGGGTGCGAAAGCATGGCAGTCTGTCGTATCTGCGATCGCGTGAGGGCTGACAAGTCGTTGCAGACGGACACCAGATTCGCTGGCGCCGCTGAGCTCAGGCGTTATGCGTGGTACGAGAAACAGACCAAGGAGGTCGACAATGTTCATAAGAATATTTCAGATTGCGCTCCTAGCTATTGTACTGGGTGGCTGTGCGTCGGTGCCGATGGAAAGTGTCATGGCATCGAATGATGCAAAACAGTTCAATCCGCCGCCCTCAGACAAAGCGGGGCTATATATTTATCGTGATTCATTCGTTGGCAAGGCGTTGAAGAAAGATATTTGGGTGGATGGAAAGTGTGTGGGTGAGTCTGCGCCTGATACGTTTTTCTACGAAACAGTCGATGGGAATTCGGAGCACATAATATCCACAGAATCGGAGTTTTCTCCGAATGACTTAGCGATCAACACCGATGCGGGTCAAAACTACTTTGTTCGGCAGTACATTAGAATCGGCCTCTTTGTTGGCGGGGCTGGGCTCGAACTCGTCGATAACGATGCAGGTATGAATGCAGTGTCAAAGCTTGAATTGGCGAAAGGCGGGACGTGCAGCAAATAGGTTTGGCACGTAGTTGGCATAACAAGGGGGGGGTCAAGCCGCTCGCAAGTTCACTCGGGCGTTCAGCACCCCGCGGCTACTCGCGCTTGGCTGCGCCATCATTACGCGATCAGTCGCTCCGTGCTGAGCGCCGCTTACCCTGGTGTTAGGCGAAAAAAATGGCAAACATATTAGAAAATCTCACGATACTCGCGGTCGAAGATGTCGAGAAATCGAGAAGCTTCTATATCGATCAATTAGGTTTCCACGAGTATCTTCGAACGAACGGTTGGTCATTTCTAAATCGAGGTTCACTCTATCTTCGGGTCGGTCACTGCCCGGGTATTGTTCCCATGACGGGCTGTCAGGATCACTCGTTGATAATTCAGGCGAACGTTGATGATGCGAATGAAATGTACGAAGAGTTCAAGTCCAAGGGTGTGGATGTTTCGAAGCCTGAAGATAAACCTTGGGGATACCGTGAGTTCGGGGTCCTCACTCCCGACGGCCATCGGTTCATGTTCACTGAGGCATTAGAAGCAAAGTGACCCAGTCGCATAACAAAACGGTCAAGCCGTTGGCCTGCGGCTCACTTGGACGTTCAGAACTCCGCGCCTGCTCGGGCATGGCTTCGCCATTTTTGTCCGAGCAAGCGCTCCATGCTGAGCGCTATTTATATTGGCGATAGGCATTGAAATGAAAGTCTGGTTGCAACATTCCGATTTCACCGAAGAAGAGTTTGATCTCGATCTGTCGTCGACACTTGCGATGCTGGAAGACACAGATTGGTTAGCCGAGCTCGCAGACCTGGAGAAGTCTGCTCGGAACAATGAGGAACACTGTCCGCCTGGTTTGGGCATCGATCATCCTAAAAACAGGATACTGCATATATGCCCAAACCCCTCAGGGGCAACGGTTCACTACCACTATCCGAAGAAAGTAATGGGGTTGTTTAACACGCAAGCATCGAGAACATTTGAGAATGTGCGCCGAGAGCAAGTCGCTCAATTTGTTCGTGCCATTTTTGATGGGGATTGGGCCACGATCGAGAAACATGCCTAACGAGTCGCTCAACTCACTCACTCTGCTCGTCGGGACGTCCGGCCGCCCGCGGCAAACTGCGCATGGCGACGCCTTCGTTGCGCAGGTGCTGCTTGGTACGAGCCGCCCGGTAGGCACGGGGTTTGCCGCAAATAGGACCGCCGCATCATGCTCGGAACAAGACCGACGTGTGTAAATTGCACGAAACTCTTGCCGGCGAATTCGAAAGACGCACGAATCTGCCCAAGCCGAAAGGCAACGAAGAATCACCTGGGTGCAGAAACATGAGCAAACTATCGAGTGAAGAGCGCGAGATTCTTGAGGCGTTGGAGAAGGACGAGCTCAAGCGGTCCAAAAAGGCAGCGATTACGCAGAAGCGGCATCAGGAGTTTGCGGAAGCGATGTTCAGGAAAGATGCGTGAATCAACATCAGGCTCTCGTTGAAGGATTTGCGTGGGTTGCAGAAACGGGCGCTGGCAGAAGGTATCCCTTACCAGACCCTGATCGCCAGCATTCTGCACAAGTACGTGGATGGCCGGCTAAGTGATAGCAACGGCTAGCAGGTCGTTCCTGCGGCCCACGAACACTTCGCGGGATACTGCGAATGCCCTCGCATATTTTCGCAGCGAGCCACACAGCATTCGGGGCCGTTGAACTGGCCTGCTTGTTGCGCCAGTATCCGGGATGATCGCGCCGAATAGGACCATAGCCGTAGCTATGGTTTGAGTGACCAATCCGCCTGGAGCGGATTTGGACTGGCGAAGCCAGGCCCGCAGGGTGTTGCACAGGGATGTGCAACGCAAGGACAAGTCCAGGCGTGCATGGACAAGTGAGGGCCTGGATAGATCGAGGACCTGGGACAAAGCGCACCTTCAGCAATGCGCCCCGCATCCGGCTTCCGCCGCATCCTCACCGAGACATCCGCGATGGTCCTCGATCGACTGGTGCAACAAGCTGTCTAGGCATTGGACGTAATAAAAGGCGTCGCAAACTATGAGCAATCGAATCACAAAAACAGAGCATGCCGGTGCGAAAAATGGCGGGGGCTATTGGGGTAAACGCCATGACGCGAAAACACTCAGCAAAAAGATTCGTCGTGCACATTCGCGGCAGCTTGAAGAATCTGAAGCGGCCGAATTCCGCAGCAGTGATCAGGCCAAAGAAAAGGTCGTCAAGCGATGAGAAAACTCGTGAAGAATAAGCGTCGCAGTTGTGGCTTATGTAAACCGCATAAGCGCGGAGTCGAGAAACGCGGGAAAGCCAAGTTTCGTGGGCTAACGATCGAAACGGATAAAGAGCCGGGTCTGAAATCATGGCGCATCCTGCGAGAACAGGGCATCGAAGCTCGCGTGACGAGGCGGTCAAGCCGTTCGCCTGCGGCTTACACGGAAGCTCAGCGTTCCATGCTGAACGCCGCTTCGCTCGGCGCTCTGCACAAATGGGCGCCACACATGAAGAATAATCTGCTCCGAGTAAGTAAAGCTGCCGTATTGTGCGTTTTGCCCGCGATCGGATATTCGGGCTCGGCAGTTGAGCGCTTGTCGCCAGGGCTTCGCGATTTACTTGGTAAGGAGATGCGTGCCCTGCAAGAAGGCATGAAAGCTATCGTGCCCGCCTATACGTCGGGCAATCTTGAGCAGGTCGCGCATATTGCGGAAAAAATGAAAAACAGTTTCATCTTGAAGCAGGAAATAACGCCCGAACAAAAGCATGAGCTCACGAGCGAGCTGCCCCAGTCTTTTTTGCATCTCGATCAACAGTTTCATGAATATGCTGGCATGCTTAAACACGTTGCCCAAGAGAGGCGCACAGAACTTGTTGGCTTCTACTTTTACAAGCTCACAGAGTCATGTGTCGGCTGTCACACCCAATTTGCCCCTCACAAGTTCCCGGAGTTTGCGGGGGAAAAAAAAGAGCTTGGGCATCACCACTGAATATTGCTTTCGTAGCAATTTGCTCAAGTCGCTGGTTGCTTAGCGCCTAAGTAGGACGCCCAGCTTCGCCGGCCGCCCATAAGCAATCACCCTAGCCGACAGGGCCTGCCGGAGTATCTAAATGATGATGGACGTTGTATTTCTGCTTCTTGGTATAGCCCTGCTTACCATTGGTGGTGAGGCATTGATCCGCGGCTCGCTGGCAGCAGCGAAGCGCCTGGGTGTATCGCCGTTGCTAAGCGGTCTCGTCATCGTGGGCTTCGGGACCTCTGCCCCAGAGTTGGTGGTATCGGTGAATGCTGCGATCGAAGGACGACCTGACATCGCGATTGGCAACGTCGTGGGTAGCAATGTCGGCAATATCTTGCTGATCCTCGGTGTGTGTGCACTGATTACGCCGTTAGCAGTCAAGCCACTGGCGTTGCGGCGCGACGCTGTCACGGTTGTTGCCGCAAGCATATTGTTCTTGGTTCTCGTTGGGGGAAGCGCGCTCGGGCGTGCGGATGCTGCCATATTCCTCGGTGCCCTGGCCGCTTACCTTGTATGGGCTTACTGGAGTGAGCGATACCACGCTGCACCTTCGGCGGAGCTACACGAAGCTGAGGCAGAAGAGCTTTCCACCGTTCCGAAGTCGGTGTTGTGGACGGTTCTCGCAGTGGTTATTGGTCTGCTGCTATTGATCGCTGGATCACAGATCCTTCTGGTGGGCGCCACTGGTATTGCAGTTCATTTTGGTGTCCCAGAGGCTGTCATTGGCTTGACACTGGTGGCCGTGGGCACCTCTCTTCCTGAACTTTCCATTTCGGTGATAGCAGCTATCCGGCGACACGCTGATGTGGCTGTTGGCAACGTGCTCGGCAGTAATATTTTCAACCTGCTTGGGGTTCTTGGGCTGTCAGCTCTGCTTCAGCCACTTCCTGTGCATCCGAGAATCCTCCATTTTGATCAATGGGTCATGCTTGGAACATCGTTGCTGCTGCTGTTGTTCTTATACACGGGCCGGCGCCTGAGCCGCGCGGAGGGGGGGGTACTTTTGCTGGGCTACGGAATTTATGTGTGGTTGAGTTTTACGGTATTCGGGGGTTGAAATGAAATGGCTGACGAAGGCACTTCACCGGACGAAAATCGCGCTGCGCGTCGTTGCCTGCGGTGAACCTGGTGATGATAAACCATGAGCATAGAAGACATCACGAACTACAAAGCAGTTTCGGATAATTTGACGTCTTCCGGGCAGCCAGGAGAAATGCAGTTCAAAGAGATCGCTGAAGCCGGTTTCGATGTTGTGATCAACCTGGCGATGCCCAACTCTGACAACGCGATTCCTGAAGAAGGCTATATCGTATCGGCCAGAAAGATGATGTACGCCCACCTTGCCGTACCATTCGATGCGCCAACGGCTGAGCACTTGCGGTTGTTTTTTGCGCTGTTGAAGGCGTTTGAGGGGAAAAAGTGTTGGGTACACTGCGTTGTGAATTACAGGGTGTCAGCTTTCTTGTACCAGTACTTCAGGTTGGTCCGTAACGTGTCTTCTGCAGAAGCAAAGGCGGTCATCATTGCCGGTTGGAAACCAGATCAAGTGTGGCGAGAGTTTATGGCTCTGGAAGGAAAAGATGTTGGCTTGTAACAAGCAGATCGTTGCTATGCGTCTCACTCGAACGTCTGACGCTGAGCGGCCTTGGGCAAATGGCTTCGCCATTGCTGCGCAAGCCGGCGCGCCGTGCCGGCCGCCGATTACCTGGCCGGTAGCCGGTGAGATTCCCTGAGATGAAATTCGTCTTTACGCTCTTCCTTTTGGTTGCTTTGTCTTTGGCCCCGATACAGGTTGGGGCGGAGTCGCAAAAGCAGATTGTCGGTGCGACTGCGGTGGTCTTTGTAACAGACGCAAATCTGCGTTTTGAGGCTCGAGTGGATACGGGCGCGAAAACTTCCAGCATTCACGCCGAAAATATCGAAGTGGATTCAGCTGGCGATCCGCAGGGTAAGCGCATATCTTTTCTCCTGGTGGACACGGATGGGCTGCCTCGGAAGGTCGTAACTCGCGTGATCTCGGTCACAACGGTAAGAACTTCAGAAAAGTCTGAACGCCGATACGTGGTCCCTCTGCTAATAAAATTTAATGGCAGCGAACGCATTATCCCCGTAACGCTGAATGACCGTAGAAGCATGAATTATCGACTTCTACTCGGGAGAAACTGGCTGCATGGCCACTACATTGTTGATGTCGAAAAAAGCGCCGAAGATTAATTGTTGCGCACGCTCTGCCCGAGGCTTGACGATGGTACTGGTATGCAAACCGAAGCGACACGTGGCAATCGGCTGATCATAGAGCGGAAGATAGTGAAGGCTGATCTGGTTCGCATTGGCCTGCAGGCTGGCTGAACGCCCCTGACCGCGGCGTTAGCAAAACCGAGGATTATTTCGATGGATTTCTCAGTCCCTGCTGTTCTTAAGTCTATTGCTGCAGCAGGTGCGGCCGTCAAAGCGCTCGGGACCTGGTGGAGAAGAGCCGACGGTAACTCGCGGGCGTTGGTTGGAGAGCTCAAAGACAATCTGATCTACCTGGATCTCGTCGCAAAAGACGGCGTGGATCTTTCGGAGATCATCGACAAGCTTTCGGTTTCAGAATACAAGCGATTGAGCAAAGACGGCTTCAACTTCAATGCGCTGAAAAGAGCGAAAATCAGGCAGTACTCGTCTCTTGAGAACACCGACTTGGCATCGTGGCCGGGGAAGGAGACGGGTGATCTCGTAGAGTCTATCTATGAAAAGACCAATAACCTTAAAATCCGTTATCCGCACGTCAAAGACAACGCCAAGTATCGTTGGCCAGCGCGAGTACACAATATTCGGAAGCGAATTTGGTTGTTGCTGAAGCATGTCAACAGCTAATGGCACGCGCACGCGGGCGCCCGGCACCTTTTTTGCGTGGCTTCGCTGTGACTAATCAATCAACGCTGATAACAGGGCGCCGCTGAACGTGGTGTTATCGGTAAGAAATGGCTTTTAGCGAACTTGAAAAGAAAAAGATCGAGAAGGAGGTTCGCGCGGTTGTCGATAAGCGCCGGCCGCCTCCGCATATTCGCCCTGAACTGGATCTGGATTGTCGAGTAAAAGGGCAGAGCGTGGAAATTTTCGAAGTCCGTCCGCGCTGGCGCCATCCCGGCGAAAAAATGGAACACGCGGTGGCTAAGCCACCTACGTCAAAACGCAGCGGACTTGGAAGGTGTATTGGCAGCGCGCTGATTTGAAGTGGCACGGGTATGAGCCAACCCCGCAGGCCGAAAAACTGGATGAATTCTTGGCTATCATGGATCGAGATGTATATGGGTGTTTTTTTGGTTGAGGGCAGTCAAGCCCCTGTCAAATCGCGCAAGCCGCTCGCGACGCCTAGCCCGCCGCGCCTTGCGGGGTCGCTATTCGGTTTATCAACGAAAAAGCCGCTAGGTAGTCGGCGCCGCCAAGTGGGGCGTTAGCTGCGGAATGAGCGCCGATGTCCGAGTGGCGGACCGTGGAGACCGCGATGATATTCGCGACATCTACTTACAGGCTTTTCCGGAGGGAGAAGGCGAATCGATCGCGGTGTTGGCCGGTAATTTGCTCGGCGAAAAATCGGATCCGCCGACGTTCAGCCTGGTAGCCGAAATGGACGGGGGAGTCGTCGGCCACGTTGCTTTCAGCCCGCTACACGTGCGCTTTGATAACCGGTTGCTCGGCTACATCCTGGCGCCAATTGCCGTGAAACCTCGGCATCATAAGATAGGCATTGGCTCGCAGCTTGTGAAAAGTGGCATGGCGAGAGTCGCGGCACTGGGCGCCAGTATGCTGTTTGTCTATGGCGACCCGAACTACTACGGTCGATTTGGATTCGGCGGACAAGCGGCGATGAATTTTGAGCCGCCCTATACGCTGGAGTATCCGTTTGGGTGGTTGGGAATAATCCTGCAAGATTCGATCGGTGAAAATACACGACCGGTTCGACTGTCGTGCGTGGCATCGCTGCGCGATCCAACGTTGTGGTGATGATGCGGCGGGCAGACCGCTCAAGCGAGTTTTTGCTGCCTGCCTGGAACACCAGCTCTCGGCGGCTTTTGTGGACGGTTGAGAAGCGAGTCGATCGGCTTGCCGTCAGGTACAGAACCTGTCATGGCGTGTGAGATTCGAGCCTATGCACCGGCGGACCTGGCGGTATTGAGGTCGATTTACGCCGAGTCGATTCGATATCTCGGTGAAAGTGCCTATTCAGAAGAGCAGGTCGCAGCCTGGTCGAGTTTGTCTGAGGATGCCGAGCCGTTCACAAAATGGATCGAGGACGTTTCGACGTTCGTCGCGGTTGGTGATGACGGGGCTTGCATCGGCTTCGGCGGTTTAGAGCCAGGCGGGAGGATATCGTCGCTGTTTGTGGCGCCCGCTCACATGCGGACCGGTGTCGGGTCGATGTTAGTCCAGCGCCTGATGGCGGAAGCCAAGTCGGTGGGTGTCGTCGGTGTAACAACGCAAGCGTCTGAATTTTCGAAGCCGCTGTTCGAGAAATTCGGTTTTTCCGTCGTAGAGCTGGAACATACCGAATTCAAGGGAATCGCGTTCGATCGCTACGTCATGCGAGCCAGCTTCGAATAGGCTGGTTCGAACCGTCGGTCGCCCTGCGAACTGTACGGGCATGCGTCAGGCTGCGCGCACGCTACAATGGCGACTTTGCGAACTCAGGGTAAGGCAGTGGATGGGCAGATCGGTTTTTACGAGGCAAAGCTGCAGTTTGAAACGGATTCGTGGGATCTCTTTGAGGCGCTGCAAGGTGCCGGGAACGTCGTTGTTATCGATGCGCGAGGTGTCGAGGCATACGAGAGGGAACATATTCCCGACGCACTGAATGTTCCGCATCGCAAGATGTCACCAGAAACAACGGCGCACCTCGACAAATCGGCAACCTATGTCATTTACTGCGACGGGATAGGGTGTAACGCCTCTACCAAAGGCGCATTGAAAATGGCGAAGCTCGGCTTCTCGGTCAAAGAGTTGATCGGCGGCCTCGACTGGTGGAAGCGCGATGGCTATGCGACTGAGGGAACGGAAGGCCAGGCGGGGAGGGCTGTTGTTTGTGGCTGTTAACGCGAAGTCGTTCGTGGCCGGGGGAACATGGGTGAGCGATGTTTCCAACGTTCCACTAGGTTGGCGTTAGATCCGCGGTGTTACAGGTTCTTTTGCGATTATCGGTTTGGCTCCTTGTGTTCGGTGTTGGCTACCTGATATTCGGTCCAGAACTGTTCGATTCATCGCGCAGCGCCGATCCGTTTGCGACTGACCGCAGCGTCTTTTTGCCGCCGGCCAAGACGCAGCGTGAGATCGAATTCGAGAGACTCATGCAGCAAAGAGACCTGGATCCCGAAGAACGAGCGGCCTATGCGGCGCTGGTTCAGCAGCGCCAAGCGGGATTCTGGCGTGGCGACGGCGTTTCGGTGAAAGAGGCGCTCGCCGGTGTGCCGAAGCAGCGTAAACAGTATCTGAGTGACCTGCTTATCGCTCGCGGGTTGTCGGGCACTGAGTTGGCCGTTTTCCTTGCCGTGGTCGAGCGCGATCATGCCGCGCTGCTGGCCGACCGCCAGTGAGCGGGGCCTTGTGCCAGATAGTTTGGTGATCGCGTCGCTGACCTGTGCCAACTCAACTCGACGCGTTTCCGGCCGATGGTTGTAGCTGGTCGGGAATGCCTCTGGTGTTGGCGAGGTTGACCACGCGTGGTTCAACGGCGCGGGGCATCGCCGCTGGGCCTGCACGATGAATAATGGTTGGTCCCAAATCTCGGACTGAAGCGGTTTTTGATGGCAGGTCTTATGCAGCAGTTTCCCGCGCGTTTGGTCCAGGATGTTTTGCTTCGCGGTTTCGCCTGGGCCATGGTCGGTGCCATCTTCGGCACCTTGTTCGTTGTGCTGGTTGAAATCTTTCATATCTACTTTTCCGCGAGCGTCGGCCTGCTGGTCGCGACGGTTGCGGCGGCCGCACTGACATCGCTGTTCTACGGCAGTATGCGTCTGACCATCATGGTCGCGAATTTTACGTTCGTGGCCACCCTGGCTTATACCTTGCTCGGTGCACCGCATTTAGGCTTGGAACCATTGGTGCTGGTCGGTGCCGGCGTAGGTATCGCGGTGGGGACGGCTTACGGCATGCACGACAGTCGGTCACGCGTTAATTGCGCGGATGCGAAAATCGTTGCGGGCGCCTTCGCTGGGGTGTTTGGTGGTGTGCTGGCACTACTTGCCGGACAGCTGTTCGAAAACGCTAGCTATACATGGCTGGCGATGGCGATTGCCCCTGTTGCAGTGTTGGTCTATGTCAATTCAGCCGGCTGGTTCATCACGCGTTGTCACCGATTGCTTCCCGCGGCAGGCGATGGCGCGGTGGTTGGGCTCGGTGTCGGTACGGTCACGAGCTTGGTCTTTCTGATCATGGCGGCCATGCTGGACCCAAAACTGCTCGGCACGGATTCGATTGCTGCGTATGTCGAACGGGTGGAAGGGGCCTGGATGGCGACAGTTGCCGCGTGCGCCTTGGCGTGCTTTCCAATCGGGGCGCTGCGTTCGGTGTTCAAGGTACCTTGGTACGATCACTAGGGAGTCGCTGTGTACATTCGCCATCTGACAATTTGCCTGCTCTTGGCGTTTCTCGCCGGCGCGGCTGCGGCGGGCGGCGGTGCCTGTGTCATGGCGAAATATCAGGGCCAAACGCTCGACTATTCCCTGGTTACCGGCGCACCGCATCCAGACGACGCGCAGGAGGCGGCGAAAGCAGAACTCCGCGCGAAAGGCTACGGTGACTACCATCGCCACCTCGACGTCATGCGAGCGCAAAACCTGACCAATCTCGATAGCGCCTATGTGATCGTCATCCGCAGTGAATTCAACGATGTCCGGAACAAGCCGCGGTCAGCCATGGGCTGCGGTTTCAGTGCACAGTCCTATACTGATGCAGAGCTGGAGGCGGTGCGTGATCTCCAGGCGCACTACTGGGGTTGGAAGCCTGATCAGCACGGCTACCAAGTCGTTCGAAAATTTACCTACTGATCGCTGCATTTTCCGATCGACCGGCGGCCCATTCGGTCGGGTGCCCTGAACGCGCAGATTGATATTAGACGCGTCGAATATTAGAATGTTAGGCGATTTTCATAAAAGACCTTTAATCGGTCATAAAACAAAGGCTTAAGGCATGTTGGATCCGGTACTGCACGACGATTCCAAGGTTGGCCGCAAGGAAACCAAGAACACGACCTGCTACATGTGTGCATGCCGATGCGGCATCCGCGTAACGCTTCGTGACGGCGAGGTGCGTCACATCGAGGGTAATCCTGACCACCCGCTGAACAAGGGGGTGATCTGTGCCAAGGGTGCATCCGGGATCATGAAGCAGTACTCGCCGGCGCGGCTGACCAAACCGTTGATGCGGCGCGCCGATGGGCGGCGGGGCGAGTCGGACTTCGAAGAAGTGTCCTGGGAGCAGGCGTTCAAGGTCATGGAGGAGCGCCTGGCGAAGCTGCGCGCCGAGGATCCGAAAAAGTTTGCGTTGTTTACCGGGCGCGACCAGATGCAGGCGCTCACCGGCATGTTTGCGAAGCAGTTCGGTACGCCGAACTACGCGGCGCATGGCGGCTTCTGTTCAGTAAACATGGCGGCCGGCATGATCTACACGATCGGCGGTTCCTTCTGGGAGTTCGGTGGTCCGGATCTCGATCGCGCCAAGCTGTTCGTCATGATCGGGACCGCGGAAGATCATCACTCCAACCCGCTCAAGGTCGCGATCTCGAAGTTCAAGCGTCGCGGTGGCCGTTTCATTTCGATCAACCCGGTGCGCACCGGTTACTCGGCGATTGCTGACGAGTGGGTGCCGATCAAGCCCGGTACCGACGGCGCGCTGATGCTCGCGATAACGCACGAAATCATCAAACAAGGCCTGTACGACCGCGACTTCCTGGTCGATTACACCAATGCTGCCGAGTTGGTGAATCTGGACCAGGCCAGCGACGACTTCGGTATGTTCATCCGCACCAACAAGCCGGTCGAAGAGGGCTGTTTCGATCCGCAAAACAAGGTCTGGTGGGATCGCAAGACCAACGGCCCGGTGGATGTCCGGTGTGAAGGTTGTGATCCTTTCCTGTTGGGCGAATACGAGTTCGACGGCAAGCCGGTCAAGACCGCGTTCCAGATGCTCAAAGAGCGCGTCGATGAATATACCCCCGAGTGGGCCTCCGGCATTACCGGGATACCGGTGGAAACCATCAAGCGCCTGGCCCACGAGATGGGCGTCACGGCCCGCGATCAGAAGATCGAGCTGCCGATCCAGTGGACCGACGTCTGGGGTCGCGAGCATGACACGGTGACCGGTAGCCCGGTCGCTTTTCACTCGATGCGCGGCTTGGCCGCCCACTCGAACGGCTTCCAGACCATCCGTGCACTTGGCGTGCTGATGACGCTGCTCGGCACGATCGACCGGCCGGGGGGGTTCCGCCACAAGGCACCGTTCCCCCGGCCCATACCGCCTTGCCCGAAACCACCGAAAGGGCCCGAAAACGTACAGCCGAACACACCGCTGGATGGTATGCCGCTCGGTTGGCCGGCCGATCCGAACGATCTGTTCGTCGATGACGATGGCCAGCCGGTGCGATTGGACAAGGCGTTCTCCTGGGAATACCCGCTGTCGGTGCACGGCCTGATGCATAACGTGATCACCAACGCCTGGCGGGGTGATCCGTACAAGATCGACACGCTGTTGTTGTTCATGGCGAACATGGCGTGGAACTCGTCGATGAACACCGCGAAGGTCCGCGAGATGCTCGTCGACAAAGATGAAAACGGCGAATACAAGATCCCGTTCATCATCGTCTGCGACGCCTTCCAGTCGGAGACGGTCGCATTTGCCGACCTGGTCCTGCCGGACACTACTTACCTGGAACGGCACGACGCGCTGTCGATGCTTGACCGGCCGATCTCTGAGTTTGATGGCCCCTGCGACTCGGTCCGTGTGCCGGTCGTGCCGCCGAAAGGCGAATGCAAGCCATTCCAGGATGTGCTGATCGAACTCGGTTCGCGTCTCGGCCTGCCGGCGTTTGTCACCGAAGACGGTTCGCGCAAGTTTCGTGATTACCCCGATTTCGTCGTCAACTTCGAGACCTCGCCCGGCTCCGGTATAGGCTTCCTGTCGGGTTGGCGCGGCAAGGGCGGCGAGAAGTTCCTCAAAGGCGAGCCCAATCCTCGACAGTGGGAGATGTACGCCAAGAACAATTGTGTTTTCCATTACGAGCTGCCCAAGTCTTACCAGTACATGCGTAACTGGAACAAGGGTTACCTGGAGTGGGCGCGTGCGCATGGCATGACGCGCTATGCCGAGCCGATCAACGTCCACCTTTATTCCGAGGTGCTGCAAAAATTCCGCTTGGCCGCCCAGGGTAAACGGCCCGGTAAGCAGCCGCCGAAGCACCTCGCGAAGCGGGTTGAAACCTATTTCGATCCGCTGCCGTTCTACCATGAGCCGCTCGAATCCGAGCTGGTCGATACCCATGAGTACCCGTTAAATGCGCTGACCCAGCGCCCAATGGCGATGTATCACTCCTGGGACAGTCAAAATGCCTGGCTACGGCAGATTCATACACACAATTATCTGTTCATGAGTCCGACGCTTGGCGCCGCCAACGGCTTCGAGGACGGCGACTGGGTCTGGGTGGAATCACCGCACGGCAAGGTCCGATGCATGGCGCGTTTCTCCGAATCGGTCGAGCCGGGCACGGTCTGGACCTGGAACGCGATCGGCAAGGCGGCCGGCGCTTGGGGCCTGCACCCGAAAGCCAATGAGTCGCAAAAAGGCTTTTTGCTCAACCACCTCATCGCCGAAGAGTTGCCGCCGAATGAGGCGGGCGATCACCTGTCCAACTCGGATCCCGTTACCGGGCAGGCGGCCTGGTTCGACGTTCGGGTGAAGGTCTACAAGGCGGACCGTAGCGAGCCTGCCTCAACATTCCCGCAGTTCAAGGCGCAGCGTCGTCTCCCCGGCCAACCAGGCAAGCGTGGCAAGTGGCAGGCCTACTTTGCGGGCAAGTTCCGCCGCAAGGTGGGGATCGAATGAATCAACCGGTCGGATCAATGTTGGCGTTTCGGGTAATGCCCAGTGAAGCGTTCATCGCGGTGTTTTCAAAAGGGTGGGCGAAATGACACAACTGGCTTTGGTCATCGATCTGAATGTTTGCGTTGGCTGTCACGCATGCGTGACGTCGTGCAAGGAATGGAACACGTCAGGCTGGGCTGGCCCCATGGTCGATCAGCGGCCTTACGAAGCCGACCCGACAGGCACCTTCTTCAACCGGGTGCAGACGTTCGAGGTCGGCGAATTTCCAAAGACCGAAACGGTCCACTTCCCGAAGAGCTGCCTGCATTGCGAGGAGCCGCCCTGCGTGCCGGTCTGTCCGACCGGGGCCTCTTACAAGCGTGAAGACAACGGCGTGGTGCTGGTCGACTACGACAAGTGCATCGGCTGCAAATATTGCTCCTGGGCTTGCCCATACGGCGTACGCGAGGTCGACGAGCAACAGAAGGTGATGAAGAAGTGCACCCTTTGCATTGACCGCATCACCGACGAGACGCTGCCCGAGAAAGAGCGTAAACCCGCTTGCGTGCTGGCGTGCCCGACCAGTGCGCGCCTCTACGGGGATGTGCATGATCCGGAGTCAGAGGTGTCTATCGCGATCCACGAGAACGGCGGTTACCAGCTGATGCCCGAATGGGGAACACAGCCTGCGAATCATTACCTTCCCCGGCGCAAGACACGTATTCAGATTTTCGACGACGAGCTTGAGCGTGCGGATAACCCGCTCAAGAAAGAGGCGTCATTGCCCGCGGCCGAAGGCGATACGCTGGACGACGTTTCCTACTAACCTGTCAAGCTCGCCGGCGGCGGCGGGCGAACCGATCATCCGGAGTTAAACATGCATCCCGCCTTTTCTGTGATCTTCCTGACTACCCTGATCGGGGCTGGGCAAGGCCTGTTTATGGCGCTGGTTACGGGCCAGGTGTATTCGCTGGCCAACCTGCTGGAACCGCAAGACAGCGTGACCTTCTATGCGACCGGTAGCTTCCTGGCGATGATTTTGCTCGGCGGCGGTTTGGTGGCGGCCGTCTTCCACCTTGGCAAACCGAGCTATTTTCTGACCCGTGCATGGCGCGGCATCACCCAGTGGCGAACCTCCTGGCTGTCGCGCGAACTGCTTGCACTGCCAGCGTTCATGGTGCTCGTCATCCTGTTCGGCGGGGCCCATTTCTTCGAGCTTACCGAGCCGCTGTTCGTCGTGAAGGGACAGTTGCCGGTCGACCCGACCCTGATTCTCGGCGTTGTCGGGGCGTTCTTGTCGATTGTCCTGTTCGTCTCGACCGCGATGATCTACGCGAGTCTGCGATTCCTGCAGGAATGGCATAGCCCGCTTACCGTCGCCAACTTCATCCTGTTCGGGCTGGCGTCTGGCTTTACCCTGGCCGCCGCATTCTCCGCCTGGACGGGGGTTCAGCTAGTTGCTTTTTTCGGTACCTGGGCGGTCATCTTCACCGTTTTGGCCGCGATCACGCGCGGTTTCTCGATGTACCGGAATGGCAGGATCAAGCACAAGTCGACGTTACGCAGTGCGATCGGAGTGCGGCATAACCGCATTCGCCAGAACACGATGGGCTTCATGGGCGGTTCGTTCAACACCCGGGAGTTCTTCCACGGCGTCAGTGACGGCACGCTGGCGCTGATCAAATCTTTCTTTGTCCTGTCGGTCTTTCTGGTGCCGGTGGCATTGCTCGGGGCCTCCAATGCATTGGAGTCGGCATATCTGCCGATGCTGGCCTTTGCGGTGCAATACGTCGGGTTGCTGGCCGAGCGTTGGTATTTCTTTGCCGAGGCGAAGCACCCGCAAAACCTGTATTACCAGTCGGTGGCTTAGCCCATAGCCAACGGGGGTTGTTGCTGGGTCAGGCCCGAAGGGGCCTGGTTCCAACGCGCTTGGTCTTAATGCGCTGGGCTCAGCGCGCCAGCCCTTCTTTTACTGGCAGCTTTGCTGCTCGCCCTTCGGGCCAGCCTCCGGCTGTTAACACCGCCGGTGTTGCTCTTTGATTGCCCAATGAAAAGAAGGCAAAAGAAAAGGCACTCGAAGTTCTATGGTTCGTTTCTTTTGGGCAAGCAAAAGAAATGAACAACTCCTGATACCCGCTTTCCGGCAGCCTACCGGCCAGGAGTTCTGAGCAATAAAGACACACCGCGCCAAGCCCATTATCCTCAAGGGCAGCAAAGGGCACGCCATTACCTGGCATCCGTCATTGGCGAGTTAGGTTTGGAGTACGATATCGTTCCCGATTGCACGAACCGATAAGGATTGATGCCCGTGCGCCTGATCGAAATCATCGCCGACGCTGGTCATAGCGATACATTGGCCAGTATCGCGGATCAGCATGAGGTCACCGACTACTGGATAGGCGCGCCGGCGGAAGACGGTCGTCGCGCGTTTCGTATGTTGGTGAAGGACAGCGTTCGCCAACCGGTGATGGACTCGGTGCAGAATATCCTGTCGGCCTCTGACACCGCCCGGATCATCGTCCACCCGATCGATACCGTATTGCCGCGAGATGTCGATGAGGCACCGGATGCGCAGCGGGCGACGCGCGAGGAGCTCTACAGTCAGATCGATAGAGGTGCGCGCATCGATGAAAATTTCCTGCTGCTGACTTTCCTGTCAACCATGGTCGCAGCGATCGGTCTGATCGAAGACAACGTGGCGGTCGTTATCGGGGCCATGGTGATTGCCCCTCTACTGGGTCCGTTTATCGCGCTGGCTTTCGCATCATCACTCGGCGATCGACGCCTCCTGGTGTCTGCTGCGCAGACCGCGCTGGTCGGGCTCGGGATGGTTTTTCTGCTGTCGCTGGGCATTGGCATGATCTGGCCGGCCGACATCACGCGCGGTGAGCTGTTGGTTGCCAGTACCGAGATACTTGCGCGCACCGATGTCGGGCTGGACGGTATCGCGCTCGCGTTGGCGGCCGGTGCCGCGGCCGTGCTGTCGCTGACTACCGGGCTGTCGACAACGCTGGTCGGGGTCATGGTTGCGGTCGCCCTGTTGCCGCCCGCGGCATCATTGGGGATGCTGCTGGGGGCCGGGATGCCCGACCTGGCGATGGGCGCACTGTTGTTGTTGTCAGTCAATATCGTTTGCGTCATTGTCGCAGCGAAGCTGGTTTTCTACAGTCGGGGGATCGCGCCACGTACCTGGTACGAACAAAGCAAGGCGCGTCAGTCGACCGTCCTGGCCGGCGTTATTTGGGGCGTGCTGTTGCTGCTCCTGGTCTTCCTGGTGTTCGTCCGGCAGCAGGTAAGTTTTTAGCCTTGCGGCATAATCAAGCCCTAGTCGTCGATTGGTGTCTGGTGTGAAACGTCCGGAATTGCTTGCCCCTGCTGGAACCCTGCGCAACATGCGTTACGCGTTCGCTTACGGTGCCGATGCGGTGTATGCCGGCATGCCGCGCTACAGCCTGCGTGTCCGTAACAATGATTTTCTCGAAGACAATCTACGCATCGGCATCGCTGAGGCCCATCGGCAGGGTCGGCAGTTCTTCGTCGCGACCAACGTCATGCCGCATGGGGCGAAACTGAAGACATTCGTCGACGACATTGCGCCGGTAGTCGAGATGGGGCCCGATGCGCTGATCATGGCCGACCCCGGGTTGATCATGCTGGTCCGCGAACGCTGGCCGTCATTGGCTATCCATCTGTCTGTCCAGGCCAACACGGTCAACGCTGCCGGCGTCAAGTTTTGGCAGTCGATAGGCCTGACCCGGGTGATTCTTTCCCGTGAGCTGTCGCTCGACGAGGTCGCCGAAATCAGGGATGCCTGTCCGGACATGGAAATAGAGGTCTTTGTCCACGGCGCGTTGTGCATCGCCTATTCAGGCCGTTGCCTGCTGTCTGGTTATTTCAATCGCCGCGATGCCAATCAGGGTACCTGTACCAATTCCTGCCGCTGGGACTACAAGATCGCGCGCGAAGCGCTCGAGGCGGTGGCCGAGGTGCCGGTGTCTGCGATCAAGCGCCATCCCAGGGCGGACGAGGTGTACTACCTCGAAGAACGTGAGCGGCCCGGCGAGTTCATGCCAGTCTATGAGGACGAACACGGTACCTACATCATGAATTCGAGGGATCTGCGGGCGGTGGAGCACGTACACCGACTGACCGAGATCGGCGTCGATTGCCTGAAAATCGAAGGACGGACAAAGTCGCACTACTACACCGCGCGTACGACGCAGGTTTATCGTCGTGCCATCGACGATGCAGCCGCCGGTCGCCCCTTCGATACGGGATTATTGGCCGAACTGGAAAATCTCTCTAACCGCGGTTACACCGACGGCTTCTTTGAGCGACATGCCAGCGAAGAGATGCAAAATTACCGACAGGGTTCCTCTGAAAACGTGCGTTCCCAGTTCGTCGCCGAGATCGCCGGTATCGACGCCGAGACCGGGCTGACAAGGCTCACCGCGAAAAACAAGTTCCGGGTTGGCGATCAGATGGAGCTGGTGGCACCTGGCGGCAATCACCGGTTTTGTTTGGAGGTGTTGCTCGACAAGCACGGCAATGCGCTAGAAGAGGTCCCCGGCGGTGGCTGGGAAGTGCAGGCCAAACTCCCGGTGACCGCTGACGGCTTGTCTTTGTTGACGCGCTTTCTGGCCAAGTAGTATCCGACGCGGGTGGCAGGTCAGCGGGCGGTGAGCATTCTGCCGAACGCGGCGCGAACGGCATCTGACTGTGTCGGATCACGCAAGGTCTTGCGAACGGCATTCGCCATATCCGGCAGGCTGAGCAAATCGTCGATGCAGGCCCCGAACGTGCCTTCCGGGTGTTGTGGTGATGCCAGGCAGTCCAGATAGCGCTGTAACAACGGTTCCTGCCCGAGTGCCGGCCAGGCTCGGCCGGATATCGCCGCGAGCACTTCGATATGGTTGTTGCGGCGGTCTGCGAGCACGGCGCCGAGTCTTTGCAGGACGTGATCGTCATCGGTCCGCGACGACAGCGCCCTGATCAGCGCGGCGATCAGCGTGGGCCGGTCATCGGTTTGCGCAAGTGCCTGGTCCAACCGGTCCAACAACGCCTCGGTAAGGCCTGCCGCCGGCCGCTGGCTTTCCAGGCAGTGGCAGAGCACCTGCAGCGGCGCAAAAGGCAGCTGTCGGATCGCGCCCGTCAGTGGCTCGTCATCATGCCGGCAGGCGACGTCGGCAATACCCTGGTAGCCGACGAATTCCCACTGATCCCAGCCCAGGTTGCCCTGAAAGTAATCGACCGCATGGGCGTAGAAACGTGACGGCGCCCGGCCGATATCGGCGCTCAAACGCGCATGAAACAGCGCCATGCGTTCTGCTTTTGGGGTGAAGGCGAACGGATTGTCTTGCAGAAAAGCCTGCGGGTCATTGCCGCTACTTTTGGCGTGGGCCGATTCCAGCAGACGGGTGAGCAGGTAATCGCGACTGGCCTGGATCAGCAGACCCTGTTCGTCCAAATCGAGCCGAAGAAACCAGATCACCGGCTCCGCGTCGCTCGCGCGGTTGTGCTGCACCAGAGCAACCCAGGCCTTGCGCTGCAGCGGCAAGGGGTAGGGGGCTCGCGCCCGTTCGAATTCAACAAACCGGGCACGCGGCAGCCTGCCGATACGGCGGCCGATGTCGTAGGTCTCGACCTTAGTGCCGCTGTGTTCCAGCAACTCGAGCAGTGTCTGCGTCGTTCCCATCGATAACAGCCGGGGTCAGTCGAACCAGTCGACCAGATGACTTTCCAGTTCGTCGGCATCGTCTTCGCAAATGGTGCGGCCACTGACGCGATGGCCGGCTTTGCGCACGCTGTCGGGATCGCCGGACACCAAGGGATGCCAGTCAGGCAGGTCCTGCCCCTCGGCGATCAGTCGATAGGCGCAGGTCGATGGCAGCCAATATGGGTCTTCAAGGACCTGCGGCGTGATCGTGACGCAGTCGGGAACGCGCTTTGAGCGGTTGGCGTAGTCGGTGCAACGGTCGGTCTCGCTATCGAGCAGGCGGCAGTGAACGTTGGTTGTGTAGACCGCGCGGGTGTCGGCGTCTTCGAGTCGGTAAAGGCAACATTTCGCACAGCCATCGCATAATGATTCCCATTCGTCAGGCGCCAGTTCCTGCAGGGGCTTGGACTGCCAGAAGGGTTTTGCTGGTGCCGTCATGACCGAAATCCGTGAGTTGGGCCGGGAAAAATTAGCGAATGGTTATGCACAGACGATTGATGGCGGTCTTTGACATGAGGCTTTGCCGGATATTTGCCAAGCGACACATGAGGTAACGGTGGTAAATTCATGATTTTTAGGAATAAATAGGAAATTGTCTAAAAATTAGTCAATTTGATGACGGCGACGTTACGTTGTGCGATTGCTGCCTATGTCTTCATGTTGCTCACAGAGTTTTCCACAGCGAATGTGGAAAAAACCCCACTAGTTCAGATTGTGGTCGCTCGATGTCAGCAGCGTGTCAATCTCGGCCAGTATGCGGATCAACCGCTGGCCGCCAGCGTCTGCTTCGCCATAGACCTCTTCGGCCATTGGGCTGACCGCGCAATTGACCGGTAGCGGCAGCTGTTGCGACAACATCTGCGAAAGTTTTGGGACGAAAATCCATTGCAGCCACTGATCGAAGCTCAGGGTGTCGACCGCAAATGGTTGACGACTCTGCAATGCGTCGCGGCTCGGTGCTTGTTGTTCCCACCTCGCTTGTGCGCGCATCTCGCGTTCCAATGCCGACAGATACTCTCCCAACTGATCGCGCATGGTGCTCCCGCCAACCGGCTCTGGGTTTATCCTTGCACGCGTCTTGGGTGATTGCCATAGGAGCCAAGCCGTTGCGACCGCTGCGCGACACGAAACAACCCGCCGCCGGCGTGCGCCGTCAGTGTGTCGGTGTGCGCGGGTGAGCGCGCCCGCCAGCCCGGACCCGACAACGCTGGCGCTGATCGAGCGTTTCGCGGATGCGTTATGGATGGAACGTGGGTTGTCACGAAACACCCTGGTCTCCTACCAGTCCGATTTGCGGCACTGCGCGCGCTGGCTGCAAAACGACCGCGGCGAGCGTCTGCAAGATGCTCGTCGTGATGCGTTGCTGAATTATCTGGCGGCGTCGGTCGACCAGGGCGTGCGGGCCCGCACCAGCGCGCGTCGCCTTTCGGCGCTGCGGCAGTTCTACCGCTGGTTGCTGCGCGAGAACCTGGCCGACAATGATCCGACCGAACAGATCGAATCGCCCCGTCTGGGGCGTCCGCTGCCCAAGTCGCTGAGTGAGTCTGAGGTCGAGGCCCTGCTCAACGCGCCGGCGATCGAAACGCCGGAGGGGCTGCGAGACCGGGCGATGCTCGAGGTGCTCTATGCCACCGGCTTGCGGGTCAGTGAGTTGGTTGGCCTGCAACCCGACCAGCTCAGTGTCTCGAGGGGGCTGGTCCGGGTGGTGGGCAAAGGCGGCAAGGAACGGCTGGTGCCGCTGGGTGACGAGGCGGTGCGATGGGTCGAGCGATTCCTCGGCGAGTCGCGTCCGGCATTGCTCGGAGCCCGCCCCTGTGCCGCGCTGTTCCCGACTCGACGTGGGGGGCCGCTGACCCGGCAGGCCTTTTGGTATCGGATCAAGAAGCATGCGCGGGTGGCCGGCATCGACCAGGCGCTGTCGCCGCATACCGTGCGACATGCTTTTGCCACGCACCTGGTGAACCATGGCGCAGATCTGCGCGTAGTGCAGCTGTTGTTGGGACACAGCTCGCTGTCAACGACCCAAATCTACACGCATGTGGCGCGCGAGCGCCTGCAGTCGCTGCATCGTCAACACCACCCCCGGGGGTGATCGCGACACCACGCAGCACCCTCTGCGACGCGCTGTGTTAGCCTTGCCGCCTGTTGCGAAGGAGACATCCAGATGCCCTCATTCGACGTGGTATCCGAAGTGGATCTACAAGAAGCCCGAAATGGCGTCGATCAGGCCAACCGGGAAGTCGGCACGCGATTCGATTTCAAGGGCAGCAAGGCTGAGTTCAGCCTCGACGGTGCCGTGGTCACACTGCAGGCTGAGAGCGAATTCCAGCTCGAGCAGATGATGGACGTGTTGAACAAAAAACTCACCAAGCGGTCTGTCGACATCAGCTGCCTGGAACTGGCCGCGCCGGAGACGGCAAACAATCGTGCCCGACAGACGGTGACGATACGCCAGGGGATCGAGACCGATACCGCAAAGCGGATCGTCAAAGATATCAAGGCGACGAAGCTCAAGGTCCAGGCCCAGATCCAAGGGGAGCAGGTGCGCGTCACCGGCAAGAGCCGCAACGATCTGCAGACAATTATCGCGTTGTTGCGCAAGTCCGACTACGGCCTGCCGCTGCAATACATCAACTTTCGAGACTAACGGGTTACCGCATGAACAGATATCTAACCGCCTTTGCCTGCCTTGTCCTGCTGACGGGTATTGGCAAAGCCGATTCAACAGCCACCGTAGACGCTGCGGCAGAGGAGAAAATCCGCAACTCGTTGAGCGTGCTGTTGCCGGGTCTGGAACCCGATACCGTCCGCCGATCGCCGGTGCCTGAGCTGTTCGAAATCACGTTTGGCCCGCGCATTGTCTACATCACGTCTGATGGCCGTTACCTGGTCCAGGGCAAGTTGGTCGATCTCGAGACCCGGACCGAGATCACCGACGAGCGGTTGTCGCAACTCAAACAAGAGGCACTGGAGAGCATCGGTGCCGACCAGATGATCAGCTACAGCCCGGATAAGCCAAAACACACCGTGAGCATCTTTACCGATATCGACTGCGGCTTCTGCCGTCGTCTGCATGCTGAGATGGCGCAGTACAACAAGCAGGGCATCGCCGTGCGTTACCTGTTCTACCCGCGCGCCGGCATCGGCAGCGATTCGTATAAGAAGGCGGTTTCGGTTTGGTGTGCCGACGACCGTCAAGCCGCGATGGATAGCGCCAAGGCGGGTAATGCCGTGCCGGAAAAGTCCTGCGAAAACCCGGTCGAGGCGCATTACGAGTTGGGGCAAGAGATGCGCGTGCAGGGCACCCCGGCAATCGTTTTGGCTGACGGTGAGGTGGTGCCCGGCTATGTCCCGGCGGACAAGCTTCGTCGGGCGCTCGATCAACGATTCCCGCCGCAGGGTAACTGAGCGTAACGATCGGGCTGAGCCTGTTTGGGCCGGGCTGACACCGGCATGGGTTTCGGAAAATGGGTGTCCATCAACTCGAGCTCGCCTACCGCTCTGATACCGGGCATGTTCGGTCCAGTAATCAGGATCGCGTTGCGTTCGATGCGACCCACGGTGCGCTGGTGCTGGCTGACGGCATGGGTGGTCATCGAGCCGGCGAGGTGGCAAGCCAAATAGCCGCCAACCGCGCGCTGGCCGAATTGCGGGTGGCGCAAGCCGAATCGGTGGCCGACACCATGGCCGGCCTGCTGCGTATCGGTCAGGCGGTCGAAGCGGCCAATCAGGCCCTGCTGGATACCTGTGCTGCCCGTCCTGAGTTGAGCGGCATGGGGACGACGATGGTGGTTGCGGCGTTCCGCGACCACCGCTTGTTCTATGCCCATGTCGGTGACTCTCGCCTCTACCGTATCCGCTTTGGCCGGATGCGGCGGCTCACCCACGACCATTCGCTGATTCAGCGCATGGTCGACGACGGCGTTTTTCTCAACCGAACCGAGGCACGAAAAGCGGGCATCCGCGACAACGTGCTGACGCGCGGGCTCGGCCTGGAACAGCAGGCCGAGGTCGACGTCGGTGATGCATTGCTCGAATCGGGCGATACCTACCTGATCTGCAGCGACGGGCTGCACGGCCTGATCTCGGATTCCGATATCGCCAGCATCTTGCGTGATCCGAGCGGCGATCTCGATGCTCAGGCGCAGCAGCTGCTGGATGCGGCGTTGGCGGCCGGTGGTGTCGACAACATCAGCCTGATCCTGGCGCGCCCTGTGCTGGATTGAGCAAGGCCGATTCGGCAGCGCCTACGGCCAGGGCTTAGCGCTCCAGTAACGGCAGTTTGTCGGGTTTGCCGTCCCATTCCGCCGCATCGGGCGGGGCGTCCTTGCGTTCCGTAATCACCGGCCAGTTTTCACAAAGCTCGGCATTCAGTTCAAGAAAGTGTTGTTGGTCTTTGGCCAGATCATCTTCCGCCAGAATGGCCTCAGCCGGGCATTCCGGCTCACACAGCGCACAATCGATGCACTCATCCGGGTCGATGGCGAGAAAATTGGGTCCCTCGTGGAAACAGTCAACCGGGCATACCTCGACGCAGTCGGTGTACTTGCACTTAATGCAATTCTCGGTCACCACATAGGTCATAGTCGGACTCCAGGGTTGTAATGTTCAGTCGGATTTATGGCGCTCAGCTTCGCTCAGCGCGCGCAACGCGTAAAGGGCCTCGAGCGCTTCGCGCGGTGTCAGCTCGTCCGGGTCAAGCTTGGCAAGACGCTCACGCACCGGATCGGCCGGCTCGGCCGGGGCCGGCGGAGGCGGTTTAAACAACGACAATTGCGGGGAAGTGGCCTGCGCATGGGCCTGCGCGGCGCGTTCCAACTCGGTGAGCCGCTGACGCGCCAGTGCAATGACCTCTGGCGGTACACCCGCTAACGCAGCCACCTGCAGGCCGTAACTCTGGTTGGCCGGGCCCTCGCGCACCGCGTGTAAAAACACGATGCCATCGCCGTGTTCGACTGCATCGAGGTGAACATTGACGATGCCGGGATGTTCCTCCGGCAAGGTCGTGAGTTCGAAGTAGTGCGTCGCGAACAGCGTGAAGGCATGCGTACGGGTGGCCAGCGCAACGGCACAAGCCCACGCCAGTGAGAGGCCGTCAAAGGTGCTGGTGCCGCGACCGATCTCATCCATCAGGACCAGCGAGCGGTCGGTCGCGTTGTGCAGGATGTTGGCGGTTTCCTGCATCTCGACCATGAATGTCGAGCGCCCACCGGCCAGATCATCCGATGCGCCGATACGCGAAAAGATCCGATCGAAAGGTCCGATGGCCGCGCGCGAAGCCGGCACGAAGGCCCCCGCATAGGCCAGCAGGACAATCAGCGCTGCCTGGCGCATGAACGTCGATTTACCGCCCATGTTGGGGCCGGTGATGATCAGCATGGCCTGCCGCTCGTCCATCCGGAGGTCATTGGCGACGAACGGCGCCTCGCTGACCTGTTCAACCACCGGGTGGCGACCGCCTTCTATCGCAAGCCCGGGGGCATCGCGAAATGTCGGTCGGCAGAGATTCAGGTGGTAGGCGCGTTCGGCGAAACAGGCGAGCACGTCGAGCCGGGCAATCGCGCTTGCGGTCTGCCGCAGCGACGGCATCGGCGTCATCAGCTCGGTCAGCAGGGTGTCAAATAGCAACTTTTCACGCTGCAGTGCCCGCTCACGGGCAGAAAGTACCTTGTCCTCAAAGGCCTTGAGCTCGGGGGTGATGAAGCGTTCTGCCGATTTCAATGTCTGGCGGCGGATGTAGTCGTCGGGTACCTGATCGGATTTGCTGCGGCCGATCTCGATGTAGTAGCCGTGCACCCGGTTGTAGCTGACCTTCAACGTCTCGATGCCGGTGCGTGCACGTTCGCGCTGTTCCAGGTCGATCAGATACTGGTCGGCGTTTTGGGACAGGTTGCGCAGGGTGTCGAGTTCCTCGTCGTAGCCGTCCGCCAGTACGCCGCCGTCGCGCAAGACCACCGGCGGGTTGGTGACAATGGCCCGGCTCAGCAATTCCTGCGTAGCCGTTTGCAGGCCAATGCCCTCACCGAGTGCGTGCAGCGCTTCGTGCTGGGTTTCCGCCAGCACGTTGCGCAGCGACGGCAACGCCGCGAGCGAGTCGCGCAGCACGGCGAGGTCGCGTGGCCGTGCGCTGCGCATGGCGATCCGCGCCAAAATGCGTTCGATGTCGCCAATCCCGCGCAGCACCTCTCGCAGCGGCCCCATCTGCTGCTCGACCAGCAATGCCTCCACGGCGGCGTGCCGTTGCCTGATGACCCCGGTGTCGCGCAGTGGTCGGCTTATCCAGCGCTGTAACTGGCGGCTGCCCATGGCGGTTGCCGTGGTATCGAGCAGCCCCGCAACGCTGTGCTTGCGATCGCCCGAGGCCGCGTCAATCAGTTCGAGATTTCGTCGTGTCGCCGCGTCAATCACGATGGCGTCGTCTGCGTGTTCGACCTGCAGACGTTTGACGTGCGGCAGCGCGCCGCGCTGTGTCTCGCTGACGTACTGCAATAAAGCGCCCGCTGCCGCGACCGCCAGCGGCAGGTCGGCGCAGCCGAAGCCGCTGAGGTCGTGTGTGCCGAGTTGCTCGGTCAGTTGGCGCTGCGCCGCGTCGGGATCGAAATGCCAGGGCGGCCGCGATGTTGTCGTGCAGGGCAGCGCGGCGGGTAGCTCGGCATCCTCGGCAATGAGCAGTTCGGCTGGGCGCAAACGTTCCAACTCGGCGGTCAGGGCCGACGTCCCGGTCAGCTGTTGCACGCGAAAACGACCGCCGGTGATGTCGAGCCAGGCCAGGCCAAAGGTGTCTTTGTGGACCACCAGGGCGGCGAGCAGGTTGTCGCGGCGTTCGTCCATCAGGGCTTCGTCCGAAACCGTGCCGGGCGTGACGACGCGCACCACCTGCCGCTCGACCGGGCCCTTGCTGGTCGCGGGGTCACCGACCTGCTCGCAGATCGCGACCGATTCTCCCAGCCGAACCAGCTTCGCCAGATAGCTTTCGGCGGCGTGGTACGGCACGCCCGCCATCGGTATCGGCTCGCCGGCGGATTTGCCGCGCTGGGTCAGGGTGATGTCGAGCAGTTGCGCGGCGCGGCGCGCGTCGTCGTAGAACAATTCGTAAAAATCACCCATCCGATAGAACACCAGCCGCTCGGGGTGCTCGGCCTTGATCGCCAGGTACTGGCGCATCATCGGGGTGTGCGATGTATCGCTGGGGTCTGCTGTGTTTTTTGCGGCGCGTGACACGGTGGCTTGGTTGAACGGGCTACGCGAACGGATCGATGGCGCAACTCTAGGGTGCAAGGCGGGTCAAGTCGATAGCGGCCGATTCGCCGGGCGACAGAAATCGCCCGCCGGGGCCTGTTCGTCTGCGCCACAGTGGGCTTCCGAGGGTTGCACCACCTGGGCTATGCCGCTCTCGTTCGCTGAGCCCAGCCTGTTGTTGGGTTTTTCGCAGTGTTTTCTCCGGGCCGCTACCGGCGTAAAAGCGGAGGTCGGGAGTGACAGGCCCCCAGCGCTGGGTTCAAAAAAATTACGGCGGCCGGCTTGGATACGCGCCGCGTTGCCGCTGGGCCTTGGGATGTCGAACCGGCGGCCTGTTCGGGATTCTGTGAGCCAGGTCATGGCTTGCCGCCAGCGTGCTTTACGCGTCCCCTGGCGCATGGGTTAATCAGTTTTCGCTAATACTTGGGACGATAAACATGAACCGGGCCAGCTTGATCATCGCCCTCTCGATGGGCCTGCTGTCGCTGCTGCTCTGGGCGTTGTTGAACCGTCCGGGCATCGAGCCGCCATGGCCGGAAAAAGTCGCTGGCTTCTCGTTTTCACCGATGCGCGGTGAGCAGGCACCGGCGGACGGCAATTTCCCCAGCACGGCGGAGATCGACGCCGACCTGGCCCTGCTGGCCGGTACCGCACACGCGGTGCGGACCTACAGTGTCAATTCCACGCAGGCCGAGATACCTCAACTGGCCGCCGCCCATGGCCTCAACGTGACGCTGGGTGCCTGGCTGAACAACCAGGACGACCACAACGCAGCCGAGTTGGAGCGCCTGGTTGATGTCTACCTAAAGGGTCACAAACAGGTGGTGCGGGTGTTGGTCGGCAACGAGGCGGTGTTGCGCAAGGATCAGACGGTCGAGCAAGTCATCGGGCATATCAAGACGGTCAAGCGCTCGGTCTGGGCGCCGGTCAGCACCGCAGAACCCTGGCATATCTGGATGGACCATCCGGAACTCGTCGAAGCGGTCGATTTCATCGCGGTGCATTTCTTGCCTTACTGGGAAGGGGTGGCCGTCGACAGTGCCGTCGATTACGTCTTCCAACGCTATGCCGAACTGCGAGACGCTTATCCGGACAAGCCGATCGTGATCTCCGAGGTCGGATGGCCGAGTAACGGGCGGACCCTGTACGACGCGGTTGCGAGCCCAGCCAACCAGGCGCGGTTCCTGCGTCGCTTCATTGCCGCCGCTGAACGCGAAGATGTGGTGTATTACCTGATGGAGGCCTTCGACCAGCCGTGGAAGCGGATTCTGGAAGGCGAGGCGGGTAGTCACTGGGGTGTCTACGACGCCGATCGTGAGGCCAAATTCGAATTCACGTCGCCGATTGTGCCGGTGCCGAACTGGACCAGTCTTGCCGCGGTCAGCGTCACGCTCGCGATACTGCTGCTCGCGTTGCTGTTGCGGGACAGTCGCGGGCTGTCAGCCGGCGGCCATGGGTTCCTCGCGCTGGTCGCTTACGGGATCACGACGTTCGTGGTCTGGCTGCTGTACGACTTCACGCAGCAGTACATGACCTTGTCGATGTTGGCGGTCAGCGCTGTGCTGCTGTTGAGCGCCCTCGCAGTCTTGATCGTGCTGTTGGCCGAAGCCCATGAATGGGCCGAATCAATTTGGTTACGCAAATCCCGTCGCACCACGCTGCCGCCGCCGACGCCGGATGATGTGTTGCCCAAGGTCTCGATCCATGTGCCGGCCTATAACGAGCCGCCGGAGATGCTGATGCAGTCGCTGGACGCCCTGTCGCGTCTCGACTACCCGGATTTCGAGGTGTTGGTGGTCGATAACAACACCGCGGATCCGGCCACCTGGGAGCCAGTAAGACAGCATTGCGAACACCTTGGCGCAAGGTTTCGTTTTTTCCATATTGCGCCGCTGGCCGGCTTCAAGGCGGGCGCGCTCAACTTCGCGCTGCGGCAGACTGACCCGGCCGCGGAGTTGATCGCGGTAATCGACAGCGACTACCAGGTCGAGCCGAATTGGCTACGTGATCTGGCGCCGATGTTCGCCGATCCGGACATCGCGATCGTGCAGGCACCGCAGGACTACCGTGACGGCGATGAGAGCCTGTTCAAGGCGATGTGCCAGGCCGAGTACCAGGGGTTTTTCCACATCGGCATGGTGACCCGCAACGAGCGTGACGCGATCATCCAGCATGGCACCATGACCATGGTAAGGCGGACCGCGCTGGGTGCCGTGGAGGGTTGGAGCGAATGGTGTATCACCGAAGACGCGGAGCTCGGTTTGAAGCTGTTCGAACAGGGTCATTCGGCGGTCTATGTGCCGCACAGCTATGGTCGGGGGCTAATGCCCGATACCTTCCTCGACTTCAAAAAGCAGCGTTTCCGTTGGGCCTACGGTGCTGTGTTGATCCTGCGCGCTCATCTCGCTGAACTCCTCGGCTTCTGCCGAACCCGCCTAACCGCCGGGCAACGCTACCATTTCGTCGCTGGGTGGCTGCCTTGGCTGGCCGACGGGTTCAATCTATTGTTCAACCTCGCGGCGATTGCGTGGACGGTAGCGATGGTGATTGCACCCGATCGGTTTGCGCCACCGCATCCGATATTCGTCGCCCTGCCGTTGACGTTGTTTGCCTTCAAGCTGTCGAAGCTGTTTTTTCTCTACCGGTGGCGCTTGCGGGCCAGCCTGCGGCAGAGTCTGGCGGCCGGTATAGCCGGGTTGGCTCTGTCGCACACGATCGCGCGCGCCATGCTTACCGGGTTTGTCGATCGTGGCGTCGGATTTTTCCGCACGCCGAAGCACAGTGGCGCCCAGGGCCTGTTGCGCGCGGCACTCGAAGCACGTGAGGAATTGCTCTTTATGGCCGCGTTGCTGATCGGGGCAGGTGCTGTCCTGTTGCGTGAGGATGGCGGCCTGCTCGACGTGCAGTTGTGGGTCGCGATGCTTTGCGTACAGGCTGTTCCTTATGCCGCGGCTGGCGTCATGTCGCTGCTCAGCGCCATCCCGCGCCTTCCCGGGGGGCTCGTCGGTCCAATGCAGCGGCTGGTTGCACAGCCGAATTGAAACCACTGCCTATTGGAAGTCGTAGTGCTTCTCGACGTCTTCCTCGATCGTCCAGGTGCAGGTCATCCCCTGTGGGAAGGTAATGAGGTCGCCGCGTTTGAAGTGTTGGGGTTCGCCACCTTCGGGGGTCACGCTGAAGCGCCCGCGGAGGATGTAGCAGGTCTCTTGCTTCTCGTAGGTCCACGGAAAAACCGATGCCTCTTTGCGCCAGATTGGCCAATCGTAGACGCCCATGACCTCGAGTTTCATCGGCGAGGGGTTTCGCTCAAGCAGGATGTTTTCGTCACTCATCGGTGTGCTGCGGCTCGGCTATGCTTTTGGAATGATGCAGCGCAGTTTAACGGATAGCGGCATCGACCGGACTGCATGGAGAACATGAATCGCCCAGCGATTGTTGCCGAGTTGGCGCAGGCCTTGATCCAGCGTCAGTGGTATGTCGCCTGCGCTGAATCCTGCACGGGCGGTGGAATCGCCACTGCGCTGACCGATGTGGCTGGCTCCAGCGGTTGGTTCGATCGTGCTTTTGTCACGTACAGCAACGCCGCCAAGCGAGAGATGCTAGGTGTCTCGGCCGCAACCCTCGACCGCCATGGTGCGGTGAGTCGAGCGACGGTGACCGAAATGGCACAGGGCGCATTGGCACAGAGTCGTGCGCAATTGTCGGTGGCGGTGAGCGGCATCGCCGGTCCTGGCGGTGGATCGCCGGACAAACCGGTCGGTACCGTCTGGTTGGCCTGGGCGACGGAACGCCGTACCGAGGCGATCGAGGCGCATTTCGCCGGTGACCGCCTTGCGGTGCGCGCGGCGACGGTCGACATGGCTTTGCAAGGCCTGCTGCAGCGGGCCCGCTGATGCGCGAGCAAAGCCGCCTGTTCTTTGCGCTTTGGCCGGACGATGCGGTCCGTCACGCCTTGCTGCATTGGCAGACGCAAAATCTGTCGTCCAACGTGCGTTGGCAACACCGAGCCGATTTTCACCTGACCCTCCATTTTCTCGGCCGCATCGAAGCGCCAGTGCTGCCGGAACTGGTCAAGCTGGGTGCGAGCGCGCCGCGGGTCGGGTTTGGCATTGTGCTCGACGAAGTCGGTCACTGGGCGCGGCCGCAGGTTTTGTGGTGCGGGCCGAGTTCACCCGGTGCGTCGCTGGCCGAGCTGCATCGGTATCTTGGCGACAGATTGCCGGGAATCGGTCTTACACCGGAAACGCGGCCGTTCAAACCGCACGTCACGCTTGCCCGGAACGTCAAATCGCCGCCCGATCATCGACCCCTGGCGCCGATCAGCTGGGCGGTACGTGAGTGGGCCCTGGTGGCATCGGTGCCCGGACCCGCTCCGCACTACCGATGCATCCACCGGTGGCCGCTGACCTGAGCAACAATGCATTTTGTACTAGAAAACAAAAAGAGAACGAACTACACTCGGTACAAAATCTGCTCCCACTTCAAAAACGCGATCGCCCGCGGAGGACACGCAATGGATGACAACCGGAAAAAAGCGCTAGCAGCGGCACTTGGCCAGATCGAGAAACAGTTTGGTAAAGGCTCGGTGATGCGCATGGGCGATGCCAACGCCATCCGGAACATCGAGGTGATCTCCACCGGTTCGCTGAGTCTTGATTTGGCGCTTGGGGTCGGCGGTGTCCCGAAAGGCCGTGTCGTCGAGATCTATGGCCCTGAATCATCCGGTAAGACAACGATGACGCTGCATATTATCGCTGAGGCGCAAAAGCAGGGTGGCACCTGCGCCTTTATCGATGCCGAGCACGCGCTGGATCCGGTTTACTCCGAAAAGCTCGGGGTCGATATGGATGAATTGTTGGTCTCCCAACCGGACACCGGTGAACAGGCCCTGGAGATCACCGACATGCTGGTGCGCTCAGGCGCAGTGGACGTGGTCGTCATCGACTCGGTGGCGGCGCTGACGCCCAAGGCCGAGATCGAGGGCGATATGGGTGATTCGCATGTCGGCCTGCAAGCCCGATTGATGTCACAGGCGTTGCGCAAGCTCACCGCCAACATCAAGCGATCCAACTGTGTGGTGATTTTCATCAATCAAATTCGCATGAAGATCGGTGTGATGTTCGGCAGTCCTGAGACCACGACCGGTGGCAACGCACTCAAGTTCTATTCTTCGGTTCGTCTCGACATCCGCCGCATCGGTGCGATCAAGAAGGGCGACGAGGTGCTCGGTAACGAGACACGGGTCAAGGTGGTCAAGAATAAAGTCGCCCCGCCCTTCCGGCAGGCGCACTTCGAGATCCTTTACGGCGAGGGCGTGTCGCGCGAGGGGGAGATCATCGAATTGGGTGTCGGCCAGGGCCTGATCGAGAAATCCGGTGCCTGGTATAGCTATAACGGCGATCGTATCGGGCAGGGGCGGGAGAACGTCCGCAATTTCCTGAAAGAAAACCCCGAGATCGCGCAACACATCGAAACGCAGATCAGAGCCGCCCTGATACCAGAAGACGAAGTCAAGCCGGAGGCGGATGCGCAACCGAAAGACGAGACCAGTGAGGGTTGAAGCCAATGGCGGCGAAAGCAGCGGATGTCGGGCCGGGTGACGTCGAATCGGCCGCGATCGCGTTCCTGGCGATGCGCGAGCACTCGCGCTTCGAATTGCGGCGCAAGCTGGCGCGGCATTTTCATGACGAAGCGCTGGTCGGCGCGGTGCTCGATGATCTGGAGATACGTAACCTGCTCAGCGATCAGCGGTTCGCCGAGAGCTACGTCGACCAGCGAAGCCGCAAAGGCTTCGGCCCGCTACGCATTCGTGCCGAGCTGTCCGAGCGCGGCGTCGACAACGACCTGATCGCCGAATCGTTGGATGAGCGGGCGTTCGAATGGCGGGACTGTCTGCGTGAGGCCGCCAGCCGCAAATTTGGCGACGCGCCGGCATCCGATCGACGCGAACTCGCGCGGCGGTCGCGCTTCCTGCAACAACGCGGTTTTCCCACCGGGCTGATCGGGCGATACCTGGACGACCACGGCCTCAGCTGACGGCCGCATGGCCGGATGGCATGCAGGCCGGCCCGGCATACCCGCTATCCGATTGATTATTCCGGGAAACCGCGGGTATTTAAGGTGACATTTCCTGTCAACCTGCATACCATTTCCGTTTCGCCTCAAAACTTTCCGACCGCATGAAAACCAGCGCCGAAATTCGCTCTGCCTTTCTCGACTACTTTGCGAGCAAGCAGCACGAAATCGTCGATTCCAGTCCTCTCGTACCCGGCAACGACCCGACTCTGCTGTTTACCAATGCCGGTATGGTGCAGTTCAAGGACGTCTTTCTCGGCAAGGAGCGTCGCAACTATGTGCGGGCGACGACCTCGCAGCGCTGCGTCCGGGCGGGCGGCAAACACAACGATCTCGAAAATGTCGGCTACACGGCGCGCCACCACACGTTCTTCGAGATGCTGGGCAACTTCAGCTTCGGTGACTACTTCAAACGTGAGGCGATCGAGTACGCCTGGGAATTCCTGACCAAGGTGATGGGGCTGCCGGCTGACCGCCTTTGGGTCACGGTCTACCAGGACGACGACGAAGCCGCCGCCGTCTGGCTTGACGAAATCGGTATCGATCCAGCGCGTTTTAGCCGGATTGGCGACAAGCCGGGCGGCAAGCCTTTCGAGAGCGACAACTTCTGGTCGATGGGTGACACGGGGCCATGCGGACCCTGCTCCGAAATCTTTTACGACCATGGCCCAGCCGTCTGGGGCGGCCCCCCCGGTACCGCGGAGGAGGACGGCGATCGCTACATCGAGATCTGGAATCTGGTCTTCATGCAGTACAACCGCGACGCCGGCGGTGATATGACGCCGCTGCCGAAGCCATCGGTAGACACCGGCATGGGTCTGGAACGTTTGGCTGCCGTTCTGCAGCACGTGCATTCCAATTACGAGATCGATCTGTTCCAAAGCCTGATCAAGGCGGCAGCAGAGGTCACCGGGACCAGCGATCTGTCGGCCAAATCGCTCCGCGTGATTGCAGACCACATTCGCGCTTGTGCGTTTTTGGTGGTCGACGGTGTGACCCCAGGTAACGAGGGTCGCGGCTATGTGCTGCGTCGCATCATCCGCCGGGCAATCCGCCACGGCTACCAGCTGGGTCAGCAGCAACCGTTTTTTTACAAGCTCGTCGCCGCTGTGGACGATCAGATGGGGGCGGCATACCCAGAGCTACATCGGGCCCGGGAACTCGTAGCGCGGGTATTGCGGGTTGAAGAGGAACGCTTTGCCGAGACCATCGAGCACGGAATGCGGATCCTTGATGACGCGATTGTCGACCTGCAGGGTGATGTGATTCCCGGCGACGTGGTGTTCAAGTTATACGACACCTACGGCTTCCCGACCGACCTGACGGCGGACATCGCGCGCGAACGTTCGATGCAGATCGATCGCGAAGGCTTTGACCTCGCCATGGCCGAGCAGCGCGAACGGGCGCGTGCGGCCAGCCAGTTCGGTGTCGCGCAGGCGGCCGATTTCGACATCGAAGGCGAGACCGACTTTACCGGCTACGAGAGACTGCACGATGCCGCGACTGTCGTGGCGATGTTCCGCGAGGGCGAGTCAACGGACGAGCTGACTCCGGGAGAAAGCGCTGTTGTGGTGCTGGATCGCACGCCGTTTTATGCCGAGTCCGGCGGCCAGGCCGGCGATACGGGTCTACTAACCGTTGGCGAACAGGTTGAGTTTGTCGTTGGCGATACACGCAAGCAGGCAGGCACAGTGTTTGCGCACATTGGTGAGTTGAAATCCGGCGCACTGCGCGTTGGCGACAGCGTGATGGCACAGGTCGACGACGAGAGGCGTCGCGACACGGCGCTCAATCATTCGGCGACCCACCTGCTGCATGCGGCCCTGCGGTCTGTCCTCGGTGATCACGTCGGTCAAAAGGGTTCCCTGGTGGAGGCGGAGCGCCTGCGCTTCGATTTTTCGCACTTCGAACCGGTAACCCGGGAGCAATTGCTGAAGATAGAGCGGCTCGTCAACGAACAGATTCGGATGAACCATATGGTCGAGACGCGGATCATGGCGCTCGACGACGCGAAAGCTTCGGGGGCGTTGGCGCTATTCGGCGAAAAGTACGACGATCGGGTTCGCGTGCTGCGTATGGGTGACTTCTCCACCGAGCTCTGCGGTGGAACGCACGTCAAGGCGCTCGGCGACATCGGTATGTTCAAGATCACCATGGAGACGGGGATTGCGTCGGGTGTCCGTCGCATCGAAGCCGTGACCGGCGAGCGGGCGGTCGAATCGGTCGAGGCCGATGAAGACCGGCTGTTGCGGCTCAGCGGTCTGGTGAATGCCGGACGGGAAGAGCTCGAGGACAAGGTTGGCAAATTGCTGGAACGCAATCGTCGACTCGAGAAAGAACTGGAGCAGATCAAAGCGAAACTGGCCTCGGCTGCCGGCACCGACCTGGCCGCCGAGGCAGCCGATGTGCAGGGTGTCAAGGTTCTCGCGACCCGGCTGGAGGGCGTTGAGCCGAAATCACTGCGCGATACGCTCGATCAGTTGAAAAACAAACTTGGTAGTGCGGTGATCCTGTTGGCGGCCGTCAATGGCAACAAGGTCAACCTCATCGCAGGGGTTACCAAGGATCTGACGGACCGGTGTCGCGCGGGTGATCTGGTCAAAGCCGCGGCCGAGTTGGTCGGTGGCAAAGGGGGCGGTCGCCCGGACATGGCGCAGGCGGGCGGTTCCGATCCTGCTGGCGTGCCGAATGCATTGGCGATGGTCGAGGGATGGGTTGCCGAGCGGCTCTGAGAGTCCGAGGTTGTTGAATCGCATGGGTAGCAGGAGTCCCGTCGCAGCATGGCTTTGATCGTTCAAAAATTTGGGGGCACCTCGGTCGGCACGGTTGAGCGCATCAAAAATGTTGCGGCCCGGGTTAAACGCCACCGCGATGCCGGTGATCACGTGGTTGTCGTCGTTTCGGCTATGTCGGGAGAGACCAACCGCCTGATTGGACTGGCTGAGGAAATCAGTGCCGACCCCAGTCCGCGTGAAATGGACGTACTGGTTTCGACCGGGGAGCAGGTCACCATCGCGTTGCTCTGTCTGGCCCTGCAAGAGATAGGTTGCGACGCACGCTCCTACACCGGGCCGCAGGTCCATATTCTGACCGACAGCGCGCATTCGAAGGCGCGCATCATGGACATCGATCATGCCCGGGTCTGCGCGGATATTAAGGCTGGCCGTGTCGTTGTGGTGGCTGGATTTCAGGGCGTCGATGAACGCGGCGACATCACAACGCTTGGTCGAGGTGGTTCTGACACCACGGCGGTAGCCATGGCCGCTGCCTTGGATGCAGATGAATGTCAGATATTCACCGATGTGGATGGGGTCTACACCACCGACCCCCGTGTCGAACCCAAAGCGCGCAAACTCGATCGTATTACCTTCGAGGAAATGCTTGAGATGGCCAGTCTCGGGTCGAAAGTGTTGCAGATTCGTTCGGTTGAATTTGCCGGTAAATATAATGTGCCGTTGCGTGTGCTTTCCAGTTTCGAGGAAGGCGGCGAAGGCACTCTAATCAGCCTGGAGGAAGAGGTTGTGGAAGCTGCGAAGATTTCCGGTATCGCATTCAATCGCGACGAAGCCAAATTGACGATTCGAGGGGTCCCTGACCATCCTGGTATCGCGTACCAGATACTTGGCCCGATCGGCGAAGCGAATGTCGAGGTCGATATGATCGTGCAGAACATCGCTTACGACGGCACGACCGACTTCACTTTCACGGTTAACCGCAACGACTACGCCAAGGCGGTTGAGATCCTGAATCGTGTCTCGGCCGATGTCGGTGCGCGCGAGGTCGTCGGTGATGACAAAATCGTCAAGATATCGCTGGTCGGTGTTGGTATGCGCTCTCACGCAGGCATTGCAAGCAAGATGTTCGAAACGCTCTCGAAGGAGGGCATCAACATTCAAATGATTTCGACTTCAGAAATTAAGATTTCTGTCGTTGTTGATCAGAAATACCTCGAACTTGGCGTGCGTTCGCTCCACGACGCATTCGGTTTGGCTGAGGAATCGACGATTTAAAAGCGGCTTTTCTCTTTCTTTAGCGCATCGGGAATTGCTAGAATTCCGGGCCCGGCGCGATGGAACGTCGGATAAGGTTGGCAAACCGACACGTTGGCAGGCGTAGGGAAATGCGTCTGTGCTGCGTGACGAAGGAGCGGGAAATGTTGATTTTGACGCGCAGAGTCGGAGAAACCCTGATGATTGGTGATGAAGTAACCGTCACCGTGCTTGGGGTGAAGGGCAATCAAGTGCGAATCGGGGTGAACGCGCCCCGCGATGTGTCTGTGCATCGCGAAGAGATTTACGACCGCATCAAGCAGGAAGGTGACAGCGGCGACGGGTAAGCCAGGAGATATTTGCTGGCACCGACACCACGGACGGTTAAGCGGCAGCTAGTGGCGACGGAGATTTTTGGAGAGATGGCCGAGTGGCTGAAGGCGCTCCCCTGCTAAGGGAGTATGGGGTTAATAGCTCCATCGAGGGTTCGAATCCCTCTCTCTCCGCCAAACGCAAAACGGCCCCCTTGTGGGGCCTTTTTACGTTTGTTGCTCCGAAAGAGCTATGCGAACCCTCGTTTCAAACCGGTGGTTGATGAAAGCCATCCTTGGCTTTCACCCTGCGGGCGCGCTTCGCGCGTCCAATTTCACTCCAGTCGAAATTGTCGACAGCCAACGCCCAGCGTTGGCGCAGATGCAGGCGATACCGGCGCCCTGAAAGGTTGAGCTGCGCAGCGGCGAATCAATCCCTCTCTCCGATTCCCCGCAGGAGAAATCGTCGACAAGGATCGGGTGTGCCGCAGAGCGGCGAAAGGGCCGCACGCCCATTCGTCCATTTCCCGTGATGCGGCGAAACCAAAATTGACAGAAATTCCCGCAGCCCTGATAATTTCGCGTCCCAGTTTTAGCGCCCGTAGCTCAGCTGGATAGAGTACCTGGCTACGAACCAGGGGGTCGGAGGTTCGAATCCTTCCGGGCGCGCCATACCAAGAAAAAAGCTCAGCTAACCCTGGGCTTTTTTCTTTTTGTTAGAAAAAAGCGGGATTCGAACCTCCGACTAGTCTTCGCATGGTTGATGAAAGCCATCCATGGCTTTCACCCTTCTGGCGTGCTTTGCACGTCCAATTTCGTTCCCATCGAAATTGTCGACAAGCGCCGGAGGCGCGCAGAACGGCCGAAGGCCGGTAATCCTTCCTGAGCGGCCATTCCGTTCAGAGGATAGACACCCTAGGGCAGGTCGAACACGCTGTTGCGCTGCTATTGAGCGGATGGCGCAGAAGGCAGGTTTTCTGTCTGAGGTGCTGAGGACGACTGAGCCAGATCGTTCTCGACGAGGACGGCGCCCGCCGCCTCTGGATCGAAGTTCGGTGGCCACTTCGTATCCCGAGAGTAAGTGGCACCACTCAGGTCAGCCTCCTCGAGATGCGCCGAACTGAGGTCTACCCCGCCAAGGGCTACGTTGCGGAGTTTCGCAACCCGAAGGTTCGCTTCATTGAACTCAACCGCTAAGAAGATCGCGTCTGTCAGGTTTGCGTAAGCGAGGTCAGCCCCACTGAAGTCCGTCTCGTCAAGACGCGCTTGCCGAAGGTCCGCGCCGCGCAGGGCCGCCTTACTGAAGTCTGCCTGATCTAAGTTTGCACCGTTGAGCTTTGCACCAGACAGTGCCGCCTCTCTGAGATCCGTTTCACCGAGCACAGCGTCACTGAGGTTCGCGTTTCCGAGCTTTGCCCCACGGAGATTAGCGTTACTGAGCTGCGCCCCACTCAGGTTTGCCCCGACGAGAAATGCTCGACTGAGGTTAGTCTGGGCGAGTATTGCGCGGCTGAGGTCTGCCTCAGAGAGAATCGCGCCACTTAGATTGGCTCCGCCGAAATGGGCCCGACTGAGATCCGCCTTCGGGAACGCTCCTTTGCGAAAGTCTGCCTGACGGAATTCACATCGGCTTAGACAGGCGTATTGCAACGACTCTTGGTTGGAGTACCTCTCTAAGGCAAGTTGGGTGCGGAGGGCTGCGCTGGCGGAGCTGTCTCTGCGGGCACCGTCGCTGCACCCCGCGCGAGCGGTTTGGTCCTGCGGCCGAAAGGGGCCAGTCGCCCGGTCTGAGGCAGCATGACGGCTACTGACCCTGGGCGGGCTTTGTCCGCACGTGGACGGCCAGCTCACGCTGTCAGAACCCCCGCTTCGTCGGAAGCAGCCGCTGGTGCCCCGGTAGAGAAACTCACTTGGTCTCCCTTTTGGCGGATTCCGCGCCGGCCGACACAGCCGCCGCGGCCCGTGCGCTAGGCGCGCCGCTCAGCCATGAAATCGCGGACGATCAGGGCGAAAAGCGTCGCGCTCAAAGCCAGCATGCAGACGTTAACCGTCAGAGCGAGCGGGCTCATAGCGGCTGCGCGGATGGCGAGCGCCGCCGCCGGGGCCAGAGCGCCGAGCAGTGCGACGAGCCCGGCCACCGGAAGCATATACCTGCGAAAACCAGAGAGTCCCATCGCCAGGAACCCGACGATCACCAAGGCGCCGCCGACGTAGGCAGGTAGCAGGGCAGTGCGACTGGAGGATATCAGGAAAGCGCCGACGCCGAGCACGATCAAAAGCACCGCAAACACGACAATTTTCTTGGGCATTGAGGGCTCCGGAAGATTCCCAAAAGAAAGACACATGTTAGCCGCAGCATTGGACAAATGCGAAAAAGTGCCTGTGCTACGCATGTATTTTCACGCGTGAATGATAACTTTCCGGGCTTTACGGGGATTGAGGCGGTCGAGAGAACCTCTCTAGCTGTGTCGATTGATATTGCCGGCGCGTTCCTAAAGCAGGATACGCGACTCGTTAGGCGCCCAAAGAAGAGCTTTCCTGACCGACCGCTCATGGCCGAAATCGCCAGCAGCTGCAACGAAGAAGGCCACCCCAACGGATGGCCTTGCTGTTTGTGCGGTGCCTTGTCCAATTCTCGTCTCCAAGGCTTGAGCTCACCGACTTGGGCGGGTGGCACTGCACGCCGTCGCTGGTTCAAGGGCGAGCTGCGATCGATCAACGTCCCCGCACGCGTCGCTTCAGTTCGCGGTCGTAGGCGATGAAACCGGCTTCAAGCTGTTTGACCTGTGCCGAATCGCAGGCATGCGAGCGCATCAATTCGCGTGTGGCGCTGCGTAGTGTGGCGACCTGTGCATCGTTGATGAAGAGATCCAGCAGGCGCGCCTGTGCCGTTCCTTTTGCGGCATCGAACAGGGCCTGGAAATGGCCGCGAAACTCCGGGTTGACCTTGTAGTAGTCGAGATTGGTCCAGCCTTCGTGGCGTTCGACCACGTTGCCGAAGCCGTCGCGCCTGACCAGGTCCGTGCGTTCACTGATCTGCACGGTCACCGCGCCGGGCTTGAGGCAGTCGGCATACACGTCCTGGAACTCGAGCAGATAGGTGCCGAGCACGGCATACAGTACCGTCAGATTATCGAGCCCGCGACGCAGTTCGCCCGCCGCGCTACCGCGCCTGCCGCCGCTGATGGCGTCGATCAGCGGTCCGAGTGCAATGGCCTGTTGGGTGCCAAAAGCCATCAGCGGCCGGATGCCCCTGAGGTAACGTTGGTCGAGCGCGCGCAACGCGGCGAAGTCGCGGTTGTACAGGGCGTTGAAATAGTCGCCGCGCGGTAGCTTCGTGAACGGGCGGGTGTTGGACTGCCGGGTGGCGATGGCCTCCCTGACTGGCCCGGCCTCGTCGGCGGCGAAATCGTCGTCGACAAAATACGTTGACTCGATTGTGCGCAGCGCCGGCGCGGTATCGGCGACTTCGGCCAGCGCCAGCAAGTTGTCTTGTAGATCATCCTGCAGCTCGCGACGAGTGTCGGTTCGGTGCGCGTTGCCATCCTCGAACGCCGAATGGTTGAGCAGTGTGCCGTAGGTGGCGCCGACGCGACGCTCGAACGCGACCAGTTCGGCAAGTTTCGCTATGTCGTCGTCGCGCCGTGCGTGTTTAGCGAAGTCGGCTGCGAGCGTATCGGCAAGGGCCTCGGCGAGAGTGTCCAGGCGTTCGCCGAAGTGTTCGGCGGTCTGCACGCATGCCGCCGACGTGGCGGCGGGGCAGGGCGCGTTCGCCGCGTGCTGCGTCATCCATGCCGACATGAAGGCGGCACTTGGTACACTGGTGGCCTTCTCGGCGTAATGCTTTGCGGCGTTGCCGAGGTAGTAGGTCAGTGCTGTGCGCACCATTCCCATATCGATGTCACCGCGGCCGCCGGCCTGCAGATGCAGGTCGAGCAGGGCACGGAAGTCGTCGCGTGCGTCCTCGAGGCGCGTGGCGAATTGCAGATCGCGGTCATCGATCTGGCTCTTTTCGACAAGCTCTGCGATCTGGCCATCGAACTCGCGCGCCGTCGGGTGACGCCCAAGCCCGAAACGATGTGGGATAGTGCGCAACGCAACGGCGCTCGCCAGATCAAAGCCCACACCGCGCGCGATCTCGGCGCCGACCCAGTCGCGCCACGTCGACCAGATGGCATCGCGCCACGATGTGTGCAAGCTGGATTGCAGGCTGCGGTGGTCGCGAAGATAGCCGCCGATACGTAACAGCTGAACGCGCTGGCGACGGTCGTCGCTGTTGGCGCAAGAGCCCGAGATCAGCGCAGAGGCCTGCAGCAGGCTCTCGGCATCGAGCGCCAGATAGGGCTTGCCGAACGCGGTCGTGAAGGCCTCATTGTCGAACGGCAGCTTGCCGTCGGTGGACATGCCGGCGAGCCAGTCACGATATTCCGGTGGGCACTGTCCTTGTGTGACCGGCCTGCGATCCGCTTTGAGGGTTGCGATCCGGTCGATGAGTGCCCCAAGTTGATCGGCGGCGTCGCCGCGCGCGGCGATCCCATCGCTACAGGCGCGCTGTGAGCGCGCCCCGCTGGTCTCGGTCACCGCGAGCAGCGCGCGTTGGCCATTTTCCGGCTCCAGCAACATCGCCATGTGCAGGCCGCGCGCCTTGCGCCGGTCCATCTCCGGATTGGCTTCGACAGTGATGGCGAGCGACTGCGATTTCGCGTCGTAATTGCCCGAACCGCTTCTGCCGTCATGCTCGGCGTGAAACGGCGTCTTGCGTCGCGCGTCGCCGATGGCCGGGGCGATGCTTGCGACGGCCGTGACCTGCTCAGCGGCCTGCTTGATGTCGAGCGACACGGGGAAGGCGCCGGATGGGCAGAACAACACGCCCAGCCATTCACCGCCGGCGTCAATGCTTTTTGTCGTGACAGGACCGGCCAGCGATGCGCGGTAGTCGCTCAGAAAAGAATCTGACAGCCTCGCAAAGGCCGGTTTGCCGGAGGTGCCGGCGGCATCGCTGCTGCTTTCACTGCACCCGCCGAGTGCGAGGAAGGCCAGTAGTGCGAGACATGCTTGCGATCGTTTCATACGGGATCCGGACGGACTGTGTCGGTGTTGCCAGGTGCGCCGGAGCGCGACGATGCCTGGCGTTGTAACATCGGCAAGAACGACATTGCAATGTCGCAACAGTCGGGGTGGCAGGGATCCGGTCGCGTGCGGCAACGTCTGGGCCGGGTCAATGTTGTCAGCGCGGCTGCGCCGCGTGACAGGACTAAACCGCGGCCGCCGCGGTAGCGGTTTAGTCCACTGGCCGAACTCAGACAAAGAAGCCGCCTTCGAGGGCCGCGACCGGAAATCCTGCGGCAATCTCAGGCACCCGCAAGGTGGGTGCGCAGATCAACCGGAAAGACGCTGAATGGACGGCCGACAAGGTAATCATGAGCCATAGCGCAAGGGTGTTAATGGAAGGCTGCGTTCGAATCCCGGGCGACGGATTCTGAACTGTGTCCAGTCCCGAATTTGGGGCGACCGCGTTTTTGGGCGTGGCATTGCTATGGCTGTCCCCGGCCCATTCGAACCTGGGTATGGACCGCTCAGAAGACGTTCTTCAGCGTCAGTTCGAATACCGCGCCCGACGCCACGAAGTAGACCTCGGTGTTCAGTTGCAGCTCGACATTGAGCTTTTTCATCGCCATGCCCTGGCCGCCGGTGTAGGCGATGTCGCGCCTTATTGCGCCTTCATCCTTTTCGAAGTAGCGTCGCACCGCCCAGTCGACCAAGCGTGACAGAATGTCGTCGCCGTATTCCTCACCGAGCATGTTCTTCTTTGGCTTGGAAATCTTTTCCCCATAACCGTTGTCGACCACCGCCAGAACCAAGCGTTCCTGCGCCTGAGCGATGAAAAGAATGATCTTTAACCCGGGGAAACGGCTGACGTACTTCTTCTTCACGAATGCGGCATGCGAAAAGCTGTCGATCGCATTCTGGACAGCGTCCTTGACCACGCCCTTGATGGTATTTTCGTCACCTGCCGCGATGCCGATAGGTCTAATCAGTTCGTCATAGACCGGCGGCATCATCACTTGGTCGGACAGCGCAGCGCTCTGCTCGGGCTTACTCATGGTGTGCCACTCGGCAAATCTGGGATCGTTGTAGATCACCGCGAATTGACCGAGGATGGAGATATTCTTTTTGCGCGTGCCCCGCTCGCGCAGATACATCTTGAATATGTGGTTCAGCTCCGCCAGGGACGCATCCTTCCGATCTCTGACCTCGTCGGGCAGAATCTCCTCCAGTTGAAAGATGACCGGTCCGTGCTTGAGAGCCCGCTTTCGCGCCCCCTTGTCGCCGCCTGCCGGCATCCTCTGACTAGTGTTCGAGTTCATCGTACAGTTCGACGTCATCCATGCTGTTGATTATCGGCAGCAACGCTTCAGCACGATACTTCAGCGGAATCATTTCACCATCGGTGCCGGTGTAGACACCGATCCAGGGAATGTTGCCGCTGAACACCACATCGTGGTGTTCGATGCCGCCGACATTCGACCAAATGGTGTCATGCCGTGTCAGAGGCGTGTGGCCGACGAACAACTCTGCCTTTCTGCCGATCTTTAGCGTGTTGCGGAAGCGCTTGACGTCGCCTTTGGTGTAACCAGCCGGCCGGTTGGGGCGTTGCAGCCTGTTGCAGGTGATCTCGTTGATCAGGGCCGGATACTTGTGGATATTGACCAGCATGTCCATGTCGACCTTCCCCTTCGGTGGGGCTGCGTGACAGGCCACATAGGTTTGCGACACGACGACGAAGGGCAACAACTCGTAGAAGCGGTCCATCGCCTCCTTGTAGGCCTCGCCGCGCGTGTCGCACAGTGCCTTCGCCCACAACAAACCCTGGGGCACACCGCCCTTGCCGATTTCCTCATCGAAGCTGTCGTGGTTGCCGCGTATATAGAACACCTGCTGCGGATACCAGAGCTTCAGGCGAAGGATCAGGTCCATGATCAGCAGCGAGGTCTCCATTTCCTCCATGGTGCCATCTATCTCCGAGTGGACGGAATCGCCCAGGATGACCATGGTGGCCCTGCCTTCGGACAGCTGCTCGAGAAACCCGTTTTGGGTCAGCAGGGTGAGCAGATTGTCCACCTGAGCATGCAGATCGCCAACGATGATGGGGACCATCTTCTTCGGCAGGCGGACCACGCCGCCGGGCATGCCACGCCAGTCTTTTTCGCGCAAAGGTTCTTTTGCAAGGATGTCGTTTACCCGGTTCAGGTCATTCAGGGCCTGATCCGGCGGCAGGAGCTGGATTGGGCCACCAAAAATACGGTAGATCTCGCGCAGGTTGGCGATCCGTTGCTCGTTGGTGTTCGGATGACCATCGGTCAGATGAGACAGCTGGGTGCCAGATTCCCCGCTCAGGTCCTGGAATACCAGCGCGTCGCCCTCGTGAACGACTGAGAACAACCGCTTAGGTGCGGAGTCTGGCAGTCCGAGGATGACCGGCTGGTGTTCGTTTTCGCGTCCGACGATCAGATGGTCGCCGGCGGAGACACGCAAGAAACCAAAGATGCCGTGGCGAACGCGTTCAGGATCCAGCAACAGGAATGCCGGCCGAGGGTCACCGTACGGCTCGCCGACGAAGGTCTCGTGGATCAGGTGCAGCTTCTTGCCGCCGCTGTCCACCGAAATGCCCTCAGTACAGGCTTTAAGCGGTACTTTTGCGCATTTTGCATGCAGGGTGACGGGCTTTTCCAGGTTGTTTTCGGGACACTTTGCCGGGTTGCCGAACATCGATTTGATACGGTTTAAAAACCCCTTGTCCGCTGAAACTTTGCTTTTCATGTTGCGTGTCGGCAGTCGAGGCGTTCCGGTGTCCAGTCCCGGATTGTACCTCCGAGCACGACCATGTCCCGTTCAAAAACGCTGTCTGCACGTATCTTGCCGGACACCCATTCACTGCAGCGTCGGCCCCAGTCGCTGGTCTTCACGGTCACGCAAAGCAAGCAGAACCGCGTCGCCGCCGGGGCCATCGATCCCAGCGCTTGGCCGCCCCGATGACCATCGAACAGCGTCAATCCGGAATTTTGACGGGCGGCTCTACCCCAGCCACCCGTTCATCGGCACGTTTTTCTTCGTTCGCCGCCCACTAGGCCGGCCGCTACCGTAATCCCACCACCGACGTCGCAGCAAAGGAGGATCCTCGTTCAGACATCCGTTCCAGTCGAACAGCTAGCCTTGAGGCGGCGCCCGGCACGTCGGCCGCAGCGGGGCTTAGGGCCGCAGTCCCTTTCGCATCCGAATGGGTGAGGATCCTGGCGATGACGCCGAGACATTCGATGCAGGCCGTGATTTGCACTGCTCCGGCACAGATTGGGCAGGACCTGATCGGCGTACATCACGTCCCGAACCCGCAGGCTCACCGGATCGCAGCCCCGCAGCTTGCTGTCGATCGCCAGGTTGAACATCGCCAGGTCGCGGATCTGGTGTTCGTTCTGCCGGTGGAAGCGAATTGCCCAGATATCCTTGGGCTTCAGTGGTGGTTTTTGGCCGACCAGCCTGCCTTTGTTCCAGGGTTCGTGGGTTTGATTGGTTTCCATTGGTTGCAGTCATCCGGAAGACTGCTGTAATTCGTAAGCTGCCGGACAGCCAATTCACACTGCTCGGCCAGAACTGCCGGTGAAGATTCGACTCGGCTAAGGCAGCAGTGGCTCGGATACCGAACATAAGCCGAGATGGCTGGCTGAGCAGCAGCTTTTTGATTTGATGTCCGGTAGCAACCAGCCAAGTGCGAACCTAACCGTGGTCCCCGATTACGCCGATCACGATGTTGGTTCGACGCTTACTCCGTGTCCGACTTGTGGCGTTCGGCTGCGACGGTGACTTCCTCGCGCCTGATCATGCGGCAGACGGCCTCGAACACATCTACCAGACGCAATATCCCGATAATTCGATCGTCCCTGGTGACCAGCAGGGACATGAAGTGTCCAGCAACCAACTGATGCATGGCCTGTTCAAGAGAACTTCCCTCATCGATCAATTCTTTCTTACGTGGTTCGTGCAGCAGATCCTGCACTTTCAGATGCGCAGTTTTATCGGCAATAGTATGTAAGCGGCTGCGCCACAGGTGGGAAGATGCTGCAATCTCGTCGATAAACGCCTTGGTCGACCCAACTCTCGACGCCGCTTTCGACGCAGCGGGGCTGCCTTTCGCTCGGTTGAAATTCAACTCAAGGCAGCCGACGATCGACCACATGGAGAGCTTGCCGATAACCTCGCCCTTTGGATCAAGTACGAGTACCGCACGATCACGATGTCTTTCCGAATTCTCCCGAAACTCTAGCTGCTGTGCCTCTTTCAAGGCGAGAATGCCGTCGAGGATCGAAGCACTCATGGGTATAGAGGCGTAGTCTTCCACCGGTACCATAAGATCTTTCAGCCTGTAATCACTCATCGAAGCCCCTGCTCCAGTGCGTAGAACCCAACCTGCTTCGGCGCGTCCCGATCGAGCCGAGCCCCCTGTCCGAGCAACTCCGCCGACCTTGCCAGGTTGCCCAAGGCATGCGCCCGCCAGATCAGGCGTGCGCTGAAGGTCGCATCAGCTCCCCGTAACATTAGTCAATCGCTGCTACTTTTCATGAGATCTTTGCCATTCGCATGGCAGCGATCGGTTAGACAATCGGGACAGACGACGGTTTACCTACCGTTCTCGGCATCCTGGCGATTAAATTCCCTAACCCGGCTATGACCGCAGTTGTTACGGAACGGTCATTGGGAGGCTACTGGTCGGATGACGGCTCTGTATTGTGTCCTGTCGCGGCAAAGCTCGCCAACCCATGACACAGAGGTAATGAAAAAGTATATCGTCCGTTAGTACTTTCCTGCTGGAGGCTGCCATGTCGAAACAAGCGGTGTTCACGATGCAGCTAGAGCCTGAGCTACGCGATGAGTTGATGGCCGAGGCCTCACATCGTCCGGCTTCCCAGATCATGCGCGAGTTCGTGCAGCGTCAGCGCGAGGCGCGCGAGTACGACGCTTATCTGCGTGGCAAGGTCGAGGCAGGTCGAGCGTCGATGCGGGCCGGTCAGGGTCGCTCCAACGATGAGGTCGAAGCCGAGTTCCTCAGCCGTCGCACTCAGGTCGATCACCAGTCGTGAGGGTCATTCGGCCAGATTTCATAACCTACGACCGGTGACCGCCCCATTGCAGTCGCTGCCGAGTCGTATCCCCGCCGGAAGCCTCGGCCGAGAACTGGACCGGCGGCGAAGATATACGAACGACCGGTTCCTGATCGTCAACCCGCCATTCAAACTGCCCAATTGTCCGCGGCCGCTATGTCCTTTGGCCGGTTGCGGCAGTAGATGAAACCTTCGCAGGCGTCCTCTTTTTATGATCCGATCTGATAGTCGTTGTCAGTTCAGATACCGACTATCCCAGGTAGGGAACGCTGAATCTATTGGACAAATAGGGCGCTCTTGGCCATCTATGAAAAAGACCGCTCAAGCCGCACGCTCTAACCGGTTGATTGATTCCGTAAAATGTCACGCCCGGAAGGTTTCGAACCTCCGACTCGAAGTCGTCATGTTTGACAAGCGCCGGAGGCGCGCGCAACGGCCAAAGGCCGGTAATCCTTCCGCGCGTGCGATTCTCAGTAGCCTTCGTTGTCATATCTCATGCCTCCGTGGTCGGTATCCATTTTCGCAACTGCATGCCTCTGGTAACCTCAACGTCACGCGGCATACAGCCGTTGCTCGGTGAGCTGCAAAACAACAACGACGGCCTGTTCGAAGGCCCTGGGGATCGGTAAACACGCCTATGGTTTTCTCCTGGCGTGAGCCACCAAGGTATGGATCAACTCATACTCCTGTTGCCAGTGCTCCCGCTGCTGTCCGCACTGCTGACTCAATTGTTCAGTGCGGATCTCGGCCGGCGCGTCTCGCGCATCAGTGTCACCGGTGGTGTATTGACCTTTTTGTTGGCGGCGGGTTTGCTGGGCCTGGTGCTGAGCGGCAAGCCGCCGACCCTGTATTCGGTGGGAGCCACTTGGGGAAGCCTGCTTTTTGACCCGCTGAGTATGTTGATGGCGACGCTGATCGCGGGGATCAGCCTCTTGGTCCGCATGTATTCCGTGCGCTACATGGCGGAAGAAAAGGGATACGGCCGTTTTTTCGTGCTGTTGGACCTGATGTCCGCGTCGCTGCTGGTCATGGTGGCGGCGGGCGATTTGATCACCCTGCTGATCGCCTGGCATCTGATCGGTGTGCTGCTTTATTTTCTGTTGGGTCATGAGACGCGCAGCCACTCGGCGTTTCGTTACGGTTTCTGGACCTTCATCACGTACCGGTTCGGCGATCTACCGTTGGTCTTGGCGGCGGCGGTGCTTTATCACAGCTTCCATACGTGGTCCCTGCCGGACGTTTTCGCTGCGCTGCAGGCCAACCCCCAGATCGAAACGTTTTTCGGTTTTCGGGTTGTCGAAGTGGTGGGCGGGCTGGTCGCGCTTTCTGCATTCGCACGGTCGGCCCAGTTTCTTCTGCATAGCTGGCTGCCGTACACCATGGAGGGTCCGACACCCGTGTCGGCTTTGATGCACGCCGGGATCGTTAATGCCGGCGGCTTCCTGATCAATCGATTTGCGCCGTTGTTCGTGCATACCGACGGGGTGCTCCATCTGGTCTTTATTGTTGGCCTGGTATCTGCCGTGGTCGGCTCCGTGCTGATGCTCAGTCAAAACGATGTCAAGAAGGCGCTGGGTTACTCGACCATGGGCCAGATGGGTTTCATGATCATGGAGTGTGGGGTCGGCGCATTTTCGCTGGCGATCTTCCACCTGATTGCTCACGGCCTTTTCAAGGGGACATTGTTCCTGAGTGCCGGAAGCATCATCGGCCAGGCGAGGCACGATGATGGCGTCCCGAAAGACGAACTCCATCGTTTCATCGTTCAACGAAGGCCGACCAGACGACGTCAGCCATGGCTGATCATGGCGCTGATTACGCTGGCGGTGCCTTTGTTGGTGCTCGTAGCCTCGCACCTATCGGTGATGCCCGATCTATTCGAAAAGCAAGGCGCCATTGTTTTGCTGTTCTTCGGGTGGGTCACGGGAGCGCAGCTGTTGTTTGCAACCTATCACATGGAATCGCAGAATCCCTGGCGATTGGTCGTGCTGGTGGGGTTTTCTTTCACCGTCGTGGTGGTCGGCTACACACTGATAAGCCATGCGTTCGATCTGTTCCTCTATCCGGACCCTGCGTTTGCCGCGATGCTGTATCGTGCCGCGGGTATTGATCAGCAGTGGTTCATCGTGTTGATGACGATAACCAGCCTGGTGATCGTCTTGGGGTGGCTACGTGCGTACTGGTCTGATCGTAGGTCCCGTGCCAATACGATCACGGGGCATTGGCAACGAAACTTCTATGCGTTGTTGGCGAGAGAATTCCATACAACCGATATTTACTTGAGCGCAGCCCGGCTGACGCTGGCCCTGTCGGCGCGGATCAACGTTTGGCTAAGATGGGGCTGACAGCGGTGGACGACACCAGGATCTTGGCTGGTTGGAGGCTGGCCGTTCAGGCGGGCGGGGATTCGATATACCGGGCCCGGCTCATCGGGCGTCGATAGCATGGAACTCAAGCTGCTATTGATCGGACTGTTTCTACCGCTGTTCCCGTTGAGTATCGGTGTCAACGCGTTGTTGGCGCGCATGCCGAATGCGTGGGCGCGTGCAGCTATGTTGTTGCTCTGGCCACAGATTGGCGTATTCCTGGTTGCGGAACATATCGGCGATCTGCCGGATTGGATCAAGTTCTGGGGATTGGCCACCGCCGGACTCTATGCGTTTCGCATGCTTGCGATGCGAGAGGTCAATCTTTGGATTGGTTTTCTCGCCACGTCGTCGTGGGCATTGCTGTGGACACCCGCTTTCAAAGGACTGTCGCTGGCCGAGCTGGAAGTGCTTGCACTCGGCTTCGGCCTGCCGTTGGCAATCATGGCGGTGATGGCCGGTGAGATCGCCAAACGGTTCGGCGCCGCTTACATGGGCCTTTACGGTGGGCTTGCGGTCGCCGTGCCGCGTCTCACCGGAGTCTTGGTAACGAGTCTTTTTCGCCGCGATCGCGACCCCGGTTTTCCCGGCATTCTTTGCGGTGCTGCATACCCTGGTTATCTCGCAGCCACTCCCGGCAATCTGGTTGGTCAGCATTTGGGGCACCTGGAGTTGGGGGGCAGCCCGGTTGCTGCAGGGCCTGATCGTGGGGCCTGCTGAACTGCCTTACCCGCAAGACCTGAGTGTCGCGATGACTTGGCTGATGTCGTTGTTGCTTGCCGGCCTGGCGCTCGTCGGTTTGCTTTACACCGGGCGTCTGACATGAGTATTTCGCTGGGGCTGCGGCTGAAGATTCGCAGCATCATCCACGTCGCTGCCGAGCCGATCCCGTTTTTCTGGCCGATGCGTACGTTCATCCATCACAACCCCCTGCACGGCCTGGAGCATCTGCCATTCGAGGATGCCTTGAAGCTCGGGGCGAAGCTGTTTCACGGTCGCACGTTCCTGCCGCGGGTGATTTATCAAAAATATCTGCACGAAGGCAAGGTGGCGCGGGAGACCCTCAGTAGCGGGATCAAGCGTTTTCTCGATACCCGTGAAGGGATTGGTGAGATACCGCTCGAACACTGGATGACCACCTTGATGAGTGAACGTGAACGACCGGTGTCTGTTCGGCGCACATTCGCCTCCGCCGAACACGTCTATGCGGCACTCCACGCACAAACCGTTTCCGACGAAATCGATCAGGTTGCCGGTCTCTTGCAGCAGCAACTGCGCGACGAACTGCTCGGCAATCGGCCAATATACGAGGCGGTTGATGCGCTCTATGGGACGGCGATCGGTACCGAGCTCGATGAGTTGGTCATCAAGATTTGCCTCGATTTTTTCGATGAGGGGCAGTCTGTCTGGGGGATGCCGGATCGTGAACATGGCCTGTACTACGCCTGGCGAGACAACGCCATGCGCAACGTGCCGTTTTTTCTTCGCGGTCTGAATATCAGCAATATCCTGAGCAAGGATGACAGACCGGAAGGGGTCATTGCCTACGTCTTGACCGAACTCGGGGTGCCCGAAGAACACTGGATCGACTACCTGACCCGGGAGATGACGCGACTGCACGGTTGGACCGGGTTCATTCGATGGCGATCCAACGCGAAGAATTACTACTGGGAGAAACGCTTCCCGGGCGACCTGGTCGATTTTGTGGCGATTCGCTTGACGTTGGCGCTGGCGCTGCTGATTGAGAGCGGTAAGCGCCAACAGACCTGGACGACGGCGCTCATTGAGGAGGCAATCGAAGCGCGTACCGCAGAGATGTATCTGCGGCACGAGCTCAATGGTGGCCGGGTTGCCCCGTCGCTCGCCCATTCGGTCGACCTGGCGTTGATGCGCAACAAGCCGGACCTGGTCGACAAACTATTTGCCGAATATGTCAGTGGGAAGCTGGTTGGCGAGGCGCAGCAGCAGGCAAAAAACCTGCTGGAATTGGCGACCTTGGCGGGCGACGAAGCCGCGCTCATGGCGTTATCGAAGGCACAACTGCAGGTGCTCATGGATCTTGTTGCCGATTTAGAGGCGCATGAAGGCATGATTTGGCTGCGGTCGATGGAAGTCCACGCCGTGCAGGCGTTTCTCAACGACGCTGACCGGCAGGCGATAGACCAGCGTGACAAGCGGCCGTTTGCGCAGGCCCTGTTCTGTATCGATACACGCTCTGAGCGTATTCGCCGGCATCTCGAAAGCGTAGGGGACTACCAGACCTTCGGTATTGCCGGCTTTTTCGGCGTGCCCGTGAGTTTCATGGAACTCGGCAAGGGCAGCGAGGTACAGCTCTGTCCGGTAATCCTCACACCGAAAAATCTCGTACCGGAGATCAGTTCTGTCACACAGTACGACGAAGCGGCGATAGGCGTGCTGGAAAAGGCAGTCCATGAACTGAAGGAGTCAGTACTGGCCCCCTTCGTCACTGTCGAGGCGATTGGTCTGTTGTTCGGTTTCGACATGGTCGGCAAGACCATCGCGCCGCGACGTTACAACCTCTGGCGCCGGCGTCTGCATCCAGCCAAGCCCCATAGTCGCCTGTTGGTCGATAAGCTGAGCCGTGAACAGGCAGACTCGATCGTGCGGGCGGTGCAACGCGCCGTTATCGTCAATGCCGTAGAGCAAGAGCTGGGCCTCGCCAAGGAACGCATCACGGACGATTTAGTTCGTGAGTTGCGTGAAGCAGCACTCGGTGATGCGCGCTGCGCCCCGGCTTGTTGTGTCGAGTTGGGCTTAGATCCAACAGTGGCGCAGCAATTCGTCGACCGCCTGGCGGCCGTGTATCAAATCAGCGAAACCGATTCGTACCTGCAAATGCAACGGCTCGGCCGGATCGGCTTTACGCTTGATGAGCAGGTCAACTATGTCGGCACGGCGTTGCGATCAATCGGCATGACCGACCAGTTTTCGCGTTTCGTGCTATTGGTCGGTCATGGCAGTACCTCGGACAATAACCCTTACGAGTCAGCGCTCGACTGCGGCGCCTGTGGTGGCAATCACGGACTTGTCAGCGCCAAGGTGTTAGCGCAGATGGCGAACAAGCCAGAGGTTCGGCGTGTTCTGCGGCGCCAGGGTATCGATATTCCCGATGACAGTTGGTTCTTGCCGGTGATGCACAACACCACCACCGATGAACTGGATCTGCAAAATCTCGAGCTGCTTCCTCCGGCGCATCTGGTTTACATCGACCGAGTGCGAAATGGCCTAACCTCGGCCACCCGGCTTTGTGCAGCTGAGCGCGTACCGACATTGGAAACAGAACATGCCTCGGCCAATGACCCGACCGTCGCGACACGTCTGGCGCAACGTAATGCCATGGACTGGTCACAGGTCCGTCCGGAGTGGGGCTTGTCGCGTAATGCCTATTTCGTCATCGGCCGTCGCGCATTGACCCGTGGTGCAGCATTGGACGGGCGTGCATTCCTGCATTCCTATGACTACCGGGTTGATCCTAAGCGTCGCTTGCTCGAGACGATTCTCACCGGTCCGCTGGTGGTCGGCCAGTGGATCAACATGGAACACTACTTTTCGACGGTCGATAACGACTGCTTTGGCAGCGGCAGCAAGGTCAACCAGAATGTCGCGGGTCGCTTTGGTGTGATGACCGGAAATCTCAGCGACCTGAGGACCGGTCTGCCGTCGCAGACCGTGCTGAAAGACGGTCTTCCGTATCACGAGCCTTTACGCCTTATTACGGTGATCGAAGCACCCTTCGCAATGGCCTTCAAGGCCATCGACGGTGTCGTCGCGATAAAGCGGCTGGTCAAAAATGCCTGGATTCGGATGTTGATTGTCGACCCCGAAACACAGCAGGTCTGGTTGTATTCGCATGGTGAATGGATCGAGCAGGCCATGTCGACGACCACAGAGGAACGGAGCGCATCATGAAAAATCTACAATTCAGCCAGCTCAAGAAACTTGAGATCATTCTGGAAGGTGAGCACCGCGAGTTTGCGACAGATCTGCTCGACCAGGCCGGCGTGAAGGGCTATACGATCATCAATAATCTCTCGGGAAAGGGCAGCCACGGCTTCCATGAGGGGCACCTGATGTTCAACGAGGACGACGTGTTGATCATGATCATCGCCGCGGTACCCGAGGCGCTGGTCGAGCCGATTCTTCAGGGGTTCGCGCCTTTTTTTGGAAAACACTCCGGGGTGGTTTTCGTGTCGGATATCCAGGTCACGCGATTGGTCAAGTTCACCAATTGAGTCGGTCAAGGTACGGCAGGCGGGCTGGTCGAATCGCACTCGACTGTCTTTGCCGCGATTAGAGCGCCATTGCGAGATCCTTTGAGATCATTCATCGCTAAGTCAGCGGCCCTAGGGGTTAAAATCTCCCGGGTTGTCGAGCCTGACCGCGCTGCGGCACCCTCAGTCGCCCCGTTTTTGAACCTGACTGCGAAACTGGCTTCGCGAGACCATCATGACCAATCAAACCATCCCGATGACCGAGCACTTGCATCGCTATCTACTGGCGCATTCACTGCGCGAGTCAGCGTTGCAAAAGGAGTTGCGCGAGACCACTGCGCGGCTCGAAATGTGTCGCATGCAGATCGCGCCGGAGCAGGGCCAGTTCATGGCGCTACTGGTTGAATTAATCGGCGCAAAGCGGGTGTTGGAGGTAGGCACATTCACCGGCTACAGCGCGTTGGCGATGGCCCAGGCAATGCCACCAGAGGGACGGCTGGTCTGCTGTGACGTAAGCGAAGAATGGACCGCCATCGCCAGAGATTTCTGGCGGCGCGCGGGGGTCGACGAGCGCATTGAGTTGCACCTCGCGCCGGCACTCGAAACCCTGGATAAACTGCGTGCAGACGGTGCCGATGAGACATTCGACCTGGCGTTCATCGATGCCGACAAGACCAACTATCCCCGGTACCTCGAGCGTTGCCTCGCGCTGGTCAAGGCGGGCGGGCTGATTCTGTTTGACAACACCTTGTGGAGCGGCGCCGTTGCCGATCCGGAAAATACCGAAGACGATACGGTCGCGATCCGGCAACTGAATGACGCGCTGCTGCACGATGAGCGGGTAACCATCAGCTTGGTTCCGATCGGTGATGGGCTCACCCTGGCGAGGAAGCGATGAGTGATCGCCAGGCGCTGGAATCGGCGAAGGCCGCTTTGTACGGTCGGATTACCGGCGACGAGGATGCCCGGGTCTGCAGGGACATTCCCGATTCGGCCTGTGACGAGCAGCCGCACAATTTTCTCGCCTACCTGGTCGCGAATCTGTTTGGCAAGGTCGCCGACGAGATAGCCAGCGCCAAACTGGTGATCCCGTGGCTATTTGGTGCGCTCGGTGTGCCGGCGGTGTTCACGGGGTTTCTGGTTCCGATACGCGAGGCCGGGGTGTTGTTGCCACAACTGGCGGTGGCAGCCCTGGTGCGTCGGATGCCCCAACGCAAGCCGGTCTGGATCGTGGGTGCGCTACTGTCAGCGGCCAGTCTGTTGGCGATGGCGGGTGCGGCGATGGCGTTTTCCGGTGCCGCGGCGGGTGCCGCGATAGTGGCCGCATTGGTGGTATTCAGCCTGGCCCGCGGCTTGTGTTCCGTGTCGGCGAAGGACGTCCTTGGCAAGACGATATCCAAAAGCCGTCGCGGCGCCTTGATGGGCTGGAGTGCGGGATTGTCGGGTGTCGCGGTGCTTGCGGTCGGTCTGCTGCTCGGCGTGGCCGGTGACGCGGGCGGCGCGACGGTGTTTGCCGCCCTGTTGAGTCTGGGCGCTGTGTTGTGGGTGCTTGCGGCACTGGCATTTGGCGGGATTCGCGAGTCAGCCGGTGCCACGGAAGGGGGCGGCAACGCCTTGTCGGTGGCGATGGCCCAGTTGCGTCTGCTGGTTGACGACAGGCCTTTTCGGCAGTTCGTCGTCGCCCGCGCCTTGTTGCTTTCTGCGGCGCTGCTGCCGCCGTTCTACGTCTTGATTGCCCAGCAAACATCCGACGCGGGTTTGCTGGGCCTTGGCGTGCTGATCGTTGCCAATGGTCTGGCCAGCAGTCTTTCCTCCCCTATTTGGGGCTATCTCGGTGATCGCTCCAGTCGATCGGTCATGGTGATCGCCGCCACCGGTGTCGGCTTGCTGGGACTGTTGACGTTTGCGGCCGTGGAACTCGATTGGTCGTGGGCAACCGGTGAAATTGGCCTCGCGGTCGGTTTCATGCTGCTGAGCATCATGCACGGCGGCATAAGGCTTGGGCGCAAGGTCTATCTCGTCGATATGGCCGACAGTACAACGCGGGCGGCCTATGTCGCGGTGTCAAATACGGTCATCGGTGTGCTGATGCTGCTCGGTGGCCTGGTCGGTGTGCTGGCAGACGTGTTCGGCGTTACGCTGGTCGTGTTGTTGTTAGCCCTGATGAGCTTGATCGCGGCGGTGTTCATCCAGCGTCTGCCGGACGTCAGCTTGGCCGATTGACGGCGCAAGCCAGCCCGGAAACCCCTTACAAGCCGCATTGATAATTGTCTGGCGCAATCCTGTTTGATTAGGCCGATGAAGACTGACTTGGGCTCCGATCCGCTTATGCAACGTTCGATTTTTGCCATCTGGCGAATTTGGCCCGCCTGCGCCTTGCTATTTGCGGCCCTTACGGTTGCTGGCCCCGCCGCCGCGAAGCCGCCGCTCGGGGTCATCGTGTCGCCCGTCCAGTCGATGCCGTTCGAGGACCGCGTCGAAGCGCTGGGAACTTTGCGGGCCAATGAATCTATCGTGCTGACTGCCTCGGTGACCGAGACGGTCGGCGCGTTGCATTTCGACGACGGCGATCGGGTCGAGGCCGGGCAGCTGCTGGTCGAAATGACCAGCGCGGAAGAACAGGCGCAGTTGAAAGAGGCGCGCGCTCGGGAACGTGAGGCCGAGCGGCAGTATCGTCGGGTGCAGTCCCTGGCCGAACAGGGTACGGCGTCGAAGTCGCTGCTGGACGAACGCAGTCGCGAGTGGCAAACCGCTCGGGCGCAGCTGGTTGCGATCGAGTCACGACTCTCAGACCGTTTGATCAAGGCGCCGTTCGCTGGCGTCATTGGCTTGCGAAACATTAGCGTCGGCGCGCTGGTCGAGCCGGGCGACCAGATCGCGACCCTGGATGACGATGCCATCCTGAAGCTGGATCTTTCCGTGCCAAGCGTCCACCTGGCGACCCTTGCGCCCGGTCTGCCGGTGGTCGCCAAGACCGCTGCCTATGGCGACCGGGCGTTTGAGGGTGAGTTACGCACTATCGACAGCCGTGTCGATCCGGTCACTCGTGCGGTCGTCGCGCGTGTCGTGCTGGCCAACGAGGACCGGCTGCTGAAGCCCGGGCTGCTGATGCAGGTCACGCTGAGAAAGAATCCACGTACCGCATTGGTGGTGCCCGAAGCCGCGCTGATGCCTTCAGGCACATCCCAACATGTGCTGGTTGCAATCCCGGACGGCGAGGGCTTCAAGGCAGAGCGCAGGCCGGTGACCATCGGTACTCGTCGCCCTGGCCTGGTCGAAATCGTCTCGGGATTGCGTGAAGGCGAGCAGGTCATTACCCATGGTTCGGATCGTGTCCGCCCGGGCGAGGCGATCGCGATTAAGGCCGTCGACGATGGAACAGTGCCGCTCGAGGCGCTGCTCAGCGGGGTGTCTGGAGGCGCCACGCCATGATCCTCTCCGACGTCTCGGTCAAGCGGCCGGTGTTCGCGGCAGTGATGGCGCTGCTTCTGATCGCTTTCGGCCTGGTCGCGTTTGACCGTCTGCCGCTGCGTGAATATCCGGATATTGACTCGCCGGTGGTCTCGGTCGAGACGCTGTACCCGGGCGCGGCAGCCAATGTGGTCGAAAGCCGGATCACCCAGGTGATCGAAGACCGCATCGCCGGCGTCGAGGGTATCCGTTTCATTGAATCGGAGAGCGAAGATGGGCGCTCGGTGATCACCATCGAGTTCGATGTCGATCGAGACATCGACGGCGCGGCAAACGACGTGCGCGACAGAGTGTCAACCGTGCTCGATGACCTGCCGACCGAAGCAGACCCTCCCGAGATCCAGAAAGTCGACAGTAACCAAGACGTGATCATGTGGCTGAATCTGGTCAGTGATCGCATGTCGGTCCCCGAGTTGTCCGACTATGCCCGACGCTATCTGGTCGATCGCTACTCGGTGCTGGACGGCGTCGCGCGGGTACGCGTCGGCGGGGGGCAGACGTTCGCGATGCGTATCTGGCTCGACCGCCAGCAGCTAGCTGCGCGCGGACTTTCGGTCAGCGACGTCGAAAACGCGCTGCGATCAGAGAATCTGGAGCTACCGGCCGGCAGCCTGGACTCGGTAGATCGGCAGTTCACCGTACGCGTCCAGCGCACGTTTGAGACACCGGATGATTTCGCTCGTCTGGTCCTTGCGCGCGGCACTGATGGCTACCTGGTTCGCTTGGCTGATGTCGCCCGGGTCGAAAAAGGCGCCAACGAGGATCGCACCTTCTTCCGGGGTAACGGCGTTCCGATGGTCGGTATCGGCATCATCAAGCAATCGACAGCCAATACCATTGCGGTCGCCGATGCAGCAAAGGCCGAGACGGCGCTGATCAACCCCACATTGCCGGATGGGATGTCGATCGAGCAGAGTTACGATACATCGATTTTTGTCAAAGGGGCGATAGCCGAAGTTTACAAGACGCTCGCCATAGCGATCGGCCTGGTGGTCACGGTTATCTTCGTTTTCCTCGGCAGCATGCGGGCGATGCTGGTCCCGGCAGTAACTGTCCCGGTGTCGTTGATTGCCACGTTCCTGGTGCTCTGGGGGTTGGGGTTCTCGATCAATATCCTCACCCTGCTGGCGTTGGTGCTGGCTATCGGACTGGTCGTCGATGATGCGATCGTGGTGCTGGAGAATATCCACCGGCGGATGGAGGAGTATGGCGAGACGCGCCTGGTAGCGGCTTTTCGCGGGGCACGACAGGTCGCGTTCGCGGTCGTCGCGACCACGATCGTGTTGGTCGCCGTGTTTGTGCCGATCGCGTTTCTGCAGGGTGACGTCGGTCGTCTGTTCTCCGAGTTCGCATTGACGATGGCGGCAGCGGTCGCGTTTTCGAGTTTCGTCGCGCTGTCGTTGTCACCTATGCTGGCGTCCAAGGTGCTGCCCCCCGGTCAACGTAAGACCGGTCTGGCATACCGTGTCGATCGCGCATTCGACCACATCCGCAATGGTTACAGCTGGTTGTTGCAGGGGGCGCTGAAGGGTCGGTGGCTGGTTGTACTGCTGTTCTTCGGCATCCTTGGCGGGACCACCTGGCTCATGCAACAGCTGCCGAGCGAGTATGCACCGAAGGAAGATCGCGGCGCCTTTTTCGTGTTGGTCAACGGGCCGGAGGGCGCATCGTACGATTACATGCGGGAATACATGGACGAGATCGAGCGGCGGCTGATGCCGCTGGTCGAGTCTGGTGAAATCACGCGATTGTTGGTTCGTGCACCCCGGACATTCAGTAACTTCGAGATCTTCAACAGCGGTATCGTGATCAACGTGCTTGATCAGTGGGGCAGCCGTCGGTCGGCATGGGACATTATGGCGGATGTTCGTCAGCGTCTTGGCGATCTCCCCGGTGTACGGGCGTTCCCCGTCATGCGACAGGGTTTCGGTCAACGTGTCCAGCAGCCGGTGCAGTACGTCTTGGGCGGTGGGACCTATGCCGAACTGGCGGCGTGGCGAGATACGCTGCTGGAAAAAATCAATGAAGCGAACCCCGGTCTGCAAGGCGTCGACTGGGATTACAAGGAGACGAAGCCACAGCTCAAGGTCGTCATTGATTACGATCGCGCAGCGGATCTCGGTGTCACGGTCAGCGAAATTGGTCGAACCTTGGAGACCATGCTGGGTTCGCGTCGGGTGACGACCTTCATCGAAGCGGGTGAGGAGTATGATGTCGTCCTGGAGGGGGAGCGCGAAGACCATCAGACACCGACCGATCTCTCCAACATCTACGTGCGCTCGCTCCGCAGCGATCAACTCATCCCGCTATCCAACCTCGTCAGCCTCGAAGAGGTTGCCGACTCGATCAAGCTGAACCGCTACAACCGGGTGCGGGCGATCACGATTACCGCGAACCTGGAAGATGATCTGGCGTTGGGCGATGCGCTGGCCTACCTCGACGGATTGGTTGAGGAACACCTCCCGCCACAGGTTATCGTTGACTACAAAGGCCAGTCGCAAGACTTCAAATCGACCGGGCAATCGATAGTCTTCGTGCTGGTTCTGGGCGGCATCGTGGTCTATCTGGTGCTTGCGGCCCAATTCGAGAGTTGGGTGCATCCATTCGTCATTATGCTTACCGTCCCGTTGGCGATGGGTGGTGCATTGTTGGGTCTCCATATCAGTGGTCTATCGCTCAACATCTACAGTCAGATTGGCTTGATCATGTTGGTCGGCCTGGCCGCGAAGAACGGGATTTTGATCGTTGAATTTGCCAACCAGCTGCGAGACTCGGGTAAAGAATTTTCTGACGCGCTGATTGAAGCGACCAAGGTCCGTTTTCGGCCTATCCTCATGACCGGCATCACTACCGCCGCCGGTTCGTTGCCATTGTTGCTGTCTTCGGGCGCTGGTGCCGAGACGCGTGTGGTGATTGGTACCGTGATTCTCTACGGCGTGGTCGCAGCGACGTTTTTCACCCTGTTCATCGTGCCGGTCGCATATGATTTGTTGGCCCGCCGGACCGGGTCGCCTAAGGGCGTTGAGCGTCTGCTCTCCAAAGAGCTGCAAAATGCCGATGCGGCGACCGAATCAAATGCCTAATTCAATTACGGCATAGGGCTGCCGCTGTTTCTACCGACAAGTGTCGCCAAAGCAAAACAGGCGACATAGGAGGTAGCTGTGGCGAGTCAACATGATGTACGTAAAGAGATGGGTGCGCGGGTTTCAGACACGGCAGTCGAGCCCTTCCGACTGGTCGCGTTAGGCACCGCGACTTACCTCAGTTACTGGACCTTGTTCTTCTCCGTTTGCCGGGCCTGCGTCGGTGGTGCGCAACGTGTTCCGCAAGCGGACGGGTTATCGCGACACTTTACCGCCACTTGATTGAAAAGCTTGGCTTCTATGCCTAACGCATTGCCGGTGTGGGCCGGCGATAACGCAACGGTTCAACTACGGCGCCTGGCACGGTGATGCGCGCAATAAGGGCGCTCAAATATAAGCGGACTGTTCCTTGATTAGGAAGCGTTGTCTGTTTGCCGCGCCCGACTAAGTTCTCGTTCATATCCGCCGCTAACAAAGACAACGCAACCAGGGTCCGCCAAGCGACGAATAATGTGCAGTTGACGCTCGATCGTCCCGGCGCAAACGATGCAAAAGTGGGGTTGAGCGGCAAAAGCGACAAGCCGACGTCAGTGTCAGTCGTTTCGTGGCGCAGGGCGATTGGCATAGGTACCAGGAGATGGGCGATGAGCAGATTTATCGACAAGGCGTTGAATTGGTTAGGCAAGCCCCATTTGGTCGAATTCGACTATCGTGACAGGGCGGGCCTGCATCACGGTCGTTGCTACGTGCGCTCGTTGTTCAGCGGTGACCGGAGGCTTACCCGGTTGCTCAGCAGTTTCGGCTACCGCAATATTCACATCTTTTAGACCCGCTTCTCAGCGCGCTGGCTCACTGGTCAGCAGAAGGTTTCCGTCGATGACATAGGGTGTGTCCAGGCCATCGTCGGCGCGTTTCGCGAAGTGTGCCAAAAGTGTCCGCCATACCGCTTGCGGTAGCTGTGCAATCAATGGCGTTTCAAGTACCAGGTAGTCGCCGGCGGCATTGAGTATCAGCAGTGTCGCCGAGTCCGTTGGTCGGCGGGACGCGGCGATCAGTGACCAGTCGACTGGTACGCCTCTGCCGCCTGCCGCGCGGATCGCGTCGACGACCTCATTTATTTGTTTCGCGAGTTCACCGCAGGCAGTGGCCTTCTTTTCGCGTGCCGTCAGTCCGTCGAAGTCGCATTCGAGCAGCCCGTCGATCTTGAATCGCGGCCGATGTGCCTGGGTCATCTGCCAATGGCCGGACGGTAACCGTTGTTCGACCGGCGCGTTGCTGCCTCGGGTCAATAGGTCGCCACAGTCATTGAAGGTGCAGTAGCGATGCACGATAGTGTCATGCAGCTGGCGATCGTCATCTCTGCCGAGTCCTGTCACTGAAAGTGGCTGCCCCCTCACGGTCAGAATAAGCTGGCCTTGTGGGTCCGCGTAGATTGTGAAGTCTGCGTCGACCAAGAGACGATCCCGGGCCTCTTCGATACTCGCCATGAGCGTCTGTGTTGCCCGTTGCCAACGGTACAGCTTTGCTTTGCGTGCCGGTGAGCTTGGCGTTTCGCTGGTCGAATTGCGCAAGGCCGTTTCGTAAGAAGACAGCAGCACGTCCAACGAGATGTTGGCGAGCTCCCATCGAGCGGCGTACGCATCGGGCGCAAGACCATCGACAAGCTCGACGAGGCGCGATGGCTCCGGCCTTAACTGGTTTGTCGGCGTGGGTAATGACGCAGCAGCTACTGTCAGGGGAAAGAAACAAAAGATCAACGCCGCCGGCAGGCAGACTTTGACGGCAGATTGTAAAAGCTCCATGTCAAAGGAACGTGCGGGCGCCGATCCAGCGTGACTGCCAGTAGGGGTTGTCTAGCGAGGCGCGCGACACGGTTTTGCCGGATGACGGGGCGTGAATGAATCGGCCATTGCCCTCGTAGATCCCGACATGCCGAGGCTTTCGACCTCCAAGGCTGAAAAAAAGGATATCACCGGGTAGCAGATAGGATCGTTCAAGCGGTGTCGCGGTGCGCCATTGTTCAGTGGTTGTTCGGGGCACCGAGATACCAGCGCGTGCATGCGAAAATTGCACCAAGCCACTACAGTCGAATCCGCCGGGCCGGTTACCGCCGTAAACATACGGCGAGCCGATCTGGGCATCTGCGATACGAACCAGGCGTAGTCTTTCCGCTGGGGCGCCAGCCTGGCTGCCATAGGCAAGGTGTTGTTCGCGTGGCGGCGAAGAAAGACAGCCGGCAAGCAGCGTGGCGGTGGCCAATAAGACGAAAAATTGCACTACGGGTGGGGTCAACATGGGTGATCTGATTACTGTGCCGACATTGGCCTTTGTTCTCAAGCATAGTCGACCAGGCCCAGCGTGGCTTGAGCCGGCCGCGCGGTGGGGCTTTGGTTAAGCCTCGGGTGCCTGGCGAAGCAGCAGGCTCAGCCCGATCAGGCCCGTAACCAGAACCATGAGTAAGCCGATAAACGCCGGCCACCCGAAGCGCTGAAAAACGAAACCGGGCAGGAATGACCCTAATGCGCCACCGGCATAATAGGCCGAAACATAAAGTCCATTGATCAGGCCTTTGCGCTCGGTCTCGAGATGATTCAAAAAGGCGGAAAGCACGCTGTGCAGCGTAAACATGCCGGCAGCGAACACCAGCATAGCCAGATAGGCAAACTGATTGCCTGGAACCGCGAACAGCCCGGTGCCGACCAGATATACCGCACTGCCGACTACAAGCGTTCTTCGTTCTCCGCCAAACATCTGCACCAGCCGCAACGACGACAACGCGATGACAATCCCAATCAGATAGCCGGTGTAGACAAGCGCGATTGCGCTTTGCGAGATTTCAGGGTTGGTCTCCCGCATCCGAAACGGCAGAAAATTCAACATTGCGGCGAACACGAAGAACAGCAAAAACGCCGATGCCAGTCCCTCGGCATAGACCGGTCGACCGGCCAGCGCGCGCATTTCCCGGAGCTTTACCCGCCCAAGCCGCAGGCGAGGATCAGAGTCGAGTTGCGTAGTGAGCCAGGTGGCGAGAAAGGCGGCCGCTGCAAAAAACCCGAAGGCCGCCTGCCAGTTCAACCAATCGGTGAGAATGCCGCTGAGCGCCCGTCCCAGATAGCCGCCGAGAATGGTCGCCGCAATGTAGATAGTGATATTACGGCGGGTCCGCTGATGTCCTCCAGCTGCTGAGCTATAAGTCATCAGCGCCGTAAAAATGGCTGGCAACATCAGGCCTTGGAGGGTGCGCAGCGCGAGGAACGGTCCGTAGCCCGGGCCAAAGCTCAACGCTACCTGTGCGACGGTCAGCACCCCGAACGCCAGCGTCAGTAGATGCTTGGTCGAAACGTGCTCGAGGACATAGCCGTAGACCAGCGGCGCCAGCGCCAGCGGTATCATGGTGGCCGTGGTGAGTAGCGCAGTATCGGCGAGCGGGCGGCCCCATTGCTCCGCCAATAGCGGCAGGAGGGGTTGGGTCGCATACAGCAGGCTGAAACCGACGGCCGCGCAAAAAATCACGATGGTCTGGTTGCGCGTTTCCATGTCGGTTTTACCATCGAAATCAGGTCGAGCAGTATAGGGTTTTCATTAGGCCGTATGCAGTGCTCGGCGACTAGCAACGGTTGCCATCGGTAATTGGGGCTTGATTGCTACCTGCAGACAGGGAACGCTGGGCTGTCTGGCTTTTAGCTGGCGGTTGTTTGCACGATAATGCCCGCACTGTATGCGCGACCTAGGGGATTTCGTGAAATTTACCGTTGAAGACTTTCGACGCTGGGAGCATAAGAAGATCACGTTGCTCGGTATGTCGGGGGTCGGTAAAACTCATCTCTCGGCGATGCTGCGGGAGCATCAGTGGTACCACTATTCGGGTGACTACCGAATCGGCACGCGCTACCTGGATGAGAGCATCCTTGATCTGATCAAGGAGCAAGCGATGCAGGTACCGTTTCTGAGCGAGCTCCTGCGTAACGATTGGATTTATATCCGTAACAATATAAAGATCTCCGACCTCGGACCTGTGTTGTCTTATGTCGGAAAGCTCGGTAATCCGGAGTCAGGCGGTGTTCCATTGGTGGATTTCGAATACCGTCAGGCGCAATACCGTGATGCTGAGATTGCGGCGATGCTGGATGTGCCGGCGTTTATCGAAAAAGGACAGAAGATTTACGGCTACCCGCATTTTGTAAACGATGTCGGTGGGTCGTTGTGCGAACTCGATGAACCCGACATTATCGACCTGTTGGTCGAACACACCCTGATGCTTTACATCAAGGTCACCGATACCGACGAGGAGCAGACGCTGATTGCGCGGGCGCAAAGTGACCCCAAGCCGCTGTACTATCGTCCAGCATTTCTCGCCGAGCAATTGACGACCTACCTGGCCGAGCATGATTTAACCTATGCGGCCGAGATGGATCCCGACGACTTTACCCGTTGGGTTTTTCCGCGTCTGTTCCACTCGCGTGTGCCTCGCTATGAAGACATTGCAACAAGAGGTTATACCGTAACCTCGCGGGAGGTGAGTCAGGTTCGCGACGAACAAGATTTTCTGCAGTTGTTGGAAACGGCAATCGCTCGCGCGGACTGATCCGATGCCTATCGTCGCACACAATGAACTTCCGACCTTCTCGCGACTTCGCAAAGAGGGCGTCAATGTGCTGCCGCCAGACCGCGCGCTGCATCAGGATATCCGCGAGCTGCATATCGGCTTGTTGAATATGATGCCGGACAAGGCGTTGGCGGCTACCGAGCGGCAATTTTTCCGGCTCATTGGCGAGAGCAATCCGATTGCGCAGTTCTATGTTCATCCTTTCTCTTTACCGGCATTGCCGCGCGGCGAGGACGCAGCGGCGCATATCAAGAATTACTACGACAGTTTTGAATCGCTACGCGACCAGGGCCTTGATGCGTTGATTATCACCGGCGCGAATGTCGTTGGACCGGAGTTATCCGGCCAGCCATTTTGGGAACCGCTGATCGACATTATCGAATGGGCCTACGACAACGTCACGTCAACGCTGTGCAGCTGCTTGGCCACGCATGCGGTTCTGGAATTTCGCTATCAGCAGAAGCGCACGCCTCGACCGAAAAAGACCTGGGGCGTGTTTAGCCACCATTTGGTCGATCGTGATCATCCGCTCGTCCATGATGTAAACACCCGGTTCGATGTGCCGCACTCACGGTGGAACGACGTGTCGAGAGCGCAATTCGATGCGGCAGGCTTGCGGGTACTCGCTGAGAGTGCGATTGGTGTGCACCTTGCTACCAGCGTGGACGGGTTCCGGTTTGTGTTCTTCCAGGGCCATCCCGAATACGACACGATCTCTTTGTTGAAAGAATACAAACGGGAAGTCACGCGCTACGCGTCTGGTGCGAGCATGGATTATCCCCCCTTTGTCGATAATTATTTTTCGGCTGGCAATCAGGCTGTGCTGCGGGAATATCGGGCACAGCTGGATTTGGCGACGTCAGCGGGACGGACCACCCCTGCGTTTCCTGACGAGCTGGTCGCGCGCGGTCTCGACAACACCTGGCGAGATACCGCGCATGCAGTGGTCGGTAACTGGATGGGTTTGGTGTATCAGACCACGCATAGGGAAAGGCAGCGCCAATTTATGGATGGTATCGATCCTGATGACCCGCTCGGTTTAGCAGCGCTCAAGCGACGCTGATACACCCCCCTGAAATCATTGCCGATGCTGATGGGTCTCTTCGGGCAACGGCGGAGGAGAAAGGCAAAGTCTTTCTTCCACCGGCCGGCAAAATTGCACCAGTCGGTCACAGGCGGATGCGTTTGATCCGTAATGGGAAAGCGAGATCTCGAAATCGTCATAGCGCATTGCTGTTTTATTTTTAACTGACCTGCATTTATCCGGGCCCTCGCTTGTCCGGACACACTTGCGCTGGCGTCGCACATCCCTGTGCAACGCCCCGCGGGCCGGGCTTCACCCGTCTAAATCCGATTCAAGCAGTATTGTCGTGCCGGAGCGGCGTCCAACCGCACCTGGCCTGCGCGGTCAGCCCCGATACCGGCGCACGAGTGGTTGGCTTCTCCGGGAGAGACCTTAATCAAGTTTGCAGGGCTGAGGCCGATAAATATGACCGAGAGAGTAACGACGCCAACATGGATGCGGCATTAGACCGCGTTGCCCGAAGATCAGTATGCGTGTCGCGCCACTCGAAACCGGGTGACAACCGGGACCTTCCTATATGCCCTCACCGCTAGAAGCCAATCGTCAACTTGAGGAAGAGCTTGGGCACCTGCGACTCATGGTGGATGGCTCGCACGACTCTATTTCACTGATTGACCGGAATTACATCTATCGTGCAGTAAACCGGGCCTACTCCGTGGCCCGCGGAATCAGTCCAGAGGCGATGATTGGGCGATCCGTCAGTGATGTTTGGGGGGAAGAAGCTTTCGCATCAGTGATCAAGCTGCATCTTGATCGTTGTTTCGCTGGCGAAACCGTTCAACATCGAGCCGGGTTCGATTTCCGCGATAACGAACATCGCTTTGTGGATGTCACCTATTATCCCTGCATCAACGATCAGGCCGATGTCATGCATGCCGTCGTGGTTACCCATGACATCACGGAGTTGATTCAGAAGGAGCAAAAACTCGAAAAGCTGGCCTATTTCGATATTCTCACCGCCTTGCCAAACCGTGTTCAGTTTATCGAGCGCTTGACCTTCGGTGTGGCAAACGCGAAAAGGACGAGCGAATCCTTGGCGGTCTTTTTCATCGATTTGGACAACTTCAAAACGATCAACGATCTGCACGGGCATGCCGCCGGAGACGAGCTGTTGCGGCAGGTTGCTGAGCGACTTCGCCGCAACTTTCGGGAGGTCGACACCATCGCGCACCCTGCCACCTGGTATCGTTCCGCTGAAGCCACCATTAACAGGCTGGGGGGCGACGAATTCACCTTGGTCTTCCCCGGTGTGAAACAGAGTCGTTCGTTAGCACTCTTGGCTGACCGGGTAACCGATCTTTTCGCGGAACCTTTCCTCGTTGGTACGATAGAACTGAATGTGACATGCAGCGTCGGTATTTCCGTGTTTCCGAATGATGGAGACGATGGAGAAACCCTGGTTAAGCATGCCGATCTTGCGATGTATCGCGCAAAAGCGTCCGGCAAGAACCGCCACGCTTTCTATGATCCGAAAATGTCGGAGCAATTGCAGGCTGCGACCTATCTGGAATCTCGGTTAAGAAAGGCTATCGAGACGGAAGCCTTCGATGTGCACTACCAGCCGAAAGTGGATCCCGTCAGCAACAGAGTTGTCGGCTGCGAGGCACTCGCTCGTTGGCATGACCCGCAGCTCGGCGATGTGTCGCCCGGCCAATTTATCCCTATCGCTGAGGAGTTGGGCCTGATCCACGCGCTGGACTTGATCGTGATGAAAAAGGCCTGCCATGAGATACGAACGCTCCACTGTAACGGCTACAGGCTTCCTGTCTCTGTGAACTATTCGAGCCAGCAGTTCGAGCGGGACGATATCGTTTGCCGGACTGTCGAGATCCTAAACGAATGCGATTTCCCCAGTGAACTGTTGGAGATCGAGATTACGGAGTCGGTGCTGATTGGGGATTTTGAGCAGACGATTGCGAGACTACGCGAGCTGCGGAACCTCGATATCAAGGTCGCTCTGGATGATTTCGGTACAGGGTATTCGTCGCTGACCTACCTGATTGACTTGCCGATTGATCTCCTGAAGCTCGATAGAACCTTCGTCGGAGGACTGGAGCAGCACAGTAAATCGGTGGTGCTCGAGAGCATCATACTAATGGCGGAAAAGCTTGGCCTAGGTATTGTCGCTGAAGGGGTTGAAACCAAGGATCAACTGATTCAACTGATGGGCATCGGTCGGCCTTGTATTCAGGGTTACTACTATTCGAAGCCGTTGCCCTTTGAGTCGTTCGTTCGATACCTCTCTGCGTCTAATAACGCGTGCGTGCCGGCCGCGGTCTAGTGGGCCATGCAGGCCAGAAGCAGGCCGCGACTCGCTGAAGCTGAGCAATCCAGGGCAATTCGTCTTACATGCCTTTGTCGGCTTTGGATTGATGTCTGCTGGCAAATCAGTCCAAATGTTGCTTCGGCGAGCCCCCGCCCACCTTGGCCGGTAAGTAAACCACCGCGGCGGTAGCCGAGCCTTGCCAACCAAAAGAGGCTCGCCGACAAAGCGTCCGGCTACACACCCCTACTGATATGCCTTTAGGCTCTTTCCCAAAAAGGACTCATTTCGGAGTCTGATTTGACTCATGCAGTGCCTTGGCCTGCTCAACTTCCGAATACATCTCCAGAGCGACTGGCGACGTTCTCACCATGGGTACAAATTCGGCTTGGTCTTCCACGGATGGGGCTGCTCTGCGGGTCATTCGGTAGACACCGAATAAGGCCAGCCCTATGGCAGTGATGGCGGACATTGCCGGTAGCCCCGCCGGACCGACGATCCCCATTGCAAGCCCGCCCAGGATCGGGCCGCATAGGGCGCCGAGGCCGAATACCAACAGCAGACCACGGGTTGCCTCGAGTATCTGTCCTGCCGCGAGGTGGTCATTGGTATGCGCCACACTGATGCTATACAGCGTAAACATCAGGCCGCCGTAAAAAAATCCAATCGTAACGAGACCCGGATGACCTTGAACCGTGATGTAGCTGATCACGCTCGCGGCAACGGCTGTCGCGAAGGCCGTCAGGATCAGGATGCTGCGTCGATCGATACGGTCGGAAAGATGTCCGATTGGCCATTGCAACAAGACACCGCCCAAAACCGTCGAACTCATCAACAGGGCAATATCACCATCACCGAAGTCAAGGCGGTGGCCAAAAACCGGCGTCATTCCCCAAAATGCACCGTGGAGAATGCCTGAGCCCAACGCGCCAGCCATGCCGAGTGGAGATATTCGAGCCAGCTCCAACAGCTGCACAGGTACGACCAACTCGATTCGGGGTTCGGTGACTCGCGTGATGGCTATCGGGACCACGCCAAGCGATATCAGGATTGCGGCCACGGCGAAAAGCGTGAGTTCTGAGGTATCGCCCACGAGCAGAAGGAACTGGCCAGCGCCGAGCGCAACGAGTGTGCTCATCATGTACAAGGAGAAGATGCTGCCTCGACGGGGGCCGGCGCTCTGCTCGTTGAGCCAGCTCTCCACCACCATGTAGATCCCGACGATGCTGATGCCACTGAGGACCCGGAGGACGAACCATGTGACCGGTTCGACCAACAGGCCAAAACCAAGACTTGCCGCTGCAGCGACAGCGGCGAAGGCGGCGAAGCACCTCACGTGGCCGACGTTGCGGATCAACCGTGGGACGAACAGTGTCCCGATGATATAGCCGGCATAATAGCCGGCCATCACCAAGCCAATCTGCAAGTTGCCAAATTCAGCAGTTGCCGCCCGCACGCCAACAAGCGTGCCCAGTAAGCCGACGCCGCCCAATAAGATGCCGAAACCGCCCAGCAGGATGAAGATCGTCCGACTCATTGCTCGGGCTTTATAAATTGACCACCTATCTTAACGAGCGCGAGTGTATCTGCAGACGCGAAATTTTCCTTGAAAAATCTTTACCAGCGATTGGCGCCCCAGGCCAACAGGAAATTGTTCGTTTTCGTCTGCCATGCACCGGCTTTTCCGCAGCCTTTACGGCGTGTGGCCGCCTATCGGACGTCAGGCTTCAGTTCGAGAACACTGGCGGCACGTTCAGAGAAAAAAGCGGGAAGTCATGTTTTGTCGTTTACCTGTTGTCCCTGTGCCGCAAATCAATCCAGGTAAACTCGGTTGGGTTCCGAAAGAATTCCATGTAAACCCGTGATCGAGCTGACTTTGTTTGCTTTACTGCTGGTGGCCAATGGCAGCCCGGTGGTCCTGAGCCTGTTGACCGGGAAGACCCGAAAATGGCCAATTGACGGCGGTCTGTGCCTGCCTGATGGGCAGCGATTGTTTGGAACGTCGAAAACGCTGCCAGGTCTGGCCGTAGCGGTTTCCGCAACCACCCTCTGTTCACTGTTGATCGGCCCGAGCGCCTGGATCGGCTTTTTGGTGGGTGCCTTCGCCATGTTCGGCGATCTGCTTTCGAGTTTTATCAAGCGCCGCTTGGGGCTAGCGTCGGGGGCGGCAGCGGTCGGTCTTGATCAAATCCCTGAATCGCTATTGCCTGTGCTGATCTGTAAGCCGCTGTTGGATCTTTCGTGGACGCAGGTGCTATTGCTGACGCTCGCATTTGTCGTTGCCAATCTCCTGATTTCGCAGGCTCGGAAAATGGCAAGATCCCGGCAGCCTTAGGCCGAGCGCAGCTGGTGCAGAGTGATTTCTGGCGGGCAGTTTAAGCGTACCGGCACGATGCAGGTTCCAGCGCCGGCCGATGTGTAACCCTGCATGGCCTGGTACGTCCAGGCACCGGTGCCCATGGAACGTGGACACTTGGCGTCGAGCGTTAGCGGAATCCCGCCGGGCAGGCAGATCTGGCCGCCGTGGGTATGGCCACATAGCATCACGTCGAAGCCGGCGTGGGCCGCCTGACGATAGATCTCTGGGGTATGAGACAGCAGGATCGAAACTGCGTCTGCCGGCAGCAGGGAAGCGGTTTTTTCGACGTTGTCGACTCGGTAATAGTGCGCGTCGTCCACGCCCGCCAAACAGATAGCCTGGCCCCCGCGGCGCAACTCCACATGTTCGTTCAACAGCATCCGGACGCCGAGCGCCTCGATACCGGGGAGCATGCGAATGCTGTCATGGTTACCGAATACGCCGTAGATCGGCACCGGGATCTGGTGACATATCCTAGCCAGTTCGTCTACGGCCGCGTCGAACGGGCCAAAGGTTCTTGCGCGGTAGTCTCCCGTCAGCACGCAGATATCGAACTCAAGGTCAGCCACGGTGCGTGCTACGGCAGCCGTTGCCGGTGGGTGCATGTCAGTATGGAGATCGCTCATGTGCAGGATTCGGAAACCGTTGAACGACGGAGGCAAGCCACGGATGGCGATCTCGTTGTTGCGGACCTGGATATTCAGGGTGTTACGCCGGCCTCGCCAGTAGAGGCCCGACGCACGAAGCGCGAAGCCGATAAAGGCATGGACGGAATACCAGTTCTCGGGATGGAAAAAGTTTATTCCACGCCCGAACACCTGAGGATCGTGTTCCGACTCAATCCCAAGCCGCTGACGCGCGTGCACCGGTCCCAGTCGTCGCTCGAGTATGTCGAGAATTTCCTGCTCCGCCGTAGGCCCTGCGGCCACCCCTGGAGCAAGATCGGACGGCTCTGGTTTTGAATTGATCCGGGCCAAATGTGCGTTCTTCTCTATGATGCAACCAGCATCGTAATTCTAGCCTGCCCGCTGTTTTCTTTTCGCAGGCGACTCCCTGAGCCACCGTATTAGGAAATGGTTCGGCTCGAAGCGGTTGCTCTGAGATGCCTGTCGAGTTGGCTGGAGGCGCACCAGTGGTGACGGCAATGCGTCAAGGCGCAGACCAATTTGAACCTAAACGGCAGTGATCTCGAGCATGCCTATGGGACAGTGGGTCGCGGAAACCGGATCGCGGTAACGTCTGCCTTGAAAAAGGGGAAATAGTCAGGCGTCCCGATCAGATTGCCGCCTTCGACCCGCGTTGGCAAACGGTAACCATTGAACCCCCTGAACGCTGCCAGGTAGCCCCCAAAGGGCTGTTCACGGTAGACCCGTTCAGAGTTCGCATTGCTCCAGCGCTGGAGCACAATCATGGTTGGCGCGCCTGACTCATCGACGGTGATGTCGAGCGCCTGTTGAAGATGACCGAGTGAGACCACGACCCGGGCGCTGTTTGCATCAATCGATTCCCAACGGACATGCTCACCCGGCAACAGGCTCGCGGGCGCCCAGAACGCCGCTTCGGCAACAACGCGTCCAAAGGCTGAACGATGATGATCGGCACCGCTCGTTCTGACCATCGGGATCAGGCCCAACAGCCAGAACCGGGTCCAGGACTTGTCCGGCAAGGCGCCGTCCGACCCGCTGATTGGCCCTGTTTTGACCTTCCAGACAAGTCCGTGGGGCGGTGCGAGCAGCTGGTTTGCCGTCATATCGCGATAACCAGGTGCATCTTTCGACCCGAGACCGATTTCACCGGTCATGTCGATTTCTACGGCGGTGTGTAGCGGTGTCCCTTGGGCGATCGTAAAGTTGAAGTATCGTTGGGCCGGTTCGGGCAAACCCGCTGTCATTGAGCTATCGAAGGTCCTGGTCTCGCCAACCTGACCTGCGATCAGCTTTCTCCAGGCGGTTTGATCGGCGCGGTGGTCTAGCGCCCGCCAGCCGACGAGGCAAAATATGACGACAAGCAGACTGCCAGGCAGGTAATAGATGAGCCAGGTCATAGTGACGTCGGAAATTTTTCTGAGCTACCACGCAAATGGGTTGCTTCCTGAGTGCGGGTCTCTACCGACCGTTATCGAGAACATCTTAGAGCCTGGAGATTTTCCGGGTAGGCGCCCAAGGTACTGAGCATAGCCGTCGGTAGAGGTGTCCGGAAGTGATTGAATGTTGACGCAAGACAAATGCCTGGGGTCGGACGCCGTCGCGTCGAAAAGTCTGTTTTCCTTCCTCTTGGTCACATTTGGATTGGCCTGGTCGCTGTTCGCACTCTTCATCTTCGCAACCGAATGGGTCGTCGCCACTTTCGGGGAGCTGAGTGGTCGCCATCCACTGTTCATCCTGGCGGTCTATGCGCCGGCGATTGCGGCGCTGTTGCTGATTGGCGTCTCGGCTGGCATGCACGGCATCGCGCGGTTCTTGTCGCGGCTCTTGCTGTGGCGAGCGTTATCCTGGTGGTATGTGTTTCTGTTGCTCGGTTTTCCTGCCATTTCCTTCGCGGGAGCGGCGCTGAAGGGAAATGCAATGACGGCGCCGATGTTCGTGGATTCGGTCGCCGAGCTTCTTCCCGTAATCGGTTTCATGGCCATCCTCGGTCCTGTGGAGGAGATCGGCTGGCGCGGATTTGCGCTGCCCATTTTGCAGCGTTGGCTCGTACCGTTTTGGGCCGGCCTGGTCCTCGGTGCGATCTGGGCTGTCTGGCATCTCCCGGCCTTCGTCCTTAGCGGCACGCCGCAGGCGGCATGGGCCTTCATGCCATTTTTTGCCGGCTCGGTAGCTTGCAGTGTCATCCTGACAACGTTTTTCAATAATGCGCGTGGCAGCATTCTGGTCGCCATGCTGTTTCACTTTCAGATGAATAATCCGCTGTGGCCGGACGCACAGCCCTACGACATGTACCTATACGCCGCTGTGGCGGTGATTATCGTGTGGCTGAATCGGCGATCCATGTTTGCTAAGGCGGACGCGGTCACCGAGGTTATTCCGACCACTACCGGAGCCGGACGGGGGTGACGGGGTAATGCGGGTAATCATTCTCCAGTCCCGCGTGTTTGCGCTGGGGTCTGGTTGTGCCGCCCAGCACCACGAAACGGATTCGAATCCTGAGTGACGGCATCGGCCGATTTAGATCCGGGTTCCCAGGATGACATTGCGCTGCCGGAGGTCGTCGAGCAATGCCCGTCCACCATGGACCACGGTATTGGGATCTGGATGTTGCAGTTTGGCGGCTATCGCCTTGACACAATCGAGACCCGAGAACTCAGGGTTGTCTTGCAACAGCAGCAGCAACTGTTGCGTGACTCCGTTGATCTGCAGGAAGTGCACCCGATCGAGGCGGTCGCGGTAGACCACGAGGTGCGTTGCCTCATCGGGCGCCGTATCGGGCAGAAAATCCGGGCCAATCCGATGCACCGGCCAGGCGTAGGTCAGATTCCAGGCGGTCGGGGCGATCACCGGTCGGCCTTCCATCAGGTCGCCGTTGGGATCGACAGATGACAGCGACTCGTCCACCGGGCTGATGGAGACGGCGAGCTCGACGTATTCGTAGTGCGCGAGCTCCAACATGAAGGGCCAGTCATCCGCGCGTGCCTCGCGCTCGTGTTGCAGGTAGGCGAGGAACTCCTGGCCGACCTCGGTAAAGAAGGGCGTTGCGCTACGATGGCGACGCATGAAGTCGCGGACCAGCGCATGCCAGTCGGGATCGTCGGTGATCTGGCGCAGCACCGGGAAGTTTCCGCCCAGCTGATCGTTGATGTTGTTGAAGAACAGCTCGGTATAGATCGCCATCCGTCGTGCCGAAATGCCAGCCGGCAATGGGTTGGCGTCCGGGTCGCGGATGTGCGCGGTGAACGCGAGTTGCTGGCGTTGCAAAGCGCTCCTGTCGTGCTCAGGCGACATCGGCATCTCCCGGTTTCCGGTAAGCCTGCTGGCGCTGAACGATACCGTCAACTTCACCGAGCAAGTCGCCCAGTGGTGGGATATTAAAGTCGCGTTCCAACAACGTCGGGAAGACGCCGTAACGACGGTAAGCGGCGTCTAGCAGGTCCCAGACTTCGGGGAGAATGTCTTCGCCATGCGTGTCGATGCGTAGATTGTCGGGCTCGCGGTAGTGGCCGGCTATGTGTGCGTACAGGATTCGGTCTGCCGGAATACCTTGCAGGTAATGCATCGCATCGAAGTCGTGGTTGATGCTGTTGACGAAGATATTGTTGATGTCGAGATGCAGGCCGCAGTCGGCCTCGCTGACTACCGCATTGAGAAACTCCAACTCGCTCAGCGTCCCTTCGGGAACCGCGTAAGTCGACACGTTTTCCATACCGATTCGCCGCTCAAGGATGTCCTGAACGTGCCGTATACGGCCGGCAACATGCTCGACCGCCTCGTCGGTAAACGGGATCGGCATAAGGTCATAGAGTTGCCCGCTATCGCCGGAGTACGAGAGGTGTTCGGTGTAGGCGCGTACCTTGTTGCGATCGAGAAAGCCTTTGAGCTCGATCAGGAACGCGTCGTCGAGCGGCGCGGGACCGCCGATCGAGAGGGTCAGGCCATGACAGACCAGCGGGTAGCGTTCGGTCAGTTCGTCGAGACGTTTGCCGCGTGCGCCACCGACACGCATCCAGTTTTCGGGCGCTAATTCAAGGAAGCCAATCTGCGCCGGTTTCAAGCGGCACAATTCGTCCATCAACTCGAGGCGCATCCCCAGGCCCGCGCCGGATACCGGGTAAGTGCGAGAGACGGTAATTGGTTTCATCGACATGTAACTCCGGGTTGGCGACAGCCCCGGCAAACCGGGGCGTCTTCAGCAACCGCTCTTGGTGTTACTTGGAGCCACCACACTTACCGGCGCCACATTTCATTTCGGCGCCTTTCTCCATTGCTCCACCGCATTTACCGGCGCCACATTTCATTTCGGCGCCTTTCTCCATTGCCCCGCCGCATTTACCCGCCACATTTGCCTTCAGCGGCCTTCTCCATGGTACCGCCAGAGCCGCCACACTTTCCCGCGCCACACTTCATTTCGGCGCCTTTTTCCATCGCGCCGCCGCACTTACCGGCGCCGCATTTACCCTCGGTGTGATTGCTGGCGAGTTGCGCATAGCCGCCGCTGAGTTCACTGAGGCCGAACGGGTTGCTGCCGGCGTTTGCCGCGCCGCTCAGCAATAAGGATCCGGCGACAGCCGCGCCGATGGTGGTGAGTACCGGTTTATTTGCCAAAATCACATCTCCTTTCAGGTTCTACGGGCTGGGCATGCGACCAGGCTATGCGCGCAGCGTCGGTTTATGGTTTATCGCCGATCCGGCGCAGCGGCGGGTTGCCGCCTGTGTTCCGGGTTCGCTGACTAAGACCCGGCAATGCGGGAAAAAATTTCAACCCGCCAGCTTTTTTAAGCATTCCAGGTAGCTTGTCTCGTCTGGCGCCTTATTGGCTCGCTGGGCCTCCCAAAGGGTGACGCCCAGACACTCCATCATCGCGTGCTCGGCGGCATGGCGTTCACCGCAACGTGCCACGATCTGTTGATAGACGTGGCGGATCCCGGGCGGGCGATCCGCACCGAGTTGCTCAGCCAGCGAGATGTGCATGCCCATATGCAGCCACGGATTGGTCTGACCGTCATCGGGTGAGAAATCCCGATCCAGCGAGTCTTCGTCGTTAAGCTCGGGTTGATATTCCGGATGCTGCTCAACGATGTCCGCGACCAGCTTCTCCAGTGCCTGCAGCGCCTCGCCGGCCTGGCGTTTTTGCCACGCTTGTCGAAAGAATTTGCGCAATTGCTGGCGATCTTGGCCAAACATGCTGACTCCGTTTCTTGGGTTGGGCGGTACACGCGGCGAGTGAGCGCGCTGTCTGGCTAACAAATCAATTCGAGTGTTAGGAGGTCGGGACAAGTTTTCCAAACCGCGAGCGGTGTTCAAACCTCTTTGTGTCGATATTCGCACAGGTCTTCGATCAGACAGGCGCCGCAGCGGGGTTTTCGTGCGATACAAGTGTAACGCCCGTGCAGAATAAGCCAATGATGGGCGTCCAGGAGAAATTCCTTCGGAATGAGACGCAGCAGGCGCTGCTCTACCTCCAGCACGGTTTTTCCCTTCGCGATACCGGTCCGATTCGAGACGCGAAAGATATGCGTGTCGACCGCCATGGTCGGCTGTCCGAAAGCCGTATTCAGCACCACGTTGGCGGTCTTTCGGCCTACCCCCGCGAGTGCCTCCAGGGCCTCGCGCTGGGTAGGGACCTTGCCGCCGTGTTTTTCTATCAACGCGGCGCACGTCTTGATGATGTTCTCGGCCTTGCTGTTGAACAGACCGATTGTCCTGATGTGTGATTTCAGCCCGTCCAGGCCCAAATCGAGCAGGGCCTGAGGCGTGTTGGCGATTGGGAATAGGTTGGCGGTGGCCTTGTTGACGCCCTTGTCGGTGGCCTGGGCAGAGAGAATGACGGCGATCAGCAACTCAAATGATGATGAAAATTGCAGCTCGGTCGTGGGGTTTGGGTTCGCGGCGCGCAGCCGTTCGAAAATGCGCTGGCGCTTCTCTCGATTCATCCCTCAGTCGCCCAATGCAGCTTGCAGTGTCGTCGATCAGCTCGCTGCCGGTTCCGGCGTGGCAACAGGCGCCGGCTGTCGCCGGCTCAATCGTTTGTCGATGATATTTTTCACGGCGATCATCAGCCCCAAGCCGATGAAGGCACCAGGTGGCAAGATTGCCAGCAAGACACCGGGGTAGTCTTCATCGACCGTCCAACGCCAGTCGCGTGCGGCTTCGCCGAACATGAGGTGAGCGCCGTCGAACAGAGTTCCCTGACCGATCAGTTCACGCCCGCCGCCCAGAACGACCAGCGCCAAGGTAAAGCCGATGCCGATCGACAGGCCATCAACGACGGCCCTGGGCAGCGGGTTGCGTGAGGCAAAAGCCTCTGCGCGACCGATGATCGCGCAGTTGGTGACGATCAACGGGATGAAGATGCCCAGTACCGTATACAGGCCGTGGAAATAGGCGTTCATCACCAACTCGACGGTGGTGACGAACGACGCGATGATCAACACGAACACCGGCAGTCGGATCTCCGGTCGAACCCAGTTGCGGATGACCGATACCGAGGCGTTCGATAAAACCAACACCAGCGTGGTCGCCAAGCCGAGACCCAGGCCGTTGATCATCGTGTTCGAAACGGCCAACAGCGGGCACAAGCCGAGCAATGCGACCAATGCCTGGTTGTTGTGCCATAGCCCGTCGAAAACCAGTTTGCGGTAACTATCGTTCATCAGTTGTCTCCGCCATCGCGGCCTGTTTGCCGAATAGCCGGACCTCGTTGCGTCGGACGAAGGTCAATGCGGCTTTGACCCCGCGGACGACGGCCCGTGGCGTGATCGTTGCACCCGTAAATTGATCGAATTCGCCGCCATCGCGTTTCACACGCCATTGGGAATCCGGCGGTGATACCAAAGACTTGCCGTTGAAGTCGAGTATCCAATCTGATCGCTCGACCTCGATCTTATCGCCGAGTCCGGGCGTCTCCCGATGCGACAGCACCCGCACGCCGGCCAGGGTGCCGTCGCGTCGCGCGCCGACAATCAGCCGAATGGCGCCACTATAGCCCTGCGTGATGACCGGGCTCAACACGACGGCGACGATTTGGCCGTTGCGCTTTGCGCGGTAAATCCGCGTTACCTCGGCACCGAGTTGGCTCGGCGAGGAGACCTCTAGCACATCGGTCGAGATATCGTTGTCGGCTTGGTCGGGGGGGACCAGTACCTCCAGTTGACGGAGCAGCGTGTCGCGTTCGTTCTGCGCGATTCGCGCGGCCGTCAGGTCGTGGCTGAAGCCAACCAGTCCGGCACCGAGGACGCCGAAAACGCCAAGTAGCGCCCCGGATATCAGGATCGACAACTTAGTTTTCATCGTCCTGTCGCTGACCGAACACCCTCGGTTGGGTGTAGTAGTCGATCGTCGGCGCAGCCATGTTCATCAGCAGTACGGCAAATGCGACCGCGTCTGGATAGCCGCCCCAAGTGCGAATCACGTAGACCAAAAAGCCAATCGACGCGCCGAATATGATTTGGCCGCGCGGCGTCGTGCTGGCCGAGACCGGATCGGTCGCGATGAAAAAGGCGCCGACTATCGCCGCACCGCTGAACAGGTGAAACGCCGGGCTGGGATTGGTTTCGGGATCGATCGCCCAGAAAAAACCGGACACCAGTAGCAGCGAGCCGAGCATGCTGATGGGGATGCGCCAGGTGATGATCCGACGCCACAACAAAAACAGGCCGCCTATCAGGAACCAGTTGCCGACCCATTCCCAGCCGAGGCCGCCGAAATCACCCCACAGTGGGCTCTGGCGGATCTCGCTGATCATGCGGTTTTCCGACAACTCGCTGCGCATCTGGTCGAGCGGGGTGGCACTCGAAATGGCATCCCAGCTCAGGTCGGCCGGCAGCGCCCCGGATAAGACGATACCGAGGGTTTGGCCCAGCGAAAACACGTTACCGCTAACGACCTCGGGTGGCAGCCAGCGCGTCATCGTGACCGGGAACGACACCAGCAGCAACACGTAGCCCGCCATCGCAGGGTTGAACGGATTGAAGCCGATCCCACCGAACAGCTGCTTGGCGACGATGATCGCAAAGGCGCTGCCGATGACGGTCTGCCACCAGGGCAACAGGGGTGGCAAGGCCAGGGCCAGCAGCCAGGCCGTCACAACCGCGCTGAGGTCGATCAGCACCGGGGCGGCGGCACGTCCGCGCAACCTCAGAATGGCTGCCTCTGTGGCAACCGCGGTGAGGGTGGCGAGGCCGATATTGACGACCACGCCCCAGCCGAAATACCACCACAGCGCGAGGGTGCCGGGGATCAGCGCGATCAGCACCATCCCCATGACGCGGGTGACGCTCTGCGGCCCGATTTGATGCGGTGAGCTGTGGGTCGCGAATTCCATGCTAGTCGGAGTTCCCCGGTCCGGCGGCGCTCTGTTGTGCGGCTTTCTTGGCGGCTACCCGTTGCATCGCCGCTTCGATGGCGGCCTTTTTCGGATCGGCTCCCTCGCTGTCGGCTTTGTTTTCCAGGGCTTCTTTTTTCTTGCGCAGCTTCTCCTTGCGTTCCGCTTCGAGACGGGCAAGGCGCGCCTGCCGGGCGTCGTGACGGCGTCTCGCCAGGTCGGACTTTTCGCGCTCCCGTTCTTGTGTCCAGATTTCCGTCTTGGCAAACCGGTAGTAATGCACGAGCGGGATATGGGCGGGACAAACGTAAGCGCAGCAACCGCATTCGATGCAGTCGAACAGGTGGTATTCCTGCACCTTGTCGAAGTCGCGGGATTGGGCGTGCCAGAAAAGCTGTTGCGGCAAAAGTTGAGCGGGGCAGACCTTCGCGCATTCGCCGCAGCGGATACAGGGCCGCTCTTTGTCCGGTTGCGGGGCTTGCTCGCGTGACGCCGCGAGCAGGCAGTTGGCGCCTTTGGTGAGCGGCAATTGATCGCTGTTGAGGCCGAATCCCATCATTGGGCCGCCGAGAATCAGCTCCGCAACGGTGTCGCTGTATCCGCCGGCGGCGTCGATTACCGCTGCCGCCGGGGTGCCGACCCTGACGCGGAAATTGCCCGGCTGGTTCACGCCGCTGCCGGTCGCGGTTACCAAACGCTCAATCAGCGGCTTGCCGCGCAGCACCGCATCGGCGACGGCGACGGTCGTCGCGACGTTTTGGCACAACACGCCAATCGATGCGGGCAGGCCATGCGACGGGACCTCCTTGCCGGTCAGTAGTTTGATGAGCTGCTTCTCACCGCCGCTGGGGTACACCGAGGGCACGACGACCACCTCGATTTGTACATCGTCTTGTGCGGCGATTGCCTGCCGCAGCGACGCGATTGCTTCCGGCTTGTTGTCTTCGATCCCGATCAGACACTCGCCCGCATCCACCAGGTGTTGGAGGATGGCGATGCCATCGACAATGTCGGAGGCGTATTCGCGCATCAGCGTGTCGTCGCAGCTGATGTAGGGTTCGCACTCCGCGGCATTGATAATCAGGGTGTCGACTTTGCGGCTACCGCTGGTGTTGACCTTTACCGCGGTCGGAAACGCCGCGCCGCCCATGCCAACGATGCCCGCCCAGCGGATCCGCTCGCGCAGCACGGCGGCGCTGCAAGATCGAAAATCGGTCAACGGCTCAGGCAGCGTATCCCATGTGTCTTTGCCATCGCTGTCGAGCACAATGCACAACCCTGAGAGTCCGGAGGGGTGGGCTATCGGTCGTTCTTCGATCGCGCTGATTCGACCCGAGGTAGGGGCGTGCAGCGCCGCGCTCACGTAGTCGCTGGCTTGGGCCATCACCTGGCCTTTCTTGACCAGGTCGCCCGGCGAGACGATGACCTCGGCAGCGCGTCCGATGTGCTGCTGGATCGGCAGTATCAGCTGAACGGGTAGCGGGACATCGACCACCGGGCGCCCGGCCGACAGCGCTTTATGGTCTGCTACGTGCAGACCACCATGAAATGACCAGATCTTGCGGGCTTCAGCCATGTCGGGCCTCCGCGGCGGCGTCTTTCGGGAAGGGCCACTTCCAGGTTTCCACAGTGTCCTCCAACGGGTGCATATGGATGCACTCGACAGGGCACGGCGGAAGACACAGTTCGCAGCCGGTGCACTCGTCGGTAATCACGCTATGCATCTGTTTTGCCGCACCGAGAATGGCATCGACCGGACAGGCTTGAATGCAAAGGGTGCAACCAATGCATTCTTCTTCAACGATGTAAGCCACGGCGCGCGGTTTCTCCGCGGCGGCCTCGTCGGCGAGTGGTACCGGGTCGCGGCCCAGCAAGTCCGCCAACGCGACCATTGTGGATTCGCCACCCGGCGGGCAACGATTGATGTCGGCTTCGCCGGCAGCAATCGCCTCGGCGTAGGGGCGGCAGCCCGCGAAGCTGCATTGGCCACACTGGGTCTGTGGCAGTAACGCATCGATCTGGTCGGCAATCGGATCGCCCTCCACGCGAAAGCGCTGCGCCGAATAGCCGAGCAGTAGGCCGAACACCGTGGCGAGACCGGCAATAGTGACAATGGCAGCAATCATTCAACGGTATCCATCGTTCGCCTAACCCGTCACCAGGCCGGCAAAGCCCATGAAGGCCATCGACATCAGTCCGGCCGTGATCAACGCAATAGCATTGCCTTGGAAAGGTTCGGGTACGTCTGCCACCGCGACACGTTCACGGACGGCGGCGAACAGCACCAGGACCAGTGAAAAGCCGACCGCGGCGCCGAAGCCGTACAGCGCCGATTCGACGAAGCTGTGCTGTTCCTGGATGTTCAACAACGCGACCCCCAACACCGCGCAATTGGTCGTGATCAGCGGTAGGAAAATCCCCAGCACCTGGTACAGCAAGGGGCTGGTTTTGTGCATGACCATCTCGGTGAACTGCACGACGGCGGCAATTACCAGGATGAACGCGATGGTGCGCAGGTATTCCACCCCCATCGGTTCCAACAGGTAGGCGTTGACAAGATAGCTGCTGATTGACGAAAGCGTCAGCACGAAGGTGGTCGCCAAGCCCATGCCCATCGCCGTCTCGAGCTTCCGTGACACCCCCATGAACGGGCACAGGCCAAGAAACTTCACCAGGACGAAGTTGTTGACCAGCACGGTACTGACAAGGATTAGGGCGTATTCAGTCATTTTTCTGGTCGGGCCTGGCGCTGGCACCCGGCTCGGATCGTTTTTCTTTCTCTCTGTTTACTGGTCTGGCGTGCTGTTGGCGTTGCGTATCCGCAAATGATGGTGGCAGCGAGATGGCCCCGATTTCTGCCCAACGCGACATTTTAACCGGCTCGGCGCTAAACTGCCGGCCGGATTTCCTGATAGGGCGGCCAGCGTGCCCTGGAGTTCCGAGGGGACGTCCGCGTCCTGGTCAGCGGGCCTTTTCCCGGCCTGACCGGCAATGTCCCGTCGGCGCGCAGCGCGCTGAGGTTCGGCGACGTGGCGCGGGCCGACGGTTGGCCGACTGACAACGAAACGCCTTTTTCCCCGCCCGAGGAGGCGCCCATGAAAACCGAGGCAATCTCTTTTCACGACGCCCACCCCGGTGTCGCCAGTCTTCGTGACGAGGTGCTGCGTGGGCTTCGGCAGCCGCTGCGGGCCATTCCGCCGAAGTTCTTCTACGACGCCCGAGGTTCGGCGTTGTTCGACCAGATCTGCGACCAGCCCGAGTACTATCAGACCCGGACTGAGATGGCCATTCTCCGCCGCTGCGTGCCAGAACTGGTGACGTATATCGGCGAAGCGTGTGTGCTGGTCGAACTCGGCAGCGGCGCCAGCAAGAAGGTGCGGCTGTTGCTCGAGGGGCTAAAGCCGAGTGGCTACGTTGGGGTCGATATCTCGAAAGAGTTCCTGCTCGATTCGACCCGCCGCTTGGCCAGTGACTACCCATGGCTGGAGGTACACGCGGCCTGCGTTGATTTCACTCACGGCCTGGTGATCCCGCATTGCGAAGACCAGCTCAACAAGGTGGCCTTCTTTCCGGGGTCGAGCATCGGCAATTTCGTGCCCAACGACGCGCAGCACCTGCTACAAGACATCGGTGAGCTGGTGGGTCCCGGAGGGCACCTCTTGATCGGTGTCGATCTCAAGAAAGACGTGCGGCGCCTCAACGACGCCTACAACGATGCGGCAGGCATCAACGAGGCCTTCAACAAGAACCTGTTGCACCGCATCCGCGCCGAGTTGGACAGCGACCTGGAACCGGAAAGCTTCGACCACTACGCGTTCTACAACCCGCTCGAAGGCCGTATCGAGATGCACCTGATCAGCCGTGTCTCGCAGGTCATCAGTGTCGAAGGGCAACAATTTGCTTTTGAGCGTGGCGAGGGCATCCATACCGAGAATTCTTACAAGTACAGCGTGGCGGGGTTCGGCGAGTTGGCTGCTGCGGTCGGCTTCCGACAACAGGCGGTATGGACTGACCCCGACGCGCTGTTCAGCGTGCAGCTGCTGGTGTTCGAACCGGCTGGCTGAGCGGGTTGCCTATTTGACCCGCATTCCGGGGCTGGCGCCTTGATCCGGGTTGAGCACGAAGATATCTTCGCCGCCGGGTCCGGCCGCAAGCACCATGCCCTCTGAGACGCCAAACTTCATCTTGCGAGGGGCCAGGTTGGCAACCATCACGGTCAGGCGTCCCTCCAGTTCCTCTGGCTTGTAGGCCGACTTGATGCCGGCGAAAACGTTGCGGGTCTCGCCGCCGAGATCCAGGGTCAGCTGTAACAGCTTGTCGGCGCCTGCGACGTGCGCCGCCTTTTCGATGCGTACGACCCGCAGATCGAGCTTGGCAAAATCGTCGAAGTTAATGGTCGGTGAGATCGGGTCGGATGCCAGCGGTGATTTGGCGTCGGCAGGTCGCGCCGTGACCTCGGCCTCGGCGGTCAGGTCTTCCTTCGAATCCCCGATCATCGCGCTAATCCGGTCTTTCTCGACTCGCGTCATCAGTGGTTTGAATTTGTTCACAGAATGCCCGAGCAGAGGTTCGGCCTGCGATGCCCAGGTCATCGGCTCGACGTTCAAGAAGGCCTCGGCCTGCTCGGCCATGACCGGCAGCACCGGCTTCAGGTAGCCGACCAGGACCCGGAACAGGTTGATACCCATCGAGCAGATAGCGTGCAGTTCGTCATCGCGATCGGCGTCCTTGGCGACCACCCAGGGAGCCTTCTCGTCAATATACTGGTTGGCCTGGTCGGCGAGCGCCATGATTTCGCGGATCGCCTTGCCAAACTCGCGGGTCTCATAGAAATCGGCAATCTTCTGGTTGGCCGCGACGAAATTTGCGTACAGGTCGGGTTGGTCGAGCCTGTCGCTGAGCTGGTTGTCGAAACGTTTCCGGATAAAGCCCGCGCAACGGCTGGCGATGTTGACGACCTTGCCGACCAGGTCGGCGTTGACACGCTGCGCAAAGTCCTCGAGATTGAGATCGATATCGTCAACCCGCGAGCTGAGCTTCGCGGCAAAGTAGTAACGAAGATACTCAGGATTGAGATGCTTGCGATAGGTACTGGCCTTGATGAAGGTGCCGCGCGATTTGGACATCTTCGCGCCATCGACGGTCAAGAAGCCGTGCGCGAAGACGCCGGTCGGCTTCCGGAATCCGGCGCCGTGGAGCATGGCCGGCCAGAACAGGGCATGGAAGTAGATGATGTCTTTGCCGATGAAATGGTAGAGCTCGGCGGTCGAGTCGGCATTCCAATAGCTGTCGAAATCGAGCCCTGTCTTGTCGCAGAGGTTGCGGAAACTCGCCATGTAGCCGATCGGCGCGTCGAGCCACACATAAAAGTACTTGTTGTCTGCATCCGGGATCTCGAAACCGAAGTAGGGCGCGTCGCGTGAGATATCCCAGTCGTTGAGGCCGGCCTCGAACCACTCGTTCAGTTTGTTTGCGACTTCCGCCTGCACGTGGCCGGCCTGGTGCCAGTCGCGCAGTATCTGTTCGAAATTCGCCGAGTTTGAAAAACAGGTGCTCCGAGTCTTTTTCGATCGGTGTCGCGCCCGACACCGCAGAGACTGCGTTTTTCAGCTCGGTTGGTGCGTAGGTCGCACCACAGACTTCGCAGTTGTCGCCATACTGGTCTTCTGCGCCACACTTGGGGCAGGTCCCCTTGATGAAGCGATCCGGCAGAAACATCTCGGCCTCGGGGTCATAGGCCTGTGAAATCGTCCGGCGGACGATGTGCCCGGCGTCGCGGTTGCGCTCGTAGATGGTGGTCGCACAGACCCTGTTTTCGTCTGAATGGGTCGAATGGTAGTTGTCGAAGCCGATCGCGAAGCCCGCGAAATCCTCGGTATGCTCCTTCCAGACCCGGTCAATCAGTTCCTCAGCGGTGATCCCTTCGGCCCTGGCGCGCAACATGATTGGCGTACCGTGGGCATCGTCGGCGCAGACGTAGTGGCAGGCGTGCCCGCGGAGCTTCTGAAAACGGCTCCAGATGTCTGTTTGGATGTACTCGACCAGGTGGCCGAGGTGAATGGATCCGTTGGCATAGGGCAGGGCGCTGGTGACGAGGATGCGGCGTTGACTGGTCATGCGGTGGTCCGTGTGCGGATTACGGCTGTTGCAAAGCCTGCAAGTATCTCATGCCGGCGGTCTTCGCTGTGCGGGATATCACCGACTTAACCGCGACGTTGGGCAACCGCAGAAAGGTAAGGTTGATTCACCGGGTGGTTACTTCAGCATTAAACCAACCTAAACGCTTAGGTATTGCGTTCGCGATCGTGTAGAATCGCCGGTCCTCAGAAATCCCGCCCTGGGGATCGGGCACGCTTTCGCCTGAGTGGGTAGGACAATGACAAATGTGACGCAGGAAAAAAATTATGGCAGAACTCAGCAAAGAGCAGATCGAAACCGCCATCAAAGGCTACATCGAACCGCACCTGGAAACAGACCTGGTGAGCACCAAGTCGATCAAAGATATCTCGATCGACGGTGGCAACGTCAAAGTAGACGTCGTGCTCGGCTTTCCTGCGAAGGGCGTCTTCGACGAGATCGCCGGCCAGGTCAAGAGCGCTGTCGAAGCGGTCGACGGCGTGACCGGCTGCGAGGTCAGTGTGTCGAGCAAGGTGGTCGCACACTCAGTGCAAAAGTCGCTCAAGCCGATCGACAGTGTTAAGAACATTATCGCCGTTGCGTCCGGCAAAGGCGGCGTCGGCAAATCGACCACGGCGGTCAACCTCGCCCTGGCCTTGTCGGTGGAAGGCGCCCGTGTCGGCATCCTCGATGCGGATATCTACGGCCCGTCGCAGCCTCGGATGCTCGGCATCTCGGGCAAGCCGGAGTCGAAAGACGGCAACACCCTCGAGCCAATGATGAGCTACCACCTCCAGGCGATGTCGATTGGCTTCCTGATCGACGAAGAGACGCCGATGATCTGGCGCGGCCCGATGGTCACCCAGGCATTGGAGCAACTGCTCAACGACACCAATTGGGACGAACTCGATTACTTGGTCATCGACCTGCCGCCGGGCACCGGCGACACCCAGCTGACGCTCGCTCAAAAGGTGCCGGTGTCTGGTGCGATCATTGTAACGACGCCCCAAGATATTGCCCTGCTTGACGCGCGCAAGGGCTTCAAGATGTTCGAGAAGGTGGAGGTGCCAGTGCTCGGCATCGTCGAGAACATGTCGATCCATATCTGCTCGCAGTGTGGCCATGAAGAACACATTTTCGGCGAAGGCGGGGGCCAGCGCATGGCCAGTGAATATGGTGTGAATTTCCTCGGTGCACTGCCGCTGGAGATGCGCATCCGTGAGGAGACCGACGCGGGCAAGCCGACCGTGGTTGCCGAGCCTGACTCACGTCCGTCGATGATCTACCGTGAGATCGCACGCAAGGCCGCGGCCAAACTCGCCCGGCAGGCAAAGAGCTACGCCTCGAAGTTTCCGAATATCGTGATCCAAAACAACTGATCGGGTTTCGGCGATCTGCAAAAACACACAAAGCCCGCACGTCGCGGGCTTTTTTGTCAAGCGCTTTACGAACGGGTGTACGCGCTGACAGCTCGCGGATGGCCGACGGCACCTGTCACCGGGTTTAGGTTTCGCCGGCAGCCGAGCCGGCTGCCGAAAAAAGCTGGCTGTCGGCGGCACGGCGATCGTTCACGTTGCGGGCGGCTCGGGACACTCCGAAAAGATGCGCGCGCTGCAACCGTCGCAGATAGCCTTGTCCAGGCGTCCGGTCAGGGTATGTATCGCGTGCACCTTGCTGTCAAAAAAGTGGTCGCGTCCGATCTCTCGCACCATGTGTGTTTTGGCGGCGAACTCGTAGACGGACGCCTTCAAACCAACGAAATAGAGACCACCACCAATCTGTTTCAGCCGTCGATCCTCGCCGACGAGCGCTTCCGCTCCGGCAAGGTCGATGAAGTTGATGCCGCTGCCGACAATCAGGATGTGCTTGATCTGCTCTCCTTCGACGATGCGCGCGAACCTGTCTTGTATGTGATTGATCGAACCGAAGTAAACCGACATGTCGATGCGCAGTATCTTCAATTGGGGACACTGGCGAATCGGCGCTGTTTCAACGTTCACAAGCTTGCGTGACGGATCGTTCGGCGACTTGTCCATCGATAGCGCGGGGATATGCGGCGTGGATGTCTTGGAGAGAAAGAACACCAGCGACAACAAGACGCCAAGGTAGATCGCGAATTCGAGCTCGAGGAACAGCGTCGCGAAAAAAGTCGTCAGCAGCGTGGTCGTCTCCGACTTACTGACACGGAACGTATTGGATATCTGTCGGAAATCGATCAGGTTATAGGCGACCAGGAGGATCACGCCGCCCATCGCCGCGATGGGCAGATAAGCCGTCAGTGGCGCGATCAGCAGCACGATGACCATCAGCGCGACCGCAGCAAACATCGCCGATATCGGGGTCCGTGCGCCGGCTTCGAAGTTGATACCGGACCGTGTGAAAGAACCTGAACCCGCATAGCTTGAGAAGAAGCTACCGGTGATGTTGGACAATCCTTGGCCGATGAATTCCTGATTGGCCTTGATCCGCTGGCCCGATCGCGTTGCGACAGCGCGACTGATTGACACCGCCTCAATCAGGCCGAGCAGTGCAATCGCGAATGCCTCGGGAGCGAGCATGCGGATCGTGGCGAACGAAAAATCCGGTGCAGACAAAGGTGGCAAGTGGGCGGGGATCTCGCCGACGAGGCTGATGCTCTCCGTCCATTGCCCGAGAACGATCGCTAACAGACTCCCCACGACCATGCCGATCAGCAGGTTGGGCCACCGCGGCAGAACAAGTTTCGCTGCAACCGCGGTGAGCAGGGTCACCAAGGCAATCGCCATGAGGTAGGGATTGATGCTACCGGCATCGATGAAGATGTCGTACCAGGTATGCAGAAAGGACTCCCCCTTCGGAATATCGATGCCGAGAATATGCTTCATCTGGCTGGTCGCGATCAGGATCGCAGCCCCCGCGGTAAACCCGATGACTACCGTATGCGAAACGAAATTGACCAGACTGCCAAATCGAGCCAACCCAAACGCCAACTGGTAGACGCCCGCAAGGAAGGTAAGCGTCAGTGCCAGCGTAATGAACTCGGGGGTGCCGGGTTGCGCATGGTTGCTGACAGCCGAGAAAACCACGATCGAAATGGCCGTAGTCGGGCCTGAAACCAGGTGCCATGATGAGCCGAAAAGCCCAGCCACGATTGGTGTCACCATGGCGGTGTACAGGCCATACTCGGGGGGTAAACCCGCGATGGTGGCGAATGCCACGCCCTGCGGCAACACGATCACCGCGCCGGTCAAGCCGGCCAAGAAATCCGCCTTCAGCGTCTCCGGAGAAACCCGTCGCGCCCAGATCAGAAACGGCAGCAAGGCCTGTAGACGCGTCATGAACAAGGCGTTTCGTACCGCAAAATTGGGGGCCAAACAGCGTGCGCGCCCGGGGGCGATGGGCTGTTATCGAACAACCCAATATATTAGCATTGTCTTATTGAAAGGGCCAGGAGGCGGGGCAATCGATCGGGCGGCATTGCGATGATGGTAGACGGCAATCAGCCTCCTGATCGGCAGGCCCTGGATGCTCTGTGCCTGGGTCAGAATTCCCATCAGGCGCTCACGAAGGTTTTTTGGAGATGCCTCGCGGGGCTTACTAGCAGTGTTCGCGCGTGTGCCACAGATGGCTTTTGTGAGTTCGCAGAAAGATTCCGGTCTTAATGATCTTGACCAGCCGTGCAGGGGGCTCCGGTAGACTTGTCGGCTCGGAGAAGGATCCAGTTCCAAGGAGTACACGATGCAGCTTCGAGCGAATAAGACGAAGCTTGTCTGCACAATCGGCCCGGCATCTGAATCGCCGATAACACTAGAGGCGATGTTGCACGCCGGCATGGATGTTGCTCGTTTGAATTTTTCGCATGGCGATTTCGATACGCATGCCGAGGTCATCCGGCGCCTACGTGCGGCCTCTGCAAGGACCGGCAAGCGATTGGCGATCATGGCGGACCTGCCGGGTGTGAAAATCCGTATTGGTGAATTGGCCGAGGAGTCGGTCGAGCTCAACGCCGGTGATGAGGTTCGCTTGACGACCGACGAGATCCTCGGCGATGCGCAGCGGTTCTCGGTCAACTTCGATCGCCTGACTCAGGCGGTCCATCCGGACGACAAGCTGTTCCTCAACGACGGCCTGATTTCGCTGAAGGTGCTGGCGGTCGAAGGCAACGACGTGCGCTGCGAGGTGCGGGCGGGCGGTGAATTGTCTTCGCGCAAGGGGCTGGATCTGCCCGGCATCGATCTCGGCATAAGCGCATTCACCGAGCATGACCGCGCGTGCCTCCAATTTGCGCTGGAACACGGGGTCGATGCGGTCAGTCAGTCGTTCGTCTCCGATGCGTCGGACATCGCCGCCGTGCGCACCGCCGCGGCTGATCTCGGTTACAGCCCGTTTCTGATTGCCAAGATCGAGCGGGCCCGTGCGATCGATCACCTTGACGAGATCCTGGAGGCGGCCGACGGTCTCATGGTGGCACGCGGCGATCTTGGTGTTGAGTTGCCTATCGCCGAAATGGCGGTGGTCCAAAAGGCCCTGATGCGAGCGGCCAACCGCATCGGCAAGCCGGTGATTACTGCCACCCAGATGTTGGAGTCGATGACTGAGCACCGTCTTCCTACCCGCGCCGAGGCCACCGACGTCGCCAACGCGATTCTGGATGGTACCGATGCGGTGATGTTGTCCGCGGAATCGGCGGTCGGTCGTTACCCGGTCGCGGCGGTCAGTATGTTGGCCGAGATCGCAGCGGCAACCGAACCACATCGGCCGTGGCCGTCGGTCGACGGACGCTTGCCTGAGCACCCATCCTTGTCAGGCTTGATTGCACGCAGTATTCACAATGCCGCACAAAGCCTGAAGCCGGTAGCCGTTATTGTTCCGACGCGTTCTGGCTCGATGGCGCGAAATGTGACTCGTTTTCGGCTGTCGACCTGGATCGTGGCATTCAGTAATGAGCACTCGACCTGCCAGAACCTGCAGTTTTCGTATGGCGTTCAGCCCGAACACGTTACTGCAGATCAGGCCGACTGGACGCCGTTCGTTCGGGAATGGATGCGGCGAGACGGTATCCAGGATGGCGTTGCGCTGCTGGCACAGGGGCCGTCGAAGGAATATCCCTGCGGCAATCACCGAATGGAGATTGTCGATCTGAGTATCTAAATATTGGCCACTCGAATGGCATTGGTCATAACAACGTCATGAGCCGCGCTTAGCGTCGCGTCGCGCTGGACGCCTTAGACCACAGACCAGCTGATTACCGAGGTGAGGTGTATGGATCAGAATGATGAGCGTTTTTCGAGTCGCAGTGAATATTTCGAGGCGCTGGAAGATATCTCGACCAATCCGTCGAACGAGCCGACGCTCGGTGACCTGATAAATCGCCGCTTCAACCGGCGTGAGTTGCTCAAAGGCACACTCGGCGTGGCAGCCATGGGTGTTCTGGCGCGTGTGCCACTGATCACTGATGCGGAGGCGGCGGCGACGGACACGACGGCCGGTCAATTCGCCTTCCAGGAAATCGCCCACGGTGCCGATGAGACTCACCATGTCGCTCCTGGTTACAGCGCCGATGTGCTCATGCGTTGGGGAGACAGGGTCACGGTCGATGCGCCGGCATTCGATCCGCTGAGGCATAGCGCCGCGGCGCAACTCAAGCAGTACGGCTATAACAACGACTTCATTGGCTTTGTCCCGCTGCCTTATGGGTCCAACAACAGCGACCACGGTTTGCTGTGCGTCAACCATGAATACACCGACGAGGAGCTGATGTTTCCCGGTTACGGCAAGCATGACCGGGCGTTCAGCAAGGTCACGCGCGAGATCGTCGATATCGAGATGGCGAGCCATGGTGGTTCGGTCTTCGAGGTCAAAAAGCAGGGCGGAAAATGGCGTGTGGTCAGCGATAGCCGCTATGCGCGACGCATCTCCGCGCTCGATACCGAAATGGCGTTGTCCGGCCCCGCGGCAGGCAGTAAACGTCTCAAGACCAACGAGGACCCGACCGGTACCCGGGTGATCGGCACGATCAATAATTGTGCCGGTGGCATTACGCCCTGGGGAACCTACCTGATGGCCGAAGAGAACTTCCATAACTACTTCGCCGGTGATATCTCGGCTAATCCGGAGAAGGACAACTATGCGCGCTACGGTGTGCCGGGCAACCGTTACGCCTGGTCGCGTTATCACCAACGCTTTGACCTCGATGCCGAGCCCAACGCCGCTAACCGCTATGGCTGGATAGTCGAAGTCGATCCGTTGGATCCCAACGCGATGCCGATCAAGCGCACCGCGCTGGGTCGATTTAAACACGAAGGTGCGGAATCGGTCGTCAATAGGGATGGCCGACTGGTGGTCTATTCGGGTGACGATCAGCGCTTCGAGTTTCTCTACAAGTTTGTTTCCACCGATAAGGTCGACCCGAACAACCGCGCCGCCAATCGCGACCTGCTCGACAACGGGACGCTCTACGTGGCGCGCTTTGATGCAGACGGTGCCGTTGCATGGTTGCCGCTGATCCACGGCGAGGGGCCGTTGACCGCCGCGAACGGCTTCAACGGCCAGGCCGATGTGGTGATCGAGGCACGCCGTGCTGGCACCTTGCTTGGGGCGACGCCGATGGATCGACCAGAGGATGTCGAACCAAACCCGGCCAACGGCAAGGTCTACGTGATGCTGACCAATAATTCGAAGCGCCAGCCCGGTGCGGTCGATGCCGCCAACCCGCGCGCCAACAACATCTGGGGGCACATCGTCGAGATCACGCCGGCAGACGGCGACCATGCGAAAACGATGTCGCGTTGGGACATCCTGGTCAAGGCCGGTAACCCGACCGACCCGACGGTCGCGTCGATGTGGAACCCGGCAACCAGTGAAAACGGCTGGTTTTCGTGTCCGGACAACTGTTCGGTCGATCCGCAGGGCCGTCTATGGGTTACCACCGATCAGGGTGGTAACTGGCAGCAGGCATCGGGTAGCGCCGATGGCGTGTGGTCTCTGGATACCGAAGGCGGTGCGCGGGGTACCGGCCGGATGTTCTACCGCGTACCGGTGGGTGCCGAGATGTGTGGGCCGTGCTTCACGCCAGATGGCAGGACGCTGTTCGTCGCCGTTCAGCATCCGGCCACCGATGGCACCAAGCACTATCCCGGTTTCGAGCGAAGCTCGACATTCGAAGACCCGGCCACGCGTTGGCCGGATTTCGAGCCGGATATGCCACCCCGGCCGTCACTGGTCGCGATCACCAAGGATGATGGTGGCGTGATCGGGAGTTGATGCGTGCAAGGGGCAGGCGGTGCCTGCGCCTGGACGAGCGAGGGCCCGGATAGATCACTGGCGGGTTACAATCTGCAATAGCAATGAGCTTCGATGATTTCGAAATCTCGCTTGCTCGTTACCAATCAAACGCATCCGCCAGTGATCGGCTGGTGCAATTTGCAGGTTAGTACTTCACCGAGCAGCCGTAAGGGCGGGTTATCGCCGGGTCACTGGCGTTGCCTTGCATAACCTGGGCGAGTGCGGCGGGCACATACTGGGCGGCCTTTTCGATATCGGCGGGGTTGGCTGATGGGACGCTGTCGATGCCGCCCATGTAGGCGAGTGTGCCGTCTTTGTCGATGATGTACATATGCGGGGTGGTACGCGCCTTGTAAGCACGACCGATCTCGCCGCTTTCGTCGATCAGCACCGCGGTCGGCGCAGCATTGCGACTTGCCGTCAGTTCGTCGGCTTGTGCCGGGCTGACATGGCCTTGCTTGCCGGGCGCCGATGAGATCACCGAAAGCCACACGATCCCGTCAGCGGTTGCCTGGCGCTGCTGCGTCTGCATGTTGTCGGCGTTGTAGTGCTTGCGAACGTAGGGACAATCGTGGTTGGTCCATTCGAGAACCACTATCTTGCCCAGGAAGTCGCTGAGCGCATGCGTATTACCGGCGGTATCGACCCCGGTGAAAGCGGGGGCGGGCTGGCCGATCTGCGGGGTTGCCGTAGCGCCAGCGGAGAAGGCGAGCAATGCCGCGCCAAACAAAGTCATGAGTTTCATCGATTAGGCTCCTGGTTCTATTGTTGAAACGGAACGGGCGATAGCCTGCAGTACCAGCCCTTCGGTGAGGATTTGCGGTAGTACTTCGGGTGTGCCCGATCCAGCGGGGTAGAGTAGGTAAAGCGGCACGCCGCTGCGGCCATGTCGCTGCAATTCAACACTGATGGCCGTATCGCGATTGGTCCAGTCACCCTTGAGGTAAGCGATATCATACGTGTTGAGCGCATCGCGCACGGCGTCGCTGTCGAGCGCCACGCGCTCGTTGACTTTGCAGGTGATGCACCAGGCGGCGGTGAAGTTGACCAACACCGCACGACCCGCGGCGCGGTGTTCCGCAACCTTTTGCGCGCTCCAACTGCCCGCACTGACCGTGCGGCCGGTTGCACCATCGATCGGCGCTTCCCCGCGACTGGCATAGCCAACGAACGCGAGGCTAATGGCCAGGCAGACGGCCACCAAAGATTGCCTCAGGCGCGTCCGCTTGATCGGCTGACCGAGCCACCACAGGGCAAACGCAAACGACACGCTACCCGCCAATACCGCGGCCAACCGCGTGGCATCGATTTGCTGGGTCAACACCCACAGCAGCCAGGCGGCCGTCGCGTAGAGTGGAAAGGCCAGGGCGTTGCGAAAACGCTCCATCCAGGGACCGGGTTTCGGTAGCCAGCGGGACCAGCCGGGGTTCGTGCTGAGCAGCACCATCGGGAGCGCAAAACCGATCGCCAGACCGCCGAAGACGGCCAGGGTTTCGAGGGCCGGGCGGGTCAGCGCGAAGCCCAGTGCGGTGCCCATGAACGGGGCGGTGCAGGGACTTGCCACCAACACCGCGAGAATGCCGGTCGCAAAGCTGCCGCGCAGGTCGCGGCGTTCGGTAAGGCCTTGACCAACCCCGCTGAGATTGCCGCCGACCGTGAACACCCCGGATAGATTCAGCCCCAACGCCAGCATCAGCAGCATCAGGCCGATGACCACGGCGGGCTCCTGCAGTTGGAATCCCCAGCCAATGGCGGTGCCGCCGGCGCGCAGGCCGATGATCAGCAAGGCAAGGCCGCAAAAAGTCACCAGTACGCCGGCCGCGAATGCAAACCCGTGACGACGCGCCTGCCGATCTGACCCTGAGGCATGTTGAATCAGTCCGACGGCCTTGATCGACAACACCGGAAGCACGCAGGGCATCAGGTTGAGCAACAGCCCCCCGAGTACAGCGAGTCCGATCGCCAGCAGTAACGTGACGGGCGCCTCTGTGGACACTGGCGCTGACGTCTGCGTCGCGCCGAGCGGTAGCGCGGTAACGGCGAAGCCTCGCGTCAATGATTCCCCCGAGCTGGCGTCGCTGACGACGAGCAAGCCGGCCAGCGCCGCGCCGCTGGCCAGCGGCGCGTCGCCCGGTGGCAGGTTCAGGGTCAGCAATTGTCCGTCGGCTTGCCACGACTGCCGGCCAGAGGGTGACACCGGTCCCCAACCATTGGACGCAAACCAGACGTCTGCGGCCTGCTCGAACGAAACGGCCGTGCTGCTGACCCGAAGGACCAGGCCGTCGGGTGTGGCTTGGTAGCTGGCGTCGCCGGGCAGCTCGACCGGCCAGGTTGCGCGCACCTGCTCAAAGCGGTCGTGCTGAGCGGGTGCGTCGCGATCACCAACGGTGAGTGCGAGCCCAATACGGCCATCCTGCGGTATGCATTCCACCTTGCAGACCAGCCAACTGACATCCGCCGCGATGCGGGCGTCTTGCCGATGCGAGGGGGTATCCGGTGGTACCGTAACCGGCACCAACAGCGTGACGGTATCCTCGTAGCCGTAGTTGACCAGCGGCCCGACCGGAATGCGTTCGGGCACCGGCCATTGGATATCGCCGGCCTGCCAACCGCTCGGTAACGTCCAGGTGACCTTCGGGGCCTCGCCGGAATCGCCGGGGTTGCGCCAATACACATGCCAATGTGGGATCAGATCGAAGCGCAGCCCAAGCCAGACGGTTTGACCGGGGGCGACCTCGGCCTGGCCGGACTCCAACGTCAGTGAGACCTGCTCGGTATGCGTGGTCGCACCCGGCGGTTCATCGGCGTTCGCCAGACCCACGGTCAACAGCAGTAGGCAGGCCACCACATGGCGGCTGAGTCCAAGTTTGCTCAAAAGTCGGGCTTCCTTACTACAGAAAGGCGTCACCGCCAAACGCGGCAAGTTATCTGAGTCGACAGTATCCAACGACCGCTCCGTGCAGCGATCGGTTCCCGCGCGTTGTAAGCGGGATTGAACGAACACTGTGCGGACACCCTGCGGTTGGCCTGAAGGCGTCGCATAAGGTGGCCAAGGCGGTGGCAAAGGTGGCCAGGGCGGTGCATAGTCCGATGCGGTGGCGGGTCGCCACCCGGTCCGTGGGCGCCAATAGCCCCGGAAATACAGCTAAATTTGCCAACCAAGCCAAGAAAAAGGGGAGAAACACCATGACCGATTACTTCGCTGAGGTGCAGCGCTATGACGCCGACGCCGATGCCGATGTGGTGCAGAAGATCGTCAAGCATCTTGGGATCGCGCTGCGCAGTAAAGATGCCTCGCTGGTTTCCTGTTCCGACAAGTCAGAACTGGATCGGGTCTGTGAAAAGTGGTGTATGAAGAAACTCGGTGAGACCGATGCCGATGCCGGCAATGCCGTCGTTGCGAAGGTTTGCGAGACGATGAAGGGCGACCGTCAGAAACAGCGCGTCACGTTCTATTACCTGGTCGCCAAAGAGATGGGCAAGCTCGGCGACCTCTGACCTGCCGCCAGGCCGGCGCGCCCTTGCGCCGGCGCCCGCTTGCCGCGCGCCCAGTTGTCAAAACCCTATTCCGGCAAGGTATTTGCTTTACCCCTCAGCGTTGCCTCGGGGGGCGTCTCACAAGCCCCTGTTTGCACTAACATGGTGCGACCGCAATGGGCCTGCGCGGAAACAGCGCGAGGTGCCTGCAGCGTTGTGCGCATTCACGAATCTGATACACGAGAGTGATCCGGGGGATTAGCAATGTTCGATAACGTCACATCCAGAGATGGGGCCGGGCTCGAGGCGCACGGTCTTTACAATCTCAACGAGATTTTCTGGAACCTGCCAACGCCGGCGCTGTATGAGCAGGCCCTGTTGCGTCGCGAAGGTTATCTTTCCCACCTGGGTCCGCTGGTGGTACGGACGGGCCACCACACCGGGCGCTCGGCGAACGACAAATTCATCGTCGACGAGGCAGAAAGCCACGACCAGATCTGGTGGGGCACAATCAACAAGCCCATTCCCGAGCAGAACTTCGATATTCTGCACCAGCGTATGGCCTCCTACCTGCAGATGAAAGACGTCTACGTGCAGGATTGCTATGCCGGTGCCGATCCCGAGTACCGCATGCCGATTCGGATCATCACCGAGTACGCCTGGCACAGCCTGTTCGCGCGCAACCTGTTTATCCAGCCCAAGCAGGAAGACCTGGCCAATCACGAGCCGTACTTCACAGTCATCGACTCGCCGCGCTTCCACGCGATGCCGAGCCAGGATCAGACCCGCAGCGAGACTTTCATCCTGGTCAATTTCCATCAGCGACTGGTGCTGATCGGCGGTACCAGTTACGCCGGCGAGATCAAGAAGTCGATTTTCTCGGTAATGAACTACATTCTGCCTGGCAAGGGTGTGCTGCCAATGCACTGTTCGGCCAACATCGGGCCGGACGGTAAGACGGCGCTGTTCTTCGGCCTCAGTGGTACCGGCAAAACGACGCTGTCCGCCGACAAGGCCCGCACCCTGATCGGTGATGACGAACACGGTTGGAGCGACAACGGGATCTTCAACTTCGAGGGTGGCTGCTATGCCAAGATGATCAAGCTGTCCGCCGAGAACGAGCCCGAGATCTATTCGACCACGCAACGTTTTGGTACGGTGCTCGAGAATGTGACCCTGAAGTCGCACGATCGGCGTCTCGATCTCGATGACGCGTCATTGACCGAAAACACCCGCGGTGCCTACCACATCAGCGCGATACCCAATGCCACGCTCGATGGCATCGGTGGGCAGCCGGAAAACATCATCTTTCTGACCTGTGATGCGTTTGGTGTGTTGCCGCCGGTTTCGCGGTTGAGCACCGAGCAGGCGATGTACCACTTTATCTCGGGCTACACCGCGCGCGTCGCAGGCACCGAGAAGGGCGTTACCGAACCATCACCGGTGTTCAGTGCCTGCTACGGCGCCCCCTTTATGCCATTGCATCCGCGCCGGTATGCCGAATTGCTCGGCGAGCGTATCGCGCGGCACGGCGCCAAGGTCTGGCTGATCAACACGGGTTGGACGGGCGGCCCTTACGGCGTTGGCCAACGCATTTCGATCCCGCATACCCGGGCCATGGTCAATGCCGCACTGGACGGCAAGCTCGATGACGTGCCGACCTGGCAGGAGCCGACGTTTGGCTTCCATGTCCCCGAAGCATGCCCGGGCGTCCCGGATGAGTTGCTCAACCCGCGGTCGAGTTGGCAGGACGGTGCGGCCTACGATGCGCAGGCAGCCAAGCTCGCGATGATGTTCCATGACAACTTCAAGGCTTATGTCGACGAGGTATCCGCGGCGGTTGAACAAGCGGGCCCGCGAACCACTTAGCGGCTTGCGGCGCAGAACCGCCGCAGGCTGGGCCGCAGGGCGATCGCCAACGAATAAACCACGCAGCGCTGCCCGGTGCCGCTCAGGCTTTCGACGCGAGGGCGGCGCCGGCCAGCATCATGGCGCCGCCCGCCGTTCGGTTCATTGCGCGGGCGACGCGGGGGTTGCGGACCAGCAATCTTGCCCGTGCGGCGGCCCAGGCATAAGCCAACAGCGTCGCGCCCAGCACCCCTGAGACCACCAGCACGACGACCACCAGGTCGCCGGCGGTCAGCGCTGGCAGGTCAACAAAAGTTGGCAACAGGCCCAGGTAGAAAAGGATGACCTTGGGATTCGCCAGCGTAATCAACAGGCCGCTGATGATATTGCTTCGGCGCGTGCTCGGCGTCGCCGCAACGCCATCGCCGGTCGCCGCCGGCGACTGCCATAGCCGCCAGCCGAGCCACAGCAGGTAGGCGGCGCCGAGATACTTGACGACGACAAATAAGTCGCCGAGCACGGTCGCCAGGGCGCCGAGACCGAACACCGCAAGCAGCAGATAGACGAGGTCGCCGAGCACGATCCCGAGCACCAGCTCGGCGGCTTGTGCGAAACCGGAGCCCAGCGCACGGGCAACCGTTGCGAGTACCCCGGGCCCCGGGGTCGCGGCCAGAATAAACATCGCGCCGGCCAGCAAGATGATCGACCACAGCGTCATGTCAATCTGACGCCGGTTGGCCATGGCCCGTCTGGGCTTGGTGTAAACTGCCTAGCTGCCGTTCTGCATGAGATCCAACCAGCATGAGACTGTGTGACAGCGACATCATCGCCGCGCTTGACGAAGGCCGGATCGCGATCGAGCCAAGACCCGCGGATCGCGTCATTAGCGGGGTCAGTATCGATCTGCGGCTTGGCCACCAGTTCCGCGTATTCAGTTCTCATACGATTCCGTTTATCGATCTGTCGGGAACGCGCGAGCAGGTCAATCAGGCGGTCGAAAAGGTCATGGGCGATGAGATCTACATTGGCCCCGATGACACCTTCGTGCTGCACCCTGGTGAGCTTGCGCTTGGCTCTACGCTCGAATGCATCACGTTGCCGGACAACCTGGTGGGTTGGCTGGATGGCCGTTCGAGCCTGGCGCGCCTGGGTCTGATGGTACATGTCACTGCCCATCGCATCGATCCGGGGTGGAGCGGCAATATCGTATTGGAGTTTTTCAACTCCGGGAAGCTCCCGCTGGCGCTGCGTCCCGAGATGGCGATCGGTGCGATGAGTTTTGAGACCCTGACCGGTCCGGCCGCGCGTCCGTATACCAAGCGGGTGGATGCCAAATACCGCGATCAACATGGTCCGATGGCCAGCCGGATCAGTGAGGATCACTCAGAGACGGGTTGAGGGCTCGCCGGCGTCAGCGACACCAGCTGCATCTCGATGCTGTTGCCATCGGCGCGGCGCAGCACTCTGAGCGGTAACGGACCCACCGCGTCGCTGAACCAGAGTTCGCGCTGGTCGTTCTCGTCGATCGTCACGCGGCGAATGCCTGTCGCCGTATAGTCCCCGTAAGGTACCGTTATCGCGCTATCGCCGATCACCTGCAGCACCGCTTCCTCTGTGGCGTCCAGGGCTGCGAGGCGGATCGGGCTGATCGCGTCTTTTTTCATATCGACCAGTCGACCGGCGGCGAGCAGGTAACTCAGACGATCATGGGTGTCCGGCAACAGGCCGAGTGTCTGTTGGACGTCGCCGCTTTCTATCCGCAGTGTCTTGCCAGCCCAATCGAATGTGAGGTTGACCCGCTCGAAAGCGTCCCCCTGCATGACGCTGTGTTCAAAGGACGCGGGTCGAATTTGGGTCATATCCAGTTCACCGGTGCTGACCTCGAGCACTTCGTGACCGCCTTGCGTTGCCATCTGGCCGGCCGGTGTCGTAAAGGCCTCGATGCGGTAGGTACCGTCAACGTTGATCGACAGAGCGAACAGCGCATTGCCGACCAGTGATTCGTTGAACAACAGCTGGTATACCGCATCAATGTGCAGCGGTTGTACCGGCGCGGGTTTGTCGGTGCAGCCACCAAGCCATGTACTCAATAGCAACGCCAGCAGGACAGGGTGTCGAGTTCGTCTGGATGGAAAAGCCATTACAACTGCACCGGTGTGGCGAGCGGCTTGCCGTTGAGCATGACCTGCTCCCCAGATAATGCGAGCTTGCCTTCCGCGAACCAACGAACCACCTGTGGCAGCAAGTGATGCTCCCGCTCGAGCACCCGCGCGGCCAGCGTATCCGCGTTGTCATCCCGGGCAACGGCCACTTCGACCTGCGCAATGACCGGCCCGCCATCGAGTTCGCCAGTCACGAAGTGAACGCTGGCGCCGTGTTTTTTCGCGCCGGACGCCAACGCCCGCTGATGGGTATGCAGCCCCTGGAAGGCCGGCAGCAGTGACGGATGGATATTGATCATGCGGCCATCGAAGTGTTGGACGAATTGTTCGGTGAGTATCCGCATAAAGCCTGCCAAGACGACCAGTCGTGGGGCCAATTGGTCGATCGCGTTCGCCAGCGCCTCATCGAAACGCTCGCGGCCGTCAAACTGCTGATGATCGATTACCCTCACCGGGATACCTGCCGCCGTTGCCCGTTCCAGCCCGCGCACGCCGGGGCGATTGCTGATCACCCCGACAACCCGATACGGCGCCACCGATGCTGCGTCATCGATCAGGGCCTGCAGGTTGGTCCCGCCACCTGAAATCAACACCACGATCGGCATGCGCTCAGCCGTCGGCGTTGGGGTGATGTCGCTCATTCGTAGTGCACATAAGGGTCAGCCGTGTCGGCCGCACGGATTTCACCGATCCGATAGACGGTCTCGCCATGTGTCGACAACAATGCCTCGGCTGCGGCAGCCGCAGCGGCTGGCACGCACACCACCATGCCGATGCCGCTGTTGAACGTGCGTAACATCTCCGTGTCATCGATGTTGCCGCCGTGCTGCAGCCAATCGAAGACGGCGGGGCGGGTCCAACTGGCGCGGCTGATGGCGGCGCAGCTGTTGGCCGGCAGCACGCGCGGGAGGTTTTCGGTCAGGCCGCCACCGGTGATGTGGGCCAACGCATGCACCTCGGTCTCTGCAAGCAGTGCCAGCAGGGCTTTGACGTAGATCCGGGTCGGCGCCAGCAGCGCCTCACCGAGCGTGGTGTCGCCAAGTGACTGCTCCAGCGACGCGCCGGTCACCGCCAATACCTTGCGGATCAGTGAGTAGCCGTTCGAGTGCGGGCCGGACGACGCCAGCCCGAGCAATACGTCACCGACCGCGACCTGGTCAGGTCGTAGAATTTTCGATTTTTCGACGATCCCGACAGCGAAGCCGGCCAGATCATAGTCGCCGTCGCCATACATGCCTGGCATCTCGGCCGTCTCGCCACCGGTCAGCGCGCAGCCTGCCAATTGGCACCCGGTCGCGATACCGCGTACCACATCGGTTGCCACGTCGATGTCCAGATGACCGGTCGCGAAATAGTCGAGGAAAAAAAGTGGTTCGGCGCCCGCCACGACGATGTCGTTGACGCACATCGCGACGAGATCGATACCGATGGTGTCGTGTCGGCCGAGTTGCAGTGCCAGCTTGAGCTTGGTCCCGACCCCGTCGGTGCCCGACACCAACACCGGTTCGCGAAACCGGTCGGTGGGCAATTCGAACAGGGCGCCGAAACCGCCCAGACCACCCATTACCCCGGGTCGCTGCGTTTCGCGAACGATCGGTTTGATGCGTTCGATCAGGGTATTTCCGGCATCGATGTCGACGCCGGCGCCGGCATAGCTCAGCGCCGTTGCATCGGCGCTGTCTGAATGTTCTGTCAAGGCACTCTCCGGTGCGCAACCGTTAAACCGCTAGTTTACCGTCTGCTTGGTTGCGTCGATAGATTGCACGTGCCGGGAATCTGTCGATTGGCGCTGGTTCGGGCTGCTACACTGCACGCCATGTTGCCGCGCCGAACCGTTCACGTACTCCTGCTCTGCTTCGCTTTGTATCCTTGGATCGCACCGGCGGCCGAGCTTTTTGTCGAGCAAACCCCGGTGTCTGATGAAACCGCCGACACCCGTAATGCGGCCCTGAGCCAGATGCTATCGCGGGTGATGGTGCGAGTCAGTGGGAACGCCGCGATCGCCAGTCAGGCGGCGGCCGCGGAGGTACTCAAGGCGGCGCCGAGTCTGGTCCAGCAGTACCGCTACCAGAGCGTCGAGGAGAACGGACAACGCGTCCGCTACCTGTGGGCGCGCTTCGATCAGGGGGCCGTTGAGCGCATGATGCGCGAGCGAGGGCTACCGGTCTGGGTGCAGCGTCCGCAGGTCCTGATTTGGCTGGCTACCGAGCGGGCCGGTCAGCGGGACCTGCTGGCGTTGGATGCCGATCCGGTGACCCGCGAGGCGTTGTTGGATCGCGCCGCCGAACGCGGTCTGCCGCTGCAGTTGCCGCTGATGGACCTTGAGGATCAGTCGGCCCTGACCACGGCTGATCTTTGGTCAGACTACCTGCCGGGCATCCGCGCGGCCTCCTCACGCTACCCGCATGAGCGGATCTTGACCGGCCGTTTGAGCGCGGTGGGCGGTGGCCAATGGCGCGGGTTATGGACATTGATCGGACCGAACGGCAGTGACAGCTTCCAATCGCCCGCGATGCGTCTACCCGATGCCCTGGGTTTTGCCGTTGATCAGACCCAAACCAGGCTCGCTGCTCGATACGCCCCGATGCCGGGAATTGGTACGAGCAGCGGCGTGCTCGTACGATTCGGCGGCATCTATGATCTGCCGCGCTATGGTGCCTTGCTGGCGTTGTTGGAATCGCTCGAACCGGTGCGCAGCGCCGCCCTGCGCTACGTCGACGGTGATGACGTCGTGTTTGAGTTACAGCTGCGGGGCGATCCACAGAATCTGCAGCGGTCACTCGAGGCCAGTGGGCGGGTGTCGGCCGAAGCGGTCGCCGTCGAGCCAATGGTCCCTGCGCCACAACCGAGTGGCCCCAGCGGGGCCGGTGGTAATCCGGTCGAGTCGGGGCGCTTCGCACCGTCGATCGATCTTGCCTATCGCCTGGTTTTTTGAGCGGCGCTGATTTCCCGACCCTAGTCATGGACCAGTACCTGCGACACCTCCCCAACCTGATCAGCGCGGCCCGCATCGTGCTCGTCGGCCCGATCATCTGGAGTCTGCTGCAGCGCGATTTCGATTTGGCGATCGCGCTGTTTCTGATCGCCGGGGCGTCAGACGGGCTGGATGGGTACCTTGCCAAGCGATTCGGCTGGCGTTCTCGGCTGGGCGGCATACTCGATGCATTAGCCGACAAGTTTCTTTTGGTTTCGGTGTTCGTTTGCCTGTGGTGGCTGGAGATTTTCCCGTGGTGGTTGGTCGTATGGGTATTGTTGCGGGACCTGGTGATCGTCATCGGCGGTACGGTTTACAACTACCGGGTCGAGACCGTCCAGCCGGCACCCAGTCTGGTCAGCAAATTGAACACCGTGCTGCAGATCGTGTTGGCCGCGGTCGGGGTGGTTCAGTTGGGCTTTGGCGGTGTGCCGGATTGGCTGATGTACGCGCTCATCTGGTCGGTGATGCTGACCGTGTTGTTGAGCGGCGTTGGTTACACGCGGGTGTGGGGGCGTCGCGCGCGGTCGAAGGGGTTCCATCATGGCCATGACTGATACGCATCGGATCTGGCTGCTGAGCGCGATGCTGGTCGGTGGCTGGGTATTGTGGCTGTTGTCGCCCATTCTGACGCCGTTTGTCGTGTCGGCCTTGCTGGCGTATCTCGGTGATCCCCTGGTCGATCGCCTGGAGCGTATGAAGCTGGGACGCACGGCGGCGGTTGCTGTGGTCTTCACGGCGATCTTTCTCATTCTGCTGGTGATCGTCCTGCTGCTGGTCCCGCGGATCGAGGCGCAGGTCTCGCAACTGCTGCAAAAGCTGCCGGGCTACCTCGCCTGGGTGCAACAAAGCCTGCTACCCAAGGTGCAGGATTTCCTGCCTGGCGAGGCCAGTGCCTTCGACCCTGCGGTGATCCAAAAGACACTCGCCAAACACTGGCGGGATGCGGGTGGCGTGGCGGCGCAGATCTGGCAATCCGTGTCGGGTTCGGGCCTGGCGTTGCTCGGCTGGTTGGCCAACCTCGTATTGGTCCCGGTGTTGACGTTCTACCTGTTGCGGGACTGGGATCACCTGGTGGCCGGCATCGGGGATCTGTTACCCCGGCGTAGCGCGCCAACCTGGGTGCGCTTGGCCCGCGAATCTGATCAGGTGCTGGGGGCTTTTCTCCGCGGACAGCTGACGGTGATGTTTGCCCTTGGGGTCATCTACACGACCGGTCTGTGGCTGGTTGGCCTCGACTTGGCACTGTTGATCGGCATGCTCGCGGGGGTGGTCAGCTTTGTCCCTTACCTGGGCCTGGTGGTGGGGATATTGATTGCCGGCCTGGCGGCGGTGCTGCAATTCCAGGGCTATGCCGAGTTGCCGTGGGTCATCCTGGTTTTCGTCGCTGGCCAGCTGCTCGAGGGCTCCGTGCTGACCCCGCGGTTGGTCGGTGAGCAGATTGGACTGCATCCGGTGGCGGTGATCTTTGCGGTCATGGCGGGCGGCCAGCTATACGGTTTCTTCGGGATCTTGCTGGCCCTGCCGGTCGCGGCGGTGGGGATGGTACTGGTGCGCTATCTGCTGCAGAACTACCGCGCCAGCACCTTGTATGGCGAGGTTGAGGACGACCCCGCGATGTCGTCCGATAAGCTGCCGTAGCTCGGTGACTGGTGCAACAAGCAGGCTATCTACCCGTTGCCCGCGACATGGTCGGCCATCAGCCCGAGCTGGTCACGCACAAACGGTACGGTCAGCGGCCGTTGATGGGCCATGGAGGCCCGGTCGAGCTGGTCGATGATCGCCACCAGTTCGCGCGGGTGGCGGGGCGTCCGGTCGAGCATGTAGCGAGCGACATCGTCAGGCAGCGACAACGCCCGGCGCCGTGCCAGTGACTGCAGGAGTTGACGCCGGCCCTCGTCATCGAGCGCCTGCAGGCCCAAGGTCAGCCCCCAGGCCAATCGGGTTCGCAGATCGGGCAGCTGCAGTGGCAGCCCGGCCGGCCCCTGGTCGGCGCTGAACAGCAGATGGGTACCGGCATCCCGGCAGTTGTTGAATAGGGTAAACAGCGCGTGTTCCCAATCGTCCAGCCCGGCGACCGCGTCGACGTCGTCGACCGCGACAAGATCCCTGGTCTCAAGGCCTTGCAGCATCGCCGGCGCAAGTGTGCGGTGCTCCCGCAGTGGTAGATAGGCGCAGGACAGACCCCGTGCTTCGCCTGCCGCGCATTGTCCCGACAACAGATGGGTGCGGCCGCTACCGGCTGGCCCGGCGAGGAAAATCAGCGGCTCCCCACCTGCCTCGAGCGCACGACTCAGGGCCGTCAGGACGACCTGATTTTTCCCCACGATGAAGTCATCGAGCCGTGGCGGACAGCGCAACTGCAACGCCAAGGGGAGTTGCTGGGTCATGCGGCCTGCTGTTCGGCGACGGCTCGCCACCGAACAAAGTAACTGGCGCTGATCACGTAGCCGAGGCTGAGCAGAACCTCTACCCAGCCGAGCCACACATCTCCCTCGCCGAGCCAGATCACCATGCCGCCATGCACACTATAGGGCAGCGCCAGCAGGGTGCCCCAGATCATTGCTTTGTTGCGGCCAGCCAGCACGCCGCGCAGCGGGATCAACAACGGCGTGACAAACAAGACCAGGAACAACGAGACGTGCTTGTCTGCAGTGTTGCCGAGAAAAATGATCCACGCCATCACCCAGCCGATCAGGCCCAGATAGGTGGCGAGTGCCAGCACCCGTGTCGCGGTGATTTTCATGCGTCTTGGTGCAGCGCCGTCGCGGTGCTGGCGAGGCGTCGGCCAAGCGCCTGGCAAAGGGATTTTTCGCTCGTCGACAGCGGCTGTTGATTGTCGAGACCGGCGAGATGGGAGGGTCCGTAGGGGGTGCCGCCTTCCTTGGTGTGCGCCAGTTCGGACTCGGTGTAGGGCAGCCCCATCAGCAGCATGCCGTGGTGTAACAGCGGCAGCATCATCGACAGCAGCGTGCTCTCCTGTCCGCCGTGCATGCTGCCGGTGGACGTGAATACGCCGGCGGGTTTGCCCGCCAGCGCGGCTTTCATCCACAGCCCGCTGGTGCCATCGAGAAAGTACTTGAGCGGCGCGGCCATGTTGCCGAAGCGGGTCGGGCTGCCGAGTGCCAGGCCGGTGCAGTCGGCAAGGTCATCCTGGGTGCAATAGGGCGAGCCGGCGTCAGGCACCGGTGGCGCGGTGGCCTCGTGATTGGCCGATACCCCGGGGACGGTCCGGAGACGCGCCTCGAGACCCGCCTCTTCGACGCCGCGCGCGATCTGTCTGGCCATCTCCGCGGTGGCGCCATGCGTGCTGTAGTAGAGAACAAGTATGTACATGGTTAGAGGATGCTCAAGACGTTTTCGGGTGGCCGACCGAGCGCCGCCTTGCCGTTGTTCACGACGATCGGGCGCTCGATGAGCTTCGGGTGTTGCACCATCAGATCGACCAGTTGTTCCCGGCTCAGGGTCGGGTCGTCGGCGCCGCTTTCCTTGTACTCTTTTTCTTTGGTGCGCAGCAGGTCGCGTGGCTGGAGACCCAACAGATCCAATAGCCCCAACAGGGTCGTCGCATCCGGTGGCGTCTTGAGGTATTCGACTACCTCGGGGTGTCGACCCTGCGCTTCCAGCAGCTGTAAAGTCTGCCGCGACTTGCTGCATCGCGGGTTGTGGTAAATCCTTAGAGTCATGGGGAATCCCGTGGTCGTACCCAAATCAAGGCGGCAAATGTTAGCAGGCTTACCCAGGAGGGTGAGATGGCACCAACCACGCATGCGACATTGAATCAGCGGCTGTTGATCGGGTTCGCCCGGGTAGGGGGTTTCGTCAGTCTTGTCGCGCAGCGCTTTTTGCGCCATGAGGCACCGCAAAACGCGGCGGCGCTGACCTACACGTCGTTGCTCTCGCTGGTGCCGCTGATGACGGTAACCCTGGCCGTGTTTTCGGCGTTCCCGGTCGCCGACCGCGTTTATTTGATGATTCAAAACTTTGTTTTTGAGAATTTCGTGCCGACGTCGAGTGAGCTACTCCAGCAATATCTCTCGGAGTTCAGCGCGAAGGCCTCGAAGTTGACCGGAACCGGGACCGCGTTGCTGATCCTGGTCGCGCTGCTGATGATGGCGAATATCGACCGCGCACTGAACGCGATCTGGGAGGTCCGGGCGAAGCGCAGTTTCGCCAGCAAGTTTCTGATCTACTGGGCAGTGCTGTCGCTCGGACCGGTGCTGATCGGTGTCAGCGTGGTGGTGACGTCCTACCTCGTCTCGTTACCGATCCTGTCCGAGGCGGCGAGCAGCGGTATGGGTCGACAATTGCTTGGCCTGACGCCGGTTTTGGCGTCGGCACTCGCTTTCACGATGATGTATGCGGTTGTCCCCAACCGCCGGGTCCGGCTCGGCCATGCGCTGATCGGTGGCATTTTTGCGGCCGTGCTGTTCGAGGTGGCGAAGCGCGGCTTCGGTGTCTACATCACCCAGTTTCCGACCTATCAAGCGATCTACGGCGCGTTGGCAACGATCCCGATCTTCCTCGTTTGGTTGTACCTCTCCTGGATTGTCGTGTTGCTCGGCGCTGAGGTGACCCATTGCCTGAGTGTCTACCGCTGGTCGGCGAGCGATCAGAGTCGCTGCCGGGTCGGTATGGGCGATGCCATTGATGTGTTGCTGGCGTTGGATGCCGCCGCCGTCGACGGTGATGCGCCAACGACATCGCAACTGGCCGCGCAACGTCGGCGCTGGCTCGAGCCGCAGCTCGAAGATCTGTTGAATGAGTTGAAGGCATTGCACTGGGTGCACATGACCCGTGACGGCGGCTGGTCGTTGGCCCGACGACTGGACGAAGCGACCCTGGTCGAGCTCTACGACTCTCGCGCCTTTGATCTACCGCGGCCAGCGGACCCTGATTGGCCGGACGATGAGCGCCTGGCGGCGGTGTTGAACAGCGGTAATCACGGTCTGGCGCAGGCGCTGGACCAACCGCTGGCGACCTTTCGCCGGCAACGTGCGGCAACGGTCGCGATGCCTGCGACGCGCAACGACAGGGCGTCTATCTAACACGGGCCGACCGGCTAGCTCTGAATGATCTCCACCTCGATGTAGGCGATGCGGCGGCTGCCGGACGACTGCTCGAGCATGCGTAGGTTGTGGCGAACGCTGGGCCCTTCAACAGTGACCATGTCGCCCTCGCGAAAAAGCCGCTTCGGTCCAATCAGCGTGTAGTGGCTGCGTTCTGGTGAATGCAGCAGCAGTGCGCCGACATCCCCTCTGACGCGCTCGGCCGCCGAGCCGGTGATCGTCACCGGCATCACGCGACCCGGTACCTTCTCAACACCTATGTCGACATTCTGGGCGGGGTCAAAAACGACTCGCTGAACCCGTGCCAGAAAACCGACCGCGGTGCCGTTCGTGCCGCGCGATGACGCCTCTGCCAGCACCGGTTCGCCAATCGACGGCGGGGTTCTGAGCGGGCCTGTCAGGGTGAACGCTGCGCCGGTTTTGGAGCGGTTGATTTGGCGTCCCGCTACGGTCGGCGCGTCGCTGCCGGCGTCGTCGTTGCCAAGACTCAGCAGCCGAGTGGCAATATTGTGCAGGCCGAACAGCAGGTGGTAGGGCTGGTCGAGAGCCTCCCTGGGTGCCCGGCGTTGCTCCGGGGTGCGGCGGCCACGGACCAGTCCGGTGAGCGTTGTCAGCAGATCTATTGGCGCCTCTGGGTCTTCCTTCAGTTGTTCGAGCAAGGTGTCGGCCGCAACGTATTGCGTCGATGCGCCGGGCTTGGCTGTGCGCGCGGCAGCGAGTGGTGACAGCTCGCCGCTGATGTCGATCGGGATGGCGGCGTTGCCTTGCGGCAGTGGTACCAGCGCCAAGCTGTCGGTATGGCGTTCCAGCCACGCGTGCCAAGCGCCGACGCGGGCAGGTTGGTGGTGGTGCGGGTCACAGCAGGCGATCAACAGGGTGCAGAAAAAAACCCCGTGGATCGTATCCGAGCCGTCACCGGGCGATTTTTTTGGATTCACTGCTTGATTGGCGAGGCCCAGTTGTTCGGCGAGCAAATAGGTATGAAGCAGCAGTCTCCAGTGCGGTTGCGGCGCTCGATGGTAATGAAGCGATGCAAGCATAGCCGCCTCATCCAGTAATTTCGCCGCGGAATACAGGGTCGTCAGGGCCGGCGCTTTACCAACCACGAGCTGCTCGTTGCAGGCACGCAGGTAGCCACAGGCCTGTTCAGCCACCAGATCGAGCATCAGCAACTCGAGCTGATCGAGCGGTAATGCGCTTTCTGAATCGTTCGGCAACCGCGCATCGGTAACCTGGCGCAGGCGATCGAGGGTTGGTGTGTAGCAGTCCAGCAGCGCGGTCAGGCGTGGGCCGGGCTGCGGATCCCGGGCCAGCAGGCGCAGCTGTTGCAGAATCTGCTGGGCAACCCGTGGCGGGTTGCCGAGCGGGAGGCTGTCAAGCCATCGCAGCAGCTCGCGCGCGGTCAGCAAGACATTGGGGTGCCGCGCAACCGCCGGATCCGGCAGCGGAAAGGGTGTCAGGTGCGGTTGGCTTGATGAGGTTTTCACCTTGCCGCAAACTCCATGTTTCGATCCATTGCCTCTTGACCATCGCGTCCAGACAGGTGCTGGTGCTTGGTGCCACTGAATCCCGCCCGCGGCTGTTGTGCATTCGCCTGGGCGGGCCTCACAAAGCGCCATGCAACCGTTTCTGGCCGGCGTGCCTTGTTATCGACCAAACAGAGAGATTAAGTGAATCGCAAACATCTGTCAGTGCTCGCGCGTGTCCATCGTTTGCTGCTTGTAGCGGCATTATGGCTTGGTTCTTGGGCGGTCGTCGCCCAGCCGGCTGAACTTGAATTGACCGACATGGCCGGGCAAACGCATCGCCTGGCCGATTATCGAGGTCAATGGGTGGTCGTGAACTATTGGGCGACCTGGTGCCCGCCGTGTCTCGAGGAGTTGCCGGAACTGGAGGTATTTCACACGTCCAGTGAGGGACGCGCGGTCGTACTCGGGGTCAACATGGAGGACATTTCGGCGGCCAGGCTTCACGCTTTCGTCGAAGAGCAGTTCTTGTCGTTTCCGATCCTGATCGCCGGTGAGCGCCCAAGCCCCAGTGGATTGGTCGGCCGGGTCGAAGGTCTGCCGACGACCTATCTGGTGGCGCCATCGGGCAAGGTGGTCGCCCGACAGGTCGGCAAGGTCACGGCTTCGGCCCTGCGCAAGTTCATCGCGCGGCATGAGGCAAAGCAGGCAACGCCGTAAACCGGCTGGCAGCAATAAACGATGTCGTCGCGAGGCAGCGTAAACGGAGGTAGTGCCGCAGTGCTTTGCCGAAGGTATCTGGTATCCGGGCGAGTCCAGGGGGTTTGGTTTCGCGCATCGACGCGTCAACAAGCTATCAGGCTGGGCCTGACTGGCCGCGCCGATAATTTGGCCGATGGCCGCGTGCTGGTTGTCGCGTGTGGCGACCGTGATGCGTTGGCCGCACTCGAACAATGGCTGTGGGATGGGCCTGAGCTCGCCCGGGTAACCGCGGTTGATACCGCAGACATGCCAACGCAGGCCCTTGACGGATTCGCGACCGGCAACGCTTAGCGAGTCTCTCGGGGGTGTTTGCTGACGTCAGTACGGCAGCCGTTCGGCAGGTCGGAAGATAAGGTCGCCGGCGGCGGCTGGTGGTTGGTCGGACGGCTGGCGGGGCATGGCGGCTTCGGTGCGCGGACGGGGCTGGTCACGCCAAGTCGTCTCGATGTCAGCGGCGGGTTGATTTGCTGGGCCTGCCGGCGTCGCCATGTTTCGGTCAACGAACGCCGGCGGCGGTGGTGGCTGCGTACGGGGGTTGCTCATGGTCGCGCTCGGCGGGGGTGCCCCAAACAGCGTGCTGCCGCGATAGTTCGGGGCCGTGTCGGTCGCTCTGACCGGCGGTGCCGTCAACGGTGCCAGCGTTGCGCCAGCGCCGGACATCGGGGCATCGATCGGTCCGATTCGATAGGGACCGGGTGGCGGCGGGTAACCGCTGTCCGTGGCCAGTGCGGCCGTGTTCAAACAGACGATCGACGCCAGGAGCAGCCCAGGCCAACGCGCCATATCAGTACCCCGCTGATGCAACGTCGAGTCCTTGCGGCAGGGCATCGATGCGCACCACTTCGCTTTGAATGGTGCCATCCGGTAATAACGCGAGCAGGCGAAACCCGGGTGGCTCCTGATCGACCTTGAAGTCATCGACGCGGGGTGCGAACTGCACACAGGTGGATGGCGACGCCATCAAACGCACGCCCCGGCGTTCGGCGTCGAAGGTCTGGTGGATGTGTCCCCAGAGCAGGCCTCTGATCTGCGGGTGACGGTCGACGATGTCAAACAACGCCTCGGCATTGTCGATCGCCATGGTGTCGATCCAGGCGCTCCCGACGTTCACCGGTTGATGATGCATACAGATCAGGGTAGGCCGCGAGGAAGATTCGAGCGCTTCGCCGAGCAATCTCAATTGATCCGCGCCGAGGCGGCCGCCTTCTTGCCGCGGAATCACCGAATCGAGCATGATAAAACGCCAACCACCGAGGTCGCGCACCGAATCGGTCGTGACTGAGCCGCCGGTAAGATATTGGTGCATGACGGACGGCTCGTCGTGATTGCCCGGGAGACAGAAGACAGGGACCGAAAAGCCAGCAAGTGCGTCGTGCAGTTGCTGATAACCGGCGGCGCTGGCGTCGTGCACCAGGTCACCGGTTGCCAACAGCAGATCAATCGGCCAGTAGTGGTCTTGGAAATGCGCGATGACACGCCGGAAGGAATCCAGCGTATTGATGCCGAGCAAGGCATTGGCCGGATTGGCGTAAAGGTGGGTATCGGTCAACTGCAGCACCCGAAGCGTGCCTGGCGGCAGGGTCAGGTCCTTCAGCGCTTTGCTAGGCAAGTTGCCCGTGCTCGGTGACGACATTAAGGCGTTTAGGCCGATCGGCTCTCTCTATCCAGTTTCGGAGTATAGTAGCCTATGCATGTAGAGGCACAACCGCCGACTACCGCATTCCTGTCGTTTTTGTGAACAATTTCGCGCCCTTATGACGCTCAACGAACTCAGATACATTGTCGCGGTGGCGCGTGAGCGTCACTTTGGGCGAGCCGCCGAGGCTTGCTTTATCAGCCAGCCGACGTTGAGTGTTGCGGTCAAAAAGCTCGAAGAGGAACTGGGTCTCAGCCTTTTCGAGCGGCGCAAGGGCGAAGTCAGTGTCACCCCGGTGGGCGAACAAATCGTTGCGCAGGCGCAGCGGGTTCTGGAAGAAGCGAGCAGTATCCGGCAGCTTGCCCGGCTTGGTCAGGATCAGTTGGACGGCCCGTTACGACTCGGTGCGATCTATACCATCGGCCCGTATCTGTTGCCGCATCTGATTCCCCAACTCGCCGAGCGTGCACCAAAGATGCCGCTGATCATCGAAGAGAACTACACCTCGGTGTTGTCGGAGAAACTGAAGCGCGGCGAGTTGGATGTGATTGTTATATCGCTGCCTTTCGACGAACCGGGGGTCGAGACGCGGCTGTTGTACCGCGAGCCCTTCGTCCTGTTGCTGCCAAGCAGCCATCCGCTGAATCAGCAGGAAACGTTGGACATCCACACGCTTGCCAAAGAAGACGTGCTGCTGCTCGGCGCTGGTCATTGCTTCCGCGATCAGGTCCTCGCGGTCTGTCCGGATTGCATGCATCGCAGCAGTGAGGGCAGTCCGGCGCAAACACTCGAAGGTGGGTCGTTGGAAACGATTCGCTACATGGTGGCCAGTGGACTTGGCGTGACGATCCTGCCGTGTTCGGCGGCGGGGGCGGAGCGTTTTTCTGAACGTCTGTTGAGTATCAAACGCTTTGAAGACGATACGCCGTCGAGATTGGTGGCGTTGGCGTGGCGCAAGAGCTTCCCGCGTCCGGAGGCCGTTGATGCCGTGTGCGAGGCCGTCATGGCCTGCGACATGTCCTGCGTCGTGCCGGTTGACTAGCGCCGCGGGCATTACCGCAGCCTTTGCCCGGTTTCGCGTATTGCGAGGCCGTTGCGCTCGCAAAGGTGTTGCTTGATCGACAATGGGCGTCAGGGTTCAAAAAAAACTCAAGATAAAACAGCCGCTTGTGAAAACCGTGCGGCCGCCTCAATCGATCAAGAATCGTTCTCAATCGTATCTGCAGATCTGAATAGCATTTATCTATCGCATGAATTGCGAGAAACAATTTCCTTGTCCCGATTTCGTTCTCTATATTCGCTGCGCAGTCGCCGGCACCTGCCGGCATGTCCAACAAAACCGGAGGAATTTATGTCCCTGAAAGGCTCCAAGACCGAAGAAAACCTGAAAGCCGCATTTGCTGGTGAATCACAGGCCAACCGCCGCTACCTGTACTTCGCTGCCAAAGCAGACGTCGAGGGTTACAACGATGTCGCAGCCGTCTTCCGTTCCACCGCTGAAGGTGAGACGGGTCACGCGCATGGGCACCTGGAGTATCTGGAGCAGTGCGGCGATCCGGCTACCGGCCTGCCGTTTGGCGGAACCAGCGAAAACCTGAAAACCGCCATCGCGGGCGAGACCCACGAGTACACCGATATGTACCCGGGCATGGCCAAAACCGCGCGTGACGAGAGCCACGACGAGATCGCTGATTGGTTCGAGACCTTGGCCAAGGCCGAGCGTTCGCACGCAAACCGCTTCCAAAAGGCGCTGGATCAGCTCAACGACTGATCAGTTGCGGTGTGTTTCTAGGGAGGCGTATGCCTCCCTTTTTATTTGGCGAGAACTGATGACTGGTTATAAATCAGCGGGGTGTGAGTGATGGCAGGTGGACGCGAAGGCAGCTTGGAGGCGCCGACCCGGCATGCGCTGGATTGGAAAAACCCAGACTTCTACGATGAGGACAAGCTCTTCTCTGAGATGGAACGGGTGTTCGACATCTGTCACGGCTGTCGCCGTTGCGTGAGCCTGTGCCAAAGCTTCCCCGTCCTCTTCGACCTGGTCGATGAATCGGACACGATGGAGGTCGACGGCGTCGCTAAGACGGACTACTGGAAAGTCGTCGACGAATGTTATCTCTGCGATCTGTGTTTCTTGACCAAGTGCCCGTACGTGCCGCCGCACGAGTGGGATCTGGATTTCCCGCATCTGATGCTGCAGGCGAAGGCGGTCAAGTACAAGACCAAGGGCGCCTCGTTCCGCGACAAGACCCTGACCAGCACCGACCGGCTCGGCTCGCTGGCCGGCATCCCGGTGGTCTCGGGGGTGGTCAACTCGCTGAACAAGAACAAGACGTTCCGCGGCATCCTGGAAGACGGCTTCGGCGTTCACAAGGACGCCAAGCTGCCGGAATTCCATAGCAAACCGCTACGCAGTCGGGTCACCAAAGACAGCGGTGATAGCGCCGAGGCGGCTGGTCCGACGACCGGCAAGGTGGCGCTGTTCGCGACTTGCTACGGCAACCGCAACGATCCGGTGAGCGGCGAGGACCTGGTCGCCGTGTTTCGCCATAACGGCATCCCGGTGACGATGGCGGACAAGGAAAAGTGCTGCGGCATGCCAAAACTGGAACTCGGCGACCTCGAGGCGGTGGCCGCGGCGAAAGACGTCAATGTCCCGATGCTCGCACAGCTCGTCGACGAGGGCTGGGACATCGTCGCGCCCGTGCCGTCGTGTGTGCTGATGTTCAAGCAGGAACTTCCTTTGATGTTCCCGGATGACCCCGACGTGGCCAAGGTTCGCGACGCGATGTACGACCCGTTCGAGTACCTCATGCTCCGGCACAAGTACGGCAAACTCGATACGGCGTTCAAGCAACCATTGGGCAAGGTGGCGTACCACGCGGCCTGCCACCAGCGGGTCCAGCGGATCGGGCCGAAGACCAAGGAAATGCTGTCGCTGATCCCTGGTACGGAGATCGAGCTGATCGAACGTTGTTCGGGACATGATGGGACTTACGCAGTGAAGAAGGAGTCCCATGAGCTGTCGATGAAAATCGCGCGGCCGGTGGTCAACAAGGTCAAGCAAAACGAGCCAGATCACTACAGCAGCGACTGCGCCATGGCCGGTCATCAGATCTCCAACGGCCTGGGTGACGGTAGCGAACCCAAACACCCGATTTCACTGATCCGTCTCGCTTACGGTATTTAACCCATCTTTAAGGAGGTTGAGGTGCAACCAATGCAAAAACTGAATCGTGAAGACTTGTTCTCGCTCGAGAAGTACGCAGAAGTGCGGCCTGAATTCCGTGCCCGCGTTATGGCGCATAAGAAAAACCGTCAGCTGCGGATCGGTCCGGACGCGACGTTATACTTCGAAGACGCACTGACCATGCAGTATCAGATCCAGGAGATGCTGCGCATCGAACGCATCTTCGAAGCAGCCGGTATCCAGGAAGAACTGGATGCGTACAATCCGCTGATCCCGGACGGCTCAAACTGGAAGGCGACGTTCATGCTGGAATATCCAGACGAGGAAATACGTCGTGTGCAGCTGCAAAAATTGTTGGGGATCGAGCGTCATATTTGGGCGCAGGTTGCCGACTTTGCCCGGGTCACGCCGGTCGCCGACGAGGACCTCGAGCGCGAAGACGACGAGAAAACCTCGTCCGTGCATTTCCTGCGCTTTGAATTAACTGCAGAGATGGCCGAGGCGGTTCGCAACGGCGCCGCAGTCAGTATCGGTATCGACCACCCGGCCTATACGCATGCCGCGGAGCCGATTGCGCAAAACATCCGCGACTCGTTGGCCCAGGACCTGGGCTAAGCGATAGCGGTTAGCAATTTGACCGGCGCTGCGAGAGCGGCGCCGGTTTCTGGTTCAAAAGCCCTCGGTAGAGGTAAACAGGCCAACCCGCAGGTCTTTCGCCGAGTAGATCTCACGTCCATCGACTTCCATTCGCCCATCGGCGATCCCGAGCACCAGCTTGCGCGTGATCACTCGCTTGATGTCGAGGTGGTAGGTCACCAACTTGGCGGTGGGCAGAACCTGTCCGGTGAACTTCACTTCGCCGACCCCCAGTGCGCGACCATGCCCCGGGTTGCCCAGCCACGCGAGAAAAAAACCTACCGATTGCCACATCGCATCGAGCCCGAGGCATCCAGGCATCACCGGGTCGCCCGGAAAATGACAATCGAAGAACCACAGGTCCGGCTTGATGTCGAGTTCGGCGATGATCTGGCCCTTGTCGTATGCGCCACCGCTATCCGCGATCCGGGTAACCCGGTCCATCATCAGCATGTTGGGAACAGGTAGCTGGGCGTTGCCGGGCCCGAACATCTCGCCATAGCCACATTTGAGCAATGCGTCTCGCTCAAAACTTTCCACCTTGCTCATTGCCGAACCTGCCTCAGCACTACCGAACGCGCGAGTGTCGATGCTGCGCGTGGCCTTGTCAAATTGGCTCGATGCCCCTCCGGCTGGGCCGAAAGAGAAAAACGAATCGCAGCCATCGGCCGTGCAAGCAAGGAATCACCTCGGCATCATGGCCCCGGAGCAAACAGAAACAGAAAGTGTTGCCGACGCCGCGGTCGGCGCGTTGTATGGCGAAACGGATCTGGCGCTTTTCGATGACCACGCCCGGTTGCCGATCAAGCCGTCCGGTAGCGCTATGAGCTGCGTGCGGGTTTAACCGAATTGGTTGCCGAAGTGGTGGGTTTGATTCGCTAATTGGGACGCGTCATCAGACTGTTACGTCTGGGATGGTCGCGCCCCTTGCCGAGTTACATTCAAGGAACGTGCCGACTCGCCGTTAGCCGGGGCATGCAATCGCTCATCGACCCATGAACGAAAACCCGGCCACGCTGCTGCTCGTCGATGATGAACCCTTCGACATCGATATCCTGCTCGAGTATCTCGAGGATTCCCCCTACACGCTCGACATCGCCGAGGATGGTTTGACCGCCTGGGAAAAGCTTGAGGCCGATCCTGAACGTTTCGATGTTGTGATCCTCGATCGAATGATGCCCGGACTGAGCGGGCTCGAGGTACTCGAGCGAATCAAACAACATGACATTCTGCAAAGCGTGCCGGTGATTCTACAAACCCCGCTGGCAGCGCGTGTGGAGGTCTTGGAAGGCCTGCAAGCCGGGGCCTACTATTATCTCACCAAGCCTTTCGACGGGGCGATGCTGCGCAGCGTGTTGGCAACCGCCGTGGAAGACCATCGACGTTATCGGCAGGCGCAGGAGGACAGCCGGGCCGTGGGCCGGACGTTCGGGTTGCTTCTTGAGGCGACGTTTGCGTTTCGTGATCTACAAGAGGCACGTGACCTCGCCGTGTTGCTCGCCAATGCGTGCCCTGAGCCCAAACGGGTTGCGGTCGGGCTGACCGAACTACTGCTCAACGCGGTCGAACATGGCAACCTCGGGATCAGCTATCAAGAGAAAAGCCGTCTGCGCGAGGCTGAGAGGTGGGACGAAGAAATCAACAGGCGGCTGGCTGATCCCGTGTATGCAGCGCGCGAGGTCCGGGTAACGTATCGACGCGAGCCAACCGCGATCTGTATGGTGATCGAAGACCAGGGAGACGGTTTCGATTTTGCGCGCTACCTCGATATGGACCCGGTCCGCGCCTTTGATACGCACGGGCGCGGCATCGCGATGTCGCGGATGCTGAGTTTTGACGTCGTCGAGTACCACGGTTGCGGCAACCGGGTGGCGGTGCGGGTCGACACCACCAGCCGGTGAGGACTCAGTGGGGGCCGCTGGTCATGTTGTATCCGACGCGCTGACAGCATGGCGAATGAAATCGACAAAACCGTCGATCGCCAGCATCCGATTTTCATCGTCTCCGCGCGCGCGGTATTCGAGCTCCCCTTTGTCGAGACCGCGCTCGCCGATGACAACACGATGTGGGATGCCGATCAGCTCCATATCCGCAAACATCACGCCGGGCCGCGCGTCACGATCGTCAAACAGTACATCGATCCCCGCGGCGAGGAGCTCGCCATAGAGTTTTTCAGCGGCCTCGCGAACGCGTTGCGACTTTTTCATCTGCATCGGAATCAGTGCCAGCGTGAACGGCGCAATGGCCGCTGGCCAGGCAATACCCTGATCGTCGTTATGCTGCTCAATCGCCGCACCGACGACACGCGACACGCCGATGCCGTAGCAGCCCATCGTCGTCGTTATCGCCTTGCCGTTTTCGTCCAGCACCGTGGCATTCATTGCCTCGCTGTACTTCTGGCCGAGTTGGAAGATGTGCCCGACCTCGATGCCACGGGCAATGGTCAGCGTCCCCTTGCCATCGGGACTGGGGTCGCCCTCGACGACGTTGCGCAGGTCGGCAACCGGCGGTAGTGCTGCGTCGCGTCCCCAGTTGATACCGAAATAATGTTTGCCATCGCTGTTGGCGCCGGCACTGAAATCGTTGATTACCGCAACCGCGCGGTCGACGACCATCGGTATCTCCAGCCCAACCGGACCGAGCGAGCCCGGCCCGGCACCGACCGCCGCCCGAATCTGCGCCTCGCTGGCCATCTGCAGCGGCGCCGCGACCTGCGGGAGCTTTTCGGCCTTGACCGCGTTGAGTTCATGGTCACCGCGGACCAGCAGGGCGACCAACGCGGTGTCGGCCTGCTCGGCGCCAACCACGATCAGGGTCTTGACGGTCTTTTCGATCGGCTGGTCGAATTGTTCAACGAGTTCGCCAATGGTCTTGGCGTCCGGCGTATCGACCAGTGTCATCTCGGTGCCCGGCGGCGGGGCCTCGGACGTCGTCACGACCGCCTCGGCCAGTTCGACGTTGGCCGCGTAGTCGCTGTCGGTCGAGAACGCGATCGCATCCTCGCCGGACTCCGCGAGTACATGGAATTCGTGTGAGCCGCTGCCGCCGATACTGCCGGTGTCTGCGGCGACCGGCCGGTAATCGAGACCACACCGTTCGAAGATCCGACAGTAGGTCGCGTGCATCTGGTCGTAGGTCGCCTGCAACGATGCCTGGTCCGCATGGAACGAATAGGCATCCTTCATCAAAAACTCGCGCGCCCGCATGATGCCGAAGCGTGGCCGGATTTCATCGCGGAACTTGGTCTGGATCTGGTAGAAATTGATTGGCAGCTGGCGATAGCTGCGCAGCTCGTTGCGTGCGAGGTCGGTAATGATCTCCTCGTGAGTCGGGCCGAAACAGAATTCGCGATGATGTCGATCGGTCAGGCGCAGCAGCTCGGCGCCGTATTTATCCCAGCGACCGGATTCCTGCCAGAGTTCAGCGGGTTGGACCGCCGGCATCAACACCTCGAGGGCGCCTGCGCGGTTCATCTCGTCGCGCACGATGTGTTCGACCTTGCGCAGAACACGCAGCCCGAGCGGCAGCCAGGTGTACAGCCCCGCCGCCAGCTTGCGAATCAAGCCGGCCCTCAGCATCAACCGGTGGCTGGCAATCTCGGCATCGGCCGGGACCTCTTTGAGTGTCTGCAACGGGAAGTTCGAGGTGCGCATGATGTTGAGTCCGGACGGCGAAGCGCTCGATTCTAAAGGGCGCCGTGGGTGGCTGTCAGCCTATCTTGCGGAATGATTAAGTTATGCCGGGCAGGGCCGCTGTTCTCTAGAAGAACAACCGATTAAAAGGCGTTGGTGCGCGCGCGCGCCGCAAAAGCATGGCCTGATGTTTTCGTTATCGCCAATTGCCGTACTCGACCCAACTGCCGCGCAGCGATTGGCCGGTGTGCTTGGCCTGCTATTGCTGGTCGGCTGGGCATTTGCCCAGGGCCTGAGCTTCAGTGCCGCGCTGCTTGACTGGATGGAGCGTGAATACGGCGTCGAGGCGCGGGAGCGCGTGGTTGCGCTGCAGCGATTGGTCGAACAGGGCGATGCGTTGGATGAACAGGGTAAATTGGCCGGGGTCAACCGCTTCTTCAACCGCGTTCGCTACAACTCGGATTACGCGCTATGGGACAAGAAGGACTACTGGGCGACGCCGTTTGAGGTCCTTGGTATCAACTCCGCCGACTGTGAGGACTACGCGATCGCCAAGTACTTCACGTTGTTGACGATGGGGGTCGCCGAGGATCGCCTGCGCATCACCTACGTCAAATCACTGGAGCTGAATGAGGCGCATATGGTGCTGGCCTATTACCCCGCCTCTGACGCCGAGCCGCTAATTCTCGACAATCTCAAAAAGGCCATCTTGCCAGCCGCGGCGCGCAGTGACCTGGTGCCTGTTTACAGTTTCAATGGTGCTGATTTGTGGCTCGCGGTGAACCGGCTGGAAGATACCCGGGTGGGCGAGTCGGATCGGATCTCACGCTGGCGTGCCTATCAGGCCAAGCTGATGCGCCAGATGGCGGTGAGCGAGTGAGGATCACGCAATGACACTGTCGCGGCAACTCATTCTGCTGATCGTTAGCCTGGTGCTGCTGCTGTTTCTCGGCACGTTCAGTATTACCGTCTACAACACCCGCGATTATCTGGAGAGTCAGCTGGGCTCGCATGCGCAGGACGCCGCGACGTCGCTGGGGTTGTCGGCCACGTCGCATTTCGCCAACGATGATCGCGCGATGGTCACGACAATGGTAAATGCGATGTTCCATCGCGGCGATTACCTGCAAATCCTGCTGGAAGATCTCTCCGGCGAGGTCTGGGTGGAGCGTCGCGTGACGCCGGTGACGGGTGAAGTCCCGGGTTGGTTCGTCAGCACCTTTGCGCTGAGCCCGCCAGAGCGCAGTGCGACGATGATGTCCGGTTGGCGCCAGGTGGGTCAGGTCCGGGTTATCAGCCATCCGGGACTTGCCTACGAGCAGCTCTGGGAGGCGACGCAACACACGCTTTGGTTGTTTCTGCTCGGCGCGTTGGCGGTGTTATCGCTGGCGTTGCTCGGTCTTCGATTCATGCTGCGCCCGTTGAAAGCGGTCGAAAAGCAGGCCGAAGCGATCTGCAATCGTGAGTTGGCGGTCAGTGCGGGGCGTCCGTTTACCGTGGAGTTTCGCCGTGTTGTCGAGGCGATGGACCGACTCTCGACCAAGGTCTCGCGGATGCTCTCAGAGTCTGAGGCAGTCGCAGTGGATTTGCGTCGACAGGCCTATCAGGATCCGCTCACCGGGTTGGCCAACCGACGGCAATTCATGGATATCCTCGAGCATCTTGTCGCTGAGCCTGATGTATTCGGTGGTGGCGGCTTGTTGCTCGTTCAATTGCGTGATCTGAAGGCGTTCAACCAGGAGCAGGGCTACGTGGCCGGCGACCAGCTCCTTGCCGATGCCGCGGAGCGTTTGTCGGCGGTGGTCAAGGATCAGCCGCGCGCAACGGTGGCGCACCTCTCCGGTGCTGATTTCGCGGTGCTCGTGGAGGGTGCCGCCGGCGGTGATCAGTTGAGCGATTGCGCGGCGCAACTGGCGGCCGCGGTTGCCAGTCTCTATAACCGTCATCCGTTGGCGTCGGCAGACGTGGGTCACGTCGGTGGCGTCCATTTCGCCGGCCAGCCGGCGACCGATCTTCTCGCCGAGGCCGATCTCGCTCTGCGCGAGGCCCAGCGTGCGGGCCCGAATGCCTGGGTGGTACAGCCTGTTCAACGGGACAGCGGTGGTGGACGCTCGGCTACGGCCTGGCGCGGACTCCTCGAACGTGCCATCGAACGGCGTCAGTTGACGCTACTGAGTCAACCCGTGGTCGGACGTGAGCCTGAAGACCTGTTGCATCGCGAGGTGTTTCTCCGCATCGCCGATCCCGACGACGCGGCCCGGTACATCGCTGCAGGCGAATTCATGCCAATGGCCGAGAGCATGGGGCTGGCCCCGCAGATTGATCGCGCGGTGGTCGACATGGTGTTGGCTGAGGTCCAGGCAGGGCGGTTCGACGGCCGGATTGCGGTCAATCTGAGCCCGCTGAGTGTCTCTGACGCCAGCTTTGTGGATTGGTTGGTGGTCAGGCTTGAACAGCGCTCGTCAATCGCCGCGAACTTGATCCTGGAGGTGCCGGAGTACGGGGTGTCAGCTGATGTCGACGTTTTTGCCGGTCTGATTCGTCGACTGTCGCCGCTGGGCGTGGAGTTTTCGGTCGATCATTTTGGAAAAGGCTTCGCCTCGTTCGGCTACCTGCGAACCATAAAGGCCGACTACCTGAAGATTGACGGTAGCTTCATTCGGCAACTCAACGATCACGAGGACAACCGCTTCTTCATCAAGACGGTGGCCGACATCGCGCATGGGCTGGACATGCGGGTTATCGCCGAATCGGTGGAAACCGCCGAAAGCTGGTCCTTGCTACGAACGCTCGGGGTGGACGGTGGGCGGGGTTACCTGTTTGGACGCCCGGAATAAACCGAATCGCCGGACGATCCCAGGCGGCGAATCCGTACTTTACGTAACGTAAACAGCCTCTTATGAGTCCTTCTTGAGTGGCAAGCTAAACAACATTCGCAAAAGCCACCATTAAACGACATACAACTGTCACATTCGGGGGTAACAATCTCGGGCCGGATTTCAGAACGGTCTGATATTCGATATCAACGCGGTGTAGCAAGTCGAAGATAAACCCCGCGACCTGATCTCAACATCCCTTGTGGAGGCTTTTGTGTTCAAGAAAACCTTTGTGCTTGCGGCGCTCTCTGCCGCCATCGTTTCCGGTGGCGCTCACGCGGCCGCCGCGCGTGATTACATCAGCATCGTCGGTTCGTCGACCGTTTATCCGTTTGCAACCGTGGTTGCTGAACAGTTCGGCAAGACCACGAAATTCAAGACACCAAAGGTCGAGTCCACCGGGTCGGGTGGCGGTTTGAAGCTGTTCTGCTCTGGTGTCGGTATCGAACATCCGGACATCACCAACGCCTCGCGCCGGATCAAGAGTTCGGAGCAGGCCCTGTGTGCCAAGAATGGCGTCAATGACGTTATCGAGGTGAAGGTCGGCTATGACGGCATCGTGCTGGGCCAGTCGAACAAGGTCCCTGCCGTCGAAATGTCGCGTAAGGACATCTTCCTCGCGCTGGCGAAAATGGTCCCGGGTAAGGATGGCAAGCTGGTCGACAACCCCTACGTCACCTGGAAACAGGTCAACCCGTCGCTCCCGGATGCCAAGATCGAGGTCCTCGGTCCGCCGCCGACCTCCGGCACGCGCGATGCGTTCGTCGAGCTCGCAATGGAAGGCGGCGCGAAGACGTTTGACGATCTGAAGACGCTACGCGGCTTGAAAGACGAAGCAGAGATCAAGGCCATGATGGCCAAGCTCGGGATTCCGGCTAGTGCTTTCAATGCGCGCGGTAAAAAGGTCTTCGCCGCCATTGCCCACGGCATCCGTGAAGACGGTGCCTTCATCGAGGCCGGTGAGAACGACAATCTGATCGTCCAGAAGCTCGAGGCCAACCCGAACGCGTTTGGCATCTTCGGCTTCTCGTTCCTCGACCAGAATTCGGACAAGATCCACGGCACGCTCGTCGACGGTGTTGAGCCGACGTTTGAAAACATCGCCGATGGCGCCTATCCCGTTTCGCGTTCGCTGTACTTCTATGTCAAGAAGGCACACGTCGGCGCGGTGCCGGGCATGGAAGAGTACCTCGCCGAGTTTACGTCGGAGAAAGCCTACGGGGAGGAAGGTTACCTGACCGAGAAGGGTCTGATCCCGATGCCAGGTGCAGAGCGTGACAAGTTCCGCATGGATTCGTTGTCGCTGAACCCGATGGGCGCGCTGTAAGCGAACCTGTAGCCAGCTGGCTGCCGGTCAGCTTGTTCGCCGGTGGCGGCGCCTGGTTGGGCACCGCCACCACCTCGAAACTCACGACGCGGAAACCATAATGCAGTTATCGGCCTTGATCGTGGTAATGCTCGGTGTGATGGCGCTGGCCTATCACGTCGGACGCAAGCGGTCGCTGACGGCCGTGGGTGGTTCAAGCGGCGTCAGGCAGCTGCACTCGTTGCCTGCGTATTACGGCTTCTATACCGCCCTTTGGGCGGGACTGCCGGCGTTGTTGATTGCCGGCATCTGGACTTTTTTCGAAGGCTCGGTCGTTACCTCGATGGCGATCCAGGACCTGCCAGCCGAGATGCGCGACTTGCCGCCCGGGCAACTCGGCCTGCTGACCAACGACATCATCAATCTGGCCGATGGCAATATCGTGTCCGGCGAAATCAGCCCCGCCATGCAAGGCGCGGCCGACCGGCTCAACGAACTGCGCGGCATCGGCAGGACCGCCCTCGCGATCGTTGTGCTCAGCATCGCGCTCGCTGCCGGCTCGCTGGCCTGGCGCGCGATTGCCCCGCAGATGCGTGCCCGCAATCGTGTCGAAACCATCGTCAGCGGATTGCTGGTCACCAGCTCGCTGATCGCTATCCTGACCACCCTCGGCATCGTCCTGTCGGTGCTGTTCGAATCTTTCCGGTTCTTTCAGAAGATCCCGTTCACCGACTTTCTGTTCGGGCTGGAATGGAGTCCGCAGGTGGCGCTGCGCGCCGACCAGGTCGGTGCCAGTGGGGCGTTCGGCGCGATACCGCTGTTTGCCGGGACCCTGTTGATTTCGTTTATCGCGCTGCTGGTTGCCGTGCCGATTGGCCTGATGTCGGCGATCTACCTGTCGGACTATGCCGGGCCCAGGCTGCGCGCCTATGCCAAACCGGTGCTCGAGGTGCTGGCCGGGGTCCCGACGGTGGTCTATGGCTTTTTCGCAGCGCTGACGCTCGCCCCGCTGATTCGCAACATCGGTGAGTCGGTCGGGCTGACGGTGTCGTCGGAGAGTGCACTGGCGGCCGGACTGGTCATGGGGATCATGATCATTCCATTCGTATCCTCGCTGTCGGATGACGTGATCAACGCCGTCCCGCAGTCGCTGCGCGACGCGGCTTACGCGCTTGGCGCCACTCGGTCGGAGACCATCCGTCAGATCGTCTTGCCGGCGGCGTTGCCCGGGATCATGGGTGGCATTCTGCTGGCGGCGTCGCGGGCTATCGGCGAGACGATGATCGTCGTCATGGCGGCCGGGTTGAGCGCCAACCTGACCGCTAACCCGCTCGATAGTGTCACCACCGTCACGGTGCAGATCGTGACGCTGCTGGTCGGAGACCAGGAGTTCGACAGCGCCAAGACCCTCGCCGCGTTCGCGTTGGGTCTGTTGTTGTTCGTCGTCACCCTGGGCCTGAATATCGTTGCCCTGCACATCGTGCGTAAGTACCGCGAGCAATACGAGTGATCGAACATGGCTGACAGCAATCAACCCCGCGCTATCGACAAGGTCAATGCCTCGTTGAAGAAGCGCTACGCGAGTGAGAAGCGGTTCAAGGCCATGGGGCTGAGCGCGGTGATCCTCGGCCTGCTGTTCGTGACGTTGCTGTTCACGGACATCATCAGTAAAGGCTACACGGCGTTCGTGCAGACGCACATCAGCCTGGAGGTCTACTTCGATCCTGCCGTGATCGACCCGCAAGGGACTGGCGATATGGAAGCGATCGCGCGCGCCGATTTCCGCCAGCTCGCGCGACAGCCATTGCGCGAGCTGTTCCCTGAGGTTTCGTCTCGCCGAGATAAGCGGGCGCTTTATAGGATCGTGAGCAGCGGTGCGCCGTTCCAGTTGCTCGACATGGTGCGCGAAGACCCGAGCCTGATTGGCCAGCGCATGACCGTCGATCTGCTGGCCGACGATGATATCGACATGCTCGTCAAGGGCTATATCGATCGCAACGCACCGCCGGCGGATCGCCGGGTCAACGACACCGTGATCGGGTGGGTCGACAAGCTGGAGTCCGAAGGCCGGGTGGTCAAGAACTTCAACACTCGGTTCTTTACCAATGGCGATTCCCGCGAGCCCGAACTCGCCGGGATCGGCGGTGCGGCGGCCGGTTCTTTCTACACGCTGCTGGTGACGTTGACGTTGTCGTTCCCGATCGGCGTGGCCGCGGCGATATACCTTGAAGAGTTCGCACCGAAGAACCGTTGGACCGACCTGATCGAGGTGAATATCAACAACCTCGCTGCGGTGCCGTCGATCGTGTTCGGCCTGTTGGGTCTCGCGATGTTCATCAACCTGTTCGGCCTGCCGCGATCCGCCCCGCTGGTCGGTGGCCTGGTGCTGACGCTGATGACCTTGCCGACCATCATCATCGCGTCGCGGGCGGCGTTGAAGTCGGTGCCGCCGTCGATCCGCGAGGCCGCGCTCGGCGTCGGTGCATCGAGAATGCAGACGGTCTTTCATCACGTGTTGCCGTTGGCGATGCCTGGCATGTTGACGGGCACGATCATCGGCATGGCCCAGGCGCTCGGCGAGACTGCGCCGCTGCTGATGATCGGCATGGTCGCCTTCATCGTCGATATCCCGGGTGGTCCGATGGATCCGTCGACGGTGCTGCCGGTCCAGGTCTATTTGTGGGCCGACAGCCCGGAACGCGCGTTTGTCGAACGGACGTCTGCCGCGATCATTGTGCTGTTGGCCTTCCTAATTGCAATGAACACCTTTGCTGTCATGATGCGCAAGCGCTTTGAGCGTCGCTGGTAATGACCAAAGCGGATCGAGGATAATAGTATGAGTACAGGCGAAACCGTAGCGGTCGAAGTCATGGAAGAGTCAGAGGAAATAGCGCAAAGCTCACGCCCGCTCGAAGACGGGTTCAAGACCGTCGGCGAGGTCCGTGCCGCCAACGCGCGCATGACGACAACCGATGTCAATGTGTACTACGGCGACAAGCATGCGATCAAGAATGTCGACCTGGATATCGGCAATAACCAGGTCATCGCGATGATCGGTCCATCCGGTTGCGGCAAGTCGACATTCCTGCGCTGCCTCAACCGGATGAACGACACCATCGATATCTGTCGCGTGACCGGCGAGATCAAACTCGACGCGCAGGACATCTACGACAAGAAACTCGATGTCGTGCCGTTGCGGGCGCAGGTCGGGATGGTTTTTCAAAAGCCCAATCCTTTTCCGAAATCGATCTACGACAACATCGCTTACGGCCCGCGGATTCATGGCCTGGCAACCAGCAGCAGCGAGCTGGATGAGGTCGTCGAGAGAAGCCTTACGCGTGCCGGGCTCTGGCAGGAGGTCAAGGATCGTCTCGACCAACCGGGTACCGGCTTGTCGGGTGGTCAGCAACAGCGCTTGTGTATCGCGCGCACGATCGCGGTTGAGCCGGAGGTCATCTTGATGGATGAGCCTTGTTCGGCACTCGATCCGATCGCGACCGCCAAGGTCGAAGAACTGATCGACGAACTGCGCGAGGAGTACACCATCGCGATCGTCACCCACTCGATGCAACAGGCGGCCCGCGTCTCGCAACGCACCGCTTACTTCCATCTCGGCAACCTCGTCGAGGTCGGCGAAACTACGCAGATCTTCACCAACCCGCAGCATAAGCTGACCGAGGATTACATCACCGGTCGATTCGGCTGATTAGGGACGACGCGGGATACATCCCCGGTGACTGAGTCGCAGACTCGGCCCGACGATCCGCATATCCTGTCGCGGTTTGACGGCGATCTGGGCGACTTTCGTCGCCTGGTACTCGAGATGGGCGATCTGGTCCATCAGCAGGCGCTGCTGGCCAGCGCCGCGGTAACCGATTGTGACATCGCCCAGGCACGGACGGTGATTGGCCAGCGTCGGCCGATCCGTGAACTCGATATGGCGGCACTCGAGGCCAATGCCCGGATTGTCGCGATCCACCAGCCCGTGGCACGTGACCTGCGGTTTGTCATGACGCTGTCTCGGGCGATTTACGATCTCGAACGCATCAGTGGCGAAGCGGTGCGTCTGGCCGATCTCGCCGAAGGTTTGTACGAGCAAAACCTGTCGGCAAGCCAGTGTGCGATTTTCGAAGATGTCGGGCGCATGGCGGAACCGGCCATTGGCCTGTTGGCCCGGAGCCTGGCCGCGTTGGCCAACGAGGATGTCAATGCAGCGGTCCGGGTTGCGCTGGACTCGAAGGCCCTTGAGAAGGTATTCACCGGTTCAATCCGGCGCATGTCGACCTACGTGATGCAGGACCCACGCAACATCCCCTGGGTGATCGATGCGACGCTTGGCCTTCGCGCGATGGAGCGCATCGGCGATCACGCCTGCAGCCTGGCCCGCAACATTATCTTCTCGATCACCGGGAAAGATGTCCGCCACGCGAGCATCGAGTTACTGGACACATCGGCCTGAAGATTCGTGCTGGTTCAGAACACCAGCGTGTTGCGGAAATGTAGTCCCCAAACAAACAGCAGACTCGCGCTGGCAGCAAGATCCCACCACATGCGTCGGCGTTTTACGCGTCGGATGTCGTCGGGTTGCTCGATCATGAAGACGCGGTTCATCAGCGCGTCCAGCAGCAACACGAAGAAAAACAGCACCACAACGGATGGGATGATGTAGGCGGTCAATACCCCGATACCCTCCGGATACATGTCGGCAAACATCACCATCGGCAGGCTGAAAAACGCCAGGCCGATCAGGGTCAGGCGCAGGCCGCCTATGTCGTCGAAGATCTTCATTCTGTGTGTTCTTGTCTGTTGTGGTCCGGCGCGGGGCTTGCTGATAGGCTCTCGTCGCTCACGAGCCGCGATACTACTATGCCGTCAGCCCCTGCCGCCCCTCCCGATCACGTCGTTGTGCAGTTGATTGACCTGATCGATCGCCTACGCAACGAGACCGTCGCTTGCTTCGAGCAACCGGGCGATCAGCAGCAATGGTACAACCGCGGCTATGCGAACGGTATCGTGTTGGCGCTTTGCGAGCTCGAGCAGTTCGATGCGTTGGCTGATCGCGTGGTAGATGATGTGGCGCTGATTGAAGCAACGGTCGGCCTGCCCTGGGGCAAGGCCTATCGCCATGGCGAAACCATGGGCCGTCGCGAAACTTACGAAATTGCAGGGATTCAATCGTCATGACTCGAGTCGTCTCGTTCAATATCAACGGTGTCCGCGCGCGCCCCCATCAGCTCGAGGCGCTGCGCGACCGCTATGATCCGGACATCATCGGCCTGCAGGAAACCAAGGTGCAGGACGCCGATTTTCCGCGCCAGATGATCGAGGATCTGGGTTACCACGTCGCCTTTTATGGCCAGAAGGGCCACTACGGGGTTGCCCTCGTGTCGAAGCAGCCGCCGGTGGCGGTCGAATACGGCCTGCCGAGTGACGATGGCGACGCGCAACGACGATTGATCGGCGCGAGCTATGCGATCGATGGCCGCACGCTCACGGTGCTGAACGGCTACTTTCCACAGGGCGATAGCCGTGCCCATCCGACCAAATTTCCGCACAAGCAGCGTTTCTACGGCGAACTCGCCGCGCTGCTTACCGAAAAGTACTCGCCGGAGCAGGACCTGTTGGTGATCGGCGATATGAATGTCGCGCCGGTCGACCAGGATATCGGGATCGGTCCCGCCAATGCGAAGCGCTGGCTGCGGGAAGGCAAGTGCAGCTTCCTGCCCGAGGAGCGCGAATGGCTGAGTCACCTGACCGGTTGGGGACTGGCGGATACCTTCCGCGAGCGCTTTCCGGAGGTGGACGACCGATTCAGCTGGTTCGATTACCGCAGCCGCGGATTCGAGCGCGAGCCCAAGCGCGGGCTGCGGATCGACCTGATGCTGGCGACGACCGCACTGCAGCCGCGGGTCGCCGATGCCGGTATTGCGTACGATATCCGCAGCATGGAGAAGCCGTCCGATCACTGTCCGATTTGGGTCGACCTGGATTGACTCGGCGGCGCAGTCGGCGTCAATGGTGCGGGCAGTGCTTTGGATCCTGAAAATTGGCGGTTTGGTATACCTCGGGTTTGGCGCGCTGCTTTACTTTGGTCAGCGCAGCATGATGTATCTGCCGGTGGCTGAGAACCCGGCCGAAGACCTTGGCGTGGAATGGCTCCGGGTCGACGGGGCATCGGTCAAGCTGTGGGTCGTTAACCCCGGGGCGTCGCGGGCATTGCTGTACTTCGGTGGCAACGCCGAGGACGTCTACTTCAATGCGCGCGACTTCGCCGAGCGCCTGCCCGGTCACACGGTCTATCTCGTCAACTACCGCGGTTATGGCGGCAGCTCGGGCAGCCCATCCGAGGGCGCGTTGTTCGCCGATGCGCTGACGGTGTTCGATGCCGTGCGGCCGCGCCACCAGGGTGTCGATGTGATGGGGCGCAGCCTCGGCAGCGGGATCGCGGTCTACCTCGCGAGCGAACGCGACATCGGCCGCCTGGTGCTGGCGACCCCACACGACAGCGCCGCGGCCATCGCCCGCCGCCTGTATCCGGTTTACCCGATTGATTGGCTGCTCAAAGACCGTTTTGACAGCGTCCGCTACGCCTCGGCAGTGACCGGGCCGGTGATGCTGCTGATCGCCGAGCACGACCGAATTATCCCGCCGGCACATTCCACGCGACTGGCCGAGGCGTTCCGGCCGGCGCAGGTCGATGCGGTGGTCGTCTCAGGCGCAGACCACAATTCGATTGCCGGGTTCGAACGCTATTGGTCAGCGCTCGCGGATTTTCTCGGCCACCACTGATAGGCAGCCTTCAGCGCGGTTGCTTGCGCTTTGGCAAGACATACTGGGTCGGTTCTTCGGGGGGAACCGGACGGTGCCCCGGCCGTGGTTTGCCGTGCCGTGGCCAACCCGGCCGAAACGCGGGGTGATCGCCAGGCCCGGCCCACTCGGCCGGGTAGCGGGGACGGGGCCGCCGTGGATAAACCGGGTAGGCCGGCGCTACGGGATAGTTGTCATTCCAGCTCGGTGGCGGGTAGGGATAGGCCTGCCAGTTCGGCGGTGCAGCTTGCGAACGTTGTCGATCACGCCGTGCCTGTTCACGGGCCTTGGCGGTTTCCTCGCGCTGTTCGGCCATCGCCTCGCTGGTCTGAATCGCCTGTTCGGCGCGTTCGCGGGCCAGCTTTACGTCCGCCTCGCTGGGGGCGGGCGGTAGCGCTACCGGCTCGCTGACGATGGCCTGCTCGGTTGGTCGGTCGCTGAATGTCACTGCACCATCGGCATCGACCGAGCGGTAGACCTGCTCGGCGCCAACGGCGTGGGCCAAGACAGCGATCAGCAAGAGCATTTGGGGGCGGAATTCGTTCATCAGCGTCGTCTCATTGGGTGGCTGTTCATGTGGCGATCGCCTGCAGCCGCTTTTCGTCGGCGCTCAGTCCCGTCACGGTGACGGCCAGCAGCGTGTTGCCCAGGTCTTGGCCGCCACTGGCGGGCAACTGCACCCGGAGATAATTCGGCGTGTAGCCAACCCAGTGTTCGTCGCCTGTGCGGTCCGCCTCCAAATGCTCGATCAGCACCGGATAAGTCTGACCGACCGCTTGCTCGAGCACCTGTCGCCGGCCCTGTTCGGCGAGCCCATGGAGTTGCTGGCTGCGCGCGCGTTTGACCTCGCGTGAGACCGGGTCAGGCAGTCCGGCCGCCTTGGTGCCCGCACGCGGCGAGTAGGCGAAGATGTGGATGTGGCCGAAGCCGATCGATTCGGTGAACCCCAGGGTTTGTTGCCATTCGGCATCGGTCTCGCCCGGGTAGCCGACGATAATGTCGGTGGTCACGTTGAAACCCGGCGCGGCAGCCCGCGCCCGATCGACCAAGGCGGTGAATTCCCCGGTCCGACAGCGCCGTGACATCCGCCGCAACACGCTGTCGGCACCGCTCTGAATCGGTAGATGCAGATGCGGCATGACGCGCGGGTCGGCAAACAACGCCCAAAACGCGTCGTGCAGTTCCCAGGGCTCCAGCGACCCGAGGCGGATGCGCGGGATGTCGGTCTCGCGCAACAGGGTCTCGACCAGTTCGGCCAGGTCTGTCTCCAGGTCGCTGCCGTAGCCGCCGAGGTGCACGCCGGCCAAGACGACTTCGTTGACCCCGGCGGCGTGAACGCGATTGACCTCGTCGACCACTTCGGCGACCGGGCGGCTGCGTTCCTCGCCGCGTGCGCGGGTGACGATGCAGAACGCGCAGCGGTAACGGCAGCCATCCTGCACCTTAATGAAGGCACGCTGACGACCGCGGGCAAACAGGGTCTGTTCGCCAGGTTCGGTAGCGCTTTCGGGCATCAGGGGCAGATCGAGTTCACGTGCCGCGATATCGACCAGGCGATCTTTGTCGTGGTTCGGAACGATCAGGTCGACGCCGAGTTCGGCGAGCGTGTTCGAACCGCCGCCGTCGGTGTCGAGCGACGCATAGCAACCGCTGACGACCAGCTTGGCCGCCGGGTTGCTGCGTTGCGCACGACGTACCAACTGGCGCGACTTGCGCACCGATTCCCGGGTCACCGCGCAGCTGTTGATCAGGATCAGGTCGGCTTGGGCGGCGTCGTCGGTCAGGTCGTAACCACGGGCCCGGCAGTCACGCGACCAGGTCTCGAGTTCGGCTTCGTTCAAACGGCAGCCAAGGGCTTGCAGGAATACGCGCATGACGGGTCGGATCGGACAAAACATCATCTTATCCGTCTCGCGCAGGGGGATCACGGGAAAGTCGCAGGGTGGTCGGCGCCTCGAGCCACGCTGAACGGTTATGCTTGGCGTCATGACCGAACTGGAGACATTGGCCGGGTTGTTGCGGACGCATGCCGATTTGCTGCTGATCGGTGCCGCGGCGTTGATTTTGCTGTTGCTGATCAGCGTGCTGATCCGCCAGGCGGGGGCGCGCCAGGCGTTGCGTGACGAGCTCGGCGACCAGCGTGCGCTGTTGCGCGAGGTGCGTGACGAGATCGGCGACGACGTGGCGCAGAGTCGCCAACAACTCCAGGAGACGGTCAGCGCCGGCCTGATGCGGCTGCAGGATCTGTTGGATCAGAAGATCGGCGCGTTGCAGCGCCAGAGTCTGCAGGATGCCGCGGCGCTCAAGACCGAGCTGATCGAGCGTTTCGAGATCCAGCGCAAGGCGGTCGGTGACAGCCTCGCCGATGGTCGCCTGGCCCAGCAGCGTGAATCGGCCAACCTGCGCGAATCCCTGGAAGCCTCGCTGACCCGCCATCGCGAGGTCGCCGAGGCACACCAGCGCGAGGCCCTGAAGAGTCAGCAAGAGGCGCTGACCAGCGGCATGGCGGCGATGGCCAAACAGGTCAGCGACGCTTTCCGCAGCTCGTCGGATGAGTTGGGCAAGCGGGTCGACGGCCTGACCAAGACCACCGACGGGCGCCTGGCAGAGATCAGTGGCCAGGTCGAAAAGCGCCTGGCCGAGGGTTTCGAGAAGACCACCGAGACCTTTACCAAGGTCCTCGAGCACCTGACGCGCATCGACGAGGCGCAGAAACGCATCACCGAGCTGTCGACCAACGTCGTCAGCCTGCAAGAGGTGCTGACCGACAAGCGCTCGCGCGGTGCGTTCGGCGAGGTGCAGCTCAACGGGCTGGTGCGCAACGTGATGCCCGAGGGCAGTTTCAGCTTTCAGCACACCCTGAGCACGGGCGCCCGGGTCGATTGTCTGCTGACCCTGCCGGCGCCGACCGGCAACGTCGCGATCGATGCCAAGTTTCCGCTCGAGAGCTTCCAGGCGATGATGGACAACGATGCGCCGGATACCGAACGGGCCCGCGCCACCCGCCAGTTCAAGCTGGATATTCGCAAGCACATCAAGGATATCGCGGCGAAATACCTGATCCCCGGCGAAACCGCCGACGGCGCGGTGATGTTTCTACCGGCCGAGGCGATCTTCGCCGAGATTCACGCGCATTTCCCCGAATTGGTCGACGAGTCGCAGCGCGCCCGCGTGTGGCTGGTGTCGCCGACCACGCTGATGGCGGTGCTGACCACCGCGCGCGCGGTGCTGAAAGACGAGGCGACCCGCAAACAGGTGCACATCATCCAGGACCATCTGCGCAAGCTGTCGGAGGATTTCGGCCGCTTCCAGCAACGCATGGACAAGCTGTCGGTGCATATCCGCCAGGCCCATGACGACGTCCGGCAGGTCAATACCTCGGCGAAAAAGATCAGCGCGCGCTTCGAAGATATCGACAAGGTCGAACTGCCGCCGCCAGAGGACGAAGACGATGAGTCGCCGGCCGACAGCGCGTTGCCGGCGACCGGTCGCGACGCCTAGGTCGTCCGCCGCCCGACCTGTCGACGGCAGGCACAGCCAGCTCTCCGCGAACGGGACCTTGTAGGTTGGCCTGTGGCCGACGACGGCAGGCACAGCCAGCCCTACGGTGTGGATCGATGTCATCGGGAGTAGGTCGGGCTCCGCCCGACGGCCCAACATCCGGCGCAGTCGCGCCTATTGACAGTTTTCGTCGATCGCTTTTTGCGCCTCGGCCCGTTTCGCCTCGCGCTGTTCGGCCGAGAGACGCTGCACCGAGCCGTCAGGCATCTGGAACAGCTGACGTGCGCGGCCTTCCAGGCCCGCCAGATTGCTGCGCGCCTGCGCGCAGCGCGCTTTGGTCCGCTCCGCCTCGGCCAGTCGTTCAGCCGCCTCGCTGGCGGCCAGATCCTTGTCTTCGCGAAAATCGGCCGATCGTTGGATCTGCTCTTGCAGGCGTTTCTGCGCGACCTCCGGGCTTTCCGCGGGCGGCGGCGGTGGCTTGACCAATTCGCTTTGCCGGGACTCGGGTGGCGCGAATTGTGAGTACACAACCTCGCCGTTTTCGTCGATCCACTTGTGGACACCACCCGCTGCAGAGGCGGGCAGCGTCGTCAGGAGAAAAATTCCGGCAAAGAGGGAGCGGCGAGACATCTGAATTCCTTGGCAGTAAACGCTATTGACCTGTCAGATCAATATTAGTAGTTTGGCCGATCCTTGTAAGCCCGGGCTCGGCCCGCTTTGTCGTTTCTAGCGGCTCGCAAGACTCGAACTGCGGCAATCGCAAGATAGCTCAGTACATCGGCAACATGCCAAATTTCTGGAGGTCTTCAAGGTGGAACTCAGTGGTGCCCAGATCGTCGTTCAGGCACTCAAAGACGAGGGCGTCGAATTCGTCTGGGGTTACCCGGGTGGCGCTGTGCTGCATATCTACGATGCGTTGTTCCAGCAGGATACCGTGCGTCACATCCTGGTCCGCCATGAGCAGGCCGCCACTCACGCCGCTGACGGTTACGCCCGCGCGACCGGCAAGGTCGGTGTCGTCCTGGTCACGTCCGGTCCCGGTGCGACCAACGCGGTGACCGGTATCGCGACCGCGCACATGGACTCGATCCCGATGGTGGTCCTGACCGGCCAGGTGCCAACTCCGGTGATCGGCTCAGATGCGTTCCAGGAAGTTGACACCGTCGGGATTACCCGGCCATGCGTAAAGCACAACTTCCTGGTCAAGCGGGTCGAAGACCTCGCCGAAACCATCAAGAAGGCTTTTTACATCGCCGCGTCCGGCCGACCCGGCCCGGTTGTGGTCGACATCCCGAAAGACGTGACCGACCCCAACATCCGCATCCCCTATGACTACAGCGAAAAGGTCGAGATGCGGTCGTACAACCCGGTCGAGAAAGGTCACCTCGGGCAGATCCGTAAGGCCGTCGACATGATGTTCGAGGCCGAGCGTCCGGTGATCTACACCGGTGGTGGTGTGGTGCTCGGCGAGGCCTCCGAGGCGCTGACCGAACTGGTCCGGCTGACCGGCTTCCCGATGACGCAGACCCTGATGGGGCTCGGCGCCTTTCCGGCCTCCGACCCACAGTTCATCGGCATGCTCGGCATGCACGGTACCTACGAAGCCAACATGGCGATGCACGAGACCGATGTGCTGATCGCGATCGGCGCGCGCTTCGATGACCGGGTGACCGGCAAGATCGCCCATTTCTGCCCAAACGCACGGATCATCCACGTCGACGTCGATCCGGCGTCGATCTCGAAAACCGTGCGTGTCGATGTGCCGATTGTCGGCCAGGTGCGCAGCGTACTGCACGACATGCTGCGGGTGATCAAGGAACACCCGCGCAAGAGCGAGCTCGGCAGCAAGGTCAAGGCCTGGTGGGAGCGCATCGACACCTGGCGCCGGGTCGATTGCCTGCGCTACGAGCAGGGCCCGGACGCGATCAAACCGCAGTATGCGGTCGAGACGCTATACAACGTCACCAAGGACGACGATTTGTTCCTGACCTCGGACGTCGGCCAGCACCAGATGTTCGCCGCGCAGTTCTACCCGTTCGAAAAGCCACGCCGTTGGATCAATTCCGGCGGTCTCGGCACGATGGGATTCGGTCTGCCGGCGGCGATGGGCGTGCAGCAGGCGTTCCCGGATGCAACGGTCGCCTGTGTCACCGGCGAGGCCAGCATCCAGATGTGTATCCAGGAGCTGGCGACCTGCAAGCAATACAGTCTGCCGGTCAAGGTGGTACTGCTGAACAACGGCTACATGGGCATGGTTCGCCAGTGGCAGGAGTTCTTCTACGACGGCCGCTACTCACATTCCTACGTCGACGCGTTGCCCGACTTCACCAAGCTCGCCGAGAGCTTCGGCCACGTCGGCATGCGGATCGAAAAGCCGGGCGACCTCGAGGCCGCCTATCGCGAGGCGTTCGGCATGAAGGACCGCATGGTGTTCATGGACATCATCGTCGATCCGTCCGAGAACGTTTACCCGATGATCGAGGCGGGCAAGGGTCATCACGAGATGCAGCTATCGCCCCACCTGTCGTCTGACAGGGAGTTGGCGTAATGCGGCACATCATCTCTGTCCTGATGGAAAACGAGGCTGGTGCGCTGTCGCGAGTGGCCGGGTTGTTCAGCGCGCGCGGTTACAACATCGAATCGTTGACCGTCGCGCCAACCGAGGATGCGACGCTGTCGCGTATGACGCTGGTGACGACCGGCGACGAGGCGATCATCGAGCAGATCACCAAGCAGCTCAACAAGCTGATCGACGTCGTCAAGCTGGTCGACCTGTCGGAAGGCAAACACATCGAGCGCGAACTGATGATGATCAAGGTGCGCGCCGACCAGGCGATGCGCGAGGAGCTCAAGCGGCTGGCCGATATCTTCCGTGCCAACATCATCGATGTGACCGAGGCCTCCTACACGATTGAGATGACCGGCGATGGCTCAAAGATGGATGCCTTCATCAACACACTGGACCCGGAACTGATCATCGAGACGGTGCGTTCGGGTCCGCTCGGGATTGCACGGGGCGGTAAACGCCTGACGCTTTGACACCGCTGCGTTGTCTGTTGCGGTGTTGCAAAGACCACGCTTTTGCGCCGCCCGGAATCGCAGTGCCTCCAACTAAGAACGAATCGGGCTTACCCGATTCCGTCGATTAACCAAACCAAGGGACTCGCTATGGCGATCAACATCTACTACGACAAAGACTGCGACCTTTCGATCATCCAGGGCATGAAGGTGGCCGTGATTGGCTATGGTTCGCAGGGCCATGCACACGCGAACAACCTCAAAGACTCAGGCGTCGACGTCCGGGTCGCGCTGCGTCCGGGATCGGCCTCGGCCAAGAAGGCCGAAGATTCCGGCCTGACCGTCAAGAGCGTGCCGGATGCGGTTGCCGAGTCCGACCTGGTGATGGTGTTGACGCCGGACGAGTTCCAGTCGCAGCTGTACCGCAACGAGATCGAGCCGAGCCTGAAGCAGGGCGCCGTGTTGGCGTTCGCGCACGGCTTCGCCATCCACTACAACCAGATCGTGCCGCGTGCCGATATCGACGTGGTGATGATCGCGCCGAAGGCGCCCGGTCACACCGTGCGCAACGAATTCACCCGCGGTGGCGGCATCCCGGACCTGATCGCCGTGGCACAAGACGCCTCCGGCAAGGCGAAAGACATCGCGCTGTCGTATGCCGCTGCGATCGGTGGCGGTCGCACCGGGATCATCGAAACCAGCTTCAAGGACGAGACCGAGACTGACCTGTTCGGTGAGCAGGCGGTGTTGTGTGGCGGTGCGGTCGAGCTGGTCAAGGCCGGCTTCGAAACGCTGGTCGAGGCAGGCTATGCGCCGGAGATGGCGTACTTCGAGTGCCTGCATGAACTCAAGCTGATCGTCGACCTGATGTACGAGGGCGGCATCGCGAACATGAACTACTCGATTTCGAACAATGCCGAGTATGGCGAGTACGTGACCGGCCCGAAGGTGGTCAACGAGGAGAGCCGCTGGGCGATGCGCGAGGCGCTGAAGAACATCCAGAATGGTGTGTACGCGAAGAAGTTCATCCTCGAAGGCCAGTCCGGTTATCCGGAGATGACCGCGATGCGCCGCAACAATGCCGCGCACGACATCGAGGTGGTCGGTGAGCAGCTGCGCGGCATGATGCCGTGGATCCAGAAGATCGTCGACAAGTCCAAGAACTGAACCGGTCGTTCTTTGAGAGCGTTCCGTCGCCCTGTTGGCGGGGCAGGGGGGATGTCCTCCGCGGCCATCAGGTAGGGCAGGCTGTGCCTGCCGTCGTTGGGCAACGCCCAACCTACAAACTTCGGGGTCATTCAGGGCGCCTTCGGGGTCATCAGGTAGGGCAGGCTGCGCCTGCCGTCGTTGGGCAAAGCCCAACCTACAAACTTCGGGGCCATCAGGTAGGGCAGGCTGTGCCTGCCTTCGTTGGGCAAAGCCCAACCTACAAACTTCGGGGTCATCAGGTAGGGCAGGCTGTGCCTGCCGTCGTTGGGCAAAGCCCAACCTACAAACTTCGGGGCCATCAGGTAGGGCAGGCTGTGCCTGCCTTCGTTGGGCAACGCCCAACCTACAAACTTCGGGGCCATCAGGTAGGGCAGGCAGCGCCTGCCGACGTCGTGCAGGCTGTGCCTGCCTTCGTTGGGCAACGCCCAACCTACAAACTTCGGGGCCATCAGGTAGGGCAGGCTGTGCACGCCGTCGTTGGGCAAAGCCTCACCTACAAACTTTTGGGGCTATCAGGTAGGGCAGGCTGTGCCTGCCGTCGTTGGGCAAAGCCCGACCCAAACCCGATAATGCCGCCAACGCCGCCTCATCTATACTGACGAGATGGATCACGAACCCGCCAAGGTTACCGAGTTGAACCCCGAACGCCCCAAGCGTCCGCGCGGTATCTACCTGCTCCCCAACCTGTTGACGACGGCGGCGTTGTTCGCCGGTTTTTATGCCGTGCTGGCGGCGGTCAACGACCAGTTCGAGAAGGCGGCGATTGCGATCTTCCTGGCGATGATCCTCGACGGCCTCGACGGCCGTGTCGCGCGCATGACCAACACCCAGACCGCGTTTGGCGCCGAATACGACAGCCTGTCTGACATGGTCGCGTTCGGACTCGCGCCCTCGTTGGTGGTCTATGAGTGGAGCCTGTTTCATCTCGGCAAGCTGGGATGGCTGGCGGCATTCATCTACACCGCGGGCGCCGCGCTGCGGCTGGCGCGCTTCAACTCGCAAATCGCGACCGCGGACAAGCGTTTCTTTACCGGTCTGCCGAGTCCGTCGGCGGCGGCAATCATCGCGGGGCTGGTCTGGGTCGGCTTTGATAACACACTGCCCGGTGACCTGATGGCTTGGCCGGCGCTGGTGCTGACCGCCGGTGCGGGTCTGCTGATGGTCAGCAATATCAAGTTCCATTCGTTCAAACAGATCGATTTCCGCGGCAAGGTCCCTTTCTTCGTCGTGGTCGGCGTGATGCTGGCATTTGCGATCATTTTGTCCGAACCGCCGATCGCGTTGTTTACCGTCTTCCTGGCCTACACCTTGTCGGGCCCGGTGCTGGCCGTCGGTCGGCAGATTCGCCGCAAACGCAAGGCCGCAGAGGGCTCGGATTCCGACTGATTCGCGCTTTCCAGCAGCGTCGGCGGACGCTGCCCGGCAGCAGTCTCGCAACAGAATAATCATGCTAGAGTCGCGCCGATAATGAGACAGCCGGACAGGCTGGAGCACCCATGACCAAAGACAGACTGTTCATCTTCGATACCACCTTGCGCGACGGCGAGCAAAGCCCGGGCGCGTCGATGACCCGCGACGAGAAGGTCCGCATCGCGCGTGCGCTGGAGAAGCTGCGTGTCGACGTGATCGAGGCAGGATTTCCGATTGCCAGCGTCGGTGATTTCGAAGGTGTCAAAGCCGTTGCCAATGTCATCAAGGAGTCGACGGTGTGCGGCCTTGCACGCGCAGTCGAGGCCGATATCGCACGGGCGGGCGAGGCCCTCAAGGGCGCTGCATCCGCGCGTATCCACACCTTCATCGCCACGTCACCGGTGCACATGGAACGCAAGCTGCGGATGAGTCCCGATCAGGTCGTCGAGCAGGCGGTCTGGGCGGTCAAGCGGGCGCGCGCGTATACCGACGACGTCGAGTTTTCCGCCGAGGACGCCGGCCGTTCCGAGCTGGAATTTCTGTGCCGGATATTCGAGGCGGTCATCGATGCCGGCGCGACCACGATCAATGTGCCGGATACCGTTGGATACAACGTGCCGAGCCAATTCGGCGAGACACTGCATCAGTTGATCGAACGCATACCGAATTCTGACAAGGCGGTGTTCTCGGTGCACTGCCACAACGACCTCGGCCTGGCCGTGGCGAATTCCCTGTCGGCGGTGATGAACGGCGCGCGCCAGGTTGAATGCACGATCAACGGGCTCGGTGAGCGGGCGGGTAATGCGTCATTGGAAGAGATCGTCATGGCGGTGCGGACCCGGCAGGACATCTTCGGCTGCGATACCAACATCGACGCGACGCAGATCGTCGCGTGCTCGAAGCTGGTGTCCAACATCACCGGCTTCCCGGTCCAGCCGAACAAGGCGATCGTCGGTGCCAATGCATTCGCGCACGAATCGGGCATTCACCAGGATGGTGTGCTGAAGCACCGCGAGACCTACGAGATCATGCGCGCCGAGGATGTCGGCTGGACACACAACCGTATGGTGCTCGGTAAGCACTCGGGTCGCAATGCATTCCGCAGCCGGCTCGACGAAATCGGCATCACCTTCGATACCGAAGAGGACCTCAACGCGGCGTTCTCGCGCTTCAAGGATCTGGCCGACAAGAAGCATGAGATCTTTGACGAAGACCTGCAGGCGCTGGTGACCGATCGCGGCATCGATGCCGAGAACGAGCGCATCCGCCTGGTCGCGTTGCGTGTCGTGTCGGAGACCGGCGAAACGCCGAACGCCGATGTCACGCTGAGCATCGACGGCAAGGAGTGCTCGGGCTCTGCCGAGGGTGGCGGTCCCGTCGATGCGGCCTACCGCGCGATCGAGTCGCTGGTCGACACCGGCGCGGATCTGAAGCTCTACTCGGTGAACAACATCACCAGCGGCACCGACAGCCAGGGTGAGGTCACGGTGCGGCTGGAGAAGGGCGGACGCCTGGTCAACGGCCAGGGTGCCGATACCGATATCGTCATCGCGTCGGCCAAGGCCTACATCAACGGTGCGAATAAATTGCTCGAGCCCGCCCAGCGCGCCCATCCGCAGACCGGCGACGTGTGATGTTGAATCCCCGCCAGCAAGTTGTGCTGGAGGCGATGGGTGTCGATGTCTGGGTAAGCCGGGAACCGCCGCCTGCAGCGGAACACCACCACACCGATGTTGCCGAAGCTGCCGACCGCGGAAGCCAGGCCGGCGTTGCAGCCGCCGAGGCTGCCAGTCCCGCGTCTGCCGTGCCAATACCACCTGCCGATACGCCTGCGCCCGGGATACCGGCGACAGCAGAGCTGGTGCCACCTGCTGCCGAGCGCATTCCGGTTGAGCACGAGAAACCGGCGGGCCCGGGGCTGGACACCGTCGAGTCGCTCGACTGGGACGCGTTGCAGCAAACGGTATCGAGCTGTCGGGCCTGTGCGCTGCACGAAGGGCGTACGCAGACGGTTTTCGGCGTCGGTGACCCGCAGGCGCGGCTGATGGTCATCGGCGAGGCGCCGGGGGCCGACGAGGATCGCCAGGGTGAGCCGTTCGTCGGGCGCGCCGGGCAACTGCTCAACGGTATGCTCGAGGCAATCGGTTTCCAACGCGAGCAGGTCTACATCGCCAACATCGTAAAATGCCGCCCGCCGGGCAATCGTGATCCGCATGCCGACGAGGCGGCGGCCTGCCAAGGCTATCTGCTGCGTCAGATCGAGCTGATCGACCCGGCGTTGATCCTGTCGGTCGGTCGTGTCTCTGCGCATAACCTGCTCGGTACCGAAGAGGCGGTCGGTCGGCTGCGCGGGCGCACGCACCAGTTCCAGCCCGGCGATGTGCCGCTGATCGTGACCTACCATCCGGCCTACCTGTTGCGCCGACCGGAAGAGAAGGCCAAGGCCTGGCAGGATCTGCAGGCGGCGTATAAGGTGTTGCAAGGCGATCATTAGGGTGATGAAAGTTCTCAACAGTCTCCAGCGAGCGGACCTATGAGCGCAGTCCTCGAAGAACCGCTGTTGGTCATCCGCAAGATGACCAAACACGATGTCGCCGACGTGATGGCGGTCGAAGAGCGCGCCTACACGCATCCGTGGACCGAAGGCATCCTGCGCGACTGTATCCGGGTGGGCTATAGCTGCTGGGTGTGTGAGATGGATGGTCAGCTGGTCGGGCACGCGGTGATGTCGACCGCGATCGGCGAGGCGCACCTGTTGAACCTGTGTATCGATCCCGAGCAACAGCGCCAAGGCATCGGGCGGCGGATGCTGCATCGCCTGCTGCGCATGGCCCAGGAACGCCAGGCCGACACCATGTTTCTCGAAGTCCGGTCCTCAAACCATCCGGCCCGGCAACTGTACGCGGCCGAAGGGTTTACCGAGATCGGCGATCGGCGAGGGTACTACCCGGCCCACGGTGGGCGTGAAGACGCAATTTTGTACGCCAAACCGCTGGTTTAGTGCGTTCTTGTCGGCAGCGAAACAGTCCACCCGTATAATCGCGGTCCGCATTCTGACTGCTGATACCGATGGCTGACCTCAATACCGAACGCGCGAAGCGCCGTACCTTCGCGATCATCTCCCACCCCGACGCGGGTAAGACCACGCTGACCGAAAAGCTGCTGCTGTTCGGCGGTGCGATTCAGCTCGCTGGTACCGTCAAGGGCCGCAAGGCGGCGCGCCACGCGACGTCCGACTGGATGGAGCTGGAAAAGCAGCGCGGCATCTCGGTGACCTCGTCGGTCATGCAGTTTCCGTACAAGGGCAAGGTCATGAACCTGCTCGATACGCCGGGGCACGAGGATTTTTCCGAAGACACCTACCGCACGCTGACCGCGGTCGACTCGGCGCTGATGGTGATCGACGTCGCCAAGGGCGTGGAGGCCCGCACCATCAAGCTGATGGAAGTCTGTCGGCTGCGCGACACGCCGATCCTGACCTTCATCAACAAGCTCGACCGTGAGGGGCGCGACCCGATCGAGCTGCTCGACGAGGTCGAGGAGGTGCTGAAGATCCAGTGCGCGCCAATCACCTGGCCGATCGGCATGGGTAAGCGGTTGAAGGGTGTGCTCGACCTGCGCGACGAGACGGTGCACCTGTACGATCCGCACCACGGCGGCAAGATCGCCAAGGGCGAGAAGATCCGAGGCCTCGACAACCCGCGCCTCGACGAAGTGATCGGCGACATGGCCGATGAACTGCGTGAAGAGGTCGAGCTGGTGCGTGGCGCGAGCCACGAGTTCGATGCGGATGCCTATCTGCGCGGCGAACAGACGCCGGTGTTTTTCGGCTCGGCGATCAATAACTTCGGTGTCGAGGAGCTGCTCGACGCGTTCAGCGAATACGCCCCGGCGCCACGCCCGCGCGAGACCGAGCAACGCATCGTCGACCCCGGCGAGGCGAAATTCAGCGGTTTCGTGTTCAAGATCCAGGCGAACATGGATCCGGCGCATCGCGACCGTGTGGCCTTTCTGCGCGTCTGCTCCGGCAGCTACAAGAAGGGCATGAAGATGAAACACGTGCGCATCGGCAAGACCGTGCAGGTCGCCAATGCGATCACCTTCCAGGCCGACGAGCGCGCGCAGGTCGACGAGGCCTGGCCGGGCGACATCATCGGCCTGCACAACCACGGCACGATCCAGATCGGCGATACCTTCACCGAGGGCGAAGACCTCAAGTACACCGGCGTGCCGTACTTCGCGCCCGAACTGTTCCGCCGCGTGGTGCTGAAAGACCCGCTGAAGATGAAGCAGCTACAGAAGGGCGTCGTGCAGTTGAGCGAAGAGGGTGCGACCCAGGTGTTCCGTCCCTTCCGCAACAACGATCTGGTGCTCGGCGCGGTCGGCGTGCTGCAGTTCGATGTCGCCGCGCACCGGTTGAAGGGTGAGTACGGGGTCGATGCGATGGTCGAGGCGGTCGGCGTGCAGGCGGCGCGTTGGGTGGTCTGCGAAGACGACAAGGAACTCAAGCGGTTCCGCGAAAAGGCCCACGACAACCTCGCCGAGGACGGTGACGGCCAGCTGGTTTACCTGGCACCGACCCGCGTAAACCTGAACCTGACGATGGAGCGTTTCCCTGATGTCAGGTTTCTTGCCACGCGGGAGCTGTAGCCACGTAATAACCGCCTTTTTGCGCGTAGAGAGGGCGGGGCCGATTGCGGTTTAATCGCATCTGATTTGAATTGAACAAGAGAACACTCGATGGAAACCAGTAAAGTCAAAGCCCTGATCGAGGCCGGTATCCCCGGCTCTGTCGCCGCAGTCACCGGTGACGGCCGTCATTTCGAGGCCACCGTCACCAGCGCCGAGTTCGAAGGCAAATCGCTGATCCAACAGCATCGCATGGTGAAAGATGCGGTAAAGGCCGAGATCGCCAGCGATGAGTTGCATGCGTTGTCGATCAAGACCAAGTTGCCTTGAGCCGGTAGCGAGCATTCAGCAGGTTCGTGAACCGATGATTGAGCCTGGCGCCCTGTATGTGTGAGCGCATCTAGGGAATCTGGTGATTTGCGAACCGATACGCCAAGTCTTACATTAGATCACGACAGGGAATGTCGAGGCCGAGCGACATGGATACGTCAACCGGTGCGAATTTCCGTAAAGCGCCAGGCACAAGGATGAGCCTGGCGCTTTGTCACTATTGACTGAAATACAACTGGGAAAATTGAGCCTGGCCGCTTTTCCTCGATGGTAAGGAAGGTCAGCTAAATGGTGAGCTTTATGCTTCTCAATGCCTCCTTTCGTCGGGTGACTAAACAAACGGGTTGACGATCGTGAGTGATTCTATGGCCTGGCCATGTTGCAAATCTTCGCTGTAAAGCGTTCGGCTTCCAGACTCCAGCGCTGAAGCGATGATCAGGGAATCATAAAAGGCATAGCGCCACCGTTCCTGCAGACCAATGGCCTTGCGATATAGCGGAAGGCTGGCGAAGACGCCGCACAGCGGCTCAAGCACCGTGTCGACATAGCGCTGTGCCTGCTGAGGCGAAAATGGTTGCGTGAACTTGCGTGTCGCTACGTTGAGCAGTTCTTGCACCACTTGGTAGCTGATGACACCTTTCCGATGTTCGAGGGCGCTTTCTACCAGGCTGCGCGCCTTTTCCTGCTTCGCTCGATCGGTCGCATCGAAGCTGTAAACGAGAATATTGGTATCGAGGAAAAACTCAGCGCTCATTGAGTTCATCCCGCGAGAACGTCTTACCCCCTGTTGCGATGTCCGACAGATCTTCCATCAGGCGACGGTAGCTGTGGACGCGTTGCTCACTTGCGTCGCCTCCCTGCGAATATTCCGCAAGCCACCGACGAAACTCGGCATTGAGCGTCGTTTTTCGACGCCGCGCTTGTTGCCGTGCGGCCTCAATCAGGCGTTCGTCGGCGCTCAGCGTGACATTTTTCACAAACCCATCCTCCTCGAAACCGTCTGTGGTGATTTTACACGGATTACGTGTGCACGAGCATCGTGTAAAGAAAGAAAAGGGCCAAAAGAAAAGGGGCCAGGCTCAATTTTTTGCTATCGTCGTCACCATGCCCCGCCGCCCGCGCATTCATATCGCCGGTCTGCCGCTGCACATCGTCCAGCGGGGGCATAATCGCGACGCGTGTTTTTTCGCAGACGCCGATTACCTGGCCTACCGCGAGTGGTTGGGCGACGGGCTTACGGCCACGGGCTGTGAACTTCACGCCTACGTCCAGATGACCAACCATGTGCATCTGTTGCTGACGCCGCCCGACGAAGGAGCAGTTTCTCAACTGATGATCTCACTAGGGCGACGCTACGTGCAGTACGTCAATCGCACCTATAGACGCACCGGCACATTGTGGGACGGCCGTTACAAGTCGTCGCTGGTGCAGACGGATGGTTACTTGCTGCTTTGCCAGCGCTACATCGAGCTGAATCCGGTGCGTGCTGGCATGGTGAGTGATCCCGTGAACTACCGCTGGAGCAGCTATCGCGCCAACGGGCTTGGCCAAAGCGATCCACTCATTTCCCCACACGCGGTTTACTTGCAACTGGGGCAGGAGGCTACAGCGCGACGCGAGGCCTATCGCGCACTGTTCCGCCCAGAGTTGCAAGACGAGGCGATCGGCGACGTCCGCCTCGCATTGAATCAGGGGCAGCCGCTCGGCAACGCAAGGTTTATCGACAGTATTGCGCGTGCGACCGGTGCGAGGAGGGAGCCAAGGCCGCGCGGACGGCCGCGAAAACCAAAACCGGCCGATAATTGAGCCTGGACCCCTTCTTTACTTCCAAGACCTAACCACAGTCCCGCTAATCCAAAAGCCTTTCAGGTGCGTCCATGTCCTGGTGTAGCACACGGACAACGAGCACCTCGGGTTCAATGACTTGGTGAAAAACTGCGTGATGCTCGACCTGGAACCTGCGATAGCCAGGAAGAACATGGGCGTAGTTCGCGCCGAGTGATGGATGGTCAACCAGCTGTTTCATTCCCGCGTCAAGCTGATCCAGGTATTTATCCGCCTGATCGACACCCCATTCTTCGCTGGTATACAGCCAAATCCCGATGAGGTCTGATGCAGCCCTCGGCGTGACGCTCAGCTTACGCACTAGTTAGCCGACTTCATCCGCTTACGCCCAGCTGCCTTGATAGCCGATATATCGAGCGGCTTGGGTTTCCCGCTTGACTCACCTTCAACGAGGGCCTGCCTCAGCGTGACAAGACGTTCTTGGGCCTGCTGGTCTCGCCGGATGAGATGGCGGATATACTCACTATCATTGCCGAAGTGACCGCTTTCAATCTGGCTTTTCACCCAGTCGTGTTGTTGTTCAGTCAGCGTGATGGTTTTCCGATGCATGCTCATGGCCGGTGCTCCTAAAACAGCGGAAGTATGAAAATATCATATCTTTCGCTTGCGCCGGGTCAACACCCCACATCTTGTCACCCAACATTTGAGGGGCACTCGAACGGGCTGTCAGATCCCGGTCATCGCCCCATCGTGTACGTTTGACCGAGACCACCTTCAGCGGAATACGCATCTGGGCTACCGAGACAAACGCGCCCTGGCTTTCGCTGCCGGCAAATTAGGAAAATCGAGCCTGGCCCCTTTTTTCTTGAGGGCTTCATCGGTTTACCCCAGGCAGACCCGCAACACGTCGCACAGTGCCGGGTGCGCGTCTGCAGTCCGGACCAGGGAATCACGCAGGGGGCGTACAGTCTCAAGCATGCCGGCAGGCGCATCCGCAAAGGCGGCTTCCAGAGAACCGGGCTCTTCATCCGCCAACACCGCGCCGAGGGTGAGGGCCTGGGTTCGATCCTTGGCTGCCTTTTCGCGGAAACCCAGGCGTTGGGTACTACTGTACAGTTTGTGCCACACCATCCGCGCAGGCTGGGGCAATCGCACCGGCACGCAATGCCCACCCGCGAGCAGCGCCGCGGGTTCGGGCGCCTCTAGCAGGTACTGAAAGTGCGGAACGGCCTGGGCGACCCAGTCGAGTTCGGGTACGCGTACCGTTGCGCCTAATGGTTCGCCAGGCGCCAGGAGATCGACACGCAAACCCTGTGCGCCCGGGAGCTTCACCGAGGTCGACGCACGATCAGAGGGCAGGCCGGGAACAGCCGTGAACGGCAAACCCGTCGCCTGCATGGCGGTCAAAAAAGCAACCGGAACCGCGAGCTTTAGCCTTTGGTGCCGCGCCAGGTCGATGTCCTGGGTACGCGCGCTGACGGCGATGACCCCGAACTCGTTGAGCCAGGCCATGTAACCCAGGGTGCCGACAAGCGTCAGGCCAGCCTCGAAGGCGCGTCGGCTATGCAGTTCCACGAGGACACGGGCCACTGACTTGTCGGCGACCTGAAACCCGAGCTTTCTGAGCGCGACGACCTGCTTCGCGACCCATCCCGCTAAAGCCATCTGCTCCTTCATCTCGGTGAAAGCCTGATCGTCGCCGTCCTTGCACACCAGGGTTTCGGCCTGTTTGCCGGGCACCGGGTAGTACACACGGTACCAATAGGCGTGGCCGGTGCCGCTGCGCCGGGCCAGTGTGCCTGGGGTACCGGGCAGCAGCTGCCCGGCTGTCTGCACGCGTTCCTTCAGTTCCGCGTACTGGGTCCGGAATGCCAGTTCGTTCAGGCGGTACAGCGCATCGGCGGGCATAAGGTTACCCAATAAAATGCAAAACTATTGGGTAAGAATAGTTCATCGACGTCGCCGCGCACCGGCTGAAGGGCGAGTACGGCATCGATGCGACGGTCGAGGCGGTCGGCGTCCAGGCCGCGCGCGCGCGCTGGGCGATGTGTGACGACGACAGCGAGCTGAAACGCTTCCGCAAAAAGGCCCACGACAACCTCGCCGAGGACGGTGACGGCCAGCTGGTCTACCGGGCCCCGGCCCGGGTCAATCTGGTGACCGTTGGGACGGCGGCTCGATCCATTTCGTGGTTCAGGAGAAAGAATCCGGTGCTGGGGTGGCGGCCGGGCGCATCGTCCTGCCGACCGGCGGTCAGTTGCCGGCTGAGGCGTTGGACTGCATTACAGAGCCCCCTGCTGTTGGGGTCGGCCGTCAACAGGTGGCGGAGGTCTCTAGGATTTGCATGGTGCGGGATGCCCCAACGGCCGATTCACGCCTGCCGATACGGCCGGTGTCGCGGGGCGGTGAGTCTGAGGTGATGTTGGGCCTGATTCGGGCTGTCATCCGCTACAGTTGGGATCACGGAAAATACCCTATTTTTGCATGCTGGTGACCCGCCCTCTTGCTCGTTTGCTGAAGCGGCTCGGCGTGGCTTGCAAGCAGGCGGGCGAGGATATCGTGTCCCATTGCGGCTTGCGGGCGCCCTATCTCATCGACATTGACACATCGTGGCGGGGGTTGGTGGCGCGGTCCGGCGAGGTGGCGGATATGTTTTCAAGGCACCATTTGGCCTATCTTTCACATGCGGAGATGCAGCCCCTGCGCGCGCCTGCGGCAGATGCGATTGCCCGCAGTGGGCAGCAAAAGGCTGCCGCCTGACGGCAATCAACAATGCCGGGGTCAGGTGTTGCAACGCAGCAGGCCAGACCAGCTAGACATCATGTCTAGGGGCCGAGAGCGCTAGGCGCACGGACCCTCGGGCGATACCATGCCTCGGAAAGAAGATCCCAGGGGGTCCGAATGAACGCCAGGGCGGATGGGAAGCGAAATCGATCGTGCCGTAGCCAATACCCAGTCCGGACCGCTTTTCTGGAGAGTGTCGGCATTGCCCGGTGGTTGCGGCCTTTATCGGTCTGCAGTTTGGACGTGCGGATCTTGGCTACATCGTGCTGCTGATCACCGGTGCAATGGGCGCCGTCCTGGGCGCGCGGTCTGTCTGGCTGCAACCGGTACTCGTCCCGCCGCGTCAGAAGGCCAAGATCCCCAAACGGATGGTTCGGGCGAGGACGGCCGACCGCGTGATAACGACGGCGCAGGCGGGAATGGCACGGCAGAGAACCTCGCACCGGATCTGCCCACTCGCGTGAGCCCTCTTCGCCGAGCCGGGGCCCGGTGGGGACCGGATTGGCCGGTTGAGACTCACGAGGTTCGGCTGAAGTTGGACCTCGCGAGGGAATACGATTGACGCTGATCATCCGGACCTCGCGACCCACCTCCTCAATGAAGTCTTGGAACTAGAGATTGCGGCGGCGCGCAAACTCGCCGTCGAGATATTGCAGGACACTAGCGACGTCAGTGTTGATACGACGTCTTAGCCTGCCGCCGTTGTCCGGGGGAATGTTGGTGCCAGGTCTTACAATGCAGTAGGCCCTCAGTACCCAGATTGCACCGCCACGGGTTTCGAGGAGGCTCCGGCTCTCGGGAGCATGGCGCCAAGGACAAGTCGAACAAGTCTGCTCCCGCGGTCCGCGGTCCGCGAGCGCGCTGGGCGGATGGTGCAGGAGCATCGGGATGCGTATCCCCCGGTGCGGCGGTTGAGTCGATTGCCCCGAAAATTGGGTGCGTGGCGCAGACGCTGCTGGAGTGGGTCAAACGCGCCGATATCGACAGCGGCTTGGCCAACGCGTCGGTGGGCCGCTCCACGGTGCTGCGGACCACATCAAGGCTCTTAAGCTTGAGCTGGCCTTTATCGCGTATTTGGTAAATGGCCTCTAAAACGTACCTTTCTAAACAAGACTTGCCAGTAATTGCTCGGCATCCTTTCTATCAGCAAAGTCTTGAACTGCGCCAAGAAGCTTCTGAAGGGTTTCCCGTACCTCGTCGCTTCGTCTCATACTGTGGAGAATGACCGCTCTATGAAAGAAGAGCGAGGCGGAATTGTTGTTGGGATGGAGTTCCGGAAGTGCGCGATCGCCGCTGGTTTTGAGGTGCCAACTCATCTTGACCGTTGTTGAGCAAAGCCATGGCGAGAGTGTCGGAAACCGTGCTGGAATCCGGCGCCAGGTTGCTGGCACGTTGTGCATGTACCAACGCCTCACCTGGTGAGGACTCAACAAGGCCCAAGCGAGATTATTCAGCGCGATAACATCGTCGCTGGCGATCTTCAGTATTTCTCGATACTCGCCAATCTGCTGTGTTGGCATCTCCAGCGCTGCAAACGTTTTGGCGAGGAGATGGCGTGCGACAACATCGTCCCCATTTTTGGCAACCCAACCGCGCAGGCGTTCCAGCGCCTTCTTGGCAAGCCCCATCTTGAGCTGATGCTCTGCCAAAGCCGCGATGGTGGCAGACGTTGGCTCGGCGGCGTAGACGTCTTCGAACAAGCGTACAGCTAGCGCATTCTCGCCATTGAGTTCAGCCACCCGCGCCTCCAACGTCAAGACATCGAGACTACTTGGCGCCAGTTCTTTCAGCTTACCAACATGTGCACCCACCGCTTGCACGTCCCGCACTCGAAGCAGCAACTGCGCGAGAGCCAGGCGTGCGAGAAGTGATTCGAATCGAGGTCCAGCGCCTTGTTCAGCTCAACGCGAGTGCGTCCCGCATCACCCGCTTGGGCATAGGCCTGGGAAAGCAAATAGTGCCCTTCGGCATAGTCTGGTTTCTGCCTGACCAGCTCGTAGAGGGTCGTTTGAGCATCTTGGGAGTCGCGGCGGGCAAGTTGGGACCGGCCCCGCAGTTCCAACACTTGGTGTCGTTCTTGCCCTGTACCCTGGAAATCACCCAGTGCCGAGGACACTTTTTTCTGGCGCGCCCGATTCCAGATAGTACGAGCCAACGCAATACGTGGTGCGCCAGCCAATGGGTGAGCCGCGCTGGCTTGTTGCAAGAGATCCGACATTTCATCGATTCGCCCCTGCCGCCGCTTGACCTCTGCAAGAAAAATGAGGGTGTCGAGGTCATTTGGCTTGCGCCGCAGGATATCGCTATACAGCGACGTTGCTGAGTCAAAGTCGTTTGCGCGTACTTTCAGTGCGGCGAGGTTTCGCATGATTTCTGCGTCATCAGGCGCGATCGCGCGCGTTCCAAGGTCTGTGTTCCCTCTTCAACTTCGCCCGCATCGAGCAATGCGAGTGCCAGCAGCGCATGGGCCCCCGCTTGGACTTCGTTGCGTTTGACGTAAGCGCGCGCGGCCTCGATGGCCTTGTCGTATTCCCTGTTCTTTGCATAGGACGCGACCAGGCTCGTTGCGGCAGGGAGGAAGGCCGGGTCGAGGGACAGGGCTTCATCAAACTGTGCCCGACCGGCTTCCAGGTCGCCGGAATCGATCAACGTGGCGCCGAGGCGCCATCGAACCATCGCGGTGTCTGCCCCGAGTTCCAGTAGCCGCTGTAGCAGGTCCGCCTCCTCACCGGGCCTGTTCTGGCCTCGCATGGCCTGGGCCATCAGGCTCAACGCGCTCGCGTTGTCCGGGTAACTATCCAGCACGGGTCCAAGCAACCGCTCCGCCTCGGTATACTTTTCTTGCCGAATAAGGGACTGTCCCATGATCAGGCGCGCCGCAACCTGGTTTGGATTTCGTGCCAGGTATTGTGATGCCAGCTCATCGGCCTGCGCATCGTTCCCCAGTGCATAGTTGGCGACGGCCAAGGCCAACAAAGCCGGCTGAAAACCCTCTCGTGCGTTCAGAGCGGTTTGTAACGAAGGAACGGCCAGCTCGTACTCTTTCTTTCGCAGATGCAGCAGCCCCTGCGCATAATCCAACTCGTAGTACTTGCCCAAAGCCCGGCGCGCTGCCGCGATGTCTTGCTGTGCGGCCTCGTATTTTCCGAGTTCAATACGCACCAGCGATCTCGCAAGGAGGTCGCGGCTGTTATTGTGCATCCGATGCTGTATCGCCTGGGAGAAAGCGCTCTCGGCAGCTGCCGGATTCTGCGAGCTACGTTCCAAGCTACCAAGCAAGCTCCAGCCGGGTGCGAACTCCTGCTGCGTCGAGAGCAACTCACTGAGCGTTGCGCGGGCTGCCTCAACCTCGCCTTTGGCGATCAGCAGACGCGCGTTTGCCGCGACTGCTGGTCCGAGGTCTGCGTTCAGCATTAGCGCTGCATCGATCTTTTGGGAAGCCGCGTCGAGGTTGGCGTTCGCGATGTCTGCCTCGGCCTGGATCGCGAGCAAGCGGGCTTTGCTGTCCGCCGACAGGTTGGTTGGACTCAGCTCAAGAACGTCATCGTAACGTCGTTGATTGATCAGTGCTCGAGCCAGCACGGGGTAGACTGAATTGGCCTCCACGCCGAGGTCCAGCGCACGACGCAGCTCTTTTTCGGCGTCGAACGCGTTGCCGAGCTTCAGACTCGCCGCCCCGAGCAGCCAGCGGGCCTCGATGTTGTTTGGGTTGAGTCGCAGGGCGTTTTTCAGTTCGATGACGGCAGACCTGACGTCGTTGGCGGCCAGCATCTCATTGGCGCGCTGCAGATAAGCCGATTCGTCCGATTCCGCGCTGCATCCTAAAACTGCGAACACGGCAGCGAAGCAGATAACCCTGAATGTAAAACGCATGTACTTTTTGCCCTTATCTTGCCGGGGCCCCCATGCCCGGACCGGGTGGAAGCTCATTTTTGGTTTAAGTTTCCAATTATGCAGCGAAACGGCCCGTGACTGACAAGTGTTTGCGGCGATTCAGATCGCCTGGGGTCCGGGGTGTGCGTTGCCCTGCCTTGGATCTGGCGATACGGCCGGGGTAAATAAAAAAAAGTTCTCCTCGGTTGCCGGACGCGTCCCCGGGATGCGATGCTCTGAGCGATTCTGCGTTGGCCGAAAACGCGGGCGGCATGGTGTTCGTGTCACCCGAACGCCGGGATGCCCGAATGGGTTCCCGGGCTGCTGGATTGGTGCGGCGCAGCAATTGCGTGGGGTTTCGCGTGGCCCGTCGAGATATTCAGCGTCAGGATTTTTTACAGAATCGACATCAAAACGGGCCTGGGAGATTCTTGTTGTCGCCTAAGTATCTGAAAATAAAAAAATAAAATTATTGGCATGGATATCGCTTCAATGCAGGCAAGCCATGTTGCGGCGGCTTTGATAACGCCTGGTGGAGACCGGGCTGATAGAAAAAGCGTTGCTGGAACCAGATGGCGAAAAACAATTTCTCGAACCTTGTGAAACGTCTCTCGGAGAGAACTCAAGATGAAAAAAACCTTTAAACTAATGGCTGTCCCCGCTCTGCTGGGCCTCAGTTTCACCGCGACCGCGGCACCCGTCGTAGTCGACTTTTTTACCGGACCGACGCAGAGCGCTATAGATGACAGCAATAACGCCGCGGGCAACTTCGTCTTCGCTGGCGAGATTGGACCACAAGCCGACATTCTGGGTGGTTACCGCGACATCGGGGTGAACTGTATCTCTGGGTGTACCGACGATGGTACTAACGTGTCGGCTTCTTCCATCTCTGTCTTTGGCGGCACTCTGAACTTCAACAACGACTCTGGCGTGGTAGGCGAAGGCACGGTCGTATGGGATGGTATAGGCACGCCAGGCGCAAGCGTTGGTCCGCTCGATTTGACCATGGGCGGCACGCTCACCGACTTCCTGATCGAGACAGTTTCGTCTGACGGCGGCGGTCTTGCTGGTTGGAGCTTCGCAATCACCGCGGCAGACGCGGGCGGCAACATTTCCACGATCGATCTGGCCGCTAGCGTCGTGCCGTCTGGCACAGGCCCGTTGTTCTCGACCATCCCGTTCGCGGAATTCCTCAACTGCGGCAACGCCATCCCGGGCCTGTTCACAGTCACGTGTCCCGGCGGCGCTGGAACGGGTGCGATGATGAACAACCTGGATACGCTGACAGTGGTGTTCAACACTCCCTTATCAACCCGATCGCATCGGATATCGATCTGCGAATCGGCGGCATCTCGACTGTGCCGGCACCGGGTGTCCTCGCTCTGATGGGCCTCGGCCTCGCAGGCATGGGCGCCGCTGCTCGTAAGCGCAGCAAAAAGTCTGCCTGACTCGAGCGTAGAAAATGGAAAAGGCCTGGCTTAACGCCAGGCCTTTTTTGTGCCCGGGTGTTGTGCGTGGTGCCCCGTTGAGTCATGCAATCGCTTTATCGAATCTGTCCGCTCTATCTTTTGTTGATCCTGCTTTCCCGCTGCGACGGTTCTGGCGTTGTTCCTGGTTTGGATTTTTGACTGTCAGTTTTGGATAGTCCCTTTTCGCCGGGGGCAGAGTACAGTCGACTTTGTGCGAACCGTGTCGGCGGGACGTTCATTGAACGGCACGTCCAGACCCCTTTTCGATCCGAGGACGCCCCGGTTCGACCAGGAAATCCTCCTGCAATCGATCCTTTTTCTGCACACGGGCAGTGCTCGACCGGTCGACTGCGCTCCGTCGGTGTCGATAGGCGCTCGGCTGCAGTATCGCCACCGTACCCTGCAACGACCTCCTGCTCGAGACCGAAGTTAGTAACAGCGTTGAGATCACGGTACCGTTGTCGGGCACCTTGCTGCTGCGCGGTGCCGGCATTGGTCGAAAGCGTCTGGCGAAAAAAGCGGATGTCGATCGGTGCTTTGCGGCCCCGTGTAGAACGGGCGACGAATGGCGCCCGTTTTTCTTCGACGTTCTCCGAAATCTCAATCGCCGTCGGACAGTAGTCGCCGTGCCGGTATACCTCCCCAGACCTCACCCGCGGGGATCACGGTACCCTTTCTTACGACCGCGCCTACCGAAACCGTCGCCCCATTCCCAATCACGACACCGGGCATGATCGCTGCATTGGCGCCGATGGTGACGTCGCTGCCGATCCGGATCCGTCTCAGGCCGAATCGTCCACCTTCCATCACATGAGCGAACAACACCGCTTCATGGCCAATCAGGCAGTTGCTGCCAATCTCCGTCATCGCCGGGTCCAGAAACGTCCCTCCGTAGGTGTTTTCACCAAGCTTTGCACCAAGCGCGACATAGACCAGCCGCATCAGCGGAACCGGCAGGAAGTGAGTTTTGATCAGCGAGAAGAAGATCACGACATGAAACAGATTGTGTAGCTGAGCGATGAATTCGGCCTTCGAGCCACACTCGAAATCGCCTTCCCGCAGTGGAAAGAAACGGATCATCACGCGGTAGACCAGGATGGCAAACAGGTAGTAAAGCATCAATGCACTCGCTACCAGGATCACGCCGCGGAAATCTCCCAGCGGCAGGGTGTCGATAACAAACACCGTCGTCACGAGGCTGAGGATGCTGATCAGCCCAAACATGAGGATGAAGGTGGCAATCTGAGGGGTGCTGATTTTTCGCATGGTTCTGTCGACCTCGCCGGAGGTTTCGTGGGAATGGTTGGAGGTTTCGAGCGACGGTATGCGATCGACAAGATGCAGCCAGTCAATGGGGTTTCGTTTCTCTGGGCAGCATGGCGATCAAGCCGAGGGATCGGCGGCGACTTCCGATACAATTGGGTGCCCGTGCGCTATTCGCCGACATCGCTGACCAACGCAGTCAACTGTGCGCTGAAGGCTCTCGGGGCGTCAATCTCGTGGAGCGAATCAGCCAGTTGCTTCGCGTGTACATCAAACGATGGCTCTTTCAACAGATCCATGATCGCCTGCGCCAGCTTTTCTGGATTCGGGTCGTCGGCGCGAAGGAGCCGACCGGCTCCCGCCCTCTCAATGTAGGACATCGTTAGAAACTGGTCCAGGTTCGAAGCGAGTCCCAACACCAGCGTACCGATCCCCAGGGCCTGGTAGGCGGTGGCGCTTCCGCCGCTACAGATCACGAGCGAAGCGCGCTGGGCCGCGGCGGTACCAGGCAAATAGTCGGCATACCAGATACCCTCTCCGGGAGAGGGGAGATCAACGCGTCCTGCCGTCGCGATCATTGCCTGTACCGGCAGTTTCGCCAGGATCTTCCGGAGCACGGGCAGGAGTCCGGTCTGGCCCGACGAACCCAGCGTCACGTAGACCAAAGGTTGGTCGTCGGCCGGCGCCGCCCACCAGTCGGGCCGGGTCGTGTCCGGTTCCCACAGGATAGGCCCGATGAAGCGGTGATGAGGTGGCAGCCCGCTGGTCGGGATCAGCGAGTGTGGGTCGGCGTAGAGCGCCAGCTCGGCTTCGGTGTAAACGTGCCTCAGCCCGTCGTAGGGTGCAAGGCCGTAGCGCTTGCGCAGCCGGTTCATCGGGCAGGCGTGTAGCGCAAAGGCAATTGGGCGAGCGAGATCGAACAGATATTGGCCCATTTTCGGTCCAAGCGCGCCTGTGAGAGGGATCTCAGGCACCGGTACCCGACGGTCGGTGACATAAGGGCTCCAGTGAGTATTGCAGATGTTCACGTAGGGTAAGCCTGCCGTCGGCGCGCTGACTGCGAGTGACAACGGAAATCGCCTACTACGACGTCCGGCTGGAACCGCTCTATCAGCTGCAGGTCTTCGGCGACATAGCGTTCCAGGTCAGCCTCAGAATAGAGCGGCCGGCCCGAGGCCAGGCGTTGCAAAAACGTCGCGCCCGGAATCGACGTCAACGGCAGGCAGTTAAGCGAGGGGTCGGCGAGGATGCGTTCGCTGCCAGGTGCGCAGGCGAAACCTATCGTGTAACGGTCACGGTCCAGTCCGCTGGCCAACACATACGGGCGGCTGACGTGCGCGAGCGTAACCGCCTCGGCAAAGAACAAGATGCGCTTGCGCTCAGGCATCGGCTGTCGAGGGTTTGTCGTGCCTTCGCATCATTTGGCTCGACCGAACAGGCCATGTTTTGAAAGTTCTTCTACGGTTTTTTGGTACCGGTCTTCCGACATTTGGCCCGCGGCCCATCGAACGAACTCTTCGAGCCCTTCGGCGAGCCCGACTTGTGGTCGGTAGCCGAGTACCTGCTCAGAGGTGGTTAGGTCTGCATAGCAGGAGAAAATATCACCGACACGGTACTCGCCGCGGTCTTCTAGGAATGGTTCCCGTCCGCAGGCTCGCCCGAGCGCGATCGCGAGGTCCCCTATCGTGTCGTTCGCGCCAGCCCCGATGTTGAAGCAGGCACCGGCCGGCGCATCCGTGTCCATTGCGAGACAGTTCGCACGCGCCACATCCTCGACATTGACAAAGTCACGCTCAGGTAGGCCGCCTTCATAGAGCGAAATCGGATTCCCGGCCTTGATGCGGTTGTAGAAAACAGAGATCACCCCTGAATATGGATTTAGCAATGTCTGCCGTGATCCATAGAAGTTGAAGTAGCGCAGGTTTACGGTTGGCAGGCCGAAGGCATCTGCGGCCAGTTGGCAAAGGTCCTCCTGTTGGGCCTTGGTCTGCGCATAGACCGACGTTGGCCGGCGTTCGCGTGATTCGGGAGTAGGCAGCGTCCGCATTGCGGTGCCGCAGTGCGGGCATTCAAGTCCGAAGCGGCCTTGTTCGAGTTGCGCGCGGGCACGTACCGCCGGCGTGATCGGGCCGTGTGTCGGGCATTCTGCAGACCCCTCGCCATAGACCGCCCGCGACGACGCCAGAACCAGTCGGTGCAGCGGATGTTGGGTCTTCAGTAACGTCTCGACGAGCACCGCGGTGCCGCGGGTGTTGGTGTCGACGTAGGATCCGAGCTCGTGCATACGCTGGCCGACGCCGGTCTGGCTGCAAAGTGGAAAACAACGTCGATGCTGTCGAGTGCCTCAGCGACATCGGCCGGGCTGCGGACGTCCCCGCGGATGCATTCGATGCGTGGATCCAGGTATTTCGGAAACCCATCGGTGCCGCCGTGAATTTGCGGATCGAGGATGTCCAGGATGCGCACCAGGTTGCCCATCTCGAGCAGCCGATCGGCCGTGTGCGAACCTGATGAAGCCGTGGCGCCGCCGGTGATGAGTACGTGGTGCATAGTGAACCCTCTGTCTTGTCCGCTTTGGTGGATGGGCACGCCCTACATTGCGTGTTCGGTACTCAGCGACTGAGCCGCGCCGCCTGCGCTTCGTTCGACCTGGTCACAGGCGCGCCGCAGGATGGTCAGCTGCGGGTTCTCTGGGTCCGTCCTGTTTACTCGATCGAGATAGCGTCGGGCGCGCCGAATGTAACCGATGTCCCAGCCTTCACGCTGCATGTAGGCGATCAGCGCATGTGCGCCCAAAAGGTCACCGGTCGTATCACGGTCTCCTGTCCTGCGGCGAGGTCGAAGAGGCGGATTGCCTCCAGGTAGTCCGGTTCGCGCAGTGCTTGCAAGCCCTGCTTGATCAAATCGAATGTTTCCGGGTCATCGGCAAAGGCCTTGGCCGGTACGACGAACCGGTTTGCAGGTCGCAGGCCTAAAGCCGCCAGTTGGCCTTGTAGGCCGATGGCGAGCATCGGCTGCGGCAGCTGTTCGAGAACGGACTTGACTCTCGGTGTGAAGTTGGCGGCCAGCAACGGAATGAGCCCCAGTGTCAGCGCGGTCGAGAAGGCCAGACCCCAGAAGATCGCCGTTGCGACGGGGCCCCACATCAGGCTCTCTCCGCCAAGACCCACCGCAAGCGAGAACAGCCCGGCCATTGTCGTGACAGTGGTGATGATGACTGGGACCACACGGCGGCGCGCGGCCAATACTACTGCCTGCGTTGGCGTCCAGCCGCGCGCCAAGCGGGCATTCGCGGCGGAAATGAGCACGATCGCATCGTTAACAGCGATTCCAGCAAGCGCCACGATGCCATACAGGGTGTACATGCTGAGCGGATTGTCACGATCAACAGACCGAAAATCACGCCGGTGAATGCCAGGGGCACGCTGACGAGCACGAACAGCGGCTGAACGTAGCTCTTGAACTGGGTGCCAAGGATCAAATAGATGATGCCGACGCCAATCGCGAACAGTACCACCAGCGACTCGACGCTTTCCTGGATCTCATCGAGTTCGCCGGAGAAATCGAGATCGATGTCTGGAAAATCACCAGCGTGGTCGCGCCAGACATTCTTCAGATAACGGTTGACGGCCGGTGTGTCCATGATGGCCTTGTCGAGGTCTGCTTCAACCGTGATCGCACGACGCAGATTATAGTGTTTGATGTTCTCAACGGTAGGCACTGTGCGAGCATGGACGAGTTGGGCCAGTGCGATCTCCCTCCCATCGTTCATGCTGATCGTGTTCTTTAGCAGTTTGTCGATGGCCTGCAGTTCGCGTTGGGAAGAGCGTACCCGCACCTCGATTTTATCGCCCAGGAAGTGAGTGTCGGCGGCGACTTCGCCGTCACTAAAAAGTCGCAGGGCCCGGATGACGCTGGTAGGCGACACGCCGCTGCGCACGATGGCGTCACCGTTGAGGCGCAGGCGCAGCTCCATACCGCCACGCGTGTCGTCGACGCTGATGTCGTTTACGGCGTCAACACCTGACAGTAACTTGACTACATGGTCTGCCGCTGCCCGGATGGCCGTTGGGTCATCGCCGCGAACCTTGACGCTGACCGGTTTGGATGTTGGCCGGGCCCCCGGACGTCGTCGGAGGAAGGTGATATTCTCGGCACCGGGAACGTCTAGCACGACGCGGCGCAGGCTATCGACCACGGGTCGTCGACCGAAGGTCTGTGTCGTGTCGTGCGTCCAAGTTGACAGAAGACTTGACCAGTATCGGTCGCCGAAAAGCGGTTCTGTTTCGGAGAACTTGTTGGCCGGCGCAGGCTGCAATGTCGCCGACACGCCGCTGGATTCAGGGTGTTCCATCTCCTCAACCTTCAGTGGTAGGTTGCATGGTCTTGTTCAATCGGTACCGGCCGTAGCATCTCCACGTTGACATAGTGCAACCGCGAAGGTCCGTAGCGAAGAATCCGATTCGTACCAAGCCCAGTCGATACGAATCGCAAACGCGACGGCACGCGGAACACATCAGGGCATCAGACGCAGAGTGCCGACGTCGGCAATGAAATGGTGCGGCGCAGTGCGGCGATTAGGATCACGTGTAGTGCCGCCGTATCGACGTGGTAAGCCGGTTTCTCAGTCGTTGGGTTCGGGACTCCGTCTCCAGATCGATATTCGAAGCGGCGACATGAGCCGGAAGAATCCAGAAGGCCTCGATCAGGCTGATCAGCAGTGCGACGGTGACAACTAGCGGCACAACGAACATGAACTTTCCCAGCACACCGGGCATCAGCATCAACGGGAGGAATGCGGCGATGGTTGTGAGTACAGCGGTGGCCACCGGAGCGGCCACCTCGCGCAGCCCTTCGACGGCAGCATCCAGAGCACGGAGTCCTGCACGGACCTTGTGTTGAATTGTCTCGACCACCACGACGGCATCATCGACCAGCATGCCAAGGCTGATCACGATGCCTAGCAGTACAACCACATTAAGCGATTGGCCAATGCTTTCTAGAAACCAGAATGTTCCGAACAAGACGAACGGTATGCCGAGACTGGTGAATAATGCGATTTTCAGACCAAGAAACAACCAGGTGACGAGGAGGACGAGCGCGAGGCCGATTAGCGCGTTGCGCTCCATGATGTCGAGGCTACTCTTGATCACACTGGTGCGATCATCGAGCAGAGAAAGTTGGATCCCTTTATCGGCGACCAAGGCGTTCTTGCTTTCGATGTACTGTTTGATCTGTTCGACCAGTTCCAGCGTGTCGGCCGACGCCTCTTTGGCGACGGGGGGTCATCGCGGCTGGCTGGATTGATAGCCGGACGAGTTCAACGGGCATCGGCCCGGCCGCGGACGACGTCCGCGACTGTGCTCAGCGGTACCTCGCCCTGCTCGGTAAGTATCGGGATGGCGCTGAGGTACTGGGGATCGTTGGCAGTGCCTTCGACGCGCACCTGCCAACTGCTGTCTCCGATCACCAGGTTTCCAGCTGCAAGGTCGCGGAAATAAGACGACACCGTATCGGCAAGGTTGGTCGGTGGGACACGCAGGCCGACGAGTTTCGAGGGATGGAATAGCACCTGCAGTTCCGGGTCGTGCTTACCGAGCGCTTTCGCCCGCCAGACGCCGGGCATACGGTCAAGGTCTTCGGTGGCTCGTTCGGCTTGTATGCGCAGGGTTTCGTCATCGGCGAGACCGCTGACGACCACTAGGGCGGTCGGGAAGGCGTTGCCGGTATTGATCTCAACGATGTCAGGCTGTTCCGCCTCATCCGGTAGTTCGCCAAGCTTGTTTTGTACCTCGCGGCGTACGTCGGCGAGGCGACTGCGGAAGGTCTCATCGTCGATTTCATCAAAACGCACAAGAATGCTGGACGCATCCTGCAAGCTGTTGCTCGAGATAAAACGAATATCGGCCACTTTCTCCAGCGCCTCTTCGAGTGGCTCGGTAACGCGCTTCTCGACATCCGACGCCGAGGCACCTGGAAGCGTGGTGGTGATGTTGACCCAGTTGAGATCAATGCTTGGGTCCTGTTCCCGTGGCATCTCGATGTAGGCGATGAGACCCATCACGACAACGAGCAGAAAAGCCAAGTTGGCAAGTGCATGGTTTTGAAGAAGGCGCTTCAACATAATGGCGTGAAGCGATCAGTCGACTAGCCGGACCGGATCGCCGTCCTGAAGACTGTGTCGTCCCTCGAGAACTATCGGTGAGGTGCTATCCAGCGAGACCTTGGCAAATCGTCCTTCGCGGGCACCTTCGATTTGCCACGAAACGCGCGATTCCGTTATCTTCAAGAAATACGCCTAGTCGACCATCGCGGTTAACAAGGAGGCTAGGCGGGATATGCGTAGTCGAGTCCGACCATATCAACCTTCCTACAGCACCGGGCGCCACCTTCTTGTCAACCAGATCGAATCGCGCCTCGACACTTCTGATCTCGGTGTCCACGATTGGTAGCAGATTTTCGTAGACGCAAAGGGTAAGTCGCCTTGGGAGTGACGAACTGGACTTCGGTCCCGTACTTGAGACTCTCAAGGTCCGATTCCTGGATATTGGCCTGTACCTCGATGTTGTCGCTGTCGAGTAACCGGACCAGCTGTGTGCCCGGTGTTGCCAGTTCACCGATGCTGGCCAACCGACCGATCACGACCCCGTCGAACGGCGCACGAACCTCGCATTTTTCGGTCCTTAGGTCGGCTTTGCGAAGCGCCGCCGAAAGGCGTTCCACCTCGGCCGTGCCCGCTGACTGATTGGCCCTGCGTTCATCTAAACGATCTTTGGATATCGACTTCGCTTTTGACAGCGCCTGTGCACTCGCCATTTGGCTTTGGTAGAGACGCAGCTTAGATTCGGCCTGGTCGAGCGCTGCTTTGGCTATGGCTTGTTCTCTCCTGTAATCATCGCAAGCGATCGTGACCAAAAGGTCACCCGAAGTGACCTGATCGCCAACTTGAACCGGTATCTCCAGAATGACACCGCTGATCTCAGCGCTGATCACCGCATCGTTGATGCTGAGCTCCATGGCGGGTGCGGTTGTGTTGGGGGTTGACGGTGACTTCGCGCGAATTTTTATCGCCTTGGTCATCACCGGTAAGAGGATCGGACAGCACTGCCGTCCGGATAGAACCAAAGCACGACGATGGCGACCGTAACGGCCGAAGCGAGCCGAAAGCGTATTTTGCTGAGCGACTTGGCTACACAGAGCATCAGGCATAGTTTTCATGCTCGATCAGGTCCGCAAGTGGTTTTCTCGTAGACCGCGCCGAAGGCGTTTCACCCCAACCAATACGCCCCATGAATACCCCACACCTTCCGCTGTCTCGGTTCCCATTACTGTTACCAGTCTGTCGCGTATTGCTGCGGCTTCTTCCAAAGCGGATTGTGTGGCAGTAAACGGCAGGTTGGTTTCGCTGTAACGTGCAAAGATCATAGGGGTCATTTCCGGTTGGTACTGCAGACCAAGGCCAGTGGCCTGCAACCACAGGCGTTGCATCGCGCGGCCGCCGGAGATGTAGTCTTCCAATTTTGCTAGAGGCTTGCTGGTTTGCAGGATGAAGTGCGCCCCACACCGGAAGCCGGGCAGCAGGTCAAGCTGCAAGCGTGGCAACAGCGTTCCGGCGAAGTAGCGATTCAAGAAATCGACGCGCTGCCAGCTTTTCATGGCCCATCGCATGAGTTTCAGGCCGAGCGGGTCAAGTCCGACCGCTTTGTCCGGGATGCGGTCCTCGCTTTCGGTGGCATCCCACTCGATGATCCGACGATGGACCTCGTAGGCCTCGCGAATGGTAAGACGAATCTTGGCGCTGTCGAATAACAATCGAGCCATCTTCCAGCGTTGCGAAGCGCTCTCTACCCAGGTGATCGAATAATCGGCCCCGACGGATTGGGGCAAGCGCTGGACTTGATCTCGGGAGTCAGCGGCGTGGTCTTCAGCGGGCGGCGCTGTGTGACCCGATGTGGTATCCACTCCACGAGCGGGTCACGCACCACATCGCTACTTTCGATGAGCTTCACATCAAACTTGGGTGGTGGGTCGGACGTATCTTCTTGCCGGAGATGGGGGGATGGGGAGCGGGGGGGGATTGCGGGTGTCGCTCCCGTGGTTGGGTGTGGTTGAGGCTCGCTCAGGTCTGTTTTGCGCCGGTTGGCGGGGAGGTTGGCTGGGGTTGCTGGGTTGTTCGTCAAAGGGTTTCTCGCTCACTTCAGTTTTGCTCTCGCCACTTGTAGCACGAGCTTAAGCAAGGGATTGTTCATACCGCCGGGCCGCCAGGTTTTCGCCAGCTTGTTGCGATAGGCATCGAAATGCAGGCCCCAGGGCGCGGCGGGTACCTTGCCGCGACCGAGCAGAATCTTCAGCGCCATCGATCCCATCACGCCGGCCGCGAGATCGCAGCCCATCGGGGTTGATGGGCCTTTCTGGTGATCGAAATCGGCGCTGCTGGGATCGACCAGGTAATTCATCTGCAGCATCGCCGGTGACAGGCCGACGAGAAAGCGCAGCAGCTTCTCATGGGTGTCGTGGCCCGCGGTGCGGAAATACTGCTCGAAGGTCATCTGGCCGGGCATGAACGCGAGGAAGGCGGTGCCCATGCCGAGTGGTGCGGCGGTGATCGCCGGGATGTCTCGTTCAGCACAGGCCGCGAAGACCCTCTCGCGGACATCGATGACGAAAAAATCCAGCCCGTCGACATAGAGATCGGCGCCGTCGAGGAAGCGGTCGAGGTTTGCCTCGTTGACGCCTTGTTCGAATAACCCGAGTTGGCAATCGGGGTTGATGGCGGTGGCGAGCTCCGACAACACGTCGATCTTTTCCCGCCCGACCGAGTTCATGTCGGCACCGAGCTGCCGGTTGAAGTTGGCGACGTCGAAAACATCAAGATCAGCGATATTGAAGTTCTGGATGCCAAGGCGGGCCAGCGTCAGCAGATGCCGGCCGCCGACACCGCCGAGCCCGGCGATCGCGACGCGCTTGCCGCGCAGGATCTGCTGCTCGTCGCGCGTGACCCAGCCGATGTTGCGCGAGAAGGCGGTGTCGTAATCGAATGCGACGTTGGGCGTAACGTTGGTGTTGCTTGCGTCTGCCGTCATTCGCTTGAATACAGTTCGTCGCGGATCACGTCGTACAGCTCGCGCAGATGGGTGTTCATCGTGGTCAGCGCCGATTGGGTGGTGATGAAGTAGGGCGCCCGGTTGCCATGGTACTCGATGTCTTCACCGGCACGTTCGAAATGGATGCCGGAGCGACCCATGAGGCGCGGCAGAAACGGCTCCATCATCGCGAAAACGTTGGTGTAGCCGGTATGTTCGGTAATGGCCGTAGCGGCGAGGTAGGCCGATACCGCGATCAGCGGCAGTGTGCGGCGTTCCTGCGCTGTGAAATCAATCTGTTCGACGTGACCGAAGCGGGTCAACCGCTCTTGCGGGCCACGACGACGGAAGGCGCCGTCGACTGCCAGGCGGGAGATTTCGCAGACCGTCGATCGGTCCAGTGACAACGACTCCACGAACGCTTTGTCGACGCTCTCGCCACAGAATTTCTCGAACGGCAGTTGATAATCTGCGGGCGTCAGTTGTGCCGGCACCATGCGCACGCAGCCTGCGGCGCGACCGGTCTCACGGTGCATGACCAGCGCGTGGACAGAATGCGCGTCGTACTCATCGACCTCCAGCTGATCCGGGCTGTCTTCGGGGTTTTCATAGCCGAATTCTTCGCAGTAGACCCGGTAGCGAATGCCCTGAGCTTCTCTCAGCATTTGTTCGTTTTCGACGAGCGAGACGGAGAAATACCGGTCAAAATTGGCCGCAATGCTGTCGCTGGATGCGCTGGGCTTGGTTTGCATCGCTTCTCCCACCTATTCTGACCAATCCCTAAAGTTGCGGGGCCAGGTTGCCGCTGAGGTTACCCGACACTGCCGGACGGCCCCACAGCAGATGTCGGCTGACGCGGCGGTTTCATAAGCATTTCGGTGAAAAAAACCAAAAAACAGAGGGTTAGCGTGGTTTTTGTCTGGGTCGCTGATCGGAATAGTCCCGATTCTGTAGACCACATCACGCTTAATGGCTTCGCACCTTGAGCCCGTATTGCCTACGAATTAAAACACTAAAGCGCATACCCTGCTTGATCCGCATAGCAGTCGCGCTTTTGGAAGATGTTATCTTCGGTTCCTAAATATAGGATGCGAAATATGTTCGACGAAAACTTCCGTGTCTGCTTTGCCGATACCGAGCTGGGTGTTGCGCTGCACCAACGCATTCGCTACCAGGTCTTTTGCCTGGACAAAGGTTTTGAGAACCCCGAGGAGTTTTCCGCGGCGCGGGAAACGGATGCCTGGGACGACCGCTCCGCACATTTTGTTGTTCAGAATAGGAGAACGCGCCAATGGGTGGCCGCGACCCGCATCGTGATGCCGCGCGAGGGCGAACATCTCCCGGTTGATGATCTGGGGGTGTTCGAACGTCACCGTCTGGAAGAGTCGGCTTCCCGCATCGGTGAGGTATCCCGCTTCTGCATCATCAACAACCGCGCGCAGGATATCGATCTGCCGGAAGGCGTCGTGGCCGGGCCAAACTCGTTGGCGGCCTGGGGTATCGGGGCCATCGGCAGCAGTCAGCAGTTCGAGGTGACACTCGGGATGATCAGGACGATCATCATCTTTTCTCTGAAGCGGGACATTGAGTTCAGCGTGATGTTGATCACCAATGCGTTTGCGCGACTGCTTCGCAAACTCGGCGTCAGCCTGCATCAGGCGGGTCCTGCCACGGAGCATCGTGGCGTCCGCACGGCCTACCTGGTGAACATGCGCGAGAGCGCTTTGTCGATGTCGCGTAAGTCTTCGGCGATCCGTGACTTGCTGAGGCGCTCCCGCCATGCTTATGTGCGCGTCTCTTCGGTGGCCGAAGATGACGCGGTTGATAACGTCAGCGAATTCTCTCCCGATCACTCGTTGTTCAACGAAACCGTGTTCCGCGAGTCTGTGCTTCTTCCCGCTGAACAAGACTCGGGGTTGAGTATGGACACGAGCGAACTCGCTCGCATCGGTGGACGTTAGTTGAACACAAGCCCGGACCTGCGCCCTTTTCTGGCTGCGTCGGCCCGAATCGGTGATAGATAACGCTCATATTCCTCCGACCGCTCCCGACCGAAGTGTCGTGGATCGCCGTCAGTGTCGGGCATGCTGTGGCTGCCATCGATATATCGGGCTCAGCCTGACCCCCCACGATCGTCCAGTGCAGTGCACATCATGCGTACCGTGATGAGGGTGGGCGTCCCGGCCTCACGGGTCAGTATGTGTTTCGGTGGGCACGCTGCAATAGAAGGGGCGAAAAGCTCGAGTTTCTCGGCCGAACCTGACCTTTCTTGCCCTGATCGGTTGTAGCAAGGAGCCTGAGCTCCCCCGAGTATCAGTTGAGTTGCCTGGAGATCGCTGACGCGAACTGGCGAAAGTCATCCAATCGTCGACTACAGATGTCATGCACGATCGCCCAGTCGACCTTGTCGTAGTTGTGGACTGCGATGTTGCGGAAGCCAACCGCCTGCCGTAGCTTGCTTGCGAGTTTGTTATCGAGGATCTCGAGTTGCGCAAGCTTGCTCAGCGCATCACCCATTGTGGCCGGCGCAGTTTCGTCCGATGCCGAGATCAGATGACTGGCGATATCGACGCACAGTTGAATACTGCGTGTCAGATTCAAAACAATGATGTCTTGCAGATCGGCATCACTGCCCAGTTGCGCTGGCTCGGTCGGGCACTTCTCAGCGATGCGCGCAATGCAGTACCGCAGTGTCTCGAGTTTCTGATCGATCAGGACTCGATCCATCGTGCCCTTCTCTCGGCCAGAATACGTTGCCGGTAGGGTAGAAAGTCGGCTGCATCGAACAGATGCCGCGTGATGAGTTGGGCATAGCGGGTATCGTCGCCAAGGATGCGCCTGCCTTTCAGCACCTCGCCAAGCAACGGCTCGCCGACCGTACGCAAGTCGATTAAGTCGACGGGCCGACCCAAACGGTCGGCAAGATCGCCGATCAGTTGGACCTGCATCTCGGTAGACAATGGTTTCTCTGCCAAAACGGCGAGGTCCAGGTCGCTGTCTGCTGTGGCGGTGCCTTGCGCAAGGGAGCCGAACAGGATTGCCAGCTTCACCTCGGCGTAGTTATCCAGAACCTCGGTGATCGCGGATTCAGTGGCGGTTAAATCTTTGGTCATGGCGCAAGTCTAGCGCGTAACGCGTTGGTCGAGAAAAGCGAGAACGGGTCGTTACAGGTGATTCTCATTTGCCACCGACGCCCTTTCCTTTATGACATTCCTTCGCTGCGCTCAGAATGACGGGATATCTTTGTTCGTGTTTCAGTCGTTGGCTGCCGTCGACCTGTCCGGCACATCCGAATTCACGTGCTGCATCGTCATAGCGAGCTGCGAAGCACCGTGTTGATCTCTGGGAGATTGCTTCGTCACATTGTTCCTCGCAAAGACGGTTCGGCAGGGCAGGTCTTCGCGAGTCGCGAAGCGGCGCGGCGATCTCGATGAGATTCCTTTACTGAACTATTCCGGGCTTCCTCCCCTGCACCCTATGAGCCAGCTGAGCCTTAGTTTAGGTATGTGGTCTTTCTCACAGCACCTGGCAGCTGACCCCGAGAGCGAGCGCAGCGTCGCCCAGACCGTGATCGAGGGAAACCAGCCGATAGCCATGATTTGCGGCAATGGCGAGATGCAGGGCGTCACCGGCCCTCAGTCCGGTTGCGTGCTGGTCTGACAACCGCGCTGCCGTCGCAAAATCGAAGCGATCAACGGCGACCGAGCAGATCGAGACCTCGGCCATCGATCGAAACATGGCCAGCGCTTCCGCCTTGTGTGCTGGTCCGAGTTGACCGGTGCGGACCTTCATCGACAGGGCGGCGGAGAATTCAGTCATCACCCAGTCGCTGATGACGAGATCCTCCGGGCTTTGACTGGCGAGCCAATTTTGCATCTCAGCCGTTCGTGATTCGTTGGTCAGCGCCGCAACCAACACGCTCGTATCGATATACAACATCAGTAGCGAGCGTCGTCTCGCATGCGCCGAACGAAGTCAGCTGCATCTTCCGTCTGTTGCGGCATCGATTCGGTCAAAGCTCTTAGCCTCTTGCAGATCGATAGCTTGGCGGGGTCGCTCTGGTTGCGATATCCGCGCAACGGGCTTGCCGCGCTTGGTAATGATTACCTGCTCGCCTGCCGCGGCGCGTTCGGTCAGCTCGCTGAGGTGGGCCTTTGCATCGGCCAAGGTGACGGTTCTTTCTGACATCGTGGATGTTCTCATGACCAGCTAAGTGGTCTTTAAGCTTAGATCATCGTTGCCAGGTCTGGAAGTTAAAGACGAACAGGCGATTGGACTTGGGCGATGGAGAAATGGGGTCGGTGACGAATGAGATTTATTTGTCCGACCCCCCGCTTTTCGATCCGAAGTGTCTCGAGTAAAAAGGGGCCAGGCTCGGTTTTTTGCTGCCTGCCGTCGGCGGGTGAAACCCGCCCTACGAAAAGTACAGATAGATCTGGCCTACGGAAACGGGTTCGGTGACAAACAACGTTCAATTGCCTCCGCCCGCCCGCGACCGAAGCATCGTGGGCCGCCATTGGCGTTGGGCAGGCTCTGCCTGCCGCCGGCGGGTGAAACCCGCCTTACGAAAATGTGCTGAATTTCTCTTCGCACTTCTCAATCCAGCGCTTACTCGCTATCTCTATGACGTTTTCCTTTTGCTTGGCTTGTTCGGTATAGCTGACTATAGTCATGACTATAGTTAAAAGGAGCGGGTCGAGTGAAAACAATCATGGCGTCGGAGTTCAAGTCCAAGTGCCTCAAAATCATGGATGAAGTCGCCACCTCCGGCGAGGAGATCGTGGTTACCAAGAACGGGGTTCCTGTCGGCAAGTTTGTGCCCTATTCGAAGAAGCCAAAGACCTTGCGTGGCCTGCATGCGGGGCAGGTGCATGCCAACGACGATCTGACCGCACCGTTGGAAGAGGCCTGGGATGCAGATCGATGATTCTGCTGGATACGCATGTGTTGGTCTGGCTGGACAGTGGCAGCGATGAGCTCGGTCGCGAGGCAACCAAGCTTATCGACCGCGAGTTCGCCTCGGATGAGGTCGCAGTCGCTGCCATCTCTTTCTGGGAGGTCGCGATGTTGGTTGCGAAAGGGCGACTCGCGCTCACCAAACCGCTGGCGTTGTGGCGGCGGGAATTACTGGCAGCGGGTTTGCGCGAGTTACCGATTGACGGGCAACTGGGTATCGCTGCCGCGGAACTGTCAGATTTCCACGGTGATCCTGCCGATCGAATGATTGTGGCGACAGCACTAGCGAACGGTTGCAAGTTGGTAACAGCGGACCGTCAGATTCTCGCGTCGCCTGGTTCGCTCGGTGTTATTGACGCTCAAACTTGATGGTCGAAAAGCAAGGCTTTGGGTTGGTGTTTTCGGATCAGCTGCCTATGCATTCTAACTTGGCAAAGATACCCGGATAGCGTCGTCGATTAAGGATACGGTGTCGGTCCAAGTCTAGCCTGTGACGGGTTGAACGGGTTCTTTCTGCTGTTGGCCATTTGTTTTCGGGTTCGGTGTCACCGGCGGGCACGGCTGGCCCTACAAGGGCCGGCTGTGCCGGCCGTCGGCGGGTGCAACCCGCCCTACGGGTGAAGGGTTCTGGCTGAGCGACTAGCCGCTCAATCCAATCTGTTCGATCTTCACCCGCCACTCCGCAGTCCCGGTCTCGAGCGCTGCGGCACTGTGGCGGGAGACGGCGAGGGTTGCCGCGTTGGCCCTTGCCGACCGTGCTGATCTTCGACAGCATCTGCTCTGTGAGTCGATCTATGCGAGTCGCGGCGGCTGCGGCAGCCTCGACCCTCAAGGTTGAACTCAGGGCACCGGGTGTCGCTGGATATTGCTATGCTTTGTGGTCAATTATCAGTGAGTTACCGATGCATGAATCTACGAATTGGCATTAGCGAGTCAGAACTCGCCGATTTCTGTTTTAGCCACGGCATTGCCCGGCTATCGTTATTCGGGTCGAGACTCCATGGTAAGGAAAAACCGAACAGTGACGTCGACCTGTTGGTCGAGTTCGAGGATGGGCGCACGCCTGGTCTTTTGGCTCTCAGTGAGATGGAGGCTGAATTGTCATTGATGCTCGGTGGAGTACCTGTTGATTTGCGGACGTCAGCTGATTTGAGCCGGTTTTTCCGTGATGCCGTAGTCGCATCCGCCGAAGTTCAGTATGCGAGCCGATGACCTCGTTCGGTTGCGTCACATGCGTGACGCAGCGCTCGAAGCGATTGGCTTCATGCGCGACCGAGATGCCTCGGATTTGGCGGAGGATAGGATGCTTCAGTTCGCCGTGATTCGCGCAATCGAGATCGTCGGCGAGGCTGCGACACACGTTTCAGAGTCCACAATCACCGAGCATCCGGCCCTTCCATGGCGCGCCGCATCGTCTATGCGTAACCGGTTAATTCACGGTTACTTTATTTACGGTGAGAGTAAAAGGGGCCAGGCTCATTGAGTTCAAAAACCGAGCCTGGCCCCTTTTTTGGGGGGGGGGGGGGGGGGTGAGGGCCGGCTGTGCCGGCCGTGGGGTGCAACCCGCCTCGGGGAAGGGTTCTGGCTGAGCGACTAGCCGCTCATACTGTTGATCTTCCCCGCCCTCGTCCGTCTGAGCGCTGCCCTGGGCGGGAGACGGCGAGGGTTGGGTGGCCCTGCCGACCGTGTGATCTTCGACAGCTCTGCTCTGTGAGTCGATCTATGCGAGTCGGCGTGCGGCGCTCGACCCTCAAGGTTGACTCAGGGCACCGGGTGTCGCTGGATATTGCTTGCTTTGTGGTCAATTATCGTGAGTTACCGATGCATGATCTACAATTGGCATTAGCGAGTCAGACTCGCCGATTTGTTTTAGCCACGGCATTGCCCGGCTTCGTTATTGGCGAGACTCTGGTGGAAACCGAACAGTGACTCGACTGTTGGTCGAGTTCGAGGATGGGGCTGCTGGTCTTTGGTTCGTGAGATGGAGGCTGATTGTCTTGATGCTCGGTGGAGTCCTGTTGATTTGCGGACGTCAGCTGATTTGAGCCGGTTTTTCCGTGATGCCGTAGTCGCATCCGCCGAAGTTCAGTATGCGAGCCGATGACCTCGTTCGGTTGCGTCACATGCGTGACGCAGCGCTCGAAGCGATTGGCTTCATGCGCGACCGAGATGCCTCGGATTTGGCGGAGGATAGGATGCTCAGTTCGCCGTGATTCGCGCTCAGATCGTCGGCGAGGCTGCGACCGTTTGAGTCCACAATCCCGAGCTCCGGCCCTTCCATGGCGGCCGTCGTCTATGCGTAACCGGTTAATTCACGGTTACTTTGATATCGATACGGAGATTGTTGCAGTGACTGTAGAGTAAAAAGGGGCCAGGCTCGAATTGAGTTCAAAAAACCGAGCCTGGCCCCTTTCTCTACGGTTCTTTGATTCGATACGGAGGTTCGCGTAGAGAGACTGCCCGCCTTGTTGACTGGACGAGTGAAAACAGCCGGTGACCTTCGCGTCTGCAGTATCTTCGCATCTTTCCCGTCTGGGACTCGCGAGTACGAAGGCAGGCTCGAATTGAGTTCAACGACCTGGCCTTTTTCAGAAATGGGGTCGGTGACGAATGAGAATTATTTGTCACCGACCCCCCTTTTTGCTTTTTGATCGCGAGCAGCAGGGGGGGATATGTTCTTGACATATCCCTATCCTGCGCTAACGTTGGGATATGTCTTACGGATATACACGGTGAGCCTGTTGAAAAAAGTTCATACCAAGGTTTTTAAGAGCAACAAGAGCCAGGCGGTGCGATTGCCGAAGCCGGTAGCGCTGCCAGATACCGTCGTCGAGATCGAAATTGTCGCGGTGGGCAACACACGGATCATCACCCCGGCAGGCAGTTCATGGGACGAGTGGTTCGATGGCCCGGGCGTGAGCGGCGACTTTATGGCCTCCAGAGAGCAGCCGCAGGACCAAGAACGCGAGTTGCTGTAGTGCTGAAGTTCATGTTGGACACCAACATTGTGATCTATACGATCAAGAATCGGCCCGCGGCTGTCAGAAAAGCGTTCTTGCGACACGAGGGACAGATGTGCATCTCCTCAGTCACCTGGGGCGAACTGGTTTACGGGGCGGAGAGGTCATCGCAACCTGAGCGAAATTTGGCCGACATAGAGGGATTGGCGGCGCGGCTCGAGCTAGCGTCTTTTGACGCCTCGGCGGCTACGCATTTCGGGCAGTTGCGGGCTGAGTTGTATGACGCGGGCAAACCGATTGGGCCCTACGACATGATGATCGCAGGCCATGCGAGAGCATTGGGTTTGGTGCTTATAACGAACAATCTCAACGAATTCGAACGCGTTCCAGGGCTGCGCGTTGAGAATTGGACCTAACCCGAGACGACTCTTTTCTCTGTAGGGCTGCCCTCGATAGGTCGAGATGCAAAAAAGCAGGTTAGGTTTTGTTCGATCACTCGAATCTCTTTGCGCCGATACCCATATTGACGTGGATTGCCTTGACCAGATAGCATTCCTTTATTCCTTACAAGTGAGGATAAAGGAATGCTGGCCAAGAAGACGTCGAAGAACCAGATCACGCTGCCGAAAGCTATCGCGGACCGTTTTCCGGATGCGGTCTATTTTGATGTCACGACCGAAGACGGCCACATCGTTCTTGTGCCGTTACGCCCTGAAAAAGCCAATTCGGTCAGATCAAAACTCGCCGACATGGGAATCCGTGAATCCGATGTCGCCGATGCGATCGCCTGGGCTAGACGCGACGAATGAGGACCCGAGCCGTCTGCGATACCAACACGGTGGTATCAGCGCTGCTTTTTCAACAGGGCAGTCTGGCATGGATGCGAACAGCATGGGCTTCTGGGGCCATCGTTCCAGTGGTCTGCAAAGAAACGGTGGATGAGCTGCTTCGCGTATTGGCTTACCCGAAATTCAAGTTGTCGAGGGCGGCGATAGACGACCTGTTGGATGACTTCCTTCCGTTCGCCGACGTGCATGCGTTGACTCCCGCGACCTGGCCAGACTGTCGGGATGAAAACGATCGTGTTTTTCTCGCGCTCGCCCAGCAGGCCGATGTTGACGCTTTGATCACCGGTGATCGGGATCTGCTCCAAGTCGCTGAGGGATTTCCGGTCCAGATACTCACGCCCACCGCCGTGAAAGAGGTAATCGGCTATAGCGGTTAGCCTGTGTAACCCGACCCCTTTTCCACTCTGGATCGCTCTTGATCGAAGTGTCGTGGGCCGCCATTGGCGTAGGGCAGGCGCTGCCTGCCGTCGGCGGATGAAACCCGCCCTGCCATGAGAAACTTCTTGCGAGAACCGGCTGTTCAGCCTTTCGCGTGTTTGAGATCCGCAATCTTCACCCGCCACTCCGCCGGGCCGGTCTCGTGCACCGACTCGCCGTGGCTGTCGACGGCGACGGTGACCGGCATGTCTTCGACCTCGAACTCGTAGATCGCCTCCATGCCGAGTTCTTCGAAGGCCAGTACCTTGGCTGAGCGGATAGCCTGCGAGACCAGGTAGGCCGCACCGCCGACCGCCATCAGGTAGGCCGCCTTGTGTTTCTTGATCGCCTCGATCGCGACCGGGCCGCGCTCGGCCTTGCCGACCATGCCGATCAGGCCGGTCTTGGCCAGCATCATCTCGGTGAACTTGTCCATCCGCGTGGCGGTGGTCGGGCCGGCCGGACCGACCGCCTCGTCGCGCACCGGGTCGACCGGGCCGACGTAGTAGATCAGCCGGTTGGTGAAGTCGACGCCCTCGGGCAGCCCCTGGCCGCTGTCGAGCAGTTCCTGGATGCGCTTGTGCGCGGCATCGCGGCCGGTCAGCAGCTTGCCGTTGAGCAGCAGCCGGTCGCCGGGTTGCCAGCTCTGCACCTCGGCGGGAGTGAGGGTGTCGATATTGACCCGCTTGGCCGATGCGCTGGCCTGCCAGGTGACGTCCGGCCAGTCGTCCAGCTTGGGTGGCGTCAGCACCGCCGGACCGCTCCCATCGAGGTGGAATTCGATATGCCTTGTCGCCGCGCAGTTGGGGATCATGCCGACCGGCAGCGATGCCGCGTGGGTCGGGTAGTCAAGAATTTTTACATCGACCACGGTGGTCAGGCCGCCGAGCCCCTGCGCGCCGATACCGAGCGCGTTGACCTTGTCGAAGATCTCCAGGCGCAGTTCCTCGATCGGGTTCTGCGCGCCGCGTGCGCGCACCTCATCGATGTCGATCGGTGCCATCAGCGATTCCTTGGCCAACAGCAGCGCCTTCTCGGCGGTGCCGCCGATGCCGATGCCGAGCACCCCGGGCGGGCACCAGCCGGCGCCCATCGTCGGCAGGGTCTTGATCACCCAGTCGACCAGGCTGTCGCTGGGGTTCAGGATCGTGAACTTCGACTTGTTCTCCGAGCCGCCGCCCTTGGCGGCCAGCGCGATCTCCAACCGATCGCCGGGCACGATGTCGGTGTAGATGATCGCCGGGGTGTTGTCGCCGGTATTCTTGCGCGCGCCGATCGGCGGATTGACCATCGAGGCGCGCAGTTTGTTGTCCGGGTGCAGGTAGGCCTGGCGCACGCCCTCGTTGATCATGTCGTTGAGCGCCATGTCGCCGTCGAAGCGGACATTCATCCCGACCTTCAGAAAAACCACCACGGCGCCGGTGTCCTGGCAGATCGGCCGGTGACCTTCCGCGCACAGCCGCGAGTTGGTCAGGATCTGCGCCAACGCGTCTTTGGCGGCCGGCGACTGTTCGCGTTCATACGCACGACCGACCGCCTGGATGTAGTCCAGCGGGTGATAGTAGGAGATAAACTGCAGCGCATCGGCGATGCTCTGGATCAGGTCGGCTTGCTTGATTGTCGTCATGGTTCGCGGTTTCCCATCACTCAACTCGGCCAATAAGTCTGCGGCCGCGGGGCAGAGCGCCCGGGCGCAGGTCGGTGGTCCTGCGTGACCGACCATCATACCCAGGCCGGCTCCAGCGTGCAGAACGCCCAGCGGCATCGACCGGGGCGTTCGTGTAGCCTGCCGGACAGTGGAACCCCCGATGTTATCTGCAATCGAATCTTCGTAACTCTGTTGGACAACGCTATGCCCCTTGACCCACGCATCTCTCTGTTTGGACTGTTCACTGCCGTGATATCCCTAACGGCAACCTTGCCGGCGTTTGCGGCTACCGATGTGTCGGCTTGCAGTGATGTCTTGCAGCCCTACCGTGCGATGTATTCGTCTGAAGTGAAGGGCATTGCCATGACCGGCCGCCGCGAGCTGAAACAGACCGCACCGGACCAGTTCGAGTTGTCGCACACTGCCGAGACATTCGGTGCCCGCATCACCGAGCGCTCGCTATTCAAGCGCGAAAAAAACGCCTTGCACATGCGTCGGTATTCGTACGACCGCTCCATTTTTGGGGTGAAGAAAAAGGAACATGTCGCATTCGATGCGACCAAGCGGGCTGTTTATTCAAGAGATCAAGCGTTGCCGTGGTCTGATGACTACCTGGATGGCTTGAGCTACCAACTGGCCTTGCGTTGTGATCTCGCGCAAGGCAAGAAGACCGTCACTTACCCGGTCGTTCGGCGTGGCAAGGTCAGGCAATACACATTTTCGCGCATGGGCACGGCGACTCTCGAGACACCGCTCGGGATCCTTGAGACCGTGATCGTTGACCGCGTTCGGGAAGATGACGAACGCACAACGCGCATCTGGTTTGCGCCAACGCTGAACCATGCGATGGTCAAGCTGGAACAGTTCGAGAAGGAAGACGGCTCGAAAATTACGCTGGCGATCGAATCGCTGACGTTTGAAGACTGATCTCTAGACGCGGGAACTTGACCCCCTTCCAAAGACCGTCGTGATGCGTTCTTTACACGGCTCCCATTGAGCGCCGTCGTCGGCGAGGAGAAACCGAACAAGGTGGTTACACCGATCCTCGACGTCTCGACCTTCTATCCGATTAGGGGCGATGAAAGCTACCACCAGGATTACTACAGGCGCAGTTAGCTAAGCTGCAAGTATTACCGCGGGGTTGCGGGCGCGACAAGCGCCTGGCCGAGATCTGGGGTGAGTGCGCAGAAAGCCAGCGATGCGCTGCGATCGACCGATGACTGCATAACCGACCGACCGACTGGCCGGCCAGTCGGGACCGTTGTTGCGCGCGTTTTCAGGCACTTGGCAGCGAGGCTATTGCGTCGCGCCGAAATAAACAGGTAGAGTGCAAGGCCATCGAGTCATCACCCAAGGATCGGGGAATGCCGCTGAGCAAGGAATGCGAACGCGACACCGGGCTTGCCTGTCTGGTACAAATCGCCCGCTATCATCATCTCGCTGCCGATGCGCAGCACATCGCCCATGAGGCCGGTTTATCGTCGCTGTTCGGCGTCGATGACATCGTTCGGGCCGGCCGTCGTCTGGGGTTGAAGACCCGTTCGATTCATCTAGGGCTGGATGCACTGGCAGATATGCCACTGCCGGCCATTGCCCAACGCGCCGATGGTGGTTTCCTGATCGTCGCCGGCGTGCGGCCGGACCAGGTGTTGGTCCAGGCCGTGACCGAGGCCGCGCCGCAGACCCTGACGCACGCGGAATTCGACGCATTGTGGTCCGGGCAGGTGGTGCTGTTTACGCGTCGCGTGTCAGCAACGTCCGATGCGCGCGGTTTTGGTTTCTCCTGGTTTATTCCGGCGATCGTCAAACACCGCAAGCTGTTCGCCGAGGTGCTGGTCGCATCGTTTTTCATTCAGCTGCTGGCGCTGGTCACGCCGCTGTTTTTTCAGGTCATTATCGACAAGGTGCTGGTCCATCGTGGGCTGACCACGCTCGACGTGGTCGCGATCGGACTGCTGGCGGTGTCGCTCTTCGACGTGGTGCTGAACGCGCTGCGCAACTACGTCTTCTCGCACACCACCAACCGTGTCGACGTGATGCTCGGTGCGAAGTTGTTCGGTCACCTGCTGCAGTTGCCACTGGCCTACTTCGAGGCGCGGCGGGTCGGTGACTCCGTCGCGCGGGTCCGCGAGCTGGAGAACATCCGTAATTTTCTCACCGGCTCGTCGCTGACCCTGGTGATCGATCTGCTGTTCACACTGGTGTTCTTCGTGGTGCTGTACATCTACAGCCCAACACTGACGGCCATCGTTGCGGCGGCGATCCCGTTCTACATCGTGTTGTCGGCCGTGGTCACGCCGATCCTGCGCCATCGCCTCGACGAAAAATTCAATCGCGGTGCCGAAAACCAGGCCTTTCTGGTCGAGTCGGTGACTGGCATGCAGACGCTGAAGGCGATGGCGGTAGAGCCGCAGATGCAACGTCGTTGGGAGGACCAGCTGGCCGGCTATGTCGGCGCGAGCTTTCGCGCCGCGAACCTCGGCAATATCGCCAGCCAGGCCGCGTCCTTCGTCAACAAGGTCACCGTGGTGCTGATCTTGTGGATCGGTGCGACGCTGGTCATGCAAGGCGAGCTCTCGGTCGGGCAGCTGATCGCATTCAACATGATCGCCGGGCGCGTCAGCGGGCCGATCCTGCGGCTGGTGCAACTCTGGCAGGATTTTCAGCAGGCCGGTCTGTCGGTCAGGCGCCTGGCCGACATCCTAAATACGCCGACCGAGCCCGGCTACCAGCCGGGTCGCGCGACGCTGCCGGCATTGCAGGGCGCGGTGCGCTTCGATCATGTCAGCTTTCGTTACGCGCCGAATCGACCGGCCGTGCTGCAGTCGATCGATCTCGATATCAGACCGGGCGAGGTGGTCGGCATCGTCGGTCGGTCTGGGTCCGGCAAGAGTACGCTGACCAAGTTGATCCAGCGGCTGTACGTACCAGAACAGGGCCGCGTGCTGATCGACGGGGTCGATCTCGCCCTGGTGCAGCCGGCGTGGCTGCGGCGCCAGGTCGGCGTGGTCATGCAGGAAAATTTTCTGTTCAACCGCAGCGTGCGCGAAAACATCGCGCTGGCGAATCCCGGCCTACCGATGGCGCCGGTGATCGAGGCGGCCAAGCAGGCCGGTGCGCATGACTTTATCCTTGAGCTGCCCGAGGGCTACGACACCCTGGTCGGCGAACAGGGCGCGAACCTGTCCGGCGGGCAACGCCAGCGTATCGCGATCGCACGTGCCCTGGTGACGGATCCGAAGGTGCTGATTCTCGACGAGGCGACCAGCGCGTTGGATTATGAATCCGAACGAATTATCCAGCGCAATATGCGGTCGATCTGCCACGGACGGACCGTGTTTATCATTGCCCATCGTCTCAGTGCCGTGCGGATGGCCGATAGAATCCTGGTCATCGACGCAGGCAGGCTGGTCGAGCAGGGCAGTCATGACGCATTGATCGACCAGCAGGGTGTCTATGCGCGATTGCACGCGATGCAGGGTGGATTGGCGGTGACCAGGAATCGAAGCCCAAGGCGCGGCGATCGTTCAATGGCCATGCCGATGCCGCCGTCTGTCGGTGAGCCCGCATGAAATCGACTGCACACACCGGGTTTTTGCCGGCGGCGATGGAGATCCAGGCATCACCGCCGTCGCCTGCCGGTCGGGCGACGGTATGGGTCATCATTGTGCTTTTTTCGGCCGCGGTGGTCTGGGCGAGCATCGGAAAAGTCGACATGGTGGCGGTTGCATCGGGTCGGATCATCCCGAGCGGGCATACCAAGACCGTGCAGCCGCTCGAGATCGGCACCGTGGCCGCGATTCATGTCAGCGAAGGACAGCGGGTCGAAGCGGGCGATGTCTTGATCGAGCTCGATCGCAGCAGTGTCAGGGCCGATGTCGATCGCTTGCTCAGTGAGCGCGATACCGCGGCCCGGGAGATTGCGCGATTTAAGCAGCTATCGGCCTGGCTGGCAGATGACGCGGCCCCGACGACGGATGCCTTGCTGGCCGTAAACGATGTGCTGTTGCTTCGCCAGTGGCGCGAGTTTGAAGACCGACTCAGCGTCTTGCAGCGTGAACGCGATCGACAGGTCGCAGAACAACGCAGCGCCCAGCAACAGGCGGACAAGCTAAAGGCTGTTCTGCCCATTGTCGTTCGTCGGGCCAAAGACCAGCGCGGTCTCGCCGCGCAGAAGCTGCTGCCCGAACAGCAGTACCTGGAGACCGAACAGGAACGCCTCGAAACCCTGCACGATCTGCGCACCCACAACAGCCGGGTGGAAGAGTTGGCAGCCGCCACCCAGGAACTCGATGCCCGAATGATGTTCACCCGCAGCGAGTTCCACCGCCAGGTGCTGGAACGCCTCGAAGAGGCCGAACGCAGGCTTGCCGCAACGAGCCAGGAGTTGATCAAGGCCAGCGCCCGTGCCAAAGCACAGACCATCACATCTCCAGTGGACGGTGTTGTGCAGCAGCTGGCGATTCATAATGTCGGTGCAATCGTCACCCCGGCCCAGGAGCTGATGGTGATCGTGCCGCGAGGCGAGGCGCTGGAGGTCGAAGCGATCCTCGAGAATAAGGATATCGGCTTCGTCGAGGTCGGCCAGCAGGCCGAGATAAAGGTGGATACCTTCCCCTTCACCAAGTACGGCACCATCGCTGGCGAGATTACCGG
>CALNYW010000003.1:0-938436 GCA_942490985.1 uncultured Gammaproteobacteria bacterium
TGCAGATCTTCAAACTCGCCAACATCAATTTGAGGAACGCCAACCGGCTTGTAATCCTCGACAAGGGCGTGCATCAGAACGTCGGACATCAATTCATTTTCCGAAGTCGTCAACCGCATTTGAATGGCTTGACTCATCGCCCATTGAAAATCGCTGCTCGCCAACGCGGCGAGGTGATGTGACTCGGATTTAGGTCGTCTTGGGTACGAACGGAACGATCGGAAAGAATTGCTGCGACTTCGCCAATGGTGCTGCCTGCGTTTCTCAGCATCACAGCAGACGGGTGTGGGCTTTCGAGTTTACCGCCAAGCTCAGAGTCAAAAATCTTTCAAGCCTGAAGTGTAAAACTCGGTTGAATCTATCGCGCCGAGAATTCTGATTGTGTCCTGAAGCATGCCGCCCACCGTTTATTGAATGTGCTTCAATCTTCGGCGGTGTCGTCTTGAATTTCAGCCGTCAGGATTCTATGAATCATGTCCCGCGATAAATCTGCCGCGCCTTGTTTGCAGGCATCGGATGCGGCCTCGGACTTGTGTCGCAGTTGCAGAGGCAAGCCGTACACGTTCGGCAAGTTCCCAGATTGAACAATTCTCGGTTTGCAGGGATTCAGCCAAAACAATAATTGCCGCGTTTCGTTCGGCCTTGGCTGCGCTACCTGTCAGTGCAACAGCCGTTTCCCATTTCAGTCCTGACTGCCTGTGCAAACGATTGAACCAATGCGTCATGCTCTTTGTCGGGCAGTTCGCCAGACTTTAAGGAGCGCACACGCTGTGATTTTTCTCAACCATGAGCATGGTCTTCCGTCTCGCCCTCTTCGATGTATTTCTCGTGTGTGCCTCTCGCATTAGGTTGGCGATAAAGCACGTCGCGGAATTCGCTTGTCAGAATTCGATCGATTTCATGGATATCGTCCAGACCGACGACAAGTCCGGCGACCCTGCCGGGAATAGCCAGAACGCCATCACGGATGACGATCTGGTCCCGGGTGGCAATCGCTTAACTTCCACAGCGTCGATCAGCAGCCGGTTCTTCGCTTCATCGATTTTTATCTGGTGAAGTTCGGCGGTTTGGGCGCGTGCCAAATGCGCGCGTTCTTGCTGTAAATCCAACATACCGCCGTCGGCATCCACCTCATAAATCAGCTGCAAGGCAATCACCGATTCGTATAGGTGCGCCCGACCATCAATCTCAGGCGTCAGCGGTTCGAGCAGACGTTTCAGGGTTCTTCGGTCCTTGCCGGTTAATTCGGAAAGCTGGTTAGTCGATACCTTCATTGCGGTCGTCCTGCTGCTTGGTGGAGAAATCAAAAAAGTGTTTCGCTAGATACAAAAAGCAGACCGAACTACCCCTTTACGGCTTCTACTAGGGACCCGCGATCGCCTTTTGTTATCAATCATCGGTGCTTGGTAGCGTCGGCTTATCGTCTGGTCGGAGTGCTTTGGCATATGCCTCTCGGACTATGCGTGATGCAGGCGTATTGCTTGGTGCTGGCATCTCTGATCGTCGTTATCAGGTCTTAGGGCTTTGGCGAATGCCTTGGTGTAGGTGGTTTCTTCATGTGTTCTCCTGTAGTGGTTGCGGTTGTCGAGATAGTCTTGTGCCAAGGGTAGAAACTCGTCCTCGGTCGGCGATCGGATTAGTTCAATGTCGTCCTGATACCAATCAGCCAAGTCGAGCAGGGTGGGCTTGTGATCTGTTACGGCTTGCCGTTGTCTTTCTGTTAGTGGCTTAGTCGGGTGGATGTCCAGCGATGTACCGCTAGCGGTAACCTCTGCTCCGGAGTTCAGCAACCGATAGAAAATGCCTGCGTGCTATACCTCGCGTACACCACCTTTTCATTGGTAGTGGGTACGGCTGTACCCCTTGCGGTATATGGCGTGTACCCGCTGCCCTCGTACCCATCTTTTTTCGATACCTTATCTTTGTTCCCGGTCATCAGAAGCGCTCCACGCCACCCTTCGGGATTTCTGTCTGGTTCATCGCTTTTTAGTGGTGTCGGTGGTGTCGGTGGTGTACGCCCTTTTTCCATGGGCGTCTCAGGCGACACAGCTCCGTGTCGCTCTGTGGGTCGGTGGTACACCAATCGATTGTGCGGTACTTTTCACCGATATCACTCTGGTCGATTGTCCCTTCGACCCTGATATTCGCCGTCAGTTGATCGCTTTCCGGATTGTGCAGCAGTCCTTGTGGGACTTAACGCCTTGCGATATCGTGGTCGGGTGCGCCGTTGCGCATGCCTCTCCCAACGTCTTCGGTGTGAAGTGATACAGACCATCGCGACACCATCCAGCCCGATCCCGAATCCGGATTACTCCAACGCCTTGTGCGCGTTCGAATCCTGGCTGTCACCATGCTCCAGAAGGAACTCGACAATATTCTCGATACCGCGGTCAGCGTCGTTACGCCCATCCGAGCTATTCATCCATCCGGCGTAGGCGTCGTACCAACCTGATAACCTGCCGATGGTCCAGGGCAAAATATTGCGTTGAACGGCGAGGGTGCCAGCGTAGGCGACCAGTGCGAACCGCTTACGCACCCGACCTGCCTCGGGAGTGATCGCTATGCCGATCTGCTCCTCATCGAAATCTTGCCAGTCCCTGACCATGTCTGCCACCTTCAAGCAATGCCGGTCCAGCGTGTCCAAAATGCAATGCACATTGCGTCTTTACGATGGTCTGGCTTTGGCACCGCTTTTGCGAATATTTCGTGAGTGGGATATCTCACCAGCGTAACCAGTTGACCGCCTCTAACCTTCGCTCCGCCTTCGATGATGTATTCAGACACCGGCAGTTCACCGGCGGAAATGATCATGGTGCGCCATGTCTTTGAATCAGCCAGGGTGCCATCGCGTTTTGCACGACCTCGACCGGTGCCGGAGAGAATGCGGTAAATCGTCTGTCCGAATGTCTTGCCGTCACCTTCGCCGATCTCATCCATGATCAGTGGCAGATCCAATGAATGCCTCAGCCTTTGCTTCCAATGCGTTTGACGTTGAGTTCCAACGCTGGATAACAGCCTCACTTGCCACCAGCAAGCTGACGGATCAATGCCGTCACCCCATACCGATGCAGCGCATTGAAGAATGGTTGTCTTGCCTCTCGATGTTGTGCCGTTGATGTGAATTCCACCCGCCTCGATGTCAGCAGGAAGTCTCATTGGTGCCGATAGGCTTGTGCAGTAAAGCAACAATTCCGATGTCAGGTAAATCTTTATTGCTGCCTGCCATCCCTAAAGCGTACCGCTTCGGTGGATTGCTTTAGACGTGTTGCTCCATGCGGAAGGTTGAACGCGATGTTTTCATCGTCAGGTTCTTTGATCGTTTCCATGGGTAGGACAAAAGAATCACCATGCCATCCGGTTGAAGTCGCCGCGATTAGTCTGTCATGCGGTATGAATGCGGTCAGGTAGCGCAGCAGGTGCCGTTCGCAGCCAGGGACAATGGGCAGACCACCATCGGCAAGTTTTTGCGAAAGGTCGTTCCCTGTCGCGTGTAACATCGCCGAAGGAATTGCCAACGAATGTTCTTTATCGTCGTGGTCTTTCCATAAAACGAGCCGCCCCCAGTTGTCACTCAAGCCATCACGCGACAAAGCTGTCCACTTTGATTTCCTTGAACGTCACCGGCTGATCGGTCTTGTTCCCGTCTTTGTCCTCCTTTATGAAAATCACGCCTTTGTCCGAACACTTGAATCCGTTCGGGATTGATACCGGGTTTTCCTTTCGGTATCCATCAGCGAACCTCCAGGCGATAACTATCGTAAAATCGCTGGGCTTACTGGAGAGATCGAGACCTTTGAAGATCGGGTAGATCAGTTCGGCACCGATAGCAGCAGCGGCTTCCCGTCCTTTTGTTAGTCCGACATTGACCGTGCCCCAACAATCGTTATCAGCGGCGATCGTGATGCCGATGCCGGGATATTCACGCCGCAACCGCTTTGCCACCGGCAGCAAGTTGCCGGCATCGAACGCAACAAACACCGGCATGTTTATCGACATGTGGACCGGCACCGAATGAAGAAACCTTCACAGATGTACAGACGATCCTCGATCGGTCCGCCGATCTGGAAAAAGCATCCTTTCTTCCGACCGCCAGCAAGGAATCGCTTTTCGCTATCCTTATCGTTGGTCTGCACCGACCAGATTTTGCCGCTTGTATCCATCAACGGGATCACCAGTAAGTCGTTAAGCTGGCGGATGCCCAGGGGCGAGACGCGTTTCGCTTTCAGGTATGTCATGCCACATTGGTTCCGTGGCACAACTCCTTTATCCCCTGCGCATTGGCTGCGACTCTTCGTGTCGCTGGCGCTCTTCTGCGCGACGCTTGCGCCTTGCCTCATCCATCATCTCGGCAAAGGCTTGCCGTTCCTTGGCGGTCAGCTTTTTACCTTTGACGTTCCAGGTCTCCTTGATGCCGGTGCGCCAGTCACCAAAGACACCGACCTCGCCGTGAAAGACGTACCAGCCGGATTTGTCCCAGTGCTTATCGTACGGGGTGGAAAACCGGTGCAGCTCACCATCGGCAATAACGTCTGGTGCGCCCAGACCGGCGGATGCAATTGCATCGACAAATTCGTTAAAATACATCATCGACACTCCGGTGTCGGGATGGCTGGAACCATCCCGCTTTTTTGTTCAATAGCGTTTCCGAGAAATCAGGCTTTGCGTCGCCGTTACCCAGCCATCTGCCGTATTGATGCAGTGGTGGGTAGCGGCAAACCGCTATCCTCGATCAGGGCGCCTTTGGACGTTTCCGGCATCTCGATGCCCGAGTTCGAGCGGCATCGACGTTCAGCGCCGAGGTGAAGTCTGTTCCACCGAACTCGTTCGGCTGTTCCCCGGCTTCGGCCCCGGCATCCGTTCGGATATCGTCGAGAAGTTCCGGTCCGACCTGTTCGGCAAGCCGTGCATTCGCGCGCGCCTCAAGATCGGCACAGATAGCACTCGCACGGCTGGCAAGGGAGGTATCAAAGTATTGAAGCAATGAATCTTCGACCACTTCGGCAAACTGATCCGGCGCCAGGGCGACAGCCGCATCAAGTTCCGTCTGCTCGCGACCCATAGCTGAAACCCAACGATCGCCACGCAATTCGGTTTCCTTCAACGGTGTCGATGGTAGGTTCCAGTCTTCACAATGGTCACGATTCCGAGCGCGACCGCATGGATGGTGATATCGAGGTCCGGGAACTGACTGTCGCGGATCGCCTGAGCCGTGCGACCGGTGGATACCGCCATCTGCCAGCCTGCCGGATCAAAGTCGCCGACTTGATGGATCACTAACGGTCTGCCGTCTTCGTTGGCATCGCGCAGCAGTTCGTAAACCATCGTGTCGCTGATCTCACCAGCCAAGAGAGCGAGGGGTGGCTTGTCGCCGTCGGCATACAGGCAGCAACACATCCTCGACACCCTGTCCCTCGGCAATGACGACCTGCCTCACTGGTTGTCGGTAAGGTTTGCCAGCGATGGCAGGATTCGGGTCCCAGGTCGTCGGGTACGCTTACTCTCCCACATCACCGACCAGTAGTTGCCAATCTTGCGGTTCATACTCCGGGGTAGATATTTGCGGTGCTGCGTTGCGTGCGTCCCTGATCGCATCCCACCGCAGATAACTTAAGCTATCGCGCAGCCTTCGCTGCCTTGTCTACCAGGAATAACCACGCATTTCATCGGTGTTGGTGTATGCGGAGCCGTTCAGCAGTTCGACCCGACCGACCAGGGCGTAATGCAGACCCGCGCAGATGCAGGCGTCTTTGTTCCGGGTTCACCTCGGCATAAGCATCACGCAACCATTGTCCGATCTTGTGATTCGCCGGTGTATCCAGGCGGTAGGGATCACGCTGTGGTGAAAGTACGGTTAAATCCTTTAACGGCTTGCCGTACAGTTCTTTCGCTTCGGTGATGATGTCGCGCAGACTGAAAGCGCCACCGGCTTCCGCTAACGACGGTTGCCGTCGCCATCTTCATTGGGGATTCATCAAGATCACTCATGCTTCACTTCCGCGCTTGGCGTCTTCATTGCGCTTGAGGCATTCGTCGATCGCACCGACAGGGATGACGCGGCGTCGGCCAGCTTCACGCTGCGCAGTTCACCGGAATCCAGTGAGGTCGTAAACGGGGTCGCTTGATGTCGCCGAGTGCGACACACGCCTCGTCAATCGAAAGTGCTTACAACTTCTGTTCCATGGTCTGACTCCGTCAGTTCCAGGCGTCGGCGACCGGAGATACGAGCCGTAGATGGCCCGACGGTATCGCTGTCGGCCCCTAAGTGGCGGAGTGTTTAGGGTGCAGGGGTTTTTTTGCAAAAAAACGTGCAGTGTTTTTATGTCGGCTTCAGGCAGGTAGTCGGTATCTGGGAAGGCTTTACAGATATTCCAGTAGCCCTCGGCGTCTTCGTGCACGGTGTATGCCGCCTGGACTACCGCCGCCCCTTGTGGTGAAGCGTGGCAACGTAGTCGCAGACATCCGTATAGCTTCCGTGAGCATGGTCGGTATGCTCAAGCAGGTAGTGGACTTGATAGGCCATTTTGCGGTCCCGATCACAAGGTGACGTGACGCTCTGAAACAGGCTTGCGCTTGCCTTTGATCGGCCCGAATACATCGCGCGGGTCTTCACCGTTGCCGATCCGCAGCAGTGATTCAGCCAGGGCTTGCCGCACCTTTTCATCGATTGGCTGGTTATTGATCAGTGCTCGCGCAGTGAAGTTTAGAATGAGGTCCATGCGGGTCTGCCGGTCGTGCTTGTCGCTGACCTTGATCATCTGGTCCCAACGGTCACCCTGCTCATAACGCACCTTGCTGAGCAGTGCGCGGCGATCGGCCTTCATAAACTTGGCGTAATGCTTTTCGAGCATCCGGAGCGAAGTGCCGACATTTTCACTGACTACCTGCGGCGGGATACCCAGAAAGCGGTGCGCGGCTGATGTAGTAATGCCGCAACGAATAAAAACAGGTGCCGGACGGCATCTTGGCGGCACGCATCGCGGCGGAACGGGCGTCGGACGTCATCTTCAGGCCACGGCTTGCCCTTTCACGGCGACGACAGGGGTTCGACTCCCCTACGGGACGCCATATTAAACAAGGGGTTACGAGGAATCGTAGCCCCTTTTTTTGGCCTGTACCGCAACGGTACGGTGAAGCACCCTCGGGGCTTTAAATAACCGCTTGAATCAGCGAGGCCAAAACTGTGTCGGACACGGCCCAGCCGCAGCCGGTCGGAGCCGCCGACACCATGATAGCATCGCAATCAAGGGGGCTTCAGTATCGATCTGCCTACAATTGCTCCAAGTCAGGAACGCGCCCGGCGCATTTGCAGGATTCACCGATCCGAGGTTCATTGAGCGGACTCATTTGTCACGCTCCTGAAAGCGGGTCGTCCGGCAGCTGACACGTCTAGGAATCGGACAGCTGTCTCGCTGTAGGCGTCCTCTAACAAACCATCGAAGTGTATGCTGGACTGATGGCTTCAAAAGGCAAAGGCCTGCAGATATTGCTGATCTGGCTATCTGCGGTCATCCCCGTTATGGCCGCAGCAGACGGGCAAGCGCCAGTGTGCGTTGCCTGCCCCGCCATTCTGATCGACCCACAAGATTTTTCTGTCCAGGAACGGCAACTCATCCGTGAGGGCGCCACCAGCGCTCGCGATTTCTTCCATGCCCATGGCGTCGAGCTGAATGGGGCGATACACCTGGGAATCAGAACTGCGGACTACGGTGGCTCGTTGCCGCATATCGGTTCCTACTCGCTGGAACAGAAAACGATAAAGATACTGAGCCTCCAGCAGTCACTCAGCCAGAGCGACGAAAATTGCCTTTTCGGTTTGCCAATCGACGGTGCGCTGTATCGAAGCGTGGTTGCCCATGAAGTTGCCCACGCCATTGCCGATCAGCATTTTGCCATGCGCGCGCCATCGCTTGTCGCGCAGGAGTACTTGGCCTATGTGGTGCAACTATCCACGATGGCACCTCAACTGAGAGAAAAGGTGCTTAGTGGTTACGATACATTGCCCTACAAGGACGTCGGGGAAATGTCCCCGATTTACTATGAAATGGCGCCAAGTCGCTTTGGCGTCAAAGCCTATCTGCATTTCCAAACGCTGGAGAACCCAAGCGCTTTTATTCATGGCTTGTTATCTGGGTCTATCAAGCCAGTAGGTTCGGAAACGGAGTAGATAAGCGCCTTCAACACCCAACTGGATACGTATCGCCTTGCTACCCGAGGCTGGCGTTCGGATGGGTGTGCTTAACAGATCAGCTGACTGCTGACTCATCACCGACTACGATGCTGGGTACTGGCCTGGGGGCGGTGGAGTCGTCTCGTGTCGGCTGTGCCCGGCCACGCTGACCGATTGCCGATGTTAGGCTGGTGAACAGGAATATTCACCGAGCTGGCGCAACCAGGACGCCGCTGGGTTACACACCGTAAGCATGATTGAGCGCGCAGGCATATCCCACTTCGGCCTTTGGCTCGGCCCCCTGCTGGCCGTCGCGGTTTTTCTGTTACTACCGAGTGCCGAGCAAGCGGCCGCCAACGGGCTGAGTCTTGCCGGTCGCCTTACCGCGGCGTTGGCTGTCTGGATGGCCACCTGGTGGCTGACCGAGGCCCTGCCATTGGCCGCGACCGCTTTGCTGCCCGTTGTCGTTCTGCCCCTTGCCGAGGTGTCGACGTTAACCGCAGTCGCCGCACCCTACGCGAACCCGCTGATTTTTCTGTTCCTCGGCGGCTTTCTTATCGGTCTGGCAATCCAGCGATTCAATCTGCATCGACGCCTGGCCCTTCACATACTTCTGGCGGTGGGCACGAGTCCACGCCGTCTGATTGGTGGCTTCATGCTGGCATCCGCCGCATTGAGCATGTGGATATCGAATACCGCAACCGCCATCATGATGCTGCCGATCGGTGCGAGCTTGCTCAACATGCTCAACGACGCAAAGCCGAAAAATCTGGCCGATACATCGAAGAGCGGGGACGAAGGCAGCGACCCATTCGCCACCGCCCTCGTGCTGGGCATCGCCTATGCCTGCTCCATCGGCGGGATCGGGACATTGATCGGCACCCCGCCAAACCTGATCCTGGCGGCCTTTCTACGCGATCAATACGGGATCGAATTAAGCATGGTGCAATGGCTGAAGGTCGGCCTGCCGTTGGTTGCGATCTTGCTGCCGTTCTGCTGGTTCTACCTGACACGCGTGGCATTTCGCGTTTCCAACGAGCCGCTACCTTACGGCCGGGAGGTGGTCCGGGCCGAATTGGTCGCGCTGGGACCGATGGCTCGTGGCGAACGTGTCGTGGGTACGGTGTTCCTGCTAACGGCCGCGGCCTGGATACTGCGGCCACAGATCGCTGACTGGACGGGCCTGAAAGGGCTGCACGATGCAACGATCGCAATGGTCGCTGCTTTGGCGTTATTCGTCCTGCCGGTCAATGCTTCGCCGCGCCGGGCCGCCATGGATTGGGATACTGCCAAGCTGCTGCCATGGGACATCCTGATTCTGTTCGGTGGTGGGCTTAGCCTCGCCGGCGCGATCACCATGACTGGCGTCGACGTCTTTGTCGGGTCGGGCTTTTCGCAATTCGCCGGTTTGGCTACGTGGTTGCTGGTGCTGGTGGTCGTCGGCGGCGTGATCTTGCTGACCGAGATCACCAGCAACACCGCTGTCGCAACAACACTGATGCCTGTGCTGGCGGCGACCGCCGTGGCGACGGAGATACCGCCCGGTTTGCTATTGACGGCTGCCGCGATGGCGGCGAGCTGTGCTTTTATGTTGCCGGTCGCGACACCGCCAAATGCGGTGGTGTTCGCATCGGGTTTCGTAACCGTTCAGCAAATGGCGCGCGCTGGGTTCTGGCTGAACGTGGCGGCCACGCTGGTCATCACAACGATCGTCTATTTCGGCGTTCGAGTTGTAATTTCCATTTGAAGGCGAGGGCGCCGATACTCGTGCCCCGTCTGCCCATGCCCGCGGGTAGCACTCCGACAGACTTGCTAGCCCATCGATACCGGCGCTACGCCGATTAGCCACACGTGCCCCTGTTTGACAAACCAGACGTACAGGATTAGTCCCGCGACAACCGCAATTGCATCGTTCAGCTTGGAAGCTTTGGCGCCGGGCAAGGGTCTCTGCACGCGGCGTTTCATCGAAATGCGATCAACGACGGCCCAGGCAAGGAAAGCGCCAAAAAGGACGACATCATGGAGCATGCCGTTTGACAACAAGTGCGCAAACGCCCAGATCTTGGTCGCGAGCAACATCGGGTGCTTCGTCGCGGCCTTAATGCGTCCCGGAAGATAGGCCGCGAGCAACAGGATAAAGACCGGCAGCAGTAACAACATCGAGGCGTGGCGGAGCCAGGCGGGTGGGGCGTAAAGCAGCACCGGCTCGAGCCGTGCTGCCGCATATCCCTGAATGATCAGAATTAATCCAGCAATGGCGATGATGGCGTAGATGGCCTGCCAGCCGACCACACCGAGTCGTTGTGCAAGACGATCGCGGAGTGGCTCGTTAACGATCGACAACGAATGAATGCCAAGGAAGAGCACCAGTCCGGCAATCAGTAGCAACATGGTTTAAAGCTCCGTAGGGTGAACAGCATACCGGGTGTCCGCGGCGCCAAGGTCTGATCGGATCCGTCGGCATGCGGTGTTGTGGGGTTCGTCAGCCTTCTGGCCACTTGATCCATCTCGGGCGATCAGCGCTTTTTTCGATGATCGTGTCGAGATATTCTTCTCGAATCAGCGCCTTGATCACGTAGTGGTCTCGCTGGCGGCCAAGGTCCTTCACATCATGCAGTCGCGCGATGGCCTTCATCGCCATGAGTTCTTCAAGATTTGCGTGGCTGACGGTGAACATGAGTACTTTCATGATCCAGAGCTTAGCCCAGACCTGATTCGATGAGGCGCTTATCGGGCGCCTTTCGGGCGGAAACCGCCGGGGAAGAGCTTCAGACCAGCGTCGGCCTCGTGTTCCGGTTTATTGCGCATATGGTCTGCCGTGGACATGAAAGACTGTTCGAGTTGAGAGCGCAGCTTTTCATCCTCAACGACGTCTACCAGCGCTTTGCGCATACAGTGCATCCATTCATCACGTTCTCGCGCGCCGATCGAAAACGGCAGGTGCCGCCGCCGCAGCATCGGATGCCCGTACTTCTGGACGTACAGGTCTGGACCACCGAGCCACCCCGAGAGAAACAAGAACAGCTTTTCGCGAGAGACGCGCAGGCTACGAGCGTGCATGCCCCTCAGGTGTTCTACCTCGTTTAACCCGTCCATGTAGTCGTAAAAACGATCGACGAGTTCCCGAACGGCTGTTTCGCCGCCGATGGCGTTGTAGGGCGAATCAATCATGGCACTGGCTTTAGTGATTCAGATACACTTTCGACGCGCCATTCTTGCACGGCAAATTGCCAAAAGTCCTTGCAGTTTCGCAAGGCGCCAGGCGGCGGAGATTGGCCGAGGTGACGCCACGCGGCCCGTAAGGCCGGCAAGGGATCGACCGGATTGACCGGGAAAGCGGCGTCCCTCTTGCTGAGCTTTCTCCCGTCCTTGCCAATGACCAATGGTATGTGGGCATAGCTTAGTGCCGGCAACGCCAACGCACGCTGCAAAGCAATTTGTCGCGGCGTCGATGACAGCAGGTCGGCTCCTCGCACGACATGTGTAACAGCCTGATCGGCATCATCTATGACAACGGCAAGCTGATAAGCGCAATAGCCATCGATTCGAAAGACGATAAAATCCCCGACGTCGGCAGATAATCTTTGTACTGTTTCGCCATAGACACGGTCAGTGAAGGTCACCGGGGTTGAATCCACAGGGAAGCGCCAGGCCGCCGCTTGACCTTGTGGCGGCGGGTGCGAAAGGCATGTGCCTGGATAGATTGGCCCCTCGATACCGGATCGGCCCTTCGCGGCGACGACTTTTCGACTGCAGTTACAGCGGTACACGAGCCCCGCATCGATCAGGCGGGCTAAAGCGCTTCGGTAGGCACTGCTGCGATCGCTTTGTCGTTCGGGTGGCTCGTCACTGCAAAGGCCAAAGCGTTCGAGCGTCGCTAGGATGTGTCCCTCGGCCCCGGGGCGTGTGCGGGTTTGATCGACATCATCGATACGTACGAGCCAGGTGCCATCATGGTGTTTGGCATCGGCGAAGCTGGCGACGGCCGTGACGAGCGATCCGAAATGCAGGTCCCCGCTCGGCGATGGCGCAAATCGTCCACGATAGTGCTGCGTCGACATGTGCTGCCGATGTCTGAATCAGGCGTGCTGTTTCTCGTGTTGCTCCGCGCGCGTCTTGCAGTCGATGCAAAGGTCGGCCGTCGGGCGAGCCTCCAGGCGACGAATGCCGATCTCCGTGCCACAACGCTCACAATAGCCATACTCGTGGTCGTCGAGCTTGCGCAGCGTTTGATCGATCTTACCGAGCAGTTTGCGCTCACGGTCGCGGGTCCGTAGCTCCATACCGATGTCGGCTTCTTGTGTCGCGCGGTCGTTGGGATCAGGGCAGTGGACACTGTCGGACTTCATATGACCAACGGTTCGATCGACCTCTTCCATCAATTCCTGGCGCCAGCTGTTCAGGATGCGCTTGAAGTGGGCTTCCTGGTCTGGATTCATATAGGCCTCGCCCTCGGTGACCTGGTAGGCCGGTTGATGGACGTTGGCGACAGGTGAATCGTGAGTTTCTTGCATAGGTTTGTCGTTCAGATAGTCACTTAGCCCTCTAACCCTCGCACATTGGCCGCGCTACCGCTCGCAATTTTTCGGTAAGCTCCGGCGAGTTATTTGATGGGAGTCAAATTGATGGGAGATCCGCAGGCCCTGGTATTCGATGTGGACGGGACGCTCGCTGATACGGAGCGTGATGGGCACCGCGTCGCCTTCAATCGCGCATTTCAACAAGCCGGCCTGGATTGGTACTGGGACGTACCGCTCTATGGCGAGTTGTTGAGCGTCACGGGTGGCAAGGAACGCATTCGCCACTACCTCGAGCACTACAACACGGCGTTCGCAAAGCCGGCCGATTTTTCGGACTTTGTGGCCGATCTGCATAGACAGAAGACCGATCACTATATGGCGCTCATGGCAGAGGGCGCGATCCCGCTCCGGCCGGGTGTGGCCCGACTGCTGGACGAGGCCCGTGCTGCGGGCTGGCGCCTTGCGATTGCGACAACAACGACCCCGCAAAACGTTTCGGCGTTGATCGAGAGCACGTTGCCGAACGGCGCGATGGATTGGTTCGAAGTCATCGGTGCCGGCGATATCGTGCCGAACAAAAAACCTGCGCCCGATATCTTTACCTGGGTGCTCGAAAGGTTGGCGCTCGCACCTGAGCAGGTGATTGCCTTCGAGGATTCCGGCCACGGGGTTCGGTCGGCGTTCGATGCCGGGATCCGTTCGATTGTCGTGACGCTCAATGGCTACACGGCTGAGCAGGACTTTGCAGGCGCCAGCGTCGTTCTGGACCACTTGGGAGAACCAGGCGCGGCGGCGGCCTGCCGCAGTGGACCGGCGCCGGGCAATCACCTGGTCGACCTGTCTTACCTGCGAAAACTGTTCCAAACCGACGGCTGATTTCGATGCCCACAGCTGACCGCATGCAGAAGATCGCGCCATTTCGTGTCATGGAGATCCTGGCCGAGGCCCGACGGCAGGAAGCGCAGGGGCGGAATGTCGTACACATGGAGATCGGCGAACCGGACTTCCGCTCTCCCGACCCGGTGCTTGCGGCGGGGCGCCGTGCAATAGCCGAAGGGCACACCCATTACACGCCGGCCACGGGACTTCCTGCATTACGCGAGGCGATCGCCGGCTACTATGAGACCCGTTTTGCGGTAACGGTGCCCGCCCGGCGAATTATTGTCACCCCGGGTGCATCCGGGGCCCTGCAACTGGCGCTGGCTGCCGTCGTAAATCCCGGCGAGCAGGTACTCCTGCCAGATCCGGCGTACCCGTGTAATCGGAATATTGCGACGCTGCTGGGTGCCGAGATCGTCGATCTCCCTGTCAACCGGGAAGACGGTTACCGCCTGTCGGTTGATGATCTGCGTTCGTCGATGGGGCCCCTGACACGGCTATTGATGTTGGCTTCCCCGGCCAATCCCACAGGGGCGGTCATTTCAAGTGCCGAACTGGCAACGCTGTTGTCCGTGGTGCGGGAGCGCGCCGGCAGCTACCTGTTGATCGACGAAATTTATCAGGGTTTGCAATACGTGGGTGATGTCGAGACGGCGCTTGCTCTGGCCGCCGATGACGTTGTCGTGCTGAACAGTTTTTCCAAGTATTTCGGGATGACTGGCTGGCGCGTCGGCTGGATGGTGGTCCCTGACGCCTTGGTCGAGCCGATTGATCGGCTCGCGCAGAATCTATTCCTTGCGGCACCGACACCCAGTCAATACGCAGCGCTCGCAGCTTTCGCCCCGGACAATCTCGAAGAACTCGAACGCCGTCGCGCAGTGTTTCTGACCCGACGTGACTTCCTGTGCGGGGCACTGGCGGAATTGGGCTTCGACTTGGGCTCTCCACCGGCAGGTGCGTTTTATATCTACGCCGATGCGAGCGACTTCACCCGAGACAGCCAGGCGTTTTGCCAGCAACTGCTCGATGAGGAGAGCGTCGCACTGACGCCTGGCGTCGATTTCGGTTTGTTCAAGGCGAGAAAGCACATCAGATTCGCCTACACGACATCGTTGCCCCAATTGGAATTGGGCATCGAGCGATTACGACGATTTTTGCGGGCAGGGGGCTAGCAGTCGCTAGGCGGCAGGCTGCAGGTCATCGACCCAAAGACGGGTCGCCCCGGCCACGGCGGCAGGCATTGCGGCGAATTGCAGAATCGGGATCAACATCATCACGGTCACGCCCGCACCGAATGCCAACGACTTGAAACGGCGTGCCCTTAAGCGTTTGCGCTGGTCGGACCCCTTCAGCGTGTGGTTGGCCATCGGGTAATCGCCGTATTCGACCGCCAGGAACCAGGCCCCAAACAACAGCCAGCCAATGCTGGCCAGCACGTTTAGACCCGGGATGAGCATCAGCAGCAATAATGGAATAGCCCGGGTGACCAGGTAGAAAAGCTTGCCTAGCTCGCTGGCGATCGTGGGCCCTACGGTCTTCAACAGCGAAGTCCTGTCCTCGGGTGGCAAAGCGCCGGTTAATTTTTCCTCGACACGGGCCGCTAACAGGCTATTGAAGGGGGCTGCGATCAGGTTGGCGAGCAGGGTAAAGGTGAAAAACAGGATGACCGCGTAGGTCAGGGCGAAAAGTAGCCAGAAAAGCCAGCGCAGATAGGCCAACCAGCTGCTCTCGGGCAACCAGCTATTGAGGACGGTCTCGAAGTAATGCGCGCCGACCAAGGCCAACGCCGAGAAAATGATCAGGTTGACGGCCAGTGGAACCAGGACAAAGCGTCTGAGTCCCGGGGCAAAAATCTGCCGGAGGGCCTGGAAAGGCAGGAAGAAACCGCTGATTATCGAGAGCATGCGTAGATTGACGTTGGGCGATGGATCGGCGCCTGTTTTTGGCGCGGGAGGCGGAGATCGATCTGGAAATCCGGCGTATTTGAGTACGATGTCAGGTTTATTTACAGCTTGCCGTTACAACCTTCTGTTACGCAAGCTTTTTCAAACCACTTTCAGTAGACTAACGCGGCCGTCTGCGGCGGCGCAAAAACAGTGTCAGTTAGACAGCGACCCAGCAAGAGAGGATTGCGATGGTAAATCTCCTAAACAAAGTGCGCGCCGGTGTGATGGTGACCGCCCTCGCAGGAGCAGCGGTATTGACCGGATGTGCGACGGATTTTGGTGAGCGTGGTCAATTGCCGGTGGCGAGCGGCGATGCGCAATACTCGACCCGCTATCGCATCGCGCCGGGTGACAGCGTCGAGATCTTTGTCTGGCGGAACCCGGAGGTCAGCACCACCGTACCTGTGCGCCCCGACGGTCTGCTGTCTGCTCCGCTGCTCGAAGAGATACCGGCTGCCGGGAAGACGCCCGCCGAACTGGCACGTGACCTCGAGGCCGAACTATCGACTTACCTGCGCGACCCGTTGGTCACCGTGATTGTCCAAGGTTTCACCGGGACCTTTCGCGAGCAGATCCGCATCCTCGGTGAGGCAACGAGCCCCAGGGCGCTGATTTATAACGACTCGATGACGGTGTTAGACGTGATGATCCAGGTTGGCGGAATTACGGACTTTGCGGACGGTAACAATGCGACGTTGATCAGGGTGGTCGACGGCCAACAAGAGCTCTTCCAGCTCCGTCTCGACGATTTGATCCGCGACGGAGACATCACGGCGAACGTCGATATGCGTCCGGGCGATATCATCATCATACCGGAGGCTTGGTTCTAGTAGGACCGCACAGTTATGCATGAGGTTGTTGTACTGCTGCTGCGGTACGTCAGGGGGACCTGGCGTTTCCGTTGGTGGATGCTGGGAGTCGCCTGGGCGATCAGTGTGGTGGGCTGGTCCGTTGTGGCGCAGTTGCCGGATCAATACCGGGCCACTGCACGGGTCTATGTCGACACGACATCGGTGCTGCGGCCATTGCTGCAGGGTATCGCGATCAGCACCGGAAATACTGAGCAAAAGATTTTCCTGATGACAAGGACGTTGCTCAGCCGCCCCAACCTCGAGAAAGTCATGCGGATGACGGACCTCGACTTGCAGGCGACGACCGATCTAGAAAAAGACGGGATCATCGACGAACTGAAAAGCAAGATTCGATTCTCAGGGACGTCGAGAGAGAATCTCTACACCATTGCCTACGAGGACGACTCGCCCGAGCTGGCCACGCTGATCGTCAAATCATTGTTGACGATCTTCATGGAAAGCAATCTTGGTGAGGCGCGTCAGGACCAGGATTCCGCGACCCAGTTTCTCGAGCAGCAGAAAGCCGAATATGAACGTCGTATGCGGGAGCTGGAAAACGAATTGACCCGTTTCAAGCAGCGCAACCTGACGCTGCTGCCCGATGGCTCCGGCGGCTACTACGACCGTATTCGCGATAGCACGCAACAGATCGCCGCATTAAAACTCGAGCTTTCTGTACTGAACGAGCGACTTGAAACAATTCGCCGCCAAATGGACGGTGAGAGCGAGGAGTCGATGTTCGGGATCGGTTGGTCGCCCGAGATCGAGTTCGTCGCCGATACGGCCGAGATCGATCAGCGCATTCGCTCGATGCAGCTGCGCCTGGACGAGCTGTTGCTGAAGTACACGGATCGGCATCCCGACGTCGTGCAAGCAACAAACACCCTCGGTGACATGAAAAACCAACGAGCAGCGATCATCGCTGAGGCCAAACGTGACGCCGAGCAGACCGGCGGTGCAGAGAATGCCGCCGATAACAACCCCGTGTACCAACAGATGCGACTCTCGCTGGCGAGTCTCGAAGGTGACGTTGCCGCGAAAAAGCGGCTGCTTGCCGAACGAGAATCGCAACTGGCGGAGCTCGAGGGCTCGATCGACAAGGTCTTGGCGTTGGAAGCGGAGCGGCGCGATCTTCTTAGTGACTACGAGATCGTCAAGAGGAACCATGGCGTGTTGGAAAACCGCCTGGAGTCGGTCAGAGTCGGTCGACGGGCAGATAGTTCAGGCGATAGCGTCAAATTCCGCGTCGTCGATCCACCTCGAGCCCCAACGGCTCCGTCAGGCCCGAATCGCGTGCTGTTCAGCTCCGGCGTGCTGATCGTTGCCCTGGGGATCGGTTTTGGCATCGCGTTCTTGATGTCACAGTTCCGACCGACCTTCGACGAACGCCAGATGCTGAGTGACAGCATGGGGCTGCCTGTGCTTGGCAGCGTCAATATGGTCTGGACAACGGATCAGGTGCGCGCACGGAAAGTCCGCAACGTGAGTTTTGTCCTGACGTTGAGTGGTTTGTTACTCACGTTCGGCATTGTGCTGGCGCTCTACCAATTTAATATCGAACTGCTGCCACGCTTGGCGCAGTCATTGAACCTGGCCTAATCATGAGCATCATCGAAAAAGCTGTTGACAAGATGATGGGGAAGGCGGAGCCGCCGGTCGGCAAAAAGCCGCCTGCAGTCGCTGGAAATCCGCAAACGGAGCCTGTCGAAAAGCGGACCTCGCGGCCGGACCAGCAGCCGACGAAATCCGCCGACGCGGATATTGCATTGCCCGCTACGGAAACGGTGGTGCCGCAAACGCCGCCTGTCGACGATGCCCGCCTTGAAGACGTCGATGAGGTAATCGAGGCGGCTAGGGAGAAAACCGCGGATCGCGTTTCGGCGCCACCATCGCCTCCGGTATCAGCACCTGCTCCGGAGCATGAAGAGCGCATTCTCGACATTGCCACGATGGGTCTCGAGGGAGTGCTCACCACGGAATCCGAGCGGAGCCGGACGGCCGAAGAATACCGAATGATAAAGCGGCCGCTGTTGACCCGCGCATTTGGTACCAACGTCGTGGGCGAACCGCATCGCAACCTGATCATGGTGACCAGCTCAGTTGAAGGGGAAGGGAAGACGTTCAGCTCACTGAATCTGGCGATCTCCATCGCGATGGAAATGGACCGCACGGTGCTGCTGGTGGATGCTGACCTGGCGAAGCCTGGTCTGTCGCGGTTACTGAAAATCAGTAACCAACCTGGCCTTACGGATCGTTTGATTGACGAAACGCTGGATCTCCGGGATCTTTTGATCAAAACGGATATCCCAAAGATGTCGATCCTACCGGCCGGGCGACGGCACAAACGATCCACTGAGCTTCTCGCCAGTAATGTCATGCGTAACCTGCTGGACGAACTCGCCCTGCGGTATTCCGATCGCATCGTATTGTTCGACTCGCCACCACTGTTGGCCACTAGCGAATCGAGCGTGCTGGCCGATCAGATGGGGCAGATTTGCCTGGTCGTCGAATCGGGCGTTACGCCACAGTTCCTGGTCAAGGATGCTATCGCCAGACTGGCAGAGCCTGATCATGTGTCGTTGTTATTGAACAAGTGCAAACCGGATCTGCTGATCGGCAAATATGGCTACGGTTATGGCTACGGTTATGGCTACGGTTACGGTTATGGCTACGGCAATGACGAGAAGTAGCATGCCAACCTTGCGTCGTGAGCAACCAGCCGTCTGGTTAGTCATCGGCATCAGCTGTCTCTTGGTCACGCTGCCCGTTACAGGACAGTCGGCCAGTCGCTGGCAAACGGATCTCGACGATTCTATTGATGTAAGTCTGACGTTTGTTGACCGCACCGGGAGCGACGCATCATCGGGGTCGGTCGCTCAGGTTAGCCCTAGATTCTCGTTAAACCGCAGGGGGGCTCGTGCATCTGCGGACATAAACTACAGGCCAAATCTGGCTTTCGGCGGTGACAATACCGAAACGCTGACGCACGATTTGACGGCGCGTGGCGAAGTCGAAGCGGTGGAAGATTTGTTGTATGTCGATGCCACGGCGGGTGCCCGATTTGTCGGCGATTCCGCTACTTCTGGCATTGTTGATCCGATCAACGGCAGAACCGACGGCTCGCAAAGCTACTCCCTGAAAATCTCACCTTCCTTCAGGCCGCGCACCGATAATCGCTACGTCAGCTTTGTCAGTAACAACTCGTTCGACCTGGTCGACTACACCGGGGGCTCTGGGACCAGTGGTGACGGTTCGACCTCTGCAACGTGGAATCTGGGGCTGGTCAGCGGCCCGATCTTTACCACCTACAACTGGGATGTCGGTGTTACCCAGACCACGACACGTTTCGATGATCGCGACGACACGCGAAGAGACTATTCGGCCGGGGTCGGCTACCGCATTGATGCGCAATGGCGTCTGAACGCCCGCGCAGGCTACGAAGAAAACGATGTCCAAACGACGCGTGATGACACAGACGGCATCACCTGGAACGTCGGTGGTGTCTGGACGCCAAACCCGCGCACCTCCGTCTCCGTAGATTACGGCGACCGATATTTTGGTAACACCTTCGCCGGTCGCGTCTCGCACCGCACGCGCCGAACAACACTGTCCCTCGACGCCTCCCGCGACATCACGAATCGGCGTGATTCGCGCCTGGTCGATTCCTTTTTCTTCCTGGTCGATCAAAACGGTACGCCAATCACTGACCCGAACACAGGCGACTTCATCGTTGTCAATATCCCGCAATTGGAAGAGACGGATGAGGACTTCCTGAATACCCAGGTCCGGGGCGCGATCTCGGTGATTGGCCGACGGACCAGCGCATCCCTGACCGGCACTGTCGCCAATCGGAAGTTTGAAAACTCAAACGACGAAGAGGACTCATACGGTGTGTCGCTCAACCTTTCCCGCCAACTTGGGCAGGGTATCAGTAGCTCTCTGACAACCCGCTTCAACCGCGCCGAAGGAACGGCGAATGGCGATAGCGACACCTATGACGTCGGGTTGCGGTTCAGCAAGACGTTGAGCACCAGGACATCTGTGTCGCTGAATCTTCTCCATCGTGAGCGCGATGGTGATAACTCCGCCGATAATTTCACCGAGAACCGTGTCGGCATCTCGGTTTCCAGCAGTTTCCTTTAGTCTATGTACGAAAGCTTCTACAGCCTGTCCGGCAAACCTTTTCAACTTAGCCCGGACGCGAGGTTTTTTTTCAACAGCTCCGGCCACAATCGGGCGATGGCCTACCTTCGTTACGGTCTGCGCCAGGGGGAAGGTTTTATCGTCATCACCGGTGGCATCGGCACCGGCAAAACGATGTTGGTCAGCAACCTCTTCAATGAGCTCGAGGACGAAAATGTCGTCGCGGCGCAACTGGTCTCGACCCAGATCGATGAAAACGAGGTGCTTCGTTTAATTAGCGCCTCATTCGGTCTCGCGCATGAGAATCTGTCCAAGGCCGCGCTGCTCAGAAACCTTGAGGCGTTCTTCCGGGCTCGCCGTGCAGAAGGTCGTCGCGTCTTGCTGGTCGTTGATGAAGCGCAGAACCTTCCGCAACGGACGATTGAAGAATTGCGGATGCTGTCCAACTACCAGGAGGATGGTCAAGCACTCTTGCAGAGCTTCCTCCTCGGCCAGTTGGAACTCAAGCAAACGTTGCAGGGTGAAGGCATGGAGCAAGTGCGGCAGCGCATCATTGCGGGCTATCACTTGCGACCACTGGACCGCCAGGAGCTCCAGGCCTACGTCGAACATCGATTGACCCTGGTTGGCTGGCAGGGTGATCCGAAAATCACCGATCAGGCCTTTGATGCGGTATTCGAATCCACCGGCGGTGTGCCACGACGTGTTAACAACCTTTGCGATCGTTTGTTGTTGTTCGGGTCACTCGAAGAGCTGCACAGGCTGGAAGATTCGCACGTGCAGACCGTTGTGGAAGAAATGGCCCAGGAAGTTGGCCAGGGCGTTCTTGATGTCGATACACTGGCCGATGGTGCAGCCCCGGCTTCTCCCCAGCGAACTGTTGCCGATGGCGGGCTGGAGCAGCGTGTCCAACAGCTCGAACAGGAAGTACGTCAACTACGCACTTTGGTGAGCAAGACTCGCCGCTTGGTCAAACAAGCGATTCTGCTTCAGATGGACGCCGACGAAGAAGTCGATGACGCGCAGTGACGCTGCCCTGAGTGTGCTTGCTATTGTAGGCGCCCGCCCCAACTTCATGAAGATCGCGCCATTGATGCGCGTTTTCAAGGACAATCCTGCTCGCTTTGCTGCTCGTCTTTTGCACACGGGACAGCATTACGACGAGGCGATGAAGGATGCATTCTTTAAGCAGCTCGGTATACCGGAACCCGACATCGACCTGGGGGTAGGTTCAGGTTCGCATGCTGTACAAACAGCGCAAATCATGCAGCGGGTTGAGCCAGTCCTCGACGAGATGCAACCTGACGTCGTACTGGTGGTCGGTGACGTGAACTCGACGATCGCGTGCGCACTGGTCGCTGTCAAGAAGTCGATTCCGGTTGTCCATGTCGAGGCCGGTTTAAGGAGTGGCGACCGAAAAATGCCGGAAGAGATTAATCGCGTGCTCACCGATCAGATATCCGATCTGCTGTTCACAACCGAGGCCGACGCGGCCATCAATCTCGAAAAAGAAGGCATCCCGGCGGAAAAAGTGCATTTTGTCGGCAACGTCATGATCGACACCCTGCTTGCCAATAAAGCGCGTGCAATACCCGCGACTGATATGTTGGCGGGGTTGGCGGACTTTGCTGGCTCGGTCAACAATTTCGGCATTCTGACGCTGCATCGTCCGTCCAATGTCGATAATCCCACCGTGCTACGTGCATTGCTGGAAACACTGTGCGACATCAGTCGCGAAGTCCCGCTCATCTTCCCAATTCATCCGCGAACACGCGCAAGGGTCGAAGAAGCGAAACTCAGCAATATGCTGACCGAGAGTCGTATCTGCTTGACTGAGCCGCTGGGTTACCTACAGTTGCTGGGCCTGATGTCGGAGGCGCGGGTTGTACTTACCGACTCAGGCGGCCTCCAAGAGGAAACCACCGCCCTCGGTGTACCTTGCATCACGATCCGCGAAAACACCGAACGGCCCATTACGATTTCCGAGGGCACAAATACGCTTGTGGGTACCGATACGACACGTATTCGTGCGGCTTTCGACGATGTGGTGGCAACCGGCGGTAAGGCTGGCCGGGTGCCGGCCTTGTGGGATGGTGCCGCGGCGGAGCGAATTGCAGACATCCTTCACGCCAATTTTCGGGAGGCGGATTCGTCAATCCAATGAATAACGCTGCCGAATCGATCCGAAATGCGATGACGGTGGATGTCGAAGACTATTTCCAGGTCTCGGCGTTCGAACGATACATCGATCGCAACGATTGGGATGCACAACCCTGCCGCGTCGAACGCAACGTCGATAGGATTCTGGCTTTGTTCGATCAGCACGACGTCAAATCAACCTTTTTCACGCTTGGCTGGGTCGCCGAGCGATACCCCGGGTTGGTCCGTCGAATGTCCGAGCAAGGTCATGAGGTTGCCAGTCATGGGTGGTCGCATGTTCGCGTAACCCAGCAGAACCCGGCCGAATTTCGAGAGGATGTCGTCCGTACCAAGGCGCTGTTGGAGGATACAACCGGATGCGCAGTCATTGGCTATCGTGCAGCAAGTTATTCGATCGGCGCCGACAACCTATGGGCACTGGATGTCTTGCAGGAAACGGGGCATCGCTATAGCTCGAGCATTTATCCGATCAAGCACGATCTGTACGGCATGCCGGATGCACCGCGCTTCGCGTTTCATCCGAACGATGATGACTTTGTCGAGTTTCCCGTGACGACCGTTCGCATTGGCAATAAAAATCTGCCCTGTGGCGGCGGTGGCTGGTTTCGTCTTGTCCCCTATGCGGGAATGCGATGGGCTCTGCGGCGGGTGAATGCCGTTGATCGGTCTGCCGTCATTTTTTATTTCCACCCCTGGGAAATTGACCCCGCGCAACCAAGGCAACGCAACATAGACCCGAAAACCCGCTTTCGACACTACCTCAACCTCGCGCGCATGGAAAAACGCCTCCACCGTCTGCTAAGCGATTTTCGATGGGGACGCATGGATGAAGTGATGTATGCACCAACGCAAGATCGGCAGGGATCCCCGCTAAACCAACTCGCTGAAGCACAATGAGTAACACGACGGTCATTACTAAAGACGCGGGAGGCAAACCGGATGCCGTCTCCTCAGGCAGACCGGCTTGGCGCGTTGTCTTTCTGACATCTATCGCCGTTTTCCTTGGTATGTTGTTGTCGTTCTGGTCGACAGCGACCGGCATGGTCCATATTTGGTACAACTTTGAAACCTACACGCACGGTTTCATTGTCTTGCCGATCTCGCTGTGGCTTATTTGGCAAAAGCGACACCACCTCGCGGCATATACCCCGGCCCCGGCGCCGAGCTTGTTGATCATCCTCGCCGCAACACTATTGGTTTGGGCATTGGCAAGACTGACCGGTGTGCAGGTGGTCGAGCAGTCGGCGTTTGTCGGATCGATCATTGTCGCCGTTGCGGGTTTGCTCGGCTGGCAGGTTGCCAAGTTTCTCGCATTCCCGTTGTTGTTCCTTTTCTTTGCCGTGCCGATGGGTGAAGACCTGACGCCGCCGATGATGGAGTTTACCGCGACCTTCACTGTGGAAGCGTTGAAGTTGACGGGTATCCCGGTCTACCGGGACGGACTCTGGTTCTCTTTGCCCAGCGGTGACTGGTCCGTGGTCGAGGCTTGTAGCGGTGTGCGGTATCTTATCGCCTCGGCCACGCTTGGCGTGATGTATGCGTACATCACCTACCATACGCTTTGGAAACGGCTGTTGTTCATTGCGATGTCCATCATCGTGCCGATTCTTGCCAATGGCCTGCGCGCCTACATGATCGTCATGATCGGACACCTCAGTGGTATGAAACTCGCCACCGGAGTCGATCATCTGATTTATGGCTGGGTGTTTTTTGGGATCGTGATGTTCATCCTGTTCTGGATCGGGTCTTTCTGGCAAGAGGAAGAGGCCCCGCCTCAGACTGTGCTACCAACACGGCCAACCGGCGCTGGTGCGGTAGCGACGAAGAGTGCGCTTATCGGCGTGTTGGCGCTTGCGATGAGTTTTGCCACCGTTCTGGTGACCGAGCGGGCCGAAGGGCTCGACGTCGAAACCCAGGCTATTCTGGCCGCACCCAAATCAATTGACGGTTGGGTATTGCAGCCTGAAGGCGCTGATTGGGTCGCTCGGCATCAGCCAACCGAACACGTTTTGTCAGCCAAGTACCGACGTGGTGACGAAACCGTGCAGCTGTTTGTCGTGCTCTTCCCGAAACAGACGCAAGGCCTGGAGGCGATCAACACCCAAAACAGTATCGCCGAGGAACTGGTCCGCGCGGTAAAACTTGAGAGGCAGCCGCTGGATCTGGGCGTAACTACCGTCAATGCGAACCGCCAGCGTGCCATCGTTCCGGTGGCGGGCCGCCCGAGCGAGCATTTGGTCTTTCAATGGTACCGGGTTGCGGGACACAGCGTGACGAATCGTTACCTTGGCAAGGCCTGGGAGGCATTATCGCGTCTCTACCCAGGGCGGGCAGACGGGGCCTGGATTGCAATATCGACGCCGTTGGAAAACGCGGAACAGGCGCAGGCGCAGACCCGTCTCGAAGACTTTGCGAAGACCATCGGTCCCGTAATCGACCTTCAGGTCGACGGCGTTGTCGGAATCAATGCCGGGCGTTGAGCCAAGACACGCGCTTGCATTCAAGGAAGCCTGACGCCCTGTTTTTCAAGCAGTTCGATGAGTGCGATCAGCGGCAGGCCCACCAGTGAATTGGGATCTCGCCCTTCCAGTGCGCGAAACAGGGTGATGCCATAACCCTCGGATTTGAAGCTGCCCGCACAGTTATACGGCTTCTCCCGATCGAGATATCGCTCGATCTGTGCGTCGGACAAGGCCCGGAATTTCACGGTGAAGGGTTCGACAATGACGTGGGCTTCTGCCGACGCCGTATTGAGCAGGCAGAGACCGGTTTGAAACACGACCTCTTGACCTGATGCACGTCGTAACTGACGAGACGCCCGTTCATGCGTGCCTGGTTTTCCAACGATCTCACCATCCACGCAGGCTACCTGATCTGACCCAATCACCAACGCTGTCGGATGACGCTGGCCGACGGCACGTGCTTTCGACTCGGCAAGGCGCCCGACCAGTTGTGCCGGTGTTTCGTTCATTCGCGGTGTCTCATCGATCTCCGGTGAGTCGGTAATGAACGGAATCTCGAGTTTTTCAAGCAAGGCCCGTCGGAATGGCGATGTTGATCCGAGCACCAAGGTCTGCATGCCGTGTCTCCTGTGGTCCGGTCGGTAGCTTATCAGGCGCGGCTAATGTGGCTTAAGTTCGGTATGGCAATTAATTCTCTCAATACCCAGAACGGGCAGCGATAACGTAAAATGCCGGCTGACGCCATTCCTGACCGGCGGTTGAGCGAGTCGCAGTGTCGTGTTTCAAGTCAGGTGCTTTCTATCCGGGGGGGACGAGGCATGGATACAAACCTTCTGCTGCAGGGCGTTGAACTGTTGTTGCTCGGCATGGGTATCGTGTTCGGGTTTTTGACGTTACTGGTCTTTCTGCTCCGCGGAATGTCGGGCCTCGCGGCGCGCATTTCACCGCCGGACGACGCCTTGCCCAGCATGACGCCTGCTGCAACCGTGTCCGACGACCGACGCGTCATCGCTGCGATCAGTGCTGCCGTCGCGCGATATCGGGCCTCTCGGTGACCCCTCGTCATCCTGTTAACCCATTAGGATTCGACCATCCATGACAACGAATAAGCTCGCCATCACCGATGTCGTTCTCCGCGATGCCCACCAGTCCTTGTTCGCGACGCGGCTGCGGTTGGATGACATGCTGCCTATTGCGGCGAAACTCGACGAGATCGGCTTTTGGTCGCTCGAGATGTGGGGCGGCGCAACGTTTGATGCGTGCATTCGATTTCTCGGTGAAGATCCCTGGGAGCGTCTTCGCGCGCTCAAAAAGGCGATGCCGAAGACGCGGATGCAGATGTTGTTTCGGGCGCAAAATATTCTGGGTTACAGGCACTATGCCGACGATGTCGTCGAGCGCTTTGTCGAGCGCGCCGCGGAAAATGGCATGGATGTCTTCCGCATCTTCGATGCGATGAATGATTTGCGAAACTTTGAGACCGCGGTCGCGGCAACCCTGAAAGCCGATAAGCATGCGCAGGGCGCAATGTCTTACACGGTAAGTCCGGTGCATGACCTCCAATACTGGCTGGATATGGCCAAGGGCCTTGAAGACCTCGGTTGTAACTCCATTTGCATCAAAGACATGGCCGGCCTGCTGAATCCGTATACCTGCTTCGAGCTGATTTCTCGTTTGAAGGAAACCGTCTCGGTGCCGATCGCGATGCAGTCTCATGCGACCACCGGGATGAGCACAACCACCAATATCAAGGCCGCGGAGGCCGGCATCGATATGGTCGACACGGCTATTTCGTCGATGTCGATGACCTATGGCCACTCCGCGACCGAGTCGGTTGTCGCCATCTTGCAGGGACATGAGCGTGATACCGGGCTTAATTTGCCCGAACTCGAAGAGATTGCCGCCTATTTTCGCGAAGTGCGAAAGAAGTATGCCAAGTTCGAGGGTTCGCTAAGGGGTGTGGATTCACGCATTCTGGTCGCCCAGGTCCCGGGGGGCATGCTGACCAACATGGAAAACCAACTGCGCGAGCAGAATGCAGCGGACCGCATGGACGAGGTGCTGGAAGAAATCCCGCGTGTGCGTGAGGACCTGGGCTACATCGCGCTCGTCACACCGACATCGCAGATCGTCGGGACGCAAGCGGTGATAAACGTGCTCACCGGCGAGCGATACAAAAACATCACCAAGGAGACAGCCGGCGTCTTGCGTGGCGAGTACGGCTCAACGCCCGCGCCGGTCAACGCCGAACTTCAGCAACGGGTGCTGGATGACGGGCAGGAACCGATTACTTGTCGGCCGGCCGATTTGCTTGAACCCGAAGTCGACAAGTTGACCGACGAATTCCGGAGGTTGGCCGAGGAGAAAGGCATTCGGGTTGCTGAACAGGAAGTTGATGACGTTCTGACCTATGCCTTGTTCCCGCAGATTGGACTGAAGTTCCTCGAAAATCGCGACAATCCCGATGCGTTTGAACCGGTGCCCGGAAGCGAGCCGGTGCCGGCCGCTGTTGCGCCAGCATCAGCACAAGCTTCGCGCACTGTTCCGGCCGGTGTGCCCGAGGCCTACCGGGTTACCGTTGATGGTCATGCCTACAACGTCCTCGTCGCACCAGGCGGCGAAGTAACCCAGGCACAACCGGTTGCGGCCGCAGAATCAGCCATTGCCCCGCCCGCTGGCGCCGCCCGCAGTGTGCCAGCGCCGCTGGCAGGGAACATCTTCAAGATCAATATTGCCGCCGGACAGACTATCAAGTCCGGCGATATCGTGATGATCCTCGAAGCGATGAAGATGGAAACAGAGGTCCGCGCGCCTGAGGGGGGCATAGTCCAGGCGGTTGTCGTCAAGGAAGGCGATGCCGTCCAGGTCGGCGATGTCTTGCTCACGATGAGCTGATTCTGATGTTTGAAAACGGACTACACGCGCTCTGGCAATCCATGGGCATCGCAAACCTGGAATGGGGCCAGGTGCTGATGATTTTGGTCGGTGCCGGCCTGATTTTCCTGGCCATCCGCAAGGGTTTCGAGCCGCTGCTGCTGCTCCCGATAGGCTTCGGTTGCATTTTGGCCAATGTCCCGGTCGCCGGACTCGCCGAAGATGCCGTCGGTCATCTGCGCTTGGCGGCAGAACCAGAGCATTTGGCTGCGCTCGCCGGTGTGCTCGGCGTACCTGTAGCGGAGATTGGCGATGCGTTGAAACATGCCAGCGGCGCAAAGCTGCACGAAGCCAAACTTCTGGCGCAGAATCTCGGGCACGAAGCCGGGATGTTGTACCAGTTCTACAGCGTGGCGATTGGTTCCGGGGTCGCGCCACTGCTGATTTTCATGGGCGTAGGCGCGCTGACTGATTTCGGCGCGTTGATCGCAAAGCCGTCAACGCTTCTGCTGGGTGCAGCCGCACAGTTCGGGATCTTTTCGACCCTGCTGGGGGCCTTGGCGCTGAATGCGATTCCAGGGTTTGATTTCACCTTGGCTGATGCCTCCGCCATTGCGATTATTGGCGGGGCGGATGGCCCAACGGCAATCTTCTTGGCGTCTAAATTGGCACCGGACCTGCTCGGGGCCATCGCTGTCGCCGCCTATTCGTACATGGCGCTTGTGCCGATCATTCAGCCACCGATCATGCGTGCGCTCACAACCGAATCTGAGCGCCAGGTCGTGATGTCACAACTACGCCCGGTCAGCAAGCTGGAAAAGATTCTGTTTCCTTTGACGGTGCTGTTTTTGTGCGTTCTGTTTTTACCCTCTGCTGCGCCGCTGATCGGCATGCTCACGTTTGGCAATCTGTTGCGGGAATCGGGTGTCGTTGATCGACTCAGCAAGGCGGCACAAAACGAAATCATCAACGCCGTAACAATCATCCTTGGGCTGTCGGTCGGTTCAAGGCTTCAGGCCGACAAGTTCCTCAGTGTTGAAACCCTCGGAATATTGGCCCTGGGAGCCGCCGCATTCTGTATCGGTACCGCAACCGGCGTGATTATGGGCAAGTTGATGCATCGATTCTCGGGCGGTAAGGTCAATCCGCTGATCGGGGCGGCCGGGGTCTCTGCGGTGCCCATGGCGGCCCGGGTTGTCAACAAAGTGGGGCTTGAAGCCGATCATCACAACTTTTTGTTGATGCACGCCATGGGGCCTAACGTGGCAGGTGTCATCGGTTCTGCGGTTGCCGCCGGCGTCCTGTTGGCGGTAGTTGGTGGCTGATTAACCGCTGATTTACCAGTGGGAACACGGTAAACGCCCGAAAATACACTATTTTTTGGTTGCCCCTACGCGTAGCTTTGCCTACAATCCCGCCGCTATGTTGTCGCTGCTTCCCGACCACGCAGACCCGTCACGTTTGTGCGGCCTTGGCAAGGTCTACGAGGGTGTGATTGCGCTTAGCGAGTTTGCCCGCTTGTCGTTGCTACTGACGGACGCCGCTGGTAACGCGACTTTCCGGCTGGCGTTTTCAAAAAACGAAGACAAACGCGACGTGGTTGAGGTGAGCGTCCGGGCGACGCTAGCCGTGCAATGCCAGCGTTGTCTTGGAACGGTCAAACGAGAAATCGTATCGACCTCGCAGCTTGGCGTGGTCTCAGGGCCTGCAGAGATGGAGCGGCTGCCGGATTCGCTGGATCCGTTGTTGGTGGAAGAAAATCAAGTCGTTTTGCGCGACTTGATCGAAGACGAGTTGATCTTGTCGATTCCAAACGCCCCAACGCATGATCCGGAAGAGTGCGAGGTCAGCCTGAGCGAGCTCAGCACCAGGCCTGCCGGCCTGGAGACAGAGACGGAAGAAAAACCGCCTTCACCATTCGCGGCTTTAGCGGCGCTGAAACGCGGCAATGAAACGAACGACTGAATTTAACATTGAGGAATTTGACATGGCGGTCCAAAAGAACCGGAAAACCCCCTCCAAACGCGGCATGCGTCGGGCGCACGATGGCTTGAGAACGGAGGCGCTGTCGATTGACCCGACGTCGGGTGAGACACACCTGCGGCACAACGTCAGCCCTGACGGCTTTTACCGTGGTCGCAAAGTAGTCAACAAATAAGCAGTCGGCGATCTGGCCCCTCGGCAAACTCAGGCAACGAGCAAAACTTCGCGTGGTAGAGCCAATAACGATAGCGCTTGATGCGATGGGCGGGGACCATGGTGCAAGTGTCGTGGTGCCGGCGGCTATCGGATACCTCGAGAAAGATCTCAACTGTCACCTGATTTTGGTTGGCCGGGAAGATGTAATCCGAGCCGAGTTGCCTGGCGGCAAGCTGCCCGGGCGAATCACGATCCGACATGCAAGCGAATCGGTCGCGATGGATGAACTGCCGTCGCGCGCACTACGTGGCAAAAAAGACTCCTCGATGCGGGTCGCGATCGACCTCGTCAAGGAAGGGACGGCGGCGGCCTGCGTCAGTGCCGGGAACACGGGTGCTTTGATGGCAACGGCGCGTTTTGTACTGAAGATGCTGCCGCACGTAGATCGCCCGGCGATTATTACCGCATTGCCTGCGATAAACGGGCGTACCTGGGTTTTGGATCTTGGCGCCAATATTGATTGCGAGGCGACCCATCTGTACCAGTTCGCGGTGATGGGAACCGAATTAGTACAGGCAGTGGAGGGCGGCACGCCAACGGTCGGCCTGCTGAACATTGGCCAAGAAGAAATCAAGGGCAACGAGCAGGTCAAGGGAGCACACGAACTCCTCAGCCGCTCTACCGCTGAGCTGAACTACATTGGCTATGTCGAGGGCGACGACATCTATCTGCGCGATGACCTTGATATCGTGGTCACAGACGGGTTTGTCGGTAACGTTGCCCTGAAGAACACCGAGGGTGTTGCAAAGCTGATTCGTCACTTTATGACGGCAGAATTCAAACGCAATCTGTTCACCAAATTCAGCGCGATCGTCGCCATGCCAGTGCTTAAGGCTCTCAGCAAACGCATTGACCCACGGCGTTACAATGGCGCGAGCCTACTTGGTTTGAGGGGCATCGTTGTCAAGAGCCATGGCGGTGCAGATTGCCTGGCTTTCGAAAATGCTATTTCGATTGCCAAGAAAGAGGTGCTTGCGGATATCGCCACGCGCATTGAGCAGCGCGTCGGGCAGCAACTCGACATCTCCGCCAGCGCATGACGCTTTACGCACGGATAGCCGGCACCGGCGGGTACCTACCAGATCGGGTGTTGACCAACCGAGAGCTCGAATCCATGGTCAATACCAGTGATCAGTGGATTCGAGAGAGAACCGGTATTCGGCAGCGGCACATCGCCGCCCCCGGACAAACGACCTGTGACCTCGCCGAGCAAGCGTCTTTGCGCGCATTGGATGCAGCAGGGAAAAGCGCGAACGAGATAGATCTCATTGTGCTGGCGACAACGACGCCAGACAAAATCTTCCCCAGCACCGCCTGTCTTTTGCAGCAGCGATTGAATGTCCATGGCTGTCCCGCGTTTGACGTGCAGGCTGTCTGCACGGGGTTCGTCTACGCACTCGGCGTGGCGGAAAAGTTTGTCAAGACCGGCAGCGCCAAATGCGCCCTGGTGATCGGCGCTGAGACCTTCTCGCGCGTCATCGATTGGTCTGATCGGGGAACCTGTGTGTTGTTCGGAGATGGCGCTGGCGCGGTTATCCTCGAAGCAACAGACCAACCCGGGATCCTATCGACGCATTTGCACGCAGATGGTGCCTACGAACGCCTCCTGCATGTACCTGGGGGTGTTTCGCGCGGTTTTGAATTACCAGAAGAGACCGGTGACCCGCATTTTACCCAGATGAAGGGTAACGAGGTTTTCAAAATGGCGGTCAACACGCTTGGCCGTATCGTCGATGAAACGTTGCAGGCCAACGGCCTGAAAAAAGCCGACATCGATTGGCTGGTGCCTCATCAGGCGAATATTCGCATCATCAACGCAACGGCGCGCAAACTGCATATGGACATGGACAACGTGGTCGTTACCGTTGACATGCATGGCAACACCTCGGCGGCATCAGTGCCATTGGCGCTGGATGTGGCGGTACGCGACGGCCGTATTCAGCGTGGTGAGACGGTCCTGTTGGAGGCGTTTGGTGGCGGATTCACTTGGGGCTCTGTCCTTTTAAAGTTTTGATCGCTGCAAGCGGCGAACTAAAACCCCAGCCCGTAAGGGCCGAATACAATCGATGAACAGAAAATTTGCAATTGTTTTTCCGGGCCAGGGCTCGCAGTCGGTCGGCATGCTCGGCGACTTGGCCGGGGCCTTTCCGGCGGTGACAGACACCTTCGCGCAGGCCTCGGATGCGCTCGGCCTCGACCTCTGGAAACTGACTCAGACAGGTCCTCCCGAGGCCTTGAATGACACCCGGAACACCCAGCCAGTTCTACTCACCGCGAGCATCGCGGTGATGCGGGTGCTGCAAGACAGCGGGTTACCAGCGGCTACCGTGATGGCAGGCCATAGCCTTGGTGAATACAGCGCGCTGGTCGCCGCCAATGTACTTGGACTGGAGGACGCTGTGCGGTTGGTCGCCAAGCGCGGCGAATTCATGCAAGCGGCCGTGCCACCAGGGGTTGGGGCGATGGCGGCCATACTCGGCCTCGATGACGACGCAGTTCGGGAAGCCTGCATCGACGGCGCCGGCGATGAAGTGGTCGAAGCGGTAAACTTCAATGCGCCGGGGCAGGTCGTGATAGCGGGCCATGCTGCCGCGGTGAGCCGCACCGCTGAACTGGCCAAGCAGGCCGGCGCCAAGCGGGCGCTTATGCTCGACGTCAGCGTGCCCTCGCATTGCGTGTTGATGAAGCCGGCGGCCGATCGGCTTGCCGAGCTGATCGCGGAAACAGCTTTTGCAATGCCCGATGTGCCGGTGCTGCACAACGTGACCGTCGCCGAGGCCACCTCACCCGAAGAACTGGGACAGTTATTGCTCGAACAACTTTCCAAGCCCGTCCGCTGGGTCGAAACGATTCGGGCGATGTCGGATCGTGGCGTCGACTTGGTGATAGAGGCGGGGCCGGGCAAAGTCTTGACTGGCTTGAACAAGCGGATCGATAAGATGTTGAAGACCCTGCCTGTATTCAATCCTGCCAGTCTGGAAACTGCGATGGAGACAGTCAATGCTTGAGGGAAAAGTCGCCTTGGTGACAGGCGCCAGCCGAGGAATTGGACGATCGATTGCCGACATGCTCGGCCGCCAAGGGGCCCGGGTCGTTGGCACAGCCACCTCGGATGCCGGTGCCGCGGCGATCTCAGAACGGTTCCGCGAAGCAGGCATCGACGGCGAAGGCATGTGCCTGGACGTCGGTAACGATAGCTCGGTTGACAGCGCGCTCAAGGCGATTGCGGAGAAATACGGCGCCGTGACGATCCTGGTCAACAATGCCGGCATCACGCGCGATAATCTGCTGATGCGTATGAAGGGCGAACAATGGGACAGTGTGATAAACACCAACCTGACATCGGTCTACAGGGTCTGTAAAGCCTGTCTGCGGGCGATGATGAAGGCAAAAACGGGACGGATCATCAATATCGCGTCGGTGGTTGGGGCGAGCGGCAATGCCGGTCAAACGAACTACGCCGCAGCAAAGGCCGGGATGGTTGGCTTTACCAAATCTTTGGCACAAGAAGTTGGGTCGCGGGGTATCACCGTCAATGCAGTTGCCCCAGGGTTTATTGACACCGACATGACCCGCGAGCTTCCGGACGCACAGCGTGATGCGCTGCTCGCCGCTATACCGCTTGCCCGATTGGGGCAGCCTGAAGAAATCGCCTCGGTGGTCGCTTTTCTGGCCTCCGACGCCGCGGCCTACGTGACCGGGGAAACGATTCACGTCAACGGCGGGATGTATATGAGCTGATGCGGTGAAAGGCGCCGATTTCGGCCTTGCCGCCTTTTGATCCAGGTAGCTTTGAAGCTACCTTTAAACTGACTACAATATGCCGCCAATACGCGGCGCTGTGGCCACGTATCTCTGGAGGAATTGACAGAATGAGCACAATCGAAGAACGCGTTAAGAAGATCGTCGTAGAGCAGCTCGGCGTTAAAGAAGAAGAAGTTGTCCCAGCGGCCTCTTTCGTCGACGATCTTGGCGCCGACTCGTTGGACACCGTTGAACTGGTGATGGCGCTCGAAGAGGAATTCGAAACCGAAATTCCAGACGAGGAAGCGGAAAAGATCACGACAGTCCAGCAGGCGATCGACTACGTCAACGCTAACGGCTGATCTCGCTAGCTTCATTCGATATTGGCCGTGGGTTTCGGGGCGAGCCTGATCCGCGGCCATTTGATTTGCGTAAGCGCCTTCAGATAAGGGGTCGTCTCAGATGTCAGATAGAAGGGTAGTGGTCACGGGGCTCGGTCTGGTAGCACCCGTTGGTCTCGACGTCGAAAGCGGCTGGCAAAATATTCTTGCCGGCAAAAGTGGAATCCAGCCCATCACGCACTTCGATATCGAACCCTTTAGCGTGCGATTTGGCGGGCCGATATATGGCTTCGACATTGAGCAATACATCTCGAAGAAAGAAGCCCGCAAAATGGATGCGTTCATTCATTACGGGATCGCTGCTGGCGATCAGGCCATCAAAGATAGCGGCATCGAGATCACCGAAGAAAACGCCAAGCGAATTGGCGTCGCTATTGGATCCGGGATTGGCGGACTGACCGGCATCGAAAGCTCTTTTGGCGCCTACCTGAAGGGTGGGCCCCGTAAAATTTCGCCATTTTTCGTCCCCGCCAACATCATTAACATGGTCGCGGGTAACCTTTCGATCATGTTCGGACTGAAGGGACCGAACATCTCGATAGTTTCGGCCTGCAGCACCGGGGCGCATAACATCGGTGATGCGATGCGGATGATTCAATATGGCACCGTCGACATGATGGTCGCCGGTGGCGCCGAAATGGCGACCTCGCCAACAGGGCTTGGTGGCTTCGCGGCGGCCCGCGCACTATCCACACGCAACGACGATCCTCAGGCGGCGAGTCGTCCTTGGGACAAAGACCGAGATGGCTTCGTTCTGAGCGACGGGGCCGGCGTGTTGCTGCTCGAAGAAATGGAGCATGCGAAGGCTCGCGGCGCCAAGATTTATGCGGAATTGGCGGGCTCGGCGATGAACTCCGACGCTTACCACATGACCTCGCCGTCACCTGATGGCGAGGGCGCGGCAGACTGCATGCGTCTGGCACTTGCCGATGCCGGTATAGACATCGGTAGGGTCGATTACATCAATGCCCACGGTACCTCAACGCCGGCCGGCGACGTCGCAGAAACGATGGCCGTGAAGGCGGCGTTCGGGGCTCACGCGAAAAAGGTGGCTGTCAGCTCGACAAAATCAATGACCGGGCACATGCTGGGCGCGGCGGGTGGCGCCGAGGCACTGTTCACGGTGCTGGCGATCCGCGACCAGGTCATGCCGCCAACCATCAATCTCGATAACCCCGACGAGCAGTGCGATCTGGACTACGTGCCGCATACGGCGCGCCAGGCGAAGGTCGACGTAGCGATCTCCAACTCATTCGGTTTTGGCGGCACTAACGGTACGCTGGTGTTCCGTCGGTTCGACGGCTAAAGCCCGCTTTCCAATCGAGGGTCTGAAAACCAGCCCTTTCGATTGGCGGTTGGATGCCCAGCGATCATCCCCCAGCCTGCCAGACCGAGACTTTGGTTCCTCATACAGCCCGAGGTAGTCAACGATGTCGGACGTAACCTGGCTCGTTGGCAATGAACTTCCAGGGTCCTGGTCCAGCGAGCGAGCCTGCCAGTTTGGCGACGGTCTCTTCGAAACATTGGCCGTCATTGAAGGATCGCCCTGTCTGTGGTCTCAGCATGTGCAACGCCTGCTGCTGGGCTGCGAACGTCTCAGCCTGCCAAAACCCGACACCAGTCGCCTAGAACGAGAGTGCGCCCAGATCTGCAAAGATGTGGAGCAGGCCGTGTTGAAGATCTTTTGGACGGCTGGCAATTCGCTGCGCGGCTATCGCCGACCTGCAGAGGTAAAACCCACCTGTCTGCTCCAGATCTCCCCCTGGATGCGTCCTGCTGACCGTGACACATGGCGCTTAACACTATGCAATCATCGGCTGAGCGAGAATCCGGTGTTGGCCGGGATCAAGCATCTCAATCGACTGGATCAAGTGCTTGGGCGGAACGAGTGGCTCGAACAAGATATCGATGAAGGCCTGATGCGAAGTCAAGACGGCAGCGTAGTGTGCGGCACCATGAGTAATATCGTCGTTGAACGCGCAGGCCAATTGATGACGCCGGCGATCAAGGGTGCTGGCGTGTACGGCGTAGTCCGCGACTGTTTGCTTGAGCAGGGACAGCGGCACAACATGCCTGTGCAGGTGGGGGAATTGCTCGTTTCTGACGTTCAAGCTGCCGACGCGGTGTACATGATGAATGCCCTCATTGGTGTTCGACGAGTGTCACGGTTCGATGATGTGAATTTTGATCCTGACCGTCCATCTCCAACCTTGATCGACAGCGTTCGCCGGTTGGTGTTCAGACCAACGTTCGGCGCAGGCGAAAAGTCCACATGAACCGCGTGCTGGGTATTCTGTTGTTGCTCGGCAGTCTTGGGGCGGCCTGGATTTGGATGCAGATTGATGCATTTCTCACCCAACCGTTGGCGGTGCCAGAATCCGGCATCGTGGTAACAGTGCCAAAGGGCACGACATTGGCTGCCGTGGCACGTGATCTTGCAGCACAAAAGGTATTGGGAGATGCCCGCCACCTGGAATGGTACGGGCGCTACACAGGTCAAGCGAGCCAGATTCGTGCTGGCGAGTATCGCCTGGAACCAGGCCTGATACCTGATTCATTACTGGCTCTGCTGGTTTCCGGCCGCTCCATCACCTATAGCCTGACGCTGGTTGAAGGCTGGAATATTCGACAGATTAGGACTGCGGTCGCCGCGCACGAAGCATTGACCCATACGCTGGGCGAGGTCGACGATGCGGAACTGATGGCGATGCTTGGTCGGCCGGATGAGCACCCCGAAGGCAGATTTTTCCCTGACACCTATCAATTCACGCGTGGAACCAGCGATCTGGAATTCTTACGTCGTGCGATGCTAACCATGGATCGTGAGCTGGCGACAGCCTGGGAAAATCGCTCGGATGATGCACCGCTCAAGACCCCCTACGAGGCACTTATCCTGGCCTCCATCATCGAAAAGGAGACCGGGCAGGCCGGCGAAAGGTCCGAAATCGCCGGTGTATTTGCCAGGCGTTTGCGAAAAGGGATGAAACTCCAAACAGACCCCACGGTTATTTACGGTATGGGCGAGCGTTTCGATGGCAATATCCGGCGCAAAGACCTGCGCGAAGACACGCCCTATAACACCTACGTCCATAAAGGCCTGCCGCCAACACCCATCTGTATGCCGGGGCGTGCCGCGCTCGAGGCCGCCGTTGCCCCTGCCGCGGGGAAGGCGTTGTTTTTTGTTTCGAGGGGCGATGGTTCGCATGTCTTCTCCGAGACTCTCAAGCAGCACAATGCGGCCGTCCGCAAGTACCAACTAAAAAAATGACCGGACGCTTCATCACGGTGGAGGGCATCGAGGGCGCAGGCAAGAGCAGCTGCATGAAACTCCTCGAAAAAACGATTCGAACGCAGGGATACGATGTGTTGGCCACCCGAGAGCCGGGCGGCACCTCGCTCGGAGAAGAACTACGCGCATTGTTACTGGGACATCGGCACGATGGTATGGCGGAAGACACCGAGCTGTTGTTGATGTTCGCGGCCCGGGCTGAGCATTTGCGTGCCAAGATCGAACCCGCCCTGCGAGCCGGCCGTTGGGTGCTTTGCGATCGCTTCACTGACGCAACCTACGCGTATCAGGGCTACGGTCGGGGAATCGCGACAGCCCGTATTGCTACCTTGGAGGCATGGGTGCAGGGTGATCGTCGGCCCGACCTGACGCTGTTGTTGGATTTGCCGGTCGAACTTGGCATTGAACGGGCGGGCAAACGCTCAGCCCCCGACCGCTTTGAGCGTGAGGCGCTGGCATTCTTCGAACGGGTCCGGGCAGGGTATCTTGCACTGGCTAAGGCCGCGCCTCGACGCTACCGTATTATCGATGCGAGCCGTTCGCTGCCGGATGTCTCGGAGCAAATTCGGCAAGCTGTCGCAAGCTACCTTGAAACCGTGAGATGACATCGACGGAACGCCTTTCGTGGCATGCTGAAAGCTGGTCGCGTTTTACCGAATCACGCCGAGCCGATCGTTTGCCTCACGCTATTTTGCTGCGTGGCCCGGAGGGCCTCGGCAAAACCCTTTTTGCGCGGCGCATCGCGGCCAGTCTGTTGTGCACGACACCACAAAGCGATGGAGATGCCTGCGGCGCATGCCGGGCCTGCCGCCAACATGCAGTGGGCAGTCATCCCGATTCCCATTGGCTGGCACCTGACGAACCCGGACGTCAGATCAAGATTGACGCGGTCCGGGCGTTGACGGCAAAAAGTGTCCTGGCCGCGCAGCCAGAAGGCTATCGTGTCTGCGTTATCACCCCAGCTGACGGGCTAAATCGTTCTGCCGCCAATGCCTTGCTGAAGACGCTAGAGGAACCGACGCCGCGGACCGTTCTGATACTGGTCTCCTCGCATCCGGATCGGCTGCCTGGCACGATCAGGAGCCGTTGCCAAATGATTTCCTTTCGCGTTCCACCAGCCCTGGATGTCACCCACTGGCTGAGCGAAAACTTGGCCGACAGGCCACCGGAAAAGATTCAGGAGCTGCTGACTCTCGCCGGCGGGTCGCCTTTGCGTGCGCTCGTCGCTGCTGAAGAGGACTGGATTGATACCGGAAAGCGATTGGTTGAGGACCTGGGTGCACTTAAACGACGGGACTGTAATCCGATACAACTGCTTGAGAAATGGGAAGAACTGCCGTTAAACGCTGTGAATGCTGGATTGAAAAGATTGGTCAATGACCTGGTCAAGCTGGCGACTGGCCTCGCAGACGGCAGAATTCTGCACGTTGGGCTGCGGTGGGAGTTGCAAAGCCTTGCCGAGGGCATAGACTTGCGCGATATGTTCCGCTTGGCCGATTTGCTGTCTGAGGCAGACCGTGCCGCGGCCAACAACGCGAACGCCCAGATGACGCTGGAAAACCTGGTGAACTGCTGGTTGCAGATCACCCGACCAGGAGGCCGATGAGATGTCTGTGCCCAATATGCCGCGAGCCCGCCAGGGCATTCTGTCACTGACGATCAAAGACAAAAATGCGCTTTACGCGGCCTATATGCAATTCGTCAAGAATGGCGGCCTGTTTATCCCCACCAGTAAAAAATACAAAATTGGCGACGAAGTGTTCATGCTATTAACCCTCATGGAAGAAACGGAAAGACTGCCTGTCGCGGGACGTATCATCTGGATTACTCCAGTTGGGGCGGAAGGCAATCGCGCAGCGGGCATAGGTGTTCAGTTCAGCGATCAGGATGGGGGCATGGCCCGCAACAAGATCGAAGGCTATCTCGCCGGCGCACTAAAATCCGACCGCCCGACGCACACGATGTAATTAGCGGACGGCTCCAAATGTTGGTTGATTCTCACTGCCACCTCGACCGGGTGGACCTCGCACCCTATTCGAATGATTTCTCACAGCTCGTCACTGCCACGCGCAGTGCCGGCGTCGAGCACATGCTGTGCGTCTCGATCGATCTCGAGTCCTACCCGACCATGCTTGGGCTGGTCGAGGATTACCCGGATATCTCGGTTTCGGTTGGCGTCCATCCCTGTGATTTCGACCGGCGTGAGCCGAACGTCGCTGAACTGGCGGCGCTGGCGAAGCACCCGAAAAACGTCGCAATCGGCGAAACGGGGCTGGATTATTTCCGTGCCGACGGCGATATGGCTTGGCAGCGCAAGCGGTTCAGGACCCACATCCGCGCTGCCAAACTCGCCAATAAACCGCTCATCATCCACACCCGGGACGCACGGGAAGACACGATTGCAATTCTGCAGGAGGAGGGGGCCGAGGCCGTCGGCGGTGTTATGCACTGTTTCACCGAGACCTGGCCGATGGCGCGCGCAGCGTTGGCCCTGAACTTCTACATCTCTTTTTCCGGAATCGTTACGTTCAAGAATGCTGCGGAACTGCGGGACGTCGCCAAGCAAGTGCCACTCGACCGGCTGTTGATCGAGACTGATTCGCCCTATCTCGCGCCGGTACCTTTCAGGGGGAAGCCTAATGAGCCCCGCCATGTCGCCAAAGTAGCCGAAACGATCGCCGCGCTTCGCGACATATCGGTCGAAGACCTGGCCCAGCAGTCACGCGACAATTACTACCGATTGTTCGGCAAACCAGTCATCTGAACCGATCCGTCTGGCAAGGAGTGCCAATGCAGTGTTACATCGAACTGCCGGTAAGTCGCTGGGAGATCTGGGGTAGCGCGGTGGTTGTGGTCAGCGTGCTTGGCCTGATCGCTGTCAGCCCGATCGAACCGGCCTATCGTGCAATATTGGCGACAGCGGCTTTACTGATCGCGGGTTTCCAGGTCGGGCGCTATTTTTCACAGCGGCCACATGCCCTGCAGGTCGATGTCGCGGGGCAATGGGTGCTGCACACGAGACCTGGCCGCGTCACCCCTGTTCAGCGTCTGACGCCCGGCATTGTTGAACCCTGGTTGGTCTCATTGCGTTGTCGCACAGGGTCTGGAAATCGGCTTGACCTTGTCGTCCCGGGTTCGGTGATCTCTGCGCAACAGCATTGGCGCTTGAGACGCGAAATCCTCGGCTTCCGCTCATCCGACAATCAGCCGGGGGGCCGGTTGGGCTGAGCGTCAATCAGTCGATGACCTTGGCAGATAATTGTCGGGGATCAACTCGGTCGGCGCTTTTTGGCTTGGATCTTGTTCGGGGAAATCAATGTTGTAGTGCAAGCCGCGGCTTTCACGCCGGCGTTGCGCGCTCTGGATGATCAGAGCGGCCACATCGACCAAATTGCGCAGTTCCAGCAAGTCGTTGGAGATCCGGAAATTGCCGTAGTACTCGTTGATCTCCAGTCTGAGCAAATCGACGCGTCGTCGGGCACGCTGCAAGCGCTTGTTACTGCGTACGATGCCCACATAATCCCACATGAATCGCCGCAGTTCTTCCCAGTTGTGGGATACCACTACTTCCTCGTCCGAGTCGGTCACGCGGCTTTCATCCCAAGGCGGGATATCGATCGCCGAGTGCCCGGTCGAACCAAGCGTCTCGACGATGTGCTTGACCGCCATCTCACCAAACACCAGGCACTCCAACAGTGAGTTGCTGGCCATCCGGTTGGCGCCGTGTAAACCGGTGTATGCGGTCTCGCCAATCGCATAAAGCCCTTGGACATCGGTCTGCGCGGAATGATCGGTCATCACGCCACCGCAGGTGTAGTGGGCCGCCGGCACCACGGGCAGTGGATCTTTTCGCATATCGAAGCCGAGTTCCAGGCAACGCCGATGAATCGTCGGAAACAGGCGCTCGATTTCCCCAGCCGGTTTGTGGCTGATGTCGAGGTAGACGCAGTCGATACCCAAACGCTTCATCTCGTGGTCGATCGCGCGTGCAACGATGTCACGCGGTGCGAGTTCGGCACGGTCATCGAAGCGTTCCATGAATCGCGTCCCATCTGGCAGGAGTAGACGACCGCCTTCGCCGCGAACTGCCTCGCTGATCAGAAACGATTTTGCTTCCGGGTGATACAAGCAGGTCGGGTGGAACTGGATGAACTCCATGTTCGCGACACGGCAACCGGCCCGCCATGCCATAGCGATACCGTCGCCCGTCGCGACATCCGGGTTGCTGGTGTAAAGATAGACTTTGCTGGCGCCACCGGTCGCCAGAACGACGCATCGGGCCGCCAAGCCGACGACTGTGTCGTCGGGGACATTGAGCAGATAGGCACCGTGGCAGCGACGAACGCGGCAATCGCCATCCGCGTGCTCTTCCGCAATCAGGTCGACCGCGATGTGATGCTCGAACACCGAAATATTGGGATGTCCGTCTAATTGACTGACAAGGGTCGACTCAACCGCATGGCCAGTCGCATCAGCGGCGTGCACGACGCGTCGGTGGCTATGGCCGCCTTCGCGAGTCAGGTGATAGCCGGAATCGCCGGTTGCCGGACTGCGGGTAAACTGCACGCCTTCTTGGAACAACCACCTGATGTTGTCAGGACCGTGCTCGACCACCTGTCGGACAGTCGCCTCACTGCACAGGCCGGCACCGGCATTCAGCGTATCTTCGACGTGAGAATCGATCGAGTCGCGCCCGTCAAGCACGGCCGAGATACCGCCTTGGGCGTAGAGGGTGTTACCTTCCTGTAGGTCCCGCTTGGCAACCAGGGCGACGCGGACGTTGGCGGGTAAACGAAGCGCAAGACTCAGGCCGGCAGCACCGCTGCCAATCACCAGGACATCGAATTCACTGGTGCCGGTAGGGTTCGATCCATTGATGGCGCGGGTTCGAGTAGCCATAATCACGCACCAGTTTCCAATTACCGCGATGTGGGTCGGAGCGCTAGAGATTAGCCGCTGGCTACATCGCACGTCACGCGCGTTGTGTATTCTGGCGCCGTCAATCGAAGATAACAAAGACTAACTTGCGCCAGATCATAATTTCCCGCGAACTTCCCGGTATTGATGCGGTCAACATCGCAGAGCCGCTTGTGCACACACGCCCGAGCGGCGGTGGAGGTCTACGTTGACCTCGGAAAAAGCCGCCGATCAGGCGCTGGTTGAACGTGTTCAGCGCGGCGACAAGAAGGCGTTTGATGTGCTGGTGCTCAAATACCAGCACAAAGTCGCGAACCTGATCTCTCGCTATGTCAGAGATCAGGCGGAGGTGTTGGATGTCACTCAAGAAGCGTTCATCAAGGCATATCGTGCTTTACCAAAGTTTCGCGGCGACAGTGCGTTCTACACCTGGCTTTATCGGGTAGCGATTAACACGGCAAAGAATCATCTTGCCGCGCAGTCCCGACGACCGCCGGGCGACGATATAGAGGCGGAAACGGCTGAGCAGATGGACTTAGGAACTCGCCTCAAGGAAGGCGACACACCTGAGCGGATGGCCCTGCAAGGCGAGATAGCAGAGACAGTACAGCAGGCGTTGGATGAATTACCCGACGACCTGCGAACAGCGATAACGCTGCGGGAGCTGGAGGGGTTGAGTTACGACGAGATCGCCCAAGCCATGGATTGCCCGATCGGTACTGTCCGGTCGCGCATTTTCCGGGCGCGGGAGGCGATCGACACGAAACTGCGGCCATTGCTCGAGGGTGGATGAACGATGAGGGTTGAAACGCGATGAAAGATCAATTTGCGGAACAGCTATCGGCCTTGTTGGACGGTGAGCTCGACACACACGAGCAAGACCGTACCGTCTCGAGGCTCTTGGACGACGACGCAGCGATGGGCAAGTTTGGTCGTTATCAATTAGTTGGTGACATGGTACGCGGTGAGTCCCGCGTGCTGGCCACCGGGATCAGCCGCAGCGTCAGCGCAGCGCTCGCCGACGAGCCAACGGTACTGGCCCCCCCCAGGCGGGCCTGGCGCTGGGCAAAACCGGCGGCAGGTATCGCCGTGGCGGCCTCGGTTGCAGTCGCTGCAGTTGTCATCGCGCCTGGATTCATGCAACAAACCGGGGTCGTTGATTCAACGCCGGCCATTGTCGTCGCACAACCGGAGAAGCCGATCCAGTTAGTGGCATCCGGCAATGTTGCTTCGCCCGCTGGCCGGCAGGCGGTGTCTTCCTCAGGGCAATGGCAGACTTTGGACGCCGAGCTCAGTGACCGCCTCAACCGCCTGGTGATCGAACACCACGAGTTTGGCGGACGCACGGGGATTAAGGGCCCTGTCGCTCACATCGGGCTAGTCAACTATGCGGGTCGCTGATCGGTTCGCTGCGCTGCTGTTTGCAGCCGGGCTGATCGCCCAGGCACAGGCCAACAACGCCGACCCGCTGGATTTGTTGGACCGCATGAACAATGCAATCCGATCCCTCGACTACGAGGGGAGATTTGTCGTTCAGTCGGGTGACCGACTTGACGCGCTATACATCGTGCACCGCATCAGCGGCGGCAGTGAGATGGAACGGGTGGTGTCGTTGACGGGCGAGCCGCGTGAGGTCATCCGAGGGAATGACGCTGTCGCCTGCCTGGTGCCTGGCAGCGACGAGCCGATCAGCCTCGGTCGACGCGCCCAGGGCCGCTCATACTCACCGCTGACCGCCATCGACGGACGGCAGCTGCGCGAGTTTTACGACTTTTCGCTGTTGGATTCTGAGCGTGTGGCGGGTCGGGAAACCTATCAGATAGTGGTGCAGCCCCGCGACAAACTGCGCTTTGGCTTCCGTCTTTTCATCGACCAGCAGTCCAGTCTCCCATTGCGGTCGGTGATGGTCGATGGTGAGAACAAAACGCTTTCACAGATGATGTTCACCGAACTCAGGGTAGGTGAGGGTGTGACCCCGATCGAGCGAGACCTTGCCGCTTTAGCCATCGCCAAAGCAGACCCCGGTGACTGGCAGCCGCTGGAAAGGCTGGCACCGGCAGCCTGGAAGTTTGAGCAGGCGCCGCCTGGGTTTCGGTTAAACGTTCATCGGCGCAGGGCGCTACCCGACAAATCTGCCGAGCTGGAACACTTTATCTTCTCGGACGGACTTGCGACGGTATCAGTCTATGTGCAGCCAGCGCAGCCCGAGCAACCTATTTCAGGTGTCTCGCGGCATGGGGCCGCTAACGCGGTAGGGCGGTTACTCGGTGATCACGAAGTAATCGTCGTCGGCGAAGCGCCCGTCGAGACGCTGCAACTTTTCGCCCAGGCTATCCAGACGTCGAAATGATTGAAGAGCAGGCTCGCGTGATTGCCGTGCGAACGGGAACTGCCACGCTCGCTATCGAACGGCAGTCAGCTTGCGGCAGTTGCAACGCCAGCGGTGGTTGCGGCACCGCCCTCCTGGCGGATTGGTTTCCAAAAAGACGAATGACCCTGCAGGTGGACGATTCGATTGGCGTTTCAGCCGGGGATCTCGTTGTCGTAGGGCTCGATGACGGCCTGCTACAAAAGGCCGCTTTCAAGCTCTATGCGCTGCCGCTGGTCGGGCTATTGGGCGGTGCCGTCATCGGCCAGTTGATCGGTGGTCGACTCGGGCTACCGCCGGAACTTGCCAGCATCCTTCTCGGTCTATTGGGCGTGACAATGGCGCTTTTTTACCTCGGCAAGAGCTCGAGCGGCGCTGGCACCACACAAAACAGCGACGTGCGCCTATTGCGCGTTGTGACATATGGCTTTGCCGAACAGGGTACCGTTAGCGTACCGGTAGACGGGCTAACGAAGCATCAAAATGAAAAGCAAGGGACCTAGGATGACAAGACTTCAGCTACGCGGACAGGGCGTTTGGTTAGCCGCTGCAATCGCAATGATTTTTGCCGTATCAGGACATGCCCGGTCGTCGCTACCGGATTTCACAGAACTGGCCGCGCAAAACAGTCCGGCAGTGGTCAACATCAGCACCGAGCAAAAATCCTCAGTGAAGCAACAGCTTCCGGAAGGATTCTCGATGCCTGAGATCCCCGAGGGCAGCCCTTTCAGCGATCTGTTCAAGCACTTCTTCGGCGAGGGCCTCGAAGGCATGCCCGAGCGGGAGAGCCGCTCGCTGGGCTCCGGTTTTGTGGTGTCGTCGGACGGCTACATCCTGACCAACCATCACGTGGTGGCCGATGCCGAAAAGATCCAGGTGCGCTTCAGTGACCGCCGTTTTTATGACGCCGAGGTCATTGGGTCGGACAAAGCCAGCGATGTAGCGCTGATCAAGATCGACGCGACCGATTTGCCGACCGTGAAGGTCGGCAAAAGTAAATCGCTGGACGTGGGCGAGTGGGTACTGGCAATTGGCTCGCCCTTCGGTTTTGATCACACCGTGACCGCGGGTATTGTCAGCGCCAAAGGCCGTAGTCTGCCGAGTGAAAATTACGTGCCTTTTATCCAGACCGACGTTGCGATTAATCCGGGCAATTCCGGCGGTCCACTGTTCAACCTTGACGGTGAGGTCGTCGGGATCAACTCCCAGATCTACAGTCGAACCGGCGGCTTCATGGGGCTGTCATTCGCGATCCCCATCGAGCTGGCTATGAACGTTGCCGACCAACTGCGCGAGACAGGTAGTGTCGCCCGTGGTTACCTCGGCGTGCTGATCCAGGATGTCGACCGCGATTTGGCCGAGTCGTTCGGCATGACACAACCGTACGGCGCGCTGGTCTCTCGCGTGATGCCAGGCTCGCCGGCGGCCGATGCCGGTCTGCAAGTCGGCGATATCATTATTGAGTTCAAAGGCCAGCGTCTGCTGAACTCCAGCCAGCTGCCACCGCTGGTCGGCACAACGCGCGTCGAGTCGACCGCCGAGCTGACGGTTCTGCGCAACGGCAAGGAGCGGAAGATGCCGATCACGATCGGCCGTCTGCCAGATGACGACACCATCGCTGGTAATGCTGCCCAGCCATCGGCGCCCGACGAGATCGCACAGCTCGGTCTTTCCGTCATCGATATCACGCCAGAGGTCCGTGCAGAACTCGGTATCGAGGAGGAAGGCGGAGCCCTGGTCGGCAAGGTGGTCCCGGGGACGGCCCAGGACGCTGGGTTTCGACGGGGAGACGTCGTCCTAAAGTTCAATCTGATCGACGTCCAAGGCGCTGACCACCTCCGCGAGCTTATCGAGGCGGCGGAAGGGGATATTGTCCCCGTGCTGATCCGCCGGGGCGACAACCGGCAGTTCATCGCACTGCGACTTGACGGCTGAGCGGCTTTTGCCACTCACCGACGGGCAGGGTTGGTAAGACAGCTTTCCGGCCAGGCCGCGGTTTCTGTATACTCCCCTGTCAGGAAGAAAGACGCCTATTAAAACGGAACGTCCCGCCGGGTCGTTCCGTTTTTGATTGTTGGACGCGTGTCCGTTAGGACAGCTCCTCGTTGGAGGCGACAACTCGATTAATGCGGTGGTCGCTGGGGCCGTTTCAACGCCCACGAGTGCGTCCGCAAACAGGTCTCCCATTAGATTCAGCGCATGACCGATCTCAGTCACATACGAAATTTTTCGATCATCGCGCACATCGATCATGGCAAATCAACCATTGCTGACCGTTTCATCCAGGTTTGTGGCGGTCTGGCGGAACGCGAGATGGCGGCGCAGGTGCTCGATTCCATGGACCTCGAGCGCGAGCGCGGCATCACGATCAAGGCGCAATCCGTTACCCTGGCTTATACGGCGAAAGACGGCCAGACCTACGAACTGAACTTTATCGACACGCCCGGCCACGTCGATTTCTCGTACGAAGTCTCCCGTTCCCTGGCGGCCTGCGAAGGCGCCTTGCTTGTCGTCGATGCCGCACAAGGCGTTGAAGCGCAAAGCGTTGCCAACTGCTACACGGCCATCGAGCAGAATCTTGAAGTCCTGCCGGTGCTGAACAAGATCGACCTGCCGTCGGCGGAACCGGACCGAGTCGTAACCGAGATAGAGGAGATCATCGGTATCGATGCCTCGGACGCGTTGCACGTCAGCGCGAAAACCGGCCTCGGCATTCCCGATCTCCTCGAGGCCCTGATTGCCAATATTCCGCCACCCAAAGGGGATCCCGAGGCACCACTGCAGGCGCTGATCATTGACTCCTGGTTCGATACCTACGTCGGGGTGATTTCGCTGATCCGTGTCGTCAACGGCGTGATCCGGCCAAAGGACAAGATGCGCATCATGTCGACGGGGCGCGTGTTCCAAGTCGAGAAGGTCGGTGTATTCACACCAAAGCGGACCGACAGGCCGCTGTTGTCGACCGGTGACGTCGGCTACGTCATCGCCGGAATCAAGGAGGTCGATGGCGCGCCGGTCGGAGACACGTTGACCCTGGAGAACCGGCGGGCCGCCGGGCCGCTACCGGGGTTCCAAGAGATGCGGCCGCGGGTGTTCGCCGGTTTGTATCCGGTCAGCTCGGATGACTATGAATCTTTCCGTGATGCGTTGCAGAAACTCAAGCTCAACGACGCGGCATTGCACTATGAGCCCGAGACATCGCAAGCCCTTGGCTTCGGTTTTCGTTGTGGCTTTCTCGGCATGCTGCATATGGAAATCGTGCAGGAGCGACTCGAACGCGAATACGACCTCGACCTGATCACAACGGCGCCCACCGTTGTCTACGAGGTGCGGCTGAACGATGGCACGGTGCTACAAATCGACAATCCGGCCGCGTTACCTGAGCCGGGCAAGTTCAACGAAGTCCGCGAACCGATCATCGAGGCGCACATCCTGGTCCCACAGGACCACCTCGGTAACGTTATCGCGCTGTGTATCGAGAAACGCGGTGTGCAGAAAAACCTCCAGTACCTTGGCGGGCAGGTCCAACTGGTTTACGAATTGCCGATGAACGAGGTGGTGTTGGATTTCTTTGATCGTTTGAAATCCGTCAGCCGCGGCTACGCCTCCTTCGAATATGAATTCAAACGCTTTGAGGCCTCATCGTTGGTCAAGCTGGACATTTTGATCAATGGTGAAAAAGTTGATGCGTTGTCACTCATCGTGCATCGCGACAATTGCGAAAGCCGCGGGCGGGAATTGACCGAGAAGATGAAAGAAATCATCCCCCGCCAGATGTTTGAGGTGGCGATACAGGCCGCCATTGGCAGCAAGATCATCGCGCGTTCGACTGTCAAAGCACTGCGCAAAAATGTGACTGCCAAATGCTACGGCGGCGATGTCACACGCAAGCGTAAGCTGCTTGAAAAGCAAAAGGCCGGCAAGAAACGCATGAAACAGGTAGGGCGCGTGGAAATTCCGCAAGAAGCCTTTCTCGCAGTGTTGCAGGTAGGCAAAGATAAATAGGTGTCACGGGGCCTGAACGGGGCCGCTGTGCTGGAACAAAAAAATGCAATCGATTTTGGTTTTTGGCTTTTTCGCTTTTCTGGTTTGGGTAGTCATCGCATTAGGGATCGAGCCCGCGCTGGCACTGGCATCGGTCGTTACCGGTGCCGTGTGGCTGGTCTACAGACTGATCAAAGGAAAGACCGGTGACGATCCTTTGCCGACGTCGGTCGAATATGCACGGTCGTTTTTCCCGATCTTCCTTGTCGTGCTGCTACTAAGGGCCTTTTTGGTCGAGCCGTTCCGCATACCGTCCGGATCCATGATGCCGACACTGTTGGTTGGCGACTTCATCCTGGTCAACAAATTCACCTACGGCATACGGCTGCCCGTTACCAAGACCAAGTTGATACCGCTGAGCGAGCCGGAGCGGGGCGACATCGTGGTCTTCCGTTGGCCGGTGAATCCGCGGCTCGACTACATTAAGCGCGTTGTCGGCTTGCCTGGTGACCGGATCGGTTACCAGCAAAAAACCCTTTTCATTAACGGTACGCCAGCTCCGGTCGATGTTGTTGGACAATATCAACCTGAAGGTTCGGGGATGCGGGCCCTGGGTTCAATCGAAGGGCGCGAGTCACTCGGAGGAACGCCACATCCCGTATTGGTCAACCCCTTGGCACCGGACTTCAGCCCCTCGTGTCGCTTTATGGCGAACCAGGAGGTCGTCGTTCCCGAAGGCCACTACCTAATGATTGGTGATAATCGGGACGACAGCAACGATGGCCGGTGTTGGGGGTTTGTTCCCGAGGAAAATTTAGTCGGCAAGGCCTTTTTCATCTGGATGAGTTGGGACTGGAAACGGTCTGGCTTCCTGGCGTTCAGCCGGATAGGTACGATCGGCGATTAATCGGCTTTTTCAAGCCAACGCGCAGAGCTGCCGCTACATCGGATAACCTTGCATCTTGGGAGGTCGCATAATCATGGTGAACGGAATGCAAAACCGACAAAAAGGCATGACGATGGTGGGTTGGATGTTTGTCATCGCCGTGGCCGTGTTCTTCGTTCTTATTGGCGTCAAAATGGTCCCCACTTACATGGAAAACTATTCCATCAAGCAAGTGCTGGCGAATATGGAACAAGACCGGACCGTCCGAAAGATGACACCAAAGCAAATGAAAGACTCATTTTTCAAACGGCTTAAAATCAACAGCGTCTATGAATTCGATCGGAAGTGGGTAACGCTCAAGAAAGAGAAAAACGGAACGCGTTTTTCCGTCGAGTACGAGATCCGCAAGCCGGTAGCCGGCAACGTCGCGATCGTTATGGCTTTCTCTGATTCGGTGGTGTTTGACACGAGTCCATGACGCGACTGCAACAGCGCCTTGGTTATACCTTTAAAGACGCCGAGCTTCTACAACGCGCTCTGTCTCATCGCAGTGTCGGCGCGGGGAACAACGAGCGCCTGGAGTTTCTCGGCGACGCGCTGCTAGGGTTCGAGGTGGCCGACCACCTGTACCGGCAGGAGCAAGATGCCGATGAAGGCCAGCTCAGTCGTATGCGCGCCCACCTCGTGAAGCGCGAAACCCTGGCAGAAATTGCCCGTGAACTGCAACTCGGCGATATCTTGCACCTGGGCCCCGGTGAACTCCGTAGTGGCGGCCAATCGCGCGATTCCATCCTCGCGGATTCGGTTGAAGCGATAATCGCCGCAGTGTACCTCGACGGCGGCATCGACCAAGCACGCAAACTGATTCGCAAGTTACTTGGCGCGCGTCTGGCCAAACCGACCGCGGAGACACAACGAAAAGATGCCAAGACAAGCTTGCAGGAACACCTCCAAGCGATAGGCAAACCGCTGCCGAACTATGAGGTGGTGTCGATCACCGGTGAGCCGCATGATCAGACGTTCCGGGTGCTGTGCACAACCGACTTGGCCCCCGATACCATTGGCGAAGCGGGCAGTCGTCGCAAAGCCGAACAGGTCGCTGCCCGTGCGATGCTGAGTCTTCTACAGGAAAAGACCCAATGACTTTCCGGTCCGGTTATACCGTTCTACTTGGCCGCCCTAACGTCGGTAAATCGACGCTGCTCAACAAACTGCTCGGCCAGAAGCTGGCGATTACATCGCATAAGCCCCAGACAACACGCCATCGGATTCTCGGCATCCACAGCAGCGAACAGGGACAGATCGTATTCATTGATACGCCGGGGTTACACGAGCGTGGCACCAAAGCAATGAATCGCTATCTCAACCGCACGGCACATACCGCGCTGTTGGACGTCGACCTCGTGCTGTTTGTCGTGCAGGCCTGTGCCTGGACCGAGGAGGATGCCAGCGTATTGACGGCGATTAAGCGTGCCGGCATCGCGACGATTGCGGTTGTCAACAAGATCGATCTCATTTCGCAGAAACAAGCATTGTTACCATTCATCGCGGAGTTGTCGGCAAGGCATGACTTCGTCGAGGTGATACCAGTGTCCGCCCAGTCGGGCGACAACATCGAGCTGCTGCTGTCACGCGTGCTCGCAGGGCTGCCGGCTGGCGAGGCAATCTTTCCTGAAGATCAGATCAGTGACCGCTCCGAGCGTTTTTTTGCCGCCGAATTGCTCCGCGAGCAGCTGATTCGCCGCTATCACCGTGAATTGCCCTATGCGGTAACCGTGGAGATCGAGCGTTTCGTCGAGCAAGATGGGCGCTATGAGATAGCTGCCGTGATTTGGGTCGAACGTGAAGGTCAGCGAGCCATTTTGCTGGGCAAGAATGGTCAAGCGATGAAAGAGGCCGCCACGGCAGCGCGGATGGCGATGATCGATTTTTTTCAAACCCGCGTGCATCTCGATGTGTGGGTCAAGGTCAAGAAGAACTGGTCAAACGAAGAGGCCAGTCTGGTCCAACTCGGCTACACGGATTAGCCGTCCGTGCCAGCGAGCGTGCTATCGCCAGCATTTGTTCTGCATGCGCGGCGTTATGGCGACACCAGCCAGTTGGTGGAGCTCTTCGATCGCGAACAAGGGCGTGCCGTATGTGTCGCAAAGGGCGCCTTAACCGGAAAGCGTTTTCCACGCCTGCAACCCTTCCAACCGTTACTGATTGCGCTGAGTGGGCGCGGTGAGGTCCAGAATCTGACCGCGGCCGAAATCGCCGGGCCACCCGTGCATCTCACCGGGAAGCAACTGTACTGTGGCCTGTACGTCAACGAATTGGTCCTCAAGCTGACTGCTCGGGCCGATCCGTCGAGTGTGCTCTATGACGACTACGTGAAGGCACTGACGGGCCTGCAGCACCAGACACCGGCAGACCCGGTTCTGCGAACCTTTGAAGTCAAACTTCTGCATCACCTCGGACACGCCCTGATTCTCGACCGAGACGCCGGCGGTTCAGCGATAGATCCTGACCGTCGATACTGCTATGCAGTTGAAAGCGGGCCTGAATGCTCGGGACAGCCGGATGCCCCTTTTTCGGGCAAGCTGTTTCATGCGCTGACCAGCTGCACGTTCGACGACCTGCAGATTCAGCGTGAGGCACGTGTTTTCATGCGTGCTGTATTGGATCATCATCTGGAAGGGAGAGTGATCCGCAGTCGTGACTTGTTCCGGTGACAGCGACCTTGGTTTTGTTGGGAAAGTACAGTGATGAATGCCTACGAAAGGCTCCTCGGAGTCAATATCGATCATGTCGCCACGCTGCGTCAGGCCCGTGGGACGAGATACCCCGAGCCTATCCAGGCCGCATTGGTCGCGGAGCAGGCCGGCGCGGATGGGATCACGCTGCACCTGCGAGAAGATCGCCGACACATTCAGGACCGGGATGTCGAGCGGCTGATCGATACGCTACAGACACGCATGAATCTGGAAATGGCAGCGACCCCGGAAATGTTGGCTATCGCTACCCGACTGGCGCCCGCGGATTGTTGTCTGGTCCCCGAAAAACGTGAAGAGTTGACGACCGAGGGGGGACTTGATGCCGCGGCCGCCATCCCCATGCTCACCGACTACTGCGCGGCACTGGCCGAGGCCGGGGTCCGCGTCTCGCTGTTCATCGACGCGGATCCCGCACAGTTGGAAGCCGCCGCGTTGATCGGCGCACCCGTCGTAGAGATCCACACCGGTCATTATGCCGAAGCCGCCAGTTCAATAGCGCGTCGTGCCGCACTGACCCGAATCGCGGAAGGCGTAGACCGCGGCCTGCAATTGGGCCTGCAAGTGAATGCAGGCCACGGGCTCGACTATCACAATGTCAAAGCGGTCGCGGCGATCGAGGGCATTGTCGAGTTCAATATCGGCCATGCGATTATCAGCCGCGCGGTGTTCTCCGGGCTGCATGCTGCCGTCGCCGACATGAAAAATCTCTTGCAGCCGGCCGGCTGAGGTCTTTTCTGGCGATTGTGGTTGCGGCGCCTTCGCGCAAAATCCCCTAAACTTGCGCGATGGAATTCCCGACCATCGAAGCCTTCGTCGGCAATACGCCACTCGTCCGCCTGCAACGCCTGCCTGGAAGCACCAGCAACGTGATTCTCGGGAAGTTGGAAGGCAACAATCCGGCCGGCTCTGTCAAAGATCGTCCCGCGCTGTCGATGATTCGGCACGCTGAACAACGTGGCGATATTCGGCCGGGCGACACCCTGATCGAGGCCACCAGTGGTAATACCGGGATTGCACTCGCCATGGCCGCCGCCATTCGAGGCTTTAAAATGGTGTTGATCATGCCGGAGAATCTCAGCATCGAAAGGCGTGCCGCGATGCGAGCATTTGGCGCCGAACTGATCCTGGTGTCGCGGGAAGAAAGTATGGAGGGCGCGCGTGACCTGGCCTTGCGCATGGAGGCGGAAGGCGAGGGCAAAGTCCTCAACCAGTTCGCCAACCAGGACAACCCGCAGGCGCACTACGAAACCACCGGTCCAGAGATATGGCGCGACACGCGCGGCACGGTGACGCATTTCGTCAGCGCCATGGGGACGACCGGCACCATCACCGGGACAGCCCGTTTCCTCAGAGAACAGAACCCACGGCCGCAGATAATCGGCGTGCAACCGGAGGAGGGATCCTCCATTCCCGGTATCCGGCGCTGGCCGCCGGCCTATGTTCCGGAAATCTTTGACAGCGAGCTGGTCGATAGAGAGATGGATGTGAGTCAGGCTGATGCAGAGGAAATGACCCGCCGACTCGCTGCGGAAGAGGGGATCTTTGCCGGGGTTTCCTCGGGCGGCTCGGTGGCAGCAGCGTTGCGACTGTCTGAAGAGGTCGAAAATGCCGTCATTGTCGCGATCATTTGTGATCGGGGTGATCGCTACCTATCAACCGGCGTCTTTCCGGCAGACTGATGGTGTCCTTTGCCATTCTGTCTGTTGTTCCGGTGCCTGATCTCGCCCTGGCGCGGCGGCATCATCAGTTGGATGATCTCGATGATGAATCGGTCGCCAAGGTGCTTTTTCATCGGCGCAAACAGTCATCTGGCGGGATTGAATCATTGCGCTGGGATCAGTGCGCGATTGGTGCCGTCTCGTTGATCGGCCAGACGCATGAACAGTTGACGATATCGCGATGGACCGCCGGTGAGCATGACGAAACGGCGATGTTGCAGGCAATTCACACTTCAGCGCTGAACCGGACCCATCTACTCTCCTGGTCGACCCAGCAAGCGGTTTTGCCGTTGCTGCGTTGTCGTGCCGTGATGCATGGGTGCACGATTCCATCACTGTGGTCGGACGGCCCTGCACCCGGATGGACGGATCTCGGCGACTGGTGGGCGGCAGATGACCAAGACCGTCCTGACATCGACGCTATCGCCAGTGCGATCGGCTTGCCCGGGTTATCCGCGCTGACCCAAGACAGCGCGATGGAGGCTTGGATCAAGGGCGATGCCCGTGCCGTGGATGCGCTCGCGACGCTGCAAGCGCTGAATCTCTTCCTGATGGCACTCCGCCTGCTGTTGGCGCGCGGTGGGTGCGACCAAAAACAGACCGACCACGCCCATCAACAACTGGCTGCCTGGCTCGAAAGCCAGCAAGACCCATACCTGCAGGCATTTCATCGCACATGGCGAGAGGCGCACTGATGGCGCGCAGACGTAGGAGGCCCCGCCTGCCGGAAGGCGAGTTTGTGGCCCAGATTGAATCGATGTCGCACGATGGTCGCGGGGTGGCGCGTGTCGATGGCAAGGCGACTTTCCTGTGGGGCGGATTACCCGGGGAACAGGTCGATTTTCGCTACCTTAATCGACGCCGACAGCACGACGAAGGCGTGGTGGTAGGCGTTTCTGAGCCCGCAGACATGCGAGTCGAACCGCGTTGTGAGGCCTTTGGGCTATGCGGCGGCTGTAGTCTGCAACATCAACATCCTGATGAGCAGATTGCGTCGAAGCAAAAGGTGTTGCTCGACAATCTCCAGCAAATCGGTGGCGTGACGCCCGCGGCAACCCTGCCGCCGCTCAGGGGCGCCTCTCCCTGGGGGTACCGACGCAAGGCGAGGCTCGGCGTCAAAGACGTGTTGCGCAAGGGTCGTGTTCTGGTTGGGTTCCGTGAACGTGGCTCCAGCCTGGTCGCCGACATCACGCGTTGCGAAGTGCTTCATCCACGCGTCGGCGAGAAGATTGACGCGCTGAGGATACTGATCGAGTCACTCAGCGTGAGACGCAACCTGCCGCAAATCGAAATGGCTATGGACGATTCGCAGTGCGTTTTGATCTTGCGCGTACTGGAACCCTTGTCCGCGCAAGACGAGCAAATCCTGGTCGACTTTGCGTCGCAACATGACGTGGTTTTCTATACGCAGTCTGGCGGGCCCGAGACCGTACGCCCGCTACGAGACCCTGTGCAGCTGGCCTATCGATTGCCAGATTTCGATCTGGAGCTCACATTCGAGCCAAGCGATTTCACGCAGGTGAATACGGAGATCAATCGGTTGATGGTGGGGCGGGCGATTGAATTGCTTGACCTGGCGCCAAGCGACCGGGTGTTGGATCTTTTTTGCGGTATCGGCAACTTTACATTGCCGATCGCCAGAACCGCCGGCAAGGTTGTTGGCGTAGAAGGTGACGCAGCGCTGGTCGAGCGCGCCCGGGCGAACGCGCGACACAATGCCTTGGACCATGTTGACTATTTCACTGCCGATCTTTACGGCGAGCTGACCTCCGAGAGCTGGATGCAGCAACGTTTCAACAAGGCACTACTCGACCCGCCGCGGAGCGGTGCGCTACAGATGCTGCCGGTCCTGCCTCGTCTCGGCATCGAGCGGATCGTATATGTATCGTGTTATCCGGGGACCCTGGCGCGCGATGCCGGTGAGCTTGTCAATAGCCACGGTTACAAATTACTGAAAGCAGGCGTGATGGATATGTTCCCGCATACCGCGCATGTTGAATCAATTGCATTATTTGAAAGGGATAGCTGAATGGCCACTGAGATAGAACGCAAGTTTCTGCTGGCATCGGATGACTGGCGAAACGAGGTCGAGGAGAGTATCCGACTCGTTCAGGGCTATTTGTCGCGGGGTATGCAATCCTCCGTGCGGGTACGCATCAAAGGCAAGACCGCGCAACTCAACATCAAACATACCGGCGACGGAATCAGCCGCCTCGAATACGAGTATCCGGTGCCGCTGGATGATGCCCACGAGATATTGGAACGGGTTGCATTGAGGCCATTGATCGACAAGACCCGGCATCACGTGCCTCGCGGCGGGCATCTTTGGGAAATCGACGAGTTTCACGGCGACAACGCCGGATTAGTCGTCGCCGAGATCGAATTGAGTGACCCCAACGAATCATTTGAGCGGCCCGCCTGGCTCGGGCAAGAGGTTTCAGACGACGCGCGCTACTACAACAGTCGGCTGAGCGAATTTCCTTATTCACAATGGTGAGAGGGGTCACGCTACTCTGCGTATGCCTCATGCTGGCGGGCTGCCAGAAGCAACCTCTCGATACGATCGTTTTCGCCGTCGCTACTGCGCCGCGATTACTAGACCCGCGACTGGCGAGTGACGCCGCCTCCGAGCGCGTGAACGCACTGCTCTATGCATCGTTGGTAGAACTTGATGCCGAAGGTCGTCCGCAACCCAGCGTCGCCGAATGGCAACAACGCGGCCCGAAACGCTACCGTCTCAAACTGAAAGAAAACCGCGCCTCGTTTACCAACGGGGCAACGCTCACCGCAGCAGACGTTGCCGCCACCTATCGGAGCGTTCTTGCACCGGGCTCGGCTTCACCACATAGCGGTACTTTGCGGCATATTCAGGACATCACGGTAGTCGATGATGTGACACTGGATCTCGATCTGGCCCGACCAGATCCACAACTGCCAAGCCGTTTGACCGTCGGTATTCTGCCGGCGGCGATAGCCACCGATCCGGCGCCGGTTAAAGCGGTAATCGGCAGTGGCACATTCGCTTTCGTTGAACGTTTTGATGACGGCAGCGTACTTCTGCAACGACGGCGCGATCGCCAACGCATTCGCATCCTACCGACACCGGATCCGACCATGCGGGTTTTGAAGCTGCTGCGGGGGGAAGCCCATTTGCTACAAAACGATCTCCCCAGCGAGCTATACGGCTACCTGTCGGGGGTCGACGATATTACCCTGGAGGCAGGGGCAGGGACCACATTTGCCTATCTGGGATTCAACCTCAAAGATCCACAGCTCAGCAAACACGATGTCCGCCTAGCGATAGCACACGCCATCGATCGCGAGGCCATCATACGTTTTCTGTTTAACGACTTCGCGGAACCGGCCGAGGCCGTGTTGCGGCCCACCCACTGGGCGGGCAATGCCGCGTTACCGGCGCATGCCTACGATCCTGACATCGCCCGTACACTGCTCGCAAAGTCTGGTTTCTCAGGCGACAACCCGCTACGCCTGACCTTCAAAACCTCAACAGATCCATTCCGGCTGCGTATCGCCCACGTCTTCCAGCAGCAACTGGCCGAAGTGGGTATCGAGCTGTCAATCAACAGTTACGACTGGGGAACCTTTTTCGGCGATATCAAGGCGGGGCGATTCCAGTTATACAGTCTCGCCTGGGTCGGGGTGAATACGCCGGATATCCTGCGTTATGCCTTTCACTCGGCCTCGTTGCCGCCGGACGGCGCTAATCGGGGCCGTTATATCGAGGTCTATGTCGATAAACTGATCGATCAGGCAGAACGATTGCCTGCAGTTGAGGCGGTCGCTCTCTACCGCGCACTGCAAGCAAGGATTCATCAAGACCTCGTGTATGTGCCGTTATGGTACGAGAGCAACATCGCGGTAAGTCGATCAGTGAAGGGCTATCTCCCTCGCTTCGATGGCAGTTACCTGGCGCTCAACGACGTGGAGCTATCGGATGTCTCGCAGTAACGATCGCCGCATCATCATAGACGTTGCCGCGCAGAAGCTATCGCTTTACCAGGCCGGTGAAATGCTCCAAACGTGGCCGATTTCGACCGCCGCAAACGGCGTCGGCCAGCGTAACGGTTCTGAATGCACACCACTCGGCACACATCACGTTCGGTTGAAAATTGGCGCCGGATGCCCGCCGAATACCGTTTTCGTCGCCAGACGACCGACCGGGGAGGTTTTCTCTGCGTCGCTTACGGAAGCCGATCCCGGCAGAGATTGGATCCTGACTCGAATCATCTGGCTCAGTGGCGCTGAACCAGGCCTCAATCGCGGTGGCGATTGCGACACGCTGCGTCGATTCATTTATATCCACGGTTGCCCAGACCAAGCGCCAATGGGTCGGCCACGGTCACATGGCTGTATCCGCATGCGTAACAACGATGTGATCGAACTCTTCGATCAGATCGATAATGGCTGTCCGGTGCACATCCTCGATTCTCCAGAAGACCATTAGTGCGGCGGTTTCTCGATCATCTGCTCGATACCTTGATCGTGCTGCTCGGGGTCAGTGCACTGGTGTTCTTCCTGCTGGCCTTGATCCCTGGTGACCCGGTCGACGTGGTCCTTGGCGAGTCAGCACAAGCGGCCGACCGAGAGGCAATGCGTATCGCGCTTGGCCTCGACCGCTCCTGGCCGGTCCGCCTTGGTGACTATTATCTTGGTCTGCTGACGGCCGATCTTGGCGATTCGCTGGTTCAGCGGCGACCTGTAGTCGCACTGATAGCGGAGCGCTTACCCGCCACACTGACGCTGGCGGCGGCGGCTTTCTTATTGGTCGTGACGTTGGCGATTCCGCTTGGCTTGGCAGCGGCATGGCACCGCGGTCGCTGGCCTGATCGTCTCGCTCAGGCGATCGCCCTGATGGGTATCTCGATACCGAACTTTTGGTTGGGCCCGCTGCTCGTTCTGCTGTTCTCGATCACCCTCGGCTGGACGCCGGTAAGCGGCAATGAGGCACCGGGCAGCCTCGTGCTTCCAGCGATGACGCTCGGGCTTTCGATGATCGCCATCACCACCCGCATGCTGCGCAGTTCACTGCTGGAAGTCGTTTCAATGCCTTACATCCAAACCGCGCGGTGTAAGGGACTTTCCGAGCACCAGGTGATTTGGCGGCACGCATTACCCAATGCGCTACTGCCAACGCTGACCGTCATGGGCCTCCAGCTCAGCAGCCTCTTGGCCGGTGCCGTGATCACCGAAGTGGTGTTTGCCTGGCCGGGTATCGGCAGCCTGTTGATTGACGCGATACGTCAGCGTGACTACCCGTTGATCCAGGGTATCGTGTTGTTTATCGCGCTCACCTACGTCGTCATCAACCGTGTTACGGATCTGCTGGTCGGTTTACTCGATCCACGCGTGCGCGAGGCGATGCAATGAAGGGTCTGCTGAATTGGCCAGCCATGATACTGCTGTGCTGGGTATTGTTGGCACTCAGCGGTCTCGGCAGCGGGTTTGAGCCCAACCGCATAGACCTCCCGGCGATTTTTCACCCGCCATCGCTGGAAAACCTATTGGGCACCGATGAACTGGGCCGGCCGGTACTCGACCGGCTGTTGAGTGGCGCCAGTGTCTCTCTGCTGGTCGCCTTGGTCAGCGTCGTCGTGTCCGCGAGTCTCGGTATCACCATCGGCCTCGTGGCCGGTTATTTCGGCGGCTGGCCGGACCGGGTCATCAGCCGCGTGATCGAGGTATTTCTTGCCTTCCCCGGCCTGCTGTTGGCGATTGCCATGGCCGCGATGATTGGCCCAGGGATCGACAATGTCATTATCGCGCTCAGCGTCATGGGGTGGGTCGGCTATGCCCGACTGGTGCGCGTGCAGGTGCTTGCCCTGCGCCACCGCGAGCACATCCAGGCCGCTGTTGCCCTGGGTCAGCCCGACTGGGTGATTCTGCGTCGCCATTTGCTGCCATTGGTGATGGCACCTGTGTGGGTCGAGGCGAGCTTCGGTGTTGCCTCGGCGGTCATTGCCGAGGCCGGGTTGTCATTCCTGGGGTTGGGGGTTCAGCCGCCCGCCGCGTCCTGGGGGGCCATGATCCGTGACGGGGTGCGCTATCTACTGGTGGCGCCGCACCTGGTGCTTGCGCCTGGCATCGCGCTGTTTGTGGTTGTCATGGCCGCCAACGTGCTGGGCGATCAGCTACGTGATCGCCTCGATGTCACTTTACATAATAGGCCGTGAAATACAGGTCCTTGACGATCGGGTCTCCCGTCATGGTCTGCAGCTGATCTTGCACGGCTGCCAGCGCAGCGGTACGCAGAGACTCCTTGCCATCGCGGGTCTTCAAGGTGTTCCCGTCTTGGCCCGCGATGAGCATCAGGATGGCATGTCGTAATGCCGGGGCATGCAACTCGACGCGCGGTAGCTCTGCCGCCTGCTCGGTCATCAACTGGATATCGCAACGGATATACTTCGGCCCACCGGTGAGATTGCTGACAATCGATGGTTTCAACGCGTAATAGCCGATATCTATCGCGGCCTCTTCATCGTCCGCGCTGTACACAGAAGTCGTGAATAGGATTTGAGCCATCAGCAGGAGCGGGAGTAGGGTCAGGCGGCGCAACATGAACTTTCCTCGAGCAAAGAGAGAGCGATGAAACAATTTGTCTGTTCAACGTGGGGTCCCGATTGATGCGGCACGGACCGGTAATGACCGATATCGCAGGTCCGGTTCTCACTGACCAAGACCTCGCTGTACTGGATCATCCCGCGCTCGGCGGGATCATCCTGTTTGCGCGCAATTTCGAATCGCCACAGCAGATATATCGACTGATCGCGCAGATACATGAGCGCAGATCCCCCCACCTTTTGGTGGCTGTCGATCAGGAAGGCGGACGTGTCCAACGTTTTCGGGAAGGCTTCACCTTGCTGCCGGCAGCGGCCCGCTACGCGGCTAGCTGCAATGGCGAAACTGCCTGCGCGAAGCGCCGTGCACACGACCTCGGTTGGCTGATGGCCGCGGAACTTCGGGCCGTCGGGATTGACTTCAGCTTTGCCCCCGTATTGGATCTGGACTTCGGGGTCAGCAGCGTAATCGGTGACCGTGCTTTCGCCTCAGACGCCAACGAGGTCGCGCAAATCGCAGCCGCCTGGATGCTCGGCGCCCGCGAGGCAGGCATGATCAGTGTCGGCAAGCATTTTCCAGGGCATGGCGCCGTAACCGCCGATTCGCATCTGGCGTCGCCGATCGATGAGCGGTCACCCGATGCAATCGCTGAACATGATCTGCAGCCCTTTCGCCATTTGATCGATAACGGTCTCGAAGCGATCATGCCCGCTCATGTCATCTACTCGACCTGCGATAAGCGGCCTGCCGGTTTTTCTCATTACTGGCTCAAAACGATATTGCGACAGCAACTGCATTTTTCCGGCGCGATCTTCAGTGATGATCTGAGCATGGCCGCCGCTGAAGCTGGAGGATGTTACGCCGATCGGGCGCACGCAGCGCTTGAGGCGGGTTGCGATATGGTTGTTGTCTGCAACAATCCAGCAGGCACACACGAGGTATTGGAAGCCTTTCGCGATCATCAGGATCCGGTTGCACAATCACGACTCGCGCGACTGCATGGCCGACCGGCGCAGACATTCGAGCGGCTGACCAAAACGCCCCGATGGCACAGCGCGGTTGAAACAGCCGCACGGTTGACGGCAGAAACGACGCTCGACATGGATTTGGAAGAACCTTTATGAATCCCAACGCCGAAGAAGCACGCAAAATCATGGAGAAAGCAGACTGCCTTTACACCATGAATGACGTAACGGCGGCCTGTGACCGACTTGCCAACGCGATCAACCGTGATCTGCACGACCGCGAGTTGGTGGTGCTATGCATCATGAATGGCGGGCTCGTCCTAACCGGCCTGCTGTTGCATCGACTGCGCATGCCACTGCGCGTCGATTATCTTCACGCCACCCGTTACCGCGAACAGCTGAGCGGTGAGAAACTGCACTGGCGGGTCGAACCAAGCAACGAATTGTCTGGACGCGACGTCCTGCTCATCGACGACATTCTTGACGAAGGCTACACGCTCGACGCCATTATCGATTTCTGCAAAAACCAATCGGCCAGCAGCGTGAGTGCCGCGGTCTTAGTGCAAAAGGAACACGATCGAGGCGTTCGGCCGCCGGTTAGCTATATTGGCTTGAACGTCCCGGATCGCTATGTGTTTGGTTCCGGCATGGACTACAAGGGTTATTGGCGCAATGCAGCAGGCATCTACGCGGTGGCCGATCAATGAAGACCGGGATCGGCATTATTGGTGGGTCCGGGCTTACCCGCCTCGACGCGTTAAGAGTCGAACGCCAAGAGATCATCACCACTCCGTATGGCGACCCATCCGCACCGCTGACCTTCGGGCGTTTTGATGGAAGTCCCGTGGTGTTTTTACCCCGTCATGGCGGAGCGCACACGATTCCGCCGCATCGGGTGAACTACCGTGCCAATCTCTGGGCACTTAGACATGCAGGGGTAGAGAATATTATTGGCATGGCGGCGGTGGGTGGCATCACCGACTTGATGCCGCCAGGGACCTTACGGGTGCCAGACCAGATCATCGACTACACCTGGGGGCGAGAGCACACGCTGTTCGACGCAGACCTCACCTCCGTCACGCACATTGATTTCACCGAACCCTACTGCACGGCCCTGCGTCGGCAGTTGCTCGATGCGGCGGCATCGGTTGGCGTCGATACGGGCGATGGTGGTGTCTATGGGGCCACCCAGGGTCCGCGGCTCGAATCAGCCGCCGAGATAAGACGTCTTGAGCGTGATGGCTGCGACATGGTCGGGATGACCGGCATGCCGGAAGCGGCCTTGGCGCGCGAACTCGGACTCTGTTATTGCAGCCTTGCGCTAAGCGTGAACTGGGCGGCCGGGAAGACGGATGGACCCATCACGATGGCAGAGATCGAGCACCATCTCGCCGGCGGTATGGGGCGAGCACGCAAAGTGCTGGCAGCCGTAGTTTCGGCATGAAGCGCACCGTTTCCCCTTAAAAAATACCCGGCGAGGTGTAAGGGTCATTAAGCGTCTGGTGGAAAGCGCCAACAGATCGGCCATAATTCACTGTCTTGCAGCGGTTCAGGGTGATCCAGAAGATGAAACAGCTCCGAAAAACCGACGGCGGCATCGTTTCGATCTTGATCGTCGTACTGCTGCTAGCCGTTACGCTTGGCCTCTATCTGCAGATCGTGCTGTTCGACCAATCGTCATCATCGCCCAACGTCGGACTCGTGCCTCAAGCCAGTATGCAAGTGCTCGAAGGTGATGAGGTCCCCACTTTACCGGTCGGCGAGCCCCTGCCGGCCGATCAGATGCAGGTGATCATGCAGGTATTCGCGCCGGAGACCGCCGCCAACTAACGTAACAGGCTGAGCCGGCCTGCCTCGGATCTCGCGGCCGTCATCAGCGTTGACGACGTAGCAGCGGGATCAGGCCCGCGAGGAGTAACAGGGCAGGGGCCGGGGTGGGGACACTGCCGGCCGGCGGATCGACTTCGACGAAATCGTTGGCGCAGGCCATGGTCCAGTGGACCAGGAAACTTTCGTTTCTCAGGTCTCTATCGGTGTTTTCGAGCAGTAGTTTCCAGGGAATGGACGCCTCGATCAGGAAGTGTCGCCCATCGAACGCACCCAGTTTGTCCGTCTGAACATCGCCGTCGTAAGTCAGTTCCTTATATACCAGCCCTGCACCGCTCTCGCCGGTGGCAGGCAGCAGCTCAGTGCCGCTTTGGATAGTCGCGGGGTGGGCTAGCCGGAAATCAGCATCAGACTGGCCTTCTTGGTCTGGGGCATCCCACAGACCGTAATTCCAACTAACCACGCTAAACAAGGTACCGGGTGCTGCACTGATTCCGAATCCGTCATCCCGCGTCACGAGACCGAATTCAAAGCTGCGGTTAAGGATCTCGGTCGTTTCCTGATCATCGTTGTGTGGGAAACCAAAATCCAACGCGATATCGCCAGCCGGCCATGCATTGTTGCCGTCTGGGTCAAGACCGGTAACGATCGCGATATCAATCGATGTCTCGCCTTTCTTGACGTAGATCGCTTCCGCGTCGTAAGCCTGACCGCCATAGCCTGGATTGAGATAGCCGGAGTTCGGTATCTCCACGTCGTCTACCCAGTACTTCACTGAGCTATCTGTTGGCGTCCAATCATCAGCTTGGCCTTCCGGTTGGGCGATCCAATCTTTGATATCACCATCGATCTCGATGGCATGGCTCAGGCTGGTGCCCAGAAGACAACTGGCGGCGACAAGGTAACGAAGATTCATGAAAAGCCCGGAATGTTAACGGTTTAATATCCATAAGCAGGTATCGGGCCAATTTAACTTTTGCAGAAAAAACAGCCGCTTAAGAAACTTTTCTGAACATAGCGATTAGTTTTCTTTACAGCAGCGACGGCACGTCGCTGAAAATACCCATAGGGCGCAAACCAATAAGAGATTCATTCTCGGAATAGTCGCTAAATGATTGATTAGCGGATTTAATCTTCTATATCCGATTCTTCTGATTAACCGGCTGGAAAGATTCCTGACGATTCGGGTTTCTCATTCGTATTCCCGAACGGCATTACATTCTGGCAAGCTGCTCGCCCCCAAGATCGATCGAACAAACTGGAGATCCCAATGCGGCATCGTATAAGCCTTCTTTCCTTATTCATGTTCCTGGCGGCTTTCTGCAGCGCGTCGCTGGCCGCCTCGCAGTTGGATGCCATCCAGCAACGCGGCGAACTGGTGTTCGGCACCTCGGGCAGCATGCCGACGATGTCGATGGTCAACGAGTCAGGCAAACCTGCAGGCTTCGACGTCGACATGGCTCGGTTGATGGCCGATGCACTGGGCGTGAAGCTAACGGTTCGCGTCATGCCTTTCGGCGAACTGATCGACGCGGTAGCTGAAGGCGAGGTAGACGTCGCGATCTCCAATATCACGATGACGTCAAAAAGAAACCTCAGGGTGGCCTTCGTCGGCCCCTATCTGACCTCCGGCAAATGTGTGGTGACCAAGAATGAAACGTTGGCGCAGGCCGACAAGAACTCTGTCGATCTGAATACGCCGGAAACGCGCTTGGCAACCATGAAGGCGTCAACCAGCGAAACCTTTGCCCGCCAACTGTTCCCGAACGCGACGGTCATCACCGTCGACAGCTACGCCGCGGCTACCGAGATGGTGACGCAGGGTGTGGCCAGCGGCTTGCTCACCGACTATCCGATCTGTCTTGCTACGCTGAAACAAAACCCGGATGCTGGCTTCGTTTCGTTGTTTTCGTTGCTCACCTATGAGCCGATCGGCATTGCCTTGCCACCAGGCGACGCGCAATTCATTAACTGGACCGAAAATTTCCTCAAGCGGCTGGACGGTACGGATACGCTAAAAGGCTTGAGTCAACGTTGGTTTGGCCGGCCTGGACTGGCCCGTTAAACCGACAAAATTCAATGCCGCGGTGCTCGCGAGCGTTAGCGGGTCACCTGCCGCCCGAATCGCCGGGACGCCTGCCTGCGCAGGGTGACAGCGCCTTCAATGGCCAGGATGCCGACGGCCAGCCAGATCGGCGCGTAGGTCATCCAGTCATCGGGCGCGAGGCGCTCGCCCAGTAGCAGCGCCACCAGGACCAACAGCACCGGTTCGACATAGCCGAGCAGGCCAAACAAGCCCAGCTTGAGATGGTGGCTGGCGAGAATGTAGAACGCGACGGCGAGGGCGCTCATCAGCCCGAGCCCGGGAATCAGCCAGTATAGCTGTGGCGCCGTATTGAAGGTGTGCTCCCAGTCGCCGCCAGCAAGAATAAACCCAACCGCGACCGGCAGGGTCAACAGCATGTCGAACCACAGCCCGGCGAGGTTGTTGGTCGCGATGGACCGACGCAGCACGAAATACAAAGGGTAGCCGAGCGCCACCAGCAGGGCCGTCCACGGAAATCCACCAGCCTGATACAGCTCATGGGCAACGCCAACGCAGGCACTCAGCGCCGCGAGGTTCTGCCAGCGCGAAAGACGTTCGCGGTAAACAATCCTGCCAATGAGCAGCAAGGAAATCGGCAGCATGAAATACCCCAGCGATACCGCCAGGGCCTGCTCATGCAGTGGTGCCCAGAGAAACAGCCACAGCTGCACGCCGATCAACGTCGAGGAAACGGGCAAAGCCAGCCAGAGTTTCCATTCGGACCGCAACCGGGCGGCAAGCGCGACAACCTGTCCCCATGCGTTCCAGGCCAGGACCAGGGCCGCCAGTATCGGAATGGTCAACACCATACGCCAACCAAAAATCTGTTCGCCAGTAAGTGGCGAGAGTAGGGAGGTGTAGTAATACATTGTCGCGAACAGCATCGATGCGGCAAGCGATTGCGCGACCCCGATCGACGACATATTGCTGCCCGCCACCGCTGTCAAACCACAGTCGTGGACTTGACCATAACCTCATCCGCGTAACGCACTCTGAGAAGCACCATCAACGCCGTACCGACGACCATTACCAATGCCGCCAGGTAGAGACCGTCGGCGTAAGACCCACCGCGGTTAGCCAGCTCTCCGGTGATCGCCGGCGCGATAATTTGCGCCACCCCGTAGGCAGTCGTCATCTTTCCCATCATCTTGGCGGGCCGGGTAGGGTAAAAACGACCGGCCATAGTCAGCACCAGGCTGACGATACCAATGAAGGTCGCGCCGAACAGCACTGCGCCAATCAGAACCACACTGAGATTTGACGACAACACGGGCAGTAATATGCCACCGATCTGTAAGACAAACGCCGCAATAAGCGCGTTGAGTTCGCCCGTGCGGCGCGCGACCCGGTCCCACAGCATGCACGCCGGGGCAGCAGATATCCCCAGGATAAAGAATGTCCAATTGCCCATCCCCGTCATCTCGGGCAGTTGATCAACGATTGCGACGATGAACGTGGTACTGACCGCATAGCCCACACCAGCACAAAAGTAGGCCGCCATGAACCACTGCAGAAAGGCCTGGCCGGGCGGTCGATCAACCATCGCGGAACCGCTGGCCGTAGTCGATTGCGCGCCTGGCTGGGGTAACCAAACCCAGGCCGGAACGGCCATCACGAGCCCGATCAGCGTGAGATAAAACCACTGTTCCCGCCAGCCGACCGCCGGATCCATCAACTCAACGGCTATGGCACAGAATGCAATACCGAAACCGATGCCGCTGAAGTGGATCCCCATCTCACTGCGGTGGTCGTGCCTGATCAGCCAATGCAGGATCAACCCTGATCCGATCAAAAGCCCTGCGGCACTGCTCAAACCGGCAAAAAACCGCATCGCGGCCCAAAGCCAGACGTTTTCGGCCAGGCCCATGCCGGCGGTACTGACCAACGCCACGATCAGGCCAATCCGATAAAGCCGGTCCTTCAATCGAATATCGCTAACCAGCGAGGCGACAATTGCGCCAGCCAGATAGCCGGCATAGTTGATCGCGGCCAGCCAACCACCTTCGGCGACCCCCAGCCCGGCTTGCTGCTGCATCAAAGGCAACAACGGCGTGTACGCGAACCGCGCTATCCCGAGCATCAGCACCAGACTGATCACGCCGGCGGTCAGCACCTTAAAGCGTTCGATTTGTGGATTGGGCACGGAAGAGTCTCTGTTGGCGGCGACCCAAGGTAGGGCGTTTTGCCACCGAAAGACAGCTCGGTCCTTAAATAGTTAGCGAGGGCTCAGCGCAAAGGCACGAGTAGCTATACAGGGCTACATCCACACGATTTAACATAATATATATTATGCGCATATTTATCCGCCGCGTTTAGGCAGTCGGCCAAGCCGATACCCCAACAAGGTTCGGATGGACTATCGGTCGTGGCAATACAATTTCGCCGAGTCCATCACCGCCACCAACGGCTGTACCGCGCCCCTGGGTGAACTCACGCACACTGAACGCCGCCACGACTGCGTCAAGCATGTCCTTCGGACCACGACTGAATTGCGACAGCGGTAATTCAATCCGGGCGTCAGAATTGGTACCGAGTTGTTTGTAGGCCGCTGATGGGAAAACCTCTTCAGCACAAACAGCCCGGCTTTTGCAGGCCTCAAACATGGCAAACCCGAACGCCATCCAGGCCGGCGGCGGCTCAGCCGTCGTCGGGGTCCACTGCGGCCTTGCCAGACCGCAGGCCGAGATAACCACCTCGCAATGCCGACCGTAGCCACGATCGCTCGGCCGGCGTCGACGCCAGCCTGCATTGCCGGTCCAATAATGCTCCCTCGGTTCGGGCATCGCTTGTCGTGGCGCATCGATGCCAAATATTGCCTGCGGGTACTTCTTGAGCAGCTGGTCGATCGCGTGTTGCGGATTCTCCGTCTCGAGCCAGCCATTGCTGATGACCCGGCCGACGCGATCTGTTTCGGCTCCACTCATGACGGCAAATGCAAGCCCACGGCTGAGCTGGACGTCGATCCCGATAAAAACCCGTTTGTCGTGCGATGATATGGCCATAGGCGCCGTTTCCCTCCCAAACACTCACTACTCTTACGATGCTCTATCTGCCGGCAGAATTCCCGCAAGATCCGACGCTGTGTTACCTGAATCATGCCGCTGTTGGCCCTTGGCCCCGGCGAACGGCGCAATTGGTTGCCAATTTTGCGCACACAAATATGACCCGCGGTGGCGCTGACTATCCCGATTGGCTCGATGTCGAACAACGTCTGCGCCAACGGCTCGCGACTTTGATCAACGCCGGAAGCGCTGACGACATCGCGTTAACCAAGAACACCTCGGACGGGCTATCGACGATCGCTGCGGGGCTCGACTGGCAAACGGGTGACGAGGTGATTGGCGTTGCCAACGACTTCATTTCCAACCAGATGGTCTGGCAAGCGCTCGAGTCAAGCGGTGTCCGGTATCAAGAGGTCGATGCGCTGGCAACGGGCGACGCGGAAGGCACACTCATCGACGCACTGTCGTCGGCAACACGACTGCTGGCCGTCAGTACGGTCAACTATGCCACAGGCTATCGATTCGACCTGCCCAGGCTCGCGGCAGCCTGCCGCGAGCGCAAAGTGCTGTTGTCGATCGATGCGATCCAGAGCCTTGGGGCCGTACCCTTCGATCTCGATGAGATAGACGCAGATTTTGTCACCGGCGGCTCGCACAAGTGGCTGTTGGCGCCAGAAGGCAATGGTTTTTTATACTGCCGCCCTGCCCTGCGCGATCAACTCGCACTGCACCAGTTCGGCTGGGCAATGCGCGAACACCCCTATGACTTCGAGTCGCATGCGTGGCAACCGGCCAAGACTGCCCGCCGATTCGAATCCGGCACGCCCAACATGATGGGGATTCAGGCGCTCGATGCCAGCCTCAGCCTGTTCGAGGAGCTTGGTATGAACGCGGTTCACGTACGCCTGCAGGCCAATGTCGATCACCTGATGAACGCGTTGAGCGCTATGCCGGGAATCGAGATCGTGACGCCGCGGTCAGCCGCAAAACGTGCTGGCATCCTGACGTTTCGAAGTAACCTGGTCGCTGGCGCAGAAATGCATCGCAGCCTGATGGAAGCGGGTGTGGTCTGTTCGGCGCGCGCCGGAGGGGTGCGCCTCGCCCCCCACTTCTACACACCGACAGAGCGCCTCGATTTCGCGCTCGATCTGGTCCAGAGCCTGCAAGGTCAAGCACTGGCTGGTCGCAAAGGGCGACCAGTTCGCTAAAATGGGTGCTTTCACTGATGAATCGCAATGCCCGTTTTGGCGGACCACACTAGCTTCGTCGTGAGTGATAGACACATAGGAGTTGTATCGTGAACCTTTCCCTATCGGGACATATTCCCAAAGCCTTGCTGTTGATGGCCGCCCTAACGATGTTGGTGTCGTTTACCGCCGCCGCCGAAAACATTGCCGACCGCGTGACCGTCAATGACCCCTACATACGCGCCGTGCCGCCTGTCGTGAGGACATCGGCGGCTTTTATGGAGCTGCAGTACAGCGGCCCGAATCAGGAATTCCTGGTTGCCGCAGAAACACCGGCAGCGGCGACCGTCGAATTGCATATGCATGAGCATGACAACGGTGTCATGCGGATGCGGCGCATTCCGCATATCCACCTTCCACCGAACGAGACTGTCAGTCTGGCGCCGGGTGGGCTCCACATCATGCTGTTCGATCTGCAAGGCCCGCTCGAAGTGGACGGTCAGGTGCCGATTACGCTGATTTTCGCGGACGATTCGCGCAAAGAGATCTCCGCGACGGTCCGCCCTGTAACGCGGATGATGAAACATTAGGCCGTAAGCGGCATTTTCCGGAAGCGACGCGCCGTTGTTAAGCGCGCAGGAACACTCTAAATTCGACATTGGCTGACGACCCGGGCTAAAAAATAGCGGGCAAAAACAAAATAATCACTCGAGACAGAGGGACCACCAAAATGATGAAGAACATACTGGCCATTTCTTTGGCAGCTGGCTTGCTGTTGAGCGCAAGCGCGGCGTTCGCCGAGGAAACCTACCGCATCCGTCTCGCCGAGACTTGGGGCCCTAACTTCCCGATCTTCGGCGATGCGACCAAGAGCTTCAAGAAGATGGCCGAGACCATGTCGAACGGCCGCCTTAAGATCAATATCGATTCGTCCAACAAGCACAAGGCACCGTTCGGTGTGTTCGACATGGTAAAAGCCGGGCAATACGACATGGGCCACTCGGCGTCGTATTACTGGAAGGGCAAAGATCCGAACACCCTTTATTTCACCAGTATGCCGTTTGGCATGACCGCGCCCGAGCAGTACGGCTGGTTCTACTACGGTGGCGGCATGGAGTTGATGGCGAAGGTTTACGACAAGCACGGGCTGCTGTCCTTCCCGGGTGGCAATACCAGCAACCAGATGGGCGGCTGGTTCCGTAAGGAAATCAACTCGGTTGCGGACCTCGAAGGCCTGAAAATGCGCATTCCGGGATTTGCCGGGGAGGTACTCGCCAAGCTCGGCGCCAAGCCGACGAACATCCCGCCCGGTGAGCTGTATACCGCACTGGAGCGCAATACCATCGATGCGCTGGAGTGGGTAGGCCCGTCGCTCGACCTGCGGATGGGTTTCCACAAGATCGCGCCCTACTATTACACCGGTTGGCACGAGCCCGCGACCGAACTTCAGTTCCTGATCAACAAGAAGAAGTGGGATTCCCTGCCTACCGACCTGCAGGAGATCATCCGCGTGGCGATGCGTACCGCAGCCTACGATATGTACGCGCAGTCTTATCACGAGAGCGCAGTGAACTGGGCGACCATCAAGGAAGAGTATCCTGATGTACAGGTGAAGACCTTCCCGAAAGAGGTCATCGACGCGATGCGCAAGGCCAACGACGAGCTCTTGGCCGAGTTTGCCGCAGCCGATCCGCTCGCCAAGGAAATCTCTGACTCGCAGGCCGAGTATCTGGCCAAGGCGCGGGCCTGGACGGCTATCTCGGATCAGGCCTACCTGAATAGCGTGGGCAACTGACCGTCCGTCAGCTGACGCATGTCATGCAACAAAGGCGACGATGGGCTACCATCGTCGCCTTTGTTGCTACTGGAGCCCGGCATGGCTTCACGCCTTCTGCAGGCTGAGCGGATTCTCAATCGCTTTTCCGACGCGATAGGGACGTTTTCGGCGATTCTGCTGCTGTTGTTGATCGCAAACGTCTTTTACGACGTGGTGATGCGCTACCTGTTCAACGATGTCTCGATCGGCATGCAGGAACTGGAGTGGCACCTCTACTCGATGATCTTCCTGTTCGGCGTGGCCTACACCCTGAGGGCCGACGGCCACGTCCGCGTGGACGTGATTTACGAACGCCTTTCGGTCAAGAAGCGGGCCGTGATCGATATCCTTGGTACCCTGCTCCTTCTCTGGCCGTTCTGTTTCCTGGTCGCGGGATACAGCATCGGCTTCGCTTACGAGGCCTACGACATCGGCGAAACGAGCGGCGACCCGGGTGGCCTGCCGTTTCGCTGGATCATCAAAAGCATGATCAGTATTTCGTTCATCTGCGTGCTGATTAGCAGCATTGGTTTCGTCATCCGCGCGGTAAACGAATACCTTGGTCTGCGCGAAGCGCATCATTACGATGCGTTCCATTCCTGACTAAGGGCGACAGTCAATGATCGGCATCATCATGTTTTTCGTCGCCCTGCTGCTCCTGCTGCTGGGCTTCCCGGTGGCCTTCACGTTCGGCGGTGTCGCGGTGATATTCGGAGTAATGGCCGAAGGCTGGGACCTGTTTGCGTTCATGCCATTCCGGATCTACAACATCATGCAGAACACGGTGTTGATGGCCGTCCCGTTATTCATCTTCATGGGCATCGTCCTGCAGAAGACGAGGTTGGCGGAGCAACTGCTGGAGTCCATGGGACATCTGTTCGGCAGCATGCGCGGTGGCTTGGCGGTGTCGACCATCCTGGTCGGCGCCCTGCTCGCGGCGTCAACCGGCGTCGTTGGTGCCAGTGTCGTGGCGATGGGGGTTATATCACTCCCAATCATGCTCAAGCATGGCTACAGTCGACCACTGGCTTGTGGGGCAATCTGCGGCGCAGGCACGCTGGGACAGATCATTCCACCGTCGATCATCCTGATCATACTGGGTGACGTGCTTGGGCTCCCAGTTGGAGACCTGTTTCAAGCAGCCCTGGCCCCAGGCTTGGCGCTGGTCGGGTTATATGTTGTTTACGTACTCGGGTTTTCATTCCTAAAACCGGAAGCCGCACCTGCGGTACCCTTCGCCGATGACGATGCGACACGGATGCAGCACTATTTCGCCGCGTTGAGATCGATCCTGCCACCCCTTGGTTTGATCATCGTTGTGCTGGGGTCGATTTTTGCCGGCATCGCCACGCCCACCGAATCATCGGCCCTGGGCTGCGTCGGCGCCATCGTTCTCGCCCTGCTGTACCGCAAATTCTCGTGGGCGATGCTTTACGAAGCGGCGCTGACAACGGTCAAGATTACCGCGATGGTGTTCGCCATACTGCTCGGTGCGACCGCGTTCTCGATGGCCTTCACCTATACCGGCGGCGATATCATCGTCGAGGAATTCCTGCTGCAGCTGCCTGGCGAGAAATGGGGCTTTCTGATCTTTTCAATGCTGATCATCCTGTTGCTCGGGTTCTTCATCGACTTCGTCGAGATCTCGTTCATCGTCGTACCGATCCTCGCGCCGATTGCCGAGGCGTTGGGCATCAGCATGGTGTGGTTTGCGATACTGATAGCGATGAATTTGCAGACGTCTTTCTTGACCCCGCCATTTGGATTCAGTCTGTTTTATCTCAAAGGCGTCGCCCCACCGGAGGTTCATACGATGGATATCTACCGCGGCGTGATTCCCTTCATAATCATGCAGGTTTCGATTGTTGTTTCCTTGCTGCTGTTCCCCGATCTTTACGGCCTGGTGTAGTAACCGATTCCTTATTGAGGTAGTGGCGGATGATCGAGACCAAAGAGCAAGTTCTGGCGGCGTTCCAGAACACTGCCAAGCGCTTTTTTGACGCCCCCGGGCTCGTTTCAGGGATCGATTTTGACGATGCGACCGTGACGCTAAAACGTTACGTGTTATCTGAAATGCATAACGTCGAGCTCGGCAGCCGTCTGGCTGGCGTGCCCAAACTGATCCGCCAGCTCGATGCCGACGCCTTACGCCGTGAAGTGTCAGAAATCGTCGCTGCTATCGAAGCGAGCTAAGTGCGTTACTGTTTAAATGCCGCGGATGCGGTGGATGAGTGGGTGATAGCTGGGATCCGGATGAGGATCACCATTTAACAGCCACACCTGCAGCTCCGGGTCTTGCGTGGCCAACAGCTCACGAAACCGCCCCTGTTCATCCGCGGTAACGTTGTCGAAGTGGCTGTCGAGGTATCGCTCGAGCACATAATCCAGTTCGAGCATCCCGCGGCGGCACTGCCAACGCAGCTGTTCTTTAACCGGCCGTCCGTGCGAGGTCTTCACGCGGTCTCCCGTTGGGTCAGACCGCATTCTTCAGCATCAGAGTCTTGATGTGTCCAATGGCCTGCGTCGGGTTCAGGCCTTTGGGACAGGCCTCCACACAGTTCATGATCGTGTGACAACGGAACAACTTGTAGGGGCCTTCCAAGGCATCGAGTCGCTCGTCGGTCGCCTGGTCACGGGTGTCTGCCAGGAATCGCCAGGCGGTCAGAAGCGCCTGCGGACCGTGGAACTTATCGGGGTTCCACCAAAACGAGGGGCAGGCGGTGGAACAACAGCCGCAAAGGATACATTCATAGAGGCCATCCAACTTGTCGCGGTCTTCCGGTGATTGCAGTATCTCCTGCTCTGGCATTGGATCCTCGCGGACCAGCCAGGGCTTGACCGCCTTGTACTGTTGGTAAAACTGCGTCATGTCGACGACCAGGTCGCGAATGATGGGCCGGCCCGGAAACGGGCGGATTTCGATCGGGCCTTTGAGCTCCGAGATCGGCGTGACGCAAGCCAACTTGTTCACCCCGTTGACGTTGACGCCATCCGAACCACAGACGCCCTCGCCGCAGGAATGGCGGAAGTTGAACGATTCGTCCTGCTTTTTTATCTCCAACAACGCATCGCGCAGCATCATGCCGCGGGTCACATCGACGTCGAAAGCTTGCATGTACGGCTTGGCGTCGCTCTCAGGGTTAAATCGAGAAACCAGGAACTTCATTACCGCATGCCTCCTCAGTAGACGCGTTCTTTTGGCGGAAAGGCTTCGACCGTCAACGGTTTGGTGCGCACGGGTTTGTAATCCATACGATCGCCGTCACGGAAGTAGAGACTGTGCTTCATCCACTGTTCGTCGTCACGCTTGGGGTGGTCTGGCCTCGAATGGGCGCCGCGGCTTTCTTGGCGCTTCAGCGCCGAGTAAGCCAGCGAGATGCCGGTGTCGACCAGGTTCTCCAGTTCCAACGCCTCGATCCGCGCCGTATTGAACACCTTCGAGTGATCGTCCAGCCGTACCTCTGGCAGCTTGTCGCGTAACGCTTTCAATTTTTCGACGCCTTCGCTCATGATCTCTTCGGTCCGGAACACACCTGCGTGATCCTCCATGGTCTTGCGGAACTCGTCACGCAAGTCGCGAACCTTGATCCCCTCGCCTTGCTGGTCCCACCGCGTGAGGCGCGCCATCACCTTGTCGACGCTGGCCTCATTCCAGGGCCGGTGATTCTTGCTGTCTTGCAAAGTGTCGATAACGTCTAGCCCGGCGGCACGGCCGAAGACAAGGATGTCCAGCAGCGAGTTACCGCCGAGTCGATTGGCGCCGTGCACCGACACGCAGGCACACTCGCCGGCTGCATACAGCCCAGGCACAACCTCTTCGCCGGTGCCCTCAGGAATGATCACGCGGCCGTATGGATCCGTCGGGATCCCGCCCATTGCGTAGTGCGCAGTCGGAAATACCGGTAACGGCTCACGCACTGCGTCGACGCCGGCGAATATCTGGCCGCTTTCGCGAATACCGGGCAATCGTTTGTTGACTATTTCTTCGCCGAGGTGGTCGACCTTCAACAGCACGTGGTCTGCATTGGGTCCGCACCCGCGACCTTCTTTCACTTCGGTAACGATGGCGCGCGACACGACATCTCGACTGGCGAGGTCCTTGGCGTTAGGCGCGTAGCGCTCCATAAAGCGTTCGCCGTCTTTGTTGATCAGGTAACCGCCTTCGCCCCGCACGCCCTCGGTAATCAGCATGCCCTTGCCGGCGATTCCCGTCGGATGGAATTGGTAGAACTCCATGTCCATTAGCGGAATGCCGGCGCGCAGCGCCATGGCCGTGCCGTCGCCTGTGTTGATGTGGGCGTTCGAGGTGGTGCGAAATACCTGCCCGCAGCCGCCGGTCGCGAGCACCGTCGCTTTGGCTTCTATCAAGAGCGGCTCACCGGTCTCTATCTCCAGCACCAACGCACCGAGCACCGCGCCCTCGTCATCCTGGATGAGATCAATCGCAAAGTATTCGTCGAAGAAGTGCGTGCGTGCCCTGACGTTCTGTTGGTAGAGCGCGTGCAAAATCGCGTGACCGGTCCGATCGGCCGCGGCGCAGGTTCTTGCCGCCTGGGCGCCACCGAAGTCCTGCGACTGACCGCCGAAGGCGCGCTGGTAAATTTTACCGTTATCGAGTCGCGAGAACGGCACGCCGTTATGCTCGAGTTCGTAAACGGTCGGGATGGCCTCGCGGCACATGAACTCGATGGCATCCTGGTCGCCGAGGTAGTCTGAACCCTTAACGGTATCGAACATATGCCAATGCCAGTTGTCTGGCAGCACGTTGGCCAGCGCCGCGTTGACGCCGCCCTGCGCCGCGACGGTATGCGACCGCGTCGGGAACACCTTTGAAACGACAGCGACGCGAGCATCGGTGTTCGCCAGCTGGATGGCCGCGTTGAGTCCTGCGCCGCCGGCACCGATGATCAACGCGTCGAAACGTCTTTTGCTTACAGGCATCTTGATCCGTCTTGTCTGAAAAAGTGGGGGCCGTGGCTCATGCCAGGCGGGCGAGGATGAGGGCCTGCGCCGACCACAAACCCATTGCAACCAATGACAGCGCGATCACCCCGAGCAGACCCGCGCGTATCGCAATTGGATGTACGTAGTCGATCAGCACATCGCGCACACCTATCCATGCATGCATCAGCACGCTGACGATGTACAGCAGCATCGCAACACTCACTACCGGGCCGCCAATCCACGCCTTCCAGGCCGTGAAATCGACCGGCGCCGCAAACAACAGCATAGCGACCAGATAGATGCTGAATAAGCCGATATAGATTGCTGTGAGCCGCTGGATAGCCCAGGCCTTGAGTCCAGAGGCTTTGCGGCTCATAGCAACCCCCATGTCAAAGGGAGCGCCAGGATAGGCCCTGCGATAGTCACGCCCAGCGCGGTCTGTCGGGCCATCTCCTTTTCGACGCCTTTATCGACATCGATCAGCAGATATCGAATACCGGCCAACAGATGATGCGCGATCGACCACATCAGCAGGAACATAAACACCACGCCGACGAAGCTGTGCACCAGACCGCCGGCTTCAGCGAATCCTGCAACACCGGACAGCGAAAGATCGAGCAGGTAGATCAGCACCGGTAGTGCGAGGAACATGAAAACGCCAGTCGCCCGGTGAATGATGGACATGATCCCGCCGATCGGCAGTTTGATTTTGAGCAGGTTCAGATGAACCGGTCTTTGCGTGCTTGCATTCATGGCTTTGGATTTTGGGCTAGATGAAGACGATGAGCATCACGGCAGTTATACGGACTTGGACCGGCGATTCAACTATCGTTCAACGGGCCCGTCCTGATCTTTGTGTTGCACTGCAGCAAAACTATCGTAATTCCAGGGGCTTAGGTGCCGTATTGTTTCAAAACCCGACATAAGCATTTATTTTTTTTGACCCTTTTCAACCGCGACGGGCATGAAGCCTATCCGCAATTTTCGGCGGCTTCGAGGTACACGACGCGAAGCTGCAGCTTGATCTCCCCGCGCCAGGCATTTTGATCCAGTTGGTAAGCGGCCCGGACCACGCCGGGAAGAGACGGCATGTCCTCGACCGCGTTGAAGGCAATCGCATCCAGATCGGCGTTGCTGTCAGGTGGGCGCAAGCGGAGTTTCCAGTGCTTCTCCCCCACCACCCGAGCATCACTGATCCGAAAAAGCCCATCGAAAACGGGTTCCTCAAACCCCTGACCCCAAGGCCCCCCCTGACTGATGACCTGGGCGGTTTCGAGCGTCAAGGCGTTCGCCGGCAATTCACCATCAGAGCGTATTTCGGCTCTCAGATCAGTCAGGCTGAGCGAGGCCCGCACGATGTCGTCGAATGCCTTGCTGAACAGCGGCAGATCCGTGGCCTGGATACTCATGCCCGCCGCCATAGCGTGGCCGCCAAATTTGCTCAGGGCACGCGGGTAAGCAACTGCCAATGCCGCCAACGCATCTCGGAGGTGAAATCCAGGTATCGAACGACCGGAGCCTTTGAGCTGTCCGTCCCCGGCATCGGCAAAAACGATCACGGGCCGATGAAACTTTTCCTTGATTCGGGACGCCAAAATTCCGATGACGCCTTGGTGCCATTCCCGGTGATGCAGACACAGACCCCAGGGCAGATCGCCGTGTTGACCCAAACCTGAAGCGTCAAGCATCGCTTCAGCCTGGGCCTTCATATCGCGCTCGATATGCCGCCGCGAGCGGTTCAGCTGGTCGAGCGTCTGCGCGTCGCGTAACGCATCATCCGGATCATCATTGAGCAGACAACGAATGCCGATGGACATATCGTCGAGACGGCCCGCCGCATTCAGTCTTGGTCCGACAAAAAACCCCATATCGGCGGCCTGCACGTTTGCCGGATCACGTCCGGCAACGCGCAACAGGGCGGTGATACCTGGGCAGCAATGCCCACCACGGATTCTTGCCAGACCGTGGTGAACAAGTCGCCGATTGTTATCGTCCAGGGGCACCACATCCGCAACCGTCCCCAACGCAACAAGATCCAGCAGATCTGCCAACCGCGGCTCAGTAAGTCCCTGTTGCGAAAACCAGTCCCGCTGACGCAGATGGCCTCGAAGGGCGGCCATCACGTAGAAGATCACGCCAACACCCGCCAGCGCTTTTGACGGAAACGCATCGCCAGGCAAGTTTGGATTAACGATCGCATCCGCTTCCGGCAAGGTTTCGCCGGCGAGATGGTGATCGGTCACGATGACCTGCCAGCCGAGCGCCTTCGCTGCGGCCACCCCGTCAATGCTGGAGACACCGTTATCGACAGTAATCAGCAACTGTGGCGCCCGTTCGCGCGCAACCTCGACGATCTCTGGTGTCAAGCCGTAACCAAAGGTGAATCGGTTCGGTACCAGATAGTCGACCGACGCGTGTCCCATCGCCCGCAACGCCCGTACGCCCAGTGCGCAGCTTGTGGCACCGTCAGCATCGAAGTCACCGACGAACAGAATGCGCTGCTTCGCCAGCATGGCCTCGGCAATCAATTCGACCGCCTGGTCAATGCCTTGCAACTCGGATGGCGGGATGAGCCGGCTGAGATCCCGGTCAACAGCATCGCGATGACCGACACCGCGAGCGCGATAGATCCGCCACAGCAGCGGCGAGATCTCATCCGGCGCGGGCGCACCGTGCTGCAACTGGCTATCTGACCGCACGATCGCGGACGGCATTGTCGTTCGGTACCCCCAATTGACAGGCCGGACGGAGCCCCGGCAGGCTGTAAGCATATCAGTGATATGTGATTTTGATGACCGCACGGGAACCGCAAGCTCCACCCAAGTCAACCTGGCCGGCCGATCCGGAATGGCAGCAGGCGCCCGCCCGACTCGATGCGCCGGGCAATGTCGTGGATATCTGGCGCATAGGGCTGCCACAAGCCCATTCACGCGAGGCATCGCATGCTGCACGGTCGGCGATCCTCAAGCGTTATCTGGCCCCCGGCCAGCGGCTGACAATCGACAGGGCGCCTGGCGGCAAGCCCTACGCTGCACCGCTTGGATCAGGTCCCGAATTCAATCTATCCCATACCCGGGGATTGGCTTTGCTGGCCGTTTCATCCCGATATGCCGTCGGCATTGATGTTGAAAAGGTTCGAGCGATTCGGGACCCGTTGCGCATCGCCAAGCGTGTGCTACCCGGCCAGGTTGCCGAGCGACTCCAACAAATGGATCCCGACAACAGACCGCAGGCGTTTTTCTGCCACTGGACGCGATTCGAGGCTATCCAGAAAAGCGCGGGGCGTGGTGTCTTCGAGCCGCCAGTTGATCCCGAACTCGTCCAGGTTCACGAATTTGATCCGTTTGGTGGTTTCGTGTGCTGCCTTGCCGTAGAAACCCTCGAAGCACTGACGTTCAGGTACTTCGATTATCTGGAACCGTGAACTCATGCCCTTCTGCCGGTATCATTCGTCGGCCTCAAGCCGACACGGTTTCATCACCTGTTCTGCAGTCTCTGATCAAGGAAAAATAAGATGTCTTCCTCAATACTCGTGACCGGTGGAGCCGGGTACATCGGCAGCCACACGGTCAGACAACTCGGCGAGGCCGGTGAAAAGGTCGTCACGCTCGATAACCTGTCGAAAGGTTTTCGCGAAAGCGTGCTCCATGGCGAATTTATTGAGGGTGATACCGCTGATAAGGCGCTGGTCGAGCGGATACTTCGCGAGCACAAAATCGACACGGTGGTCCACTTCGCCGCGCATACCATCGTCCCGGAATCGGTCGCCGAACCGCTGATGTACTACCGGAACAACACCTGCGCGACACGCAATCTGTTGGAGTGCTGCCAGCAAGCCGGCGTCAAACATTTTGTGTTTTCGTCGACCGCGGCCGTGTACGGCATTCCGGCCGAGGAACAGTGTTGGGAAGATACGCCAACACAGCCGATCAACCCGTACGGCATGTCTAAACTGATGACTGAACATATGCTGCGGGATCTCGGCGCAGCGAGTGACCTGCGGTTCGTGATCTTGCGTTACTTCAACGTCGCCGGATCAGACCCTGAAGGCCGCATCGGCCAGTCAACGCCAGGCGCCACCTTGCTGATGAAAGTGGCTGCGGAACATGCCGTCGGTAAACGCGACGCGCTATACATTTTTGGCACCGACTATCCAACGCCCGACGGTACCGGGGTGCGGGATTACATTCATGTCGAAGACCTGGCGGATGCCCACCTGAAGGCGCTCGGCTATTTGCGCGCGGGCGGTCAGTCCGAAACGTTGAACTGCGGCTATGGCCATGGCTACAGCGTCCGAGAGGTGTTGGAGACTGTGCAGCGGGTCCATGGATCGCCGTTGAATATCATTGAGGAACCACGACGCGCCGGCGACCCCCCTGCCCTGATCGCCGGGGCGCAGCGCGTGCGCGACCTACTGGGCTGGGAACCACGGTATGACGATCTCGAGGAAATCGCCCGCAGCTCGCTAAACTGGGAACGCAAACTGCTCGAACGCGGGCGATGACCGACATTCAGGTCCTGGTGCTGGCCATCGTCCAGGGATTGACGGAATTCTTGCCGATCTCCAGCTCGGGGCATCTGATCCTGGCGCCGCACCTGTTTGGATTCAATGACCAGGGGCTGTCATTCGACGTCGCGGTGCACCTGGGATCGTTGCTCGCGGTAATCAGCTACTTTCGCCTCGATGTCCTTTCGATTGCCCGCGGTTGGATAGACGCCAGCCTGCTGGGCCGACCGGCGAACCAGCAAAGCCGTCTGGGGTGGGCAATCATTATCGGCACAGTGCCCGTCGTGTTGTTCGGCCTGCTGTTGAAAACCATCGTTGAAACCGACCTTCGGGCACCCTGGATCATTGCCACAGCATCGATTGGGTTCGGCTTGTTGTTGGGCGTCGTCGACAGTCGGGCACGACGAACGCGCTCCATCGACACCGTGACGCTGCGCGACGCGCTGTTGATTGGCATCGCCCAGGTTCTGGCGTTGATTCCCGGCACGTCACGATCGGGTATAACGATGACAGCCGGTTTGGCACTGGGATTCGATCGCCAATCCGCCGCACGATTCTCTTTCCTGCTGGCGATCCCGACCATCCTCGCGTCGAGCACGCTCGTCACGGTCGATCTTATTGAGCAGGCCGCCCCTGTCGATTGGCGGGCGCTTGGCTTGGGCGTTGTGTTGTCGGCGATTTCGGCATACCTGGCCATTTTCCTGTTCCTCAGGGTTATCGAGCGGATAGGGATGTGGCCGTTCGTCGCCTATCGGGTTTTCCTTGGTGCCCTGATCCTCTGGTTGGTTTATTGACGGGCTTTCTTGACGAGGTCGTGCACGAACTTCACCGGGATCGCGTAACTGATGCCGGTCGGATTTTCCAGCGCCGACTCCTTGGTACTCTTGATCAGCACACTATTGACCACGCCAACGACCCTGCCGGTTGATTGCTCGTAGACCGGACTGCCGCTGTTCCCGGGATATGCGGTCGCATCCAGCTGCAGCACATTGAACGGATTGCGCATCGCCTTGATCATCTTCGGCGTCAAATTGCGTGAGCCGAGTTGCGGGGGCGCCATCGGGCTGACCGCCGCAACGATGCCGCGGTGCGTCACCGGATAGAGACCCAGCGCCATCCCAATCGGAAACCCGGTCAATGCGATCTCGGTGCCTTCGCGAACCGGTGTCGCCGGCGCGAGGGCCAGGGCGGGCAGCGGCTGCGAGATGTAAAGCACCGCCAGGTCGTGCTGCTCGTCTTTGGCCAATACCTTGGCAGGATGAAAACGGGCCTTTCGCCCGCTTCCTGAAAACACGGCGATCTGCTCGTTGCTGCGTTCATCGAGTTTTTCCGGCAACACGTGCGCGTTTGTCACGACGAGGTGACCATTTCCGACAACAAAACCGGTTCCGCGAAACCGTTGTCGGGGGCTGCCCGTCGGTTGAAAGGTCCCGACCGCGACAATTGACGGTCGGATCGTATCGATCGTATCCGGCAGGGAATTGGCAAAGCCGGCAGACGACATCGCCAACGCAGCCAAACCGACAAACACACAAACGAGATAACTCATCCTGTTAGCCAGAGCGGTAGCGCTATACTCCTGCTCGGACAACTGCATTTTTTTCCGCATGGCTTTTTTGCTCCATCACATCATCGAAGAAACCGCCCAACGCACACCCGACGCGACTGCCCTGCTGCATCGCGATGCATCGTTGAGCTACGCGCAACTGGCCGAATTGATTGATCAAACGGCCCGCGGGCTGGCCGCGCTCGGGCTGCAGCCAGACGACCGCGTTGCAGTGTACCTCCCCAAGCAATTCGAAACCGTGATCGCGATGTTTGCAACAGCGAAGGCGGGTGGCGTATTTGTACCGATCAACCCACTCCTCAAAGCGGCGCAGGTCCAGCATATTCTCGACGATTGCAGCCCAATCATCCTCGTCACCAGCGCGACTCGGACCAACAGCCTGCGCGGCGTGATAGACCCGAAAACACTGACGCACCTGGTCCTTTTGGACCGTCAGGACGAGGATTTTTCCCCGGTGCAAAAACACAGCTGGACAGACATCCAATCGCATGATGACTATCCGGCAACCAATCGAATCGATAGCGACATGGCGACGATTCTCTACACATCGGGCAGCACTGGCCTTGCTAAAGGTGTGATTGTTACCCATCGAAATCTGCTGGCCGGTGCGACGAGTGTTGTCGAATATCTGAGAAACTCGGCAAGCGACTGCATCCTCGCTGTCTTGCCGCTGAGTTTTGACTATGGGCTAAGTCAACTGACCACCGCATTCCAAGTCGGTGCATCGGTTGTCTTAATGGATTACCTGTTGCCCCGCGATGTTGTTCGCGCCGTCGCCCGCTACCGCGTAACGGGCTTGGCTGCGGTACCACCGCTGTGGAATCAACTGGCGCCACTAGCATGGTCTCAAGAAGCACGTGACACCCTGCGATACATCACAAGCTCTGGCGGCTCGATGCCGGTCAAAACGACGGCGAAGCTGCGCGATGCACTTCCAACCACCGATATTTTTTTGATGTACGGGCTCACCGAGGCTTTCCGTTCTACTTATCTAGATCCGAAAGACGTCGATGAAAGGCCCGAGTCGATCGGCAAGCCGATACCGAACGCAGCGATCCTGGTAGTGAGGCCTGACGGATCAGCGTGCGACGTCGATGAACCTGGGGAGCTTGTCCATCGGGGGCCTATGGTGACCCTGGGATATTGGAACGATAGCGCGAAGACAGCATCGCGTTTCCGCCCTGCACCGGGACTTGCGACAGAACGCCCAGACGGGGAGCTAGCCGTTTGGTCCGGAGATCGAGTAAAGCGTGATGCCGACGGTTTTTTGTACTTTATCGGTCGCGACGACGAGATGATCAAGACATCGGGCTATCGAGTAAGCCCCGCCGAGATAGAGGAGGTGATCTACGCTTTGCCGCAGATTCGTCAGTCTGTCGCTGTCGGCTTGCCCCATCCGGAGCTCGGCCAGGCCATCTTGTTGACGGTTGAAGCGGATGCCCCATCCCTCACCGAAGAGGCGATCCTGGAACACTGCCGTCAAACCCTTCCAGCTTTCATGGTACCGGCACTCGTTCGCACAATGAGGCATCTGCCCCGGACGCCGAACGGTAAAGTCGATCGTCGCGCGATAGCCAAGCAATTTGCAGAGGTCTTTCAGCTTGTGGAGAACGAAAGTTGACCGACCGCCCTCAGCACGCTGAACTCAGGCAGTTTCCCGTCGTTAACGACGAACTGGTCATCGGTGGCCTGCCAGTCCGAGAACTGGCTCAGCGGGTCGGGCAAACGCCTTTTTACGCTTACGACCGCAGCGCAATATCCCATCGGGTCAGGGAACTCCGCGAAGCAATGCCGGATGACTTAGTGCTTCACTATGCAATCAAAGCGAATCCCATGCCGGCGGTCATCGATCACCTGGCATCACGAGTTGATGGTCTTGATGTCGCTTCGCTCGGTGAACTGAGGCTTGCACTGGATAGCGGCGTAGCGACCGAACACATAAGCTTTGCCGGCCCCGGAAAAACGTTGCCGGAACTCCAAGCTGCGATCTCGGCAGGGATTACGATCAATATCGAATCTGCCGGTGAATTTGATCGCATTGTCGCATTGGCAGAGAAGACGGGGCGCCAACCGCGCGTTGCAGTCAGGGTCAATCCAGACTTCGAGTTGAAATCATCCGGTATGCGGATGGGCGGCGGCCAGACGCCGTTCGGCGTCGACGCCGAACAGGTCCCTGCTTTGCTAAAAAAAATCGCTCAAAGCGATGTCTCTGTTGAAGGATTCCAGATCTATGCCGGTTCCCAGAATCTCTACGCCGATCGTCTGATTGACGCGCAGATCGCCACTTTTGAGCTCGCATACCGGCTCGCGAAGCATCTCGCTGAGCCAATAAAACAACTGAATATCGGTGGTGGCTTTGGGGTGCCCTACTTCCCCGGTGATCGACATCTCGAGCTTGCACCGATCGGCGCCGCACTCGACGAGTCAATGGCCGATGCACGAAAAAGACTCGGCGATACAAAAATTATCCTTGAACTCGGTCGCTATTTGGTCGCTGAAGCCGGTGTGTATGTATGCCGCGTTGTCGACAAGAAGATCTCGCGTGGTAGACGTTACCTTGTTGTCGATGGCGGGCTTCATCACCATCTCGCCGCGTCAGGCAATTTCGGCCAACTGATACGAAAAAACTACCCCGTCTGCATCGGTCATCACGTCAACGAAGGGGCTCGCGAGGAGACCTCTGTGGTCGGACCTCTGTGCACGCCGCTGGACCTGCTGGCTGACCGAATGCAACTCGGAGCGGCAGATGTTGGCGATCCGGTTGTCGTCATGCAATCTGGCGCTTATGGGTTCTCGGCCAGCCCGCATGGTTTTCTCGGCCACCCGGCACCGCTTCAGGTCTTGGTGTGACCGACAGCCGGCGTTGATCGAAGTTTTTCCTCGACGAAGGCGGTCAGTGATGCGAGGGTCTCGAACGTCGCTCCGCTGATGTCATCATCGTCGATCGATATGCCCATCTGCTCCTCGATCGCAGTGATGACATCGACGACCGCAATCGAGTCGAATTCCGGAAGCCCACCTAACAGAGCGGATTCCGAATTCAGCTCATGTATTCGATCGCCGAGCCGCAATGCTTTACCAACAATTTGCCGTACCCGCTCGAAGGTCTCCATATTCGCGCTTACACCTTTCTTCGGTAGGCCCATTTGAGGCGCGAAGAATAGCAAAGTGTCTATCGACTCGTCTCTATCGGCACTGATAGGGCGTCGTGCATAATCTGCGATCTTGGGCCGGTTCTTTAAGATGGCAGCAAGGAGAAGTGATTGATTATTCCCGGAATCACCGGCGTCTTCGGTGCCGTCGATGAAGCAAGCTATATCAGCCGGTTACCGGAAGCCCTGCGCTCTTTTGGCGGCAATACCGAGAACCCGCCGCTGAAAACCGGCGGATTTCTCGCCGCGCACGCCAAGGGCAGCACGTTTACTGAAGGCGACGTGAGTTGCGTAGTCGTCGGCAACCTGGATTGGTTGACTGTGGAAATTGCAGATATCCAATCCAAGCGCGGAGAAGGCGCCGCTTTGCTAACTGCGTATCGTCAGCACGGAAAAGCCCTGTTCGACAAGATTGGCGGCCGCTTTGCATTTGCCCTCTGGGATCATGCAAAGAGATTCGGTCTCGTTGCAACGGACAAATTCGCCCAGATCCCGATCTACTGGTCACCCTTAGCGCAAGACCAATTGGTTTTCGCGCCCACGGCTACGGCTGTTCGCCTGCTCGGTGGTATCGACACCAGGCTCGATGAACAGGGCATCTTCAACTATCTGTACTTTCACATGGTGCCTGGCCCGGGCACTGTTTTCCGCAACGTAAACAAACTTTCGGCGGGTCACGCGATTGCTATTGAAGAAGCTGAAATCCAGATTTTCCGTTACTGGCAACCTGACTTTCGAGAACAGGCCGATGCGTCGATGCGCGATGCGTCTGAGGAAATGCTCGGCCTGTTGTCCAGCTCTATAGATCGTCTGAGGCGCGGGACTGACACGGGTGCCTTTTTGAGTGGCGGTCTCGACAGTTCATCTGTCTCAGGTCTGTTGGCTAGACAGCAACCGAAACCCAATACTTACTCCATCGGTTTCGATGCAGAGGGCTACGACGAGATTCATTTTGCCCGCTTGGCCAGCGAGTCGTTCGACACGAGATTCAACACCTATTATGTGACACCTGCAGACGTCCTATCAGCGCTGCCCAAAATCGCAGCGGCTTATGACGAGCCGTTCGGCAACTCGTCTGCACTGCCTGCCTATTTTTGCGCACGCTTCGCGGCGGATGATGGTCGCGGCCGCCTGCTGGCTGGTGACGGTGGCGATGAGCTGTTTGCCGGCAACGAGCGCTACCTGAAACAAACAGTTTTCGAACGCTACAAGGACATCCCAGGCTGGGTCCGACAGGGACTCCTGGAGCCTCTTGTCAGCCGGCTTCCATCGAGTGTACCCAAAGCTGGAAAAGCGCGGTCTTATATCGACCAGGCCAAGACACCGCTGCCAGATCGACTACAAACCTATAATTTCCTCAATCGACACCCGATGGGTGAAATAATTGCGCCATCTCTGCTCGAGGCCGTCGACACCGACTATCCGTTGCGTTTGGAACGCGGGTTGTTTGATGAACCACGCAACGCTTCGCTACTGAACCGCATGCTGTATCTGGATTGGCATCATACCCTGGCCGACAACGATCTGCGCAAGGTGAATCGCATGTGCCAACTGGCCGGTATCGAAGTGGAATACCCGATGCTGGACGATCGGCTGGTTGAATTTTCCACGCGCGTATCGTCTTCCCGAAAAATGCACCGTGGTCAACTGCGAGGCTTCTACAAGCAAGCTGTGTCGGGGTTGCTGCCGGACGAAATAATCAACAAACGCAAGCAGGGATTTGGTTTGCCGTTCGGGGTTTGGATGGCAAACGACAACGACCTCCAAACCCTGGCAGCCGATTATCTGGCGAGTTTACGTAAGCGCGACTTTGTAACGCCTGCATTTCTCGATGAACTCATGCGACTGCATCGCGCAAAACATGCCGGCTACTACGGTGAAATGATCTGGATCCTCGTCATCCTTGCAATGTGGCTGGAGGTCCACGGGCTGTAACCTGCTACGCGTTGCACAAGGCGCGAGCCCGCATCGAAGGGCCAACGGATTTTCAGAAGCGCACAAATGACAGCCTGTTAAGCGCTACCAACCGAATCGCTTAACCAAACTCTTTGCTAATCTGCTCCAGGCTCGTGTGTCGAACATCCTTCCCCTTCACAAAGAAAATGATGTACTCAGAGATATTGCAGCAGCGATCCCCGATTCTTTCCAGCGCGCGTGCCGCCCAGATCAAATCCATCACGCTCGGTATAGAGCGCGGGTCCTCCATCATGAAGGTTATGCTCTGACGCATAATGCTCTCGTATTCTCGGTCAATGTCGGTATCTTCATGTGCGACGGCGATTGCGGCGTCGACATCCATGCGCGCGAACGCATCGAGTACGCGATGTAGCATGCCCTGAACCAGTAAACCCAAATGCGCTATCTGGCCAAACCGGTTGTGCCCGGTCTCATTGTTTGACGCAGGAAGGGCCATCCGCGCGATCTTTTTTGCCTCGTCGCCGATACGTTCTAGATCCGCGGTCATCTTGATTATGGCCAGCACCAATCGCAGATCGCTTGCACTCGGTTTGCGCAAGGCCAATATCTGCGTGCAGCGCTCGTCGATTTCGACATCGTATGCATTTACTTTAATGTCGTTAGAAACCACAGTCTCTGCCGGATTTGACTGCGCCCGGTTCAGCGCGTCGATGGCGAGACGAAGTTGTTGCTCCACCAGCCCCCCCATTATCAATACCCGCGAGCGCACCTCTTCCAACTCCGTGTTGAACTGCTGGGAGTAGTGTTGTTTAAAATCCGACGAATCCATAGTGTTCTCTATGCGCTGGCGCGGCGGTATTTTGGTAAGCAAAGCGATGGCCTAGGCGGGCAGATTGACGCCATCAGCAAACCAGCCGACTTGCCGGAAATACACAGGCGAACTCACTACCCAAGCCCTTCTCGCTTTTTATATTCAGCCGCGCTTCATGGTGATGTAAAATGTGTTTCACGATTGCCAAGCCGAGGCCGGTACCGCCTTGTTCCCTCGATCTGCCGGCGTCAACCCGGTAAAAACGTTCCGTCAGGCGTGGCAGGTGAGTTTTTTCAATCCCCTCGCCGTCGTCTATGACGCGCAAGACCCCCTGCCCGGCTTGATTCTCCCAACGCAGAATGACGTTGCCGCCGGCCGGTGTATGTTTAACGGCATTCACCACCAGGTTGGACACCGCGCTGCGAAGCTGGTTCGCATCTCCCCGTAACCGGCAGGCCGACTTGATTTCAACCTTCACGGCCGGGCCATCGGCACGCAAGGATGTGCATTCGTCAACAACCGACGCCAAGACCTCAGACATGCTGACCTCGTCGGTCGCATTCGTTGCGCTGGCGTTTTCCAAGCGGGCGAGCAGCAGGAGGTCCTCGACAATCTGCCGCATTCTCGCGGCCTGTTGCTCCATTAGCTCCAGCGGTCTGTTGAAACTATCGAGATCGCCAGCCTGGCCATTGCGAAGATTCTCGATAAAGCCACTGATCACCGTCAAAGGCGTGCGTAATTCATGTGAAACGTTGGCAACGAAATCCTTGCGCATCCGCTCGTGTCGCAACCGTTCGGTGATGTCTTGAGCCAGTATCAAGCGCTGTCCATCACCATAGGGCGTTACCCGGATATCAAGCTGGCGAGAAGTATTCCCCGGAGCGGTGATTTGCAGCGTCTGCCCGGTCGTCTGTGACCTCAGGAATCCGACCATTTCGGGCGTGCGAACGAGATTCAACACCGGCTGCCCGATATCTTTAGCAGCTTGCAGGCCCAGCAGCCGGCTTGCCGCTTCGTTGAACCAGAGAATACAGCCGTTGGCATCAATCGCGACCGCGGCATCGGGCAGGGCCGCTGTCGACGCAGCATATTCATTGACGAGTTTCGAAAGGCGCTTCTCTCGTTGCGTGTGACGTCGTGAGATTCGGGCAACCCTTGCATAGACCTGGCCCCAGGGACTGGAATTAGTGGGAATAGGCTGGGTCTCGGGGTCACCCAACCAGAGTATGAGGCGGTGCAGATTGTAAAGGTGGTACAGAATGTAGGCTGCCAGCGCCAGCACCAGGGACAGGGCGACAGCATTGAACGCCGCCCCCAGCAACCAGGCGAATAGCGTCAGCAGGCCAATGCGCCAAGCTTCTTGTGCCCACCCCAGTTTGGCGTTCAATTCGGCCTGACAGAAAAACGGTAGCCAACCCCCCTTACCGTCTGCACCAAGCTATCGAGTTCTTGCGGTTCGAGTACCTTCCGCAGCCGGCGTATATGTACATCGACGGTCCGCTCTTCGATATACACGTTACGTCCCCATACGAGATCGAGGAGCTGGGCGCGAGAATAGACGCGTTCTTGATGAGTCAGAAAAAAGTGCAATAGCTTGAACTCCGTGGGACCCAAGCTTAACAGTGTCTCTCCAGCGATCACGCGATGCTGCACCAGGTCCATCTCCAGGCGGTGGTCTACCCGAATCAACTCACTGCCGTCGCTGCCAGCTCGCCGCAACACCGCTTTGATCCGCGCCAGGAGCTCGCGCGTTGAAAATGGCTTGGTGACGTAGTCGTCAACACCCGCTTCCAGACCCTGAACCTTGTTGTGCTCATCATCTCGCGCGGTCAGCATGATGACAGGAACGGACGAGGACTGGTCATCACGCTTCAGCCATTTGGCAAACTCCAGACCACTCATCCCCGGCAACATCCAGTCGAGCAGGATAAGCGACGGTAGCCGGTCGCCAACGACCCGCTGCGCTTCCTCAGCGGTCGCCGATTCTATCGCCTCGTACCCTGCGCCAATCAGCGTCGCCGCCAACAACTCGCGCACAGCCGACTCATCTTCAACGATCAAAATCTGGGTAATCGCCACAACGCCCCGGTTAGTCAAACAGCAAACGCTCGACATTAGATCCCGGGGATATGACAATTCCATGACTATCTGGGGTCAGCGCAACAGCATCTGCGAATCGAGGCCGGCAAAACGCGAAATGGCTTGACCCATCGCTGCACCAAGGCGGTCGGCGAGGCGTTTGATCGGATCCTCTTTCGCGGTGAAATCAACGAGGTCTTCAGCGCCCACCACTTCTCGGGCGACATAGCTGGCGCTGCCAATAGCATCGGCCAAGCCGAGTTCGATGCCTTTTTCTCCGTTCCAGAACAGGCCACTGAAGAGCACGTCGTCGCTACCGTTGAGCTTGTCCCCCCGCCCAGACTTGACGGCGTCAATGAACGTCTCATGCAAGGTATCCAGGAGATCCTTGACGTGCACCTGATCGAAGCCGTCGAGCGGACTGAACGGATCCAGGATGCCCTTGTGTTCTCCTGCCGTGAGGAGCCGACGCTCGACGCCGAGTTCTTCCATCGCATCGACAAAACCGAAACCGTTGATTAAAACGCCAATCGACCCGATCAGGCTTGATTCATTGACGTAGATTTCATCGGCTGCAGCGGCAACGTAATACCCGCCCGAGGCGCAGATATCACTGACGACCGCGTACAACGGGATATCGGGGTATTTTTCGCGGAGGCGCAGGATCTCTTTATGCATATAGCTCGACTGTACCGGCGAGCCCCCCGGCGAATTGATGCGCAGGATCACCGCCTTGGTGTTCTCGTCTTCAAATGCATCGCGCAAACCGGTGACGACGTTGTCCGCTGAGGCCTTCTCGCCCGGCGCAATCAGCCCCTCGAGTTCCACTAATGCCGTATGCCCCTCGTCTGTTTTTACAGTTTCCGACCAATCCTTCGGCAGCAGCAGGAACAACAAGCCGCCAATGTAGGCAAAGGTCAGCAGCTTGAAGAAGATGCCCCATCGCCTGGTCTTGCGTCGCTCCGCCAATGCGTCCGTGGCCAGTTTTTCAACCAGGTCGCGATGCCATTCGTTGCTGTTGTTATCCCGTTCCATCTGTGTAGCTCTCAATTGGTTGCTGTAAGGGATGGCCGATCCAATCTGAAAAAGCAAAGAGATCGGCCACACATGTCATCGCACCCGCTGCCATCAATCGTTCTCGCGTGTGCACCCCATGCTCAATCCCAACCGCGTCGACCTTGGCACTGCCCGCCATTTGCATGTCGTATTCGGTGTCACCAACGACGACAGCCCGGTCTGGCGCCGTATCGAGGTCGGTCAGGATTTCCAGCAGCATCTGCGGATGGGGTTTCGAGTGTGCTTCGTCAGCGCAGCGAGTGACGTGAAACAGTTCGGTCAGCCCGCTTTCGTCGAGCGCACGATCAAGACCACGTCGGCTCTTTCCCGTCGCTACCGCGAGCAAGAAGCCTGATTGGTGCAGGGAAGCGACGAGCGATGTTGCGCCGCTGAACATCGTTGCGGACGTCACCTTGTTGTCCATCCAGTGCACCCGATAGGCCTCTACCAATGCGGCTTGCGCCGGCGAGCTTACGTCGGGGAACAGCCTGGTCATCGCGTCATCCAGACCCAGCCCGATGATGTCCCGCGATGCCGCCACCGAGGGTACCGGCAAGCCGACATCACGGGCAGCATTTTGCAGGCAGTCGACTATTCTGGCCTCTGAGTTCATCAAAGTCCCGTCCCAGTCAAAAACGATCAGGTCGTAATTCATTGCTCTCGCGCCAATTTATTTAGCAAGGCCGCCAGGTCTTTGGGCAGCGGCGCTTCTATCGAAAACGCTTCGCCACTGTCCGGCCAGGTGAACGCCAGGCGTGCCGCGTGCAAGAACAGGCGCTTCAGCCCGTTATCACGGTAAAGCCGGTTAGTTGCCTCGTCCCCATACTTCGGATCGCCGATTATCGGTCCAAGGCTGGCCGAAGCGTGCACGCGGATTTGATGCGTCCGACCGGTTTCGAGCTCCGCACTGACGAGCGTTGCATCCTTAAAACGTTCGACGACCTTAAACCGGGTCGCAGCGACTTTTCCCTCGGGATCTATACGGACGACCCGTTCACCACCACGCAGGGTGTTTTTGCGCAGTGGAAGATCGACCCGCCATGTGTCACGGCGAGCCCGACCCTGCAGCAGAGCTCGATAAGTTTTTTTAATAGCCCCTTCTCGTTGAAGACCCTGCAGTTGCCTCAGGGCACTGCGACGCTTGGCGAGCATCAGGCAACCCGATGTTTCACGGTCCAAGCGATGCACCAGTTCGATAAAATCGTGCTCGCCACGAGACGCCCGCATCGCCTCGATTACCCCGAATGACACCCCGCTCCCACCGTGAACCGCAATCCCGCTCGGTTTGTCGAGCACCAAAAACCGCTGGTCTTCGAAAATGACGGCATCTTGCATCGTGCGAACCAGACCGTCGGGGACCTGTCCGGTGTTCCGCTCGGCCACCCTGACGGGCGGAATTCGCACGATATCGCCGTTGCTCAGGCGTCTGTCGGGCTTGCAGCGACCCTTGTTTACCCTGACTTCACCGCGACGCAGCACCCGGTAGACCCAGCTGCGCGGGACCCCTTTCAGCACGGCCATGAGGTAGTTATCGACCCGCTGTCCGGCGTTGCGCTCGTCGATCGTGACCAGCCTGACCTGCGTGGCGCCAGCGGATTCTTTGCTCATGTTACGTAGATCTCTGCGAAAATTGACGCATCTGACTGATAGTCTGATATATTTTGCATACGTCCTCATAGCCGCGCGCCGCGATTTCGGGGTTGGCCAGACGCAGGGGATGAAAGAATTAAGCGCTGCGGATAGTTATTGCTGCAGCATTTTGAAGCGCATATCTGTGCGGTGCAAACCCGACCTCGCTGATGCAACGGCATCGACAGAACAAGTCGGGACACCGTCGCCGGATCGCCTGCAAGCGGTCCCCGCGACGTGCGCTGGAACACAAGAGCCGACTGCCGCCTCGACCGTGATGACGGTCGACATGAGAACGATCAGCAGTCGCTCAAGAAATAGCACTTGTCCCAAAGGACAGCGGCGACCTTTCGTGATGCTCCAAGCTGTCACGAAACTGCTCGCGCCAAATCGGTGGAAACCGTGGCGACCGCCGCTGCCCAAAAAAGGGACAAGGCAAGGAACAGACAATAATGAAGCGAATGCTGATCAACGCGACTCAGCCTGAAGAGTTGCGTGTGGCCATCGTCGATGGCCAAAAACTCTTCAATCTCGATATCGAAGCGCCCGGCCGGGAACTCAAAAAAGCCAACATCTACAAAGGACGAATCACTCGCGTCGAGCCGAGTCTGGAAGCGGCTTTTGTCGAATACGGGGCAGAACGCCATGGTTTCCTTCCGATGAAGGAGATTTCCCGTGCGTACTTCAACAACGCGGCTTTCGACGACGGCAAGCGTGCCATCAATGAACTGCTCAAAGAGGGACAAGAGATCGTTGTCCAGGTGGAGAAAGAGGAACGGGGCAACAAGGGCGCCGCGCTGACCTCCTTCCTGTCGCTGGCCGGCCGCTATCTGGTCCTGATGCCAAACAACCCACGTGCCGGGGGCGTCTCACGCCGTATTGAGGGACAAGACCGGTCCGAGCTTCGCGAAGCGATGAGTGTGCTCGAGATTCCTGAGGGAATGGGCCTCATCGTCCGCACCGCCGGTGTCGGCAAGAGCGCTGAAGAACTGCAGTGGGACCTCGATTACCTGTTGCAACTCTGGAATGCCATCGATCAGTCCGCCACCGAACGCAAAGCCCCTTTTCTGATCTACCAGGAAAGCAACGTTATCATCCGCTCAATTCGCGACCACCTTCGCGCTGACATCGGCGAAATTCTGGTTGATGAACCGGATATCTATGCGCAGGCACGACAGTTCATCGAGCAGGTGATGCCGAAGTATCTGCGCAAGCTGCGTCTGTATGAAGACGAAGTACCACTGTTCTCGCGCTACCAGATCGAATCACAGATCGAGTCGGCATTTCGCCGAGATCTGCGGCTGCCTTCCGGCGGATCCATCGTCATCGACCACACCGAGGCGCTCACCTCGATAGACATCAACTCGGCCCGTGCCACCAAAGGCGCGGATATCGAGGAAACCGCCCGCAACACCAATCTGGAGGCGGCAGAAGAGATTGCCCGTCAACTGCGCCTGCGAGACCTCGGCGGTCTGTTTGTTATCGATTTCATCGATATGACGCCGTCCCGGAATCAGCGGGAGGTGGAGAACCGGCTCAAGGAGGCCATGAAGGAGGACCGGGCTCGCGTTCAGATCGGTCGAATCTCCCGTTTCGGCCTGCTGGAGATGTCCCGCCAGCGGCTTCGTCCATCGCTCGGGGAATCCGCGCACCAGGTTTGCCCGCGCTGTGATGGCCACGGCTTCATCCGCAGTGTCGATTCGCTCGCCCTGTCGATTCTCCGGATCATCGAGGAAGAGGCCCTCAAAGAGAACACCGGCCGGGTCACCGCCCAACTGCCGGTCGACGTCGCGACCTTCCTATTGAATGAAAAGCGCCAGATCATCGCCGATGTCGAGCAACGGCATGGCGTCCAGATCGTGCTGATCCCAAATCGTCAGCTTGAGACGCCGAAATACGAGATCGACCGGGTGCGCCGCCAAGACATTCAGGCCGACGATGCACCGAGCCATGGCCAGGAAAAAGAGTACGGGTCAGAGGAATTACCGCCGGTCGAGCGTGCCCAGGCGAGGGTCGAACAACCCGCGGTCAAGCAAATCGCGCCGACGGCTCCCGCTCCTCAATCCCCAACCAACAAACCACCGGCGCCTGCCGTCCCCGAAGAATCGAGCGGCGAGAGCGGCTTCATAAAGCGCCTGTTTAGCAGTATTTTCTCACCACGCGAAGACACCGATACGCGTCCCCCTGAGCGCCAGGATGTTGCGGAGACAGCGACCCGCAAGACCGCCACGCCGGCCAAGAATACCAGCGGGAACGGGCGTCGGTCTGGGCAACGAAGCAGCGGTCGCCAGAGCGACAACCGGCAGTCGGAACAACGCCAGGGTCGAAGCCGACGCGGCAACCGATCGAGCGGGCAGCGCAATCCATCGAACAAGCCGCGCGAGCCCAGGGATAAGGACGCGGCCGCCGAGACAGCGGCGCGAGGACCAGCCGCCGACGGCCAAACGGAACCACGTAAAGACGAATCCGCTGAAGGCGCACCAAAGCGGAGTTCGCGCCGCGGTCGCCGTGGCGGTCGACGGCGCCGCAGCGGAGCAGAAAACTCACCAGGCACTGACGCATCAAATACGGCAACAGCGGAGGCGGCAAATACCGCCCCAACAGCGACGCCAGATACCCCGCCGGACGCCGCGCCGGACGCCGCGCCGAAACCGCCGCGCAAGCCGCGCCAGCCGAAGTCGCCTCAAGCCAAGCCGGCAGATGGCGCTACCGCCGAGCAATCGGATGCCAAACCCCCGGTTGGTGCTGATAAACCAGCCAGTGATGAGGTGCGACCGCAAAAAACGCCAAGGCCTAGAACTACAAGGAAAACTGTCGAACCGACCGCGGAATCCGCAGCCAAGACGACCAGCGCCGAGCCTGCACCTAAAGAGCCGGCAGCAAAGAGTCCGCCGGCGCCAAAAGAACCGCCGACGCAACCCGCTTCGGCCGCGGCACCGACCGAGCCGGCTAAGCCGTCACCCGCGGCAGCGCCGGCGCCCGAGGCCGTGAAAATGGAACGACCGCCAGAGTAAAAAAAGACCAGGCCGAGGTCTCAGCGCAGATGGCGGCTGCGGATCTCGGTTAACAGGCCAGCTGAGGCGGCTTCGACCATGTCGAAAACCCGCTCGAAGCCAGCAGCACCGCCGTAATAGGGATCGGGCACCTCGCGAGAGCGTGTTTCCGCCGCGAAATCCATGAACATATAGATTTTGTCGCGGTGTTCCTCGGGACAGATTTCGCTGAGCGACAAATAGTTGTCCTGATCCATCGCGACGACATAGTCGAAGCGGTCGAAATCAGTGGGGTCGACGCGGCGGGCGACCAGATCTGAAAGATCGATCCCGCGACGACGCGCGGTCTCCTGCGCACGACGGTCAGGCTCGTTGCCCACGTGGTAAGCATGGGTACCTGCCGAGTCGATTTCGATCGCATCTGCTAATTTCTCTTGCAGGACCAGAGAGCGAAATACGCCGTGTGCCGTCGGCGAACGACAGATGTTACCCATACAGACAAAGAGAACGCTGACCTGCGACACGTGTTATTTCTCCCGCGAGCGCTGTTTGACTTTTGGTGATTAGCAAATGATGACGCCTGACCCGCTGCATCGCAAACTCGAAAAACTTGTTGGTAATCGATTCGAATTTCTCGGTGAACCCTGGGTGCTGATCGAGGTGCTCGCCGATATAGATAGCCTGGTGTTGCGGCGATGCGTTGAGTGCAACAGGCAACACGCGGTTCAACGAAACAGCTACGGCATGCCCAACCGACGGGTTGAAGGCACGATGACCTTACCGATCACCAATCACGACACCGGTAGCTATTCGGATGACGTAATGGCGCTTTTGGCCGGACGGCATCGATAACGCGAACCATCAATGCGCGGCGAGCAGTGCACTGACCCGTGCCAAGTCCTCAGCGGTATCAACGCCGGCGGGAGGCGCCTCGTCAATCACCGCCACTGCAATGCGCCCGCCATGCCAGAGCACTCGCAGTTGCTCCAACGATTCCATCTGCTCGATCGGCGCTGCCGACAGACTGGAATATTCGCTTAAAAAGCCCGCACGGTAGGCGTAAAGGCCCAGGTGCCGATGCATGCCTGCCAACCAAGCCGGGTCGACCGCCTGCGATGGCTCGAACTGATCACGCTTCCAGGGAATGGTCGCGCGGCTGAAATACAGTGCGTAACCCTCGCGATCCGTCACCACCTTGACCGTGTTCGCATCGAACAATTGCTCGGCAGCGCTCAGCGGAACGGACAGCGTGGCCATCTCGGCCCGCGGATGCGTCCCCAGCGTCCCGGCGACTTCACGTAGCAGGGTCGGCGGCATCAGCGGTTCGTCACCCTGCAAGTTGACCACCACCGTATCAGCCGACCATCCCAGCAAATCGACAACCTCCGCGATTCGATCGGTACCGCTCGTGTGGTCAGTCGATGTCATGCAAACCGCCCCAGCAAAGCGCCGAACAGCCTGTTCGATACGCACATCGTCTGTTGCCACCACCACCTGTTGCGCACCGCTCGCCTGCGCGCGCTCGAAGACATGCTGGATCATCGGTTTGCCTGCGATCTCGCGCAGCGGTTTGCCGGGCAAACGGTGCGAACCGTAGCGTGCTGGAATGACGACGTTGAAGCCGTTCACGGCGTCAGTCATTCAACCACTTCTTCATCAGCGGGCAGCGCCCTCGCCTCGTCCTCGAGCATTACCGGGATATCGTCACGTATCGGATAAGCCAAGCGGTCCACTTTGCAAATCAACTCATTCTGTTTGGCGTGATAGACCAGTTTCCCCTTACAGATTGGGCAAACGAGGATGTCTAGCAGTTTCTTGTCCATCGACTATCTCCTTGAGTGACAGGGCCAGTTGGTGGACGAACGCCGCATCGGGCTGCGCATCCACCTGTACCACCCAGCAATTGGAACAGGGTAAACGTCGGCATTTTACGGCATCTTTTTCCGTCATCAGGACGGGTTGCGAGTCGCTAAACCGCAAATCCTCGGCCTGAAAAGGATGATGGTCGGGAAACGCATGCGCATCGATTTCCAGACCATGACGTCGAAGCAGATCAAAAAAACGCGCCGGGTTACCGAGCCCAGCCAGCGCATGAACTCTCTGACCGTGCAACTCACTGATTGCCTGGCGCCGATCGCCATCGAGTGATTGCAAGACGGGCTGAAACAGCTTCATCGAAAATTCGCCCCTACGGCCCTTGCCATTGGCGATGATCAAATCGGCATCCTGGAGGCGGCGGATCGGCTCGCGCAGTGGCCCGGCCGGCAGCAGAAAGCCATTGCCGAATCGTCGTTCACCATCAATCACAGCGATTTCCAGATCTCGGGCCAACGCATAATGCTGCATCCCGTCATCACAAATCACGACATTGGCATTGGTATGCTGCAAAAGCGCTTCAACAGCGGCGGGCCTGTCAGGTCCGACACACATCGGACAACCCGTGCGCTTAGCGAGCACAACGGCCTCATCACCCACCGTAGCGGGGTCACTATCCGGCCTGACCTGCTGCGGCCAATGTCTTGCCTGCCCGCCGTAGCCACGTGACACGATGCCCGGCGCCAAACCGCGTTGGCTGAGATGATCCGCCAGCCATATGACAAGCGGGGTCTTGCCGGTGCCACCGACATTGATGTTGCCAACGACAATGACCGGCACTGGGAATCGCTGGGAACGGAAGAGACCGGCGCGATAAGCGGCACGACGTAACGCTGTGACCATGCCAAATAGCACCGACAACGGCCACAGCAGCCAAGCTAGCGCGTTCCTGCTGTACCAGATTCGTTCAATACGAGGCACCGCGCCGGTTATTCAGCGGCCGCGTCGTCAGCTTGACGGGCAACGAAACTCAATCGTGCCATACCGAGCTGTGCCGCGACATCGAGCACCGTCATCATCGATTGAAGGGGTGCATTGCGATCACCGGACACGATGATCGGCAGGTCCTCACGCCCATCCGATAATTTCACCAAGGTTCGGCGCAGCGTCTCGGTATCATGCTTAATCAACTCACGTTCGTTGACGTAGAACTGGCCACGGGCATCGATCGTGATATCGATTTTCTCGATCGTTTCTGCAGGTGTTTCTGGCGCGCTCGCCTGCGGCAGGTCGACCTTCAGTTGGGTCTGTTTATCGAAGGTCGTCGACACCATAAAAAAGATCAACATCAGGAACACGACATCAATCAGTGGCGTGATGTCCACCCTTGGGGGCTCGGCGCGTCGCGGACGGAGGTTCACCGGCTCATTTCTCCCGCTGACCGTGCATGACTTCGACCATTTTCATGGCCTGTTCTTCCATACGAACGACAATCCGATCGACCCGGCCACTCAGGTAACGATGGAAGATCACGGCAGGGATCGCGACCGACAGGCCGGCCGCCGTGGTGATCAACGCCTCGGAGATGCCGCCAGCCAGCACGGCCGGATTACCCACCCCGGAACTCGTGATCGCGGTGAAAACCTTGATCATCCCAATCACCGTTCCAAGCAGCCCGAGCAACGGCGAGATATTGGCAATCGTTCCGAGCGTATTGAGGTAGTGCTCGAGTTCGTGGACAACCTGGCGTCCTTCTTCTTCGATCGCCTCTTTCATGACCTCACGATCATGCCGACGATTGACCAGACCTGCGGCCAATATTCGCCCGAGCGGAGAGCTATTCCGTACAGTCGCTATGTGCGCCGCTGTCAATTGATTTTGCTGGTGCAACTGCCAGATCTGGGCAACAAGATTATTCGGTAGCACCTTGCGGCGGCGGTAAGCCCACAGCCTTTCGACGATGATGGCCATCGCGATGACCGAGCAGGCAATGATTGGCCACATCAACCAGCCGCCGGCTTTTACGAGTTCCAGCACGTCAGGAAGTCCTCCAGTTTCGGGTCATGGACGGCCGTAGTGAGGGGTCGTCAGTCGTCGAATGATACTGCATGCGAGGGCTTGGCTGAACCAACATCGTGCATCCAATAGCGCTTCGATGCCCGCCGGTAAGCCACCGGCCCGAGCAGCCCGGCATCGGATTGAAACGCGAAACTCAAGGTGCCAGCGAGCGCCGTGTCATGAATCAGCGAGCCGGCGTTGGCCCAACGCGCCGTGATTTCGGCGCGCGGGAAGCCATAGCGATTAGCCCAGCCTCTGGCAAACAAGACATGAGTTGCCCCGCTATGATTTACCAACGCTTCAGAAGACGAGCTCAGACTGCCATGATGCGGGGCGACCACCACGTCCGCGGCAAGCCGTTCTGGCTGGCGACGTAATAGCCTGTGTTCAATCGAAGCCTCGATATCACCGGTTAGCAAGACTGCGCCCGCGGCATTTGCGACGCGCAGCACGCAAGAGGCATTGTTGCCAGAGAACTCGCCGATTTCAGTGGGATGGAGAATCTCGAATTCCACCCCATCCCACTGCCAGCTGTCACCGGCCAAGCAAGCACGCGCACCACCGCCAATCCGTTCGGGCTCGCCGCTGACGAAATCTGCGACGCTGATTGCTTGCATTAGGGTCGTCGTACCGCCTGCATGATCGCTATCGCCATGGCTGGCAACCAGGCGATCGACAGAAGGTCTTCCACGGTGTCTCAGAAACGGCAGGACGACCGCCTCGGCCGTTGAAAAGCCAGTCTGGTATGCAGGCCCGGTGTCATAGACCAACACGTGTCGCCGGGTTTCGATGACGACACTCAGCCCCTGCCCGACATCGAGCAAATGAAGATGAAAGTCGCCGTTCTCGACCAACGGCTGCCTCGGCAGCCACGGCAGGACCAACAGCGGCAAGGCAACCCAGCGCAAGGGTATTCCGGGGGGCAACAGCATCAGTGCGACAAACAAACCCACAGCCATGATTCCCGTGCCTGTCCCGGCGGGTAGGTTCAGGGCAAGCGCTGCCGCGGAGGCCAACAGCCCCTGCAGATAGTCGAGCACGACACCGAGTGGCTCGACGCCCAAAGCGGCAAGCGAAGGTGCCGGCAGCGCCAGCAGGCCGCCGAGCAGACTCCACGGTACGATCAGCACACCAAACAGCGGGACGAGCAGCAGATTGATCAACGGTGCCAGCGCACTGACGGGCAGCCCGAACACCAACAGCAAGGGCCATAGACCAACGGTGACACCAAGCTGTATCGCCACTGCTTTGAACCAGAGCGGACGAGACCGGGTCCAGGCCAGCGTCGCGACGATCGCCGCGACCGCGCCAAACGATAACCAGAAGCCCGCATCGACGATTGAGGGTGGATGCCAAAGCAATACCAGGCAGGCGGCTACCGCGAGGCTATGCCCCACCCGTGTCTGGCGACGCAGCAAAATGCCCGCTGCAAGCACCGCAAACATGATCAGCGCACGTTGGGTTGGTAGACCAAATCCGGCGAGAGCGGCGTAAAACCCGGCCGCCGCAAAGCCAAAGCCGGTCGCGGCGATGCGCGCTGGCAGCCACTCGCTCAAGCTGGGAATACGTCGCCATATCGAGCCGATCAAAAACATCACAGCGCCGCTAACCAAGCCGATGTGCAACCCCGAAACAGCCATCAGATGACTGGTCCCAGTATCGCGAAATACTAATCGGGCCGGTGCATCAAGACCCGAACGGTCGGCTACAACCAGGGCACGGACGACGCCTTCAGCGAACGGAGACAGCGGCAGGTCACCGATACTGCGACGCAACGCATCCCGATACGTGTCGAAAAGGCAGCAAGCGATCCCGGTATCAGACGCCACGGCCTGTCCGGCCGTGACATACCCGGTGTAACGAATCCCTTGGTGATAAAGCCAACCTTCGTAATCCCAGGCACCGGGGGAAGCGTAGCCATGCACAGCGCGGATACGCGCCTGCACATCCCAGCGATCACCGGGCCGCAGCACCGGCGCATCACGCCACGAAAGCCGTAACCGCCAATTTCCCCGGATCGACTCTGAACCGATTTTCAGGACGGTCGTTTCAACAATGAAACGCGTCAACTGCGTATTGATCTGGGGCAGATCGACGATCGTCCCGATGAGTGTCACATCAGCACGGGGCTGATCGAGGTCGAGATGAGGCGGCGCGGCATGTAATGAATACGCGTGTGACCAGCAAGACCCGAGCAACAGCGGCAATCCAACCTGGACAGGCAGCCTGGCAGAACGCAACCGCTGCCTCTTCGAAAAAACCAGCAAGGTGACGAGCAAAAGCAGCCCAAGCCCCTGCGGTATCAACCAGACCCGGCCCGGCAGGTACGGCAATTGATGGAACAGCAGCGTTCCGAGCCCAAAACAGAGCGCAAAGCGAATCACATTCCCTCCCTGGAATGTCGTTATGAGCCGAATGGCCTCCTGCCACTTGGCACTGAATCACCGCGAAAGGACGCTTACCCAAGGCCCTTTTGGTTCGATTAAGTCAGGCGGCTGATCCAGTCAACTGAGAGGTACTCCGTATCGGGGCATCCACCACCCCCAACTATCGTCTTGAGCGGCCGCTGTAGTCAAACATCTGTCTGCGTGTTTCAATTGAACAGCTCACCGTTTTGCCTATGCCAAGACATCTCATCAAGCGCTATGCGCCTCACCCATCAAAGCTGAAGAAACATAAGCATCTTCGGCACTTGGGAAGGCTATTGCACGATGAAAATCTCTGGCATCTGAACCGACGATCGGTGTCGGGTGGCGTCGCCACCGGGCTGTTTTGGGCGATGATCCCCGTACCGGCTCAGATGATCTTCGCGGCACTTTCCGCGATCGTTTTCCGGGTAAATTTTCCGATCTCGGTAGCCCTTGTCTGGATTACCAACCCACTGACCATCCCACCGGTGTTCTATATCAATTATCGGGTTGGCATATGGCTGCTCGGTGCGCCCCCTGATGTTGGGCAGTTCCAGATGTCGTTGGAATGGATCACCGCAGAGCTGAATGTTATTTGGCAACCGTTGTTGCTCGGAAGCCTTGTCGTCGGCGTACTGCTCGCGATTACTGGTTATGGCTGCATGCGTCTTTATTGGCGCTGGTACGTGATGAAACGTTTTCGATCTCGCAATGGGTCGCGCAAGAAAGCACGCCGCGCGAGCAGTTAATCATGCGTCTTGCAAGGCACCGTCGCGCAAGGTCAGCACCCGATCCATCCGCGAGGCCAGCGCCAGATCGTGCGTGACAATCACGAAACTGGTGGACTGCTCGCGGTTCATCGACAGCAGAAGTTCGTAGACCGCGCCCGCCGTTTGTCGATCGAGGTTTCCGGTTGGCTCATCAGCGAGCACACAACTCGGGTTGGCCACCAGGGCCCGTGCGATCGCCGTTCGTTGTCGCTCCCCCCCGGACAACTCCGAAGGCTTGTGGCGGGTTCTGGCACCGAGGCCGACCCGCTCGAGTAACGCCATCGCTCGCGCCGTCGCCTCCGCTGCTCGCACACCACTGATCATCAACGGCAACGCAACGTTTTCCATTGCGGAGAACTCCGGCAACAGATGATGGAACTGGTAGATAAAACCGATCATCTTGTTGCGCGCCAAACCGCGCGACTTCTCCGTCAACGTGCTAAATGATCGCCCGCGCAACATCACCTCACCCGCGCTGGGTTGGTCAAGACCGCCAAGCAGGTGCATCAATGTGCTTTTGCCCGAACCAGACGCGCCAACGATGGCGACCTGTTCGCCCGCGGCGAGCTCGAAATCAATCCCTCGCAGGACTTCCACAGATTGCGGACCGCTATCGAATGTCTTGCCCAGACCCTGACAACTCAGCACGGGGGCACTACTCATAGCGCAGTGCCTCTGCCGGTTGGGTACGGAAGGCCCGCCACGCGGGCGCAAGCGTCATCAGCAAGCTGAGCAGGAATGAGCCAAGACCCACCATCATCACGTCAGTCCATTGGACGTCTGAGGGCAACTTGGCGATGTAATAGATGCTGGGATCTATGAACTGGATACCAAAGGCCTGTTCGACGGCGCCAACGACAGACTCGATGTTCAACGCCAACGCCAGTCCGGCGATGATGCCGATCGAGGTACCGATGGCGCCCAACGTGGCCCCCTGCACGATGAAGATGCGCATCACCTGCCCCGGCGTCGCCCCAAAGGTCTTGAGGATCGCAATGTCACTCTGCTTGTCGACCACCATCATCACCAAGGTCGACACGATATTGAAAGCGGCTATCACAACGATGAAAAACAACAGTAGGCCCATCATGCGTTTTTCCATCTTTAGCGCCGCGAAAAAGTTGCGGTGATAGTCTGTCCAGTTGAGGACCCGGTAACGACCGCCCATTGATTCAGCAAGCTCAAAACTTACCTGCCTGGCCAGCCAGACATCATCGATGCGGATCCGAACCCCCGTCACTGCGTCGCCGAGTCGCTGCAACACGGCCGCATCCGTGCGATGAATCAGCGCTACCCCGCGGTCGTACTCACCCATCCCCACTTCAAACAGACCGCTGACGGTAAACCGTTTCATTCGCGGCAGACTCCCCGCCACGGTCACAGTTATCTGCGGTACCACCACGGTCACCTTGTCGCCCACCGACACCCCCAAAATATCGGCGAGTTCACGACCCAGGATGATGCGATATTCCCCGGGAGCCAAATCGTCGAGCCGACCGGCCACCATGTGATTGCCGACATCTACGACCTCGGGTTCCAGCGCCGGGTCGATACCTCTAACGATGGCCCCCGTTACTTCGCGGCCATGGCTGAGCATCGCCTGGCCTTCAACATACGGTGCAACACCAAGTACCCGTGGGTGCTGCCTCGCCCGATCCATCGCCGCCGACCAGTCCTGCATGCGACCATCGAGCGCCTTGATATCGCCGTGCGAGGCCATTCCCAAGATCCGTTCACGCACCTCCTTATGAAAGCCGTTCATCACCGACAGGACCGTGATCAACACAACGACGCCCAGCGCGATGCCGAGTGTCGATATCAGCGAGATGAAAGAGATGAAGTGGTTGCGTCGGCGCGAGCGGGTATATCGCAGGCCGACGAACAGAGAGAGCGGGTGGTACATAGGCGAATTAAATCACAAAGCGAGCGAGCGACTTGCAGTTAACCCGCGTAAAAGTTTGTCACCAGGTTATTCATGGTTAAACTCTAGGGGGGAGCTGGCGATTTGTTTTGTCACCGCCCCGAACCATCAGAACAGGCAATTGCCCGGGAGTTCGAAATGAAAGTATCTGCGTGGCTAATCGCCGGCCTGCTGGGTGCGAGTGTCCCCGCGACAGCCGATGTGCTGTTACTCGATGCCATTGAGTCTGCGCCACCAAATGCGTCATCTGGCGTCATGCGGCCGCGCAGCGGAAGCTCGATGGCGACGGTTCGCGGCGGGTATGGTGAACCGGTATCGATCAAAGGCCCGGTCGGCGAGCCGCCAATCACACGCTGGATTTTCGATGATTTCACGGTCTACTTCGAATTTGATCGTGTTATCGAGGTGGTTGTGCATCGCTAAGCCCTGAGACCATCGGCATGGCTGTTCGGCTCCCAGCGGAATGGGAACCGCAATCGGCGGTCATGCTGACCTGGCCACATGCGGACACGGATTGGGGCACTGACCTGGCCGCCGTGTTCGGCGTAATGACCACCATCGCCAAGGCCATCTGTAGCGAACAGACGCTGCTCTCGGTCTGCGTGTCCGATGCGCATCGCCAACAGGTGCGCGCGTTGTTGAAAGCGGCCGGTGCCGATGCAAGTCGTCTCCGATTCGCCGTGGCGCCGAGCAACGACACTTGGGCAAGGGATCACGGCCCGCTCACCACCCTGGATGCCCGCGGCCCGGTCATCAACGACTTCTCGTTCAACGGCTGGGGGGGCAAGTTCGATGCGAAAAAAGACAACGAGATAACCGCGCGGCTTTGCTCCAGGAACGTATTCGGCAGCAACAAAGTCAAGACCAGCAGCCTGGTCCTGGAGGGGGGCGCCGTTGAAACCGATGGTTTGGGAACACTGCTGGCAACACGCTCGTCATTGATCGACCAGCGCCGCAATCCGGATATGGATTGTGCACAGATCGAAGCCGTTTTGACCGAAAGTCTTGGCATTAACCGCTACCTGTGGCTCGACCATGGCGCACTGAGCGGCGACGATACGGACAGTCACATCGATACCCTTGCGCGTTTCGTCGATCCACACACCATCGCCTATGCGACGGTAGCCGAAGGGCATCCAGACGCCGCCAGTTTGCGAGCGATGGCAGAACAACTCCGGCAGTTTCGCACCGCAAGCGGTGAACCTTACCGACTCGTGCCGTTACCTTCCCCGGGCTGGCACACCGATGATCAGGGTCGGCTTCTACCCGCCAGCTATGCGAATTTCTTGGTCATCAATCGAAAGGTCTTACTGCCGATTTATGGCGTCGACAACGACCAGCGAGCCATCGCCTGTCTGCGTGAGCTGATGCCCGATCGAGAGATCGTGCCAATAGATTGCCGGCCAATCATCCGCCAGAACGGCAGCTTGCACTGCCTGACGATGCAATTCCCGGCCGCACTGACCGTGTACGATGCGACGCCATGAATGAACCAGACATACCGGAAAGCCTTCGGGCCGCACTTGTTCAACACAGTGATTGTGGCGATGCGGGTTCGAATCTTTTGTACATCGAGGCACAGATAGCGCAAGCCAGCGCCGCCGGCGCACGACTGGTCTTGCTGCAGGAGCTTCATAACACCTTTTACTTTTGCCAGACCGAGGACATCACGCGGTTTGACCTGGCGGAAACGATCCCGGGTCCGACGACGCAACGACTCGGTTCGATCGCCCGCCGACACGGTGTCGTCATCGTCGGATCCGTTTTCGAACGGCGGGCCAGCGGCCTTTATCACAACACCGCGGTTGTGCTCGATGCTGATGGGACGCTAGCCGGACGTTACCGAAAGATGCATATCCCAGATGACCCCGGCTTCCACGAAAAATTCTATTTCTCACCGGGTGATCTCGGTTTCACGCCGATACCAACGACGATAGGACGCCTGGGGGTTCTGGTCTGCTGGGACCAATGGTTCCCCGAAGCGGCAAGATTGATGGCCCTGGCCGGGGCGGACTTGCTGCTCTACCCGACGGCCATCGGTTGGGATCCGAGAGATGATGAGGCAGAACGCGGGCGTCAGCGCGATGCCTGGATCACCGTGCAACGCGGCCACGCCGTGGCCAACGGGCTCCCCGTATTGAGCTGTAACCGCGTCGGCCATGAAGACTCGCCAGACGCAGCCGCGCCGGGCATCCGTTTTTGGGGCTCTTCATTCGTCTGCGGTCCACAGGGGGAAATCCTGCAAACCGCCAGTGACTCGACCAAGCAAACCCTGCTGATCGATATCCCGATGCAGCGCAGCGAGACGGTGCGCCGCATCTGGCCGTTCTTGCGCGATCGGCGCATAGAGGCTTACGGAGACATCGAAAGGCGCTACCGCGACTGATTCTTGACTGGTTTCATCGGTTATCTATACTCGGCGCATCCGAAATTTAGGAGTTGCTAATGGATGCCCTAGAGTCCGCAGGGAAAACCGACGCCCAAAAGATGATGTTTTCCATCATCCAGCGGATAGCGACCGGCCCAGATCTCTCGAAAGACATCTCGGAGGAAGAGGCGCGCATCGGCATGCTCGGCGTTCTCTCAGGCGAAATCGACCCCGTGCGAGCCGGCATTTTCCTCATTGCACTGCGCATGAAACGCGAGACGGCAGAAGAAAACCGCGGGGTTCTACAGGCGATTCTTGACAGCCGGGAACCGGTGATTGCCGAGGTCGATGACCTCGTCGACATCGCCGATCCCTATGACGGCTACAATCGCACGATCCCAGCATCGCCGTTCCTCGCCCCATTGCTTGCCGAATGCGGCATTCCGGCCTTCAGCCACGGTTTGAACGAGGTCGGGCCAAAGTACGGTGTGACACACCGTCACGTGTTGGCCGCGGCGGGTGCCGCGGTCGATCTCGATAGCCAAGCGGCCGCCGCACAGATCAGCGACCCGGCCATCGGCTGGGCCTATGTCGACCAGGCAAGCTATGCCCCAGGCCTGCATGACTTGATCGAGTTGCGCCAGCGCATGGTCAAGCGCTCGGTCATCACCACGGTCGAAGTGCTGGCACGGCCGATCCGTGGCCGTCAGCGCACCCATTTCGTCACCGGATACGTGCACAAGCCCTACCCGCCGGTCTATGCCGACTTGGCGCGGCATGCCGGCTTCGATTCTGCGCTGATTATCCGCGGGGTCGAAGGTGGCATCATTCCGTCGCTACGCCAGGCGGGTAAGTATTTCGCCTATGTGGATGGGGGCGAAGAGGTCGGTTTCGACATAGATCCGAATATGCTGGGGATTGTCCAGCCCAGTCGGGCGGTGCCAATTCCGGACGATGTCCCGCAAACCGCCAAAGGCGAAGGCGCAGTCTCTCTCACCGATGTCGCGCTCGGCGCGAAAAAAGCCGCGGAATATGGCCTGGCCGCGCTCTCCGGCGAACCCGGGCCCACCTACGACTCGCTCGTCTATGCGGGCTCACTGGTGTTAAAGCACCTTGGACGTGCGAGCGATCTTGCCGCGGCTGGAAACGTGCTGCGCGATGTGCTCGACAGCGGGCGTGCACTAAAACGGATGCCACAGCGATGAGCAGTGACTGGATGGCAATTGCATCGGTCGACGACCTGGATATCGACCAAATGAAGCCGGTTGACGTCAATGGTCAGCGACTGCTGCTGGTCAGAACCGAGACCCGCTATTATCTGATCAGCGAGATGTGTAGCCACGAGGACTACTCACTCGCACTGGGGTGCATCAAGGGTGAGCGCATCAAGTGCTCCCTGCATGGCAGCTACTTCGACCTCAGCAACGGCCAGCCGTTGGACGAACCGGCTGATGAACCGATAGCCGTGTTTCCGATCCGTATCGAAGATGGAAAAGTCTGGACGCAGCGCCAGGCTTGAGGGTCATTCGGCGGCATCTGGAGGGGCCACTAGCCAACAAACCGCAGCTGCGCATGGTAGAGTTGCAGCGCGTTAGGCATTTAGCTCCCACTAGGGGCTTTCTTAACGCCAACTTTTCATGTGGAAGCTGAGATTCCGCAAGTAAGCTTCTCAATCTACATAGATTAATCCAAAGCTCTCAGCTATATTCCTGATCAAGCAGTCAGAAAATTGGCTGTTTCTGCGTATTTGGCCACGCCAGCAATGAACGATTGAGCAACCAAAGGCCAGGTGTCTGAGACGTAACGTGATGCCGAAAGGAGGGCTCCAGCAATGCGGTACTTATTGATCCTGGCGGTCGCCCTGGCGCTGACGATTGCATGGCAAACGTCTGTGGTTGCCGATATTCCGAGCCAACCCGAGCTGAACTGCGAAAACACCGGTACAAACGGCGGGCTGCTTGCAGAATCCGCGCGAGAAGAACCAGATTGCCGTTAGGCTCGCTGGCACATCGGTAGGTCTTTTCCGTAAACTTTCCCCTGGCGCAACCCGGCGCCGTTTTGACCTTTTCAGGGGGTATCTGATGCGTGTTTGGTTTAGTGTCCGAGCGGCGATTTTTACGGTCACATTGGCGATCACCGGTAACGCCATGAGTGCCGATCTGGCTGTTGGCATTACCCGTTCGATGGACAAATTCGAGGGTGAGCTCAACGGCGAAAGAATCACTATCATGCGCGACCAAAACCAGTCGAACACCGTCGCCCCGGCGTTTGCCAAGACCTCGCGCAAGTGCCCACCATTCTGCATTCAACCCTATGGTCTCGGCAGCGGCGTAGAAACGATTGGTGAACTCGAAGTGATCGCCTACGTGAAGCGCATGACAGAGGGTGATAAGGACATTTTGCTGATTGACTCACGCACCCCGGACTGGGTCGCCAAAGGCACCATTCCCGGCGCGATCAATATTCCCTGGACCAAGCTGAACCCGTCCAAAGGCGCGGACCCCATTTCGATTGGCGAGATCTTTACCAACACCTTTGGTGCGCGGGAGTTGGAGGGACTCTGGGACTTCAGCGAGGCCAAAACGCTCGTGCTGTTCTGCAACGGCGCATGGTGTGGCCAGTCTCCGAACAATATTAAGAATCTCATGCGCTTCGGCTACCCGGCCGACAAGATCAAATGGTACCGAGGCGGCATGCAGGACTGGGAGATCCTTGGACTGACAACCGTCAAACCCTGATTGGCAGGGTAATTCGGGCCGCTTCGACGCCGGTTTATGCGACAATTCGAGCCTTTGCCGGACCGACGTTTTGAGCTCAGTCGCCGTACCGATCCCCTCCTCTAACCATCAGACCGCGCGCTGGGGTCACTGCACCGGTGCGGCCAAAGGCTATGCCATCGCCCAGACGGTCGAGTCGGCGTCGGGGCCGCTGCTGGTAATCACATCAGATATCCAAGCGACTCATCGCCTGATTGACGAGATCCGTTTTTTTCTTGCCGATTCGTCGATTGAGGTGTTGAGTTTCCCTGATTGGGAAACGCTGCCTTACGATGTCTTCTCACCGCTGCCCGAGCTGGTCTCGCAACGGCTCCTGACACTCCACAAGCTTCGCCAACTGAACCGTGGGATCGTCGTTGTGCCCGTCGCCACCGCTTTGCAACGGCTGGTCCCGCCGCAGTTCCTCGATGCCAACAGCCTGCTGCTCGCTCGCGGTGACGAACTCGAGATAGAGCCCTTTCGGCAGCGTCTGGAAGCCGCGGGTTATCAGTGCGTTTCGCAAGTGATGGCGCACGGGGAGTTCGCCGTGCGCGGATCGCTGATCGATCTGTTTCCAATGGGTAGTGAAGCGCCCTACCGCATCGATCTTTTCGATCGCGAGATCGACACGATCAGAACATTTGACCCAGAAACCCAGCGCACCAGAGACAAGGTCGAGCGCATCGCCATGCTGCCGGCACGCGAGTATCCGCTCGATGACGCGGCGGTGTCGCGATTTCGGCGCGCCTACCGCGAGCGCATTGAGGGCGATCCGCAGCGCAGCCTGATCTATCGCGGCATCAGCGACGGCCAACCGCCGGGGGGGATCGAATACTACCTGCCGCTGTTTTTCGAACAGACCAACACCCTTTTCGACTACCTGCCCGACAACAGCACGCTGATCGTCGACCGTCGTCTGCAGGAGGAAGCCGAACACTACCTTGCCACCGTTGCCGAACGCCATGAGCAGCGTCGGTTTGATATCGAACGTCCGTTGCTGGCACCCGAAGCACTTTGGCTAGAAAATGTCGAACTCGGCGAGCAACTGCAACGCTTTGCCTGCATCGAGACGTCGACCGGGGCCGCCGACTGCACCGCAAACACGGCACCATGCCTGGATCTTGCCAACCGACCGCTGCCGCCGCTCGGCATCCAAGCCAAGGCCGCCGAGCCGGCGGCTCAGCTGAAAACGCTGTTGGCAGACCACCCTGGCCGGGTGTTATTCATCGCTGAGACGCCCGGACGTCGGGAAGCGTTGCTGGAAACCCTGCACGGTTTCGACATCCACCCGAGGCCCTGTGCCGACTGGCAGGCCTTTCTCGCTGACACAAAATCCCCCTGCATCACCGTCGCTGGCCTTGAACATGGGCTCTGGCTAACCGATGAGGCCGTGCTGGTTATCCCGGAAGCGCTGCTGCTCGGCGAACGGGTCAAGCAACGACGACGACGCAAAGGTCCGGATACCGAACTCATCGTCCGCAATCTCGCCGAACTCGTCGAGGGGGCGCCGGTGGTACACGAGGAGCATGGCGTCGGTCGATTCGTCGGACTGCAAAGCCTCGACGTGGCGAATCAGACCACCGAGTTTCTGACCATTGAGTACGCGCGTGGAGACAAGCTCTATGTCCCGGTCAGCGCGCTGCATCTGATCAGCCGCTATACCGGCGCGTCACCCGAAACGGCGCCGCTTCACCGCCTGGGCAGCGACCAGTGGGAGAAGGCCCGCAGGCGTGCGGCCGAACGCGTGCGCGACGTTGCCGCGGAACTGCTCGATATCTATGCGCGACGTGAGGCGCGCCAAGGCAACGCATTACCCGGACCCGAGGACGATTATCGTCGCTTCGCCGCCGACTTCGAGTTCGAGGAAACACCGGATCAAGCCACCACCATCGAAGCAATCGTCAACGACATGACCTCACCAAAACCCATGGATCGTGTCGTTTGCGGTGATGTCGGTTTCGGCAAGACGGAAGTTGCCATGCGCGCTGCGTTTCTTGCCGCCAATGCCGGCAAGCAGGTTGTCGTACTCGTGCCGACCACGCTACTCGCCCAGCAGCACTACCAGAATTTCGCCGACCGATTCGCGGACTGGCCGATACGGATCGACAACCTGTCCCGGTTCCGGTCAGGCAAGGAGACAACCCGGATCCTGAGGGAACTGCGCGAAGGCCACATCGACATCCTGGTCGGCACACACAAGCTGCTGAGCGATGACGTGAAATTCAAGGATCTGGGTCTCGTCATTATCGATGAGGAACATCGTTTCGGGGTTCGGCACAAAGAACGTCTGAAGGCACTGCGCGCTGAAGTCGATATTCTTACACTGACGGCTACCCCAATCCCGCGAACGCTTAACCTCGCGATGTCGGGTCTGCGCGATTTGTCGATTATTGCGACCCCACCAGCCGCTCGGCACCCAATCAAGACCTTCGTCAATCAGTGGAACGATGTGCTGATCCGCGAGGCCTGTCAGCGTGAAATCAGCCGCGGTGGGCAGGTCTATCTGTTACACAACGAAGTCTCTTCGATCGAAAAGGCCGCGCAAAAGGTCGCCGCGCTGGTACCTGGTTCACGCGTGGAAGTCGCTCACGGCCAAATGCGTGAGCGTGAGCTTGAACGGATCATGCGTGATTTCTATCACCAACGCTTCAACATCCTGGTCTGCACCACCATTGTCGAGAGTGGCATCGATGTTCCGAGCGCAAACACGATCATCATCGATCGGGCTGATAAGCTAGGCCTTGCGCAGCTGCACCAACTTCGTGGCCGCGTGGGTCGTTCGCATCATCGCGCTTATGCATATCTGATTGCGCCACCACCGAAGGCGATAACGGCCGACGCGCGCAAACGACTCGAGGCCATCGAATCACTCGAAGAGCTCGGCGCGGGCTTTACGCTTGCAACCCATGATCTCGAGATTCGAGGTGCCGGGGAGTTGCTTGGCGACGAGCAGAGCGGCCAGATCCACGAGGTAGGATTCACCTTGTACACCGAGATGCTCGAGCGTGCCGTGAACGCGATTCGAACCGGCAAACAACCGGAACTGGATCGACCGTTGGATCACGGCACGGAAGTCGACCTGCATATCCCTGCATTGTTGCCGGAAGACTACATCCCCGATGTCCACGTTCGCTTGATTCTCTACAAGCGAATCGCATCTGCCGATTCGACAGAGGCCTTACGGGAGTTGAAGGTCGAAATGATCGATCGTTTTGGCCTGCTGCCGGAGGCAGCTGTCAGTCTCTTCGCAACGACTGAACTGAAACTTTTCGCCCAACCCTTCGGCATCAAGAAGATCGAAGCAGGCCCCTCTGGCGGCAAAATTCATTTCGACGCCGAGCCAAAATTTGATCCAATGCGGATAATCGAACTTATCCAGCAGCAACCGAGACAATTCAAACTCGATGGCCAGGAGCGCCTGAGTTTTCAAGTAGACCTGAGCGATCCGCAAGCGCGTATTGACGGTGTCAAACAGGTACTCGAACAATTAATCGGCATCCAGTGAGACACTCCGACATGACAACAACTCGACAAGGTTTTCGATCACTGGCCCTGGTCGTAATGCTGACTACGTTCGCCTTTTCCTCAAGTTTCGCCGCCACCGCGTATACCTTCGAAATGATCGTTTTCGAACGCCCCGGCGCGGACGATGGAGAATTTTGGCCCGAGGCACCTGGCTCACCGGAAAATAACGTGACGAGAAGTATTTCCTCCGTGGCATTGGGATCTTCGGCTCGCAAACTCGGACCGATCGCTTACACGCTGAGACAACGCGGAATGATCGTACATGAGCACATCGTTTGGCGCGAAACGCCCGGACCGAGGAACAGTAAGCGATGGTGGACCGTCAGCGCCGGGCGCCTGTCCGGCCAGATACAGATCACGCGAGGTCGCTTTCTTCACCTGGACACCGACCTGATGCTGCGCGAGTCCGGGTCAAACCGGAGCTATCGTGTCCGGCTTAATCGAAGGATGCGGAGTGACGAGCTGCACTACGTCGACCACCCGAAGCTCGGCATAATTATTAAAGCGACACGGGTCGCAGCGCCAACACCCGAGGCCATTGATCCTGCGGCAGGCGAGCCCAAACCGGCTGAGCCAGCCGGCCAACCGAGCTGACCTGTCGGTCACCCAGCGGTTGTGTCTTACTGGTTTTGAACGGGCGCTCCTCGAGATCCTCCTGACCGATTTACCGAGGGATCCGGCGACGCGCCTCGCTTTCTCTGCAGCACGCCTTCCTTTCGTCCACGACACGTGTTGACCCGGCATCGGGTTGTAATAGTTCCCGGCTGTTTTGGCCACTCGCCTCAACGCTCGTCAGATCGCGAGTCACTGAGCACTACTGTGACCACGCCGGTAAACAAGAGCAGAAAGCCGATCGGCACCGTGAAGAGAAAACGCCGTGCCCACACGTCGCGGTCGGAGAATAAAAACGAGAAACCGAGTAAAAGCCCGGCGATGGTTATCACCAGGCCGACAACCAGGATTATCTGTCCAAAGCGGGCGAAGGCGGCGTTTGGCAGTGGCCTGTCACGCAAAGCGCAATGATCGCATGTCGCCGATCGGCATCACCGATTCGGTCATCCAGCACTTTTCGCAGCTCCCGGGGCCTTGTCGGGACAGCACCCACATAAACGCCGAACTCACACCTCTTCGATCGGTGACGATAAGCGCCGTGTAACTGCGATCGGCGCGGGTGAGAGTGCGGCCGTACTGGACGCTGACGTTGTCGAGCAGTGGCAGGTAAGTGTCGGAACGAATCATCGATGAGAAGTGGCTGATCGGTCCGGTTCTCGCCCGGTTGCTCGGAGAAGCGAAGCGAAATGCGACCGCGATACCGTCTTGTGACCCGGAGCCTTGGCGAAGTGCCGCGATCTGGATGCGAACTACCTCGGCAGGGGCGAGGTGTGGATTTGGCAGGTCAGACAGCGTGCCCGGTGTGTCGGGCCTGACCGCTGTCCACGCGATGTAGACAGCGAGCGCAACTGCCGAGGCGGTCAAGACGTATCGACCTAAAGCTCGTCGCTCAATGACAGCAAGTGAAGTCATAATCGCTGACCTTTGGGTTACCTACTCGGGAAAGCGCCGCCCCGAAGTCGGGGCGTGGCGGCCCGTCAAGGCCGCCACGCTGTAGCTTTGGTCCTTAAGCTCACGCAGCCGCTTGCTCTTTCAGACTCACAACAGCCGGCCTAGCCGTTTGCTGTTCGGAGGCCTGTTGGCGCTGCATACCACGTCCTACTAGCTCGCTGAGCGTAATATTGTCAACGAAATCATAGATCTGTTGACTCAAGTCTTCCCACAGTGTGCGGGTGGAGCATTGCGTCTCGGCAGGCTGCTGTTGCGCTTTAGCCCGGGTGTACTCGACCCACTCATCAACCGCGCAGATGACGTCAGCCACGGTGATCTCGCTGGCGTCACGGCCAAGGTAGTAGCCACCGCCTGGGCCGCGGACCCCGCGGACAAGGCCTTTGGCCCGGAGAGCCGCGAACAGCTGCTCGAGATATGAAAGAGAAATGCTTTGGTTTTCGGAAATATCCGCCAGCGTCACGGGGCCACGGGTCCCGTTCAGGGTCAGGTCCAGCATTGCAGTGACGGCGTAACGGCTTTTGGTCGAGAGTCTCATTGTCAAATTCCTCACTTCGGCACGTTCGTGCGGTTTATAAAGCTATGCGGCGTTGCCGAGGTTATCGGTGTTGAAAACCTGGTCGATGTCCGCCGCCCTCGAGACAAAACATAGGCAACCCCACGCTACTTGTCTAGCTTAAGTTTTGACATTTCGACAACAACTGGTCAATTCATTGTTTCTACTTGGTTTTTCTGTTCAGGTCTCAAGGGCGAGACAACAAAATCTGGCGATCTTGGCAGAAATCCTTGGCACACTGAGCGTGAATCTTGGACAAAAAACCTGTTGGCGCCTGGCAATTTGGCGTAGTTAATCAGTTTTTCCGGAGAGACAGATGCATCGGCCCGGCGTGTCGAGATTCGAATCGGGGCGGCATTACCTCGCGCCAGGCAGGATTTTATTTGTGGCAATAGAAGTCCGTGTACCCTGCTGCCGCAACTCGGCCGTAATGTTCCTATTCATTGGCGAGCCTGCAAGGAGACTCTCCGCCGCCCGAATCACCAGCAGGAGATCTCTTAAAATGCCATCCCTGGCATGCTTGTTCACGGTGCGGCGAAAACCCGATTCCCGCCTTTCCTCGTTTCCAAACACCTGGCGTGATCGAAAACGGCCGCACATCCTCATGCCGTGCAAGCACCCCAATTTTTGGGAGTGCCTGCAGCGCGGCACAGCGTGGAGGCGATAAACGCGACAGCGCGGGGTCACCGCATCGAGGTCTCCGAACGCGGCATTGGAAATCTCGAATACATCCTCGAGTGCTGTCCTAATCGGCAACCGCCATCGGTGCGGCGTTATGCCACCGTCTTATCGCTGACGACAGGTTGTTCACTTGCCACGACCTGATTGCGGCCCCTGTGTTTGGCCTCGTAGAGACGATCGTCCGCCTGCCGAATCAGGTCATCAATATTTGCCGCATGCTCGATGCTCTGCACCCCGAAACTCGCGGTCAATATGTCTATCGGTTTCCCCTGGTCCAACGCGATCTGCGCGACTGCTTTGCGTAATTTTTCAGCGACGACCTGGGCTTCGGGAAGCCGTGTCTGTGGCAATAGAATCACGAACTCCTCCCCGCCCCAGCGCGCGACACGGTCGAGTTCCCTGACGTTCCTTTTAAAGCAATCAGCTACCGCAATGAGATATTTATCCCCGACCGCATGACCATGCCGGTCGTTTAACTCCTTGAAACGATCCAGGTCCGCCATGATGACCGAGAAAGCGTGCCCGTAGCGCGCGTAGATCGAGGCCTCTGCATCGAGCAGTTCGCGAATCTCGCGCCGATTGGCCAAGCCCGTGAGATCGTCGGTCCGCGAAGCTCGATCGAGTTTGTCTGAGAGCTCCTCATAGGTCGTTTGACTCTGCCCACGCAGGTGCTCATAAATCAGCGCCATAATCGCAAGGGCGACGAAGGAAAACAAAAAACGGGTCTTGAAACTAGCCGTGTATTCAGCGACATCGATTGGCAGTTGCGGCATGAAAAAGATCGCGCTTGCCGCTACGGTCAAACCGACGACCGCATACAGACCCCGCCGCAACCCCTGTAGAAAGGCGATGATCGCGACCAAGGGATAACACCACAGCGGACCCGTACCGTCAGTGCCGCCGGTGATTAGCAGGTATATGAACATAAATGCGGCGGCGACAGAAATACCAAAGGCGCCGTAGCTGGGCTCGCCGGTCCACCACATTGCCATCAGTGACAACATGCCCGCCGACGCTGTCAGGAGCAAAGCGGTGGCAAGTGGCATCTGGCCGTCGAGCAGCGCGTTGAAACCGAATACCAGCAGATAAGCGAAGCCCGCAAGCCCAATCAGCATGTTCAGCTGGAAACTGCGCCGTTTTTCGGGGTCGCGAAAGTCCATAACTGTCCCTGCAGATCGGTAACACAGCTGCACAGGCTGCCAATATCCATATATCGGCAGAAAGAGAGCCGACATTAAATCTACGGCCAGGCTGGCTTCCCCGCAGCCAGGAAGATTGCCCGATTATCATCTCCGTTAAACGCTCCCAGGACGGGAAGACATCGTCGCGACCTGGCGGTTGGTTCGCTCACCGTGTTGGCGGCTGGGCTTCCGTGTTGTGCCCGTCATGCGTCGTCAGTCTTCCTCGCCACGGTTGGATTGCCTATCGGGTATCGGAAAACGTGCGCCCGGCAAGCCCCGACAGCGCTGGACCCGGCTTAAGACAGTCAATAGATGACGATCAGTCGGCCAACCGCTAGATAGGCTGTAATCTTGTTTCGCGACGCCTTATTTAACGTTGTGAGATTGTCGCCTAGTGTATGCTCGTCAAACCCGCTGCCCGGCCATGAAAAGAATCAACATCTTCGAACGGTCCGCTTGAGAACCCATCTGTGTCCGACCAAAAAGCACTTTCAACAGACTGTCCATTCCGCCCGCCGGCACCGACGCCTCCTACCGAAATCAGAAATCTGTTTGAGTTGCTGAGGAAGGCGAAGAAGGACTTGCTGACCGTCTTCACCGAGGGTATCTACAACGATCTAATGGGAAGGCGGCGCTTCGGCTTTCGTGACGTATTTATCGTCAATGCGCCTGACGCAGTACGTGAGATTCTGAACACGGATGCTGACAATTATCCCAAGAGCAACCAAATGGTTCGGGCGCTTCATCCGCTAGTTGGTAACGGAATCTTCATTTCCAATGGCGAAACCTGGCGGCGTCGGCGCGGAATGGTCAATCCTGCTTTGGGTAACGTACGACTCCGAATCGCGTTCCCGATGATGCAGGCAGCGATCGACGACATGTTAAACCGCTTTACGCAATTGCCGCCGGGCGCAGTCGTAAACCTCGATGCCGAGATGGCACACGTCACTGCCGACATCATGTTTCGAGCAATTTTCTCCAAGGAATTAACACAAGAGGTTTCTCGAGACATATTTGATGCATTCAGTGTCTACCAGGAAGCGCTTCCTCAGTTTGATTTTGTTGAAATGCTCGGCTTCCCGAGTTGGATGCCCAGAGGATCTATGCGCAAAGCGAGAAAGGCAGCTGCGCGTATTCGTGGTTCCTTGCGCACGCTAATCACGGAAAGATTGCAGGAAACAGACCGGCAATCTAGCGACATCCTTTCCGTATTGATAGAAAGTCGGGATGAGCGAGGACAGGCGCTATCTCTGGAGGAATTGGTCGACGAAGTCAGCGTTCTATTCCTGGCAGGCCATGAGACTTCTGCGACGGCGCTGACATGGGCGGTATATCTCGCGTCCGAGAAAGTGGAGGTAGCGCAAAGACTGTATGAAGAGGCCAACACGGTTTTTTCTCCCTCGGAGAGGCGTTTCGAGGATGTCAGCCGCCTTGTGTTCGCTCAGAACGTATTCAAAGAATCTCTGCGACTCTACCCGCCAGTTTCGTTCATTACCCGCGAAGCAATCGCCGAAAGATGGATCAGGCGCGAGCGCGTCCGAAAGCGCAGCATGATGGTGATTTCACCTTGGGTGATACAACGACACAGAAAATTTTGGCGACATCCTGATTGCTTTGTACCGGACCGATATCAGGATAAAGACAACAAGAAAACAGAAAAAAAAGCGTTTCTGCCTTTTGGTGCAGGTCAGCGTGCTTGTCCAGGAGCCTCGTTCGCTATGATGGAAGGGCCGCTGATATTGGCCAATCTCTTTTACCGATTTGACGTCAACCTGCAGCCGGGGGTTAAGCCATACCCCGTCTCCCGGCTGACTACACGCCCAAAGGACAAGATCTCAGTCCAATTCCGTCCACGTACGACTCTGTGATGCCAGTCAAGGCTTGCACCCCGTGATTTGCGGTCAGGGTGTGCTATCAGTTCTTTTGGGCCTGGAAGAATTGGTCAGGCGAGGCAATCGCTCTCTGCAAATGTCGGATCAACCGAGTTCCCTGAGCACCGTCTACGACCTCGTGGTCAGCACTCACCGATAGCTTTAGGGTCTTTCGATCCGACCTGACGCCATTGATAGTCCGCGTCCTAGTGTCGACGGACCCGATGCCCAGTGTAAGCGTCATGGGAGAGATAGCTAGTCCCGCTAGCCCGCCCTTGGTAAAGGTGCCGAAAGACGTTACAGCTACGGTGCCTGCGAAGTGTTTGATCAGGAGAGGATGATAACGGGTAAGACGCCAAACCAGTCGCCTAACTAACACGGGTTGCCTGGTAAGCCAGCCTAGATCACGCCAGAAAACGCTGTTGTAAAGAGGCTCTTTTTGGTGCCGTTGAACGACCGTCTCAATTTCCAGCAATGACCTGCGGTGACAATTGCGTAACGTATAAAACCAGGGAAGCTTGCCGCCTTCGAAGTCTTTTTCAATAATCATCAGCACATCGACTTCACTGAAAACTAATGTTTTTTTTCTGAATCCAGCTCTATAGGCCTGGATTTCTGGGTGTGCTGCAACCACTCTTGCAAAGCAGGCGATGACGAACGTGGCCAGACAGCAAGTCTCTTCGCCTGCCGCGCGTTGTTTCATTCGCAGTTGAAGGAAATCCGTGACGTCGGCTTCAAAGATTGCGTGAATATTGTGTTTCTTGCTTCCCTCATGCAATACGTCAAGGATTAAGTTCCTCGCCGAAGGGAAAGAACTCACCTTGTACTCTACTGACCTGAGCGAACTTATTAAGCTCCTAACATCGGATAGAAATCGAAAAAATTTCATGCTCGTTTGATTGTTTGGCCGTCGGTATCGCTGAACATCGAATGAACCGTCCCGGGTATCACGGAGGCTTATTTGTTTAGGTCACGCTGCCATGACAGTTTGACGGGTAAGTTGGCTATAGCAGTTTGCCTCAGCTTCTCCGGGAGGGATATGACCCAGTGGTCCCACCAGCCGCCCGCCCCCCCGAGGAGATTCAAGAAACGCGATCAAGGGACACGCTAGGTCGCCTGACACTGGGGGCCCGCCTTCTTCTTGGCGATTCGTTCGGCCTGATCCGCATCAATCGCTTGCCCATCAACGGTGACCTTGCCCTTGTTCTCCAAGTCGGACAGCGTGTCGCGGTGCCACTTCCGTACTTTCTCAAAGCTCGTACAAGTTTCGCTCGGGATGGGTCCGTCGCTGCGAAAACAGGCGAGATATTTTCCGTTGGGAAGGCGGTAAATGCCGGGGTACGTCGTCTTGGCCGTTGCGGTCTGACTGGGCATAGACTCACGCATGTCCGATTTGCTCCCACAACATAAAGGATCGGGCCATAACCCCGGACTGTTGGCGCAGTTGCGGGATTTTCTATGTCATAAGACAGTACCCGCGGAGCGGCTTGTCTCAAGTTAGTCACAAGACGTTTTCAAGCGCTCAGTTTGCGATGACAAAGATGTGTCTTACGTTTCTGTTTTTATTGGTGCCCGGAGCCGGAATCGAACCGGCACGATCGCAATGATCGGCGGATTTTAAGTCCGCTGCGTCTACCAGTTCCGCCACCCGGGCTAGGTGCGTTTGGTAAAACCGCTCCGTTGACGGGATCGCGGTTAGCAGGAGCGTGCGGATAATAGCATCCATGCACTATGAATTGCCGAGAAGCTGAACGCCAGAGTGACGGCTGAGCGCGCACGGTGTTGCCGCTGTCGATCCCTGTGTAGGCTTGTCAACCATTCCCGCCAAACAAGAACGCCACATGATTCAGCCGTTGACGTTAATCGTGATCGCCCAGCTATTTGGCACGTCACTCTGGTTCAGCGCGAACGGCGTCGGCGAGCAACTGCTGGCCGCCTGGTCGCTTGACACCGCGGCGCTCGGCACCCTGACCGGTGCGGTCCAGCTGGGTTTCATCAGCGGCACCCTGCTGTTCGCGATCTCCGGCGCGGCTGACCGCTTCTCGGCCAGCCGCCTTTTTCTCGTCTGTGCGCTGTTCGGTGCGCTGGCCAATCTCGGCTTGGCGTGGGTCGCTAAGGGCCTCGAAGGCGCCCTGGTTTTCCGCTTCCTCACCGGGTTCATGCTCGCCGGCATCTACCCAATTGGTATGAAACTGGTCGTATCCTGGGCGCCAGCGCGCCGTGGTGAGGCACTGGGCTTGCTGGTTGGCATGCTGACATTGGGGACTGCGCTACCGCATCTGTTGCGCGGCATAGGGGTCGGCGTACCCTGGGAGTGGGTCGTCACGCTGTCATCGGCGCTGGCCTGCATCGGCGGCTTGCTGATTTTCCGCCTCGGTGACGGACCCCACTTACCGCGCAGCGGGTCCTTGAACTGGGGCGGCGTCTTGCACGCGTTCCGATTGAGCGGCTTTCGGGCGGCGGCACTGGGCTATTTCGGCCACATGTGGGAGCTCTACGCATTTTGGACCCTGGTACCCCTGCTCGTCTTTCAACTGCTGGAATCGACATCGTCGACGGCGACGTCGGATGCGGTACCGCTGTTGTCATTTCTGATCGTCGGCATCGGCGGCCTGGGCTGTGTCCTCGCTGGTCGCTGGAGTCGGCGCTTCGGCAGCGCACCGATCGCGGCCCTGGCCTTGGGAACCTCGGGATTGATTTGTCTGCTCTACCCCTGGCTGCAACTCGACAGCCTATGGCTTGGCCTTCCGCTGTTGTTGATCTGGGGGTTTGCAGTAGTCGCTGACTCGGCGCAGTTTTCGGCCCTGGCATCGCACGAGGCACCGCCCGAGATCGTCGGTAGCGCCTTGGCCATCATGAACAGCATCGGCTTCGCGATCAGCGTCATCGCGATCATGCTGGTCACCGCGCGTTGGCAATCGCTTGGCAATGCCGTGGCCTGGTTGCTGCTGCCGGGACCGATTCTTGGACTGCTGGGACTCAGTCCTTTGCTGCGTCGCTCAAGAAGGGTTTGACAAGCTCGCTACCGGTCACGGGGACCGTCACAGACAGACTCGGAGTTTGTCAGCGGCAAATTCGAGGTCATCGTCTGTCAACTGTGCATTGATGAAAAAGCGCACCCGCGCCGCCTTCTCTTCAACCGCCGGATAGATGATCGGCTGCGCACTCACCCCCTGTTCGAGCAGATCGTTCGTCAAGCGCACGGCACGGGCAGAACTGCCGGTGATCGCCGGCACCACCGCCAGGCCGGTGCTGGTGCCGCAGTTGACGCCTGCACGCTGGGCCAACTCGAGGAATCGTCGGCCATTGTATTGCAGCCGCTCGACACGCTCCGGTTCACGCAACATCACTTCCAACGCCTTCTTGGCCGCCGCAGCAACCGGTGGCGACATGCCGACACTGTACAAAAAGCCCGGCGCGGCAATCTTCAGGTGTTCGACCAGGGCCTCGCTACCGGCGATGTAGCCGCCACAACCGGCCATCGCCTTGCTCAATGTACCCATCCAGATATCCACGTCGGCACCGTCGACCCCGAAATGCTCTCGGATACCCCTTCCCGTGGCGCCCATCACGCCAAACGAATGCGCCTCGTCGACCATCAGAAACGCCTTGTGCCGCGACTTGATATCGATCAGCCGCGGCAGATCGGGGTAATCGCCGTCCATGCTGTAGATACCTTCGACGACAATCAGGACGCGCTGGAATTGGGTCCGTTCCTTGGCCAACAAGCGATCGAGCGCATCCAGGTCATTGTGAGGAAAGACACGCCGCGCAGCGCCTGACAGCTGGATCCCGACCAGCGCGCTATTGTGAATCAGGGAATCATGGACGACGAGATCCGCTGGACCGAACAGGTAACCAATCGACGTGACATTGGTCGCATGACCACTGACAAAGGTCAGGCAAGCCTCTACATCGTGTACGGCCGCCAGGGCCGCCTCCAACTCGCGGTGCAACGCCCGTTCGCCCGAGACCGGGCGACTCGCTGAGACCGAGGTGCCCTGCTCATCGATCGCCTGCTTGGCCGCCGCGTCGACCTCCGGGTGGCCGCACAACCCCAGGTAGTTATAGTTCGAGAAGCTGATGCACTCGTGGCCGTCGACGCGCGTGGTCCGTCCGGAAACGCCGTCATGCTGCTGAAAAAACGGGCTCTTGATACCCATGCGTGCGGCGCCCGCCTGCAAAATGCGCAATTGCTGGTAGGCCGGCAGCTGATCCAGCGAACCCCACTCGTCGGGGATATCGGATGCAGAGCCGGCGCGCACAACGTCGCGTCGCCGACCAGCGGGCTTGGTGGATTCCCGCTTGTCCTTGCGAGAACGGCGTTCCAGCGACTGGCGGATCAACTCGTCCTTGAGCCGATCGCTCAATCCTTGCAGGGGTTTCTTGCTCAAAGCAGTGGCGTCATTTTGTGTCGTTGGAGGTCAGGGAGCCGATAACGTCGGCAACCGCATTGTCGTCGATATCATGCCCATGCACAGCGGCTACCGCGTGCACATTATCGGCGACACGTGCCGCACCGCTGTCTTGCCCTGGCTGCAATCGCATTTGCGCGACCAGTTTTTCGGCCAGACGCACGATTGAAGGACCTTCGCCAAGTAGCATTATCGGCAGCTGTACGCCGAGACGCTTTTCAATCGACACCGCCAGCTCCATCGCCATCAGGGAATCCATGCCGAATGCCTGCATGGAACGCCGTACGTCGATCCGGTCTTCATCCAGACGAAGAATCTGGCTCACGTCGTGGCGGATTAGATCCGTCAACAGCGCAACGGCGTCTTCGTCTGAGATGTCGACGATGAGCTGCCTGACCTCCTCGCCTTCTTCTGATTCATCCTCGCCGCTGGACAGCGCTTCGAGCGCGATAAAGCGTTCGGATGTCGCCGCAGGCAAAGCGCGTTTCAACCGCGACCATTCGAAATTGAGTACCGCCACCCCGGACCGGTCCTCCACCAGCAACCGCTCGAGGGTTTGCAATGCCATTTCCGCCGACAAGGCCTTACCGCCAAGCCGGCTCTCGAGTGCTTCACCAACGTCGCGGTTACGTGCGAGATAGCCGACGTCCTCGATCGGCCCCCAACTGACCGCGAGTGCCGGCAGGCCGTCCACACGTCGCTGCTCAGCAAAATGTTCCAGGAACCGATTGGCGGCCACATAGCTTGCCTGGCCGGGATTGCCGAACGTCGTCGTCGCCGACGAAAACAACACGAAAAAGTCCAGCGCCGCATCCCGCGTTAATGCACCGAGATGCATGGCGCCGAGCACCTTGGGCGCGAAAACCGCTTCGATCCGCGACGCATCCAGATCACGAATCAAGCCGTCATCGATCACCATTGCCGCATGTATGATACCGCGCAACGGCGGCATCGTACTTTGGATACCAGACAGCACGCCAGCCAACGCGGCCTTGTCGGTTACATCACAGGCAAAAACATGCGCCTGGGCGCCTGCCTGGGCAAGTTCGTCGACCAGGGCCGCGGCCTCGGGCGAGTTATCGCCCCGCCGACTCAACAGCGCGAGATGTCTGGCGCCCTTGCGCACCAACCACCGCGCGGTGGCTGCACCGAAGCCACTAAGACCCCCAGTGATGAGGTAGCTCGCAGCCGGCTCGAGGCGCAGTTCATCATCGCGCTGGATGCGGGACGACTGGGGCTGAGGGGGCTGTTCGAAGGTCAACACAACTTTGCCGATCTGTTTCGACTGTTGCATGAAGCGAAATGCATCGACAACGTCATCCGCCGGGAAGGCGCGATAAGGCAATGGTGACAGGTCGCCGGACTCGAACAGTCCAAAGAGTTCCCGGAAAAGGCGCGACGTCAATGCCGGCCGTTCGGACATCAACTGATCCGCATCGATGCCGAAATAGCTGATGTTGTTACGAAATGGTCGCAGGCCGATGCGGGTATCTTCGTAGTAATCCCGCTTGCCGAGCTCGAGAAAGCGCCCGAACGGCCGCAACACGCGGAGATTGCGTCGTACGGCCTCGCCAGCCAGCGAATTCAACACCACGTCGACGCCTTCGCCGTTGGTCTGCTCGAGAATTTCGTCTGCGAAATCCAACGATCGCGAATCGAACACCTGCGAGACGCCCAGTTGACGGACAAAGTCGCGCTTCTCGGGCGTACCCGCGGTGGCATAGATCTCGGCGCCAAGGTATTGCGCCATCTGAATCGCAGCAATGCCGACACCACCGGCGGCGCCGTGAATCAGGAGCCGTTCACCGGGCCGTAGCCTGGCCAGTTCCTGCAACGCATAAAACACCGTGAAGAAGGTCGTGGGGACCGTCGCCCCGGCTTCGAACGACCAGTCGGCCGGTTTGGCGATCACCGCCGATGCGGTGGTGATCGTGCGGGTCGCAAAACTGGCTGGCGCAAACGCAATGACCTCGTCACCCGCCTTGAAGTCGGTTACAGCTGCGCCGACGCGGCGGACCACACCGGACAATTCCATGCCCAGGGTTGCCCCCGCGAACCCGGCCTCGACCGCTTCATCGGACAACAGCCCCATCGCATACATTACGTCACGGAAGTTGAGGCCGGCTGCCCGCACGTCGATTTCGACTTCTTGGCCATGCGGATCACGGCCGGCCCGCGTCTTCCAGCCCAGGCCCTTCAGCGGACCCGGTGTCTCGAAGTCGAGCACGACTTCGACATCCTCCGAGATCGCGTCAGCGCCGGACGACTCGCGATCGATGACAGCCACCCGCCCGACCATGCGGCCGGCTTCGGTTAGCGCGATCTCGTCTTCGCCATCAGGCTGCAGCGCCTCGGCCGCCAGGCCATCCGCCATCGCAGAGAACAACTCTGGATTAGCAAGATCGACCAAGCGGATTTTCGTATCGCTGACCTCGTTGATCAGACAGCGGCCAAAGCCCCAAACCAGCGAATCCCCGGCGGGGTCGGCGACGGCCTCATCATTTCTGGCGAGCGTGCCGGCCACGAAAGCCCCGCTGGTCACGAGCAGACATTGCGGATGCAGGCTGGCTGTCGAGAGGCTGGTGAAAAACTGGCCGATGTCGTCGCAACGCTTTGCCTGTCGCTGCAACCACACCGCTTTGTTCGGTTCACGCGGCGCATCCGGTTCGAGGCCGGCCAACCAGACGATGCGATCTGGTGCGTGCCCGCCGTCGCGAAGTCGTTGAACCAGCGTCGTGAATGACTCGCGCTGTTGCGTGTCCAGGCTGTACAGCGACGCATGCGCGTGTTTCTGCGGATCACAGACCACCGGGATCACTTTGCAGCCGCTTGCCCCCAGCGCAGATTCGAGCGCACTCCCCAGTGCGGCCGAGTAACCGCTTTCCTGGTGTACGACCACGCAGGTTTCACTATGCTTCGATGCCGACCGCATCTCCGCACCGGCATCCGGCGACCGGGCAACGATCAGGCAGGGGCCGGCTTGCAGTTCGGTATGGTCAAAAATACCGGTCGGCGACTCGAATCCAGCTGCCACGACCAGTTCCTGCAGGTCTTCGGCCGTCGAACTACCCAGCGGGATCTGCTCGTGGTAACCGCCATGCCACCATTGCGGCGACAAGCCGAGCACGAAATCCGACCAACGTGACGGTTGCTGTTCGACAGCCGCAACCAGCCCCCCAAGCCGCAAGCTCCGGCGCACCGCAGTGAGGAGCGCCTCGGGATCCGCCGTCGCGGGGAAGACACTATCCAGCAATGCGACGTCGAAGCCGGCCAGTTCCGTCAGCGGCCACTCGCTGAGGCCCTTACCGAAGGGCCAATCGATCACCTTGACCATCGGCGTATCGGCCAGCAAGTCGTCGAGCGAATCCGGGCTACCCTCGGAATTCCGCACCACAACCACCTCACAGTGATCCAGGTCGAGCTCGCGCAGCAATCGCGTGGCCATCGTGGTACGCCGATCCGTCACCAGCAGCAGCCGCAAAAAGCCACCGGCGGGCAGACTCGCGTCCAGCTCATCGATCATGTCGCACACTACGCGATCCATGCGTTGCAAAGCCGCCGCGGTGCGCAAAAACCCATCCATCAAGGGCCCATCGGCCCATGACGCGACCAGGCCATCACCATCCACGGCACCCGCCAGCGTATCGACGAGTTGTCGTCCCGCCCGGCCTGTCAGCATGACCTGCGCAGAATGGTCTGGGTAATCACGCAGCAGACGTAACCAGATCATCTCCGGATCCGGCAAGCCGGAATCCGCGACCCATCGCATGCCTTCGTCGGTCGTCTCGAGAGCCTCCTCGTCGACCAACATATCCAGCAGGTTCAGCAGAAATGGCTCCTGACGCTTGTCAACCTTTCCCTGGGCGGCCAGTGAACTCGCATGAAACGCCCCCTGCTCTACCGTGAGGGACCGCACCGCCTGTTCCGCATAGGCGGCACACATCACCTCGATCAGCGGCAATATCTCGTCGTAGTAGCGCGCGCGCTCCGGGCTCGGCCTGTCGGCCGACACGGCACAACGTTCGACCAACGTTTTTAGCGGTGCAGCTTCCAGTTCGGTCGCAGGGGTCGCGCGTGGCCTCGCGACCATTCGGTATCCGAGCCAGTGACGATTGTCGTTTTCACGCACCAACTGCACCTGTCTGAAGCGAACCCCCTTAAGGCTAGCGATGGGCTTGAGCTGCTCGTCGTAAAGATCGAAATCGACAAGTGCCGAACGCTGACTGCGACGGATCAATTCGCCACGGACGAACGTCGGGATACACCCCTTCTGCCACAATTTGAGCGATTCGATCCGAATCGGCAGGTGGGCATCGGTCTCGCCGCGCAGGATCCCTTCCGCGGAATGGTCCGCCAACAGCTGGAAAGCTCCATCCAAAAACGGCGGTGCAAGAAGGAACTCGCTGTAATCCTGCGCCGATGAGGGCTTGCGCACCCTGGCAATCAATCGATCACCATCGCGCCAAACACCATCTATGATCTGGTAGGCATCGCCGTAGTCCAGGCCGACACGTCGGGTCAAGTCGTAGTGCGCTTCCGACGAGAAATCATACGGCCGTGTCGGCACGTTGAATTCCCGCGATCCCGCTGGCCGTGCATCCCCGGGAATCAGTCTCCCGACGGCATGATGCAGCCAAGGCTCATCGCTTAGGCGCTTATTCGACGATATCGCAAAACGTTCGTCGCTGGCGTCAACGCGCAGTCGCACACGACGCGCCGTGTCGGTTTCCAACACCAGCGGTGCATGAATCTCCAAATCGGCGATGACATAGCTGGCGGATGCTTTGCGCTGCTGCGCGGCAGCCAAGGCCAGCTCGGCGAAGCCGGCTGCGGGGAATAGCACACTGTTGCCGACCTGGTGATCGGCCAATGCCGGCTGCAGCCGCAGATCGAGCTGGCCCTCCCAGGCAAACTGCTCGCCACGCAGCCGGTAACCCAGCAACGCATGCACCTGCTCGCCGTGCAGATTGTCATTGCTCTCCGGCGTCGGCTCCGGCCAAAACGATTCGCGTTGCCAGGGATAGCGAGGCAGATCAAGAAAACGTGCCTGATTGGTAAAGAACCGGGCCCAGACGTCGCGCGGTGCTGTCAACAGGACCTTGCCAACCGCCTCGTCGAGTCGCGAGGCACGCTCATCCGCCCGCACCAGCGTCTCGATAACCCGCCCGTCGACCTTATTCGCCCGCAACGTGTCCAGCAGGTAGTTGCGCAAAACCGGATGCGGACCGATCTCGACAAACAGGTTGAAACCCCGCCCGATCAGCGCGTCGACGGCCGACCGAAACTGCACCGGCTCGCGGATGTTTTGCCACCAGTAATCGGCCGTCAGGCGCGCGCCGCTGAGGATATCCCCCGTCACGGTTGAATAGAAGGTTCCAGCCGCAACGGGCGCCAAATCGGCAAGGTCTTGCAGGATGACCGATTCAATCGGGTCCATCGCCGGGCTGTGGAACGCATAGTCCAATGGCAAGCGCCGATGGAAGACCTCACGCTCGTCGAGTGCGTCCTCCAGGCGCTTCAGTGCCGCCGGATCACCGGCCACAGTGAGCCCGCGCGGGCTATTGATACCGGCAACGGCGACATCCTTCAACAAGTCCAGTTCATCGAGAATGGCCAGGGTGTCATCGTTCGACAACGCCACCGCCGTCATCGCGCCGCTGCCCCTCGTTTGTCCCTGGGCCTGGCTGCGCGCATGAATGACCAACACCGCTTGCTCTAATGTCAGCACACCACAGGCCCAGGCCGCTGCCACTTCACCCACGCTGTGGCCAACCACTGCCGCCGGCTCGATGCCATGACGGCGTAGTACCTCGGTGATACCGACCTGAATCGCAAACAACGCCGGTTGTGCGATCTCGGTCAGCGCATAACGATCTTCGCTGGGCTGGCTGTTGATCGCGTCAATGACGGAATCGCCACCGAGCGCTTGCAGCAGCCGATCAACCTCGGCGACCTTGGCAGCGAATTCAGGATCGTGCGCCAGCAGCACCTGCCCCATACCGGCCCATTGCGATCCGTTGCCGGAAAACACGAAAACCGGTGCAGACGGTTCGGAAAACGCCTCGCCCTCGACCGCTCCCGGCGCCAGATCGCCCGCCGCGTAGTCGTCAAGCATCCGCACCAGGCGATCGGCTTCACCTGTCGGCAGCAACAGCCGCTGCGCCATCAATTCGCGTCGATGAAAGGCATTGTAGGCCAGGTCGTAGGAATCGACGCGCTCAGCCGAGCGGAGAAAATCCGCATAGCCTCGAGCCAGTTCACGCAGCGCAGTTTCGGTCGCCGCCGACAACAATAGCGGCGGCGGTAATGTCTTCGCCGCATGTGATGGCATTGCGTCATCGACCTGTTCATGGCTGCGCAGCACGACGTGTGCGTTGGCGCCGCCAAAGCCGAATGAATTCACGCCAATCGTCAAGGTGCCCTCGGCTGGCAGAGCGGTGTTTTCCGTGACGACCTTCAGATTCCAATCTTCGAAAGGGATGTTTGGATTCGGGGTCTTGAAGTGCAGCGAAGCCGGCACCTGACGCCGCTGCAGGCAATACAGCGCCTTGACGAGACCCGCTACACCCGACGCGGTCTCCAAATGGCCAAGATTGCTTTTCACCGAGCCGATCGGCAGCGGATTCTTCTTATCCCGGTTTTTGCCGAGTACCTCGGCAATCGATGACGCCTCTATCGGGTCACCGACTGCGGTGCCCGTGCCATGGGCCTCGACATAGTCAAGATCATCCGCAGCAATACCGGCACGTTCGTACACAGCACGTAAGAGATCCGCCTGGGCATCGCGACTGGGGATCGTGATACTGCTGGTTCGACCATCACAGTTCGAGCCAACCCCGGCGACAACGGCAAAGATCTGATCGCCATCGGCCTCGGCCCGATCCAGTGCCTTGAGCAGAAAAACCCCGCCGCCTTCTGAGCGGACGTAGCCATCACCGTCGGCATCAAATACCCGACAGCGCCCGCGCGGCGACAACATTGAGGCCTTGCTGAACCCAACAAAGGGCATTGGATGCAGATGCAAGGACACGCCAGCTACCACGGCCTGATTGACCTCGCCAACCTGAATCGCCTGCCACGCCTGATGAAACGCCACCAGCGATGACGAGCAGGCGGTATCGACCGCCATACTCGGCCCATGCAGATCAAACCAATAGGAGATCCGGTTGGCCGCCACGCTGCCCGTGTTGCCGGTCATCGACGAGGCATCGATCACCGACAGATCGTCGGCGCGACGATACGAGTAATCACTGCCCGAATAACCCACGTAAACCGCTGTCTGGCTGCCGCGGAGTGCCGATGGTGGGATACCGCCGCTTTCGAACGCCTCCCAGGTCATCTCGAGCAGCAAGCGCTGTTGCGGGTCCATCTGCATCGCCTCACGCGGCGAGATGCCGAAAAAGTCGGCGTCGAATCCGGAGATATCGCCCAAGGTGCCGGCGGCGAAGGTGTAACTGCGGCCAGGTTCGGCCTTGTCCGGATGAAAGAAATACGGTTTCGACCAACGCCCGTCGGGCACCTCGGTGACGAGATCCTTGCCGGCTTCCAGAGAATCCCAGAGTTCAGGCCCACTGGCGCCGGGTAGGCGAAAGGCAAATCCAACAATGGCGACCGGCTTGTTCACGCTGTCCCTTCTCTTTTCTTTTTTGCGAAGTTGCTCGGGTTTCACCGCCGGATTCTACCCGGAACCGCCAAACCACGCTCTCGATCGCCGAAAAGTAAACCTGCAGCTTCATTCTTGACATTTGCCGCATTCAGTCCGGCAATGCACGGATTGGATTTCGTCGAATGTGCATGCGCTTACGGTGAACACCCTGATAACAGGTGCAACAGGATTCGTCGGCGGCCGACTCGCCGAGACGCTGGTAGGTGATGGCGAATCCGTGCGTCTGTTCGTCCGCGACCGCTCCCGGCTACCCGTCAGCCTGATCGGTCAGGCCGATATCCTCGAAGGCGATCTTTCCAACCTTGAGGCAATAGGTCGGGCGGTCAGCGGGGTAGACGTGATTATCCACTGCGCGGCGAACGTGAATACCTGGGACTCTTGGGAGGCCTACGAAGCCGCCAACGTCATCGGGGTTCGTAACCTGCTCGGAGCCATTCAGAGACACTGCCCGACGCTCAAGCGGCTCGTTCACCTGTCGACGGTCGATGTCTACGGCTATCCCGACGAACCCTGCACTGAAAGCTGCCCGTTATCCGGCGGTGGTTTTGGCTACGGTGAAAGCAAGCTCGCGGGCGAATTGCTGGTGAGGGAAAGCGGCCTCCCATTCACAATTTTGCGGCCGGCCAACATCCTCGGCCCCGGCAGCCTTTTCGTCTCGCGTATCGGCGACGCTTTGCGCCATGGCGTCATGCTAAAAATCGATGGTGGGCATGCCAACGCGGGTCTCGTCTATGTCGACAATCTGGTCGCTTACACGCGCTGGGCCGCAAAAAACCACCTTGCGTTGAATGCCATCTACAATGTTCGGGATGACTACGACGTGAGTTGGGCAGACTACCTCTACCGCCTAAAACGGTTGACCCGCGGACGCGGCATCGTACTCAACCTGCCGTTCGGCGTAGCCGATGTATTCGCCCATTCACTGGCCTTTTTGCACCGGCGATGGTTACCGAATCATGAGCCGCTACTGCACCCTCTACTCGTGCGCATGTTTGGTCGCACTTGCGGACACCCGGCTACGAAGCTGCACGCTGCCGCCTCGCTCAGCGCCTTGATCGGATTCGATGAGGCGATGGAACGGAGTGCCAAGTGGTATCTGGATCGATAAGGCTCGCCAAGGGCGTCGATCCTCTAAATCGCCGCATATTCGGTAACCGAGGCGCAGAACCGCAGATCGGCTCCTCATTGCGGTAACGGAAGCCTGTTCCGATCACGGCGAAGCGAATCGTTGTCTACTTGGGCTCATGCCGTGGTGCAAGAGGCTGCCGCGACGTGCGGATCGCTTGACCAAGCGTCAGAGACCCGGGCTCAAGCACATCCGGTTGCTGGCCGCGCGGCCGAAGGGCAATCCGAAATCCACCGGCTTTTGCTACTATCCACGCCGAACATCTGGGCAAACCACAGGTTATCGATGCTGAAGCCACTGAAGATATCAGGCCCGCAAAACGAGCTATTAAATTCACTTCCTGCCGGGGGTGGGTCTAGCCCAGCCTATCGCCCAGTCGCGTTGCTCATCGGTAGATTCTCGGGCCCGTGTAGAGTCCATGTCTAGGCCGCTGGCGCTGGTAACTGGTGCGAGCAGTGGCGTTGGCATCGATTTCGCGCGCGAACTCGCCCGCCGCGGATACGACCTCATTCTGACCGCCCGACGTGCTGATCGGCTGGCAGCCGTGCAACAGGATCTACAAGATCAGTTCGGTATCCGCGTCGAGAGCCTGCGCGCGGATCTCCAGTCGGCAGAAGAAGTGAAGAGGCTGTTCACCGACGCTCAGCAATTAGGCCCGGTATCGGTACTCATCAACAACGCAGGCCTCGGTAGATTCGGCGATATGGTCGGACAATCAATCGAGGACCTCGAGGCAATGATTCAGGTTAATGCCACCTCGCTCACACTACTGACGCGACTGTTTGGTGCAGAGATGGTATCCCGGGGTGAGGGGTGGATCCTGAACACCGGGTCGTATTCAGCAATTCAGCCAACTCCCTTATACGCGGTGTATTCAGGTACCAAGGGTTATGTACTGGCCTTTTCGCAGGCGCTGCAGCGCGAGTTGCAACCGCACGGCGTTCACGTCAGCGTGTTGTGTCCGGGATTTTTCAGATCGGAATTCCAGGAAAATGCCGGTCAGACGCTCGGCCCGACGGCTCACCTGCTGTTGATGTCTTCGGAGAGCGTGGCCCGCACTGGCATTAGCGGCCTGTTTCGCGGCAAGGTCATCATTGTTCCGGATTGGCGTTACAAACTCCTCAACGTCGCGATGCGCGCGCTGCCGCGGACGACGGCAAGTCGGCTCGCCGAGTTTTCGCTGCGACATTGAGTGGCTTTCAGTTGACGGAAATGGTCATTTGATCCGGTGTTTTCTATCCCGTCAGGGTAAAGCTGGTGTGGCGACATCGCACGCGCCTCTTCGCTGGGAATACCAGGCAAGCGGTCGCTGATTATGGTCATGCATCTCGACGCGTCGAGTTCTATCAGCGACTCCCAGCACGATTCCCAGCCCGGTCCTAGCACGAGCTTGCTGTCGCAAGCCCGCGCATTGAGTACCTGGGCCAGGAATTTGGAGGCTCCGCCGTCAACTGTGGAAGCTTCACGCCACCCCGTGCTCTCAGCGATACGGTCGGATGACCCCGCTCTCGCCGATACGCTCGGCAAACAACTGGCGCTTTTGGGGCCAAACGATCTCAACGGGATCAGACGCTGGGCGCAGTCAGCGGCTCACATCGCGGCAACATCGTATCTGATGGCCTGCCCGAAACAGCTTCCGATCGAGATGCTCCGCGATGTCATGGCACCCGACCCGCCGGTCAACCAGCAAAGGCTGGCAGGGCTGCTGAAAGACAACGATCACGCGATTCGCCACCGCCTCGCGAGAGGCCTCAACGTCCTGATTCACGGACGCGACGTACGCTATGACGTACTGACTGATCAATTCGTTGCGCGCTGGGTGCCCAATCTCGCTGCAGAGGCCGCTAGCAGGCCGCTGATTGTCGAACAGGCACCACCGCGTATCGTGATCAGTATGCTGGTGTGGAATTCCTGGGACAATTTCAAAGCGTTATTGCCATCGCTGGCGCAGATAGACACGCCCAACGTTGAGCTAGTAGTGCTCGACAATGGTTCGGACGAACCTCTTCTTGATGTGCTGAAAAAATGGTATCAGGATGTTCAACCCGCTTTCGTACTCACACTCCTACGCAGCCCAATCAACCTCGGCTTTGACGAGGGCAACAACGCCATCGTTGATTATGCATTGCACGGGCCCGGCTATGCCGACTTCCTGTTCTTCCTAAACGACGATACACGCGTCGCACCGGATTTTTTAAGCCGATCGCTTGAGGTGATGCGGGATCAAACAACAGCAGGCGCTGTCGGATCACAGATTTTTGACTGGAAAGACGCCTCTGCCAGTACGGCGGACAAAGGAGATTCCGTTCAGTTTTCGGGTAAGCCACTCTGGTGCGGCCCGAAACTGGCAACATCCGCAATATCCCGATCCATCGCGGAAACGGGCTGGGCTCACGGCGCTGCCGTAATGGTGTCGCGTTCCGCGCTGGAGCGTGCCGGAGCCTGGGACCCCCGGCTTTTCGCGTACATGGAAGAGCAGGATCTCGCCCTTAGAGTGGGAAACGCTGGATACCAGACGGTTGTTGCCCTTGACTCACACGTTTGGCACCGAGAACGTGGGCCGCAAGGGTTTTTTTCTCCGTTCGGCGTTCGAATGAATGTCCGTAACGTTCTACTCTTGCTGCGCAAACACGAGCACGTGCGAACGTTCGGCAGTCTGCTCCAGACCGCGGGTTTTATTGGTTGGTTCCTGGCCCTGTCGTGGTGGCATGGCTGGCGCGAGAAAAAGCCGGCGTATCTGTCGGCGCCCTTTCGAGGAATATACGACGGCCTTATCGGGCGTGGCAGCAAGGCGCAATACGGCAAGATCGATGAGGTGTTTACCAGCCGGCAGCAACCCCCAACGTGACCGACTGGACCCTGAACGCCCGTTCACAACGCTGACGCATTCAGACTCATTGCGCATGGCCGTGTCGTAACACCAGTGCGCCCGAGTGGTTATCCTCGAACGCTTGGAAAGGGACCGGTAACCCGATTCATCGCAGGGTGGTAAGCCCGCGAGTGTCTTGGACTGCAGAGCACTCCCCGGCCCGCAAGATCGTGGCGCGAAAGCCATCAAAGCTAGCAGGGGTCGCCTTGCCGAACTTTAGTGCTGCCGAAACCGGCTTTCCGATTCAAGTTACAATTGCAGAATTGACCAATACCGGTCGTCCGACAGCGATGGCCACGCTGACCTGGGCTAGGGATTCATGGATTGCGATGTGATCATCGTCGGCGGCGGGTTGGCCGGCACGCGCGCAGCCGAAAGGCTGAAGGCCGACGGCGTGTCGGTGCTGCTACTCGAATCGCGGGGCCGGCTCGGCGGCCGCACCCATACCCGCGAACTACTCGGAGCCCCGTTTGATTTCGGCGGGCAGTTTATAGGCCCCGGCCAACCGCGAATGTACCGGCTGGTTGCAGAACTGGGTCTGGAACTTTTCCCTACGCCGACCGCCGGTAAAAATCTCCTGGAGCTCGACGGTAGGGTGCGCACCTATTCAGGGACGATTCCGTTCCTCAACCCGCTGAAGCTCATCAAGCTCCATTTGAACCTGTCCCGCCTCGAACGCCTTGCGCGGCGCGTGTCGGCCACCGCACCGTGGGAGGCACGAGACGCCGCGGCGCTCGACGCCATGACACTGGCTGACTGGCAAGACCGCCATGCGTTTCGCGGTGACGATATAGAAAGCCTCGGTGAATCGGTACTGCGTTCGGTGCTGGGTGCCGAACCGAATGAAGTCTCACTGCTCTACTTCCTCTGGTTCGTCGCATCCAACGGCGGCCTGATGCCACTCGTCGAGACACACGGCGGGTTCCAGCAGGATCGTATCGTCGGCGGCACGCAGCAGATCTCGGAGCGCCTCGGCGCGAAACTCGGCGACGACGCAATACGTCTGAACGAGACCGTGCAGCAGATCAGCCAGGATGATAACGGTGTGACAGTCCGCAGTGTCGGCCGCACCCGGCAGGCGAAACGCGTCGTCGTGAGCACGCCGCTGGCGATCACCGGGCGTATCGCCTTCGATCCACCGCTACCGCACGCCCGGGAACGCCTTCAAAACAACGTGGTCATGGGAATTACCATAAAGGTCGTTGTCGCTTACGAACGCCCGTTTTGGCGAGATCGCAGGCTCTCTGGACAGGCGGTCGGGACCAGCGGCGTGTTGTCGGTGGTGTTCGACGACACATCACCAGACGAGCACGTTGCCTGCCTACTCGGGCTGGTCGTCGGGCGCGCTGCCCGAACATTCCGTGAGCTGTCGCCAGAGGCGCGCAGGACGCAGGTTCTTGACGAACTGGCCCGCTTCTTCGGCGAGCAGGCACAGCAGCCCATCGCCTACGCAGAAACCGACTGGAGCCATGAAGAGTTCAGCGGCGGTTGCCCGACCGGACTGTTTGCTACACGCACCCTTGCGACTTGCGGAAATGCGCTGCGTGCGCCTATCGGACGTATCCACTGGGCCGGTACCGAAACCGCCCACCAGTGCATCGGGTACATGGAAGGTGCGGTCGAGAGCGGCGAACGCGCCGCTGCAGAGGTGCTGGCGGCACTTTAACCTGACTGTTGCGAACGAACGCAGACCTGGCGGGTGAGGTACAGCAAAAGTGATTTGGCGGTCGAATTCTCAAAGACGTAGTTTGTCCGTCGCCCCCGATCTATCGGTGCCGAACCTGTAAATTGCACCTGTATCCGGGCCCTCGGTTGTCCAGGCCGGCCTGGCCGATGCGAGGCCATCCCGATTACCGATGCGCCAGACAGGTTAGCGCAGCGCGTCTAAGGTCATTCCGAGGGAAATCTTCAACGGACCCAGGTCGGTTTCCTCGCCAGACACAAGACTGCCCAGCAGCGTAGGGATCGCGAGATCGAGAATTCGCGCGCCACGGCTCGATCGCAAAAAAGGCCGCAAGGCTTTCGCTTTTTCCGCGGCCAGCGTTGGACAACGCGACTGCAGGGCCGTTGCGAAAGCGCACAATCGTTCATCCTTGCTGATCGCGTCTTCACGGAGTTCGTTCAATCGCTTTGCCAGTTCCCGTGGTCGGACCGCTGCCTCACCCAGAAAACGCAGGAATGCGCCGTGCCCCACGTGTTGCAGTGCTCGGGCGCCCAGCACGTTGCCCGCATGCTGGGTGTAATCGACAAGCGGCTCTTCGAGATACACGAGTTCACTCGTTACCATCGCACACAGCGCGAGCCAGTGATCGTGAAACGCGCAGCCGGGATCCTTCGGAAACGGCAAAGCGGTTTGCAGCAGGTGACGGCGAAACAGCACAGTAGCACCGGTCACCACGTTGTTGTAGAAGACTTCGCGAAAGCGGCTGCAGTGTGGACGTACCGACCAGAAGCTTTCGTCGACGAGCGCCCCGTCTTCACCGACCAGGCGCAGATCCGAGTAGCAGAGCTGCGCCTCCGGCCTGGCGTCCATCGCCGCAACCTGTCGCTCAAGCTTGTGCGGCACCCATCGGTCGTCTTGATCGCAGAATGCAACGTAGTCGCAATCGTTCGGTGTCAGCGCAAGTCCGCGCTCGAAGTTTTGATAAAATCCGGCCCGGCGCGGATACGACTCGAAGCGCAGCCGCGGCTCTTGTGCGATGCGGTCCGCGATCCGGCTCCTGGCTTCTTTGCCGCTCGCGTCATCGACGACGACACCACTCCAGTCTTGGAATGTCTGCGCCGATAGGCTTGCCAGCTGTTGATCAAAAAGCCGCCCTATTGGTTCCCAGGTCGCCAGCACGATAAAGATTCGACTCATACGCGATATCCGGCCTCTGTCTAGGCCGCCGTGACAGAACAATCAAGGTCTGAATGACAATCGCATCGCAGGCCGAGACTGTCCAGTAGCCTTCTCCTCATAGCGAATCGCACGCATCGGTAGTACGGAACCGTCACTGAGCGAGAGGACCCAGCAGACGCGGCCTGAGCTGGCAATGTGGTTTGCGTTTGTTGCGCATTGCTAAACCATCGGGCTTCTCGGCCCGCCAGCCGCACGGAGGCACGTGGCAGCCAGCGCTAATCGATCGTCTACGGGACCTTAAACGCGGTTTCAGGGGCGGCGCGATCCGTGCCTTCGACGACGCCCGAAAGCGCCCGCACGATCTGCTCCGGATCGGATTGCAGCCGATGCTCGGCGTAGCGACTGCGCAATGCTTGATACTCCGCAGGGTCGGCGAGCCAACCACCAACGACGCTTGCCAGATCCGCCGGACGACGGATCGAGACCTCCAGTTGGTGCCGTTCAAACCATCGCGGCGCCAACAGTTCCTGAGGCATCGTAAGCCCGTAGTGATTGAAGATCAGAGGACAACCGAGGGATAGGGCCTCCGTCGCCGTGCGAGCACCTGGCCGGGCAACCATCGCCCAGGCCTTGCGGTAAAGGTCAGCCATCGCCTCTGGCCCCTGGAAGCCCAGCGCTGAGACACGAAGATCGGGATTGGCCTCGCCCCATTGCGTCACCGAATCCAGCGCAGCCTGCCGCCGGCCACACAGCGCCACCACCTCGATTGCAGCGGAAAACGGCAGCAATTGTTCGAGCAGGTTGATGTGGTTGTTGGCGCCGTTGGAACCACTGCCCAGCACCAAGAGCGGTAGTCCTCCGGGAGGCGTAACTGGTGCCGGAGCCTCATGGTAAGAGGGATAGAGCAACGGTCCGAGACGCGCCGTCCGTTCCGCCGGAAAGCGACGACGGCGCAACTCCTGGTCTACACCTTCTGTGAGTGTCCAAAAGAGATCGGCTTTGTGGCTCACCCAATTCCTACTGAAGCCGAATCCCCCATCGAGTTCGGTGCAACAGATGGCACACCGGAGTCTGGGACCAATGACCCTTTTCGCCAGATCGAAATGCCCGCGAGTCGTGTTTGGGTGCGTCGAAATCAGCAGGTCCGGACGAAAGTCCTTTAAGAGATCCACAACATACCGGCGGCCGAAAAGTACGGTGCCCGGTTTGATCACGTCTTCAAGCTCGGCAATGCGCCAATACACCTGATGCATCCACGGTGCATTCTTCTGGATCCAGTTGTAGAGATTCGAGGCACCGCGTGTGAACCAGCTGGCATTCTCGAAGACCTTGTCAACCTTGACTTCGACGTCTGGCAGCAGTTCAGCGAACCAATCGCGCAGGGCATAAGCCGCCGCATCGTGTGCGGTGCCGGTGCTTGACGTGAAAATCAAGACGCGCATACAGATAGCATCATTGTTGGAACCATGAATCAGCGTGACCGCGAGGCCAATAAGAAACCGGAACGCGGATCGCAGCCTCCTTTCATAGGAGGTCCACGAGACCGAACGCGGGAACTGTATCGCTTGCCTGAAAAACCCGGCCGATATGTTAACTCAACGACATTGCCGACGAGCAACTTCCTGTCAATCGGCTGGGATCTGATTACGACGCCAGCTGCGCCGATCTCCCCAGGCACCAGGTGACGGCTTCGGCCTTAAGGGCAATTCCGGGTAGTTCTGCTAGCCTTCGAACGCCAGGAAAGCCCCATCAGGCCGCAATTTGCCGCGCTTCGCAAAGCCATCCGGGAACTGTTGTGACAAGACATCTTGTGCAAGATCAAAGAGCACGAGAGACAGCCGTTTACCAATACAGGCATGAACGCCAACCCCAAACGCGATTGATGTCCCTCGGCTCGCGTAAATCCCGCTCGTTGCCTCTTCCTTCGAAGGCACCAACGCCAGATAGCAGGTATCGCCGGGGAGAAACCGAGTCCCACTGATCACGGTTTCCTCGAGGCAGGTTCTGGATACATACGAGGTGGGACACGTTTGAAAGACCTGCCCGCCGAAATCCCCTTCGTCTTTGGGCGGAGAACTTGCGCACAGCCCACCCACCATCGGGTCTATACCCATGATAATCAGAGATTCGACAAGCAACTGTCGTTCCTTGTGGTCAGGCTTTTTTCCGTGGCATTGGGCGTCAAAATTCAATCGGGCGAGTGCGGCGTTGGTGGCAATATGACGTGACTGGGTGAAATGATCGCAAAACACATTTCTTCTCAACGCGAGCGACTGGTAAACACGTCGCAGAGGGATGGACGCCAGATTGTTCAGAATTAGCCCAATCGTCAATCGGACGAATAATCGGGAGAACACAACCATACTGTCGATCGTGGCCGTGCGCTTGGCAAAAAAACTGTGCACTCTGGGAGTCTGGCCACGAAGATCAGCAATCGCTTCGTCCAACAGGCGATTGAAGTGCTTCTTCAGCGCCAAGTGGTCTGCACCTTCTTTGAAAAGTACCGACTCATCCCAATGTCTCTTCACCAAGCCAACGTCTTTACCAGCCGCCTGTGCGTGTTCGAGCGCCCCGCTGAAATAGTTTAGATTGCGAAATGACGCCGATTTCAACACGCCACGCGATATCGCCAGGTCGAAAATCAAAAGGATGCGGCTCTCACCTTCTTCGATGACTTCAACAGACCGCTCAACAGCATGATGCCCTGCTTCCCTTTTGGCAAAAGCCTCATGCAGTTTCTTGCTGGCCGCCAGTGTCGCCTTGAAATCCATATAACCCTCGCTACGGCTGCGTTGCAGCGCCAGCAGCCAATCCATACTCGTCAGAGGTATGCCTCGGCCTGGGTTCATCGATCTCACCGCGCAGCCAACGAAAAACGTCTGTTAAGTCATCGCTCTCGAACATTTTGTTCAAAGTACCGTGAGAGGAAGAGTCGATTTTCCGGCAACTCGCCGCGTAAGGCGTTTTGCTCCACTGCTTGTAGAGCTTTTGATCAATTTGGCTATGTTCAGCAAAGTACATTCGTAGCTGCTCCGCCTGCAAACTGTATTTCGAGCCGCTACCTCTCAGCCACTTGAATTTAAACTGCGGGGAAAACAGTGCTGCTCGGTCGGCGCTGTGTCTTTCGGCAAAGTGCAACGCAGCCGTGCAACCGGAAGACACCCCAAGTGTCGATACGAACGAACCGGCTGGGATACGTCTCGCGAGATATTTGTTGAGCTCCGCCATCGAACTACCCAACCCTGGGATCCCCTTGGTAAACCGCTGCCTTTGCCGATCGCGTAGGTAAATGACCTGATCGAAGTGCTTTACCACCAGCAAGTGAAAAAGTTGAACAGGAATGTTGAACTTGAGACCGTTTCCCGAAAAACACAGCAAAACCGTTTTCACCGGTTCGTTGAGTGTCGCGATCTGTAGGTCGGGACAAAGGTGCTCGCTTGGGAGTAGAACCGTCGGGTCGCTCTTGCGGAGCGCTGCGAGAATAGGATGACCGCCCGTTCGTTGACGCGAAATCGATATCAGCCGGTTCACGAGCGCCGGCGATCCATTGACCAGCACCCATTTGATCAGTCGAAGGTCGAGACCCGATTCAGGCGTTTGTAGAAGACGTTGCAAATCGTGTAGCAGACTCGACCGTTGGGAATCCCCGTCATCGGCAGCCGATGATTCTTCATCGGCCAGCAGCGACTCGAGCAACGAGACGTACTGCCGCCGGCGCTGTTCGTCTTCGTCTGCCGGCTGCGAACGGAAGAATTCATAGTCCATTTATCGTTTCGCTACCCGCTTAAGGCTGTTCGACGAAAGCTGATTTGAAAAGAGGTGTGGCCGGTGAACCACGAGCCCACTCAGCGGCGGACCGCCTGCTCTGCGGCCGCGACCAGCGAGTTTAGCGTGACGTTTTCATCCAAGTGCTCAATCGGAATGTCGATGCCATGGGCATCTTCAAGCTGAGACAGGAGGTCGAAAAAATCAAGCGAGTCGATGCCCAATTCAGCGATCGGCGTGTCGCTGATGTCGTCTCCGATATCGTCACGCAACAGCTTGCGCAACTCCCTGCTAATTATGGCTCGGCGATCGGTTTCCATGCTGGTGAGTCTTATGAATACCCGTTCAGTACGCTGCGTCAATCAGCGCTGAATTGTACTGCAACCATCTGGCTCCTACCAGAATCCGGTCTCATAACCGCAGCGTAGGCGCCAGGGATCACCCTGGGAAATCATGAATGCCGGTTTCCCGGAACAATTAGGTAGTGTCGCGCCCGCCTCTTTGCGGTGGGTCGCAGGCGCCGGGGACAAGTGTAAAATAAACCAATTGCTCGATCTTCAAACGAGAACCCGAGGCGGATGCCGCTATTTTCTCGTGGCACCTGCTGATAACATAGTCGCCCTTTTAGGATGTCGCTCAACCCACAAACACCGAGCAATGACCACCCCGACGGAGCCTGCCTCAGCAACCTCGATTGAGGGCCCCCGACGATCGCCTGCCCCAGGCGTCATCGATTGGCACAACCATCCGCTCGTGCAGTCGATCGAGCTGCCGTTCAATCTGCCTTCTCGAATTTACGGCGCCATGCTGGCGTTGTGGCACTACCATCGATTCCTGCAACGGCGGTTTCCGCTGCACGAGAACCAACCGCGGGGCTTTTTGCAGTTGCTGGCCTGGTGCACCCTGATCGGTCGACGGAATCACCACCTGCTTCGCCAGATACCGGACTGGGACAGTGAGCTGGGTGCGCCGGCAACACTACCGGAATTGAAGGGAGACCGTTGGGCGGGTAGTTTCTCGGTGGGCCAGCTACTCATCGGGATCGCGCACTACCACTATACCGTCACGCCAATGCTACGTGATGTCAGAGCACGGGACCGCGTGGCGAGACTTTATTGGCGAGGTGAACGCATTGCGACCAAAATGCCACCCCCACAAAGTTGGCAGCTTGCCCAACTAACCAGGCTTTTTGGCAGTACCAGTGGATTGGCTGAATCGCTAAAAAGACCGCTACGGGAGCGTCATTTGGCGGGACATGCATTGACCGCCGCATTCGGCCTGAGCGATCTCGCCTGCAAAAACGGCACCGCTAATGCTGCCGCGGAGACACCGCTCAGTCGGACACCCTCTGAACAAGCGCACTCAAGACACCATTTTCACAAAGGCCGAGAGCCAGCTATCAAGATGCCCCGCCTTGGTTGGCTAGCCGTCGACTCGGCGAGTCAAGCGTGGGGTGCCAAAAGACCATTGCCAGACAACGTGGAGTTGTCCCAAGTGACTCGACAGTTGGCCCGCGTAAGCAATATCGCCTATGCCGGCGAGCATAAATTCGGCGTAAACCTGTTTGGCCACGCGCATGGGGAACTCGGCATCGGCGAAGACGTGCGTCTCGTCGCTCAGGCACTGAACGCCAACGACATCCCCTTCTGTATTATCAACGTCAAACCAGGCGCTGCCGTATCGCAACGAGATAACTCGGTTGCCGATTGGGTAACCGATTCACCACGCTACGCGATTAATATGTTCTGCATGACCGGCCTCGAGCAGATGCGCTACGCCTGCGAGTCCGGGCTGTCAGTGTTCAGCGACCGCTACACCATTGGACTGTGGCCGTGGGAGCTACCGCGCTGGCCCGAGAGCTGTCACCACGCTTACACGTTGGTCGATGAACTTTGGGGGATCAGTCGGTACACGGCAGCGGCGTATTACGACGCTGCATGCCCGGTGCATGCGATGTCGCTACCAGTGACGATAGACGAGCCCGCGATCATTGACCGCAATGGCTTCGGGCTGCCGCAAGAAGACTATCTATTCATTTTCGCTTTCGACGTGCATTCCACCTATGCACGAAAGAATCCTGAGGCCGTCGTCACCGCGTTCCAAAAGGCCTTTCCCGGTAGGATGAACCAACGGGTTGGGCTCGTGTTGAAGGCCAGCCACGTACGCAAGACGGACCGCACCTGGCAGCGCCTGCGCAAACGGTGCGGCCGCGACCCTCGCATTCATGTCATTGCCGACACACTGCGCCGCCCCGAGGTTTTGGCGCTTTATAAGGCATGTGACTGTTTTGTTTCACTGCATCGCGCCGAGGGCTTCGGTCGCGGGCTCGCCGAAGCGCTGCTATTGGATTTGCAGGTAATCGCAACGGGTCACTCCGGTAATCTCGATTTCTCTGATCCTGAAAGGGTTGCGTTGGTGAAACATACCGAACGAGCGGTGGCCCCAGGCGAGTATTTCCTCGGCGAGAACCAGACGTGGGCTGAACCGGATATCGAACACGCCGCCGCTTTGATGCGCAATATCGTCGACCAGCCAAGATCAACGAAAAGCCGAAAGATCGATTTTTCACCGCGCAGTGTCGGCCAGCGCTACGCCACCCGCCTGGTTCAGCTTCGGCAGGAATTACAGCTGCATGACTGAACGATCTGTCGAAAAGCACGCATCGTCGCCCGCCCCTGCCCCTTGCGTCAGGCCATACCCATACCGCGTGAACGCCAGCGCGCAATGTCGCCGGCATTCACTATGAAGCCGCTGATCCAGTACATCACGTTCGGCAAGAACCAGGGGCACTCACCGACAGACTGGTGAGTCGAAACGACCCTGTCCATGCGCGTCTCGATTGTCATGCCATCGCTCAACCAGGCGGCGTTCATAGAACAGGCCATTACCAGTGTCTTGGCGCAAGACTGGCCCGATCTGGAGCTGGTCGTGATGGACGGCGGATCGACCGACGGCACCATGAAAATCCTGGAGCAATCAGCCAGACGCTCGGGCGGTCGGCTGCGCTGGTGGTCCGAAAAAGACAATGGGCCTGCACAAGCGCTGAACAAGGCAATCACCCGTGCCGCTGGGGAGTTCATTGGCTGGCTCAACGCCGATGACGTCTACGAGCCCCAAGCCATCAGACGGGCTGTCGACGCGCTGTCAGCACACCCAGATTGGCTAATGGTTTATGGGAAAGGACGGCATATTGACGCAAGCGGTCAGACTCTGGATGAGTATCCGACGAAGTCACCCGACGCTGGCCTGCTTGGCTTCGCTGATGGTTGTTATATCTGTCAACCGACTGTTGTTGTCAGAAAAGCGTTCATCGACCAGATCGGTCTGCTCAACGAAGAACTGCGTACAGCCTTTGATCTTGATTGGTGGCTGCGGGTATTCTCGACATCCCCCGAACGGGTCGGCTTTCTCGATAGCCTCCAGGCGCAATCCCGCCTGCACGACACCTGCATCACAAAATGCCACCGGGACACGATCACCATTGAGTGCATGCGCTTGCTCTCGGAGCAGCTAGGCAATTGCCCGATACATTGGTTTGAAACGCGGGCCTATGAGCTTATCGCGAGCCATGATCTGACGGCGTCGACCAAAGACAAGCTGACACAGATCAGAGGCCTTGGCGAACAGATTCGAGGATATCTGTCGAGCGAAGATCAAGTACAGCTCTCCAAACTCGTGAACGATACCTTGCCGAGAACACTGAAGCGTTTCGTCGCTCGGCAAAAAACTGCCTCACGCGGTTTCCAACCGCCCCGAAAACCTTCTTTCATTGTCAGACGGCAGTTGCGCGATACGGCGGCACTGATACGTGCGTCAGATTTATTCGACGGCTTGTGGTATCTCGAACACTATCCCGACGTTGCAGCGGCTCACATTGACCCGGCCCTGCACTACCTTGCGCAAGGTGCAGATGAAGGAAGAAACCCGTCGTCGCGATTCGACACCAACGCCTATCTGTTGAGCAACCCAGATGTACTTGCGTATGGCGTCAATCCACTCGTGCATTTCCTCTGTATCGGTCGCAACGAGGACCGCACCATTTCACCCGTCAGCCCCTGATGCCTAGTCGCTTCATAAAGCGTGCTGTTATGGAATCTGTCTCGAAGAACTTGTGGATCCGCGGAATTTTCTGCCAGATCTCCAGGTAGTTTTTCTCTGCGTCACTCATTTGCGGTATTAATGACAGGAATTGCGCGATGCTGCGTTGCTTATGTTGTTTCAAATAGGCGGCAATCCCTTTCGCCGCCTCGGAAAAAAGGAACGGCGAATCACGATCGAGAAGCCCATCGAGTGATCCCGTATCCGCTACCGACATCAGCTCCTGCTCCAAGTCCGTCAACAGATAGTCCTTATCCATTAACCGTGCTTGACGGAACAACGACTTTTCAAACTTTTCCAGCACCACTGAGTTCGGCTGCACCCCGAGAAATTCGAAAACCCCCTCGATCGCGCGAGGATTAGAAAAGTACGATGCCCTGTAGGGCACGACGAGCGTGTGCCTGTCTGCATCGAGCAAGGCCTCCATGCACACCAAACTTTCGATGATCCCAAACAACCCCGTCTGGCCACGACTCCACAAGTTATCGCTTTGATTATTGGCACGATTGTCCCATGAGGCACAAAACTCTATCGGCGACCGATAGACCAGCAACAGATCCAAGTTCGGTATCTGCAACGTTTTCTCGTGGAGATTGAGATAGTAGCGAGGCTGTTTATTACCGATCGAAGTTGGCGAAGGTTTCGCATCAACCAGCCTGCCCAGCAATCTTTGCTGATTCTCCGTGAGCGACGGCAGCGCGAGCCAATCACCGGGATATTTGAGGGCGGTATGGGGACGGGTTCCGTCCAGAAATTCCATACCACAAAAAATATCGGGGTGCAGATTCAATGCACGGACCATGGCACTGGTGCCGCTTCGCGGCACACCCAGTACGAGAAAATCCAGGTTCTTTGCAGGCAGGTTCAATCGTTCAGAGTCAGTAGAAGTCAAGAAGAAACATACGCAGACGGGCGGGATTAAATTGGTCGCCCTATTGCGGCCTGTGTCTCGGCCGGATGATTCTCGTCAAACGGCGCAAACGGCCGTGCGGCAAAGATGGCTCATAATTCCAATAATCAAGATACTCGCCAAACACCCTGCACGCCAATGCAAGCGTGTCGCGATTATAATAAGCCAGATAGGGCTTCTTGCTAGCCGTCTGATTGAATGCGGGAATCGGCCGGACCATGTTCAAGCCGAGTCGGTCGAAAATCAAAGCCATTTCCTGCTGGAGATCTTCAAACCGGTAAATATAGTCAATGGCTCGAAAGCTATTGTTTCGCCAATCGATTGGAACCTCACCCAGATAATGCATTTTTCGATTGATCACGAATTCTTTGAAGTAGGCATTGAAATCTGCGCCGGTTTCGCGGATGAAGCGAATCTGCTGAAGATTGTCATCATTGATCCCCAGTCGGTCCCGCGCCCCCCGCCCTGCTTTTCGAAGCAGATAACGTGAAACCACGACGTCGAGAGGATTTCGAACGCCCGCAAAACTGAAGAAGCCTCTGTCCGGCCCATTGGCCCAATCGAGGAACTCGGCGTGCGAGGAATGCTTGTTGAGGACATGTTCGCCATCGTAGATATCACAAAGCTCTTTCGCGATGGCAGACGACCCAGTCTTCATAGTCTGGATAAAGACATACCCATGGCGTCGTGAAATCACCACGTCAACGACCAACCACGAACACTGTTTCTCCTGAAACCATCTCCACACCCGTAAATCGAACCAGCCTGCATAAGGATGTGCAGACTCGACCTACGATCCGAACAAACACAGCGCACGGGTTGTGCATAAAAACGTTTCGTCCCCTATGCTACGCCCGCATTTTGCGGGAACCCACGAACATAGTGCAACCGGCTGAAAAGCTTCAACGAGGGTGGCGCTTCCGCCGCTTGCAAATAGTGCTGATCGGGTTTTCGGAAAAGCATTTCTTAGCACCCAATCTGCTCGACCAAGAATCGGCATCGCGCGCCAAAATGGCCGGCCGATCCAGGCATACACCGGCTTGGTGCGTAAGCCGTTTCTGTGTATCCATCGCCGGGTATTTCAGCTTATCTACCGCACGCGAAGAGCGGCCTTGTGGATGCCATAGAAGCGGTGGTAATGCGGCGTCGGCAGCGGCAGCCTCTGGTGGCGCCATGCAAGCCACTTGAGCCGGTAATGCATCAACGGGGCATGTTGGCGCACATAGTCACCGATCAGTTCGATGTCCTGACGTGTCGCGGTCTGTTGTCGCCAGGGGCGTTCCTGCCTGGCCTCCAGCCATTCGGCGAACGGCAGCAGCTGCGGTTGTCTCCAGGTCACCGCAAATTCCTGTAATTCTGCGACAAAAAGCTGCCTGACACGCCTCGCCTCGACAGGCTCTAGCAAGGAGTATGTTGACTGGCCAGCGTTGCATGCCTGCAAGACCCGATCGAGCCGCGCCGCATGTCGGCCCAGAGGGAAGTGATTGGCATGTCGTTTGAACTCCAATGCCTCGAACGTGTAAGAGGTGTTCACGGCTTGCGACATCTCGACCGGCATCTCGACACCCAGAACAGACAGGAGGTCTGACACGATGCTCCCCCCAGCGAAAAGTTCTTGCGAATAGGGACGAATGATCAAGCGGTCGCCGAGGCCAAATTCCATCAACGCGCGCAAACGATTGACGACGCCGCGGCCTGGGTTTGAGTTGACCTTGAACGGCTTGGTCACCCCATGTCGCTTGACCCCCTGTGCATAGCCCGACTGACGCAGTTCCGTGGGATCTCGAAGGTACACGACGAATTCCGCGGTCGGCAGCATCTGAGCAACGTCCCTCAGAATTCGGAAGAAAAATTCCGAGGAGAGCAAGAGCGTGGCGCAATCCTCGGTCTCAAACTTCTTGAGCAGGCGCTCGACGAGCGCCGGAGACACACGCCATTCGCGAGGTGCCACACGCTCGAGCACCTCGGTCAGATTCCCGCTGCTGACGTCGTTCTTGTCTAAACGGTGGACGGGGTAGCTAACCCCGTAATTACGCAGCTCGACCGCGTGTGCCTGCAACCAGTGTTGGACTGCCGAGGTACCCGTCTTTGGCGGTCCGGCGTGAAGTATGATCCGCTTCATTGACGCGACGGAGCCCGACCGTGGGAACCAGCGGCTTGTCCATTGACCGGCGCCCTGCTTTCGATCTCCCCCGTACAGAAGCTGAACCTGTTGTCACCACTCCGCCCCGAGCATCGGGCCAACAAGTCCGATCTCTGCGGACAGGCAAACAAGAAGCGCTGTGGCCGACGCCAGTCGATGATCCTTTCCCTGCCAAAACGAATCGACTCGAAATCCGTTGCGCAATCTGACATCCGGGTGCCGGGGAGGCAATCCCCCTGCACTACCAATGCGATCGGTCTGTTTTGCGATCCGGAAAAGATCGATAGGAAATCAGGCCAGGACCTCATCAGCGGTTCACTGAGCCCGTCGATTTGGAGATCTACAAAACTCATACTCTCTAGGATTCACGCCGCAACTTTCGGCCGGACGCCAGTATCGCCCTCGGATGTCAGGCTACATTCTACCGACAGCTGGCCACCAGGGCGTTCGCGACATGCCACCCATTGCAGCCGAGGAAGAAAGTGTGTGGCTACCGGTAGGGGATACGAGGCGCTTGTCACCGGCCCCTTTAGCCCTGCAGCCCCGTCGTCAACAAACAGCTCCGATCCGACGCGGACATATCGCAAGATGTAAACTATTGTTGCAGTCTCTTTCCCTTTGTCGAACCCGATAACGTTATCGTGCCCGAGCAATTCAAGGTTTTCCAAGACACTCGCGGTGCCCTGCTGCCGGTGCCCCTCGACCAGCTTGGCATGGAGCCGAAGCGTATTTTTGTCGTCACCGGCGGCTACGCCGGCGTTGTCCGCGGTGGCCATGGCCCGAAACAGGGTACCCAGTTGATCATCCTGGTGTCGGGCACGGTGGCGGTGATGATCCAGCGGCCCAACGGCGACCACAAGGCGATCAAACTCGACATGCCCGGCCAATCGATACGCCTCACCGCTGGAGATGTCGCCTGGCAGCGCTTCGCCGATGAACAGAGCCGACTGTTGGTGGTCGCCGACAGCCCGTTCGATCCGGCCGGTTATGTGAGGCCAACCGCACCGCTCAGCAACGCGGACATCGAATTGCTGGCCACCCTATGACCTCACTCGTCTCCGTAGTGATCCCCACCTGGCAGGGGGCCGACGTCATTGACGACGCCATTGCCTGTACACAGGCGCAAACAGTCGATGACCTCGACATCATTGTTGCCGTCGACAAGTGCGAGGATGCTACCGCCGACCTGGCACGCGCCGCCGCCTCTGCTGACTCGCGAATCCGGATACTCGAGCACACTTCACGGATCGGTTGGGTGCGCAACGTCAATGCCGCGCTCGAGCAGGTGCGGGGCGATCGATTTTTCCTGTATTTCCACGACGACCTGATTCAACCCGACTACCTGCATCGTCTCGCGACGGTGCTTGACGCAAACCCTGCCGCGATGAGCGCGTTCTGCGCCGTGGAACAGGACTCCGGCGAAGAGGTTGTTGTCGACCGCGGTCGATCGTATGACGGCGGACCACTGCAACGCATGCTCGACCGCCTGCTGCTACCGCACGCCGGGGCCCCATTGCGTGCGCTCACGCGCCGCCAGGTCTTGGACAATGGCCTGCGTTTCCCGGAAGGCTCGCCGCACGGCTTTCACGCCCAACACGCCTACCTGTTGGACCTCATTGGCCGCGCGGACAGCGTTTACCTGGACCTGCCACTGTACCGGCGACGCAACTGGCGGCCGGGGGCGTTGACCAAGGGCTGGCGCACGGCGCCGGTGACAACCCTGGCCAGCGACCTGAAACGCGTCGCGCAGGCCATGGCGCGCACCGCACAGTCGCTGCTGAACAACGACCACGACAGGGCCCTGGTGCAAGCAGCGATCGAATTGCGCCTGCTCCCCATCCTGCGTCGGGTCGAATGCGACCAGCAGACAGCCAGCCTGACACCCGCGTCGACGTTGTTGGCGAGTACAGGCGAAAGACCCGGTTTTCCCGAGCGCTGGGCGCTACAGGCCGATGCACTGGCCAGTCAGATCGGCGATCTCGAGCGACGCTGGCACGCAAGCCGGACGCCCACGGGATGAGCCTGCGGATCGCAGTCCTCGGCGGCGGGATCATGGGGGTGTCACTCGCGGTGCGTCTGGCCAGGCGCGGCGTCGCGGTCACCCTGTTCGAACGCGAGCATGCCCTGCTGCAGGGCGCTAGTCGCTTCAACGAGGGCAAGATCCACCTGGGCTGCCTCTACTCGGCCTCGGGTGGGCTGGAAACGGCGCGCCGGGTGCTGACCGGCGGCCTGCGCTTCTTCGATCTCGTCGAGGACCTGCTCGAGCAGCGCATTGGGCATTGGATCGCGCCCGGGGCCGACCACTACCTGGTGCATCGCAACAGCGTCGTCGGCGCCGACCAGGTTGCGGCCTACATGCGCGCAATCGCCGACCTCGTCGACACCCACCCCGACCGGGACCGCTACCCAGGCGCCCCGCAACGAGCAGACTTCCGGCGAATTGCGCTTGGTGACGTGCCTGCCGCGCTTGGCGCACCGATCACCGCCTGCCTGCGGGTGCCCGAGCGATCTGTCGCCACGCAGCCGCTCGCAGATGCCCTGACCCGACGCGCCGAAGAGCAACCGGGCCTGGCGATCCTTACCGGCACCACCGTGCTCAGCGCCGACCTCAACGGACCACGCGCCGCCGTGCGAACCGACCAAGGCCGGTTCGAGGGCTTCTTTTACGTTGTCAATGCCCTGTGGCAAGGGCGCCCACTGGTCGACAAGGCAAGCATCGGGCGCTGCGATCCCGAGCCCCACCACCGCTACCGGGTCTCGCTGTTTCTTGAAGACGGCCCGGACCCGGGCCTACCCAGCGCCGTGGTCGCCGCCGGCCCATTCGGCGACATCAAGAACTACGGCGGTGGCCGCTGCTACCTGTCCTGGTACCCAGCGGGCCTCATCGCCGAACAGGCTGCAGTCACGCCACCGGACGCCGCCCCGCCGCGCGGCCGGGAACCGCAACCCATCAGCAAAACGATCGTCGATGGACTTGCGAGCTGTTTGCCCGGCTTGCAGGGGCTCGACCTGTCGGCATGGAAAACACAGGTTGCAGGCGGCTGGGTCTATGCGCAGGGCCGCGGCAGCCTGGACGACCCGAGCGCTTCGCTGCACCGACGCGACCTCATGGGTGTGTTCACTGAGGGCCGCTACATATCCGTTGACACGGGTAAGTACTCCACTGCACCGCACCTGGCGGCGGAGATCGAGGCGATGGTGTTGGATCGGTGACAGGGGCAATACAGGCAAGAGGACCCCAGCCTGCCGCTGTATCTTTTAGGGCCGCCATTTCTCCACAATCCCAACGACGCTCAGCGCAATTAGCGCCGCTACAACCTAACGACCCGAACGATGTCAGAACAGACTCAGCATGCCAACGATGCGACCGGGTTGCGCCCGGTTGCGAAAAAAGCTCACGTTGCAGCGAAATGCCCGGAATGTCTCGGCGCTCTCTCGGTACGAGACTTTCATTATCCTGGTGCACGTATCGTCGCAAGCGTGACATGCGACATTTGCGGCCGAGACTGGCTTGCCGATGTTAAAGATCGGTACGGCTTGATGAGCACGCTGGTTTTCGACGATCAGGCGAAGCTTCTGCACGGCGGTGCCTTGTTCCCTTTCTGGTACAACTGGGCAGACCACCTGTTTAATAATCGCAGCAGTGAAGAAATCGACGTCGAAATCGTTGAAAGGCGGAAGATAACCCACCCGTTATTACTGAACTGTCTTGACCCGCTATACGGTCACATGCTTCTCGCCCTGCTGCAATCGACGATCTATCTGGACGAATACTCAGATTTCGATCTGATACCTATTGTTGCGCGCAACATGGTTTGGTTGCTGCCGGACGGCGTATCGGGCGCCATAGTCGTTGAATGGCCGACGCAAGCACACCTTTCATGGAACAGTGTCCTAGATGTCAAAGTCAGAGAATATGTCGCTCAATTCGATGACACCCAGATCGCCCCCACACTCCCCGTGCCATATTCAGGCGATTTGGATATCCAACGTTTCAGCCGAACCACTCCCTTTGCGCGGAACTCGCTGCACGCTTGGAATTCAACACCCTATATCTGCTTTATCTGGCGTGACGACAGGTGGTGGGGAAACTCTGCTCAGGAACAAGCGGAGCATGTTGCCAGTCTATACGCGGCCCTCCTGACATCAAATCCGTCGATTCAATTCATCGTGGTCGGGGTAGCCAGCAGCGAACCTAGCCTGCCGGCCGACATCAGCACCTGTTTCTTCGACCGGCCAACAGCCCAGAACGAAAAGCACCTCTTGGATCTTTATGCTCGTGCTCATGCAGTGGTCGGAGTCCACGGCTCAAACATGCTGCTTCCGTCGGCGCATGCAGCAGCAACCGTTGAGTTGGTGCCGCAGAACCGTTGGCACAACGCATGGACAGCGAGCCGATTTCGCCCGGAACAATGCAACGCATCGACCGCTTTTTTGCACCGTTATGTGCCGGTATCCACATCCGCCCCTGAGGTAGCCGCAATTGTTCAGTCGATACTCTCCTTCGGGCCCTATTTTTCCGTGCTCGGTCCTCGTGAGGCATCGTCACCTGGCGAGGCAGATCTGCGCAGAATGGCGGAAATATCCCAAGCGCTAGGCGGCGAATTCCCCACGATCACCGGACCAAGCGCAGACACCGTGAAGATTAAATCGCATGGCAACACCGGGCGGGACCCATTAGGAATCCTCGTACTGGGGTACAACCGTCCTCACCATTTGCAGTCCGTGCTCGAGAGTCTCCGGCTTCAGGGCCGAATAAATGACGTCCATGTCTGGATCGATGGCACCCAAGGTCGTGGCGAATACCACGGCGCGAATGAAAAATCAGTCGAGATCGCCCGGCGCTATGCCGTTAAAAAAGTCCGTGCATTGAACAGCCACCTCGGCATCGAAAAAATGATGCTGGATGCACTCGATGATATGTCCCAGCGTTACCCACGCGTGCTGGTGCTCGAAGACGACTGCTTTCCGCTGGAAGGTGCCGTGGAGGCCTTTGAAAAGACCCTCGACGAGGTTGCATCGGACGAGCACATCTATTCAGTCTACGGGCATCACTTCGGTACCGAGCCCGCGGACGACCAGGATTTTACGCGCTTCCAGGGCTGGGGATGGGCGGCGCGTAGCAGCCGCATCCGTGCACTGCTCCCGCAACTACGGAATTTGTTCTCGGATGAGCGAGCACGCGTACCTGGATCATGTTGGCCAACGAACTGACAGATCAGCATCCGAGCGCGCCTGGACCGAACCCCGGGTCGCGATGTGCTCGGTGTGCTGTCGAAATTCTTCTCGTGGGACTCGGCGACTGCGTTCCTGACTGCGAAAGCGGGTCTCGTACACCGACGAACGCCCGGGGTTACGGTCGTCAACACCGGCATCATCGAAGGAATCGGCCACTTCCGGACTGACGCACCCCGGCTGCGCGAGCCACCGCTGAACATGATCACGTTGGCCGAGGCTTGGCGTCATTCCGACAGGACAATGTCGGCCTGCGACTTTCCGCGAACCCTCCACGGGCTTGATGGCCTCGACCAACGCATCCTCGAAGCAATTGATCCGAAGCCGGGTTTTTTCGTCGAACTCGGTGCCTATGACGGCATAACCCAGAGCAACTCCGTTCTGCTTGAGGCACTTGGCTGGCGCGGACTTCTGATCGAGGCCACACCCAGCAGCTACGCGAAGTGCGTCAGGGCGCGCCCACAGATGATCGTTGAGCATGCCGCCTGCGTGGCCACTGGTCGCGAGACGCAAACTACGGTAATCACGGATGTTGGCCTGATGTCAATCACTTCTGAAAGCGACCTGGCCGGCGACGAACGCGCCGCATGGCTCGAGGCGCGGGGCCGTGCACCCCAAGAGATCGAGGTACCTGCCGTACCCATGAGCGAGTTGCTCGACAAGCATGGGATCGAGAAGGTTGACCTGCTTCTACTCGACGTGGAGGGGGCTGAAGTCGAAGTGCTCAACGGCATCGACTTCGACCGCCAGCACCGACGCTGATCGTCGCCGAGGACGCCTACCATGAGGGCGTCGCCGCTTGCCTGGCGACCCACCGTTACAAAAGAGATGCGATACTGCTTGAGCGCAGGTATACGCGGGACTGCTTGTACAAGCGGACGTGATTGCCAACAACGTCGTCGCGCTCGGGCGAACTTCTGGACGTCAAGGGTTATCCGAGGCCTGCATCGCCTGGCCAGCGGAAGTACACGGCCGAGTGCCTGTTACCGGCGAATCTGATGACGAAATGGTCAACGCCCAGTCGGATGTCACTCCTCGCTCGATGAACCACCGCGTGGACCGTTTGGCCAGTATCCTAGCATTGTTGGTGCCAGGTTGGGACCTCGATGTTGAGAACAGGAAGTCGTTTGTCACCGACCCGAATGGCACTTACTTAAGCATAACCAATTGAAAGCAGTACGAAAGCGACCGGTGTGACGTTAGGCTTCAAATCGCCAAACCATCCACCTACATCAGGGACCGGTCAGAATGCATCATACCGCCGACGCCATTCGCGCCCAACGACGTCTTATCCATACCGAGCGCCGTAACAGCGACTGTCTGGGGATCTTTAATCTTCTGACCAGCGACCTTTTGTTCGACAAAATCGAAAGCCTGCTACCCCAGCACCGGGAGCGGTGCTTTCCCCCAACGGAAACGCTGGCGATGTTTGTCAGCCAATCGCTCAACTCAGATCGATCCTGTCAGCAGATTGTCAATCAGGCAGCCGTGCAGCGTTTACTCACGGGTCTGCCGGTGTGCAGCACACATACCGGGGGTTACTGTCGGGCGCGCCAACGGCTGCCGCTTGATTTGGTGTCGGGTTTGGCAAGTCATGTCGGACGACAGATTGATCGGCAGGTGCCCGACCGCTGGCATTGGCGGGGGCGTCGCGTCCGTCTCGTCGACGGCACAACAGTGACGATGCCAGATACCTCGGCCAATCAAGCGGCCTATCCCAAGCACGGTGGCCAAAAGTCTGGGCTGGGGTTTCCGATTTGCCGGATTGTCGGTATCACCTGTTTGTCCAGTGGCGCCCTGTTGAATGCCGCTGTTGGTCGCTTCAACGGCAAAGGCGGTGATGAGCAAACCCTCTTGCGTTCCATCCAGGACACGCTCGAACCTGGTGATATGCTGCTGGGGGACGCGTTCTTTCCCACCTATTTCTTCCTGGCTGCCATGCAGGCGCGTGGTGTCGATATCTTGATGGAGCAAATGGGCGTCCGGAAAAGGACCACCGACTTCCGCCGCGGAAAGCGGCTCGGCTCACGGGACCACCTGATCACACTCCACAGGCCCAAATCCCGTCCACACTGGATGACCGAGGTCGACTTTCAGTCGGCACCCAAGACCCTGACGGTGCGAGAGTTCAAGGCTGGCGGCAAGATCATGATCACCACGCTGAACTGTCCCTGCGATGCGCCCAAAGTTGAGTTGAGAACCTTGTACAAACAGCGCTGGTCCGTCGAACTGGATATACGCAGCATCAAAGAAACCATGGGGATGGATGTGCTGAGCTGCAAAACGCCCCAGATGGTGCTCAAGGAAATATGGGTCCACCTCTTGGCCTACAATCTCATTCGCCTTCTGATCGTACAGGCCGCGTTGGCTGTCGATACCACGCCCAGGGAGATCAGCTTCAAACACTGTTTGCAGCTTTGGTTGGTATTCAGTCAGCAACTCGACACCTTGAGTGACGAGCAGATGGGCGTGTTACTCATCCTCATCGCCCAAAAACAGGTCGGCAACCGACCAGGAAGAATCGAACCACGTGCGGTAAAACGACGGCCAAAACCCTATCCCTTACTGAACGTTCCCAGAGCTCAGGCTCGCCAAACCGTCAGAAAATTCGGGCATCCCGACGCCGGTACTCACCTGTCTTGACGTTGAACACGACCAACTGATCCTGCAGATCGCCGGGCTGGCCACCGTCGGTGCCGATGAACAGGCGACCGTAAGGGTCGGCCCAAGCCGCGTCAGGATCGGTGAAGGTATTTGCACCACCATCAGCGGGCGGCGTATACGCGGCAAACTCGAAATCCAGCGGGTTTCCGCTCTCATCAACAGAATCCGTTTCCGGGTCCGTCGGGCGAGTATTGCGTGCCAGGATAAAGATCTCCCAGCGGAACTCCGTGCTGCTGATGTCATCCGTACGGATGATGTGACCGTCCGCATGGTTGAAGATCGGGTTGACCTCGTTGACACTGATTGGACCGTCCTTCGGCGCCACCGTGTCTTTGGCGGTGTTGTTGGTCAGCGTCCAGTAGACCTCACCCTTGGTGCCAATGGTGGTCCATTCCGGACGGTCCATCTTCGTAGCGCCCACGGCGTCGGCTGCCAGGCGTGTGTATACGAGCACCTGGTCTTGTGTCGTCAGACCGGCGGCTTGGATGTCCGGGTTGTCAGCTGTGAGTTCAACCCATTCGCCATGACCCTTGCCGTCGCCGTCTGAGAGGTCTTCCGATCCACCAAACACGGCCACGTAGAGCTTACCATCGTCCAGCGGATGATCCGCACCCTTGAAGCTATAGTGACGCCACGGACGGTTCGACTCGTATTTGTAGCAGTAGTCGCCACGCTGATCGTCCCCCATGTAGACGGCGACACGACCATCACGAAGCTCCTTGACCGCGACTGCCTCATGCTTGAAACGTCCCATGGCAGTGCGCTTGACCGGCTTTTTCTCGCCGTCGAACGGGTCTATCTCGACGCACCAGCCAAAACGATTCGACTCATTTTTGAACTCTGGATCGGAGAGATCAAAACGCTCATCGAAGAGGTGCCATCCGTACCCGAAACCACCCGTACTGAAACCATAGCGGCTAAACGCCTCGTCCTGTAAGTCGTCAAAACCACCGATCGATTCTGTGGTGCTGCCAAAATACCCGTTGAAGTTCTCTTCACAGGTAACGTAGGTACCCCAAGGCGTCGTGCCGGAACCGCAGTTATTCACGGTGCCCAGGACTGGATTGTCCGCTGGATTCTCCAGTAGCGGGCTATCCGCAGCTGGACCCGAGACGTGCATCTGAGTGTTGACGGTGATGCGGCGGCTGTTGCGGCTCGGTACCACTTTCCAGTAACCGCTGCGACTCTGATAAATCGCAACCACCGACACGCCGTGAACCGCCTGAGACAGACGGACGTCTTCCAGCGACTCCGGCGCATCCTTCCCGAGCACGTGCGGATTCGTGCCAAATTCGTGATTCACGCACAACATGCCAAAGCGGTTCCACAGCAGCTTGTTGCGTAACTTCGCCGGCAGTTCGCGACCACGCCGCTGCTCCCAACGCAGGATGCGTGGCAGATTGCCCGGATAAAACCACATGCCGTCATGGCCAATGCCGACCTGACGTTCTGCCTGTGCTGCGGTCGGGCGAGTCGATGCACCCTTGTACTCCGGCACGCCAGCGTTAGGGTTGATCGGCGTTCCCCAGGGGATCAGGACCTGGTACTCGTAATCCGATGAGACGGTGACGATCTGACCATTGTTGCCTTCGATCAATGCCTGGCCTTCGGTCAGAGGCTCAAAACCGACCAGCGGTGCCTTCTTCGGCTTCGGTTTGTACCAGCCATAACCGAAGGCCTGAGCCGACGCCGGCGCCAGGAAGGTAGCGCCGGCTGCCGCCAGCGAGCCCACCATCACTTTACGGCGTGACATGCTGGCCTGTAGCACGTCGCGAAATTCTGGATTGTTTGTCGGATTGGACGAATAGTTCTCTGCGTCGTCAAAATTTTCTGCCTGAGGTGCCGGCTTGTGAGTTGCCATCAGGAATGTTCCTCCACGGATTAGGCATGTGGTGATGAGTTAGCTGATGCCTGGATTGGCGAACGCGCGCAATACGCGTGCCCAACCAAGGGACCCGCGCACCATAGGAGGCGAATGTGACGACAAAATTTACTTTTGAGCCAGATCAAATGAAGGAAATATGACGACAAGCAAAGTCGGGGTATTGGTTCCGATATCGCGGCCTGACCAGCCAGACCAGAAACGGCTCTCGGCGAAACTACGTCGGCTATAGCAACAACGCCCGACAAGCGTCTGACCGGTCGGTTTTCGTCGAAAGATTCTGTCGGCAGGCAACGACTGCCAGCGTTTCCATGCGCTGCAAATCGACAGGCCTCGGCGTTCTCACCAGGGTACTTAGATTCTTGCGAATTGCTTCAGTAAGTTTGCGTGGACCGAGAAAGACGCTAATCTTTTATAAAGACTGCGTCATATTGTGCAATGCTGCGACAGCTACAAGTGCGGCGTTTTGCCACCACCCTCCTTTGACAAGAAGATCTCACCGTGAGCGCTAGTGCGTTGGACAGCTCCGCCTTACCCCCAGACACTGCAACCGCGTCGCATCACGGCGACGCGGTTGGCGACTGGCTGATCAAGGCGGGCAAGCTCGATGTCGATCAGCTGCAGCGCGTCCGCGATCTTCACGCCGAAAAAGGCGGCCTGTTCGGCCCACTGCTGGTGCAACTCGGGTTTATCAACGAACGTGACCTCGCCAACGCGCTGGCTGATACCGGGAACCTGATGATCGCCGAACCCGGGGATTACGAAGCGGCCGCGGATGTCGATCTCGACCTGTCGACGGCGTTTCTCAGCCAGCACCTCGCGATCCCGCTTGCCGACCAAGATGGCACGCTGTTGCTTGCCGTGGCCGACCCCGCCGATGGCTTGATCGAGTCGGCGATCGGCCTCGCTACCGGGCGGGATATCCGGCTGACCATCGGCCTGATCGGCGACATTCAGCGTGCCTTGTCACTGCATTACCCAATCGCTGCGCAACAGGTTGCGCGCGGCGAAGCGGATATCGTGGTCGATCGGGAGATCGATGACATCGCGCAGTTGCGCGACATGGCGAGCGAGGCACCGGTCATTCGGCGGGTTAACCAAATGGTCTCGCGCGCGCTCGAACTGCGGGCTTCGGACATTCATATCGAACCAACCGAACGCGAGGTTGTCGTCCGCTATCGAATCGACGGCGTGCTCAGGCGCATCGACTTTCCCGGTGAACTGCCGCCGGCCGCCATCATCTCGCGGATCAAGGTGCTGGCCAGCCTGGACATCGCCGAGCGACGCCTGCCGCAGGATGGACGCATCAAACTACGCGCCGATGGCCGCGAGATTGACATGCGAATCTCAACCGTACCGACCCTGCACGGCGAGAGCGTGGTCATGCGGCTGCTCGATCGCGGTGATGTCAAGCTCGACTTCGCCTCGCTCGGCTTCGATGGCGAAGTGCTCGCCCAGTTCGAGCGCCTGCTCGACCGGCCGCATGGCATCATTTTGGTGACCGGACCGACCGGCAGCGGAAAGACCACGACCCTGTATGCGGCTCTGTCTCGTCTCAATACGCCGGACAAAAAGATCCTCTCGGTCGAAGATCCGGTCGAGTACCAGCTCGATGGGATCAACCAGATCCCGATCCGGCCGAACATCGACCTGACGTTCGCGAACGCCCTGCGCGCGATCTTGCGCCAGGACCCGGATGTGATCATGGTCGGCGAGATGCGCGACGTCGAGACTGCCCGTATCGCCGTGCAGGCGGCACTGACCGGTCACAAGGTATTCTCGACACTGCACACCAACGACGCGGCCAGCAGCATCACCCGGCTGCAGGACATGCACGTCGATGACTACCTGCTGACCTCGACGATCGACGGCATCCTCGCGCAACGTCTGGTTCGACGCCTATGCCCGGCGTGTCGCAAGCCTTACCAACCGCCGGATTGGCTGCTCGAAGAACTCGGCGCCGAGTCCGCCACCGCGAGTCCGCAGCTGTTCCAGGCGGACGGATGCCCGGCCTGCGATAACACCGGCTATCGCGGCCGCCTGACGATTCTCGAACTGTTGACGATGAACGATGCGCTACGGCGCGCGATCATCGACCATGCAGATGCCGACACGTTGCGCGCAGTCGCCCTGTCGCATGGCATGAGCACGATGCGCACTGACGGCCTGCGCAAAGCCCTCGCTGGGCTGACCACCGTCGAAGAGGTCGAGCGGGTCGCACAGACCACGCTGCAGACCGATTAGCGCCGTGGCCGCATTTCGCTACAAGGCGGCCAACGCCGATGGCAAGCTGATCGAGGGGCTGATCGATGCCGACGATCGCGACGGCGCTGCACAATTGCTGCTGGCCCAGGGCAGCACGCCGATCCGCATCGACGGTGCCGGAACGGCAACACCGACGGCGGCGGGTGTCGCGCGCCGAACGGGCAGCGGCAAACGCGCAAGCGGGCCGGCCATCGATTACTTCACCCTCGAACTCGCCACCCTGCTGCGCGCCGGCCTGCCGTTGGGGCAGGCACTCGATACGGTTGCCGATACCAGCGACAATTCGGTGATCGCCGACCGGGTCGCCGCGGTCAACGACGCGGTCCGCAGTGGCCAACCGCTCTCGCGGGCCCTGCACGACGCGGGGCCGGAATTCGATGCGTTCTATTGCAACATGATCCGGGCCGGCGAATCGGGCGGCGCACTGGCGGTCGCGCTCGAGCGCCTCGCCGATTTTCGCCAACGCCGCCGCGAGACCAGCCAGGCCATCGTTTCGGCACTGCTCTACCCGAGCATCCTGCTGACCCTCGCGCTGGTCGCGGTAGCCGTACTGCTGGCCTTCGTCGTACCGCAATTCACCCAGATGTTCGCCGACGTCGGGCGCGACCTGCCACTCCTCACCCGGATCGTCGCCGGTGCCGGTGACCTGGTCGCGAGCTGGTGGTGGCTGATCCTCATGGTGCTCGCTGCCAGCGCCTACGCGCTGCATCGCGACTGGCAGCGACCCGAGGGACGCGCCCGCTGGGATGCCTGGCTGCTCGGCCTGTGGTTGGTCGGCCCGCTGCTGCGCAAGCTCGAGACCGCGCGCTTCGCCCGGACACTGGCAACCTTGTTGGAGAACGGTGTGGCGTTGGTCCCGGCCTTACAGATCGCCCGCGAGATCGTCGGCAACACGGTGCTGGTTGCTGTCGTCGAACAGGCCACACGCCGCGTGCGCGAGGGCGCCGGACTGGCCGACGCACTGGCCGCCAGGCGCGAGCTGCCGACCCTGGCACTGAAACTGATCGGCGTCGGGGAGCAGTCGGGGCAACTCGCCCCGATGCTCACCAAGGTCGCCGATATCTACGACCGCGACGTGCAGGTCGCGATGAAGCGGCTGTTCACGCTGGCCGAGCCGGCCATCATCATTACGATCGCGCTTCTGATCACCGTCATAATCTTATCGATTGTGCTTGTCATAATTGAGTCAAATAACCTTGTCTTTTGAGAATCGCGGAGACCCCATGCCCCTCGCTCGCCCAGCCACCGGTTTCACCCTAATCGAACTGATCGTCGTTATTGCGCTCGTTGCGGTGCTCGCCGCGGTCGTTGCCCCCAACCTCCTCGGCAAGGCCAGCGAGGCGAACCGCAAATCCGCGTTGGTGCAACTCGAGAAGATCAGTAGCGTGGTGGAGCTATACCGCTTGGAGACGGGCCGTTATCCCGAGGAGCTGATCGACCTCGTCGAACAGCCGCAAGGCATGGAGCGTTGGCAGGGACCGTACTTGCGCAAGCGCTCGCAGCTACTCGACCCGTGGGGCAATGAACTGGTGATGAAGGTCCCCGGCGAAAAAGGCGCCTTCGATATCGTTTCGTACGGCGGCGATGGTCAGCCGGGGGGTGAAGGCGATGGCGCCGACATTAGCAACTGGGACTGACGCGGCCGTAATTGCCACCCAACAGCGGATCTCGGTGGCCAGGGGGTTCACCCTCGTCGAGATGCTCGTGGCACTGAGCATCGTGGTGGTGCTGGCCGCGGCGCTGTCACCCATGTTGTTGCCCTCGTCGGCCCGAACGATCTCCGCGACAGCCGGCGAGCTGGTGGTCGCGCTGCGCGAGACCCGACGGCTGGCCCAGTCTTCTCGGCAAGCCCGCGAGCTGGTCGTCGACACGGCCGCCAAACGCTATGCCATCTCATCCAATGGCGACTGGCGAGAACTTCCGCCGGACAGTACCGCCGAAATCACGACCGCCCAGCAGCTGGTTCGCGACGACGACCGCGGCGCCATAGCGTTCTTTCCCGATGGCAGCTCGAGCGGTGGACGTATTCGCCTTGGGCTCGACGGCCATGTTCGGCAGATTGATGTCGAATGGCTCACCGGGCGTATCGCGTTGGCCAGCAGTACGCCATGAATCGGGTCGCCGGTTTTACGTTGCTGGAGGTGTTGGTCGCACTGACACTGTTTGCAGTGGTCGGTGGCGCGCTCTTGGGGCTTTTCCAGTCCGGCCTGCGGGCGACCGGTCTCGGCAGTGACTACAGCCACGCCGCGTTGCTCGCCCGCAGTAAGCTCACCGAACTGCAGGTCTACGCGACGCTCACGCCGGGCGTCTACGAGGGCGAGTTCGACGAGCGCTATCGCTGGCGCGTGACCCTTGCGGAGCGCCAGACCGACACCGATCCATCATCGTTGCGCGAGGTCCCGCTTGACGTCGCGTTGGAGGTGTCTTGGGGTGAGCTTGGCGACAGCCGACAGATCGCGCTGAATACCGTGCTGCTATCGGAAACGGCCGAGCAATGAATCGGCAAAAGGGTTTCACGCTGGTCGAGCTGCTCGTCGCGCTGAGTGTATCGGCACTCTTGATCAGCCTGGTCTATGGTGTGGTCGTGATCGGCCAGCGCAGTGTTCATTCGGTCGGCGCCAGGGCCGCTGAATCCGAGCAGATGCGTATCGGGTGGCAGTTTATCGATGCCGCCATCACGCGTGCCCAGCCGGTGAACGACCCGCAAGACGACGACAACCCAACCGGGTTTGTCGGCGACGAACAACGACTTTCGTTCATCGCCGATCAACCGGCCTACCTCGGCCCTGGCGGATTGACCCGGATTACGCTCGAGGTGCGCGACGTCGATGAACACGATGCCCTGATCATCATCCGCGAACCCTTCTCGTTAACCCCAACCGAGGGCAATGATGACCCGCCGGAGGCAATCCTCGTAGACCGCCTGAGCCGCCTCGAAATCGGCTACTTCGGCATCACGGAAGAAGACACCGAGCCGGCCTGGCTAACGCGCTGGGAACAACAGAACACGCTGCCGGGACTCGTCAAGATTCGGGTAACCCCGCACGGTGCCCCGGCCTGGCCCGTTCTTGTTGCCAGACCCATGGGAGGTGCACCGGGCGCCAGGCTCGACGTGCCGGTGGATGAGGAGGGCGAACCGCTGCCTCAGGAACTGCTCGAGGAGTTCGACGACGACTTGCTCGACGACGTGGTGGAGCCACCGCTCGATGCATAGGCGCAACCGTGGCTTCGCATTAGTTCTGGTGATCTGGTCGCTGGTCATCATGCTCGGGCTAAGCGCCGGATTCGCCATGGCGGTGCGCCATGAGACCCGCGTCGCGCATGACCTCGTCGACATGACGCGACTCGATGCGACCGCCATCGCCGCACGCAACCTCGCGCTGCTGGCGTTGAACCGTCAAGATGCCGAGCAGCGCTGGCGGCCCGACGGCGAAACTAGGACAATCCAATACGATGGGATGCAGATAGCGGTGCGGGTCAGATCGGAAACCGGGCGCATTGACCTGAATCGGGCGCCACGCCCGGTAATCGTCGGCCTGATCGAACAACTCGCCCCAGCGCGCGACCCGCAGGCGCTGGCCGACGCAATGATCGATTGGCGCGATCGTGACGACCGCCGGTCCGAGTATGGTGCAGAGCAGGATGACTATCGCAACGCCGGGCGGGGCTATACGCCGCCCAACCAACCTTTTCGCTCGATACACGAACTCGGCCAGGTGCTCGGATTCGACGCCGACCTGGCCCGCCTGATGTCGCCCTACGTAAGCGTGCATAGCCAACGACCGCGGATCAACGCGATGAGCGCCGACGCGGTCGTGCTGGCCGCCATTCCGGACGTCGACCTCCCCACGGCCGAACAATTCGTCGTCGCACGGGCCCAGGCAATCCGCGCCGGCACGCCGCCCCCAGTCGATATGCTGCGCGGTGGGCGCCGGTTCATCGAAATGCGGCTCGACGTGCGCACCCTGCTGATGGATATCGCGGTGCTACCCGACGACGGTCTCGCCGATCCGGAACCGGTATCCGTGAACCCGCTGTATTTGGAGCAAGTCGTAATGGGAATGGGCAAGGCACAGCGCTATACGCCGCTGTCGCGTGAGGTCCTCCAGCCGACCGACGCCGAACCGTGGTGGCGGCCGTGACGCTCCGGCAATTCTTAAAGTGGTGGGGTGAGCAGCTGCTGTCACTGCTACCGGCCAAGCTGTGGCGCAACACCGCAGTACGGCGGCGCATTACATTTTTCATCGACCAGTCGAACGTCCAAGTTTCGGCACCGGGGATCGGTAACGGCGAGCCGGTCAATCTTGGTGAGGCGCAGCTGGCGGGACTGCATGACAAGGTCGATGCGATCTCCGTACAGTTGGGCCCGAAGGACTACCTGGTCCGCCACCTCACCCTACCCAAGCTGGCCCTGTCCAACCTGGCCGAGAGCGTTGGTTATCAAATCCCGAAGCTGTTGCCGCTGAGCCGTGACCAAGTGCTCTTCGCCTGTGGTGTTGCCGACCAACCGGCGCCCGACGGACAGGCCTCCGTGTGGCTGGCCGCGATTCCCCGACAGCGGCTTGCAAGCCACTTTGCGGGACTTGATGTCGCCCTGCCGGTCAACCCAATCAAGCTGGACGAGCCACCTGCGGCGGGGCAGCCGTTGTCGTTCTCATGGCGGATCGCTGAGCGCAATCATCGTCAATTGCGCCGGCGTCGCGCACTCTGGCTGGGCCTTGCCGTCACCTGGGCCGCGACGATAACACTGCTGGTGTATACCCAACACCGAGAACGCCAGGCGCTACTCGAGATACACAGTACGTTGCGCAAAGAGGCCGCCGCCGTCAGCCAGCTACGCGAGCGGCTTGACGTCGCCGAGGCACAATTGGGCGCGGTGCTGCAACGGCGCCAGGAGCGCGTATCAACGCTGCAACTGTTGACCGAGTTGACCGAGACGCTCGATGACGGCACCTGGCTGGTCAATCTCGAATTGCAGGGCGAAAAGCTGTCGCTGCAAGGCGTCTCGTCAACGCCGGCCGCGCTGATCGAGGCCCTCGATAGCTCGAACCTGCTGAGCGATGTCCGGTTCGAAGCGGCAATCACCCAGGCAAGTCGCGATGCGGGCAGCCGATTCAACATCAGTGCGAAGGTCCAAGGGTCCGCGCCGGAGGCCATGCCATGACGCTGCCAACCGGTCGCAGGGGCCAGTTCATGGCGGTGGCGATCCTGTTGATCCTGCTGCTGTTGAGCTACCAGCTCGTCGCGCTGCCGGCCTTCGAGGCCTTTTACGAGCGTGAGGACGCGATCCAGGACACCCAGAATCAGATCCGACGGTACCGGCACCTGCTTGCCCAGGCGCCGGCACTCGAGTCTTTCAGTGAACGCTATGCCCGTCAGCAGCCGCTGACACCGCTTTTGTTAACCGGCAACAACCCGGCGCTGGCGGGTGCGGTACTGCAGCAAAGCCTGCAGGACCTGGCCGCGCGGCATCAGGTCCGCGTGTTGAGTCTGCGGACCCGCCCGGCCGAGGAAGAAAGCCACTTCGAGCGGATCGCGGTCGAGGCACGGATGCAGAGCAACATCATCGGGCTGCGCGACCTGCTCTACGACATCGAGCAGGCCGAACCGTATCTGTTTGTCGAAAACCTGGCGATTCGCACCCGGCCCCAACGACGCCGCAGAACCGGCCAGGACACACAGAGCCTGCTCGATACCAGGCTGGTCGTCTACGGCCTGCGTTCGCCGGCCCTGACCGCCATGTCGGAGCCGCGGCGATGAGACGGCCGACCGATCTGCTGCTGCTGTGCGGCTACGCGGCTGGCCTTGGCTCGATCGCCTGGATACTGCTCACGCCGGCCGAGTCGCTGGATGATGCGATCGATCAGACCACGCAGATCACGCTGCCCGCACTCGAGGCGCCGCCACCCATCATCGAAATATTGCAGGTCTACGATCCGATTATCGAGCGGCCGCTGTTCAGTGCAGACCGCACGGCGGCGGTTGAAGAGACGCTCGTTGACGAGTCGCCAACCGAAGTCATTGCGGCCGAGCCCGCGGCTAGAATCGACGGCTTCCGCCTCACGGCTGTGTTTAGCGGTGCCGAGACCCGGACGGCACTTGTCGAGCTACCGACCGGCGACGCGTTGACCGTCCGCCAAGGTGACCGTCTGCAAAACTGGCAAGTGTTGGAGATCCAAGAAGCGCAGCTTGTGCTGAGCTATCGCGACCAGCGAAAGACCCTGATGGTGCACGACTTTGCCTATCTCGGCGACCCCAGGGTGGTGCCGCGCACGCGCGCCCTGACCGAGCGCGCACTGCGTGCCGCGGAACGCCGCCAATCCAGAAAAAACCGAACTCAGGCATCATTGCCACGACAGCGCCGAGCTGAACAGCCCGAGGAAATAGATTGATGAGCGTTTGTATCACTCCATCCGACTTTCATCATCACGGGCAACAATTCAGCCACCGATGGCATCGACTCGTTCCGCTCGCGCTCGTGCTGCTTATCAGCGGCTGCGCAGGCAATCGCTTCGAGGACCGACCGCCGGCCTGGGCCGACACCTTACGGCAAGATACCGCGACCGAGCCCCTACAACAGACGCCGATCAATCTTCCGCCCAGCACGCCATTGGCCGCCGATACGAGCGCTGCGCAGGAGCCCGATTTCTACCGACCCGGCAGCGGTGTGGTCGTCGGCGCGACCGAGCCCGGCATTGCGAAAGCGAAGACCTCGGCCGACGGCGACGTCAAGCTGAATTTTCAGTCCGCAAACCTGGTAGAAGTCGTCAAGGTCATCCTGGGCGACATGTTGGAGACCAATTACACGGTTGACCCAAATGTTGGTGGTTCGGTCTCGATGCAGACGACCAATCCGCTGTCGCGCGACGACCTGATGCCGACGTTGGAACTATTGCTGCGTATGAACAACGCGGCGCTGATCGTGGACCAGGGTCTGTATCGCGTGGTCCCCCTGAGCACCGCGCTGGCCGAAACCCGCGCACCGCAGCTCGGTGACTCGTCGGTCGCCCTTCCGCCCGGTTTCTCGGTCAAGATCATCCCGTTGCGCTATGTCGGTGCTGAAGAGATGGCCCAGATTCTCGATCCATTCGTAAAGGGCAACAACCAGCTGCTGCGCGTCGACACGACCCGCAACCTGCTGATTCTGGCCAGCGCCGGTGGCCAGATGGAACAGCTGCTCGACACCATCGAGGTCTTCGATGTCGATCGCATGGCCGGCATGTCGGTCGCACTGTTCACGCCCGATTTCGTTGACGCAGCAACCCTGGCTGAAGACCTCGAAGCACTATTGGCGGACCCTGAGCAGGGTCTGATGGCCGGCCTCGTCCGCTTCATCATTGTCGAACGGCTTAATGGGATCATCGTCGTAACGCCGCGGGCCGAACACCTCGCCCGCGTGCGCGAATGGATCCGACGCCTCGACCAGAATAGCGGTGACGCCGGCGAGCGTTTGTTCGTCTACCGGGTGCAAAACGGCAAGGCGGTCGAACTGGCCGAAACGCTCAATGACCTGTTCGAAAAAGACGCCCAAGAGGACGCCCCGGCAGCACTCGCTCCGGGCCTGGAGCCGGCCACAATCGGTGAGGCGCCGCGGACAACCGATGCAGACGGGAACCAGGGGGATCCTCCTGCACCGCGCCAAACATCCACGATCAGCGCCGCAGAGGGTCTTGAGATAGACCAGGACAGCGAGGTCAAGATCATCGCCGACGAAGCCAACAATGCGCTGCTGATCCTGGCCAAGGGGACCGACTACCGGCAGATCCTCGGCGCCCTGCGCCAGCTCGACGTGAGCCCGCTGCAGGTCCTGGTCGAGGTCACGATCGCGCAGGTGCGGTTGACCGATGCGTTGGAATTCGGCGTCGAGTGGTTCTTCAAGAACAACTTTGGCTCGAAGACGGGTGAGGGCCTGCTCGACCTCGGCGAATCGGGCCTCAACACCCTCACGGGCTTTTCCTATGCACTGAAGGGCCCGGACGTCCGCTTCGTACTCAACGCCCTGGCGACCGAAAGCAATCTAAGCATCCTCTCGTCGCCGTCACTGCTGGTGTTGAACAATGAGGAGGCCTCGATCCAGGTCGGCGAAGAGGTCCCGCTTGCCACGCAGGCACGCCAGTCGACAATCGATCCAAACGCACCGCTGATCAGCACGGTCGAGTACCGTGAGACCGGCGTGCTGTTGACGGTCAAGCCGCGCGTCAACACCGGCGGCCTGGTGATCATGGAGGTCGAACAGGAGGTCAGCAATGTGCCGTCTACCACCGATGAAGAGACGCTGACGCCACGTATCCAGCAGCGCAAGATCTCGAGCACAGTTGCGATCAACAGTGGCGACACCATCATCCTCGGTGGTCTGATCCAGGAGAACCGTGACCTGTCAGAGACCGGCGTGCCGGTATTGCACAAGGTACCGTTCCTCGGCGGTCTTTTTGGCAAGAAAGAGGACAACCAGGACCGCACCGAGCTGATTGTGCTGATCACACCGCGAGCGGTGGCGAACAGCACCGCAGCACTGCAGGTAACCGAGACATTCCGGCGACGGCTGCAAACGCTGATTCCCGCTCGGAAATCAACCGCGAGTGAGGGCGCCGTAACCGAAGCAGGCAGCCTCTAGTTCACTCATGAGTGATTTCCTGCCTAGAAACCTGTGGAGCGACTTGTTTCCGTCCAGGCTAGCGACGGACGACAGTTGATCATAAGCCCTTAACGCATAAAGGCCATCAGAACATAAGTGGGCACGAAGCACATTGGTGCCCTGCTCCGCTCGGTCTTCGAGGTCAGTCGCCGCCAACAAAACGGCCCAAAGTAGATCACCAAAAAAAACCGGCGCAAAGCGCCGGCTGATGGCACAATCAAGCGCCCTCGCTAAGGCAAAACCATTTGCGTGATGGGATCACTGTCACCATCGATGTCAATTTCGTCGACCACCGTACTGTTGATCAGTGTAAGCGTACCCTCGCCGGCTTCTGTCTCCAATAGCTTAAGGTCGTCGCCAACGCTGGCACTGTAGAGCGTCACTTCCAAGTCCCCCACGCCTTCCTCTTCAAACTCAATATCGCCAACCACATCGATGCCAGCCAGCTTGACGATTAAGGACGCTGCGCCAGCTTCTGAGACTTTGATATCTTCGTCGCCATTCTCCACGGAATTGCTGATCGCAATGAAATCGAGGTCAACGACACCGTCGCCTTCTGCGTCGAAATCGAGACCCTCATCAAGGTTACCGTTGATGAGGACATCGCTGACAACGCCGGTTATTCCACCTGGGCCGGCTTCGTCGATATCAAAGGCGTCATCGAGGTCAGCTTCACCTCCGTCAACGCAATTGGGGTCTAGACTCGCGAGCTCGAGAACGTCGCCGTCAATCCTGCAATAGGCCCCGTTAACCTCAAACGTGGAATTCCGGACATTGATGATCACGCTGCCATTGTTGCCTTCGTCCAGTTCTACGCCGTCCGCGCCGACGCCCACAAACACTGAGTCGGTCGCGTTGAATATGATGTCGCCATCGCCACGATCATCGACACGCACGCCATCTGCATCCTGTTTCCCAAACCCCGCGCCATCGACGGTGACGCGGGTCAGATCGACCAAAATCGAGGCGGCGGACCCTTCTCCACCACCGCCCTGACCACCACCGCAATCATCGCCGAGTGAGCAGTCCGACACATGCAAACCATGGTTACCCGTATCACGGATTTCCACGTCGCTCATGCGCACACTGACGGTGCCGGTCCTGCGCTTGGGGATATCGACGAAGACGCCTTTCCCGCCGCCTTGATTCTCGATGCTGTAACCCCCTGGCGCCTGAAAAGTCAGATGGCTCAGTGTCAAATCGGCACCGCGAGAGACCGTCAACAGCGGCTTGGCGTCGTTGAATCGATAGCTGGTACTAATCACCTGGCCTGATCCTTCGATGACCAGTGGTCGAATTTTGCGATAAACCAGCGGCCGATCCAGGACAATCTCTGTTACGGATTCATCGATCACGATTTTCGACGCACTGCGCAACAGTGCCGCGCGCAGCGAGCCCTTTCCCCTGTCAGCACCAGTGGTGACCTGTATCGTCGATGCTGCGATGGCACCAGCCGGGATGCACAAACAGGCCGCTAACGCCAAATAAAGACATTTTTTTTTCAATTTTCTTTCCTCGATGATCTACAGCCGCGACGCATCGCCTCTGTCGCAGCGGTATCCAAATTTTCAGGTAATTACGGCTCTGTCTCCGTCTCCAAGACACGCCGCTCAACCGTTGATATCAGATGAATGTTGCTGTTTCAAGAAAATGCCAGAGACGCGCTAAAGACAACCCAACTCAATGCATCGCGTGGCAGCGAGATCGTCGAAACTGAACCTTCCAGGAAAGCGATAAAAACCCAGCTTTGTTGCGGGGTGAGATCAATAGCTTATGCCGCGCAGATCATAGAGGCGGCTTCAGGCTGAGCACGATATTGCCGACTCATCTGCTCCACATCTGTTGCTTCTCAGCATCTCTCGATTGCCTGCTCGACCTCTGTCGCCATGTCACGCAGACATCTGTTGGACAGCTGCGACGCCACTTGAAACGGATGGACTGAGGCTGCCTCTGAAAAATTTTCGCTCTGCGCCGAGTCTTGATCAGAGTATTCATGGGCGCTTATTTGTAAACTCCACACATAAGCAACCTCAATGCGCAACAATCTGTCTAATACCGCGAAAACCACGGGCGACCATGACAACACGAAAAGTAGACCGCTTTATGCGATCAAGGGGAACCTTCATGAACACCAACGCCGAGGAGGTAATAACGTGAACTACTGGCTGATGAAGTCCGAGCCCGACGTCTTCGGCATCGACCACCTCAAGGCCATGCCGAAAAAAACCGAACACTGGGATGGCGTACGCAACTACCAGGCCCGCAACATGATGCGCGACGACATGAAGAAAGGCGACCAGGTGTTTTTCTACCACTCGAACTGTGCCGAGCCGGGCATTGTCGGCCTCATGGAGGTCGTCAAAGAGGGCTATCCAGATCACACGGCGTTTGATCCGGATGCCAAGTACTACGACCCCAAGAGCGATCCCGACAAACCGCGTTGGTACATGGTCGACGTGAAATACAAGCGCCACCTGAAACGCAACATCAGCTTGCGGGAACTCAAGGCGCTCGAGGCGCCGCAACTGGAAGACCTGCCGCTGTTACGTAAGGGTAATCGCCTGTCGATAATGCCGCTCAGCAAAGCGCATTGGGACTTCCTGCTCGGCCTCGAATGATGGCAGGCGACGATCAGCACCGAGCCATGGCATCGATCGGGCACCTCATTGATAGCCCGACGCTGGCCGAGCATTTGAACGACGCCGACTGGCGAATCATCGATTGTCGCTTCGATCTCGCCGACACCGGGCGCGGCGAACGTCTCTTTCGCGAAGGGCACATCCCCGGGGCGAGCTATGCCCACCTGGATCGAGACCTATCCGGACCGGTAACCCCGACGACCGGGCGACACCCGCTGCCCGAACCTGGCCGCTTACGCGACTGGATGCAAGACCAGGGCATCAACAACCAGACGCAGGTCATCGCCTATGACGATACCGGCGGCACCATGGCGGTACGCCTTTGGTGGCTACTGCGCTGGCTCGGTCATACCCGCGTCGCCGTGCTCGACGGCGGACTTCAAGCTTGGTTAGCGGCCGGCCTGGCACTCACGAGCGAACCAACACCGCCCCTGATGCGCGGCTCCTTCACTGGCGCAGCCGATGACACACACGTTATCGATACGCGGACGCTGGCACGTCTGCTCGACCAAACGAATATGCCATTGGTAATTGATGTCAGGACGGCGGAACGTTTCAACGGCGAGAACGAACCGATCGACCCTGTTGCGGGACATATACCGGGCGCCGTGAATCTGCCGTTACAGGACAATCTGGATGCGAACGGACATTTCAAATCAGCGGCGGCACTCCACCAACAATATGCTGCCGTGATCGGAAACACCCCGGCAGAGCGAGTCGTTGTGATGTGTGGCTCGGGCGTTACCGCCTGTCACAGTCTTCTGGCGATGGCTGTTGCGGGATACCCGGCGGCGCAACTCTACGCGGGCTCGTGGAGCGAATGGATCCGCGATCCAGCACGACCCGTTGCGACGCTGAGTGGGTCGTAGCTACAGTTCCACCAGCAGCTGTAGAAAAATGCTATCCGGCCCTTCCTATCCAACACGGCCCTCTTGCAGGGTTGGTTCTCGGGAATCCCACGCGGCTGTGTTGTTAAGGTATCGACCGTGATCGACTGATGCAGTGATTGCATCAACGTCCCAGCGGGTCTAATGGAGAGGGTCCAGACGCCCACTGGCCGGAATACGTCGCACCCAGGGATTCTGTGCCGCAAGACCCGAAGGCAGTTTTCTGGCCGCCGCGAGTGCCTCGTCGGACGTCGGATATGTACCGTGAAAAAGTTCCAGCCATTGGCCGCCGCCGCGCCGGGCGTGGTGTATCGCATTGTTGCCCGGGACACGGTGTTCCTCCAGGAACCAGCTCATGCGGCGACGTTCACTGACGCCGACCAACTGCAGCGTGTAGTGCCCCTGCGCCCGTGCCTGAGCCCAAATGGCTTCCAACCCGGCGGCCGGTTTCGTGGGCACCGCCGGCGATGCGGAGACCCGGGGTAGCGATGCGAGGCGCGGCGGCGCCGACGCGGCCACGTCTGCACTCGCGACAACCGGGGATCGTTCGGTCGTCGCTTTCACCTGTTCTGATAGCTGCGCCAATTCTTCGGAGAGCCGCTCAGTCTCGCCCACCATCCTGGCGATCTCTTGGCGAAGCTGTGCGCTCATCGTCTGGATCTCGGCATGGGTCCGCTTCCATCGTTCGCCTGCATCGCTCAGCCTCGCCACGATCGGCGACACATCCTCCTGCAGCTCGGCGACGTCCCTGGCCAGCTCCGCCGTCATGGGCTGGACGATCCGACGGGCTGTCGCCTCGGCCTGTTCAATCAGAGCCTCAAGGTCCACATGCACAGGCATGCGTAGCCAAGCGAGGCCGAGGCCCGCCATCGCCAGCAGAAAGGCAACCAGCCCGAGGATCGAGCGTTGCCTCAGGCGTTGCCGAAGCGCTCGTGTCTGGTCGTCCTGGCGGGCATACCGCAGGCTCTGATCATCCACTGTTCCCTGCAGCGGATTACTGCGCTGTTCGACCCTGATCAGCCGGTCGTGGAGGCTGCCACCCGCCGCCTTCAGCGCGGCGACTTCATCGGTCAGTTGGTGCTGGCGTTGCGCCAGTTGCTCGCCGAATGCCGCGGCGCTATCGACCTTCGCTGCAAGACCGCCGTCGGACGGTCTCGCGACCTCGTCCCGCAGGACTGCTACCGCCCGATCGAGACGCTTGCCCTCGGCCTGCAATCCCTCGAGCCGCGCCTCCAGCTGCGCTGTGCTAGCGCGGAGCTGCTCGAATTGCCGCATGTCCGACGCGTGCGCGGACCGCAGCGCCGAGCGTTGCCCCGGCCGTTCAGGGTGGTCCGGTGATGACGTGCCCACGGACGACCAGTGGGGCGGCCCGATAGCCTGTTCGGCCTCCTTACTGAGCAGGGCCGTCTGCAATTCCAGGCTTTCCTGACGCTCAGACAGCTGATGCAGTCTGGACTCGACACCTTCGAGGCGCCGGTAAAGCGCAATGGACTTCTCCTCCCAGCCGGCCTCGCGCAGATCGTTCGCCGCGTGAACCGCGTCAAGCTCCGATTGCAGCGCCTGAAGGCGGATATTCACGCTGGCAAAATCGGCGGGCAGCTCTTCTGGTACATCTAAGCCGTCGCGCTCGGCGATATGCAGACAGGCCTGGAGTTCGTTCGCGGCGTGCGCCAGCGACGTCGCAAGCTTCTCCAGAGCTTCAACGCTTGTGCTCAGGGCCCAGCCAATCTCGGTCAGGTGCGCTTGGCCTTTCTCGTCAAGCTGTAGCCTTTGTGTCCGATGCAGATGATCCAGTGAGTGCTGGACCGCGGCGAGGTCAATCCGCATCCCATCAATGGCGCCAGCGATGGTCTCGATGTGGCTCTTGAGTCGCGCAAGCCGTTGTTGGAGATCCATTTTTGGGTATCGTTTCTCGGCCGGTTTATTTGCGAACCCCGTTCCAAGACGGATGTTGACCCCTAAGCGGCGCAACATCAATCGTCACTGTGTCAGCGACCCGGTGATCGAAACAAGCAACGGCGAATGCCGGCCCAATGTCCAGGGAAAAGACATGCGATGAGAAGACTGGCGCCTCGGACACTGTCGAAGCCAAACTGATACGGACCAGCTGCAGCGGAGGCGTTTAATTCCGACTTACTACCGCTATCCATGACGACTGCATAGTGCGACATCGAAAAGCGGCGGCTCTCTTAGTGCCGTCTCGTTGGCCCGATGATCTCCGATCAGGTCAGTCAGGCTGTTTGATGAAGGTCGCGCCCATCCCGGTGAGCCGATTTGCATCAAGCGTATAAACCAGCTGACCGTGTGGTCCTTTTACGACCACGTCGTTACGCGAGACTTTGTAAGTGCCGGCGGCCTTGATCCCCAGGGCGTTTATGAAGACCGTTTCCTCATCCCGAAATTCGTATTTCATCGTCTTGTTGGTATCGATCCACGCGGTGCCTACGAGCCGGGGATCGCCGCCTGCGGCAATCGCTCGACTGCGTTCCCGGTCTAGAGCTTCGTTCCGCTGGGCCCGTTCTTTTTCGATGACATCAGCAATCTCGGCTTGGCGAGCTTTAGCGACAGATACATACTGTCTGCGGACCTGCTCCTCCATATCAGCCCAGCCTTCCTTGTCCTCAACCTCTCGCACTGCTTGAGCCAGGCCTGCAGCGTTTTCGGGAAGCCGGGCCAATGCTGTCTCGTACTCTGGCACGGCGACGCGCCCAATCTCCGTGAGTCGTGCTTCCGAGGCGGAAACATACTGCTGGATAACTTCTGGAGACGCTTTCTGCACTATCCCTTGCAACATTCGGTGACCGATACCGTTGAGCGCCTTGATTCCAGCAAGCGTATCAGGCAACGCAGGCAGCGCTTTCTCGGCGACATCGATCAAAACCTGGTTGGCTACCAAACGTTGACGCGAGCGCGCATGATTCACAAGGTCTCGACGTTGTTTGCCGTCGAGACCCCGCTTCGCGGTCTCGCTGACAATTCGATCAATTCTTGCAATGCTTTCCTCTTTTGCAGGCACCTCATCTATTTGTGCCTTTGCGTCCGCGACCGCACGATCAACGATACTCCGCCTCTCCTGACGGGTCTGCTCCGCGAGAGCGTGATATTCCTCCTCGGTCAATGCCATCTCCAGCTGCTTCATGAGCTTCTCGTAGCGTTGTGCCAGTGCCCGTCTCTTGTTCAGGTCGGTAGGGTTTTGGGAAAACTCCCCTTTGAGGGTTTCCAACACCTCTGGTTTGATCTCCGCCAGACGTGCATTGAGCCGAGGTCGTTCACCGGTCTCGAAGCCTGTGACGCCACGAATGCGTAGTTCACGCATGATCCGGTAGGCGGCTTTGCCGGCAGGGCCATGGGTATAGCCGAATTGCTTTTCCAGTTCACGCATGGCGTCCGCATCGCCGGTATCGACATTGCTGAGCGACCCGAGAGCAATCAGTCCTTCCACAGAGGGCGCTGCAGCGAGCAACTGATCCACCCCGGCACGTAGTCCGGGCGCACTATTCGGGGCTGGTGTGGTTTGCGTTTTCGCCGCTGCTGCTCCTGCGGTCGCCGTTTGACGCCGCGTTGTTTCAGCTGCCTGTTGTGCTTCGATTCGCGAATCTCGTGTGGCCCGCGCTTCCCGCCTGTCTCGATAGCGAGCCACATTGCGCAGATTGTTCGTGAAGTAGTTGCGAGTCGTCTGCAGCAAATTGCGGAGGTCTCCGTCCCGGGCCTTTTTGGCTCTCTGAATACAGCCGTTCCAGATCGGCCGAGAAGCCTGTACGTCGGCTTGTGTCCAGTCGAGCGCCGGTTTCCCGAATAGAACTTCAAACGCCGGTTCGGACATTGCGTTGGGCAGCCAGACTCGGTTGTTTTCCGCAAAAGGCGCCCAGCGATTGTCTGAATCAACGGCTCCCGACCATGCCGCTAGTTCTTCACATGATGGGGAACGGATCTCATCGCCGATAGCCAATGAGCCGAGCGAAAGAAGCAAACAAGCGGTGACACCAGACAATGGGCGCGATCGAATCATCAGCAGACTCCTAAAATGGAGTTAAGGCGTATTCAACGCGCCTAGAAATAAAAGATAGAAAGCGTTTTTAGGGAGGTCAACCAACGAGCCTGCTTTGGCCTGCACAAAATGCAACGCTACCCGTGAAGGCGGCTTTGCTCTGTTGAGGTCCAATCATGCTTCAAGTAAGCGGGCAACCAGCGGTTAGGATGTTGTCATGCCCCCCTGTGTGGATGCGCTGAACTACATCACGGCGTCATGGCCGCCTTAACCAGGCAGGGCTGCTCTCGTTGTTTGAGCTCAGCGCACAGGTTACGAGCTTTCGCGAAAGACAACGGGCCATACTGAACACGGTAGAGGAAACCGGTTGATCCGTTCACCTTGTCCAAAAACAGGTACTTTTCCGTCAAAATATCGGCGAAGCGGTCAAGGTAGTCCGCCAATGCACGACGGGCGCGTTGCTCTGAACTGACCGCGACGAGTTGAATACGGAACGTTGCGAACGAACCATCCCGGGCTGGACCCTCGGGCGCAATCATCGGGGTAGCTCGCGGCGGTTGGACTGGTGGGGTTACGGCTCGAGATTGCCGACTGAAGCGAGCAAAAAGCTCTGCAGCCGCCCGGTTACGGCCACGTCGAGCAAGATCCAATGCCGTTTCCCCGTCACGATTGCGAAGCGTGGCGTCGGCACCATTTTCCAGCAGCGTCTCGATTACTGCGACGTGCGCTCTGTAGGCCGCGAGGTGCAGAGGAGTATTGCCGTTGACTAAACGATCGTTAACGCTGGCCCCTGCATCGATAAGCAACAGAACCAGCTGCGGATTGCCATTGAAAGCCGCCCAATGCAATGGTGCATCACCCTGTCCGCCTTGTGCGTTAACATCGGCGCCCGACGCAATCGAAGCGGTCACTGCGTCCATTTCGTTATGCTTGGCAGCGTTAAGTATTGTCGACGCAAACACAAGGCCACTGCAGACCTGCCACGCAAAAAACACAACCCAACAAATCGGACGCGCTGACACCGACCGCTTTTCCTACAGTACAAACAACGCTAGAAATGTTACCGCAAAGCCGCCTAACCGACAGGCTTTGATGGGAGCAATAGAACCCCGCCCCAGCAGTTCTGCTTGTGCTCACGAGCAGCACGGAACTGTCGTGTCTGACCCAACCTTCGTCATCCAGCGGAGCGCGGCAAAGAAGGGTTCGACTCAGTGGCCGGCATCGACCACCAAAACCGCCTGATACGGCGGACGGCTTTCAAACCTGAACCGGGTGTCACCGATGAGTGTCGCCTATCGCGCCTCGACGGCGCGATTCCAAGCAGTCACCCGTTCAGCGCGCGCACCGCGCGCCATGCTTAGGGTATGGCCCGGATATTCCTCAACAACGGCCGACGAAAAAGCATTACGTTATTTTAGCTATTGTGTATTTCGATCGGTAGGGAGGGACGATTCCAAAAATGGCGTCGGCTGTCAGGATAGCCACAGTGTTCGGGCTAGGTTTCGCCCGGGTCTCAGTTTAGCCGTCATTCTCCCTCAACTCAGGATGGCGGTTAGCTCCTCCTTGCTATAGCCGCTAGCCGACCCATATTCCTTTTTGAGGTCATCATTGGCCAGTAGACGCGCACGTTCTTTCGATACGCCTGTGCCCAGGTGCGACTCATACCTGTCACGTAGATAGCTATGTTGCTTCCAGGCGGCGCGATGACTGGTGGCGATACCTCCTCCGTCATCAGCACCGATTTCCGCAACCGACGGACTCGTTGCGCTCATGATCGGGGCTGCCCGGTTCAACGAAGCCTGTGATTCAACGGCCTGCTGCTCCCGAGACCCTAGTTTCTTCTTCAGTTTCCGGATTTCTTTTTCAAGCGTGAGGTTAACGGCCGTCAGCTTTCTCGCCTTCTTTTTGAGGCGTTTGACCTCTTTTTTGGTGTTCTTTTTGGCCACGGATTTACCCCCCATCTTCGCTAGACGTAATCTAAACCTAGAGCAGTTTGGCAGACGAGGCTGCCATTGGCGTAGCCAACAATCTCAAGGGCCGGGTTCGGCTCCAATGCGGTCATTTGCCAGCCGCGTTCAGGAAAACAGGTTCTGTAACAAATTATATCGCCGCGGTCACTACAGCCGCCATTACGCGCGACAATCAGAACAACCGGCATCCTTCCCCCGATTCATGTATCCCGAATCGGTTGCGAAGCGAGCAAAGACCCCAACCTGCTTGATTCCAAGCGCAGTGGGCCGGGAACGAGCGGTCCCGGCCAGTGCCGATTCAGCCCTCGGCCTGATCTCGGGTTATCAGATTTGTTTAATCGAGAAAGGTCGATCCCAACCGGAAATAGAGTTGCGTAGCCCCACTAAGCCAATGTTGCCTCGTTGTGATCAAGCCAGACCAGACGTTTCGCTGCGGGCGCTGTTTCTTGCCGTGCTATTTCTCAAGATCCTAGCCGATTTGAGCAGGCAGATCGGCAACGCCGGCGATGATGACAACCCAGGTGCCACGTCATGCAAATCACGAGTCTCCGGTATCGCACGAATCTGTCCGCAAGAACGCTGGAATATCTTCTTCCTCCACAACGATGGGGGGCCGTTCGTCAGCTACGCGACCGTTCATACCCGTCTTCGTCGAAGGATGCTTCGACACACCTGCGTGCGATTGTGTTGCTGACGCCATGGGGTGATCCTGGTTCGACCACGCTGGGTTAGTACACCAACTCAGCGCCAGCAAAACAAAAATCGTCCGAAGTTGGAATGGGTTCATGGCTCTCTGCCTCATCAGATCAGCGCTCAGCGCAGTCTTTGTCAAAGATAACGAGAGGAAAATTATGGAATAACGACAAAAGTATGTCCCAGCAACGGGCACAAAAAACCCCGCCGAAACGGGGGTCTGAGATGCGAGAGTTGGTTGTGGAAGACCCATTGATCAAGGGCTCGCGCCGCATATCGGGCCAAGGATAAAACAAGCCGTCCATCGAGGCGGTTTCTCTGCCTTGGCTCAACTGCGGGGCTCTGAGCATTACAAGACTTCCCGCTTGGCCCACTAGCTGCGATCAGTTTGCGGCGACGGAGACCAGATGTTCGACACCGGCACTAAGCTGCTTACAACGCAAAAACTTGTTTGCGTTTTTTGCATCGATCACAGTGCGTTGCCTACTGCATCGTTCGGGCCACCGCTTTAAAATCCGCTCGACTTCCATCGGATAGAGCCGCAACGTAATCCACTGCCCGTGTTTGCGAAACCGCACGTCAATGTAGTGTTTGATGCGGATTTTCCCTAACAGACCGGCTTCCTCGTAGGCCTCGGTCAGCGCCATTTCACGCCGTGTGTATCGGGGGTGCTGGTTGCCTTTTGGCAACAACCAGCGCGCCTTACCGCGAGCAGTCACCAAAACGATGTGTGGTTTCTTCTTTCTCGAGATAATCGGCACGACGCCGATTTGCATACTGATAGCCAAGCACCCACCTATTATTCAACTGCTTTCTACTGCGTCGGTGTCTTCCCGACTTCCGTTGTGACACGCGCAAGGGCTCGCCCCTGGTAGGTCAACGACAGCGTGACGACCGTTCTGCATCGGAAGCCACTGTACCCGATTCAGCCCTTCGTGGTCACGACCGAGACTCCGCAATGCGCGACACGCGCGGGCATCCCTCATCCAATGCGTCGTCAGCCGTCTGATGTGATGCAAACCACAACGGCGCTGCTTACTGGGCGACATACTTGTCTCAGCTGGGCCACTTGCGGCCGAAGTCGAAAATTTTTTGCTACGTCTGCGGCTTGTGGACCGTATTAGGCGAGCAGCAGCTCCTTTAACGACGCAAAGGAATTTTGCTCACTTATGTCTGGATTGATGCTCAGCTCAAGAACAGTCACTGCCGAAAGATCAACTTGATAATTTTCAATTTCGCTGGTCGCGCCCTCAGGATTGAAGTTCCACTGCTGTCTTATGATTTCTCGGTACGATTGACCACCATCCGGAGACCAGCGCAACGTATATTCTTGCGTGCGCTTGTTTTCCAACTCTTCAAAGCTCAACCTGATCAACTGGAGCCTCTGGGGATTGTCGAACAGAAGCCTTATCATTTGTTTTCCGGGACCTGAGGCACGCCACCCCGAGACCTCACCGGGCAGCAGTGCAGACTCGATTGGAAATGCATCGTCCTCGGAGCTTACTTCAACCACAGCAAGTTTTTCGATGTCTAACCATTCCCGATCAGATCCAGCATTTTGCTTCAGATCCGAACCGATAATTCTCTTACGCATCACCATTCCTTCTGCATTTACGCATGCTTGATCAGCACGATCAGTTGTCTGCTTGACGGGAAAGCTTAAGCTTAGGCAGACGTCTAGGCCAGCCCAGCGGGGCAGCCGAGTGATGCGCAGAGTAGACGCGCGAGGGCAGTTCAGGGTCGGTTACGACCTCTTGCAGCGCACAACGCGACGGTCTGGTTCGGATGTGGGTGCGTGGCTAAGTACCGGACCCTCAGATTGATTTTGACAACTGCCGCAACCGGCCAACTGCGGACTTCGCGGGATGGAAAAAGGCACAGCCGCACGAAAACGCGAGGCTGCCTCGGACATGCTCTGTTCCGTCATTCCCGCGAAGGCGGGAATCCAGAACCACCTCGTCACACCAACTCGGAATACAGATCTCGCCATTGCGGATTAGACGCTTCTACACGGGTCTGACCTTACAGGCGGGCCGCTATTTCCTGATGGCCTTCTCCCGTCTGATCGCTGATTCCAGCGACGCGTAGAATTCAAACCACACGAGACTCTCCACCTGGTACCTGCTGGTGAATCCTGCGATGACATGCAGTTGGTGCTGTTAAACGCGCTTGATCAGGTAAGAAGTGACGCCGGTGTAGCGCGTGCCGTTTCTGCCGCTCGCCAGAATGTATGCGCAAGGCTGTTTTTGCACATTGGCCTCCCTGCCAATAGCATTGGATTCCCGCCTTCGCGGGAATGACGAACGACGGTAGCGGTGATGCGTCTGCGTGTTATCGCCAGTACTTTACGACTTTGCGTACCACGCTTTCTATAACTGCCGCGGGTGGCAAATTTCTCTTTGATGTTGTTGGCAGCCAGATGCAGCTTACAACGCAACTGTCAGCTTTCACCTCAAATACGCGAAGAACGGCCATTTCGAAGCCAAACCGCTTCGCCCATGCAAATTCCCGAGAAGCCCGTTGACGTATAGCCAGCCGAAAGGCTGGGTTTTTCGGTGTGCAATTGGCCGCGAAGAGTCGACGACGCAGGCTCTGCGCCATTGCCCGAGCTGTTTGCTCGCTTACTGGGGCATGAACTGTCGTTTCGGCACGTCGGTTGTCAGGTATCCATGCGAATCAAGGCGGTCCATGATTGGCGCGAAACCCCAACCGACTCCGATCCCCGGGATATCAGCAAATGTCAACGCAGCGCGAGGCTTTCGATTTACTCAAATGTTGCGATCGATGCCGTCCTCGCCTTCGGCCATTTTCGAAAACTCAACATTGACGGGCTTGCTTTCAGCGGCAGATCCCTTTGTCATTAGGAAACATTTGGACGTTTCAGCCGGTCCTCGTGTCCGTACAGTTTCTGACAATGGGAGAAATCAATGAACATGTTCCGCTGGATCGGCGTTGCTTTGGTCGCTGCTCCGCTGCTGGGATGCGGTTTGCAGTCTGGTGACAACCGCAGCGCCTCGCCCGTCATGGAGAGTACTAGAGATCTTCGTGGGACGAGCGTGGCAACGTTCGCTGGTGGGTGCTTTTGGTGTGTCGAGGCCGATTTTGAAAAAGTCCCGGGTGTCGTAGCGGCGATCTCGGGCTACTCCGGCGGCACCGAACCGGATCCGACTTATTCCGAGGTATCTTCAGGCCGGACAGCACATATTGAAGCCGTAAAAGTGCACTACGATCCGACCGTGGTCACCTACGAGGGCCTGCTGCAGGCCTTCTGGCGCATGATCGATCCAACCGACCCCGATGGACAGTTCTCCGACCGAGGAAAGCAATATGCGACCGCGATATTTTTCCATGACGAAGACCAGCGGCGCATCGCTGAACGCTCTCTCGCCGAGTTGGCGGACAGCGGCCGGCATGATGAGCCACTGGTCACCCCGATCCGGCCGGCCATGACCTTCTACACAGCAGAGGACTACCACCAGAATTACTATCGTCGAAACAGCCTTCGCTACGGCTTTTACCGCCGGGGTTCCGGCCGAGATCGATATCTCGACGATACCTGGGGCGAAGACCTGACCGTCGATTTCGGTCGTTATTCGCCGTCATCTACTCAGGCGATTAGGCAATCCGGCGAGGGATAATCTAGTGCGAAAGGCAGCCTGACGTCGGAACAGTCAACCCGCCCCTTTAAGGTAGCCGAGCCGCAAGATTTAGCGTTTCGAAACTCACTGATGACCGACACCGAGATATTTCGCCCGGAAATGACTGTGAGACAGCGCCTGAAACGCCAATTCGGGATCGAGACCCGCCCGACCTGAGGTGGTGCGGATCATTACCTGCATTGAAAACCCTGCGGTTATGGAGAACACGGCTGCCTGAATGTGAGGGAGGTGATCCCGACGTCACTCGGTGTCTGCCGTGCCGAGGGCCTCCGCAGCGGGCGTTGTTCACCAAATTCGACCATCTGATGGGCACGGCTCTGGGTCTGCCGCGGTGGCGGCGGGCCCTGGGCGCGGGCAAGCGCTGAAACGTGCACCGGCAGACGGCGGGGTTGGGCGGCTTAACCTGCAAATTGCCCAGTATCCGGGATGATCGCGCCGGTCAGGTGCGGTTGGGCGCCGCTCTGGAACGACAATACCGCCGGGAGCGATATTGCGCGTAAGCCCCGCACGGGTGAGGCGCAGGGAAGCGCCGAACAGGACCATAGCCGTCGCTATGGTTTGAGCGACCAATCCGCCCGGAGCGGATTTGGACTGGCGAAGACAGGCCCGCAGGGCGTTGCACAGGGAGGTGCGACGCAAGCGCAAGGCCAGGCGTGCCTGGACAAGCGAGGGCCCGGATAGATCATAGGCGAGTCACAAACTGCTTCAGCAATAAGCTGCGACGATTTCGGGATCCGGCGTACCCATTACGGATCTAACGAACTCGCCTCTGATCGACTGGGTAGAGTCGACGACTGACGCGGTAACCACAGGTCGTGGGGAGTCGCTGTTGCCGGCGGCTTTCACCCTGCGCCGGTGCCTCAATCCAGACCATAGTCCCGTTTCCAGTCGCCGCTCGTCGCACCGGACGTGCGGATCTCCCGCATCCGGCGCTCGGACGAGGTGTCATGCCGTCGCCCACGGCGGGTCACGCGTGCGCACCAACAACCGTTGCAGTCCGAAAACGTCTCAGAACGGCTTGCCAGGAAATCGTGCAGCTCCCCTGACCCAGTTGCGGATGTTGCCTGCGTGACCACCGGTTCAGCCACCTGAGTAGGTGGCTTGCGCCAGTTCACCCAATCGTCAAAACAGATCGGACGATTCCTTCGCTTTCGCATGAAGTGCCTGCTGAAGTTTCTTGACCGTCATCGGCGCTTATAGGCTCACACCAGTCTCCTCGACCTCACTTCTTTCAACACTGCCCCCGAACTGAGGCCCCTTCCCTCCACCGGCGTTACCCGGCCTCAGCGGTACTACGGGCCTCCCGCCACCCCAAACAGCCGGCCTGGCCCTCGCGGGTTGCCGGTTGGTGCACACGCTACACCACCGCCTGGGGCTTCCCGTGTTGCGTCGCTCTCCCTTGTACATGCATGCCGTCGCCACTACCCCGGCGGAACCGCTGGGTGCGTTCATCGCTTGCTTCCCCAGCAACAGCGGCCTTCCCCGAATTACAGGCGGGTCGGCTTCCGCATTACCTTTTTCGAGGCCTGCTCAGCGTTCACTACGCGTTACGGCCTGCATGCTCGCAGAACCACTGAATGGTCCTTTACACCAGAGGCTTCGACTGCTTCGTTACCTCCACAGCCGCTCCGATTGCTACCGGCTGGAGCGATACTTGCCAGGTGGGAATTCCACCCACTGAGAGAACGCGCCTTTTCACGGCGCACTGTGATTTGCAGGTTAAGGGCCGAAACTGTCGCGCCAAGTCCACCCAGGTCACTTCTCAGGTCAGATCGACGACCGACCGCAAGCCTTCAACGGCGCAAGCCCCAAACGGCGCAAGCAGGGGCTGTCACCGCGCACAAAGGGGGTTAACGAGTCCGCCGGACTTGCTGCTAGCGCCAGGTCACCTCCTGGTAGTACAGCGCCAACTGCTCCTGCGCCACGCTGCCCTGCGCGGCGTCGAAATCCGGCCCGGTCCAGCTTTTCGCCCAACAGCCCTTGACGATCCAGGTATTGACCACGCGTCGTCCCTTCCAATCCAGCTGGCGGACCTGCACGTCACGTACCAGCGGCTTGCCGCCGTACTGCGACTGCTTCCAATCGAAAAACAGCTTTGACTGGGTGACCCCGCGGCGCAGGGTAAGCACCGGCCAGTCGGCACGCGCCGCGTGGGGCAGATCGAGAAATGCCTGGATACCCTGCGGCGGACTGAACTCGAACTGCGTGTAAGGGCCCGCCAGCAATTGCGGGGCGCTGACCGCGCACATACCGGCCTCCACCCCATCGATCTCAACCTGGAAGTTATGCCCCGGCAACAGCTCCTCTTCGATCAGCTGCGACGGCAGCAAGACCGGGTTGCCAGCAATCACGTTGCCGCTTGGCGCACGGAAAGTCACCTGCATGTCCAGCGGCGGCAGCCGCGCATGATCGGCCTCGACCTGTTCCGGAAACCCGAACACAACCGTACCGTCAAATGCCCCCAGCGACCGTTGCAGATAGCCGCCAAGGACATCGGCGCGCTCGCCCGGCGAGGTCTGTTTGAGCTCGTACAGGGTTTCCGACCCATCGATACACAGGGTGGTCGGCGTGGCGCGGCCGAACGCAAGCATGCGCTCGAGCGCGGCCTTCTCGTCCGCAACCGTTGCCCGGCGCACATTCAGATCGATATGCAGGAATGCCTGCCCGGCCGCATCGGCCAGCAGTTGCGCGCAGTAGATGCGATCACGCGATTGCCCGCCCAACGCCAGCAGGCGCACGCCCCCGGCCTGGCGCCGGCGCTTATCGGCCAGCGCCAGAATCGGGCCGGGATTGCGCCGGCTGAACGCGAACTGCGGCAGTGCCTCGCGCGCCTGCTCCATCAGGTCTCGATCTCGAGGCCTTCGTGGACCAGCACCAGTTCCTCGATGGCGATTGCGCTGACGACACCATTCAGATCCGGTCCCTTGAAACTGATCGGCCAGGCATTGCGGATCTGCCAGGACATCACGATCTGGCGCGACTCATCGAGCAGCTGAATGCGCCCGTCGGCTCGCTGTACCGAACCCTGCACCGACTGTTGAATCCACTGGTACAGCGTCAGATCGCCGATCACGCCTCGTTTTAGCGTCACGTCGGTGTATTTGACCAGACCGGGCAGACGACGCGGCGACAGGGTTCGATCATTGCCGTTGCGATACTCGACCGTTGCCACCTCGGTGTTTAGACCGCTGACCTCGGAGAAGCCGCCGCGCACGGTCTCGCCCTCGATGCCGACGCCCGGAAACTCGACCTGAAAATTGAATGCCCCATAGGGTTCATCTCTGAATACCGGCACTGTTTCTTCTCCCGCTGCGGCAAGCCCGCAGTCATATGCTATTTTTTCCTGAGCCGTTTCCAATTAAGGCTCAACAACCGGAAGGCTTCAAGATGCCGAATCGCAGACCGTTCGATCACATTGGCGCGTTCAACTTCAAGCTCGAGATAGAAGGCGTCACTGACGGTGCCGTTTTGCACGTCAGCGGCCTGACCGCCAGGACCGACGTGGTCAGCTTCAAAGATGGCAGTGACATCATTGTTCGACATCGGCCGGGGCGCAGCCATATCGATAACTTCGTCGTGCGGCGTGGCTACAACAACGTCGACGAGCTGTACGACTGGTATGACAAGGTCCGCAACGGGAAGATTGAGCGCAAGTCCGGCTCGGTTATCATTGCCGGCGACGACGGCTCGGAAATCACCCGCTTCAATTTCTTCGAGGCCTGGCCCTGCCGATGGAGCCTGCTGACCCTCGACGGCGACGACAGCGAGACCCTGATCGAAGAGATCGAGATTGCCGCCGAGCGCCTGGAGAAAAGCTGAAGGACACTGCCAACCACCGATCCGATATCATCCCGGATCGCTGCGTTGCGGATCTTCGCAAATGATCCTCAATCATCACTGTAGTGGTTGCCGCCGCCGATTCGCGGGGTGAGTAAGCTGCCGAAGCGGTGGAAAAACCCGACCGCCCGGGTCTGCGCCGTCTTTCGGGAAAAGCAGGGCCTCTGGATCAGGTGCGCGGCGACCGGAGAAAGGTGTGGCGCATAGCGTCCCCGAGCCCCCGCGTTGCGGCGCCACGCCGGATCGATACCACGCACTGTCGCATCATAGAGTATTCTGTACGCTTTCCGGTTGCGGTCCCGATACGACTGCTGTGTGTCGCCGCCGCGTTGCGTACCTCGAGGTAGATCCTCGGTGCCAGTACAGGCGGGTCGCGCCGGAGATTCGTGTCGAGGCCTGTCATCGGCGAGCGATGGGCAAGGCCCAAGAAGCTGCTGCGCAAACCGCTACCGGCAATTGGGGCGGTACTGTGTCGCCCTTAGCCCTGCGTCTGCGCGAAGATCGTCAGACATGGGATCCGACGTATCCGCATAGACGAGGAAACAGCCAGATGACCGTCGAGAACATAATGAGTTTCCGGCTGGTGAAGCTGAAAACAACAGACAAGGTATGCGATGCCCTGCAGATCATGCATGAGAAGCAGATCCGCAATCTGCCGGTGGTCGACGAGAATGACGAATTCATTGGCCTATTCGGGATACGCCCGCTGATCCGGCTGTTATTGCCGAATGCCGGCAAAATCAAATATGGCCTGAAGGACCTAAGCTTCATGCCGGATGAAGTGGGCACGCTCTACAAACGCCTGAAGGAAGTCGGCGACAAACCGGTTTTGGAGTTTCTGGAAAAAAAGAAAAACCTGACATTCTGTAAACCGTCCACCAGCTTTCCTGAGGTATTCGAACTGCTCGATCAGAGCGAGGATACGAGCCTGCCCGTGATCGTGGTCAAGGGTAAGCGCAAAAAGCTCGTTGGCATGATCTCTTCCTGGGACGTGCTCGAGCGACTGCTGATTGACAAGTCGATGTTCGGTAAGGACGGTGCGCATCCCGATCCTTGTGGGAGATCGCAAGGTGCGGAGAGCGACCCGAAAGACTCGTCATGACCGGGGAACCTAATCAGGAAATGGTCTCGCACGTGCTTTTCGGGCTGGACCCGCTCTGGGTGTCGACGATACTTTTTATCGTGACCTACGTCGTCATCGTCACCGAGCGCATCAATCGCGCCATCGTTGCAGGGCTCGGCGCCAGCCTAATGATCGCCGTCGGGGTGCTCAATCAGGAGCAGGCGCTGGCGGGCGTCGATTTCAATACCCTGGGACTACTGACCGGGATGATGGTGCTGGTCGCCATTACCCGCCGTTGCGGTGTTTTCCAGTTTGTCGCCATCTGGGCGGCCAAAAAGGTCGAGGCGCGGCCGTGGGGCATCCTGCTCATGCTGTCACTGGTAACCGCGGTCTTCTCTGCGTTTCTCGACAACGTGACGACGGTGCTGCTGATCGCACCAATCACCCTGTTGATAACGGAAGAACTCGAGGTGAGTCCCTACCCTTACCTTTTTGCAGAGATCTTCGCTTCGAACATTGGTGGCGCCGCCACCCTGATTGGCGATCCGCCCAACATCATGATCGGTTCGGCGGTCGGCTTGACGTTCAACGACTTTCTGGCAAACCTCGCGCCAATCATCCCGCCGATTCTGCTCGTGACCCTGGCGGCAATTTACGTTGTCTGGGGAAGGCACTTAACGGCGACGGACGAAGCGCGAGCGCGCATCCTGGAGTTCCGGGAACGCGATGCGATCACCGACACGCGGTTGATGAAGCAGTCGCTCTCGGTACTCGCGCTTGTGATCGTCGGATTCATTTTTGCCCATCCACTGCATCTCGAGCCTGCGACGATCGCCATGTTTGGCGCCGGCGCACTGCTTTTATTAACCAATCTCGGACGGGATGCCGAAGATCAGAGCGAAGACGTTCAGAACTCGTTCGGTGAAGTGGAGTGGGTGACCATCTTCTTCTTCGTCGGGCTGTTCATCGTGGTGGCGGGCATCGAACATGCCGGGCTGTTGGAGATCCTGGCCAACAAGGTGATCGGTGTGACCGAAGGCGACATGGCCGTCACCGCACTGATGATCCTATGGGTCTCGGCGGTCGCATCCGCGATCGTGGACAACATACCGTTTGTTGCGACGATGATCCCGTTGATCGAGTCGATGGCGCCGACCTTTGGCGGCAGTGAGAACCTGGAACCTCTGTGGTGGTCCCTCGCCTTAGGGGCCTGTCTGGGCGGCAATGGCTCGCTGATCGGTGCCAGCGCCAATCTGATCGTCGCCGGGTTCGCCGAACGAGCCGGTCACAGAATCAAATTTCTACAGTTTATGCTGCTGGCCTTCCCGTTGATGCTGGTGAGCATCGTCATCGCCACTGTCTATATCTACCTGCGGTATCTTTAACCGTTGCGGATCTGCGCGGCGCGATCACTCATTAGGTTAGAACCATGCAATGTTAGTCAGAGATACCATCATCCCCACCAAGGTCGTCAGACCGGGGATGCCGGTTCGCGAGGTATTCGCCGAATGCGGTAGAGCGCACGTCCAGGCGCTGCCATACGTCGACGGATCGGGAAAACTGACAGGCCGCATCACGCTAAAGCGCGTCATGAAGTTGGGCTGCCTGCCGGAGCACATGGTGGCGGCGGCGCCGCTGTTGGGCAATTTCCTTTCATGCGTCGGCAGCGCACAAGAAAAAATCGAACAGCTGCTGAACAATTTGGTGGAGCCCTACGTCCAGCGACTGCATGTCTCGATACGCTCTGGTGAGCCGGCGATAAAGGCCCTGGCGATCATGGAGCAGAACGACACCAGCTACCTTTTCGTCGTGGATGACGGCAGATATCAGGGCATCATCACGATTCAGGGTATCGCACAGAAGATGTCTGAGATCCACGCCGCATCGTCTTAGCCCGCAGGGATAACGCGCCTGATCCCAAACCAGCGCCACCGGGTCGATCGTGTCCGCGAGCCGAACACACGGCAATTTCGGTTCTGCAGCAACAGCCGATAGTCAAACACTCTCTCTCGCCGGCTTAGTAGGGGAAGACTGGGCGACGTATCTAAAGAAATCTGACCCACCGTAGTCTTGGGGGAATATGGTCCTCAATGTGTTGACCTTGGACCAAGACAACGCGCAAGTGACCACGCCGCCGATAGAGCTGCCATCCTTCGTTTAACCGACGCTGCAAATTGCACCAGCCGATCACTGGCGGATGCGTGTGATCGGTAACGAGCAAGCGAGGTCTCGAAATCGTCGAAGCTCATTGCTGTTACAGTTTGTAACCCGCGAGTGATCTATCCTGGCCGTCGCTTGTCCAGGCACACTTGGCCTTGCTCTTGCGTTGCACATTCCTGTGCAACGCCGTGCGGGCCTGGCTTCGCCAGTCCAAATCCGCTCCGGGCGGTATTGTCGTTCCAGAGCGACGTCCAACCGCACCTGACCGGCGCGATCTTCCCGGATACCGGTGCAATCTGCAGGCCAGTGGGCCGAGGGTCTGCCTTCAACACGAACCACCCACTGCGGCTCCCGACTATGGATTCACTGTTGCGTGGTGATAAGCGAGTTCGATGGTAGATGTTTCGCATATTTTATATTTGCAGTAAAAATGTTCCTCCATGGAACATCTGATCACCATTTTGGTGTTTACGACGCTGGCAGGTGCCACGATTCCTATCGGCGGTCTTTTCGCTCGATTCGAGCAGTTACAGCCACAATGGCTCGAACAGGAACTCCGCCATGCCGTGCTCGCATTTGGCGGAGGTGTCTTGTTTGCAGCTGTCGCATTAATTCTGGTTCCGGAAGGGTCTAAGCGACTAGGCGCTTTGGTTGCTACGGGGAGCTTCATTATCGGCGGCGTGGTCTTCATGTTCCTTGACCGCGCTCTCGCAAAACATGGATCTCCGGCATCCAATCTGACGGCTGCATTGCTCGACTTTGCGCCTGAATCGATTGCGCTGGGTGCGTTGATTGCGTCCGACCCATCACTCGGAATTGTGCTCGCATTCTTTATTGGCCTGCAAAATCTGCCAGAGGGATTCAACGCGTACCGAGAGATGGTCGATCAAAGCCATATGGGCATTCCAAAAGTCTTATCGATTCTCTCAGCCAGCGCACTCATTGGCCCTGTATGCGGAGTGCTGGGTTTTCTTTATCTATCGGACGCCCCTGTAATAACGGCCCTGCTCATGATGTTTGCAGCTGGCGGCATTCTTTACCTGGTTTTTCAGGACATTGCGCCGCAGGCAAAATTGTCCAGGCATTGGGCGCCACCTCTCGGAGCTGTCCTGGGTTTCGCTTTGGGCCTAATCGGTGAAATGATGCTCGCTCGTTGATGATCCGACGACCATCGCCAGCAAGATTAGTTATTCCCATTCGGCCGTTTGCGGAGGATGCTGTCGAATTTCTCGTTTGTAGACCATACGCTCGACCGCGCCCGCTTTTCGCAGGGGCGGGCGCTCTGACAGATACTGGCTAAGGACCGCGTTGTGTTAGTAGCTGACTGACGCAACACAGCAAAGACGGACCCGATCTGATTGACGGTTGCTTTGCCTGGGTTCGGCCAACTACGGACTCCACGCGATAATAGGCGCAGTCGCACGAGAACGCGCGGCTGCCTCGGGCATCCCCTGTTCCGCCGTTCCCGCGAAGGCGCGAATCCAGATCCACCTCACACCAACTCGAAATACAGATCTCGCCATTGCGGATTGGACGCCTCTATATGGGTCTGACCTTCCAGGCGGGCCGCCATTTCCTGATGGCCTTCTCCCGTCTGATCGCTGATTGCATCGACGCGTAGAATTCAAACCACACGAGACTATCCACCCGGTACCTGCTGGTGAATCCTGCGATGACATGCTGTTGGTGCGGGTAAACGCGCTTGAGCGGGTCCGAAGTGACGCCGGTTTAGAACGTGCCGTTTCTGCCGCTTTTCAGAATGTGTACGCCAGGCTGTCTTTCCACATCGGCCTCCCTGCCAATAGCACTGGGGTCCCACCGTCGCGGCAATGACAAACGACGGTAGCCGTGATGTGTCTGCGTGTTATCGCCAATACTTTACGATTTTGCGTATCGCGCTTGCTTGACCTGCTGCGGGTGGCGAACATCTCTTCAGTGTTGGTTTAGGACGAAGCTCGTTGACCAGCATCACCCCAATCGTGCTCGCAATTGATCCTGCCATCCGACGTTACTGCTGAGGCTCTGTCCATCTATTGACTTCTTCGTTAGCGAAAACGACTTCCCCACCGTTCGGATAGTGCCAGCGAGTGAAATATCCGCCATCTACTCGGTGCGCGTCGCCAAGGATTTCACGCACCTCGATTGGGCGCATCCCCCTGCGTAGATTCCTCCAGTTGCTGAGAGACTTCCATCCGTCACCAGTCTTGAAGGGCTGTACCTGGGGACTGGTCAGTTCTGACAATTGCGCCTCGATAGCCTGGATCCTGCGTTCGAGTTGGTCGATGCGATCTGCATCGTGCGCATGAGAAGTCGGGCCGACAGCCATCAACAACGCAACTCCGATCAGTCTGCTAAACATACGCTACCTCTGTTGTTTGTACTTGATCCCGCCGCGCCGATGTGGTCACCCCGGAGACTTGTAATTTCAACATGACCAGATGGTGGTGTCATTGCGTCGTTACCCGCCGGATCAAGGCTGGCATTTCTGACCGCTTGGTGTTGGGGCCTGCCCTGGCAGCCCGGCTCACCGTGATGAATCCTGGCACCCCGCATCATGAGACGTTGACGACAGCTTCGCTGTAGGCGACGAACCAAAGGCCACATCGCTGTTGGGTTTGCCAGCCCCCAACTCAACCGGTCGTCAATCCTTTCGAGGCGAACGAAAAAAGCCACCGCCGTGGGCGGCGTTCCTTCTTGAGCCAGTAGCCGGTCGGTAACAGACGGGCAAAGGCCGGCAACCCTATCCAGGCAAAGCCAAACGCATGCTGACCGCCTGCGGCGCGGTCAGCGTTTCATAGACCACGATCACCTCGGCAACACCGGGCTGACAGCTCAGCAACGCCAGGCCCTCGGCCTTGGCGCCACCGGCGGTACTTACCTCACCGAGTTCGATCGCCTCGCCGGGTGTTTTGTCCTTTCCCGGGATCTGGTCTTCACCGTCCCACCACCAGAGGCGAAACGGACCAGGCGCGTCGTTGACCGGGCCGGTCAGCAACACGAAACCGTTATCCAACGCAATCAAATCCCGGATACCCTGTCCCTTCAGTCGTACGAAACGGAGGTGGTACTTTTTCGGGCTTTCGAATGGAAGACGCATAACCGGCACGTAATTATCGCGCAGCACCGGACCACGAAAGCCGATCGTCAGCTCGCCATCGCGGTAGGCAAGCCCCTCTATGTCGATCCCATTTTCTTTACTGGGGATGCCGCAAAAGATTTGCAGCAGCGGATCTTTACGCAGCCGCTTGGCCAGATTGATCGACTTGGCCTTGCCCAACTTGCCGGTCGATGAATCAAACGGCAGACGATAAAGTCGATTGCGTGATTCGTCGTAGCGGATGTTATGCAAACGCTCGTGGTTACGCCGTGCCGACAGGTCCTCGCGCATCAATCGCCGTCGCGCCGAGTGCGATCCAATGACGTAGAGATAGCCATCACCATAGGTAATCGCCTCGATATCGGTCTCTTGATCTCGCTTGGCCAATGGGGTTCTCGACTGCAGGCACCAGCTCTTTCCATCATCACAACGCGAAAGCACCTGAATCTGATGGCCCTCATCGGCGCCAAGGACCATATAGTCCTCAACCACGACGACACCGCTGAGGTCCGTACTCGCATCGATGTCGCCGGTAAGTGGAACCTGATGCAGCTGCGATACACCGGCCGCCTGGTCGCGCAAATCGTTGACGGCTTCGATTGTGTTAGTCAATCTGTTGTGCTCCCGGTAGTAAAGAGGCCTCGAACCGGTCGGGCAAATCAGCCAGACGCTGCATGGCTGTCGCGCGCGGCAGAATCAGACGCATACAACCTGATTGCTCTGGCATCACCAGTTCCAGCACGACCTCGTCTGACTCATCGTTCGAGTAGCATTGAAGAATCGTGTCATAACGATCGACCACGCCAAGAAAGTTGTCCGCTGACACGAGCAGTCGTTCCGCCAGGGGTACGATCCGGTCGGCCAGCAGCGATTCAGGCTCACTGGATTTGATCGATACGTCGTTCACGTAGTCGCGGTAAAAGACCCGACAAACGCGATGCGCCGTCAATCCCTTCATCCGCGTCGCCATGTCGTACCCGTCGGAGAGTCTTCCAGAATTATGCCGGCGTCTTTGAGACGATCGCGGATCTTGTCGGCCGCCGTCCAGTCACGCGATTGCTTCGCCGTTGTCCGGGCCTCGATCAACGCCTCGATCGCGGCGTCATCCAGGTCGCCCTGATCGCCAGCGCCGCGCAGGAAATCGTCAGCTGACCCCTGCAACAGACCCAGCATTTCGCCAAGCTTGCGCAGCAGCGCGCCGAGCGCCGCGGCGAGATCGGGATCGCTGGGACGCACCCGATTGATGTCGCGGACCAGTTCAAACAGCGCGGCAAGCGCTTCCGGCGTGTTGAAATCATCGCGCATCGCGGCATGAAATTTAGCCTCGGCTGGCTGATCGCCGGCTGGCTCGACCATCGGCAGACCACGCAGCGCCGTATAAAAACGCGTCAGCGCTGCGCGTGCATTTTCCAGCTGATCCTCACCATAGTTCAATGGGCTCCGGTACTGGCTGGTCAGGATGAAATACCGCACCTCTTCGGGCCGGTATCGCTCCAGTATCTCGCGCACGGTAAAAAAGTTGCCGAGCGATTTCGACATCTTTTCGTCATTGATCCGCACGAACCCATTGTGAATCCAGTAACGCACGAACGGATGGCCGGTGGCACCCTCGGACTGGGCGATCTCGTTCTCGTGATGCGGGAAGGTCAGATCAGCCCCACCGCCGTGGATGTCGAACGTATCGCCGAGTGCCTCGGTCGACATCGCCGAACACTCGATGTGCCAACCTGGTCGGCCGTCACCCCACGGCGATGCCCATGAGGGCTCGCCGGGTTTGGCGGCTTTCCACAGCGCAAAATCAAGCGGCGCACGTTTCGCATCACCCGGTTCGACGCGCGCACCGGCCTGCAGGTCGTCAATCGATTTGCCTGACAACTTGCCGTAATCGGGAAAGCTCCTGACGTCGTAGTACACGTCGCCATTGTCGGCCGCATAGGCGTGGCCCCGGTCGATCAACCGTTCGATCATCGCGATGATTTCAGGAAGATGTTCGGTGGCTCTGGGTTCCTGATCGGGCGGCAAGACGCCCAACGCCGCAGCATCTTCGTGCATGGCCTGGATGAAACGCTCGGTCAGGTCGGTGAACGGCTCACCGCGTTCGTTGGCGCGATTGATGATCTTGTCATCGATGTCGGTGATGTTGCGCACATAGGTCACCTCGTAGTCGAGCGCGCGCAGGTACCGCGCGATCACGTCGAATACAACCAAGACTCGCGCATGCCCCAGATGGCACAGGTCGTAGACGGTCATCCCGCAAACGTACATCGATACGTGGCCGGGTTTCAGCGGCTCGAAGACTTCCTTGGTGCGAGACAGATCGTTATAAAGATGCAGCATAACGGCGTGTGAATTGATCGACTGAGTCCGAGAAGGGGGCAAATGGTAACCGAAAAACCGCGCCTGCCCGTCACCGGCGATGATCGCCGACGCGACAGATTCGACCAAGCACCCCGCGCGGCAAGGGGTTTATGCAGGGTGTCACTGTTCAGATGGGGCGGCTAAACTACCCGCCTTCGTCAAACCAAGGCACCCCAAACAATGCGCGCAATTCGTAAATTATTCACCTTGCTTCTGCTGCTCGGCACCGTCGCACCGGCCCTGGCCGCTGGCCCGCAGGTCCTGCTGAAGACGAGCCTCGGTGAAATCACCATCACGTTGGACGAAGCCAAGGCACCCGACACCGTCGCGAACTTTCTCACCTATGTCGACGAAGGCTTCTATGCCGGGACCATATTCCACCGCGTGATCCCCAATTTCATGATCCAGGGCGGCGGTCTGACCGCAGACATGGCGAAAAAGGCAACGCGGGCGCCGGTGATGAACGAAGCCAAGAACGGTCTGAAAAACGTCCGCGGGTCGATTGCCATGGCACGTACCGGCGAGCCCCATTCCGCGACCGCACAGTTCTTCATCAACCACCGCGACAACACCAACCTCGACTACCCCAGTTTCGATGGCTGGGGTTACGCCGTGTTCGGCCAGGTCACGGCTGGGATGGATGTCGTTGACGCGATTGCCGATGTGCCAACCGGGGTGCGCGACGGCCGGGGCGACGTGCCTCGCGAGACCGTCACTATCGAATCCATCACACGCCTCCCGTAACGCTCAACCAGGCCGCGAACCCGCGGTAGGAGTCCGCTAATGATTACGCTAACCACCAACCACGGTGACATTGTCATCGAACTCGACCACGAGAAAGCCCCCAAGACCTGCGAGAACTTCGAGCAGTACGTCCGTGACGGGCACTACGACGGCACGATCTTCCATCGCGTCATCGGTAATTTCATGATCCAGGGCGGCGGATTTATGCCCGACATGATGCAGAAAGCCACCCGCGACCCGATTGAGAACGAAGCGGCCAATGGCCTCAGCAATGTTGCCGGCAGTATCGCCATGGCGCGCACGATGTCGCCCCATTCGGCGTCAGCCCAGTTCTTCATCAACGTCAAAGACAACGGCTTCCTTGACCATCCGGGACAGGACGGCTGGGGCTATTGCGTGTTCGGCAAGGTTAGCGAAGGCATGGACGTCGTCGAGAAAATCAAGGGCGTCGAAACCGGTAACAAGGCCGGCCATTCCGACGTTCCGGTCGAGCCGGTGGTGATCGAAAAGGCGACGCTGACAGAATCGTAAAGCCAGCCCTATCTCTTATCCCGCAGTCGCGCCGGAACAGCCGGCCCTGCGGCGTAATCCACGTCGGGCTCTGCCCGACGTCACCGCCTCGCTGCCGTCAAAGGACGAAGAACAGCACCGCCGGCAGCACGGCCAGACTCACCAGGTTGCCGAGCAGCACGATCGCGGCGACCTGCCGCGGCGCTATCCCGTAACGCTCCGCCAGCATGAAGTTCAACACCGCCGGTGGCAACGCGGCAAAAACCACCAGCTGCGCGAATTGGAGCTCCGACAGCGGGATCCACATCAGCACCGCAAACGCGACCAACAGGCCACTGGCTGGGCAGATCAACGCCCCAATCAGGCCAATCCGCCAATCGGCAAAATCGACCCCGGTCATCCGCACCCCGAGCGCGAACAACATCAACGGAATGGCGATTTGCCCGAGCAGGTCGATGGCTTCGAGCAAAGGCCCTGGGATCGGCAGCGAGAAAACCGCAACCGCAAGCCCGGCCAGGGTCGCGGCCAGCATCGGCATCTTGAGCAGCTTGAGCGGGTTCACATGCCCGGTAAGCATCGCGTTACCGACCGTGAAGTGCAGCGTGTTCTCGACCAGAAAGAGGATCATCGCCGCCGGCAACGCCGCCTCGCCGAACGCGAACAGGGCCAGCGGCAGGCCCATATTCCCCGAGTTGTTGAACATCATCGGCGGCAAAAAGATACGCGACGAGAAACCAAACGCCCGCGCAACCGGCCATGCCAGCAGGCCGGAGCCGAGCACCACGATCGCTGCGGCCAGCGCCAGGTCGGCGTAACGGGCCAATTCGAAACCCTCACCCGCGAGCACCGAAAAGATCAGCGCCGGGGTAAATATCTCGAGATTCAGCCGATTGGCCGAGGCCATGTCCGGCCCGTGGCGCAGCGCATAAAGGTATCCGAGCCCGACAATCGCGAAAATCGGGAAGACAATCTGGAGTACCTGGAGCATCGCTACGCTGGCCTGATCAACGGACGTTGCAGCATAAGCATCTCGACAGGTCGCGACAATCGGACCCCGCACCGTTCGCAAAGGCCATATCCAGGCGAAGCTCTGGTTACAATCGGCAGATGCACAGGCAGTGGTTCATTTCCGACCTCCACCTCACCATCGAGCGCGGCGCCACCCTGGCGCGCTTCGAGCACTTCCTCGACACGGTTCCGGCGACCGGCGATCGGGTCTTCATCCTCGGCGACCTGTTCGATGTGTGGATCGGCGACGACGACGACACCGAGTTGGCCAACCGGGTGCGCGAGACACTCAAGGCAGCAGCGACCAGGGGCATTTCGTTGTTTATTCAACGCGGCAACCGCGACTTCGCGATCGGCAGGCAATTGATGCGCGACACCGGCGCGACGCTGCTGAAAGATACCTACGTGACCGAGGTGGCCGGCGAACCGACCCTGCTGATGCATGGTGACCTGCTGTGCACCGATGATGTCGAATACCAGAAAGCGCGGCGACGCTTTCGCAACCCGATCTTCCGCTGGCTGATGCTGCGCAAATCACTCGCCGAACGGCGCAAGGTCGCCGATCACATCCGCGCGCGCAGCCGCGAACGCAAGGCATTGAAGGCCGAAGAGATCATGGATGTGAACACGGACACGGTCATGCGTTACCTGCAACGTCACGGGGTACGCCAACTCATCCACGGTCATACGCACCGTCCGGCGACCCATGCCCACCGCTTGCCGGATGGTCGCGAAGCCACCCGGCTGGTGCTCCCGGAGTGGCATGACGATTCAGCGATCGCCTGGTGCGACGACGGTCAGCGCCTGGCGCCGGTCGAATTAGATGAATGAACGGTCTCAGCGCGTACGCGAGACCTCATCAGACTCAAACATCACTGTTCTTTGCACATCGCCTCCAAGCGGCCGATCTCGGATTCGGTGAACCCAGCCGCGAGCCGCGCGGTCTTGTGCAGGGGGCATCGGACACTGCCCGGAAACTGTTCCCTGAGCAGCCGGAAATAGGTGTTTTCGGGCTCGAGCCCGCGCTGCTCACAGAGGTAACGAAACCATCGCGAACCGGCCTCAACATGGCCGACCTCATCGCGCAAGATGATCTCGAGCACATCGACCGTGGCCTGGTCACCGATTTTCTCGAACCGCGCCATCATGCCCGGCGTGACATCCAGGCCGCGGGCCTCCATCACCCGCGGCACCAACGCCATGCGCAGTAACGGATCAGCCGCGGTCTTGACCGCCAGGTCCCACAGACCGTTGTGCGCCGGAAAATCACCGTAGGCGTAACCGAGCGCCTGCAGACGTTCCTGCAACAGACTGAAGTGGTAGGCCTCCTCGGCGGCGATCTTGACCCAATCGGCATAGTAGGCCCGCGGCAGATCGCGAAACCGGTAGACCGCATCGCAGGCCAGATTGATCGCGTTGAACTCGATGTGCGCAACCGCATGGATCAACGCGGCCTGCCCTTCCGGGTTGCCGATCCGACGATGCGCGAGCTGCGACGGCGGCACCAGTTGTGGCCGTGGTGGATGGCCGGCGTCGCGCACATCAGGCGCGTCGCCCGGCGCTTCTATCGACAGCTGGCCCGCTTCGAATGCCTCACGTAGTCGTCCGGCACGCTGGAGCTTGTCATCGACCTGGTCGCTGCGCAGACAGTGCTCGGCGGCGGCGAAAAGATTGGTCTGCATCGTCATCGGCGCGTTAACCCCGCCAGGCCATGATCAGATCGGTGACGTTGGTGCCGGTCGGCCCGGTGGTGATCAGGTCGCCGCTCTCCTCGAGATAGCGACCGGCATCGGCACGCCGCAGGTAATCATCGGCCGCGAGCCCCTGGGCAGCGCCGCGCGACACCGTTTGGTTGTCGACAATTGCCCCGGCATCACCGGTCGGCCCGTCAGTGCCGTCGGTGCCGGCACTCAGCGCGACCGCCGGCGAAGCGCCGGCGATCTCGACGGCGAGTCTGAGCGCCAGTTGCTGGTTGCGCCCACCGCGCCCGGGAGCCTCGGGCAGCACCAGGGTCGCCTCACCGCCCCACAGCTGGACCTGACCCGGTGCCGCTGCGCTGGCCGCTGCCACCGTGTCGACAACCTCATCGAGCGGCGCGTCGAAATGCCGGGTGTGCCGCTGGACGGCCAGGCCGGCTGCCTCGATTGATAGCGCCGCGGCATCCAGCGCATCGTCGAGCCGGGCGATCACGTGCACCTCCGGGGCTAGCGCTGCGTCATCTGCCATGGGACCCGTCTCTACAGCCGGCAGAATCGCCTGCAGCCAGTCTGGCAAGCCGTCGGGCAGTGCCGACTCGACCGGTGGCGTCAGCGGCCCAGATCCGATCACGGCCGGGTCATCGCCGGCTACATCGGAGATCAGCAGACCGGTCACGGCGCGTGGCGTCAATAGGCGCGCGAGGCCGCCCCCTTTGGTCAGCGACAGCCGTCGTCGCACCGCATTCATCTGGCCGATCGGCAACCCGTTGCCGAGCAACCAACTGTTTACCCGCGCCAGGTCATCCAACGTCACGCCGTCGGCGAGCACCTCGACCAGCGCCGAGGCCCCACCCGATATCAGCACGACCACCGGCATCGCCGCCGGCAATGCTTCGATGAAATCGCGCAGCGCCTGCCCGGCCGCCAGGCTGCGTTCATCAGGTACCGGATGGGAGGCCTCGACGACCGTAAAGCGTTGCCGATTCAGCCCGCCGACATCGGCATGGCCGGCCTTGGTCACCACCAGCCCGCGGTCGAGGCGGCCATCCAGCGCGCGTTGAGCACCGCGCGCCATCGCCCCAGAGGCCTTGCCGAGCGCAATTACCGCGACCGCATCGCCCAGTGGCCGATCGGCCAACCACGCCTCGGTGACGCGCTCGCCGTCGACCGCGGCCACCCCGGCGGCATAGGCCTCCAGCATCGCCCGGCGGACGTTCTCGACACCTTGCGCGTTCATCGAAGCCCCGGGTAAATCATTAGCAACCCCTTATGTTACGATTCGACGGATTAATCTGATTCTGCCGCGGATGCGCTGTCGGCCACGACCGCCGCGGCCCCACCGCACCATGCGAGGGTGAATAGCTTTGGACAGTATCAACCTGCGACGGCATTACAGTCGCAATACCCTGTTTCGAATGATTGTCCTGGCAGTGGCCGTCGCCGCCCTGGCGGTCTGGAAGTTCGATATTATCAACACCGTGTACTTCAAGGACCAGCTTACCCAGCTGGGCCTGATCATCAACGGGGCGATCCTCGCGCTGTTTGCGCTCGGCCTGCTGCGGGTTACCGGCATCCTGTTGGCCTACATGCGCGAAGAAGCGGCATTGATGCGCTTCGTGCGCAATCTCGAGAAACGGCCCGACAGCGACCCGACCAAAGGTGTCAGCACCCGCTCGATCATCGCGCGTCGCTACGCCACGATGCGCCGTCTGCACGAAGCGCGCACCCCGATCAACCAGAACGCGCTGGCCTCGACACTGGTCGCCAGTGAGAGCACCCGTAACGGCCTGCCGCGGTTCATCAACAACATTCTGATCCTGTCCGGCGTATTCGGCACCATCGTCTCGCTGTCGATGGCGCTGATCGGCGCATCGGATGTGTTGGAAAACGCGATCAGCGCGACCGGCATGGGCATGGTCATCCACGGCATGTCGACCGCACTGTCGACGACCATCACCGCAATCGTCTGTTACGTGTTTTTCGGCTACATCTACCAACGTCTGACCGATGCGCAAACCAATCTGATCAGCGGTGTCGAGCAGGTCACGACGACCTTCCTGATGCCTAAGTTCCAGGTGCAAACCGATAACGTGCTGTACGAGTTCACCGGCTTGATCCAATCACTGCAAGGCCTGGTGGACCAGCTGCAGGCATCGCAGCGCGGTTTCGAGGCGACGCAGGATCAGCTCGTCGATACCGTAGCGGCCTATCGGGACAAGATCGACAACCTCGACGAACGTCTCGATACCATCGTGCGCCACCTGCGCAGCGGCTTCCGGCTGCGCGACGACGAATGAACCAGGACGGCTTCACCGATCTGCGCATGGGCGTCGGTCATAACGACGTCAACGAAGGCTTTTGGCCCTCGTTTACCGACATCATGACGGTCGTCGTGATGATCTTCCTGATCTCGATGGTCGTGCTGCTGGTGCGCAACATGGAACTGGTCAATCAACTGCGCTCCACCATGGAGGCAGAGCGCATCGCCGCCGAACTGGCCCGCGCGACCGGCGAAGAGAAAGACACCCTGTCGAGTGAGCTGCACCGTGCCGAGGATCGGATGCAACGGCTCCAGCTCGAGGTGATGCGCCTGCAGGAAAAGGCCATGCGCAACGAAACGCTGATCGCCGATCAGCTGCGTGCAATCAGCGCACTGAACAACGAGCGCGACGATCTCACCCAACAGGCCGCGCAGCTCGTGCTGCTGCGTGAACGGCTGTCAGCGGACCTCGAAAAACGCGACACCCAGCTCACCGATGCACAACAACTGATCGACCAGAAGCAACTGCAGCTGAATGCCAATGCGCGCACCCTGGCAACCCTCGAAGACGCCCTGGCGTCGCTGCAGGCACGCTTCGCCCAGCGCGAGGAAGAGACCGAGCGGCTGCAGCAGCTGGTTACCGACCAACGGGCAGAATTGACCCAGGCACGCGACCAAAACCGCGACTACGAGCGCCGCTACCTGGTCCTCAGCGACGACTTCGATGACCTCAAGGTCAAGTACGACAAACTGGTCAAACCCGCGCGCACCTCGTCCGGACGCCACTTGATCGAGGTGCGTTACTGGAAGAAAGACGGTGCCTACCAGATCACCTGGCGCGAAGGCGGGGAAGGCGGCTACCAGCCGATCAAGCGGGCCCAGCTCGACAAGGTGCTCACCCGCCTGGCCGAGCAAAAGCCGAACGGGCTCTACGTGAAGGTGATCTTCCCCGAAAACAGCGGCCTGTCCTACAACGAGGCGTGGGAATTCACCAGCCATCTGCACGGTAACTACGACTACTACTTCAAGGCGGAAGCAGAAGCGGACGCCAATACGGAAGCCGCACCCTGAGCCGCTCGCCGTTAATACCGGTCAACCTGATCACCGGCTTTCTGGGTGTCGGCAAAACCACCGCGATCCGTCACCTGCTGGATCATCATCCCACCGACGAGCGCTGGGCCGTGCTGGTCAACGAGTTTGGCGAAGTCGGCGTCGATGGCGCACTGCTCGCGGCGCAATCGGTCATCGTGCAAGAGGTGGCCGGCGGCTGTCTCTGCTGCGTCGCCGCACCGGCTTTCACGACCGGCCTGAACCGGCTGATACGCCAGCATCGGCCGGATCGGATTCTGATCGAACCGAGCGGCCTTGGGCATCCGGCGCAGGTCCTCGACACCCTGACCGGACCGCTCTACGGCACTGTGCTCGAAGTTCGCGCGACGTTATGCCTGATGGACGCCCGCCACCTGGCCTCGCCGCGCCATCGAGAGCATCCCAACTTCCAGGACCAGATCCATCTCGCCGATGTGCTGATCGCGAACAAACGCGACCTCTACGCCGCCGAGGATTTCAACGCGTTCGAACAATTCGCCGCGTCATTAAGGCCGCCGAAGAAAAAACTCGCCTGTGTCAGCCAGGGCCATCTCGATAGCGGCTGGCTGGACCTGGGGCGTGCCGTCGATCGCCAGGCCGCATTTCCCGAGGCACATGCGTTTCTGGTGGAAACCGGTGCCGCCGATATCGCGTCCGCCGCTGACGATGACTGGCAGCTTATCGAGGGTTTTGCCGATGGCTATCATCACGCTGGCTGGCGGGTACAGCAGCGTCGCCCGTGGTCACGGGAGGTGCTGACGACTCAGCTCAACGCTATCGCCGTGGAACGGCGCAAAGGCCTCTTTGAAACCGATCGGGGGTGGTATGCCTGCAATCAGGCTGACTGGTCAAAACTGGCGGCAGCGGATGACGGCCTGGCGCGTTTGGAACTGATTGACGCTGAGCCGTTGAACGTGGATGCGGTAAATCAGCTGCTTCGGGAGCTCGACGGCCGTTCGACGACCGACTGACCTAGCTTAATGAAACCAGCTGTTACCGTTGCCAGCAACGGTTGGTTTCGCTACCGTCCGTTCAAACCACGGCCAGGAAGGCTCGCACTGCATCGGTCTGCAAACGGTCAACTATGTTCTACCTGTCCATCGCTTTTCTGCTGTCCGTGTTCTGGATCGTGTTGTCGGGGCACTTCGACCCCCTGCTGCTCGGCCTGGGTCTTGGCTCGGTTGGCCTGGTCGTGCTGTTTCTCCGGCGCATGGACAAAGCGGATCTCGAACCAGCGGCGCTGTTTCCGAACGGTCGCATGCTGCGCTACTTGTTTTGGCTGGGCGGGTGTGTCGTTCGCTCCAATATCGACGTCGCGCGTCGCATCTGGCACCCGGCACTGCCCATTGAACTCCGCTGGTCACGGATCGATACGGCGTTGAAGTCGCCGCTTGAAAAAAGCATCTACGCGAATTCCATCACCCTGACCCCCGGCACCCTCACCACCGACGTGCATGAGGACCATCTTTTCGTGCATAGCCTGTCCCAGGAAGGCATCGACGAGCTCCGTGACGGCGAGATGGAGCGGCGCATCAGCCGCATCGGGTTGTAAGCGGATGTTAGTGGCTGCGATCGTCGCCGTGCTCGTCACCATGCTCATGACACTCATCCGCGGATTTGTCGGCCCAAGCGCTTACGACCGCATGCTCGCCGCGAACTCGTTTGGCACCAAGACCGTTCTGTTGATCCTGCTCGGTGGTCACCTGCTTGGCTGGCACAGCCATCTCGATGTCGCGCTGCTTTATGCGATGGTGAACTTCGTTGGCACGATAGCGGTGATGCGCTTCTTCGAGTACAACCGTCCGCAGGACGAAACCGGTGAACCGGAGGGCGGCGCATGACGTTGGCCATCGATCTGCTCAGCGGGCTGTTCCTCCTACTCGGCAGCTTCCTGTGTATCACCGGAGGGCTTGGCCTGCTCCGCCTGCCAGATTTCTTTTCACGCGTGCATGCGGCCGGACTCACCGAAACGCTGGCCACACCGTTGTTGCTGTTCGGCCTGATGCTGCAGATGGACTGGTCGCTGGACCTGTTGAAGATGTTGATGATCGCTGTGCTGATCATCGTCACCAACCCGACCGCGACGCATGCGATGGCCAAGGCCGCTTTGCATGGCGGTCAACGGCCACTGGCAGAGAACACCGCTCCGCGACCGGGAGACGACGCATCGAAGGCCTGATCGACATCATCCTATTGGGATTCCTGGTGCTGATCGCGGTCGCATCGATACGCTTACGTGATCTGTTCGCGGTTGTGATGTTGTTTGGTATTTTCAGCCTGATGGCCGCGGCGCTGTTTATGGATCTCGACGCCGTCGATGTCGCCTTTACCGAGGCCGCAGTCGGTGCCGGTGTTACCACCGTGTTGATGCTGTCGACCCTACGTCTCACCGGCCGCTGGGAAAAACGACCCAGCCACAGCCCGCTAATCCCTCTAATTGTCGTCGGCGTGACCGGCGCCGCACTGGTCTACGGCATCATCGACGCCCCTCCACTCGGCGACCCCAATGCACCAGTACATCAGCATGTCGCGCCACGTTACATCCAACAGGGCCCGACGGAAGTCGGCATGCCGAACATAGTGACGGCGGTATTGGCCAGCTATCGCGGCTATGACACGTTCGGCGAGACGTTTGTGATCTTCACCGCGGGGATTGCCGTACTGCTGTTGCTTGGCATCCATGAGGGACCGCAAACCCGCCCGGGACAGACCGCTATCGGTGACCAAATGGTGTTGCGCGTGGTGGTCAAGCTGTTGATCCCGCTGGTGTTGCTGTACGCGTTTTACGTGCAGTTCCATGGCGATTTCGGCGCCGGTGGTGGCTTCCAGGCCGGCGTCATCCTGGCGACCGGCTTCATCCTGTACGACCTCGTGTTCGGCGAAGGTTATGCGCGGATGGTCGTTCCACCCAGCTGGCTGCCACGGCTCGGCGCGCTCGGTGTGCTGATCTATGGCGGGGTTGGCTTGGTGTCGTTGTTGAACGGCAAGGCTTTTTTGGACTACAGCGCGCTCGCGCATGACCCGGTGCACGGTCAGCATCTCGGCGTGCTACTCGTCGAACTCGGCGTCGGCATCACCGTGTTCTCGATTATCCTGGCGATCTTCTTCGCCCTGTCCGGCCGGAAGCGCCAAGCATGATCGACCTGCCAGGGCTATACAACTACTGGGTCGTTGTGTTCCTGATGATGGCGGGTTTTTACGTCGTCATCGCACAGGACAACCTGGTCAAGAAACTGGTCGGGCTGGCGCTGTTCCAGAGCTCGGTATTTCTGTTCTATATCTCGATGGGCAAGGTTGCGGACGGTAACGCGCCGATCTATGAACCGGGCATCACCGCCTACTCCAACCCATTGCCGCACGTCCTGATCCTGACCGCGATCGTGGTCGGGGTAGCGACGACGGCCGTCGGCCTTGCTCTGGTCGTGCGAATCCACGAAGCCTATGGGACCGTCGAGGAAGACGAGATCCAGATTCAGGATGTTGTCGATGACGATGCGGTTGGCGAAACGCCTCCGATCGAGCAGCAAGAAACACCGTGACCGGGCTCGACCATCTCCCTGTCCTGGTGGTTATCGTGCCATTGATGGCGGCACCGCTGTGCGTGCTGCTCGACCGCCCACTGCCGGCATGGGGTATCGCGCTGACCGCGACCTGGTTCAGTTTCGCCGCCGCAGTGCAGTTGCTGATGACCGTCTCGACCGACGGCACGATCAGTTACCAGCTCGGCGGCTGGGCACCACCCTGGGGCATCGAGTACCGCATTGACCTGCTTGGCGCCTATGTCCTGCTGATCGTCAGTGCGATTGCGGCACTGGTGATGGTGTTCGCGCGCCACAGTGTCGCGCAGGAAATCCCCGAGCCGCGCATCGCCCGTTTTTATGCAGCGGTGCTGCTGGCGTTTGCCGGACTCGCCGGTATCACAGTCACCGGCGATGCCTTCAACGTGTTCGTGTTCCTCGAGATCTCATCGCTGGCGTCTTACGCGATCATCAGCATGGGCCGCGACCGGCGTGCGCTCAACGCGGCCTTTCAGTACCTCGTCATGGGGACCATCGGTGCGACCTTCATCCTGATCGGCATCGGTTTCCTGTACATGATGACCGGTACGCTGAATATGCAGGATCTCGCCCAGCGTCTGCCGGCGGTGGCCGACACGCGGACCGTGCGGGCCGGTTTTGCGTTCCTGACGATCGGCATCGGTTTGAAGCTGGCGCTGTTTCCGCTGCATTTATGGCTGCCAAACGCCTACGCCTACGCGCCATCGATGGTCACCGCGTTCCTCGCAGCGACCGCCACCAAGGTGGCCGTGTATACGTTGCTGCGTTTTCTTTTCAGCGTGTTCGGTATCGAGTTCTCACTGGTCAACATGCCGCTCGACCTGATCCTGATGGTGCTGGGTATTGCCGCGATTCTGTCTGCCTCGCTGGTCGCCGTGTTCCAGGAAGACGTCAAGCGTATGCTGGCCTATTCGAGCGTCGCGCAGATCGGTTACATGGTGCTTGGTATCAGCCTTGCCTCGTCCACCGGAGTCACCGCAGCCATCCTGCACGTATTCAACCACGCGCTGATGAAAGGCGCGCTGTTCCTGGCGCTGGGTGCGGTCGTCTATCGTCTGGGCTCGATCACAGTGCATGACCTGGCCGGGCTTGGCCGGCGCATGCCATGGACGATGGCTGCGATCGTACTTGGCGGTCTCAGCCTGATTGGCGTGCCGCCGACCGCCGGCTTCGTCAGCAAATGGTACCTGGTGCTCGGCACGCTCGAATCGGGGCTGTGGCCGATCGCCGTCGTGGTCCTCGCCGGTTCGCTGCTCGCGCTGATGTATGTCTGGAAGCTTGTCGAGGCCGCCTACTTTGACCAACCCGCGGATGATGCGCCAGTGATCCGCGAGGCACCGGCCTCGATGCTCATTCCGATTTGGGTGCTGGTCGGTGCGAACTTCTACTTCGGCATCAACACCGACGTCAGCGTCGGGGTTGCACAGCGTGCCACGACAATGTTGCTCGGCGGCGGCGGATGAGCAACACAACGCTGCTCACCCTGATCATGCTGCTACCGCCGCTGGTTGCGGTCGGCGTGATCGCCACCCGGCGCAGCCCCAACCTGCGCGAAACCGTCACCGTGCTCGGCGGCTTCGCGCTGTTTGCGCTGGTCGCGACACTGGCGATGGGTTTGGATTGGGATGCGCCGGGGCGGCTGGTGATCGCCGAACCGCTGCCAGGGCTGGCCTTGCAGCTGACACCAGAACCGCTCGGCATCCTGTTCGCGCTGATCGCCAGCCTGCTTTGGCCGGTGACGTCGGTCTACGCGATCGGCTACATGCGCGCGCACCATGAAAAAAACCAGACGCGGTTCTATGCCGCGTTCGCGGTGTCGATCGGCGCGGCCATGGGCATCGCGCTGGCCGGCAACCTGTTCACGCTGTTCGTGTTCTACGAAATCTTATCGATAGCCACCTACCCGCTCGTCACCCATGCCGGCACCGACAAGGCGCGTCACGCTGGCCGCGTCTATCTCGGGATCCTGATGGGTACGTCGATCGGACTGTTCCTGCTGGCGATGATCTGGACCTGGTCGCTGACCGGCACTTTGGAATTCACGCCGGGCGGCGTTTTCGATGACTCGGTCAGCGATGGCGTGCTGAGTATCCTGTTGTTGCTGTTCGTGTTCGGCACCGGCAAGGCCGCACTGATGCCGTTCCACCGCTGGCTACCCGCCGCGATGGTGGCACCCACGCCGGTTTCAGCGCTGCTGCATGCCGTCGCGGTGGTCAAGGCCGGCGTTTTCACGGTGCTGAAGATCAGCGTCTACATCTTTGGACTCGACCGCATGGCCAGTCTCGCCGCCGCCGAAGTATTGATGGTGGTCGCTGCGCTAACGATTGTGATTGCCTCGTTGATCGCGCTGCGCCAGGACAACTTCAAAGCGCGGCTGGCTTACTCCACGGTCAGCCAACTGTCGTACATCACGCTTGGGGCGATGCTCGGCGTGGCGACAGGGGCGATCGGCAGCGGCATGCATATCGCGATGCATGCGTTCGGCAAGATCACGCTGTTTTTCTGTGCCGGGGCGGTACTGGTGACCGCACACAAATCGAAAATCAGCGAACTCAATGGTATCGGCCGTCGAATGCCATGGACCATGGGCGCGTTCACCATCGGCGCAATCTCGATGATCGGCGCACCCCCGGCCGCCGGCTTTATCTCGAAATGGTACCTGCTCACCGGCGCGCTGGAGGCCGAACAACTCATCGCAATCGGCGCGATCGTGATATCCACGGTGCTGAATACGGCCTATTTCATACCTATCGTCTACGCCGCGTTCTTGAAGCCGCCCGATGCAGATGAGGCGCAGCCGACACATGGCGAAGCGCCCCTGCCGATCGTCTTCGCGCTGAGTGCGACGGCGCTGGCGACCATCCTGATCTTTTTCTTTCCAGACGTGCCGCTGGCGCTGGTGCAGCGCATGGTGGGCTCGACATGAATACACCCGACCAACAACCGTCGTCCGATAGCAACACCAAGCACTGGCTATACCGACCGCAGAATCTGCCCAAACTTTGGGTGATACTCATCGTGGTCCTGACGCTGGCCCTGCTCCCCGAGTTTTTCCTGCATCATCATCCGCACGTTGCGGACAGCGAGTTTTCGTTAGACACCAGCTTTGGATTTTTCGCCTGGTACGGCTTCCTGGCCTGCGCAGGTATGGTCGCAGTGGCCAAGATCCTCGGCATCTTCCTGAAACGCAAGGACACTTACTACGATGAGTGAACTGGTGTTTCCACCCGGTCTGATCATGGTGTTGGGGGCCGTGCTGATTCCGCTGCTCAGCGAGCGACTGCGGCTGGGGCTGTTGATCGGCCTGCCGGTGCTCACGCTCGCCGCGGTATGGGGTCTGCCGGCTGATGCATCGCTGCAGCTCGCTTTCCTCGATTACACCGTGGAACCCGTCAGCAGTTCCGCCGAAGGCCGGCTGTTCGCCACGGTGTTCGCAATCATGGCATTGGCGGGCGGTCTCTACGCCCATCGCCAGGCCTCGACGACAGAACTCACTGCGGCATTTGTCTATGCCGGTTCGGCGGTCGGCGTAACGTTCGCGGGCGACCTCATAACACTGTTCGTGTTTTGGGAAATCATGGCATTGGGCTCGACTGTTGTTGTTTGGTCGGCGGGCACCCAACGCGCCTACCAGGCGGGTATGCGCTATCTGCTCGTCCACCTGCTCGGCGGCGTCATCCTGATGGTTGGCATCGCCACCCATGTCATTGAGACCGGTTCGCTCGAATTCGGCGCCATGTCGGTCGACTCGGTTGGCAGTGTGTTGATCCTGATCGGCTTCCTGGTCAACGCCGGCGCACCACCTTTCTCCGCGTGGATTGCCGACGCCTACCCAGAAGCCAGCCCGAGCGGCACGGTGTTCTTATCGGCGTTCACCACGAAGACCGCCGTGTTCGCCTTGCTGATTGGCTTTCCCGGCGCCGACATCCTGGTTCCGATCGGGCTTTACATGGTGTTCTACGGGATCATCTACGCGCTACTCGAAAACGACATGCGCCGCATCCTCGCCTACAGCATCGTTAACCAGGTCGGGTTCATGGTGACGGCGATCGGCATCGGCACCGAGATGGCACTGAACGGCGCCGCCGCCCATGCCTTCGCGCACATCATTTACAAGGGGCTGTTGTTGATGTCGGCCGGCAGCGTGTTGCTGATGACAGGCAAACGCAAATGCACCGATCTCGGCGGTTTATTCCAGAGCATGCCGGTCACTGCGATCAACGGCATCGTTGGTGCGCTGGCTATCTCTGCCTTTCCTTTTACGTCCGGCTTTGTCACCAAATCACTCGAGACCACGGCCGCGGCCAATGAAGGGCTCTTGCTGGTTTGGCTATTGTTGCTTGCGGCCTCCGCTGGGGTCTTTCTGCATGCAGGGATCAAGTTTCCGTGGTTCGTTTTTTTCCAGAAAGATTCGGGCTTGCGCCCCCCCGACCCGCCGCGCAACCTGCGGCTGTCGATGTGGTTGTTCTCAGCGTTGTGTATCGGGCTCGGGGTGTACCCCGATCCGCTGTACGCCATCCTGCCATACGCGGTGGATTACCAGCCCTACACCGTCGCGCACCTGGTTACGCAGTTCCAGCTCTTGCTGTTCGCCGGGTTTGCTTTCTTTGTGATGCTCAAACTGATGCGGCGCACCCTGACGATCAGTCTGGACTTCGACTGGTTTTACCGAAAATTCCTGCGCCAGCTGGGTGAGGAGTTCACCTTGAAAACCAGCGCCGCCCATCAAAGCAACGAAGCCAGGCTGCGCGCCGGCCTGCGTCACGTGATTTCACAGTTGTACGTGCATCATGGGCCGCAAGGCTTGCTGGCCAGCGCCTGGCCAATTGGCAGCATGGCCATCTGGGTTGCCGTCATGCTCGGACTCTCACTACTGTTGTACTACCTGCTTTGACGACGGCGGGAAAATCACCCCCCTGGGCCTGCAGCCGACGATGAACTGAGCAGGCTGCAAAAAAAAACCGCTGCACAAGGGCAGCGGTTTTCTTAGCGGGCCACCGCCATGCGGCGGCTATGCTCAAGATCGCGACGAGGACGACTTGACCTTTTCCTTGATACGGGCTGCCTTGCCGGTCAGGCCGCGCAGGTAATACAGCTTGGCACGACGCACGTCACCGCGACGCTTGACCTGCACCTCGGCGACGCTCGGGCTGTAGGACTGGAATACCCGTTCCACACCTTCGCCATGCGAGATCTTACGCACCGTGAACGATGAGTTCAGGCCGCGGTTGCGACGGGCAATACAGACCCCTTCGAAGGCCTGCAGGCGCTCACGCTTACCTTCGACCACCTTCACCTGGACCACCACGGTGTCGCCGGGGCCAAATTCCGGCAGGGTCTTGTTCATTTGTTCTGTTTCGAGTTCCTGGATGATGTTGCTCATCGCCGCTGCTCCTGTGCCTCAAGTGCCACCGTGGGCACGAATATATGCTTCAAGTAAAACCTTTTCCTCGTCGCTCAGCACCCGATCTTGCAAAAGATCCGGCCTGCGTGACCAGGTTCGCCCCAGCGCTTGCTGCAACCGCCAACGGCGTATCTGTTCGTGGTCACCGGATAACAACACCGGTGGCACCTTACGCCCGTCGATCTCGTCGGGTCGCGTGTAGTGCGGGCAGTCCAGCAGACCATCCACATACGAATCCTGTTCGGCCGAGTCGGCATGCCCGAGCACGCCCGGCAGCAACCGAATCACCGTGTCCATCAGCACCATCGCCGGCAGTTCGCCGCCCGACAGCACGTAGTCGCCGATCGACCATTCCTCGTCGACCTCGGCCGCAATCAGCCGCTCGTCGACACCCTCGTAGCGACCGGCCAGCAGAATCGTCCCTGGCCGCTGCGCCAGCTGTGCCGCGGCGCGCTGGTCAAAGCGCTGGCCCTGCGGGCTTAGGTAGGCAACCGGCGCACCGGGCGATGCCGCCCGAGCCGCGTCGATCGACCGCCGCAGCGGCTCGACCAACATCACCATGCCCGGGCCGCCACCGTAGGGTCGATCGTCGACCGTGCGATGCACGTCGTCCGCGTAGTCGCGCGGGTTCCAAACCTGTAGCGCGACCTGGCCACGCTCGATGGCTCGCCCGGTGACACCCTGGCGCATCGCATCGAACATCGCCGGCAGCAGGCTGATCACGTCAAAGCGCATCGCCGCTGCCTAGAATTCCGGATCCCAGTCGACCCGCATCACGCCGGCGTCGAGATCCACTTCCCGGACCACCTGTTGCCAGATGTACGGGACCAATCGTTCACGGTCTCCCTGGACGACCATCACATCGTTCGCGCCGGTCTCGAACAACTGGGCGATCACGCCCAACGCAATCCCGTCGGTGGTCTCAACCCGCAAGCCGACCAAATCAGCCCAGTAATATTCGCCGGGCACCGTGGTTGCCGGCAGCTGATCACGGCCGATCAGGATATCGGCGCCGATCAGTGCCTCGGCCGCGTCGCGATCGTTGCATCCATCCAGTTTCGCCACCACGGCCTTGCCCTGGCGTCGCCCAGCTTTCACCTGCTGGGTCTGGCGTTTTCCACCGCGCACCAGGATCCAGGGCGAGTACTGCACGATGTTCTCGCGCGGGCTGGTATCTGAGTAAACCTGCACCCAGCCCTGCAGACCATGCGCCCCGGAAACGCGACCGAGGGTGACGAACCGCTGCTCGCCACCCTCGGTAGGTTGTTCATCAGCGTTGCGGCGTTTGGTGCTCACGGAAGCTCGCCATCCAGCGTTTCCGGCACGCAGCGCAGCCGCGTCCGATTTGGCGGAGGCCTCAGGCCTCGGCGGTCTTACGGTAGCCGTCGACCAACTTTCGCGCGCGATCGCTCAACTGACCGCCAACCGAAACCCAGTGATCGACCCGTGCGAGGTCGATGCGCAGCGATTCCTCACCGTCCACCGCGACCGGGTTAAAAAATCCCAAACGCTCGATGTAACGGCCACCGCGGGCACGACGGGAGTCGGCAGCGACGAGGTGGTAAAAGGGACGCTTTTTCGCACCCGATCTTGCTAAACGAATCGATACCATTTTTTATAAGCCTTAAAACTTGTCAGTTTTCCGACCCACCCGGGCCGCAGGAAACCGCGTATTGTACGCAAATCAGAGACTTTGTGAAGTACTGGCATGCAAACAAACGACAATCAGAGCAACCCGCCGAAAATCCACCGCGGCGCCGACCGCAGCTCGCCTTATCCGGTAAGCCGCCTGGCGCCGGGCTTCGACCTGGTCGATCTCGCCAAAGAGATCAAACAGGCCGACCAGATGGTCGGTAGCCGACTCGGCGGGCAGCTCCAGGTCATCGCCGAGCAGGTCCGCAGTCTGCAGGCCCAGGCCCGGCGGATCCTCGAGGCCGCCCGCGAAGACCAGCGCCTGCACCATGCGCGCTGTTCGTTCAAGCGCATACCCGGCCACATCTATCATTTATACGAAGAAACCGACGGCACGCCGGCGTTCTCGATGTTGTCGCCCGACGACTGGAACGGGCAGCCGCCGAAACGCTTTCTCGGCTCCTACCGCCTCGAGTCCGACCTGAGCTGGACCCCGGCCGAGAAAATCGATGCCGATGCCGATGACAGCCGGCAGTTGGTCAATCGCCTGCTCGCGAGCAGCCCGCAGGACGACAGCTGACAACCCCGTAGCCTGGAAGGTACGGCGCTAGTCGGCGTAAACCAGATGGATCTCGATGCGCCGGTTGCGCCGATGCGCGGCCGTGCTATCACCGCGGTCGCGCAGCTGGGTGTCGGCCAACCCGACCGCCGACAGCCGCTCCTCGGGCAGCCCTTGCGCGACCAGGAACTCCAGCAGACTCAGCGCACGGGCCGCCGACAGTTCCCAGTTGTTGTCAAAACGCGGGTTGGTCCGCAGCGGTCGGCTATCGGAATGGCCCTCAATCCGCAAGCGCCACGGAAACTCGGTCTGCAGTTCACCGACCAGCTGACCCATTGCCGTGACCAAGGGGGTCAGCCGGTCCTGACCTTCGGCACCGATCTCCCCCTTGCCAAAGATAAATACCGGGTCGTTGGCGATGATCAGACGATCGGGCTGGATCTCGTACAGTGCCGAGACCGGTAGCTGTCGCCGCAGCGCGAGGAAAAACTCCCGCCGTTGACGTTGTTGATATTCCGGGTCGCGCGCCCGCTGGGCTCGCAGCTCGGCCTGTAGCCGCTCGATCGTCTGCGCCTGATCCGCGTTGCGTTGTTCAGCACGCGACAACGCATCGCTGAGCCGTTGCAGGCTGCTGCCGATTGCATCGGCATGTTGGCGCATCGCCTCGAGCTGCGCATTGTTGCGGTTCAGCAACTCGGCGCAGGGCTCGGCAGCCCTGACCAGTCCGGGCGAGGCTGTCAGCAACACCAGGGCCAAGCCCAACAGACGCGAAGGCATCGCGCTCAGAACGGAAACCCGCCCCCGCCGGCACCACCCCCGCCTGGCGGCATTCCGCCACCCGGGAAACCGCCCGGCAGCTTGCCCTGCATGCCGCGCATCATCTTGGCCATGCCGCCGCCTTTCATCTTCTTCATGACCTTCTGCATCTGGGTGAACTGCTTGAGCAGCTTGTTGACGTCCTGCACCTGGGTGCCCGACCCGGCCGCGATGCGTTTCTTGCGCGAGCCCTTGATCACCGCCGGGAAGCTGCGTTCCTTTTCGGTCATCGAGTTGACGATCGCTATCAGTTTCTTGACCTCCTTGTCACCGACCTGCGCCTTGACCGCGTCCGGCACCTGGCCCATGCCCGGCAGCTTGTCCATCAGACCGGCCATGCCCCCCATGTTGGCCATCTGTTCCATCTGTTCCTTGAAGTCACCGAGCGTGAAGCCTTCGCCTTTTTGGATCTTCTTGGCGAGCTTCGCGGCCTTTTTCTGGTCGACCTTCGTGGTGACCTCTTCGACCAGCGACAGCACATCGCCCATGCCGAGAATCCGTGATGCCACGCGGTCCGGGTGGAACGGCTCCAGCGCCGTGGTCTTCTCACCGACACCGAGAAACTTGATCGGTTTGCCGGTGATCTGACGGATCGACAGCGCCGCTCCGCCGCGCGCATCACCGTCGGTCTTGGTCAGGATCACGCCGGTCAACGCCAACGCGTCATTGAACGCCTTGGCCGTGTTCGCCGCATCCTGACCGGTCATCGCGTCGACCACGAACAGCGTCTCGACGGGATCCAGCTCGCCGTGCAGCGCCTGGATCTCGGCCATCATCATTTCGTCGATCGCCAGGCGTCCGGCGGTGTCGACGATCAGTACGTCAACGTAGGCCTTGCGTGCCGCGGCAAGCGCCGAGCGCGCGATCGCCAACGGTTTTTGATCACCGGATGACGGGCAGAAGTTGGCACCGACCTCCTCGGCCAGCGTCTTCAACTGCTGGATGGCCGCCGGCCGATAGACGTCGGCGCTGACCACCATGACCTTTTTCTTGTCGCGTTCCTGCAACATGCGCGCGAGCTTGCCGACGCTGGTCGTCTTACCCGAGCCCTGCAGGCCGGCCATCAGGATCACCGCCGGCGGCTGGGTGGCGAGATTGAGCTGCTCGTTTGCCTCGCCCATCACGCTGACCAGCTCGTCGTTGACGATTTTGACCAGCACCTGGCCCGGCGTGAGGCTCTTCAGCACCTCCTCGCCCATCGCCTTGGCGCGCACCTGTTCGACGAACTCCTTGACCACCGGCAGGGCGACATCGGCCTCGAGCAGCGCCATGCGCACCTCGCGGAGGGTGTCCTTGATATTGTCTTCGCTGATCCGGCCCTGACCACGGACCTTCTGCAAGACACCGCCGAGGCGGTCGGAGAGACTGGCAAACATAGGCAGCTTTATCGTCTTGAGATAGGAAAAATTAAAGGCTCGTAAGCCCGCTATTGGCTGCATTATACGGATGCAGCCACCCGGGCGTTATGCCATGATCTGATCTCGCATGAACATGACGTTGATCGCATTCCCGGCCGCTCTGATGTACTTCTGCGGCGGCCTCAGCTCCGGCTTGCGGCTGTTCGGCAGCGACAGCAGTTGGCGCCCCCCGCGTAACCTTGGTCTGATTCTCGGGTTCGGCGGTCTCGCCCTGCACGGCCTGATGCTCTACCTGGAGCTGTTCACCGATGCCGGACTCAATCTGAGCTTCTTCAACGCCGTATCGCTGGCGGCCTGGACGGTCGCCGGTCTGCTGTTGATCTCTGCGCTGACCAAACCGGTCGACAATCTCGCGATCCTCGCGCTGCCGCTGGCCGCGATCACCGTGCTGCTCGATCTGCGTTTCCCGGGCAGCCACCTGCTCGGTGCCAATGCCGGTTGGGCGTTACGCGTGCACGTGCTGACCTCGATCCTGGCCTACAGCCTACTGACCCTGGCCAGCGCCCAGGCAATCCTGCTTGCCCTGCAAGATTCCCAGTTACGCCGTCATCGCCCTGGTGGCTTCGTGCGCGCCTTGCCACCGCTGCAGACGATGGAGGCACTGCTGTTCGAGATGATCAGCCTCGGCTTCGTGTTGCTCAGCGTCGGCCTCGCGACCGGCTTCCTGTATCTCGAAGACATGTTCGCGCAGCACCTCGCGCACAAGACGGTGCTGTCGATCGTCGCGTGGTTTGCGTTCGCGATCCTGTTGTGGGGCCGTTACCGTTTTGGCTGGCGTGGGCGCACCGCGCTGCGCTGGACGCTGGTCGGATTCGCCGTGTTGATGTTGGCCTATTTCGGCAGCAAGGCCGTGATCGAACTGATCCTGCATCGCTGATCTCCCGCTCGGCGCTTTTCGGCTTGCGAAGAAGTGCCTTGCCGACCCGTCTTTGCGCGGAACAGGGCGACGAAGCAATCTCCTTGAGATAGCCACGCCGCTTCGCAGCTCGGGATGACGGCGTAGCTTTGTAGATCGGGCAATGACCGATGAATCAACGTCGTCATGTCAACGGCAGCCACAGGCTGCCCTACGACCTGATCTCCCCGCTTGGCGCTTTTCGGCATGCACAGCGTGCCCTACCTCGTGCCGCCAAATCCTGGGTAGGTCGGGCTGCGCCCGACATCCTCGAAGGGAAATCAAGCGTAGCCAACTATGCATGTGGGTCGGGCTATGCCCGTCGAACCAACGTCGGCAGATCAACGGCAGCCACAGGCTGCCCTACGAACTGATCTCCCCGCTTGGCGCTTTTCGGCACGCACAGCGTGCCCTACCTCGTGCCGCCAAATCCTGGGTAGGTCGGGCTGCGCCCGACATCCTCGAAGGGAAATCAAGCGTAGCCAACTATGCATGTGGGTCGGGCTGTGCCCGTCGAACCAACGTCGGCAGATCAACGGCAGCCACAGGCTGCCCTACGAACTGATCTCCCCGCTCGGCGCTTTTCGGCACGCACAGCGTGCCCCACTTCGTGCCGCCAAATCCTGGGTAGGTCGGGCTGCGCCCGACATCCTCGAAGGGAAATCAAGCGTAGCCAACTATGCATGTGGGTCGGGCTGTGCCCGTCGAACCAACGTCGGCAGATCAACGGCAGCCACAGGCTGCCCTACGAACTGATCTCCCCGCTTGGCGCTTTTCGGCACGCACAGCGTGCCCTACCTCGTGCCGCCAAATCCTGGGTAGGTCGGGCTGCGCCCGACACCATGGAGGGCAATTCTGAAAAGCGGGCTAGCGACCAGCCGATTGGTAGGCCGAGGTCGCCTTGCGTCCGCGGCTGGCGCGGGTTACCTCCGCGGCCACCTGGTCGCGCGCGGCGGCGCTTTGCACCATCAGCTGCTTGTCGAGCGCGAGGATCGCCTTGACCCGCTCGACAATGATGTCGTCGACCGGTGCATGTGTCGCAAAGGCCTGCTCGAGCAGCGTACGCCGTTGCGGTTCGAGGTCGATCACCGCATCCCAGTCACCGGCATCGCCGAGTTCGGCCATGCGGCGGCTCATTGCCAGGGCGTCGTCGAGCAATTGATGACGAGAACTGGTCATGTTCACACCGTGCCGGCCCTACCAACGGCCTGGTCATTGGCCACCGGGGCCTGTTTCACGTCGTCCGGCACCGCATCCCAGGCACCCTTGATTTCCAGCAGCAGATTGATGACCTCTGTGACCGGTTCCGCATTGTCCGCAGTCAGCGCCTCACCGAGTCGCCGGTTCATGTAGCCATAGAGATCATTGAGGTTCACGGCGATCTCACCGCCGGTCTCTGCATCGAGGCTGGCACGCAGCCCGTTGATGATCGACATACCCCAGGTCAGGTGCCGGTTCTTGCCTTCGAGGTCGTCGCGCTCGATACAGCCTCGCGCGGTCGCCAGCTTGTCCAGCGCGCCCTCCATCAGCATCTGGACCAGCCGGTGCGGGCTGGCATCCATGACGCCGGTCGATGCGCCGACCGCCTGGTACCGCTTGGCGGCTTTGCCTGAGCCATTTTGTGTCATTGTTTGAGCCTCGGTAGCGCTGTTGGCGCCAGTTAATTTTGCTAAAGCCTATCAGTTATTGTTCGACGTGAAGCCTGGCAGGGTGTCGAGTTGCCCGACGAGGAACTGGCTGGTATTGCTCAACCGCGCAACCAAGGTATCCAACGCCGTGAACTGTCCGCGCAGCCGATCTTCGATGGTGATCAGCCGCCGTTCCCAAACCGCTTGTTGATCCTGCAGCGAATCGACCCGTGCGTTCAGGCCATCGACGCGCGCATCGATGATGCCGGCCGTACCGAGGTAGCCCTCGAGCGCCGTGTCGATCTGTGCGACAAAGCCATTCTCGTCGGCAAACAATGCCTCGACCGACGCACGATCGTTGGTGACGGCCTCATCGAGTTTCGTTGCGTCGAACGTCAGCGTCCCTTCCTTGGTGAAACTGACACCCAACTCGGACAGCGACGAGAAGTTGCCGAGGCTGCTGTAGCCCTGCCCGAGCAGCGAACGGATACGGTTTTGCGCGCCACGCACCATGCTGTCGTTGCCCAGTGCCCCTGCGCCAAGCGACGACAGGCTGGTCTGCATCTCGTTGTAGGCATCGACCATCGCGGATACCGCCGTGCTGATCTGGCCGCCGTCACGGGCGACCGCGATCGTTGATTCACCGATGCCGGCCAGGCTGAAGCTCACCCCGCTGATCGCGTCGTCGACCGTGTTGCTGCTGCGCGTCATGCTGAAACCATCGACGCTGAAACTGGCATCCAACTGGTCAAGCTCCAACTCGGACATCGGATTGCCATCGGGCTTTTCGTTGGTCGTCACGAAACTGAACGGATCAGTGGCGATGGTGCCGCCGAAGGCGACCTGAATGCGGCCGTCGTAACCCGTTTCATTGGATGACAGGGCCAGGCGCATCGCGCTGCCGTCGCCGACCTCGTCAATCAGCGTGGCGTTGAGTCCGATATCGGCCCCCGCATCGACGATTTCCTGGCGAATCGCGCTGAGCGTCTTGGCGGTCGACAGATCGATCGTCAGGCTGCTACCGCCGACCGTAAAGGTCACGGCATCATCGACACCGCCACCGAATGTGTCTGTTGAAGCAAAGGCCGCCGAGGCCTGTTTGTGAGACTGCGCGAGGCGCGCGACATCGACCGTGAAGCTGCCGAGCGCGGCATCGCCGTCGGCCGAGGCAGTGACGGCCTCTTCATTTGATGAGGTCGTGTTGATCGCATCGAACGCGCCATCCTCACCGAGCGCATCTGCGGCATCACGGAACGACGACAACACGCTGCGGAATTCACCGACCGCCGAGATCGTCGCCTGAAAACCGGCTTCCTGGTTGGCGAGCTTCAGTAACGGCTGTTGCTCGACCGCCATCAGCTGGCTGACGATGCCCTCGATATCCAGACCGGAACCGATTCCTGCTACCGAAATTGCCATAAAGCTGATTCCTCAGGAAATCCTGGATCGAGGCCGGGCTGATGCCCGGCCTGTTCCTACCCGTTGTGGGTCATTAGGCCTGAGAGTTGACGAACAAACTCCCGACACTCGAAGCATCGGCCGCCGAACCACTTTCTTGAAGCTCGCTCAACCGATGTTGCAACGCAACGATCTCTTCGGACGGGATCTGGCGCAACATCTCACCGGTCGTCTTGTCGACGACCTGGATCAACGTCTTGCCGCTGTCGCTATCGACCTTGAAATGCAATTGCCGACTGACCTGCTGAACCATCTGGTTCAGGTCGTCGGCCAGCTTGGTGGCATTTTCGCGGTCCAGCGACGGCGGCGCCTGCGAAGACGCGGAGGACTCCCGGGCGCGCCCGGCTTGACCGGTCGGGTCCGGGCCGCCTGTCCGGGTCGGTGCCTGCGTGCGTTGCAGACCGAGCTCGGCTGTTGGCCCCATGGGTTTCATGATCTCGTTGATCATCGTATTACCCTCCTAATCCTTTCCAGTGAGCCCCGGGGCGGACCCCGAGGCGTCGGTTTTTGAAAGGATTACTGGAGCAGTGCCAATACCGACTGCGGTGCCGCGTTGGCCTGGGCCAGCATGGCCACACCGGCCTGCTGCAGGATCTGACCACGGGTCAGGTTGGCGGTCTCTGCCGCGAAGTCCGCATCAACGATCCGCGAACGAGCTGCCGTCACGTTTTCGACGACGTTGCTCAGGTTAGAGATCGTCGACTCGAGGCGGTTTTGAATGGCACCGAAATCTGCCCTTGGAATCAGTAATGTGCGCAGCGCGTCATCGAGCACCGACAGCGCGTTGTTCGCACCGGTCTGCGTACCGATATCTACCTGAGGTACCACGATCAGCGAACTACACCAGTGGCATCGTTCGCGGATGACGTATGTCAGCCAGTTTGCACTAACGCTGAACGCTTCACGCCGAATTAGATCGAGACTTTACCGCCCACCGTAGCACTAACGTTGCCTTACCCTCGACCGACAGGCTACAGCGGTCTCTGAACCACCGATGGCCGTTGGAATCAGGACGTCAAATCGAGCTCCGCACCGGCCGCACTGTGATCGAATGCACCGATCTCAATGTCATCGCCGTTGCTCGTTTACAAGCGTCGACCGTGCCTTTTGTCGTCACCAAACTCAGCGGTAATACCCGTATTGGCCAGCTGCCGCGTTGATTGCATCGGCAAGACCACTGAGGTCCGAAATACTGACGACATTGACAGAAATCGAAACTGCAGTCCCAACTGTGCTCGGCCGTTGTTGTTCCGCCAGCGTAAAGCTAACCGTACCTGCCGCGCCAAGCTTTTAAGAGTCGCAGTTGTACGATGCGGTTGCGGTCGACCCCAGTAGCTGCGGTCACGTTGTTGACCGCACCCGCGATCGTTCGAGCGGTAGCACCTGATGCCACATCAGCGGTAACGGAAGATCCCAGACTACCAGTTATCGTCAACCCGTTGTCGGCCGTAACACCGCGCCAGTGTTGACAAGCCCTGCTACAGCATTCTGCATCGTTTCCAACGTCAAGCTTGTAAGCTCCCATAAATCGGCGGTTGGTGTGCTTTCGACGCTCACGCTGATGGTCTCGTTGGCATTCGCACCGACGTGGAACTTTTGAGCCGTGAAGGTACCATCGAGAACTTTCTTGCCGTTGAACGTCGTCGTGTCGGCGATGCGGTTCAGTTCTGCTGCAGCTGCCCGACTTCCTTCTGCAGGTTGGCACGGTCGGCTGCACTGTTCGAGTCGTTCGCCGACTGAATCGCCAGCTCACGCATACGCTGCAGGATGTTGGTCGATTCCTGCATCGCGCCTTCCGCGGTCTGTGCAAGCGAGATACCGTCACCGGCGTTGCGGATGGCCTGATTCAGACCGCGGACCTGTGAGGTCATGCGGTCCGAGATACCCAGACCGGCGGCGTCGTCCTTGGCGCTGTTGATCCGCAGACCGGTAGACAGACGCTCCATCGCCGTTTGAATGCCGTTGTTGGTGTTGCTGAGGGCGCGCTGAGCGTTCAGCGACATGAGGTTGGTGTTGATTCCCATTGCCATGATGGCTTCTCCAATTAATGCCGGCGGAGCTGTGCTCGACACCGGGTTTTACCTTGGCGGATATACCGGGCTCTTTACGAAATCGGTATTTACCGCCTCCGGGTTCTGTAGCGGCTGAGCTGGCATTTCTTTAATACTTGGGTTCTCCAATTGCGGCTTTTTTCGCCGCAGAAATCGGCATAGGAACAGGCATCTGGCGGGGATGGGAACGCTGTTCCAAGCGGGCCGATTTTCAGTCTGAAGCTGCGATCGCGGACACCACCGGACACCGTGTACTCCGCCGCTTGAATAGACAACGGCAAGCGCCTGAAACTTAAAGAAAGCAGGCAGCCAGCCGCCAACCCGAACCGAGGCCAAAAGACGAGTTGCGCGCGTGGTAACATCAGAAGGAGTTCAATGGCCTCGGGACTCTTGGTCCCAACAAGCGGCCTGAAATGCCTATTTGGCAACCAAGCGCATTAACCAACGGCGGCCTGGAAAACATGGAACAACGTAGCAACGGATCAACGCTGGGCCACCGCCCGACTCGTCGAACCGCCTCTCGGACAACAACAATGCAATGCTTTTTGGCGCTGCTTATCGCACTGCTTGCCAGCGCAGGCACGCATGCCGTCACCCTCGGGCAGGCCCGAGTGGTCTCCTACCTGAATCAACCGCTCGAGGCCGAGATTGCGTTGGTTGGGGTGGAACCCGGCCAGCATGAGGACCTGCGGATTCGCGTCGCGAACCAGGACCAGTTTGACCGGCTCGGCATCCCGTTCACGTTTTTCATGAACGACCTCAACTTCGACGTGGTCCAGAGCCGCGGCCAGTGGATCGTCCGGGTGCGCAGCCGCAAGCCGGTTACCGAACCGTTCCTCGACTTTCCCGTGCAAATGACCTGGCCCGGCGGCCAGATGGTGCGCCAATACACCCTGCTGCTCGATCCACTGACTTTGTCGCGCCCCGCGACCGTTACCCGCGCCGCCCGGCCCGCCGCCACGCGGCAGACAGCGACACCGACCGCCGCACCACCCGTGGGCAATCTGCCGTCGAGCGCGACCTACGGCCCGGTTCGCAGTGGCGAGACACTGTGGCCGATCGCGCAGAAACTGAGACCTCGCGGGATCACCACCAAGCAAATGGCGATGGCCTTGCTACGCGCCAACCCGCAGGCGTTCATCGACAACAACATCAATAAACTCCGCGCCGGTGCGGTGCTCACCGTGCCGCCGCTCGGCGAGATCCAACAGCTCGACGCCGCGACCGCCGCCCGGGAATTCGCTGAGCAGGTTCGGCAATGGCGGGCACCGGTAGCCACCTCACCGCGCCAGGCCGCAGTGTCTGCGCCAATCACTGCACCCGCTACCACCCAGCAGGCCGCCACCCCGAGCGATCAGGTGCCGGAAGCAAGCGAGACTGCGCCAACGGTAACCTCGCCGCCGGATACCGCTGCAGACGCCGCTGAGGCCAAGCTGCGCATCGTGACGGACCAGCAGACGGATGAAGAAACCAGCTCCGAAGGGGCTATCCAAAAGCAACTGTTGGTCACGATGGAGGAGATCGAAAGCAACCGGATCACCACCAGCGCAATCGAATCAAGACTGGCCAAGCTCGAAGAAGAACTTACCAGCATGCAGGCCCTGGTTGAGCTGAAGGACCAGCAGATCGCCGCCCTGCAATCCGAAATCGACGCGCGTGATGAGATCGAAAAGGCCGCCGATGCCGCCGGGGCGACACTGCCCGATGCCGCCCCGGCGCCCAGCTCGCCGATCATCGAACAAGAAACCGCTGCCGTCGCGCCTGCGCCGGCAACCGACCTTGCCGAAGCCGAGACACCGGTCACCATCGCCGCCGAGCCACTGCCCGCACCCGAGCCGGCCATGCGTCCACCCTGGTACGACCAGTACCTGTGGCTGATCTGGGCCTTGCTCGGCCTGATTGGCCTGGTCGCCGTCGGCCTGATGATTCGGCGGCAGATGGTCACACAGAACCAGAGCAATGTGCCGATGGCCGATCTGCCATCGTCACCGCCGTCGACCTACGGGCGCGAGCGCGAACCGGCCCGTGAAGAAATCAAACAGGCCGAACGCGACTTCCGCAGTATGTCGGATACATCGGCTGCCGCGATCGAACCGGCAACGCCGCCTGCTGAGCGGCTGCCGGACATGGACAAGTCGGCAGCGCAAGCCGTCGATCAACGTATCGAAGGCCTGACCAATTCGATGCTCGACGAGATGCTCGAAGACGGCAAGCACCTCGGTGGGCGACCACCGGCCGCAGCACCGGACGCGGATGTAAGCGAAGACGACATCGAGTCATGGATGGAAGAGCTCGGATCGGAAATCGATCAGTTGGAAAGCGCGACCACGGAAAAGCCCGCTGCAACCAAGCCAACGCAAACCGAGCTACCGATCGATGACGACATCCCGAGCATCCTGCACGAACTGGATGACAAGCTCGCGCCCAAAGACAACGAATTGGTCGCTGACACGGCGAACATCCAGCTGGATCCGCTCGACGATGATTTTCCAACAGCAGCGGACGCCGCAAAGTTCACCGACGACACCCCAAGTGTCACCCAGTTGGAAGATGACACGTTTCATATGAGCCTGGATCTCGCTCGGGCCTATCTGGAAATCGGCGATCAGGATGGTGCCCGTGACATGCTGAAGCAGGCGTTGGGCGGTGCACGGAACCCGGATCAGCGGCGGCAGATTGAAGAGCTGTTGCAGCAGATCGATCAGGTTTAGCCCGGCAAGCCGGCAAATTGCGACAGCTGACGCGAATGCGCGAGATACACTTTTTGAGCAAATCGCACAGGACAGTCAGAACGGCGTTTCGAATCTCGTTATCGGGTGCAGGCCTTTGACGTACCGCTGCACCTCATCCCACAACGCATGGTATGCCCGCCCGGCATTCGAGCGCGGCGCGTAGTCAGTCACCGGTCGTCGTTCCAGGCCCATGCGCTCGACCTCAGTCGCATACGGCACCGTGGTCTCCAGCACGGTGCAGCGCGGGTCGCCCGGCGTGGCAATCACGTCTTGATGCAAGCGTTTGCGCCGGTCGACCATCGAGTAAAACGCATACACCGGTGTTTCCAATCTATGCCCTTCCATAAAGTCGAGCAGCTGCTCCATGGTGCGCAACGACAACGTGGTTGGGATCGTTGGCAGCAACAGCGCGTCCGCCGCGCGAAAGATGTTTTCCGACACCAGCGATATGCTCGGCGGACAGTCCAGCACCACCAGATCGTAGTGCCTCGATAATGGCCGCAGCAGTTTCAGCAGTTGCAACGCCGGCTTCTTGTTTTCGCCGAGCAACAGGTCCATGTTGCGATACGCGAAATCTGCCGGCAGCAGATCGAGGTTGGGGTAGTCTGACCCTTTCACGACATCGTCGAGATCGCGTTTGCCTTTGAGCAGTTTCATGCTGCCCTTCACCTTCGGTTTCACGCGCAGATAAAAGGTCGCCGCGGCCTGTGGATCGAGATCCCAGATCAAGGTGCGCAGACCATTGCTTGCCGCCAGGTGTCCGATGTTCACGGCGGTCGCCGTCTTGCCGACACCGCCTTTGATGTTGTACATGCCGAGAATCTTCATACGGTCTTGTGGGCCTTGTCCTTAAACAGTCGTGCATAACGCCGACGATTCTCGCGTGCGTCGAAACCCGCGAAGCATTCGGCAAACCGCGCATGCGCGGCCTGCTGGCGTTGCAGCAGATCGGCAACCAACGCACCGATCGCCATCACCGTGGGCAACGTGCTCGGCGCCTGCGGGTCGAAACCGCGCGCAAAATCGCGCAACTTGTCGGCCTGCACTTCGAGATCCTGGAACTCGCCGAGGTTGTCGAGCAGGTCTTTGAGCGCACGAATCAGCAGCTTCACATCGCTCGACGGATACAGACCTCTGAAGAACTCGATCAGGTAGCGCAACTTCTTGCATTCCTTACGCAGCTCGTGCATCTCTTCCGGCGGACCATCCGCGGTGACGCCAGACCCGGTCTTACGCACCTTTTTGTACATCCGCCAGATTCGCTGCGAGGCGACCTGCTCGATCGGCAGGTCGGCAAACCAACCCGGCTCACCCGGGGTCTGTTCCGCATCGAGCACGTTGTGCCAGTCGCTCAGCAACGTGCGCATCTCTGCGCTACCGAGCTTGCGTTTCAGCTTGGCCTGCTCCCTCTTGTGCGCAGCCTTGAGCTGCTCCTCAAGGGCATCGAGATCACCGGCCATCGCGGCTGGCAGACTGGCCCGATAGTGCGGCAGCTCGAGCAGAAATACATCGAGATCCCGGGTCGGACCGGTGATCTGCCCGAGCCAGGCAAAGCGTGCCTTAAATTCTTCGACGACAGCATCGGGCAATACACGTTTGACCTGCGACAACGCCGAGCGGGTACGCCGCGTCGCAACCCGCAAATCGTGAAGGAACTCGGAATCCAGGTCGGCACGCGTGCCGTCAACATTGCGTTCGAGTGTCGCCAACAGCGTGCGCAAAATCTTGCGCATTGCATCGACGGCATGCTCCTTCGGCTTCAGCGGGACGTCGAGTTTCGATGAATAGTCGCCGGCCTCACGACCAACGGCGGCCATCGCCTCATCAAACAGACAGCCCGGCGCCGCGGGCCATTCCAACTCGTCGGCGAAATGCCTGGCCAGGCGGTCGCATTCGTCTTCGTACCCCCGCACCGGGATCAGGCGGACGCGCGGCCACAGCGCACGCGGCTCGTTGACGTCAGCCGAACGGCAGGCCATCTGCACGTACTGGATCCGCACCACGGTCTTGCCGTCCTCGTTCAGCATGCGCAGCTCGGTGGCCGCCCATTCCACCGTAGCGAGATCCAACAGCACGCGCATCTCGAGCTGTCTGGCGACTTGGTCCTTGAGTTCGCCTGCCGGCAAATCGGCCGGCCAGGCCGGTCGATCGTCGAGCGGCTCGGCGGCAATCGGTTCCCCGCCCTTGGCAGGCTTCAGGCGCAGCAACCCGCCTTGCGGCGTGTCGATCTTCAGCAGGCGCAGGCCCGCCTGGTGCAGCCGCCAGTCGAAACTGTCAAAGAAATGGAGGGCAAAGGCGGTTGTCTCATCGATCGCACAGCATGTCTCGCCGCCAAGCATGTGGACCAGCTTCGGCGCATCGAGGTCATGCGGCAGTAAATAACCGTCAGTGTTGGATGTGGTCATAAGGCTTCGGCACTCGTCCGGCGGTGCGACAGCGCCGCCGGTCTGGGTCTAATCGGTCGGCAGATCTTAAATCTGCCGGTCTATAGCAACGAACCGCTGGCTGACCGTCTTGCGGCCATTACCGATCAGCGCTGCATCCTCGCGCTGTATTAGATTCTGTTGAATTAATAATGTAAGTTACCGGGCTGGTCATCAGCCTCGTGTCGCGGCAGTATCCGGCAATTCAGGCAGAGCCGACCCCGCCACACTGCGCGGGACACTATAGCCGAACTGACGCGATCGATTTTGACGGGCCTATTCCCCGCGAGCGATCAAGGAGAACAAAGAATGTCAAAACCCCTGCTCATCAGCAGCCTTCTGGCGAGCGTCATGGCCGCCGCCGTGGCCCACGCTGAACAACCGGCCGCCGCTGCGGCGACCGCCGAGTCCACCCCGCCAGCGCCGTCCGCTGCACCGGTCTACATCACAACGCTACCGGACTGGGTGCAACAGCGCCGCGCGGAGCTGGGAATCGCCGACGGTGCCGTCCCTACCGTCGCGCCTGTACCCGCCTGGGTGACTGAACAGCGCGCACAACCGCAGCCACCCGCTGCACCCGAGGCGCCGCTGCGACCCGAGATGCCGGCAAGACCCACGATGACAACATCAGGGGCAGCCACCGCAGCGCCGGCGATGCGCCCTGCCGCCCCACAGACACCGGAATGGGTCGAAAAACATCGCGCAGAAATGCAGGCGCTGGCCGCGCCGGAGGCACCCAAGGCCCCGGAAAAGCCGGTTGCGCCAGAAATGACCGCCCCGGAAACACCTGCCGCCCCACAAAGGCCGGCCTGGGTAACCGAAATGCGCGGCCAGATCCAGCCCCCGACTGCACCTGAGGCCCCGCAGAAACCGGAAATCCCGGCCAAGCCAGTCATGACCAAACCGGTTGAGACGGCCGCTGGTGCATCGCCGATGCGTCCCGCTGCGCCTCAGCCACCGGCATGGGTTACCGAGCAGCGTGCGCAAATGCAGCCGCCCGCGGCCCCAAAACCGCCGCAGAAACCGGCAATGCCCGCGGCAGCTGAACCGGCCAAGCCGGAAGCGCCGGTCGCCGAGGCTCCGCCAAGGCCGACCGCGCCGCAATTGCCCAGCTGGGTTAACGAGCAGCGTGGGCAACGCGCCATGGCCATGCCCGCGGCACCCAGGCCACCTGCGGCACCCGAGATGATGCAGGCACCCGAGGCACCGCCGATACCGGCGATGCCCTCTGACATGGGATTGCCGATGCCGCAGTACACGCCGACTGTTCCGGCCTATCCCGCACCAGCCTATCAGCCCTGGCGCGGCACGCCATACGGTAACTGGGGCTACCCAGGGGGCGGCTATGGCTACCCTGGCTACAACAACTGGGGGCCGTGGGGCGGTAACAACGGCTGGATGCCCTGGGGAAGCGGCTGGGGAAATAACGGCTGGGGCAACAATGGTTGGGGTAACAACTGGATGCCTTGGGGCAACGGTTGGGGCAACAACGGTTGGAACAATGGCTACGGCAGTGGCTGGGGGGATGGCTACGGCAACACCTCAGGCGACGGCTATGGCGACGCGGCCGGTGATCTTGACTTCAGCTTTGCGATGCGTGGGCGTGCCAACGCCGACATGCGCGGCTACGGTTACGGCGATGGCTACGGCAATACCCGGGCGTATGGGTATGGCTACAACGGTTACGGCCCGTACTACCCGATAATGCCCACCGCGATGCCTGCCCCGGCCGAGCCTGCTGGCCCGGCGGACGGTGACAATGACGGCGTTGCCGACACCACCGACCTCTGCCCCGATACCGCCGAGGGCGTCTCGGTCGATGCACTGGGCTGCGACAACGAAGCACGCATCGTGTTGCGTGGTGTGAACTTCAAGACCGATTCCGATGAACTGACCGCCGAGTCGCTGGCGATTCTGGACGGCGTTTCCGCGACGCTGTCGGCCAACCCGCAGATCCGCGTGATGGTTGCTGGTCACACCGATAGTGACGGCGAGGCGGCCTACAACAAGGACCTGTCACAGCGCCGTGCGCAGAGCGTGGTGAATTACCTCTCAGAGAATGGCGTGGCCCGCGACAACATGATCGCGATGGGCTACGGCGAAGAGCAGCCGATCGCCGAGAACGACAGCGCCGAAGGCAAAGCGGAAAACCGCCGTGTTGAACTCAACCGGCTCTGATCCTTTGTCCACTTGATGCAAAACAGCCGGGCGACGCCCGGCTGTTTTGTTTGATAACCCGACAAACCTGCTCAACCCTCGTCGATCCCCTCGTCATAGGGGTTATTGATGATCTCGTGCAGGCGGCTGTCGCGCACCTTCGAGCAGAGGATTTCCGCCCCTGCCCCTTCGATGTCGGCGATCTGCGCGTCGTAATAGGCCGAAGTCTGTTTGATCTGCTTTTCGTAGGCGGTCATGTCGTGGTGTCTCCTTTGGTTTAATGCCAAAGTAAAATCTATACGCTGATCAGATTTTTAAGACCTGCTGAAAATAATGGAATGTCCAGGTTCACTGCCGAAAACGCTCTACAGACGGTCACAGATAGTTGAACAGGCTCAGATCCTGGACGCGTAGAAACGCCTGCTGGGACGCCTGTAGCGCCGTCAGCTGCTGGTTGAAGCGGCTGATCGCCTCGGCATAGTCGAGATCTTCGAGCGACGCGCGCACGTCTTTGACCGCCAGATCGAAGGCCTCGTTGGACGCCTTCTGGTCGTCGATCGCGTTCATCCGGGCACCGATCTTGGCGCGCGTGGTGAAGATACGACCTAGTGCCGTGTCGAGATCGGTCAACGTCTCCTGGCTCGCGGTACCGGCGTTGAGGGCCACGGCGACCGCGTCGATGATCTCCCCCATTGCGCGTTCACCAGAGGCCACCGCCGGGTCTACCGAGGCCACGTTCATGAAGATGCTGCCGGGATCACCGATCGCGACCTCGCGGCTCTCGCCGATCTGCAGCAGACGTTGCCCCTCATCGCCGTTGTAGGTGAACTGCGCCTCGCCAGCCGCGTTGAAGGTCTGCGCCATCGGCTTCGACAGGGTGCGATAACCGCCGAAGATGTATTCGCCATTGGCGTCTTGCGTGTTGACCAGCTGCAGGAAATTATCGCGCAGCTGTTCGACCTCGGCGGCAATCGCCGCGCGATCCGTAGCGGTGTAGGTATCGTTGTTGCCTTGTACGTTGAGTTCACGGACGCGTTGCAGAATGTTCGTGATGCTGTCGAGCGCCGTTTCTTCCTGATCGAGTCGCGCGGTCGCCCAGTCGGCATTGCGCTGATATTGCGCCAGGCGCTGTTCGGATTCTTTGAGATCGAGGATGCGCACGGAACCCGACGGGTCATCCGACGGCCGCAAAATGCGCTTGCCGGTTGACACCTGGAGCTGCGTTTCGGCCAACTCACGTTGGCGTTCGAGCATCGACTCGACGCCCTGCTGATAGATCTGGGTGCTTGAGATACGCATGACTATCGCCTGATTGCGCCGAGCAGTGAATCGAATAACGAGTTGGCGATGCTGATCACCTGCGCGGCGGCCTGGTAGGCCTGCTGGAAGCGCACCAGGTCGGCCGCTTCCTCATCGAGGTTGACGCCGGACACCTCCGACTTGGCGGACTCGGCCTGGCCGAGCAGATTCTGCTGGATCTCGGCGTTGGTCTGCGCCTGCTGCGTGCGCGTGCCGACGTCGGCGATCAGGGCACCGTAGGTGTTGGCGAAGGTCGCGGTACCGCCGATCATCAGATTGGCCTTTTGCAGGTCGGCCAGGCTGCGCGCGTTGCGATTGTCACCCACACCGGCGGTATTATCGCTGATCGTAAAGGTGTCACCATTCGCCGGTGTACCGCTTACCGTGAAGCTGTAGTCGCCAAAGCCCGGCACGCTTACCGTCAATTCATCGCCGCTGTCTGTGGCCGGATCGTAAGCGATGCTCCCGAGGCTACCGCCCGCATTGGCCACGTCAAATTGTCCGGCGTTATAGGTGAGCGTAATCGGCACACCCGTTACGGCAGCCCCTGTTGTCGCCGTAACACGGCCACCGGAGATCGATGACGTTCCGCTGTTCGTCGTTCCTGTGCCGGTCGTGAGCGGCAAAGCCGCCGCGATATCACGTTCACTCGAAACGATCACGTTGAACGCGTTGGCCGCGTGCCGCGTCGGCCGAATGCGATAGGTGTCACCGACCGCGACCGCGGTGGTGTCGGCGACGCTCATCGAGAAACCCAACGCGGTGCCGGTGGCGTCGATGGTTGCCGTCGTGCCTGAGACTGTCACACTGATCGGCACATTGGCGCCTGTCGTCAGGTCTGACAGGCGCCAGTTCGCGCCGTCATAATCGAGTTGATATTCGTGTGTGGTCAGATCACTGATGTTGGTAAACGCCGCGCTGACATTGGCATCGCCCAGCACCTGTGGCGCATCGACGGGCGCGAAGAAGTCACCGCCGAGGTCGCCGTCGAGATCCATGCCTAGCCGGTGCTGGTCGTTGAAGAAGTTAGCAACACCCAGCGCGACACGGCCAAGCGCGTTGTGCGATTCGTCGAGAATCTCGTCACGGAAGCGCAGCAGGCCACCGAGGCTACCACCTGACATCTGCTGCGTGATGTTGACCGCACCGCTGCCCGCCTGCTGAATCAGCAACTCCGCACGATCAGGGGCCAGCGGGTTTTGTTCGATCATCAACTGGTTGCGGTTGACCCCCAGCACGAGGACCTGGCCGGTACCGATCGACACACCGACCGTACCGTCACGTTCCTCGACGGTGCTGACATTGGTATATCGGCTCAGCTTATCCATTAGACGATCGCGTTCATCGAGGATATCCGCCGGCAGCCCGTCACCGATCCCGTTCAACGAGCCGATCCTCCCGTTGACCGTCACCAGCGACTCCGCCAGGGCATTGATCTCGTTGACCTCGCGCTCGAGGTCCTGGTTGACGCGGCTGCGGATGTCCGAGAACCAACTGTCGAGGGCATTGAAACGGTCGGACAGCTGCGTCGCGCGGTTCAACATAACCGCGCGTGCCTCAATCGAGGTGGGGTCGTCGGCCACGTCATTGGTTGCCGCGAAGAAATTTTGCAGCATGCCATCGATACCGGCGGCCTGGTCGGCGATCACATCGTCGATCTGCCGGGCGCGTGAGTGGTAGACCGAGGATTCTTCATATGACGAGCTGTAGTCGCGCACACGCAGTGCGAGATAGTCGTCATAGGTGCGACGGATCGACACAATGTCGACACCGGAGCCCGTGTAGCCGATGGTGCTGGACTGTGGCAGACGGGTCGCCAGGTCCGCCCGCTGACGGCTGTAACCCTCGGTGTTGACGTTGGCAATGTTATGCCCGGTCGTCTCCATCTGCCGCTTGAAGGCACTGAGCGCACTGATACCGGTGTTGATAATGCTGGCCATAGGTCAGGTCTCCACAACAGCCGGCGGCTGTCGGCTATCGGTCTGGGCGGCGTCGCGCGCGCGCTGAACGGCATTGCTGTCCAGCACCTTCAGCACTTTCTGTGCATAGTTTGGATCGGTCGCGTAGCCCGCCTCCTGCAGCGCCGAGAAGAAGGCCGTCGGGTCATCGGTGTTCTTCAACGCATCGCGATAGCGCGGGTTGCTATGCAGGAAGTCGACATAGTCCTTGAAACTGTCTGCATAAGAGGCATACGAGCGGAAATTTGCCTTGGTTTTCAACGCAACGCCGTCGCGATACTCCAAGGTGCTGACGGGCACGGCATCGCCGGTCCAACGCGAATCCGCCTTGATGCCAAACAGGTTGTGACTGCTGCTGCCGCTGCCATGGCGCATGACATGTTGTCCCCAGCCGGTCTCCAAGGCGGCCTGGGCGAGTAATGCCTCGGGCGCGAGATCGAGTTTGGCCGCGGCCTGCTCGGCCAGCGGCCAGAGCTTTTGCAGAAAGTCATCCGGGCTGCCGTCGAGCATCACCGACGCGGCAGGCGCTGCGCTGGCCAGATCTTTGGCCGCTGGCGCGGCCTGCTTGGCGGCTGCAACGCGGGCGATCGGCATGCCGATGTAGTCACGCGGGGTGAGACCTTCATAGGCCGGCGCGATGCCACCGCCGAGTTGTCGTTTCAACACCTCGGCAAGACCGATGCCGTCTTGCTGCGTCATGTCGATCGCGATCTGATCGTCGTACATCTCACGGTAGAATTCGCTCTGCTTGCTATCGAGCAGGCCACCGCCAAAGCTGGCGTCGCGCATGCTCTTCAGCATCATCTGCAGGAACAGGGATTCGAACTGCCGTGCAACCTGATCCAGCGCCGCATGCTGGTCATCACGCGCCTTCGCGCGCAGCGCGGCGAGCCCTTCGAAGTCGGTATAGACCTGTGCCATGTCGATTTGCATCATTCGGCCTCAGATCACGACCAGGTCGGCCTTGAGCGCGCCCGCCTGCTTGAGGGCCTCGAGAATAGCCACCAGATCACTCGGGCCCGCCCCGACCTGGTTGACCGCACGCACGACGGTATCGAGGGTTACACCCGGGTCGAACAGGAACATGCGCCGATCACCGGGCGCCGAGACCGAAACGTCCGACTGCGGTACAACCGTCGTGGTCCCATCGGCAAAGGCATTCGGTTGGGACACCTGGGTGTTTTCACTGATCGTCACGACCAGGTTGCCGTGCGATACCGCGGCCGGGCTGACACGGACGGTGCTGTTGATGACAACGGTACCGGTGCGCGAGTTGACGATGACCTTGGCCACCGCCGCTGCAGGTTTCACCTCGAGATTTTCGATCATCGCAACAAACCCGACGCGCTGACCGATCGCCTTCGGCGCATTGACCTTTACCGAGGTCGAATCAATTGGGAACGCCGCGCCTTCCCCGATTGCTTTGTTGATCGCATCCGTCACCCGCTGCGCGGTGGTGAAGTCACCTGATTTCAGATTCAGCGTCAGCATCGCATCTTTGCCGAACGGCGACGTCACGCCGCGCTCGACCGTTGCGCCACCGGGGACCCGACCCGAGCTGGGAATATTGATGGTGACTTTCGATCCATCGGTACCCTCGGCTGCCAGGCCACCGACCACCAGGTTGCCCTGGGCGATCGCGTAGACATTGCCGTCGATACCTTTCAGCGGCGTCATCAACAGGCTGCCGCCGCGCAGGCTCTTGGCATCACCGATCGACGACACCGTGACATCGATCTGCTGGCCTGGCTTGGCGAATGCCGGAAGGTCTGCATGGACCGTGACGGCCGCGACGTTCTTTGGGTTCAACGCGGTACCCGGCGGCACGACGATGCCCAACTGCGTCAGCATGCTACGCAGGCTCTGCTGGGTGAACGGTGACGAACCCACCTTGTCGCCACTGCCATCGAGACCCACCACCAGACCATAGCCAAGCAGTTGGTTGCTACGCACACCCTGTAAGGTCGCGAGGTCTTTGATGCGCTCGGCATGCACCGGCATCGCCAGGATGATCAGCACGACCGTCAACACGGCGACGACCAAACGGGACGTAAAGTCGAAGGGTTGCTGCATTTTCATGGTAATCACCTTTGCCAACCGTGCTGCTAGAAGGGCATCACTGCCGAGATAAAGAACCGCGCCAGCCAACCCATCTTCGACGCGTCGGACACCTGACCGTCACCGACGTAGACCAGCGTTGCATCGGCGACGCGTGTCGATTCGATGGTGTTGTTGATGTCGATGTCTTCGGGACGCACGATGCCGGATACGCGGATGTATTCGTTGCCGCCGGTCATGCCGATGCGCTTTTCACCGCGCACCCGCAGGTAGCCATTGGTCAATACTTCAACGACGCTGACCGAGACCGAGCCATTGAACTGATTTTCCTGGGTGTTCTCGCCGTCACCGTCGAACGCGGTGCTCGACGACAGGCTTTGACCCAGGTTGCTGGTGTTATTGCTGAACGGGTTGGCGAAGCTGACCGCCCCTCCGAACAACGTCGGCGACGTGATGCTGGTGGTGTTGTTCTTGTTGACCGACCCTTCATTCGTTTGGGTCGCTTCGGTCTCTTCAACCAGGTTGACCAGCAGGATGTCGCCGATGCGCCGCGCGCGGACGTTCTCGAACCAACTCCGCTCGAAACCCGCCTGATAGATCGAGCCATTGCCCGTCGGTGCAGCCGGTATCTGCGCCGGCGGTACGGCCGCAAACTCGGGATCGCGCTTGGGTGCCGAGTTGCAACCGGCCAGCAGGAAGAGTGCGATCAGCAGCGCGAGCCATAGGCGCCACGACCGCGTCGTGGTCGTGCTGATTGTTGTTTGGCTATTCATCAGAAATCTGCCTTTGACCTTAAAGCGTCTGGCTGACGTAGCTGAGCATGTCGTCAGTGGTGGAGATCGCCTTGCTGTTCATCTCGTACGCGCGTTGCGTCTCGATCATGTTGACCAACTCCTCGACCACATTGACGTTGGAGCTCTCCAGCGAACCTTGGATCAAAGTGCCCGCACCGTTGGTTCCGGGGGTGTCGATCTGTGGCGTGCCGCTGGCGGCAGATTCACGATAGAGGTTGTCACCAATCGACTCGAGACCGGTCGGGTTGATGAACTGGGCGACGGTGAGGCTACCGATTTGCGTCGGTGCGTTATCACCAGCCACCAGTACCGAGACTGTGCCATCGGAACCGACGGTCATGCTCAGCGTGTTGGCAGGCACCGTGATCGCGGGCTCCAGCAGATAGCCGTTTTGGGTAACCATCTGTCCGCTCGCGTCGAGACCAAAAGATCCGTCACGGGTATAGACGATGCTGCCGTCCGGGTGCGAGACCTGGAAGAAACCATTGCCCTGCATCGCGACGTCGAAGCTGTTATTGGTCTGCACGATGTTGCCCTGGGTATGCAGCTTCTGGGTAGACACGGTACGGACACCGGTACCGAGATACAGACCTGACGGCAACGTCGTGTCCTCCGTCGAGTTGGCGCCGGCCTGGCGAATATTTTGATAGATGAGGTCTTCAAAAACCGCGCGGTCACGTTTAAAGCCGGTGGTATTGACGTTCGCGAGGTTGTTCGAGATCACGGCCATGCGGGTCTGTTCCGCATCGAGTCCTGTCTTGGCGATCCACAGTGCTGGGTACATGGTGAAAACCTCTTGTTTTGTTTGACCGGGCCATCATGCGACCGCGGTGTTAATTGTTTCTGTGGCTGGCGTTGTTTGCTGTCTTAACGAACTCGCTGCAAAACGCTTGCCAATTCCTTGTTCAAGGTCGATCTAAACCTGGCGCAAGATGCTGGCGCCGGCCGCCGCGCTTTCTTCAGCGGTCTTCATCATCTTGATTTGCATCTCGAAACGGCGTGACAGTTCGATCATGTCGACCATTTCGTTGACGACATTCACGTTGCTGGCCTGTACAGCGCCGGAAACCACGCGCTGCAGCGGATCTTCTTCCGCTTCGCCGCCATTTTTCAGGCGGAACAGCCCGTCTTTGCTCTTGGCCATTTCGTCGTACTGGGGCGCTACGAGCTTGATCCGGTCGATGACCGCCAGCTGGTTGGTGGCGGCGCCGGCCGGCCGAATCGACACCGTACCGTCGGCGCCGATGTCGATCTTGTCGAAGGGTGGCAGCGCAATCGGCCCCCCGTTGCCCATCACCGGCAAGTCGTTGCCGGTCAGCAGCAGGCCGTTTTCGTCGACCTTGAGGTCGCCACGGCGCGTATATGCCTCACCGCCGTCGCGGCCCTGTACGGCGATCCAGCCACCGTCTTTGACCGCGACATCGAGGTCCCGGCCGGTCTGCTGAACGCTGCCGAATTCAAAGTTGGTGCCGGGGCGTTCATCCATCGCGTAAACCCGGGTCGGGTGGCCGGCACCGAACACCGGCATGCTGCGGAACTGGTTGAGGTCGGCGAGGAAACCCGTGGTGTTGGCATTGGCCAGGTTGTTACTGGCATTGGCCTGGGCGACCAGCGTCTCTTTGGCCCCGCTCATCGCTACGTAAAGCATGCGATCCATGGTTGCCTCCTCTCAGTCGGCAGGAACTCGGATGGAAAGTCGAGGCGCTGAGTCAGCCGCGCCTCGTGCCCGGTTAACGGATATTGATGACCGTCTGCGTGATCGAATCCGCCGTCGAGATCACCTCGGCATTGGCCTGGAAGTTGCGTTGCGCCGTGATCAGACTGACCAGCTGCGATGCAATATCGACGTTGGATGCCTCGAGGGCGCCGGACTGGATCTGGCCGAAGCTCGACGTGCCCGCCTCACCAAACTGCGGGTCTCCGGAGCCGAAGCTCTCGGCCCAGTTCGAATCCCCGATCTGGCGTAGACCCTGTTGGTTATTGAACTTGGCCATCGCGACCTTGCCCGCCGCCGCCGATTGGCCATTGGTATAGCGGGCGAACACGACACCCTCCTTATCGATATCCACACCGGCCAGCCGGCCGGTGGTATAGCCGTTCTGGGCGAGGTTGTTGACCGCAAAGGATGAACCGAACTGGGTCGTACCCGTGAAGTCCACGGTGAGTGGCTGTGGCGAGGTCGCGCCGGACGTAAACGGTACGTCGAAAGTCTTAGGGTTACCTCCGACCAGTGCGCCAGTGCCATCGAACTGCAGTGTGGAACCACCCGATGTCGGCGGTACCGGCACACCATCCACGTACAGGAACTGGTCCCACAGATTGGGGGTGCTGGTCTTGCGGAAATACATCGTTGCGGTATGCGCGTTACCGAGTGAGTCGTACATCGTCGTCGACGACGAGGCGTTGTACTCGGTTGGCGACGGTGGCGTGCCACCTGTCCACCCGGCCGGCTCGATGTCTGAGGCGTTCAGGTTCAGCGTCGCATCGACCGTCGTTGTGGCGTTGGGTGCGCTCGGGGTCGTAGGCAACTGTAGATTCTGCAACACACCGGTGTTGAAGGTCGTGGCTCCGCCCGCGCCAGTGACGGCGCTGTAGGCCTGCAGGCGATCGTTGGCGCCATTGACGACGAACCCCTCGCGATCGACGCTGTAAGCACCGGCGCGCGTGAAGGCCTGGGTACCGTCGGCCTTCGACAGGACGAAGAAACCCTGGCCGCTGATCGCCAGGTCAAGGTTGTTCGAGGTGAAATCAATCGTGCCCTGGCTGAACTGCTGCGCGATTCGAGCGACCCGGACACCCTGGCCGGACTGGTTGGCGGTGTCCTGGATTGATGCGGCGAAGACATCGGCGAACTCCGCGCGCGATTCCTTGAAGCCATTGGTTGCCGAGTTGGCGATATTGTTGCCGGTCACCTCGAGATCGGTAGAGGCGGCGTCGAGTCCACTGAGGGCGATACGAAAAGGCATGATGGCGACTCCTGGTCAGTTAACCGGTTTCAGAAAACCTGTTTTACGTTGTTGAACGCGATCGGACCGAGTCCCTGTAGGTTCAGGGTGAGGCCGTTCCGATCACTGAGATTGACGCTCTCGACGCGCGAGAACAGTTGGGTCTGCAGGTTGACGTTTTCGTCCCCGTAGACCGCCTCGACACTTACCCGGTAGGTCCCCGGGGCGGCATAGCTGCCACTGTCGTCCATACCGTCCCAGCTGAATTTCAACCCACCGGGCGGTGCGGTGCCGAGCGGCATTTCGCGTACCAGTTGGCCCGCGGCATCGGTAATGCGGACCGTGACCTGCGGGGTACTCTGCTCGATCTGCACCTGGCCACGGATCGACTCACCGGGTACCAGGTAGCCTGCATCGATCGGCACCAGCACCTCGCGGCCGACCAATCCTCCCGCCTGCAGCGCCTGGTTGGAGGTAATCGATCCCGCCAGCGACTCAAAATTTTGATTGAGTTTTTCCAGCCCGGTCACGGAACCGAACTGGGCGATCTGGCCGAGAAAGTCACCGTTCTCCATTGGCTTGAACGGATCCTGGTTATTGAGTTGCGTAACCATCAGCTTCAGGAACGTGTTGAGGCCGAGATCGGATGCGTCGTTCTGTGGTGTCGCCGCGGTCTGTGGTTTCGCAAGACCGAGACTGGCGAACAGATCTTCCTGGGTGTTTAACGTCGTCATAGCGGTTTACTTCCCGAGGTTGATGGTCGCCGAGATCATGCGTCGTGTGGCGTTCACGACCTCGACGTTATTTTGGTAGGCCCGCGATGCCGAGATCATGTTGGCCATCTCTTCGACCATGTTGACGTTCGGCCGATAGATGTAGCCGTCTTTGTCGGCCATCGCGTGGTTCGGTGCGAATTCCCGGACCAATGGCGCTTTGCTTTCGACCACACCGACCATCTGCACACCGGATGCCGGCGCCCGCGTGTCCATGTCATTGAGCAACGCACGAAACACCGGTTGGCGCGCGCGGTAGGTTTCATCGATGCTGCTGGACACAGCGTCGACGTTGGCCATGTTGCTGGCGACGATGTTCATGCGCAGGTTCTGCGCGTTCATGCCGGAGCCGGCGATATCGAAAATCTTGAAGCTGCTCATCAGCCGGTACCTTTAATGGCGCGCAACATGCCGGAGATCTTGCTGTCGACGAAGCGCAGGCTGGCCTGGTAGCGCATCGCGTTTTCACTGAATTCGCTTTGCTCGCGCTCCATCTCGACGGTATTGCCATCCACCGACGGTTGTTGCGGGATGCGGTATTTCATCGCGGTGGTCGCGACCAGACCCTGGTCGGTGCGGATGTGCCCGCTATGGGTCGCGGCCAATCGCACCTGGTTATGGATCTCGTTGCGCAGCATCCCGTTGAAATCGAAATCACGGGCCTTGTACCCCGGTGTGTCGGCGTTGGCCATGTTCGAGGCCAGAACCTCGGAGCGGCGTGCGCGCACCTTCAAGGCCTGCTCGTGGATACCGAAGAGATTGTCTAGATTCATCGCTGGCACTCAGTACAGTGGCTTATGCCCTGAATAGAGCAGAAGCCGTGCCAACTCTTATTAACTATTGGATATCAGACACTTAGGATTTTTCCCATCGACTGCGGCCGGCAATGCGGCAAGGCCTTGCCACCGGGCGGCGGCAAACACAGGAGGGTGCTCGATAAATAACAGAGCGCTAATCACGCCGCCGATAGACCAAGCCGCCGGCGATATTGCGCATCTCGAACAGGTCTTCGTGACCACTCATCGATTCGGTGGACCCGAGAAACAGATGGCCGCCCGGGTTCAGCGCCCGTGCGATGCGCGCAATGATTTCGCGTTTCCGATCCTGCGAAAAATAGATCAGCACATTACGGCAGAACACCACGTCGAAACCGCCGAGTGAGTCGAAAGAGGTCATTAGGTTGAACACCTGAAAGCTGACCCCCCGACGATATTCTGGCAGCACTTCGATGCAGCCATCCTGGCTGCGAAAGTAGCGATGGCGCTGCTCATCACTGAGGCCGCGACTCGCCGACAGACCGCAATAGGTCGCGCCTTGGGCCTCTAGGATGGCGGTTGCCGAGATGTCGGTGCCAACGATCTCGTAGTTCAGATTGCGATTGATCCGGCCCAGCTTGATCGCATCCTGCAAGCAGATCGCGATCGTATAGGCCTCTTGCCCGGTTGATGCCGCGGCCGACCAGATGCGCACTCCCGGCGCCGGAGAATCGGCGAGAATGCCGTCGGTCAGCACACGAAAATGCGCAAGATCCCGAAACCAGAATGTCTCGTTGGTCGTCATCGCATCGACCACCGCGGTTTGCAGCCGGCCGGTACCCAACCGCCCAAGTTCAGCGGCAAGCTCGCCGAAATCGCTCAGTTTGAAGTGTTCGAGGAGTCGGCTAAGACGACTGGTGACAAGATAGGCCTTATCGGCGCCGAGACGAATACCGGCCCGCTTCTCCAGGAAATCATGGATGATCTGATAATCAGTGGGCTTGAGCTGTATCACCACGGTCCTTTCGCTGGGGCTCGTGATGCCGCCAGCCCGTTCAACTCGCCGATTGGCATGCCTGCGCGTGTGCGCGCAGATGTTCCTGCACCATCATTGCCAGCGTATCGGGTTCCCACTTGGGGAGGAAGTCGTTGGCGCCGACTTTTTCGATCATTGCCTTGTTGAACATGCCACTCAACGACGTGTGCAGGATAATCCGCAGGTGGGAAAGCTTGGGGTGTTCCCGAATGGTCTTGGTCAGCGAGTATCCATCCATGCGCGGCATCTCCACGTCCGAGATAATCAGCGCCAACCAGTTCTCCACATCCTTGCCTTCTTCAAGCCACGCCGCCAACTGCTCAAAGGCCTGTTGGCCATCGTTAGCCGTCGTGTACGCAACCCCCAGTTGGTCCAGCACATGCGTCACCTGTTTTCGGGCGACACTTGAATCATCGACCATCAGCACATGTTGGGTCAGATCCTGATCACGCGTTTCGATGATGCCATCGGAGACGCGGTCGTTGATACCGATGACTTCCTTGAGGATCTTTTCGACATCGATGATTTCGACCAATTCGTCATCGACCTGGGTCACGGCGGTCATGTAGCTGTCTTCTGTCGTCCCTTTCGGTGGCGGCAGGACCGTCTCCCAATTCAAGTTGACGATGTGGTCGACCGAATCGACCAGAAAGCCCTGCACATTGCGGTTGTACTCGGTGACAACAACGAATTTTTCAGCCGGGTTTTCAATCGGCTGGCCACCGACAGCCAACGAAAGGTCCATGATCGAGATCGTTTTGCCACGCATGTTGGCAATGCCGAGCACAACGGGATGCGACTGCGGGACAACGGTCAGTTGAGGACACTGAATAACCTCCTGCACCTTGAAGACATTGATCCCGAAGCGCTGACGGCCGGCGAGCCGAAACAACAGCAACTCGAGCCGGTTATGCCCGGCCAGTTTTGTTCGCATGTCGACGTCTTCGAGAACGTTCGCCAAGTAGTGCTCCACCCCAGAGTTCCCCAATGCTGAGCGTAACGGCCTGGGAACCTCGAGCTTTAGATCACCGGGACGCCGAAATCGGCATGGACTTTGCTGCACATCTGGCATGAACAGATCAACGAAACACCTGCTCGCGGCAGCGAGCCTAGTCATACCGGCGCTCAGCGCCCAGGCCGACGATTCTTCGGTACAAACGCATGCGAGCATCCGCGATGCGGCCCGGCAACATGTCGCCGCCTCGACGGAAGAATTTGCCGCCCGCCCGGAAGTGAGCGTGGGCCGCCTGGATAGCCGCTTGAAACTCGCCGCCTGCGATCTGCCGCTGGAGACCTATGACTCGCCGAATGGGTTGAGCGGCGGTCGCGGCGTCGTCGGTGTACGGTGTACCGGCAGCAAGCCTTGGAAGATCTTCGTACCGGTCACTATCGCCTTGATGGCCGACGTGGTGGTGAGCCGCCGACCGTTGACACGCGGCCAAGTGCTGGGCGCCAACGATCTGATGTTGAGTGAGGCCGATGTCTCGCGTCTGCACAAAGCCTATTTCACGGACCTCAACGATGTCATCGGCCTGCGCAGCAAGCGCGCCATCGGCGCCGGCAAGACCCTGCATGCCGGGATTCTGAAGCGCGAGAAACTGGTGCGTCGCGGGAAGACCGTCGCAATCGTGGCGAATGTCAGCGGACTGCAGGTGTCGATGCGCGGGAAAGCGATGGGCGACGGCAGCCACGGCGATCAGGTTCGGGTCAAGAACCTGAGCTCCGGTCGCATCATATCGGGCACCGTGGCCGGAAACGGCCTGGTGCGGGTCATTCACTAAGCAAAAGGAACCCGGCGCCTAGTGCGGAAACGCCTATTTTCGGAATAAAGTTCACGACTTACGTCCGCTACGTTAAGTCCGTCAAAAGACGGACGATAATAAGAGCGTGGATCAACCGAAGGTGTAAACGAGATGGGTATTGAAATTGGTGGCAGCAACAGCCGGCCTTCGCCTAGCGCTTTGGAAAGCGGCAAATCGCAGGCCACGACCCAGGCCTCCAGCGCGCGTGGCGGCGCCTCGGCGCGCTCGAGCAGTGGTGGCAGTGACGAAGTCAAGCTATCGAACCAAGCGGCTCAAATGCAGGCGTTGGAAGCGGAGATTGCCAACCTTCCGGTCGTCGACACGCAACGCGTTCAGGATGTGCAGCGCACGATTGCGACAGGCTCTTTCCAGATTGAGCCCGCGCAGGTGGCCGACAAAATGCTGACGTTCGAAGCGGGACTCGGTGACACTTAGCAGACAACAGGTAATGTATGAATAACGCTCAGCTCGTCACAACCTTCGCAGCCACGGTACAAGCCAGTCTGCATGGCCTCACCACCCTCGAGCCGATCCTGGAGCAAGAACACCTTGCCTTGTCTGGCCGCGACCCAGGGCGCCTGGAAGCCCTCGTAAAAGAAAAGATGGCGCTGCTGCAGCAACTGCAGCACAGCGTTCAGGCTCGCGAACGGCTGCAGCAGGCGGCCGGGTTTGAGCCCGGCAACGCGGGAGGCGATGCGCTGGTTGCCGCCATAGCTAATGACGATGTCGCCCGCGAGTGGGCCAAGCTGCTCGAACTGGCATCGAAAATCGCCGGTCTCAACGATCGCAACGGCCAGTTGGCCGCATTGGGCCAACACGCCGCGCAACAGGCGATCGGCATCCTGACCGGGCGCGATCAAACTGACCACACCTACGGCACGCTCGGTCATCGCAAGCGCGCGGCCGGCGGTTACTCCCTCGCTCACGCCTGAGTTCTGCTCGGCAGCCTCCTGGGGCAGCGAGCCCTCCTGAAAAACGGTAAACTTTCGGGCTTCCGTCTGCCCCCGTAGCTCAGCCGGATAGAGCAACCGCCTCCTAAGCGGTAGGTCGGACGTTCGAATCGTCTCGGGGGCACCATTCTCCCTCGCACCAACCAGGCAGGCACGGCATGGAAATCTGGCAATTGCTGCTGCTGGCCGCGGTCGGCGTCGCCGCCGGGTGGCTCAACGTGATGGCCGGCGGCGGATCACTGCTGACCGTGCCGGTCATGCTGTTCATGGGGATACCGGGCCCGGTCGCCAACGGCACCAACCGGATCGCCATACTCGCGCAAAACGTCAGCGCGGTAACCGCCTTTCGCCGGCGCGGGTTTTCCGATTTCCGACTCAGTCTCAGCCTGTCGCTCGCGGCGTCAATCGGTGCATTGGGTGGCGCATCGGTCGGCGTGCATCTGAGCGGGGAGTGGTTTGATCGGGTGCTCGCCCTGGTGATGATCGCCGTGATGGTGCTGATGGCGACTGGACGTGACAAGGTCCGTCCAGCGGATGCCGGCGGGCAGCCGCGCAACCTGGCACTGGGTCACCTGCTGATGGTCGGCGCAGGCTTCTGGGGCGGCTTCATCCAGATCGGCGTAGGCTTCATCCTGATGCCGATACTGCACCGCGTGCTGGGCCTCGATCTGGTTCGGGTCAATATGCACAAGGTCTTTATCGTGCTGGTCTACACCATCGTGGCGTTGTGGGTGTTCGCCTCTCAGGTTGAATTGCTATGGGTGACCGGTGCAGCACTGGCCGTGGGCAATGCGACGGGCGGCTGGCTGGGTGCGCACACAACGATCAAGCGCGGCGAAACCCTGATCCGGCGGGTGCTTTACGCGGCACTGTCGGTCTTTATCATCAAGCTTCTGTTTTTTTGAACGCAGTCGCTGCAAGGCTACTTCGCCAGCGCTGCCCTGATTCGTCACGATGGAATTGGAGACGACCACCGGTGTCGCTTTCGCGCCTCCCACTAATCGCTGTCGCGGTGTTTTTCGCCGGCTGCACAAGCATGCCGGACCGTCCCGTGTTGCCGAAGATCAACGGTGACGCCGAGTTTGCAGCACCCGAAGCGACCCAGACGCGTGACGCCAGCGGCGAGTGGTGGAATCGCGCCGTCGACCGCAAGACAAGTGAGCTGATCTTAAATGCCTTGATCACCAGCCCGAGCCTGCGCGAAGCCGAACAACAAGTGGCGGCGGCCGAGGCCAGGCTCGAGCAGGCTCGCGCTGACCTCGGCGGCAGTGCGACGCTGGATGCGAATGCCGCTGTGCAGGATAACCGTGCCGACACCACGGAATCGGCACAGCTAGGGGTTGATGCCAACCTGCCGATCGACGTCAACGGCGCGCTCGCGCAACGGCGCCAAGCCGCCGAGGCGCGACTGGATGCCGCGCGGGCTGATTTTCGCGCACGGCGTACCGAGGTGGCCAGAGACTTTCTGTTGGCCGTGATCGACTACCACGAGGCAACAGAACGCGCCCGCTTGCTCAACCAGCAGTTGGAGGTAGCCGACACGCTGTTGCGATTGATCGAACTGCGTTTCACCCAGGGATTGGCATCCAGCGTCGACGTGCTGCAACAACGCGATCAACGCGCGGCGCTGCGCCAGCAGCTGCCGATTGCCGCGCGCGATCAGTGGCTGGCCAATAACCAACTCCGCCGGCTTGCCGGGCAAGCGCCGGGGGCCGAGGCGATCACCAGCGGCCCATTGCCCGAGGTCAGCGACGCGTATGCCCTGGTGCGGCCGGCGCTGCTGGTCGAGACACGCGCAGATTTGCGGGCCAGCGCGGCACGCGTTGCCGCCGCCGACGCGGCATTCGCCGCGGCGCTGGCCGACCGGCTGCCCACCTTGACGCTATCCGGCGGCGCGCTGCGACGCGTCGTCTCAGGCGACTATACGACCCTGCTTTCCGCCGCTTTGGGCGCCGCGTTCACACTTTTCGATAGCGGCAACACCCGCGCTATCGCCGCTGAACGGCGCGCTGAGTTGGCGGCACTCGGCGAGCGGTACCTGATCGACTGGCTCGACGCGGTGTTTGAAGTCGACGATCTGTTGTTTGAACGATCCAGTTTGAGCGAACGACTCGATCTCTCGTCGCAACGCCTGGTCTCCGTGCAACAGTTGCTCGATGCGGCGCAGCGTCGCTACGAACGCGGTGTGAGCGACTATCTGCCGGTATTGGAGGCCCTGCGTGGACTGCAACAACAACAGCGTGATCATTTGTCATTGCGCGCAGAGCTTGGTCGGACGAGAGTCCGCTTACACGATGCCTTGGGCGAACCGATAAGCACCCCCCCGAACCAGACCACGACGAGGCGGTCCAACCGCCCGACGTTGGAGAGGAAGGGATGACGCATACCTCAATCGCTCGGCTGGTGGTTCTTGTCCTACTGGTGGCTGCTTTCAGCCTGGTCGGCTGGCAGCTTTTGTCGAGCAGCCCGAAAAGCAAGCGGGAACGACCCGCAGCGCCGGTCCCGCTGCTCGACGTGGTGACCACGGCTGCACGCGATCATATGCTGCGACTGTCGACCAGTGGCACGGTGATCAGCGCGCAGGAACTGGATATCCGGACCGAGGTCGGTGGCCGCATCGCGCGCATGCACCCGGATTTCGAACCGGGCGGACGGATTCCGGCCGGCGAGACGCTGCTCGAGATCGAAGACGATGAGTTCCGCCTGGCGGTCGCCGCTGCCGATGCCGAGATCGCCAAGGCGCGGGCCGCGATAGCGCTGGAAAGCGGTCGGCGGGTGGTCGCGCGTGAAGAGCTCGAGACCCTGCGAGGCTCGATAACGCTCGATGCGGCGTCACAGTCGTTGGCGCTGCGCACGCCGCAACTGCGGCAGGTACAGGCCGAGCTCGCCGGCGCGCAAAACCGCCTGCAGCGCGCTGAACTCGACCTGGCCAGAACCCGTGTTGCCCTGCCCTTCGATGTGCTGGTGCTGGCCCGCGAACGTGTCGCCAACGAGATTGTCGCAGCGCGCGAACTGATCGGCCGTGTGACTCGAGCAGATGAAGTCTGGTTGGAAATGCGCGTCAAGCCGCAGGTGTTGCGTCATCTGCGTGCGCGCGACGGGGCTACGCCAGGGTCAAGCGTTTCGATCGAGGGGAGCGACATCAGCGGCGAGATCATGCGCATTCGGGCCGACCTGGCTGAAGGCTCGCGGCTGGCCGGCGTCATCGCGGCGTTCACCCTCGACGATGACAACCGTGAGACGCTGTTGCTGGGCAACTACCTGCGCGCCGAAATCGAGGCGGCGATGCTGGATAACGTGATCGCGGTACCGCGCCGCGCCCTGCGCGATAACAGTCGCGTCTGGGTCGTTGATGAACAGGGACTGTTGCAGGTCCGCCGCGCAGACGTGGTCTGGGAATCCGGCCAACAACTGTTTCTAGCCCCCGACACGCCGGCAGCCGGTCTGCAGCCCGGTGATGCCGTCGTCGTCAGTCGGATCGATGGGCTGGTGCCCGGCACGCAGGTGCGCAAGCGCCTCATCGATCCCGCCAGCGGTCGCCCGCTCGATCAGCCTGCTGCGGGTGGCGACGATGGCTGAAACCAAGCGCTTCGGCGTCATCACCTGGATGGCCGGTAACCCGGTGGCCGCCAACCTGCTGATGTTCGCGTTGCTGCTGGGCGGCGTGCTCGGCTTCAGCGACATCCGTCAGGAGATCACCCCGGACTTCAGTCTGGAAAGTGTCACCGTCAGTGTGGCCTATCCCGGCGCCAGTCCCGAGGAGGTCGAAGAAGGCATCATTCTTGCGGTCGAAAAAGAACTGACCGGGATGGCGGGTATCCGCCGTCTGACGGCAACGGCCAGTGAAGGCAGTGGCTCAGTCAGCGCGGAACTGGAAGACGACGCCGACCCCAACGAAGTGCTCGACAATATCCGCAACGCGGTCTCGCGGATCACGTCGTTTCCGGATGACACGGAACCGGCACGCGTCGAGCTGCGCCAGCACGGCTTCTATGTGATCAGCGTCGCGGTCGCGTCGGCGCTACCCGCCGAAGACCTGTTCGCACTCAGCGAGCGGATCCGGCGTGAACTGTTACTGATGCCCGGTGTTTCCGAGATCAATCAACGGGGCCAAAACGCACCGCAGATCAACATCGAGATCGATCAGGCGCGCTTGCGCTCGCTTGCCTTGACCCTCGGCGACGTCGCATCCGCGGTCCGCAACGCGGCGCGAGACGTGCCCGCCGGGTCAATCGAAACGCGTGATGGTGAGATCCTGCTGCGCACCGAGGGACGGCGCGTACGCGCCCAGGCATTTGCCGACATACCGATAAAGACCCTGCCCGACGGGTCGCGCATCCTGCTTGGCGACATCGCCACGCTCGACGATGGCTTCGCCGAAGGTTCGCAGGTCTTCGAATTCAGCGGCAGGCCCGGGCTCCGCTTAGACGTCTATCAGACCGAAAACCAGCGTCCAGTGGAACTGGCTGGCCGCGTCCGCGCGCTGGTCGATCGACTCAATGCCGAGCTGCCCGACACGGTATCGATCAGTATTCACAACGACCGTTCCGAGCGTTACGCGGAACGCAGCGAGATCCTGCTGAAAAACGGCGCCATGGGATTGGTGCTGGTGGTGATTGTACTCGGCGTTTTTCTGAACCCGCGCCTGGCGTTTTGGGTGGCGGTTTCGATCCCCGTGGTGTTCATCGGCTCGTTCACGGTACTGCCGGAATTCGACGTAACCCTGAACATGATCTCGATGTTCGCATTCATCTTGACGCTGGGTATCGTGGTCGACGACGCGATCATCGTTGGCGAAAACATCCATGCCAAGCGCCAGCTCGGCCTGCCTCCGGCCGACGCCGTGCGCGAGGGTGTCCGTGAGATGGTGGTGCCGGTGCTCTACGCGGTGGGGACCAACATCATCGCCTTTATCCCGCTGATTTTCGTGCCCGGCGCGACTGGCCAGTTCATGCGTCACCTGCCGATCGTTGCCAGCGTGGTTTTCGTTGTGTCGCTGATCGAGGCGCTCTTTATCCTGCCGGCACACCTCAACAGCCGGACCGGCAAACCCGGCCCATGGCAACGATTCATCGGCCGCTTCCAACGTACACGACGCTTCCACGATGCGGTGGCCAACAGCCTCGACAGGTTCAGGGATGGCCCGTACCTGAAGCTGCTGCGATTCGCGATTCGCGAGCGCTACATCACCGCGCTGGTGTTTACCGGCCTGCTGACATTGATTGCCCTGTGGTACGCCTCGGGACGGATCGATCTCAGTTGGCGGCCGGAGATTCCGGGCAATCGCGTCGACGCCGAGTTGAACATGCCGATCGACGCGTCGATCAACGAAACGCTTTCCGTGGTCCGTCGGATCGAGGCCGCGGCGCTGCGCGCCATCGACCGACTCGGTGACCGCGAACAACATGTTGAGAGCTGGTTCATTCGCGCGGGCGGGTGGCGGCCCAGTTACGGTGACGTCAACGTCTATCTGGTACCCGATGCCGAACGCCCGTTCACGCAAGAGGAATTCACGCGCGTCTGGCGTGAGGAGATCGGTGACCTGCCCGAAGCCAAGTCACTGTTCTTCGAGTATCTGATCGGCCCCGGCGGCAACCAGGGACTGCGGGTCAACCTGGCCCACCCCTCGACGGAGACCCTGGAGACCGCGGCGCGCGAACTGGCCACGCAGTTCGAACAGTTCAACGGCGTGGTCGATGTCAGCGATGGCATCGCCGAGGGCAAGCGACAGATCAGCTTCTCACTCACATCGCAGGGGCGATCGCTGGGTCTGACGGAATCCGAGCTTGGCCGCCAGATCCGCCATGCCTTTTACGGTGCCGAAGCACTCCGCGTGCTGCGCGACGGGTACGAACTGAAAGTCATGGTGCGTCTGCCACGCGACCAACGGCTCACCAACCAGGACATCCAGGACTTCATCGTGCGCAGTCGCGACGGCGTCGAAATACCGCTCTCGCAGGCCGCGACTTTCCGAGAAGGCAACGCCTACAGCGCTATTTCGCGGGAAGACAACCAACGTACGCTGACCGTGAGCGGCAGCATCGACAAAGCCAGCGCGAATAGCCGACGCATCCGCGCCGCGCTCGAGCAGGACGTGCTGCCCGAGCTGGCGGCCCGCTACCCCGGCTTGGAGTGGAATTTTGCCGGTGGCCGCCGCGATCGCAGCGAGGCAATCAACGCCATCCTCGATGGCCTGCTGTGGGTGGTACTGGCGATATTTGCGCTAACGGCGGCGTTGTTCCGCAGCTATGCCCAAGCCGTCGTGATCATGTTGACGATACCTTACGCGGTCGGTGCCGCCATCGCCGGCCATGTGCTGCTCGGTTTCGATCTCAGCTCGGTCAGCATCTTTGGCATGATCGCGCTTGGCGGCCTGGTCGTGAACGGCGCATTGGTGCTAACGCTGCGCTTCAACCAATTGCGCAACGGCGATGTGCTGACGGCCCTGGTAGAGGCGGCCCGAACGCGCTTCCGACCGATCGTGTTGACATCGCTGACGACCACCGCCGGTTTGTTCCCGATGCTTTTTGAAACCTCGACGCAGGCACTGTTCCTGGTGCCAATGGCCATCGCACTGAGCTTCGGCACCGTCGCCTCGACCTTTGTCGTGTTGTTGCTGATCCCCGCGTTGCACGCCATTTGGTATGACCTGCAGTTGCTGCTCGGACTAACGGACCGGCAGCAAGACCCGCTGACGCCGCCGGGTCGTGCCGAACGCGCCGACGACGCCGGCAAAGGTTGACCCCGCAGGTCGACGGATGAATAAAACTAGCGGACGGCTTTGCTTTTCGCTGAGGGCGCCCTGAGCGTTTTCAGCTGGGCGCCAAGCAGCAAACCGAGGGTCTGGTAAGTCTTGATCTGGGCGCGCTGATACACGGTATCCGGCTGTTCCCCGGCAAGACATAGGCGCGCTTCGAAAAACGCCATGTCCGCTTCCAGGGAGCAGACATCGATACGATGCGCAGGTAACTTGGCCGGTGTCGGTTCCATAATCAGGAGGTTAGCAGCGAACGCGACGTCGCGGACACGACAACAATAAGTGAATTCTTGGTTTAGACGATAGTCCAAATTTAATTGATTGGTCTAATGAGGCTATATCTCTGTGCTAAGCTTTTGTAAACACGAGCGCAAACGGCGATTTTGCTTCGAACCCGCAAAAATTAGGTGATCATCCTAAAATGTCCGAATACCTCGACCGCCTGCGTCAGTCTTCCGCTTTTTTCGGTTCCAACGCGCCCTTCATCGAAGACCTGTTCGAGTCCTATTTAAAGGACCCCGCCAGCGTTCCGGATGAGTGGCGCAACCATTTCGACACGCTACCACCGGTCAATGGCAGCCCGGCCAACGATCAGTCGCATCGACAGGTACAGGATGACTTCCTCAAACTGGCGACCGACGCGGCGTCACGTCAGCCCTGTAGCGGGGGCATGTCCGCCGCCGCAGCCGAGCGCCAGGCAAAAGTGCTGCGCTTGATCAACGCTTATCGCGTGCGCGGCCACCAGAATGCCGATCTCGATCCACTGAAGCTCTCTCCCCGCTTGCCCCTGCCCGACCTGCAGCCGTCCTATTACGGTCTGGGCAAGGACGACATGAAAGACTTCTTCAATACCGGCTCGTTGTTCGCACCCGACACGCTGCCACTGTCAGACATCCTGGCACTGGTGCAGGAAACCTACACCGGCACCGTTGGCACCGAGTACATGCACATTACCAGCACCGAGGAGAAACGCTGGATTCAACGGCGCCTCGAAACGTACCGCGGCAAACCGGAACTGGAAGACGAGCAGCGGCGATGGATACTGCATATGCTCAGCGCGGCCGAAGGCATAGAAAAATTTATGCACGCGCGCTACGTCGGACAAAAGCGCTTCTCACTGGAAGGCAGCGAATCGCTCATCCCGATGCTCGACGAGCTGATCCAGCGTGCGGGACGCGATGGCGCACACGAGGTGGTCATCGGCATGGCCCACCGCGGCCGACTCAATGTACTGGCCAATATCATCGGCAAACCGCCCGCGCAGATCTTCGACGAATTTGCCGGACGGGCACAGGTCAGCGATGACGGCATCCTTTCCTCGGGTGACGTCAAGTATCACAAAGGCTTTTCGAGCGACGTCGAGACACCCGGCGGCCTGGTACACATCACCCTCGGCTTCAACCCGTCACACCTGGAGATCATCAGCCCGGTCGTGCACGGCTCAGTGCGCGCGCGCCAGCAGCGTCGTGAGGATCGCGACGGCTCGCAGGTGTTACCGATCATCCTGCACGGCGACGCGGCTTTCGCCGGCCAGGGCGTGAACATGGAAATGTTCAACATGAGCCAGGCACGTGGCTTCACGGTCGGCGGCACCGTGCATATCGTGATCAATAACCAGATCGGTTTCACCACCAGCAACACGCTCGACAGTCGTTCCACGAACTACTGCACCGATGTCGCAAAGATAGTCGAGGCACCGATCTTCCACGTCAATGGCGATGACCCTGAAGCCGTGATCTTTGTCACCCGTCTGGCGTTGGATTACCGCAACCGGTTCAAGAAAGACGTGGTGGTCGATTTAGTCAGCTATCGACGGCATGGGCATAACGAGGCCGATGAGCCGGCGGTCACGCAGCCGATGATGTACCAAAAAATCCGCAATCATCAGCCGACGCGCGCAGCCTACGCCGATCAACTGATTGCCGCGCAACTGATGACCCCGGCAGAAACGCAGGACTACGTCGAAAAGATTCGCGCCGAGTTCGACCGCGGTAACTGCGTTGGACGCTCCAGCGCATGTCTCGTAAACAATGTCTACCACGTCGACTGGAGCCAGTACCGCGGTGTGCGTTGGGATGTCCCGGTGGATACCACCTTCGCGCCTGGACGATTCGAGGCCTTGGCCGGGCAGATCGCCACCCCGCCAGGCGACTTCAATCTGCATCCGCGCATCCAGCGGATCATGGGAGACCGCCAGTTGATGGCACAGGGCGACAAACTGATCGACTGGGGCTTCGCCGAAAACATGGCCTATGCCACCCTCCTCGATCAAGGCATACCGATTCGCATCTCAGGCCAGGACTGTCGACGCGGGACCTTCTTCCATCGACATGCGATGTTGCGCAATCAGGATACCGGCGACAGCTATGTGCCGTTGCGCCATTTGCATGTCGACCAGCCGAACTTCACGGTAATCGATTCGGTCCTGTCTGAGGAGGCCGTGCTCGCTTACGAATATGGCTATGCGACAGCCGATCCAAAAGCGCTGACGATCTGGGAGGCCCAGTTCGGCGATTTCGCCAATGGCGCGCAGGTCGTGATCGATCAATTCATCGCGTCGGCCGGTGCCAAGTGGGGACTGTACTGTGGCCTGACGATGCTGCTACCGCATGGCTATGAGGGCCAGGGGCCGGAGCACTCGTCGGCGCGACTCGAGCGCTACATGCAGCTGTGTGCCGAACACAACATCCAGGTCTGTGTACCCACCACCCCGGCACAGATCTTCCATCTACTTCGACGGCAGATGCTGCGGCGTTTCCGGCACCCGCTGATCGTGATGTCGCCCAAGAGTCTGCTGCGCCATCCGTTGGCCACATCGTCGCTCGAGCAACTGACCAACGGCCGATTCGAGAACGTGATCGACGAAGTCGACCCGATCGAGGCCGACGCTATCACCCAGGTCGTGCTATGCACCGGCAAGGTCTACTTCGACTTGTTGCAGGCCCGACGCACCCGTGAACTCAGCCACGTTGCGCTGGTGCGCATCGAGCAACTCTACCCGTTCCCGCGTGAAGACTTTGAGGCATTGATAGAGCGCTACGCCAACGCCAAGACCTTTGTCTGGTGTCAGGAAGAACCGCAGAATCAGGGCGCATGGGACCAGGTCAAACACCGGTTCCATGCCCTGCAGAACGGCACCCGCGAGCTTATTTATGCCGGCCGTCCGTCGGCCGCGGCGCCCGCCACCGGGTATCACCAACGCCACCAGGAAGAACAAGAGAAACTGGTCGATGACGCGCTCAACGGGCGTTGCGACCCATCGATGAATCGAAGGGGATAAACACACCATGTCCACCGAAGTCCGTGTACCGACGCTGCCAGAGTCAGTCAGCGATGCCACTGTGTTGACCTGGCACAAGCAACCCGGTGAGCAGATCGCCCGCGACGAAAACCTGGTTGACCTCGAGACCGACAAAGTCGTACTCGAGGTGCCCTCCCCGGTCGCCGGCGTACTGCGCGAGGCCAAGGTTGACGAAGGCGCCATTGTGACCGCGGATGACCTGTTGGCGGTCGTTGAGGAGGGGGCCACCGCGGAGGGGCCAGCCACCGAGCCACCGACGCCACCGGACAAGCCGGTCGATAAGCCGAGCGCGCCACCTGCCGAGCCGGCAGCTGCCCCAGCTGCCCCCGCGCCGACAGAAGCACCGACGCCGCCGCGCGTACTGGACGGCGAAGACCCGATCCTGACACCCGCGGTACGCCGGTTGGTCAAGGAGCTGAACATCGACGCCGGCCAGATCACCGGCACTGGTAAGAATGGGCGGATTCTGAAGGCCGACGTCATGGCCTATCTGGACCAGCAAAAAGCCACCGATGACGCCGACCTGCGTGCCGCCGCGCCGGCGATCACCGAGAGCAATAATGCGCGGCAGGAAAAACGCGTGCCGATGACGCGCCTGCGGGCACGCATCGCTGAGCGTCTGCTCGAAGCACAGCAGAACGCCGCGATCCTGACGACGTTCAATGAGGTGAACCTGAAGAGTGCGATGGCGCTGCGTGCGAACTATAAGGACGCGTTCGAGAAGAAGCACGATGTTCGACTCGGCTTCATGTCGTTCTTCGTCAAGGCCGCTGTCGAAGCGCTCAAGCGATTCCCGATCGTCAATGCCTCAATAGACGGCAACGACATCGTCTATCACAACTATTTCGACATTGGTGTGGCGGTCGGATCGCCGCGCGGTCTCGTCGTGCCGATTTTGCGTGACGTCGACCAGATGTCGTTTGCCGATGTCGAGGCCGCGATTCGTGCGTTTGGTCAGAAGGCCCAGGACGGCAGCCTGAGCTACGAAGAGCTGACCGGCGGCACCTTCACGATTTCCAATGGCGGGGTGTTCGGCTCGATGCTGTCCACCCCCATTTTGAACCCGCCGCAAAGCGCAATCCTTGGCATGCACAACATCGTTGAGCGGCCCGTTGTCGAGCAAGGCGAGATCGTCATCAGGCCGATGATGTACCTGGCCTTGTCATACGATCATCGCATCATCGATGGCCGCGAAGCGGTGCAGTTCCTGGTTGCGATCAAACAGGGCATGGAAGATCCGGCGCGGTTGTTACTAGGCATCTGACCAACAGATTCCGCATCCAAAACAAAAGACCCTCGCAGTCCGCGAGGGTCTTTTTTTGACGGTCGAAGAACGGCCGGCCAGCCATGCAGACGATCAGCTTTTATACGCGGAACGACGCATATTGCAGCCATGCTTTTTGATCATCCCCAGGTGTGGATGATTGAAGTATCCGTGACCGTGGCCATAGCCGATCCGGGGGTGAACGAACGCCGAGCTCGTCTTGGTCGCCGACTCGCTAAGCACGACGTCCAGCGTTTTGGCCTGGCGCTCACGAACCAGTTCCACTGCAACGCTGCTGCCGGCCGACTGATCGGCCAGCACTTCACGGATGTCGTTGATCCCACTGACGGCGACGCCATCGACAGAGATCAAGATGTCGCCGGCCGTGATGCCGGCGAGATCTGCGCCCGAGGCCGGGTTTACTTGAGAGATCAAGACACCCTGCCCGGCGGTTACGCCGAACGCTTCCTGCAGCTCACGGGTCATCGCTTGAACGCGCACACCCAAGATTCCGTTACCGACAGCCTTTGGCCCGGCAAGATCAGCCAGCAAGGTCAGCGCATTTTCACCCCGCTGCAACGCGACGGTCTGTTCGCCCTGACCCTCCTGAATGAGATGACGCAGGCGCTCTGGGCTGTAGGCCGGCCGGTCAGCGAACGCCGTGATGACGTCGCCGCTGCGGATACCCGCACGGTCAGCAACTGAATCGGTCATCACCTGAGTCACCCGCACGCCATACTCGAGCCCCATCGCCGCCAAATCGGCGAATGCGACTTCGGTGATCGCGACGCCCAGGCGCGGTTTGGCTTCCGCCGCTGACTTGGCATCCTGGTAGTGACTCAGCGGCGGATGCCCCATGCCGCCGTCATGGGTGGGGGCGTGCCCTGCTGTCGCGGTGCCACTGAGTGCAAACAGACATGACGCCGCGACGAATGAAACCATGGAAGATCGACGCATTGAGGTTCTCCTCGTTGAAAGACGATAGTTCGAGGCGCCGGACCGCCGTTGGTTCGGGGTGCTTTCCTCGCGAGCAATGAGGGAAAGACTGACGTATGGCGTGGAGTCAGCTGCGCGTAGTGCAGGCCCGCGACTGGCGATCAGGGCTTTTCGAAGACCATCAGGTGCTGTGTCGGCAACAGGTCCAGCGTCTGCCTCCAGACCAACCCGACCGCGGCCATTTCCCGTTTCGCCTGCGCCTCGGTCATCTTGTGTAACGGTTTGATAGGCAGCGCCTTGTCCTCACCACGGTACTCAACGAGGAAGACTTTGCCGCCGCTGCGCAATCCCTGATAGATGCCACGCATCATTTCCCAGGGGTGGGAAAACTCATGGTAGGCATCGACCATCAACACCGCGTCGACGGCGCCTTCTGGAAGCTTTGGATCATCGATTTCGCCGCGCAGTGGCTCGACGTTCGTGACACCCAAATCATCGCTGCGGGCGCGCAGAATCGCCAACATCTCGGGCTGAATATCGACCGCCAATACCCGTCCGTCCGGGACCATGCGGCTGAGGCGAAAACTGAAGTAGCCGGTGCCGGCGCCGATGTCGGCAACCACTGCGTCGGGCGCCAAGTCCAGCCGTTCGACCAGGGCATCCGGCAGCTCCTCCTGCGCGCGTGTACGGCGCTCCAGCCAGGGGGCGCCGCGATGGCCCATGACCTGTGAGATCTCGCGCCCCAGATAGAGCTTGCCGATGCCGTCCCGGCTCGGCGTGACCGATTGATAGCCCGGCAGCTCGGCCACGGGATCGGAAGCAACCGCGCTGAGCGAGACGATCAGCGCAAAACCGAACAAACTCAGATGTCGCATAGTAATGATCACCCCGCGTCTGCTGTCGCTATCGACCTGATTCACCCATGAACGCTCGGCCAAGACGGCGGATTGTCCGGTTATCCGATGCCCGATGCCGGTGTCGGACCGTCGCGGAACTGCAGCGCGGCGAGCCGCGCGTACAGGCCGCCGCGTTGAATCAGCTCGTCATGGGTGCCGGTCGCCACAATCCGGCCGCCGTCCAAAACCACGATGCGATCGACCTTGCGCACCGTTGCCAGACGATGGGCGATTACCAGCGACGTCCGACCCACCATCAACTCTTCGAGTGCCGACTGCACTGCACGTTCGCTTTCCGCGTCCAGGGCACTGGTTGCCTCGTCGAGCAACAGGACCGCCGGATCACGGACTACCGCGCGGGCAATTGCTATGCGTTGCCGCTGTCCACCGGACAGCCGAACGCCGCGCTCGCCCAGCTGCGTATCGAGACCGTCCGGTAATTGCGCAATGAAGGCCGCCGCATGTGCCGCCTCCGCCGCACGAGCAATCGACTCGTCGTCGGCATCCTGTCGACCGTAGCGAATATTGTCGCGCACGGTGCCGGCAAAAATGACCGGCTCTTGTGGCACGATTGCCGTTCGCTGGCGGATATCGGCCAAAGCCGCCTCGCGCAAATCAACGCCGTCGAGCCGGATATGCCCGTCGCTCGGGTCATAAAAGCGCAGCAGCAGCTGCATCACGGTCGACTTTCCGGCACCCGAGGGTCCAACCAGCGCGACTTTTTCCCCGGGCTCGATGACCAGGTCGAAATCGCTGATGACCGGCGTTTCCGGCCGTGAGGGGTAAGCAAACGCGCAGCGCTCGAACACGACCTGCCCCTTGGGAGGCGTTGGCAAAGCGACAGGGTTTGCGGGCGAGGCGACGGCGGCCGGTGTGGACAACAGTTCCATCAGCCTCTCACCGGCACCCGCGGCCCGCATCAATTCGCCGGTCACTTCACTGAGTGCACCAATCGACCCGGCTACCAACACGGCAAAGAACACAAATGCCGACAGCTCCCCGCCGGTCATCCGACCGGCCAGCACATCCTGACCACCAAACCAAAGCACCACGCCGACCGCGCCGAAGGTAAGCAACATGGCGATGCCGGAGAGCGTCGCACTGATCTGGGTGCGCTGCGTGGCGGTCCCGAACGCGGCTTCGACCTGCGTGGTATAGGCTTTTTGATCAGCCGATTCATGACAGAACGCCTGCACGGTCCGAATGCCGTGCACCACCTCGTCGACATTGGCCGCCACGTCGGCGACGCGATCCTGGCTGTCGCGGGATAGCCGCCGCACCCGCTTACCCAGCAACCAGACCGGTGCAACGACAAACGGCACGCCCAGCAGCACCAGCAAGGTCAGTTTTGGGCTGGTGATGAAAAGCATCACCACGCCACCCGTGATCAACAGAAGATTACGCACCGCGATCGGCAACGTGGCACCGACAACGCTTTGCAACAGCGTGGTATCGGTGGTCAAACGAGAGACCACCTCACCCGTCCTGACCGATTCGAAAAAACCGGCGTCGAGTTGCAGCACGTGTCGAAAGACATCCCGTCGAAGATCTGCAACGACCCGCTCGCCGAGCCAGGTGACGAGATAGACCCGAGCGGCAACCGCGCCTGCCATAACGGCGATGACCAACAAGAATGTCAGCAAAACCTGATTCAGCGACGCCGAGCTACCACCCCCGAAGCCGCTGTCGACGACGTCCCGGATCACAATCCCGAATGCCAGCACCGCCGCAGCCGCGATCAGCAGCGACAAACCGGCCAGCGACAATCGCATGCGATAGGGCTTGAGAAACCGAAAAAGACGGCGCAACGGCCGTAGATTGCGCGAGACAGGACGATCCACATCAGCGACGGCGCCACGCATTTGGATTCCTCACGATCTGGCCGGGTCGGCATAGACCGCTAAACAGCATACAAGGCATTGCGGGCCACAGACGGCCAGCGCGACGTCAGCACCGCTGGTAACGATAAGATCGGCAATCGACAGTCCTGGGCGATTGCGCCTGTGGCGAGGCGCTAACATATCGCATGGTAGTCGCCCTAAGGAACGCAAATTACAGGGCATATGGCAGTGACCGCCGATGAGGCCCGGCATACCGGGCACGGCGATTGTCAGCGACGGTCGCGCTGCGACGATCGACGCCGGAAGAGCCGAACAGATCAGATGATCGATAGGGCGTCAAACACTCGCCCCCCAATCGCGGATCTTTGAATCTTTCGGCAGGATGTGCGCCAAAGACCCTTGCTGGAAGGATTCGGCCGATGCTTCCAGAGCGAATGCTGACGGATGTTATGTTGACATAAACGCCGCGGCACGGCCCACGCCAGATTCCCGCTCGCGGCGATTCGCGACCAGACGCTCGACGTCTGAAACAACGTCAAGGGGATATGCAATCGGTTCCTCACGCGCCAACTTGCGGCTTCCCGATGGGGCAAAGGCACGATCACATCGATGCCATCGAAAACTGGCCTCTACGTCTTTCCGGCCAATTTCCTCAAGCTGCAACGCCCTTCGGCCGCCAAACAGGTAGAGGCCGGCTTGATCAGCTGTTCAGATCAACGAAAAGCCAATTAACGGCGCCAGTTTGCGATTTATCGTTAACTTCGATTGGCCGGTACGGTATTTTTAACAGATGTGATTTTTTCCGGACTGGCCGGGGTGTATGGCGAATAAAATCGAAACTCAGTTCGTAGATAGCAGCCGACTGAAGCAGGTCAACCTGGAACTCGGCAGACTGGCGAGTCAGCACAGGGCCTGTCGCCTCAACAGTGGTATCTTCAGCGGTGTCGGGGCAGTCATCCTCGCCCTGAGCCTCCTCGGTCTTATCCACATACTGCCGGCGGGCGCGGACGACTGGACACAGAACCCGGATTCGCCGGTCTATGCGATCGCCGCCCAGGAAGTGAGCAGTTTGCCGATCAAAACCGCATTGGTCGCCATGGGCTTCGCGACTGGCCTGGCCTTCGTGTTCACCGCTCGCCGGAAGTGCTCACAACAGCGCAGTCTTTGGCAAAGAGAAGGCGAGCTGCGAACTGAAATGCGGCAACTCAGGGATGAGCTCTACATCGTCGACCAGCTCCATGCCGCAAACGAGCCCCATCCCAAACGCGATCTCGAGCATCCAAAACCGCTCGATCCCGATGAGGCGAGAGGCGAATATGTGGGTGTGTATAACCCACCACAAAGCCATCGCAGCCCTAAACCAGAGAACGCCTAGTCACCCCTGACAAAAACCTGTCTGTCTGCTCGCTACGGGATAAAGACGTTAGCGGGCTGCTCGGTGCTTTTAGCTATCACCGTAAAAGAAAGCAGTCTGTCGATCTCAATCAGGGACGAATCCCACGCGATCGTGCAAGACACCTGCCCAGCGCCGGGCACTGAAGCAGTTTCCGTAGCCAGGAGGGTCACCCAGATCGCGTCCTATCAACGGGGCGAGTGAATCTCTCATGATCCGTCTCAATCAAGGGCGTTTTCCTTAATCAAGAGCGTTTTCGGCGGCTTTTACGGGGGAGAAATGGTGGGTCGTGCAGGATTCGAACCTGCGACCAATTGATTAAAAGTCAACTGCTCTACCAACTGAGCTAACGACCCAAACAAAGGGGAATAGTCCGGTGCGAGCCCGGAAAGACGCCGCATTATACAGATGACACCCGACCGCTCAAGACCTTTATCTCCTCGGGACCCGCCCAACAGGTCGCGTCTACCGGGCGACCAACGCTATGCCCGATAAGTTGTGGGATCGGCGACTCCCGCCGCGCTGAACCCGTCGGCACGCAACCGACAGGAATCACAGACGCCGCAGGCTGCGCCTGTCTCATCGGCCTGATAACACGAAACCGTCAGACCGTAGTCCACCCCCAACGCGGCGCCTTTGCGAATGATCTCGGCCTTGCTCATTTCGATCAGTGGGGCATGTACCTGGAACTGCTGACCCTCTACGCCGACCTTGGTCGCGAGGTTCGCAAGCTGTTCGAATGCCTTGATAAACACGGGCCGACAGTCCGGGTAGCCCGAATAATCTACCGCGTTCACGCCGACGAACAGATCGGTCGACCCCAAGACTTCCGCCCAACCCAGGGCAAGGGCCAGGAAGACCGTGTTGCGCGCCGGTACATAGGTCACTGGAATACCCTCGGTCGCCGCCTCCGGCACGGCAATCGCGGTGTCGGTCAAGGCCGAGCCGCCAATCGCATCGAGCGAAAGCGGCAGCACTTTATGCTCAACCGCGCCGAGGGCGCTGGCGACACGGTGGGCCGCGGCGAGTTCGGCGCGATGGCGCTGACCGTAGTCAAGACTCAGGGCAAAGCAGTCATAGCCATCGTTGCGCGCGATCGCCAGCACGGTCGCGGAATCGAGCCCGCCCGATAGCAGAACAACGGCTTTGCGACGCACAGTATTCATCGGCCTGGCGTATTGCCCCAAAGCGCTTTATGCAGCTGCAGCTGAAACCGCACCGGGAGTCGATCACGCAGCACCCAGTCGGCCAACGTCGCCGCCGGCAGCACATCGGCAACCGGCGAAAACAGCACGGTGCATTTTTCCGCCAGTTTCTGTGAATCGACCAACGCACAACTCCACTGGTAGTCCGCCTGGTCACCGATCACGAATTTCAATTGATCGGTCGGCTGCAGGTGATCGAGGTTGGCCAGCAGGTTTCGCTCCGACTCGCCTGACGAGGGCGTCTTGATGTCGACAACTTTGACGACGCGGGGATCGACCTTTGCCACATCGAGCGCACCACTGGTTTCCAACGAGACCTCATATCCGTTGTCACACAAGGCCGTCAGTACAGCCTGGCAATCCGGCTGTGCCAGCGGCTCCCCACCGGTGACCGTGACATGGCGTGCCGAGTAGTTTTTGACCTCGGTGAGAATGCGGTCCAGTTCCCACCATTCGCCACCGGTGAACGCATAGGCAGTATCGCAATAGGTGCAACGCAATGGGCAGCCGGTCAGACGGACGAAAACCGTCGGCCAGCCGACACTGGCGCTTTCACCCTGCAGTGAATGAAATATCTCGGTAAGACGAAGACGCACCATCGAACTACGACACGATAGACGACCCCACTAGCCGCCCAGTTGCTTGAGTCGCTGGCGCGACAGGCCCGCAGCCGGCGCGTTTGGGTAGTCGTTCAGGACCCGTTGATAGGCGGCACGGGCTTCACCGACCCTACCGGTCGCCTCCTTCAACCGCCCGATCTTGAACAACGCACCGGGGGCTTTGCTACTCGTGGGGTATTGATTGATCACCACTTCGAAGGCCTGTAACGCCGGCTGGTTTTTTTGCGACACATAGTAAGCCTCGCCCAGCCAGTACTGGGCGTTCGGCGTGAGTTCATCGTTCGGGTATTGCTTTACGAAGGCGGCAAACGCTTGCGCTGCCTCGTCGTAGCGTTTCTTCTGAGGGCTGAGTAAGGCGTAGGCCGCTTTGTAATCGGCCTGTATCGCCGTCCTGTCGGCGGTATTCGCTGGCGCCGGTTTAGCGGGCGTGACGGGTGCCGCTGTCGGCCCCGACGCTACCGGTGCTGCTGGCGTTGCCGTACCGCCGCCCTGCATGCCGCTGAGACGCTGATCGATATCGAGATAGATGTCGCGCTGCTTGCGCTTCAACTGCTCGATCTCGTAACTGAGATTCTCGACCGCACCGCGTAACTCGCGGTTCTCACGTCGCATCTCATCAAGCTGCAGCGTTAGTTCGGTGATCTTGGCGGCGCGCCGCTCAAGCAACTCAAGCCGCTGTGATGTCGATAGCTGGGGCGCGGCGACGGCGGCGATTGGCATCGCCACCATCAGCGCCCAGGCCAGGCCTCGTAACCGCTGCATCATCGAGCGCCCTAGTAGACCAGAACCGCTCGACGATTCTCTGCCCAAGACAACTCGTCATTACCCAACGCGGCGGGACGCTCTTCGCCATAACTCAAGGTATTGATCTGCGAGCTGGCCACGCCTTCTGCCTCGAGGAAGCGCTTGACGGCATTGGCCCGACGCTCTCCCAAACCGATGTTGTATTCACGCGAGCCGCGCTCATCAGCATGTCCCTCGATCAATACGCTGGCACCGCCGTTGCTCAGCAGAAAGCCGGCGTGTGCGCGCAGAACATCGATGAACTCGCTACGGATCGTACTTTGATCGAAATCGAAGTAGATCGTTTTGGTGTAGAGCAGACTATCGGGGTTGTTGAGCTGGCTGCCACTCCATGAACCACCGGCACGCGCACCGCTGGTGCTGACACCCGATGAGCCGCGATCTTCGATCGAAGCGCCCGGGTCATCCTTGGTTCCGGTGCTTGAGCAGCCCGCGAAAACGACTACCGAAGCGATGATCAGCAGAAAACCGAGTTTGTTAAAAAGCATCTAGAGATTCCTATCCTGTTGATGATGGGGCGACCAGACAGGCTCTCGCACATCGCCCGATTGCAGACGCAGCCGCTGCTGAACCCGACCATCGGTCGAGACCGCCGCAAGCACACCTTTGCCGTTCACGCGCGTCGCGTAAATTAGCATGCTGCCATTGGGCGCGAAACTTGGCGATTCATCAAGTCGACCCGTGCTCATTACGCGAAAGTCGCGGGTTTTTGTGTCCAACGTCGCAATTCGGTATTGGCCATCGACACGGGTCACCATCGTCATTTGCCGACCGTCGGGCGAGTAAGACGCCCGGGCATTGTAGGCACCATCGAAAGTGACTCGCGTCGGCTCGCCACCCGCTGCCGCCACCTTATAAATCTGCGGCGAACCACCACGATCCGATGTGAACACGATGGACTTGCCGTCCGGGGACCACGCCGGCTCGGTATCGATGGCCCAGTGGCGGGTCAGTGCCCGCAAACTGCGGCGCGCCACGTCCATGATGAAGATGTCCGGGTTGCCATCCTTGGATAGCGTCATGGCGAGAAAACGGCCATCGGGCGACCAGGCTGGCGCCCCGTTGATGCCTTTGAACGAGGTCATTTTCTCGCGCTGCCCGGTAAACACCTCCTGCACCCAGATCGAAGGCTGTGCGTTTTCAAACGACACGTAGGCAATCCGGCGCCCATCAGGCGCCCATGCCGGTGACATGATGGGTTCTTCAGAGGAAACGATGGTCTGCGGGTTGTAGCCATCGGCATCGGCGATACGCAGTTCGACACGTTCTTTACCGGCGTCATTGCGGGCCGAGGTCACATAGGCGATACGCGTCGCAAACGCGCCGGGCTCGCCGGTCAGCGTCTCATAGATGACATCGGCAATATGATGCGCCGTCGCGCGCAGATCACGTGCCGTCGTCGGCATGCTGTAGCCGGTAATCTGCTCGCCGCGAAACACGTCATAGAGGAAAAATTTGACCAGATAGCCACCGGGGCCGTTCGGGCTCACTTCGCCGATCACCAGGTTGTCAATGTTCAGCGCCCGCCAGTCGCGGAAGTCGACATCATCGCCACTGGAGGGTTTGGCCAACATTTCATCTGTCGGCAGCGGCTTGAAACGCCCACTGCGGGCCAGATCCGCTGCAACGACCTCACCGACCGCATGCGGGGGCGGCTGGCCCTGGTCGCCGCGCCATGCAAACGGCACCACCGCAATCGGCAACGCGCCCTCCGCGCCCTGGGTAATTTCGATCGTCAGATTAGCCTTGGCCGGCAACACCAAACCAAGCAGAACAAAAACCAAAAGAATTCTTTTCATGCCATCTCAGCTGCTGGGGTCAAAGATAAATGTCAGGTCGCGAAACAAAGCGACGAGGCGGTCAGAATCAGGCATTGGCAGTGGATCGGCCTTGCGCACCGCCGCTTCGACTGAGCGGTCAAACGCAACGTTGCCGCTTGACTCTACCACGTTGACCAACAGCACCGACCCACTGGCACCGAGACGAACCCGCACCGTGCATTTCAATCCTTGAGTGCCGACCGGCCGCACCCAATTGCGATTGACCTTGGCCTGGATGAGTCCCATCACGCGGGCCTGCTCGGAAGCCTCCTGCTCGGCGGCGAATTGCGCGGCCAGCTCGGCTTCGCGCGCCTCGCGGTCGGCTCGTGCCCTGGCTTCGGCTGCCGCCTTGCGCTGCCGCTCGGCCTCGGCCTTTTCGCGCGCTATCTGCGCTTTGCGCTGCGCCTCGGCTTTGGCCGCCGCCTCAGCTTTGGCTTTTGCCGCCGCTTCTGCTTTCGCCTCGGACTCTGCTTTAGCCTTGGCCTCAGCTTCTGCTTTGGCCTTGGCCTTGGCCTCAGCTTCTGCTTTGGCCTCAGCTTCTGCTTTGGCCTTAGCCTCGGCTTCTGCTTTGGCCTTGGCCTCCGCTTGTCGCTTCGTCTCTGCTTCGGCCTCGCGCTTCGCGGCGAGTTCCGCCCGGCGTTTTTGCTCGGCCTTCTTACGTTCGGCCTCTGCTGCTTGCGCCTTTGCGGCGGCCGCCTGCTTGTCGGCCGCGGCCTTTTCGCGCGCGATCTTCTCCTCGCGCGCCTTGCGTGCCTGCTCCAACTCAGCCAGCTTACGCTTGTCCTCCGCTCGGCGTTTTTCCAGCGCCTGCTGGGCAGCGGCCGCAGCCGCCGCCTTTTCGTCCTCTGCCGCCTGCAGGGTTCGCGGGTCGACCAACTCGGCCTGGACCACCTTGACATCCCCACCGATTGGTTTGACGTTATCGCCCCATTTGAACTCGAAGATCAGGAAAAACACCAGCCCAAGGTGGAGCATGATGGCGAGCACCAGGGCCACTGGGTTGCGTTTCAGGACAGCCCACATGGTCTTAGGCGAGGCCCACCGGGGACCGACGCAGTCGGCCGTGGTTAGATAGGGTCGGTCGCTTCATGGGCGCTCGTCCGTCGGCTGGGTGATCAGCCCGACGCTGGGGGCCCCCGCCTCCTGCAGGACCACCATGGCACGCACGACCTCTTCATACTTCACGTTACGATCACCCTTGATCAACACCGGCGATCCAGGATTGTTTTTGATCAGCGCGGCACTTTTCTGCAGGAGCTCGCTTTCATCGACAAACTGCGTGCGGTCATCATCGTAGGTAATGGAGAGGCGACCATCTCGCTCGACACCGACGACAATCGGTCGCTTGGCGTCTTCCTCGATCGGCTTTGCATCGGCCGAGACGAGATCGACCTTCACCCCCTGGGTAAGCAACGGGGCGGTGATCATGAAGATCACCAGGAGCACAAGCATCACGTCGATGTACGGCACAACGTTGATCTCGGCCATCGGTCGTCGGGTCTTTTGCCGTCTTGCCATTGATCAGCAACCGATCATTGTTTGCGGCCACGAGTATGCGCCTGACGCTGCAGGATATTGGAAAACTCTTCGACAAAATCATCGTAACGGTTTTCCAGCCGCTGCACCGAGTTCGCATACTTGTTGTACGCCACGACCGCCGGTATCGCCGCGAACAGACCGATCGCCGTGGCGATCAACGCCTCGGCTATTCCCGGTGCGACCAGGTTGAGGGTGGCCTGCTTGACGTTGCCCAACGCATGGAACGCGTTCATGATGCCCCAGACGGTACCGAACAGGCCGACATAGGGGCTGGTCGAGCCGACGGTGGCGAGAAAAGACAGATGGCTTTCCAGCGTGTCGGTCTCACGGCTGGTCGCAACGCGCATGGCACGACGCGCACCCTCAACCAACGCCATCGGGTCGACGTTGTGACTCTCGCGCAGCCGTGCAAACTCGCGGAACCCGGCATGAAAAATCGCCTCCACCCCGCGCAGGCCCTCGCGATCACGGTCGACACTGCGGTAAAGATCGCCCAGATCCCCGCCAGACCAGAATCGGCTCTCGAAGTCACCTGCCTCACGCTGCGCTTTCTTCAGCACGCGCGAACGATCGAAGATCACGGTCCACGATAAGATCGAGGCAAGGACCAGAATCGCCATCACCAGTTGCACGACCAGGCTGGCGTTGAGGATCAGGCCGACGAAGGACAGGTCACTGGTGGGCATGTATTCGATCTCGAACTGTGGTCGGAATGGCTAGCGGTCGAAATGTTAGGTGATTGAGGCAGACAACCTTGACGGTTGCCGCGCTCAGCAAGGCGTCGTCGCGCAGCAGACGTTGGCGAAACGATAGACTGGCCCTACCCAGGTCAGCGATCTGCAATTCGACCACTAGCGCATCATCAAGCCGTGCCGGACTACGATAATCGATCTCGACATGCCGAACCGCGAACACGATCCCGCTATCGGATACCAGCTGGGTTTGTTCGAAGCCGATGGCTCGCAGCCATTCGGTCCGCGCCCGCTCGAAAAAGCGCAGGTAGTTGGCGTAGTACACGACCCCGCCCGCGTCGGTATCTTCGTAGTAGACCCGAACCGGCCAGTTAAAGGTTGTCACGGTTAATTGTCCTGATCAGATCGGGTTTTGCAGCCAAAGTTCAGTCATCGGCGAGGTCAGCAAACAGGTCCTTGGCATCACTGCTGCGCGGGGGATTGAGGCCGAAGTGCAGGTAGGAGGCGCGCGTTGCCATCCGCCCGCGCGGTGTGCGCATCAGGAACCCCTGCTGGATCAGGTAGGGCTCCAGCACGTCTTCGATGGTGCCCCGCTCCTCGCCAATCGCCGCGGCAAGGTTATCCAGCCCGACCGGGCCACCATCGAACTTCTCGATAACCGCCTGCAACAACCGCCGGTCCATTTGATCGAAACCGTTGGCATCGACGTTCAACATGCGCAGCGCGGCATCGGCAACCTGCACGGTCACGGCGCCGTCCGTCTTGACCTGCGCGTAATCGCGCACCCGCCGCAGCAGGCGGTTGGCAATCCGTGGCGTACCCCGCGATCGCTTGGCAATCTCGGCCGCGCCGGCGGTATCGATCGCTACGCCTAGAATGGCGGCCGAGCGCGTTACGATCCGCGCGAGCTCGCTCTCCGAATAAAACTCCAGCCGCTGCACGATGCCAAAGCGGTCACGCAACGGCGAGGTCAGCAGACCCGCGCGGGTCGTTGCCCCGACCAGGGTAAACGGCGGGAGATCGACCTTTATCGAGCGCGCGGCCGGACCCTCGCCAATCATGATATCGAGCTGGTAATCCTCCATCGCCGGGTACAGCACCTCTTCGACAACCGGGCTCAAGCGGTGGATTTCATCAACGAACAACACGTCGTGTGGTTCGAGATTGGTCAACAGCGCAGCCAGGTCGCCGGGCCGCTCGAGCACCGGCCCGGAGGTTTGCCGCAGATTGACGCCCATCTCGTTCGCGATGATGTGTGACAGCGTGGTCTTGCCAAGGCCCGGCGGCCCGAAAATCAGCACATGATCCAGCGCCTCGCCGCGGTTGCGGGCCGCGGGGATAAAGATCGCCATCTGCTCGCGCACAGCGGGTTGCCCAACGTACTCGTCGAGCGTCTTCGGACGAATCGCACGGTCGACCGCCGCATCGTCGGCGGCAGATTGGGGACTAATGAGACGCTCGCCATCTTGCATGCGGGGATTATGTCGGATCGAGCGTCAGACGACGAGGGGCGAAAAGAGGCAATCCGGTGGCGATCGACGCCAACAACCCGGCGTTAGTGTGAACGGGGAAAACTGTCGCCATTTGTCCGGTCGGCTTGCCAGCTGCACTCAACCTGCTTTGCCCTTGAGGGCAGCGCGGATGATGACCTCGGTGTCCATGCCGTCCTCGTAGACCTTACTGACCATGCGGCTGGCCTCGGGTGGCTTATAGCCCAGGGCGATCAATGCACTGACCGCATCCTGATCGGCACTGACCGCGGCCGCGCCGGCGGCCGCCGTCGCTTTTATCGAGACGCTACCGATTAGCGACTCGAGCTTGTCGCGCATCTCGATCACCAGCCGTTCGGCGGTTTTCTTACCGACCCCCGGCAAGCGGGTCAGCGCGGCATGATCTGCGGACTGGACGGCCTGGTTGAATTCCTCTGCGCTCATGCCGGACAGTACGCCGAGCGCCATTTTTCCGCCCACACCGCTCACCTTCAACAATGCGCGGAACAGCGTCCGGTCGGTCTCGCGGGCGAAGCCATACAGTACATGGGCGTCTTCACGCACCGCCAGGTGGGTATGCAGGGTAATCGGCGCATCATCCGCCGGCAGGTCGTAGAACGTCGACATCGGTGCCTCGATCTCGTAACCCACCCCGTTGACGTCCAGCAGCAGGTAAGGCGGCTGTTTGCTGATGACGCGGCCATGCAACCGACCGATCATCGAGCACGCTCGAGCTGGCGGCGGGTCGCGTTACTGTGCGCATGGCACAACGCAATCGCCAAGGCATCGGACTCGTCGAGCGTCATTTTCTGCTGCATGCCGAGAATCACCTGCACCATATGCTGCACCTGTTGCTTTTCCGCCCGTCCGTTGCCAACCAGTCCCTGCTTGACCGCGGCCGGGGTGTACTCGAACACGGGCAGCTCACGGGTCACGATGGCGCTGATCGCCGCGCCCCGGGCCTGGCCGAGTTTCAACGCCGACGACGCGTTGCGGGAAACGAACACCTGTTCCACCGCCACTTCCTGAGGCTGCCAGGCCTCGATCACCTCGACCAGGCCATGAAAGATTTCGCCCAGCCGCGACGGGAAGTCGCCTTTACCGGTGCGAATGCAGCCTGAACCGAGGTGACGACTGTGCGACCCATTGCTCTCAATGATGCCGTAGCCGGTAACCCGGGAACCCGGATCAATCCCGAGAACGCGGGTCAAGGTGCGGTCATCCGTCGATCGCGTCCATGATGTCAGGGGAGATATCCGCGTTGGTGTAGACCTCCTGGACATCATCCAGGTCTTCCAAAAAGTCGACCAACCGCAACAACTTTTCCGCGCCCTCGCGATCGAGCTCGCTGCTGTTTTCCGCCTCGAAGGTCACTTCAGCGTTGTCCGGGTCGAAGCCGGCGCTGCGCATGGCCTCGACCACGTCGGAAAAATCGTCTGGATTCGCGTACACATCGACCGAATCGTCACCGTTTTCGACAACGTCCTCGGCACCCGCATCCAACGCGGCCTCCATAATCGCTTCTTCGTCGGCACCGGGCGCGTAGCTGATGATGCCTTTCTTGCTGAACATGTAGGCGACCGAGCCATCGGTCCCCAGGTTGCCGCCGTGCTTGGTAAAGGCATGACGAACCTCCGACGCCGTACGATTGCGATTGTCGGTCATGCAATCGACGATCACGGCGACGCCGCCAGGCCCGTAACCCTCGTAACGAATCTCGTCATAGTTGTCGTCGCCTTCACCGCCGGCACCGCGCTTGATCGCCCGATCGACGGTGTCGTTTGGCATATTTGCGCCGCGTGCCTTGTCGACCGCCAGCCTCAATCGCGGGTTGGCGTTGATATCGCCACCGCCCTCTTTCGCCGCAACGGTCACCTCGCGGATCAGTTTCGACCACAGCTTGCCGCGCTTTTTGTCGTTGGCTGCCTTCTTGTGCTTTATGTTGGCCCACTTGCTGTGACCTGCCATGCCCTACCTCACCGAGAGTCAAACCAGACGCCTTTGATGGCGTCCTAAGCAGCCCATTTTATCATCGCGACGCCATATCGGCACGACCACGATTACGCCCGTGCTATGGCCGTTTTGGCCGTCAATTCCGTATCATGCACGCCATGAAGCGTCCGAATTCGCGACTGGTCGAAACCACCCTGCCCATCATGCAAGCGACGGCTCACGAACTGCACCGCTTGCTGGAGCTGCAGACCACGCGAAACCCGCAGCTTGAACACGTGCTGCTGAATGATCCCGCGGCGGCAATCGCCGTTTTCCGGGTGCTCGGTCAGATCAAACCCGACGCATTCGAGAGCGTCAGCGACGCCGCGCACGCGGTTTCCCTGATCGGCAGGGAACCCCTGCAGACAATGATCCAGTCGCTACCGGCACTGGAATTCGAGGTTGCCGGCCGGGCACTGCGCGATACCGCGGCCCACGCTTACAGCCAGGCGGCACACGCCGCCCATTATGCGAACGCCCTGGCCTCCCACAAAAACGCCGGCGGCAATCATCAGATTCCGACGGCGGCGCTGCTACAGCAGCCCGCCGTGTTGGCGCTCTGGGCAGACCAGCCGGAGTCCGCGCAGCGTGCAACGAACGCGGTGCGCGATGGGGTGCCGTTCGAACAGGCCTTCGCTGCCGAGCTCGGCGAACCGGTCGAAGACGTCAACCGGCGCCTGGCCGAGGCCTGGTCGTTACCCAGACTGGCCCGCCAGGCGATGGCCGATTGGGATGATTTCAACACGCGACCAGCGATGGTCAAGCTGGCCGATGGCCTTGCCCAGAGCACGGCGGCCGGCTGGCACGGCGACACCATCGACGCAATGTCAGCGGTCCTCGGCGAGTATCTCGGTTGCGACGACGATGCCGCAACGGCCTGGCTACATGAACAGGCCGCCGAAGCCGCACGCCAGTTGCAAAGCTTTGACTACCCGCTGCCCGGTTTCGAACTGCTGTATACCGACCTCGCAGACGAGGCGGCCGACGGCCATCCCGGTGATCAACGCATGCCGGTCATGGGCGCATGGCGTGACCGCGTACCGGCGAGCACGCCGAGCGCCACCGCCAAGCCCGACTTGCACGAGACGATGAGCGCGATCATGCAGCGCATACGCCAGGAAGCCGGCACCTCGCGGGTCGCCTTCGCGATGCTCGATCGCTCGCGACGTCACCTGCGTACCCGCCTCGCGCTCGGTGGACATACCGACGATCCCGTACGACATCTCGCGCTCGATCTGGCCGAGCAAAACCTGTTTAGTATGCTGATGCGCAAACCACAAAGTGTCTGGCTGAACCGAAGCAATGCGAAAAAATACCAGGCCTATCTCCCAACGAAGCTACAGCGGCTTTTCGGCCCGCAAGGCGCCTATCTGATGTCCATTTTCGCGGATGATCGTCCGTTGGGGCTGCTTTACGCCGACGGCGACGCATTGAACGGAGAGGGCTATGACCGCTTCCGGGCCTTGTGTCGTGAAGCGGCCAGTACGCTTGGCGACCATCCGGCGGCTGAGCCCTGAAACCGTAAGGTGTAATCCCGCGATCAACGGCGAGTTGAAGCGTTGTCGAGGCCATGTCAGCATCCGCCGGCTTATTGATTTCTGACAAGCGACCAGGAAGGAGAAGACGGCATGAGCGGTGACGCCAAGGGCCCCGTGCCCACCGAGATCAACCTACACCGCAAATCCCGGCTGTTGAACATCAGCTTTTCCGACGGGAAGACGTTCTCATTGCCCTGCGAATACCTGCGCGTGAATTCCCATGCGGCGGAGGTGACGTCGCGCAGGACGCCTGAGATCGGCAAAGAGCAGGTCAACATCGATCGCATCGAACCGCAGGGCAGCTATGCGATACGGATCGCCTTCGACGACGGTCACGACACCGGCATCTACTCCTGGGAGACCCTCTACGAACTTGGCCTAAACCAGCAGGAGAACTGGCAACGCTACCTCGAGCGGCTTGCCGCGGCCGGCTATGATCGCGCTGGCGAACGCCTTGCCGGCGCACCGGATGCCGAGCGCAAAATCAAGGTGATGTACTTCGCTTACCTTGCCAACAAAATGCGCAAAGATGCCGAAGAACTCACCCCGCCGGATACCGTGGAGTCGGTCGAACAACTGCTGGCCTGGCTACGCCGTGTGAAAGGTGACCGGGGTTACCTGTTCGACGACGCGAACGTTCGGGTGACGGTCAACAAACAGTTCGCTGAACCGTTCACGAAACTGGATCCGGGCGATGAAGTCGCCATCGTGCCCAATTCGCCGAACCCGCCTTCTCCGCCCAAACAACCGAAAAGGTCGTCGGACGACTGGTAAGCAGCCGCGGTCCTAGCAGGCCACCGGGTAACGGTTCATCAGCCAGTGCCGAATCGCCTTTTGATTGGTCCACGAACTGGCGCGGCGCAGTGCCTCAGCGGCCGACAACCAGCGGTACTGGCGATGCTCGCGCGCATTCAGGTGAACGGTTCGCCGCGTCGATAACTCGAACAAGAACCAGTGCTCGCGGTTGAATCGCACATCGGGTGCATAGCGCGCACGCCAGGGCGGCACGATTGGGAAGGTGGCACCGGCGTTCAGATCGGTCAGCCGGTGACCGGCGCGCAGCCCGGTTTCTTCACGGAGTTCGCGAGCGGCCGCGGCGGCCGCGGTCTCTCCCCAGTCCAGCGACCCGGTGACCGACTGCCAAAAGCCGTGTGGATGGGTACGTTCCATCAGCAAAACGTCGCCGGCTCGCGTGCAGACGAGGACGAGGATTGACTCGGGTCGCTTGAAGCCCTGATCGGTCAGCGGGGGATCAACTGTCGCCGTTCGATAATTCGGCCTGCGGCTTGCGGACCCGCAGGTGCAACTCGCGCAACTGACCTTGGGAGACGTCCGATGGCGCCTGTGTCAGAAGACAGCTGGCACTTTGGGTCTTCGGAAACGCCATGACGTCACGAATCGAGGTGGCACCGCTCATCAACATGATCAGTCGGTCGAGACCAAACGCAAGCCCCCCGTGCGGTGGGCAGCCAAACTTCAGCGCGCTCAACAAGAACCCAAACTTCTCCTGGGCTTCCTGCTCATCAATCCCGAGCAGATGGAAGACCTGCTGTTGCACGGCCTCCTGATGGATACGAATGGAGCCCCCACCGACCTCAGTGCCATTAAGCACCATATCGTAGGCACGGGACAGGCACTCGCCCGGTGCCGTCTCGAGCCTGTCCAGATGAGCGGCGTTGGGGGCCGTAAACGGGTGATGGAGTGCCTGCCAGCGTTGTTCGCCGTCGTCCCACTCGAACATCGGGAAATCAACCACCCAGACCGGCTGCCAGTCGGCTGACATCAGCGCGAGGTCCTGACCCAGCTTGACCCGCAAAGCGCCAATGGCCTCGTTGACAATATTGGCCTTGTCGGCACCGAAAAACACCAGGTCGCCGCTCTGCGCAGCGGTACGCGACAGAATCCCGTCAACGGCGGCATCCGGTAGAAACTTCAGGATCGGGGACTGGAGCCCTTCCCGGCCCTGCGCCGCATCGTTGACCTTGATGTAGGCCAGCCCTTTTGCCCCGTAGATACTCACGAACTTGGTGTATTCGTCGATGTCCTTGCGGCTGAGGCTATTCCCCTGCGGAACCCGCAGCGCGACAACGCGGCCGTTGGGATCCTTCGCCGGCCCCGCGAAGACCTTGAACTCCACCTCATCCATCAAGTCGGCGACATCGATCAACTCGAGCGGACAACGCAGGTCCGGACGATCCGACCCGAAACGACGGATGGCCTCGGCATAGGTCATGCGCGGAAAGGGATCCGGCAGGGCGACGCCGAGTGTCTTGTCGAACAGATCGCGGATCATGCCTTCCATCAGACCCATGATGGCGTCCTCATCCATGAACGACATCTCGAGGTCGAGCTGGGTGAACTCGGGTTGCCGGTCGGCCCGCAGATCTTCGTCACGGAAACAGCGCACGATCTGGTAGTAGCGATCCATGCCCGACATCATCAACAGCTGCTTGAACAACTGCGGCGACTGCGGCAGCGCAAAAAACTTTCCGGCGTGCACCCGGCTCGGCACCAGGTAATCGCGAGCGCCCTCCGGTGTCGCCTTGGTCAACATCGGCGTCTCGATGTCGAGAAAGCCACGGTCATCGAGAAACTGGCGCAGTGCGCGGGTGGCTTTGGCACGCAGCATGATGCGTTCCTGCATCACTGGCCGCCGCAGGTCGACGTAGCGATAGCGAAGCCGCAGCTCCTCCGAGGTGTCTTCATCGTCGAGCTGGAAGGGCGGGGTCTCGGCGCGATTGAGAATTTCCAACTCAAGGCCCAAAACCTCTACCTCGCCGGTCGGCAGGTCAGGGTTGGTGGTGCCTTCGGGCCTGGCCCGAACGCGGCCTTTGACGCGCACCACGAATTCGTTGCGCACATGCTCCGCGGTCGCGAATACTTCCGGCAAATCTGGATCGTAGACGACCTGCACCAAGCCACTGCGGTCGCGGAGATCGATAAAGATAACGCCGCCGTGATCACGCCGGCGGTTGACCCAACCACTGAATTCAACTGTCTGATCGATATGAGCGGTGTTTACTTCGCCGCAGTAATGGCTGCGCATGATCAATTTCCCGGGTAAAAAAGACGAGACGCCCCGGTTCGCGGGGCGCCTCGGTATGACTCATCTGGTTTGCCAGTCGCTCAGTTGCAGCTGGGGCATGCCCCTGTGCCGCACTTGTGACTGCTTTCTTTTTTCGGCGCCGCCTTGCTGTCGGCCTCGCTCAGGTTCTTCTTCTTGTCTTTTTTGAAGTCGGTCTCGTACCAACCGCCGCCCTTGAGACGGAATCCAGCGGCCGACACCAGCTTGACCAACCCGGCTGCGGCACAAGACGGGCAATCGGTCAGCGGCGAATCGCTGATCTTCTGCATGGCCTCGAGTTCGTGGCCACAGGCGTCGCAACGGTATTCGTAGAACGGCATGGCGTTTATTCCCAAGATTTGTTGATAAGCGCGGAATATTACCACAAGGTAATTTTACCCGAAAAGCCTTTGACTGCGGTGCTCTACACCACCCGATGGGGCCTAGATCGGAAGGGTGGACTCCATGTCGTCACCCTCCCCCGAACCCCGTTGCTCTTCGCGCAGCTGGGTTACCAGCTGTCGCATTTCTGTCAGTTCGTGCTCCGACATCCCGAATCGCAGGTAACGATCGGTGACCCGGAACAGCGCTTCCAGGTCGCGCGTACGGGCATGCAGGTATTGCAGACTCTGCGCGACATGATGCGGATCAACATCCGACTCACTCATGCGTCTGGCCGTCTCTATTGCCTGCTTGTAAGCCTCGGGCGAAGGCCGCTTTACGCTCATTATTCGTCTTCGAAGCGGTCGCGAAGCTGGTCGCTTTGGCGGCGCAGCAGATGCCGGATCAGAAGCTCGCGATCCTGCTCTCGGATATGGGTGAATTCAACGCGGACGAGCTGTTCAAAGCGCTGAACCTCCTGCCCGTCGTCGACCTTTGGTGCGGCACTGTCGATCACCGTGCCGTAAATCATCAATCCAGTAAACGAGGGGAATAGCAACATACGAATCTCGACATGACTTCCCGGGGCAAACGCTTCATGCGAACCGACACACATCCCCCCAGCACTCAGGTTAACGGGCACCGCCTGCTTGGCGATTTCATCAGATTCCTCGGCAATGAACGCCCGACCGATAACCTCGATCTTCTGGTCGATTGCGCGCAGATAGGCGGCTAGATCTGGGTCACGGTTTTCGATACGTCTCAGCCCGATTGTCATTTGTGCGGTGATAGCCGCCAGGCTGGACATCACCGTGAAGTTGCCTGCCCGGTCATGATCGAGTCGCTCAACACGTTCTTCAAATTCGTCTTCAGGGACGCGCGCCAAGCTCAATCGGATGGTGTCATCGACGCGAAAAAAATTGCGCCGGTCATCCGCATGATCGATCTGGTTGTCCTGTTTGCTCATGCTCGATTGCCTTCCGTCAAGCCGGATCGGAAAGATCCAGTTCGCCATCTTCCTGATCGATGGCACGTTTCAAAATCAGTTCAACACGACGATTTTTTGCGCGATTCTGCGGGCTGTCGTTATTGACCAGCGGTCGGGTATCAGCAAAACCCTGGACCACAATCCGGCCTTCTTCGACGTTCTTGTTGCGCAGCATGGAATGCAGCACGGTGACCGCCCGTGCCGATGACAACTCCCAGTTCGACCGGAAACGCCCGGTACTGATCGGGATGTTATCGGTGTGTCCGGCGACCAGAATCTTGCCAGGCTTTGATGCCAACACCGCGCTAATGCGCGCCATGACCTCGTGAAATCCGGGATCGAGACGCGCGCTGCCCGAACCAAACGACCCCTTTTCCTGGATCCGAATAATGACGCTCGATTCGGTCTTTTCGAGCGTCACGAGACCCTGTTCGACTTCCTGGTCGAGCGCGTCTTGCAACTCCGTCAACTGCTCATCGAGCTCTTTTTGCAGCGCTTCCTGCTCGGCTTTGAGCGCCGCTTCCCGATCGATTTCCTGCTGATTGGGCTGATTGAGCAACGGCTCCTGCGGTTCTTGTTGCTGCTCCGCCTCACCATCTTTCATCTTGAGGTGTTCTTTCTCGACCTCGCTTGTCTCCTGCTTGATTTCCGTAATCACCGCCTGCTCAGCAACCGTTGGGCTCCATTCCTGCTTGATTACGCTCACGCCCTTGACGATCTCCACAGCAGGGATTTCGCGCTGTACCCCGAATGCATCTTTCATCGACTCGGCCATCTTCTTAAATCGAACCGCGTCAATCGTTGCAAAAGACAACAACAAAACGAAAAAGCACATCAGAAGCGACATCAGGTCGGCAAAGGTGGCCATCCATGGCGGCAGACCGTCGTCGCATTTCGGGCAGTCGTCAGCCATTAAATGACACCTCAGACCTCTTCAGGACGTTTTTTCGGTGGCAAGTAGGTCCCCAGCATTTGTTCCAGCACCTTCGGGTTCATACCTTCCTGGATACCCGAAATCGTCTCGATAATCAGGGATTTGTTGGTCCGTTCGAGTTCGCTGGCACGGCCCAGTTTGTCGGACATCGGTTGCGCAAAGGCGTTTGCGATAACGGCACCGTAAAGTGTCGTCAGCAAGGCCACCGCCATCGCCGGGCCGATCGCTGCAGGGTCTGACATGTTGGCGAGCATCTGCACAAGACCAACCAGGGTGCCGATCATGCCCATGGCCGGGGCCATCGTTGCCATGTTCTTGAACATCCGTTGACCGACTACGTGGCGCTGGATCGTGAGGTCGATATCTTTGCTAAGCATCTTCTGCACAAGCGCTGGATCATGACCGTCCACGCAAAGACCGATGCCTTTTTTCATGAAATCGTTGCTGATCTCCTGGCCTTCCAGTGCCAGAAGACCGTTCTTGCGGGCAACGTCGGCGAGACCGACAGCTTCCTCGATCAACTGCTGCGGATCGTCGACCTTATAGAGGAAGGCCTTTAGACCCATCGAAAAGGATCCGAGAAAATCGCCGAGCGAAACCTGCATCAACGTCACCATGAAGGTGCCACCGACGACGATCAGGATCGACGGTACGTTGACGAACAACATCACGTCGCCACCGCTCGCGATCGCGCCGATGATGATGCCGAAGCCGCCGAGCAGTCCGACGAGCGTAGCGATATCCACCGAAGGGCCCCTCCTCGTATACTTCGCGACCGGCTCCCACGGGAAATCCAGCCGAACGCGATTCTGTTCTGCGTATCGGAGAGGGCTCGGAAAACTTTAGTTCTTGACGAGGTTTTGGGATCCGTATGCGTGATCAAACCGTGTTGGTAACCGGCTGTTCGAGCGGCATTGGCCGATGCGTCGCATTCGGCCTGCGTGATCGAGGCTACCGTGTGCTCGTCACGGCCCGTCAAGCGCAGGATCTCGCAAGTCTGCGGGCAGCCGGGTTCACCGCGATAGAGCTGCATCTGGACCGGCCAGACTCGGTTGCAACAGCTGCCGAGGCGGCACTCGAGGCCGCTGATGGTTATGTCTGGGGCCTCTTCAACAACGGCGCCTACGGTCAGCCCGGCGCCGTCGAAGATCTCACCTGGCAGGCGTTGGAGGCACAACTGCGCACCAACGTGCTCGGCTGGCACGAGCTGACGCGGCGCCTGATCCCGGCGATGCGCAGCCATGGCGCCGGCCGGATCATCCAGAACAGCTCGGTGCTGGGGCTCGTTGCAATGCCTCTTCGGGGTGCCTACAACTGCTCGAAGTATGCGTTGGAGGGGCTAAGCGACACCCTTCGTCTGGAGCTGCATGGCAGCGGGATTTGGGTCAGCCTGATCGAACCCGGGCCGATAGAAAGTCGTTTCCGGGCCAACGCCAGACAGAAGTTCGCCGACTACATTGACGCCGAACACAGTGTCCACAAGGCGAGTTATGCAGCGATGGCCGCGAGGCTCGAACAGGAGGGGCCGACGACCGGATTCACACTGCCGCCGGAAGCTGTGTTGAAAAAGGTCATTGCTGCACTGGAGAGTTCTCGACCGCGTGCACGTTACGCCGTCACGGTTCCAACGCATGTGTTTGGGCTACTGCGTCGTTTGCTGCCGACGCGCCAGCTGGATTGGTTGCTCAGGCAGGCATCGGGCGGCGGTAGCCGTTAACGATGCATCTGCGCTCAACCCGTCTGCGCTGAATAGTCGGCGAGAAACTGGTCGAAGTCCTGTTGGGGTTCGGCCTCGATACGCGCCTGCTCGGCACGCGACTTGGCACCCATGGCGTCCAGCTGCGCTATCGTATCGGCCGACAGTTCACGCTCGACAAAGAAGCGGTGATGCTGCTGCGAGAGCCGCCGGGCAAACTGGTAAAAGCCTTCGCCGGTGTCGCGCATTTCATCGAGCATCTTGGCCGAAGGCGTCAGATCGGACGCACGCACCTTGTTGATTTGATCGTCGACCGCATCTTCGAACCATGCAGCGCCATCGATGGCATCCAGAATTTCACAAACGGGCAGCATAGACTCGAGGATCTCCAGAGCCCATGCGCGCATGGGCAAGCGCACGCCCCGATGCACCAACTGCAGCTTCGGCTCACGTCCACGATGGGCAACGTCCAACAGGTTCCGATCGATTTCACGGCGTTCCCCGGCATCGATTGGCGGGCTGTCAGTGAACAGGCAGAACAACAGAAATGCCTCAAGAAACCGGCCCTGGGTCTCGTCGAGACCCAACGGGTGATAGGCATTGAGATCCAAGGAACGCAGCTCGATGTAGCGAATACCCCGTTGCTTGAGGGCCAGACTGGGCTTCTCAAAGCCGTTCAACACCTGCTTGGGTCGCACGGTACTGTAGTACTCGTTCTCGATCTGCAGGATATTCGCATTGAGCTGCTTGTACTGATCGCCATCACGGACGCCAAGCGCCGCCCAGGCCTCGGCAGGCTGCATCGTCGCGCGTAGCAGGCTGTCTGCATAGCTCTGCACGTCGTCGTAACAGGCCTTGATACCCAGGCCCTCTTCACGACTGTTTTGATAACCGATATCTCCCATCCGCAATGATGTGGCGTGGGGTGCGTAGTAGGTCGTCTCGTCGAATGTCGCCAGGTTGGTGGAGTTACCCAAAAAGAACGATTTGCAAACGGCCGGCGAGGCACCGAACAGATAGGGGATCAGCCACCCAAAACGTTGCAGATTTCGAATCTGCGCCATGTAGCGTTGATCGCGGAAATCCCTGAGACCGCAGACACGGCCCTCGATGAGTCGAAAAGCGGGCCACAGCGCGTCAGCCAGGGACCAGTTGAAATGCACCCCCGCAATCACCTGCATGACCCGGCCGTAGCGGTGTCCGAGACCGACGCGATAGACATGCTTCATGCGCCCTGCGTTGGAGCTGCCGTATTGCGCAACAGGGATTTTTTGGTCGCCCGCCAGCACGCATGGCATGCTGCTCGACCAGAGGATTTCATCCTGCAGACGGCGGTACACATAGGCCTGAAGGTCAGCCAGATAATCGAGCGCCAGCGCAACACTACCCAAAGGCGGCGTGATGAACTCGATCAACGCCTCGGAGTAATCGGTTGTAATCGCCGGATGCGTGAGCGCAGACCCCAACACCGTCGGATGCGGGGTCAGTGCGATACCGCCATTGACAGAGACGCGCAGACTCTCTTTTTCAAGCCCGAACAGGCCCTGATGAAGCAACGTGATGTCCGCTTCCCCGGCCAAGCGGTTCAAACGAGCATGTACGGAATCGAGCAACGAAATTTCCAGTCAGTCTTGGCGGAGGCGCGCAATTATACCCTGTTGCCGAAACGAGCCGCAGTTTGCTTGGGGCGGACACCTTACTGATGGTTGAGGCTATCTCGCACAGGGGTTGCGGCTGCGCCGGCGCGGCGGCGTTAGACCGCAACGTCTGCCCTGCTTGACTCCATCGAGTTTCTGGCATTGCCTTTCAGCCGATCTCCATCGTGCGATACGCCGGATCGACGGTGCATTGCGATTACGCACCCGCTGGGCGATCATTGCGGCCCATGCGAATCCAAATGCTGCTCATCGCCCTCTTATGTGCGTCGTTGGGATCTGTTCCGAGTATGGCCGCCAGCCCGGATGACGACCATTCCAGCAAGCGCGCGTTGCGTCTTTGGGAACAACTCGACGATCGACGGCTCGAGCTGAAATCCGAAGCCGCGCTGGTTGTCGATCACTTCGGCAACACCCTGTACGCACAAAAAGACGATACGCCAAAACCGATCGCCTCACTGACCAAGCTGATGTCGGCGATGGTCATCCTGGATGCAAGGCTACCACTCGACGAAAAGATCGAGGTCACCAAAGCAGATCGTGATCTCCTGCGCCTGACCGGCTCCCGGTTGAGATACGGTGCCCACTTGACCCGCGGAGAATTACTGACGCTGGCGCTGATGTCGTCGGAGAACCGCGCCACTGCTGCGCTCGGGAGGACCTACCCAGGCGGCACCGAGCAGTTTGTGCGTGAGATGAACCGAAAAGCCGCCCGGCTCGGCATGCACGACAGCCAATTCACCGACCCTGCGGGACTGGACGCTGGGAATGTGGCAACAGCCCGCGATCTGGCCCGGCTGGTATTCGCGGCGATGCGCTATCCGAAAATCCGCGAGGCGACCACACGCAAACAGCTTTCGGTTCGTCCTTACCCAAAACGCGGACCCTTGCGCTATGTCAACACCAATCGACTGCTGCGCAACGAGCGGTGGGACATCCAGGTCAGCAAGACCGGGTACATCAATGAGGCAGGTCGATGTCTCGTGATGCATACCGAGTTCGAAGGGACACCAACTGTGGTCGTGTTACTAAACTCGTTCGGCAAGCTGACACCATTCGGCGACGCCAATCGGGTCCGCAAATGGATTGAGCGCGGGGTCGTCAAACAGCGGCAACAGCAGGCCGCCGTAACAAAAAGCAAAGCGACGGATTCGACAGAGCCGGCGGGATAGCTTCTTAATGTGATCGCTAAAAATGCCCTCCCTGGCATTTTTCTTCACGGTGCGGCGGAAACCCGGTTTCCGACTTCGTTCGTCTTCAATCACCTGTCGTGATCGAAAACGGCTGCACATCCTTGTGCCGCAAGGGCACCTCTAGTTTTTGAGGCGCCCTCTGATCTAGTTGAGTTGGGCGGTACGTGGCCGTATCGCGCGGATATGGTCGGCCAAGATGTTGGCTGACTCCTCAAGCATGATGCGATTGATGCCCTCATCGTCATCATCCTGTTGGTTATCCTCGACCGTGTCCTCGAGCTCGTCCAGACTCGCCAGCGCTGGCAACCCGCGGAACGCCCGCAGTTGGTTACGTCGTTCAAGCCGCTGCGCCTCGCGCGCATCCCACTCCGCACGTCGCACAGTTTCGTTCAACGAGACCGTCTTGCGTTCTTCCAGCTCGATCAGTTCCTCTTCCTCAGCGACGAGATATTGGAAACCCGGGTTTTCCGCGATGCGGCGGGCAGCGGCTGCGCGCAGATCAGGCGTCGGGCGGCTGGTGTGCAGCGTATGCGCCGCCGGCTTGATCGATGCCCATGGCAGCGCGTTTTCCAACGCCCTTTCACCGTGATCGGTGGCGCCCTTAGCGGTTGGGAACACAATGTCAGGCTCAACCCCGCGGTGCTGGGTGCTGCCACCCTGAACGCGGAAGAATTGCGCCATGGTCAGTCGCAGGCGGCCGATATCGCGTTTGGATCGCAGGAATCGGCCGAGGTCGACCAGCGTCTGCACGGTGCCCTTGCCATAGGTCGGTTCGCCGAGGATCAGGCCGCGGTTGTAGTCTTGGATGGCACCGGCAAAGATCTCAGAGGCGGACGCGCTGTTACGGTCGACCAACACGGCGAGCGGCCCGGAGTAGACCTGCATGGGGTCTGGATCACGCTCAACCTCAATTTTGCCCGATGCGTCGCGAACCTGAACGACCGGCCCCTTTTCGATGAACAGGCCGGTCAGCTCGGTCGCTTCAGACAACGAACCACCCCCGTTCCGACGCAGGTCGACAATCACGCCATCGACGTTCTCGTCACGCAAGGCGTCCAGCAGCACACGAACGTCCCGGGTGGTGCTGCGAAAGTCGTCGTCGCCCGCTGCTTGGGCGGCAAAATCACGGTAAAACGCCGGTATCTCGATCACCCCCAGTCGATAGCCACCGGCCTCCAGCACCTCGCTCTTGGCGGCTTTATCTTCGAGCTTGATCTCATCGCGGGTCAGCAGCACATCGCGGGTGCGTCCCGCGATCCCCTCACTTTTCGGCAACACGCGGAGCCGCACGACGCTGTCTTTTGGACCACGGATCAGATCCACGACATCCTGCAGGCGCCAGCCGACGACGTCTTCCATCGTGCCGTCGTCGCCTTGACCGACCCCGACAATCCGATCGCCACCGCGTAGCTGGCCGCTCCGTTCGGCGGGTCCCCCCGGCACCGTGCTCTGCACCTCAGTGAATTCGTTATCGCTGCGGAGTACCGCGCCGATGCCTTGTAACGACAACCGCATGCCGATGTCGAAATTTTCCGACAGGCGCGGCGACATGTAACTCGTGTGAGGCTCGACGCTCAACGTGTAAGCGTTGACGAAGGCCTGGAAGACATCCTCGGCGTCCATCTGCGCGACGCGACGGGCGATCCCCTCATAGCGTTTGGTCAGCGTCTTGATGACTTCCTCACCCTCGTCACCGGACAGCCGTAGGGAAAGGATGTCGTTTTTCACCCGGCGCCGCCAAAGGTCGTCTAGCGCCTCCGCATCGGGAAGCCATTCGGCATCACTGCGGTCGAAGGTGTAGGTTTCGTCGCGCGCGAAGTCGAATTTGTGATTTTCCAGCACGTCCACCGCATAGGCGGCGCGCAGTTCGACGAGCTCGCGGAATCGTCGAAAGATCCGAAACGCTGGTTTCAGGCGCCCGGACCGCAGGCTGTCATCCATCTCGTCGCGATAGGCCGCGAACCGCGCGATATCGGCTTCCGAGAAGAAACTCCGATTGGGGTCCAGTGATTCCAGATAGCGGTCGAAGATCGCCTGCGACATAGGATCATCGAGGCTGGGCTTTCGGTAATGGAAGCGCTCCATGACCTGGGTGATGATCAACGCCGCCTGGCGTTGCTGATCGTTGGACCGCAGGTCGTCGATGTCCACGACCGTGGGCTTTGCCACAACCGATGAGACTGCCAGACTGAGCAGCAGCGAAATGAATACAGTTAGCCGGTAGACCATCGTTTCGTTCCTCTTGGCGCCGTTAACCCGCCGAATCCTTCGCGCAACACTGCGCATATCTCCCAACATTGCCCGACATTATGTCGCCCAACAAGCCGTCAGGGCATAGGGATAGCCCTGATCACCGCCCTTTTCCCGACAAGAATTGCGGGTTGGCGAGCCCCGAAACCCGCTGGGACGTAGCGGGAGTCGGGGTCGGGCAAACCAACCCGGCGCATCGCCCAGGCTAGACCAGGCCCGCTGGGGTTTGCATCAGCGGCTGTCTCAGACCCAGGACCAGTGGCAAATAGGCGTTTGCATCCGGGTCCAGCCAGCCGTGCCGAATCAAGAAATCGATCACGACCAGGTTGCAGTTCAGTTTGAACTCATCGGTTTCACTGACCAGCCGTGCGACCTCGTCGAGCGGCAGCAGCAAAAACTGCTCCACCTCGCCGTCCGTGTTGCGCGGTTCGAAATCTGGCCCTACCTCAAGGTCATAGCAGTACAGCAAGTCCCGCCGTAAACCGCGTTGTGCCACTCGATTGTAGGACACGGCGCCTACCGGCACCGCGGCTACGGCCAGGTCTTCGGGTATCCCGGCCTCTTCTGCACACTCTTTGACCAGGTTTTCATTCAGGCTCAGGTCATGCGGCAATCCGCCGGCGACCATCTGGTCCAGTGCGCCGGGAAACAGCAACCGGTCCCGTGCGCGCCGCCCCAGCCACATGTGGATGCCATCGTCACGCCGCACGAAGCCATTCAGGTGCTGGCCGAATGACCGCAGACCGAAAAAGGCAGCCGCTGCGCGGTCGATCACGCACAACGCCGACTCTCGACCGGCCGGCGTGACCGGGTACGGTTCGTTCATGAACGGCGGTACGATGCCCGCTTCGGCCAGCGCACTCGCGACCGCACGCAGCGCGTCGCTGCGTTCAGAAAAGTCGGACAACCCTGGTTTGAAGACGACCTGGCCGTTATCGTCAGCGCCTGCTTCGACAGAAAAAACATCGCCAAAATCGGCCAACCGCTCGGCGAAGCCCGGACGCAACCATCCCACCCGATGGTTATCGACCAACCAGGGCCAGAACGGTTCCGCGACGTCGGTGTTGCAGGCCTCTATGTGGCGAAAAAACCCCTCCGCCAATTTTTCGCGATCACGATGCCGCATTTAGTCAACCAGGCGGGCCTGCGTGACCACGGCACCGAGCTGACGCGCGGTTGCCGCGTTCAATGGTCCGATCTGCGTGCGCACCTGGATGGCTTGCTGCGGCCCCACCGCGCGCCGCAGGCGCAATGTCTGCTCGCTACGCACGCCACCCGCCGTTCTTCGTCCTATCGTGATCGTGAGATCATCGACCGTCAGCGGTGATTTGTTCGCGACACGCACGACCAGGTAGCCGCCTTGGGTCAACCCAAGCACGGCATCGAGATAACGATTGGGGTGCTGTTCCAAATCCAACCGCGCCAGCTGACGGCTTGCCTGCTTGCCCGCATTGGACGTCGAACCTGCCGCTTTGCTGAGATAATTTACCGCCTGCTGACGCTGTCCGCGTGCTTCGGCGACCCGGCCAAGACCCAAAAACCCTTCCGCGGTCGGCAGCAAGGCAACACTCTTTTGCAGATCACTCGTCGCGCCCGCCGCGTCGCCGCTGAGCTGTTTGGTAATGCCACGTTGCAGCAGCGGCCGGAAGTAGTCGGGATTCAGCGCAACTGCCCGATCCAGGTCTCTCAATGCCGCCTTGTTGTCTTTTTGTGCGGTACGGATCTCGCCGCGCAACCCGTAGAAGACAGCCTCGTCAGGTTCGATACGAATAGCCTCGTTGACCTTACGTAGCGCCGCTTTCAAGTCGTCATTTTCGAACGCCTTACGCGCCTCGTCATAGGCGTCATAAGCGGGTTTTGTGCGCAGCAGCCGGGCGATATTACGCTGGTACTTTTGTTTCCCAATCTCGCCGCCAGGATTACCCATCTGGGCAAGCAGAGCGCGATTGGCCGCGACGCGTTCTGGTGACGGAGGATGGCTCGCGAACAGGCCCGCTAGCCAATTCGACTGCTTACCCTCGGCCAACCGCACAAACGTCTCCTGCAATGCAACGGCAGCCGCTGGGTCGTAGCCCGCACGCTGCATGTAGCGCATGCCATAGGCATCGGCCTCCGTCTCCGCATCGCGACTGTATTTCTGCTGCACCAACTGGCCGCCGATATTCGCACCGAGCATGCCGATGTCGCGGTAACCGGTGTCGCCGAGCGCGACACCCGCTGCGACGAGCGCGCCCTGCAAGAATATGTTGCGTTCCATTGACTGGGCGCTGTGCCGCGCCGCGGCATGCACGATCTCGTGGGCCATGACGGCGGCCAGTTCCGCTTCGCTTTGCAGTTCAACCAACAACCCACGGTTGATCGCGATTTTGCCGCCAGGCAACGCCCAGGCGTTCGGCGTCGAATCGTTCAGCACGCGGAATTCGTACGGCAGTTGTCGGTCGCTGACCGCAGCCAGCCGGTCACCGATGGATGTCACGTAGCGCGCCACGGCCGGATCGGCAACATAATCACCGCCCTGTGCCTGCCGGTAAGGGCCGTAATTCTTCTTGCCGATCGCCATCTCCTGCCCCTCGGAGACGAGCGTCAGTTCCTGCTCCCCGGTGACCGGATTGACCGCGCAACCTGCGACCCACAACGTGATCGCCACAGCAAACACGACCATCACCCAACGCTTTTTCATCATGTGCGAGCCCTCATCGCTCTCACCCAACCCGGTTTTTACTAGGACCGCCGTCAACCGGCCGCGGTTCAGGCCTGCCCCCGTCGCTCGTGCTCCTTGGCCCGCTCCCAAAGCCGCTCCAGTTCGTCCAACGACAACGGTTCGAGGCCGTCGCCGCCGGCTTTTGACTGCAGCTTTTCCATGTGGCGGAACCGGCGTTCGAACTTCTCGTTGGCGCGGCTCAACGCCTGTTCGGCATCGCAACCCAACAGCCGCACAACGTTGACCATCGCGAACAACATATCGCCGAGTTCGTCCTGCAAGCGGTCGGGATCACCACTGCGCAACTCCGCTTCGACCTCGTCAAACTCTTCCCTGGTCTTGGCGAATGCGCCGGCCGCATCGGGCCAGTCAAAACCGACCCGCGCGGCCCGCTTCTGCAGCTTCTCCGCCCGGATCAGCGCCGGCAGGGCTCGCGCAACACCGTCCATTTGGCTGTCGATTGGGGTCTCGTTGCGCGTCGCCCGCTCGGCGGCCTTGTGTTGTTCCCATGCCTGCCGCAACTCGGCTTCACCATCGTAGCGCGCGTCGCCAAAGACATGCGGGTGGCGACGGATCATTTTGTCGCAGATACCGCGTGCGACATCATTGAAATCAAAGTGCCCTTGTTCCTTTGCGATCTGGCTGTAGAACACGGTCTGGAACAGAAGATCACCCAGCTCATCGCGCAACTCCTGCATGTCACCACGCTGAATCGCGTCAGCGACCTCGTAGGCTTCTTCGAGCGTGTAGGGGACGATGCTCTGGTAGGTTTGCCGTTGATCCCACGGGCAGCCGTTATCGGGATCGCGCAATTGCGCCATGATCTCAATCAGTTCGCGCATTGCTTCCATCAGGCGATTCCTTGCAGTTCGTCAAGCAGCTCGGGGTTGTCATTGCGCGGACTGTTCACGGCCCGCGACACCGGATAGATGCGCAGCGCCGGCATTTGCTGTGCGGCGACCAGCGTTTCTAGCGGTTGCGGTTTTTGGCTGTGACGATCCAGCCACAGATCGTACGACCCGGGATCAATGACTACCGGCATGCGTTCATGCACGCGGGTGACCTCGCCTTTCGCCGCCTGCACGAGAATGACGCACGACTCCAGTTCGCTCCCCTGATCATCCTGCCAATGCTCCCAAAGGCCTGCCAGCGCCATCGGCCTTGTTCCCTCCGGCCGCAAGACATACGGCTGTTTTCCACCAGCCGTGGCCTGCCATTCATAGAAACCGTCCGTCGGGATCAAACACCGGCGATAGCGGAAGGCATTGCGATAGGCAGGTTTGCTTGCAACGGTTTCTGCCCGTGCGTTGATCATGCTAAAGCGTGAATCCGGGCCTTTCGACCACCCCGGGACCAGGCCCCAACGTACCAGTACCATTTCACGTGAACCCGACGCCGTCTGCCGGATAATCGGCACGGGCTGGGTCGGCGCGATGTTGTAGCGCGGGGCCAATACGGGCATTGGCATATCGCCGAAAATCTCGGCCAGTTGTGCGGCCGTGGAATGCAGAAAATATCGTCCACACATACGTCTAACTCAGCCACCAGGCAAGGAAATGCCTGTGACCTTTTTATATAGCGTGACGGCATACGAGTCGGTCATTCCAGAGACAAAATCCGTCAGTAGCAAGAGCCGCTGGTAGGGGTCCGGGTTCGGCACACGTTCCGGCCCGATGAACTGTTCAGGAATCAGGTGAATCAACATGCGGCTGCGCGACGACGCCCGCTCACCCTGTTCCGCAATGTCATCGACGACATAAACGAAGCGTTCCAGCAAGTCGCCGACCACCTGGAAACCTGCGGCCTGGATGCTGACCACTTCGGGCGCACAGTAGATACGTTGCCTGGCAATCAGGATCAACGCGTTGAGCTGCTCACTGAGCGTCAGTTCCCCCATCAGCGGGGCATCAAACTGTCCAGCCAGGATCGCGGCTTCGTTGTCCATGAAGCACTCGAGCGCCTGACGTATCACCTCGTTAATGACCTTGGCGCGCAGAAACTCGACCCGATCTTTGCGCTCCCGTATCCGTTCGAGTCGCTTGGCCTGATGGTCTTGATCGGCGACCAGTGGCCAAAATAGATCGAGCACCTCATCGTAGCTGAAATGTCCAAGCCGGTAGCCGTCCTCGATATCGATCACGCGGTAGCTGATGTCGTCGGCGGCTTCGACAAGAAAGGCCAACGGATGGCGACACCACATCGCGTGATGGTTATCCCGCGGCACCAAGCCAACCATCTCGGCGACGGTCTCGAATGCGGCGCGATCGGCCGCCGTAAAGCCCTGCTTCTTGGCGCTGACCCCGTCGTAAAGACTACCCCCCAGCCAGGACTCGCGTGGATACTTGGTAAACGCCGCCAACGTCGCCGCGGTCAGCTGCAGACCGCCGGGATTGTCGGGATTCTGGAGTCGGGTGACGATGCGGAAGCCCTGGGCATTACCCTCAAACGCCAGAAAATCCTCACGTTCGCTACCCTGTAGCATCGCCACGCGTCGCGCACCGTATTCGCCGGTATGCGCCCAGTGTCGAATCGCGTCTTCGCCCGAATGACCAAACGGCGGGTTGCCGATATCGTGGGCCAGACAGGCCGCAGCACAGATACTGCCAAAATCCGCCGCCTCGAAATCAGTGAGGCCATGGCGAGCGATAACCTGCTCGCCGACCAGGGTACCCAGCGAGCGGCCGATACTCGAGGCTTCGAGGCTGTGCGTCAGTCGGGTGCGCACGTAATCGACCTTGGACAACGGGAAGACCTGGGTCTTGTCCTGCATCCGGCGAAACGCCGACGAGAACACGATGCGGTCAAAGTCGCGTTGAAAGTCGGTCCTCGCGGTCGAGGCTCGCGGCGGTTCTTGCGCGCCCAGCCGCGCGCGCGAAAGCAGTTTTTGCCACTGCATGGGTTTGAGGTCTCTACCCGACGCTTTGGAGATTTCGATCGACTCTACCACTGCGGCACCGCCGTATCGCCGACCACCCCATAACCAATTGCCAGCTTGTAATAAGTTTTAATTATCCCAATGGGTCTCGTGTATAATTCGCGGCGAATTAGGGGCTGTTGCTGGGATTGAGCGGTAACAGAATTCCAAGGTCCCACCGGCTTGCCGATATCCCGCGAATACGCCGGTTCGGCGGGCGCCGCTTAACCCGTGCAACACGGCCATTCGACTGGCACCAGGAGCCCATTTTAGTGAAGCCTTTGAAAACGGTCCTCTCCGCCGCGCTGATCCTCTCCGTCTGCGCTGTCGCGCTCGCTGATGCATCGTCCGGCGATTACGACATCCACAAGGTGTCTCGCGAGTCGATCGCACTGACCCTGTCCTTCGCAGGCACCGTGTCCGCCGACAAGACGCTGCAATTGACTGCCCAGATGCCGGGACGCATCGCGGATATCGCCGGTCAGGAGGGGGATAGCTTCGCGCAGGGCACGATCCTCGTCGAACTCGACGACAGCGCCCTGCTCGCACGCCTGGAAGCCGCCATCGCAAACCGCGATGCGGCGATCGCCGATATGCGCAATGCCCGCGTGCAGCTCGACCGCGAGTTGTATTCACCGCGTTCCAACTCCTCGACCGCGGCACCTGGCGGCATGGGTATGCCTGCGATGATGGATCAGTTTTTCACCAACCCGATGCAAAACGTCATCGGGCTGCGCAACCGCGGCACCGAACTGCGATCCGACCTGGTCGGCGCCGAAACGGCGCTGGCGCAGGCGAACATCCGGATGAAAAGCGCCGACGCCAACATCAAGGAAATCCAATCGATGCTGCGCGATACCCAAGGCATCGCGCAGTTCTCGGGCGTGATTCAGAAGGTACATGTCGAGATTGGTGACACCGTGCAGCCTGGCCAACCGCTGCTGGACTTCAGTGAATCCGGCAGCTTGGTGATCGAGGCCGATCTACCCGTGCGGCTCAGCCAGACTTTGCAACTCGGCCAGCCGCTCGACGTCGTTTTGCAGCAGCAGATGCTACAGGCGCCGGTCAGTCTGATCCATCCGGTCGCCGATCCACGCCAAAACACCGTGCGCATCGAGCTGACGCTACCCGGCGATAGCCGTGCCACGCCTGGCCAGTACGTTGAAATCCGCGTTCCTGACAACACCGCTGGCCTGCCGGCCCAACTCACCATCCCGCAGACTGCCATAGTGACCAAAGGCGGCCTGCCGTTGGTCTACGCGGTCGACCGCGAGGGCAAGGCACGACTGCGCGTGGTGCGGCTGGGCAACGCCCCAAGCCCGGCATCGCGCGTCGTGCTGTCCGGCGTCAACGACGGCGATCTGTTGGTCAACAACCCACCGCCGGGGCTGCGCTCGGGTACGCAGATTATGACACCGGTAGATCCTGAAACCGCCCAAGCCAAATAATAAGACAGGGGGCTGCTGTGGCAGACAACGACCGCATTGACAGCGCGGCCGCGGACCTCGGCCTCGCCGGGAAAACCGCTCGGGCCTTCATCCACTCGCCGCTCTCGCCGCTGCTGTTTCTCGGCATGCTGGCGATGGGCGTGCTGGGCCTCATGGCCACGCCCAGGCAGGAAGACCCGCAGATCTCGGTACCGATGGTCGATATCTTTCTGCAGTACCCGGGTGCTTCGTCTGAGCAGGTCGCAGCGATGGCGGTCGACCCGCTACAGCGCATCATGAGTGAGATCCCCGGCGTCAAACATGTCTACGCAGCCAGCATGCGCGGCCAGGGCATCGTGACGGTGCGCTTCAAGGTCGGTGAAAAGACCGGTCCGTCGCTCGTCAAGGTGCACGACAAACTCGCTTCTCATCTCGACCAGATGCCGGCCGGGGTGCAAATGCCCCCGCTGGTCAAGGTCAAGGGTATCGACGACGTTCCGGTCGTCACCCTGACCTTGTGGTCGCCGGAACTGGACGGCGGTAGCCTGCGCCGGCTCGGCCTAAACCTGTTGCAGCAATTGAAACAGATCCCGAACACCGGACGGGGTTTCGTGGTTGGCGGGCAGGCCGAGCAGATCCGTGTCGAGGTATTGCCGGAGAAGCTCTCTGCCAAGGGGCTGACCTCGAACCAGGTCATCGGCGTGATCCGCGGCAGCAATGCCGACCAGATGGTCGGTAGCGCGGAATCCGACAACCGTTCGACGCGAATCTATGCCGGCAGCTTCCTGAAGACACCACAGGACGTCGAGAATCTGGTCGTCCGGGTGATCGATGAGACGCCGATCTATGTTCGTGATGTCGCTAACGTGAGTTGGGCCAACGAGGAAGCCAACAATTACGTCAACTATTACACCGGACCGGCCTACGAAGAGGCGTACGGTGAGGCCAGGCAGGCCGACGGCGATCTCGCGATTACCGTCGCGATCGCCAAAAAAGAGGGCTCGAACGGTGTGACCGTCGCGAACGATATCCTGGCGATGGTCGAATCACTCGAGGGCCGCTTGATTCCCGACCAGGTGAACGTCGAGGTCACGCGCAACTATGGCGATACCGCGCAAGAGAAAGTCAACGAGCTGTTGTTCAAACTGGTGGTCGCGACCGGCATCGTGACTATCCTGGTCTGGTATGCGCTGGGCCTGAAACCGGCAATCGTGGTCACGATCGTAATCCCTGTGGTCATCTTGATGACGGTCTTCGCCGCCTTCGTGGTCGGCATGAGTATCGACCGGGTGTCGTTGTTCGCGCTGATATTCTCGATCGGCATCCTGGTCGACGACGCCATCGTGGTCGTTGAAAACATCTATCGACGGTGGTTGATGGAGGGAGAGCCGTCCACCGAAGTCGCGGTCGATGCGGTCCGCGAAGTCGGTAACCCCACCATTCTGGCGACCTTCACGGTCGTCGCGGCACTGATGCCGATGGCCTTCGTCAGTGGATTGATGGGCCCTTACATGGCACCGATCCCGATCCTCGGCTCGGTCGCAATGGTTATTTCACTGTTTGCCGCGTTTGCCTTTACGTCCTACCTGGCGATGCGCATCCGCCCATCGATGGCCCAGTTGGAGAAGGCCGAACAGGCCGAACACGCGAGCAACGAAAAGCTCGACAAGCTGTTCCGCAAGGTCATCCCCACCCTGTTGGACAGCAAGCTGGCCGGTTATGGCTTTCTTGGCGGCCTGGTGTTCTTGTTCTTCGTCGTCATGCTGATGTTCTACACCACGGCGGTGACCGTGAAGATGCTGCCGTTCGACAACAAGGCCGAATTCGCCGTGGTGCTCGATATGCCGGAAGGCACGGCACTGCCCGCGACCGCCAATGCCGCGCGCGAGATGGCCGAAACACTGCGACAGATACCCGAGGTTACTGCCCTGCAGAGCTATACCGGCACCGCTCGGCCGTTCGACTTCAACGGCATGGTCCGCCACTACTACCTGCGACAAGACCCCTGGCTGGCCGAGATCCAGGTGCAGCTGACGCACAAATCTGCGCGTGACCGCAGCAGTCACCAGGTGGCCGAAGAGGCCCGCGCCTTGTTGACACCAATGGCCCAGGCGCTGGGCGCCAAAGTCACCATCGCGGAGATGCCGCCGGGCCCGCCTGTCGTTCAATCCGTCGTTGCCGAGATTTACGGACCTGATGCCGCCACCCGTCGCCAGGTCGCCGCCGACATGACCGAGATTTTCCAGAGCGTCGATGGCCTGGCCGATGTCGACAACTACATGAGCCAACCCTACGAGGCCTGGCGCTTCGTGATCGATACCCAGAAGGCCTCGACCAAGGGGGTCTCGACACGCACCGTCATCCAGACGCTGTCGACGGCGATGGGCGGCCACAAGATCACCGATGTGCGTGAGGGATCCGCGCTTGAACCGACCTGGATCGTTATCGAGGCACCGCTTGCGCTGCGCGCGAACCCGCAAGCATTGAGCGACCTACCTATCCCCGGCCCCGGTGGCAGCACCCTGCCGCTGGCCGAACTCGGTAACTTCGAGCGGATTCAGGAAGACCCCATCATTTATCACAAGGACCTGCGTCCGCTGGAATACGTCGTCGGTGACGCGGTCGGGCGTCTCGGCGCACCGATCTATCCGATGATGCAAGTCGACGAAAAACTGCAGGATTACGTGACGCCGGACGGTCAGGTTCTAGCCGGCACCATGACCGGCAAACCTGAAGACAATGGGCTTTCAGCGTTCGAATGGACCGGGGAATGGACCGTCACCTACGAGACCTTCCGCGATATGGGCGCGGCCTTTGCGGTCGCACTCATCCTGATCTATATGCTCGTGGTCGGCATGTTTGGCAACTTCCTGGTCCCCGCGATCATCATGGCGCCGATACCGCTGACGCTCCTCGGCATCGTGCCGGGACATTGGCTGGTGACCCTGCTGACCGGGCAGAACGCCTACTTCACCGCGACCTCGATGATCGGTTTCATCGCGCTCGCCGGAATCATTGTGCGTAACTCGATCCTGCTGGTGGATTTCGCCGTCGAGGAGGTCCGCAAGGGTATCGATGTGCGCGAGGCCGTGCTGTTGTCGTGTAAGGCGCGGACACGGCCGATCATGATTACCGCCTTTGCGCTGATCGGCGGTGCCAGCGTCATTCTGACTGACCCGATCTTCCAGGGTATGGCCATCTCGCTGATGTTCGGCGTGTTTGTTTCAACGGTCCTGACGTTGCTGGTTATCCCGCTAGGCTGTGTCTCGGCGGCAGCAAGCCTGCAGGAGATTGCCGACGCGCGCGACAAAGAAGCCGCCGCGGCCTAACCGCAGCGTTGTGTCGTCGTCAATGAGGGCGTCGACGCAACCAGCAGGGCGTTGCCCAGGCTCGAGCGAATGTCGGCGACCCGTTCGGTAAGCCCCTTACGCTGCTCGGGCCGCAGCGATGCGTCGACCGCCAGCACGACCGCGATGCTCCGCTGTCTCACCTCGAGCACGCGCGCCGTCAATACCGGAGGTCGCTGTGCAATCTCGACCCACCACGCGGTCAGAAATTCACGCAGTTGGTTGGGGGTCGCCCGGCTGCGTAACAAACCGAGCAGTTGTTGTTGTTGCGCACGACGGTATGCCAGCCACGGCGCGGCGGTGTCTGGCATCTTGTCGACGGCGTCGGCGATCAGCTGGCGCTGCGGGTCATCCAAGCGGCCGGTCCAGCGTTCGACGCGCTCGATGTAACGTTCGCTACGGGCCGCTGCGCGCTTCTCGAGGTCCTCCTCGAGATAGTCTTCGACGTAGTCGTCGTTGCGTTCATCAAACTCTTCGGCCAGATGATCGATTTGGGCGGGTGTAATCTCACTCAAAATACCGACGGCTAGCGGGATCGCAAGGGCCGCATGGTCTCGATACAGCGTATCGGTACGGTCGAACAGGCAATTCAGACTTTGCTCATTGAGGCCGCGTTCCACCTCCTGCTGAGCCACCCCTACCAACGCCACCACCTCCGGCAGCAGCCGTTGGCGATGCTCATCCAACAGCACATCGAAGCGCTCACGCCATGCATCACGCTGGTCGCCCGTGGCGTCGACCAGCCCGGCGGCCCAGCGGTAGATCAGCCAATCGGCATTCTCATAGACCAGTTCGGCACGGCTACACGCCGCTACGTAAAGCATTATCGGCAGCATTAGCAGCCAGCGATAACGAATCGACCCTCGCATTTTTCTCTCCCCCGCAATGTCCCTTCGGGTTTGCTGGTTTTACTGAGCGTGGATCATCGTCGATCCACCGACGTCGCACCACCCGAGCACCGGCGTGGAAATAACATCGTGAGATGCGGGATTAGGGATAGACGCGCCCGCTTGGTCGGCTATTTAATGTCGACTCCACAGACCAGAGACCGCACCTATGCCAGCTATCGATGCCACACGCCGCCGCCTGATGCACTGGCTGACCGCAGCCGGGGGCCTATTTGCCGTCGGTCAGGCCCGCGCGCACCACACCGAAACACATTTCGACGACGCCTCGGAGCATCAGATTGTCTACCAATGCAACCAAGCCGATCCGGACTACCTGCGCAGTGTGCTGTTCTCGGTCGGTGAATTGATCCGACGCTACGGTGACAACGTCGAAATCGTGGTCGCGTGCTTCGGGCCGGGGATCAACTTGCTGGGCGATCCGCCGGCACGGCCGATTCCCGAAGAGTCGCTGCAGCGAGCCGCTTCGCTCAACGCCTACGGGGTTGCCTTTCATGCCTGTCGAAACACCATGGACAGCCTCGGCTGGACGGATGAAAACCTGGTTGAGTTCGCCAAGGTGGTCGATGTCGGCGTCGAAGACATCATGCTGCTGCAAGAGCGCGGTTTCAGCTATTTCAGCTGGTAACGTCTTTGTAACTCTGCGCGTTCGCTGTTTACTGAAAATCGCGCGAGACGACCTTGAGGCCATCGAGCAGATCGCTGTGATCCTCAAGACGCCGACAAAGCAGATGTTGCACACCCTCGGCACGTTGAATCTCGGCAACGACGCCCAGCAGTTGGGCGCCGAGCAACACCCGTCGCTGACGTTCGGCGAGGTCGGCCCAAATGAGTAGATTCAGGCCACCGCTCTCATCTTCCAGCGTGACAAAGATCGCCCGCCCATTGCCCGGGCGCTGACGAATCAACACCAATCCGGCCGCGCGTACAACATCGCCGGCCGCGCGCACGGCGATCTCGTCGGCCGACAAAAAACCGCGTTCACGTAAACGGGCACGGATCAGCGTCAGTGGGTGTTCACGCAGGGTCAGACCGGTCTGCGCATAATCGGCCAGTACCGCCTGCCCTGCACTTGGCGGTGCCAGCAGCGGCAATTGTTCAGCGAACTGGTCAAGCCGACCGAGCGGCACTGCATCCTCGACACCGGCCACTTCCCATGCCGCAAGGTGGCGATGCCCCGTCAACCCGCTCAACGCATCGGCAGCGGCCAACGCCTTCAGGTCGGCCCGGTTCAGTTCGGCGCGCCTCACCAGGTCTTGCACATCGGCGAAGACGCCTGCCTGGCGCGCCGTCGTGATACGTTCCGCCGCCCCCCGCGACAGACCCCGGACCAACTCAAGACCAAGGCGCAGAGCGGGTTGTTGTTCACGTTGCTCGCAAGACGTGTCGGTAACGTCGCGCTTAAACGCCTGCGTCTCCAGTGAGCAACGCCAATCGCTGTGGTTTACCTCTGCCGGTCTCACCTCGACACCATGCTCGCGTGCATCACGCACCAACTGCGCCGGCGCGTAGAAACCCATCGGCTGGCTATCCAACAGCGCCGCGCAAAATGCAGCGGGATGGTAGCGTTTGAGCCAGGCCGAAACATAGACGAGCAACGCGAAACTTGCCGCATGCGATTCGGGAAAGCCGTAACTGCCGAAACCGAGGATTTGTTTGTAGAGGCGCTCAGCAAATTCTGGATTGTAGCCACGCTTGCGCATCCCGTCTTTGAGCTTTCTTTCGTAGGGTTCGAGACCACCGCGCTTCTTCCATGCGGCCATGGCGCGCCGCAGATGGTCAGCCTCACCCGGCGTGAAGCCGGCCGCGACCATCGCCAGCTTGATCACCTGCTCCTGAAAAATCGGCACCCCGAGGGTCCTTTCGAGCACACCACGTACCGCCTCGGACGGGTAATCAACCCGCTCCTTTCCCTGTCGACGTCGCAGATAAGGATGCACCATGTCGCCCTGGATGGGACCCGGACGCACAATCGCCACCTCGATAACCAGATCGTAAAAACGTGCCGGTTTGAGCCGCGGCAACATCGACATCTGGGCACGAGATTCGATTTGAAATACGCCGATGGTATCGGCGCTTTGCAACATCCGGTAAACCTCGGGGTCTTCTGCCGGGATATCGGCCAGCGTCAAAGTGGACCTTGACCGAGGACGCGGGTCGGCTTTCTGCGCTGCCTGGCGCGCATGATCTTCGATCGGTAAGGCCCGCTGCCGAAACCCATTGACGAGATCCATGGCCCGGCGCATCGCACTCAACATGCCCAACGCCAGCACATCGACCTTGAGCAGGCCCAAGGCCTCGAGGTCGTCCTTTTCCCACTGAATCACGGTACGCGCCGGCATGCTCGCGTTCTCGATCGGCACCAGTTCGTCCAGACGTCCGGCAGTAATCACGAATCCACCGACATGCTGCGACAGATGACGCGGAAAACCACGCAGCATATTAACTAACACACGCAGCCGCTTGAGGGTGGGATTGGCAGGATCAAATCCGGCTTCAGCCAATTGTTCGTCAGCCACCTCACCATGTCGGCGCCAGGCAGAAACGGCGGCAAGCAATGCCTCGATCTGTTCGATACCCAGGCCCAGGGCCTTGCCGACATCGCGTACCGCGCTGCGCGTGCGATAGGTGATCACCGTGGCCGCCAGTGCTGCGCGCTCACGGCCGTATTTTTGATAGATGTACTGGATAACCTCTTCGCGACGTTGATGTTCGAAATCAACATCGATATCTGGCGGCTCATTGCGTTCGCGCGAAATGAACCGCTCGAACAACAGGTTCATCCGCGCCGGATCCACTTCGGTGATACCCAGGCAGTAGCACACGGCGGAATTTGCCGCAGAACCACGCCCCTGGCAGAGGATTCCCTGCGCGCGCGCATGGCGCACGATATCCCACACGGTAAGAAAGTAAGGCGCGTAATGGAGTTCGTCTATCAACGCGAGTTCGTGTTCAATCTGCGCGCGTACAGCGTCGGGACATCCGTCCGGCCAGCGCTGTTTAATGCCCTGCTCGGTCAGCTGGCGCAGATAGGCCTGCGGGCCCATGCCACGTGGCGTCACGTCGTCCGGATAGGTATAACGCAGCTCGTCGAGTGAAAACTGGCAACGTTCGGCCACGCTGACCGTTTCAGCGAGCAGCTCGGGCGGATACAGCATGGCGAGATCGTCGCGCGTGCGCAGGTGTCGTTCGCCGTTCGACAGGCGTTCTGCGCCTAGCTGAGCGACCGGTGTGTTCAGCCGAATCGCTGTCAGCAAATCCTGCATCACCCGTCGGCCACGGCTGTGCATGTAAACCGCGCCAACCGCGACGCGGGGCAAGCGGTGGGTATCCGCAAGGTGCGCACTACGACGCAGGCGCTGGCGGTCTCGACCGTCGCGCAATAACGTGACCGCCAGCCATAAACGATCTTTGCAGTGCTGGCGTAGCCACGCCACGTTCGTCTCATCGAGGTGTGCTGTCGGCAACAGCAGGACCAGGCAGGCATCCACTGACCGGGCCAGGTCTTCCCGGGTGAGAAAGTACTGCCCCTTATCGGCATGTCGCCGCCCCCGGGTAATCAGTCGGCACAGTTGCGCGTAACCGGCGCGATTGGTCGCCAGCAATACCACGTGCAGACCATCACTGAGGTGAAACTCGCTGCCGACAATCAGCGGCAGATTGCATAGCTTGGCCTGCTGATAGGCACGTACCACCCCCGACACCGAGCACTCATCGGTTAACGCCAATGCGTTATAGCCCAGCGCATGGGCGCGCTCGACCAGTTCTTCCGGATGCGAGGCACCACGCAGAAAACTGTAGTTACTCAGGCAACAGAGCTCTGCATAAGCCGGCGATGTGGCATCGGGGCACACATTACCGGGAACCAGGGTTGCTCTCGGTGGTTTAAACGAAGAGCCCATGCAGATACCAACGATCACTCCGGCGGTCTTTGAACACCCATAGCCGCTCACCAGCCGGGCTGCGGGCAACGAAATAATCCCGGGTGATATCGAAACCATCCCACCAGCCGGACTCGATGCGTTGTGGCGGTTGTTCGAGGCAAAGCTCACCGCCGTAAAGCGGGACACCCTGGCACTGCCGCAGTGGTCGTGGCTCGGGCAGCAACCAGGGTGGCTGCGAATGATCGGGGATCACCGCGCCGCTGACGCCATTTGTATCGCCGGGCCCACACAACTGCCAGGCACGCTCGGGGCGGTGATCGGCCAGACAACGCAAACGCCTGACATGTTGCTCGCCAAGCCGGTTGCCAAGACGTTCAAGCAACCCCCGCCCCTGCGCTGCCGTTTTCTCGAACAGTGCCTGCTTGCGCTCCTCGAAAGCCAGCCAATCATCGACACGCAAGCCAATCGCAAGCACGGGCGCTATCAACACCAGGCGTTCGATACGTTCACGAAACACGTCCAGCATATGATCGGGGTCCCTGCTCAGATCGAGCAGCCCCTGGGTAAAGGTCGTATCGGGGTGGTCACGATGTTCCAGGCACCATTGCAAACCCTGCGCACCACCACCACAGCCACGCAGAAAACCGCACAGCCCAACCATCAGGCGACGCGCAGGGAACAGCAATGCCGTTGACTGGCCGATCTCACCAAGCAGCTCGATACGTTGTTCAAAGCTACGCGGCGGCTGCCATTCGGCACGTGGATCTGGCGCGCGACCCAGTAAACGATCGAGCAGCAAAGATAATTGCGGCCCGCTACGGCGGCTCAGTTCAGGCCGCGGCAGTTGCAAGGCATCGCCAATGGTGGCGAGTCCGATGTGTTGGATCAGCTCGCGCACCGTGCGATTACGTGTCAGCCGGGCCAACGCTATCGGGCTGATGGCATCACACAAGGTGTCGCTATCCTGTACCTCGCATCCTGGTCGTTGACGCGCCAGCAGGCCGGCCGCGATAGGCGTCGGGGCCACCGCATATTGCGCTGTGTAGCCCAGCTGATCGGCCTCACGACGCACCCGCTCGAGCAGACTGCGTAACCCCCCAAATAGGCGTTGACTGGATCCTACCTCCAGCAAGACCAGGGAGGGTTCGAACGTCAACCGGGAGCTGAATTGATAGGCCCAGGCAGCCAACTCATTCAGCGCCTGCTGCTCGCGCACACGATCACGCCGTTGTATTGCCAATTCCCCGCACAAGGCCAATGCCGCAGGCAATGCCAGACCCGGATGGATACCGTAGGTACACGCCGCCGCGTTACAACGGCTGACCTGCTCACGGCCATTGCGCGGCTCGACGATCGCCAACGCGCCTGCCTGCTGGCGCCCGCGCGCAAACACCTCGAGCGGCAGCTGCGGAAAGTACATGCCCAACCAGATCATTGGTTTGTGGTCAGGTCGCGTATGGCAAGCCCGACAGGTGGACGCGTTTGGTTCGCATTAACGCCCACGGTCCGTCACGTCTCGCTCGCTATCGAACGGCACGATGCAGCGCGCCCCGCCCCAACCGGCACGGCGTTTGAGTACGTCGACCTCAAGACCGAGCGGCGCAGGCCGCACACGCAGACGCAAGGCAGCCGGCGAGCCCTGACGTGCGGTTCGCGGGGTACGAAACAGCACCCCCAGACAGCCTCCCTGCTCTGCAGCGAGTTGCAGCCGGCGCAACTGTGCGGTCTGCAGTTCACCAGGCCAGGCCAGTACTGCCGCGCAGGCACCGGACTTCAGCGCCTGCTCGGTCGCCCATAGGCATTGCGTCGTGGAGACATCGCGGATAAGCAGCAGCCGCTCAACGGCCACGCCGCGCGCAACCAGCGCTGGGGCGTAAGGCACATAGGGCGGGGCAATCAACGCCAACCAACGTTGCTCGGTGGATAACCGTGCAAGGAGCGGGATCAGTAGTGGCAGCCCTTGATGAGCCTCGCTCAGTATTTCGGCCAATGACGCACGAGGCCAGCCGCCACCGAGCACTTCATCGAGCACGGTCCAACCCGTCGGCATCGTGCGTTCGGCCGAAGATTGCTGCGCACGACCTTGCCAAAGCAGGCCATCACGCTTCAGGGATTCGAGATCCAGCTTGTGCATCGCCGCGCCCACCGCATCCCGCCCGACGGTGTCGTCGGGCGGCCTGTTCGTGTAGTCCAAGATAGAGAACTAATATAGAACAAACGACGCGGCTGAGCGAACGATTGTTGTTCCTGACATCCGCTCCGTTCGGGCTAGACGCTACATCGCGGCTGGAGAGCCGACGGCTGCGGATGCCGGTTGTCTAACCGACGCCGAGGATGATGTCCCAGTCAGCCGCCAGTTCTGCGTCGGCCCCAGCACTGGGCAGGAACGCGGCGGTCACCAGCGTCTGCTCGCCTTCAGACAGACGTCGGTAGAGGAAATCGCTCGCGTTCCGTTCCTCACCGGCGACATAGAGCTGGGTCACGAAAGGCTGATCACCGTCGGGGAATACCGCAACGTGGATGTGCGGCGTCCGCCCGGGATACGGAACTGGACGGATCGTGCGAAACCGGTAGCGGCCTTGCCCATCGCTACTGGTACGCCCGAACCCTTGGAAGTCGGCGTCGATTGGCGCCTGGCCCGGATCACGTGAATGCCGGTAACGGCCGTTGGCATCACACTGCCAGATCTCGATCCGGGTGTTCTGGATCGCGCGGCCATTGCGGTCCAACAGTCGCCCAGACAGATCGCTTACCTGGCCCTGCGCACGCTGCTTTCGATCGCCGACCCGAACCAGATCGTTGTCGCTATCGAGCGGCAGTTGTTCGGGATAAAAAGGTCCAGCCGACTGCCGTGGCGTCAGCGTCGCTGCCATGCCAGGTGCGGCCGCCAATCCCACGCCGCTGACCAGACCCTGTAAAAACCGTCTTCTCGACCGAATCATTGCTGTCTCCTTGACCGACTGTCGTGATCGATATTCGTCGTAACCAAGCACCACAGTAAACGTTGTGTGCGGGGCAAACGATCACTCCCAACCCTGATAGCAAAGATCAAATGTCCTAGATTTGTCTGATTATTTTGACCATTTTTGCGCAACTAAATGCGGCGCGCTTAGTCACAACTCGGGCAATCTGCGTAGGCTGGGCAAAAACCTGGACAACGCTGTGAGTTACCCGGGGGTTATCGGTCACCTCCGCTCGCCACAGCCAAGACCAGATATCGCGGTTCTGCAGATTGCTTTCGCGCACCGACGCGCAGCAACTTTACTATCTACTGACGGAGTTGATTAAATGATGAAAAATACTGTGATCGCACTCGTAGCAGCCTCCTCGCTTACCCTGGCCGGGGCCGCTGCAGCCCAGTACACCCTGCAAAAGACGGGTGGTCTGAGCGCGCAACAAGCCGCTGATACCAGCGCCGCTGGTGAGTTCATCAAGGTGGGCAACTACGGAATGAAGCAGGCCGCCAAGCCCGATATCGTCGACACGGCAGTTTCCGCCGGTTCATTCAGCACGCTGGTACAGGCCGTTCAGGCAGCCGGCCTGGTTGAAACGCTGAAGGGCGACGGCCCGTTCACCGTGTTCGCACCGACCGATGAGGCGTTTGCAAAACTCCCCGAAGGCACCCTCGAGGCGCTGCTCGCCGATAAAGAGAAGCTAACGGCAGTCCTGACGTATCACGTGGTGCCTGGCAAGCTGGATGCCAAAGCGGTCACCAGCCAAACCGAACTGGCAACCGTACAGGGCTCCAACCTGACTGTTGGTGACATAAAAATTGCCACCACCGACATCATGACGTCCAACGGTATCATCCACGTCATCGACGAGGTGCTGATCCCCGCGAGCTGATTCCTCGGCCGAACGGAACGGGAGAGCGCCGGATTGCACTCTCCCGTTCTTTGCGCGGCGCCGCAAATGACCTGTCGACTACCCCCACTGAGGCATACCGATGCGCTACCTGCAGAAGCTCCCAAACAGCCGCCGCAGCCCACCCGGACTTGAGAGAAAAATATGGCGACGCCTGCCCGCCGCCTTCCTCGCCGGTACCGCGATCCCGGGCTTCGCTTACCTCTACGCACGGTTCTATCCTGCACCAGCAATCGGCGAAACAGTGGAGAAATATCTGTCGGGGGTGGAGATCGCCGCCGTCGCGACCGTGATAACCGCGTGGACGGCCGTATTTACGGTCGCCATCGGCTGCGTGATCGTGATGCTGATGAAAGGGCCGGCGTATGTGGCCGATCCCTATCCCCTGTCCGACGCCGACGAACCGCGCCGCCGGCACGTCGACGACGACAATCCCAAGGGTTAACCCAAACCGCTGCTCAACCGCCCGGCCCGAGCCCCAACTCAGCGCGATACATGCGCCCAGCCGATCGGTGAATGCGCGAAAAACTGCGCGTAGCACGTGCCATCGCGCGACGCCATACACGGACCGATGGGATGCTCCGGCCGGCAAGCGAGCCCAAACTCATCGCACGCACTCGGTAGCGCATTTCCCGAAATCACACCCGCGCACCCGCAGCCCTCGGCAAAGTCACCCAGTCCGTCGGCGAGGCGCCGATAATCGGGGAATCGCTGATCGGCGTCAGCGGCGGCGAAGCGATCGCGCAGGCGGTAGCCACTCAGCGGCACTGCCCCAATGCCGCGCCAGTTACCCGTTGTGAGATCAAAAACCTCAGCCAGACGCCGCTGTGCTGTGGGGTTGCCACCCGGCTTTGCAAACGGCTGATAGCAATTGGACAGACTGGCTTGACCCGTTGCCAGGCTCTCGATCAGCGCCTGAATGGCGACCAGCAATGCCGTCGCAGTGTAGCCTGCCACGGCGACCGGCTTTCCATAGCTTGTCGCAAACGACTCCCAGTCGCTGAGGCCGACCAAGGAACACCGGTTACCCGGCAGCAGCAACGCATCAAAATCGGCCAATGCGCCGTGCTGGCGCTCACTCACGAGCGGTTCTACCCGTCGACCACAGAGCAGCAGCGACAGATTATCGGGTAACCCGTCCAGCAGCATACCGGCCAGCGGTGCCAACAGCGTTTCGAAGCCTGCAACAAACAACACCACCTGCTTGTGCGGCGCCGCTGTCGCCAGCAACACGGCCTCAATCGGCGCTGCAATCACTCTAACGTCAGCACCAAGCCGCTGTGCATCGGCCAGGGACCGCGCACCCGATAACCCCGTTGGCACAGGCACGCCCAACAGACTCTCATCGACCGCCAGGGTGACGTCGTGGTCCTGCGCGAGGCGCACCGCCTGATACACATCGCGCCCCGGGCAGATGCTTGCGGAACAGCCAGGACCGGCGATCAGTTCAACCTCGGGCGGCAGCACCCGACGTAGACCGCTTTGATTGATGACCCGCTCCTGATCGCCGGACAAATGCATCACCCGCACGCGTCGCTGAAGGGGCATGGCATGGATTGCGTCGAGTCGGTTTTGCAGGGCGGGCATCGGCTTCCAGTAAGGCTGACCCAGCAACCCGCTCGGGGTAGGATTGCTGAAAAATAAGACCGCTCGACTGTGACGCAGCCGTGGCCCCGGACTCAACCACCTAAGACCACTAACCGAAGCAATACTGATTTAGATCAAGTTAGCCATTAAACTGCTCGCCGCTACCGACCATGACAGTTGAAATCGATCAGATCACCGTGGTCGGTCATCAAAAGGAAACAGACATGCCGCGCCAAACCCTGAAAACCCGTTCAACTCGGCTCTGCGCGATCGTGTTGCTGACCCTGATCGGCGGCCCGATACTCGCGGCCGTGCAGTCCCCTGATGCGCTGCTGGCAAAAACCAATGCCGAAATCAGCAACATCGATACGCTAGCCCTCGAGACCCTGCTCGAGACACAGCCAGCGACGGTCCTGATCGACGTCCGCACGCCGAATGAGCTTCTGCTACGCGGTGGCACGATCGACGCACCACGCAGCTACAACATCCCGCGTGGTTGGCTGGAATTCCGCATCGCCGACGTCGCCCCCGATCCGGCAACGCCTATCGTCGTCTACTGCGGGCAAAACCTGCGCAGCCCGCTGGCCGCCGCCTCGCTGATGGCGATGGGTTACACCAATGTCAAGAATTACGCCGATGGCTTCTTCGTCTGGCGCGACAGCAATCTGCCGGTAGAGGCGCCGGACCTCGCCCTCGACTCGATGCTCTACAGCACACCGGTGCAGGTGGCCGATGGCGTCTACTCGGCGATCGGTGCCACCGAGCCGCCCAGTTACGCGAACAGCGGACACAACAACAATCTGTCGTTCATCGTCACCGACGAAGGCGTGGTGGTGATCAATGCGTCTGACAATTACCTGCTTGCCCGTTCACTCCATGAAGAGATCCGCAAGGTCACCGATCAACCGGTGCGGTTCGTCGTGCTGGAAAATGGCCAGGGTCACGCGGCCATGGGTTCGGCTTACTGGAAAGAGCAAGGTGCGCACATCATTGCGCATCAAGACGCGGTCGCTGAGCTCCACGAACGTGGGGACGCCATACTCGACAGGGTGCTGCGCCGGTCGCGCGACAAAGGCATCGGCACCCGGCTGGTATTCCCCGATGAAACTTTCGATGAGCAATTGATCATTACGCTCGGCGGCAAACGCATCGAATTGCTGCACTTGGGCCCGGCCCACAGCCCGGGCGACATCTCGGTCTGGTTACCGGACCAAAAAGTGGTGATCGCCGGCGACATCGCGTTCCACCAACGTCTGCTGCCTGTGTTCGAAGACACAGACACCGCGGCCTGGATCGAAACCTGGGACAAATTTGCCGCACTCGACGCCGAGATTGTGGTGCCGGGACATGGCGACCCCACCAATATGGCCGAGGTCACGCGTTACACACGAGACTATCTGATCTATCTACGCGAACAGATCGGCGCATTGCTCGATGCCGGGGGCACGCTTGCAGAAATTAGCAAGATCGATCAATCACCGTACCGACATCTCGACACCTTCGACGAGCTGGCCCGCCTGAATGCCAGCCTGGTTTTCAGGGCAATGGAGTTCGAATAGCCAAGACCGGGGCCGCAGCTACCTGCCGGAACGCCCGGCTACCGGCGCGGGCGCGCCCGCATTCGCCAATCCGACCCCCGCGAGGACCAGGCAGCAGCCGAGCAGCATGACCAGCGTGACCGACTCGCCGAGGAAAAACATTCCCCAGAGGATCGCGAACACGGGAATCAGGTAGGTCACCGTCAACGTGCGCGTGGCACCAACCTCGCGCAGCAATTGAAAATAGATCAGAAAGGCCAGCGACGTCGACAGCAGCGCTAGCGCGACAACGGCCGATACAACCGTCCAGCTCGGCATCTCTGCGGGCACCCAGAAAGGCAACAACGGCAGCAACGCGAATGCGGCACCGAGTTGGCTGCCGGTCACGAAAACCACGCCGGGCAGATGACGCAGGCGTCGACCCGCCAGATTGGCCGCAAAGACATACGAACAGGCGGCCGCAAGTCCCGCAACGACCGACCATAAAGGCGGGGTCGAGCCGCCCTGCGGCAACCCGACCAACACCACGACACCCGCAAAGCCGAGCAACACGCCGAGCAGACGGCGCAGGCTCAATGGCTCCGCGTAGATAGCGGTGCCGACCACGACGGCAAAGATGGGCACGGTGGCGTTCAAGATCGACGTCATACCGGCGGTCAGCTGCAGGGTCGCATAGGCCAGTAACGTAAACGGCAACGCGGAATTCAAGAACCCGACCAACAGCAACCCCCGCCATTCCTGCCGCAAGAGCTTTTGATTTCCTCGACTCAGTACCAGTGGCAACAGCGCCAGGCCGGCAATCAGGACGCGCATCTCTATCAGCCATACCGGACCGACAACGGGTGCGGCGACCCGCATGAAGAGAAACGACGCACCCCAAAGGGCCGCCAGGAGAACCAGCGCCGGAAAAAAAGGAATGACCACGTGGCTGGGTGCTACTTTGATGATCTGACATAACGATACTGCCTGACAGCGATCGGCCGCGCGTTCCTTTTTTGGTTGGCCCGCAAACAAATCGCTGCGCGATTGCGAAATCGCAATGCACATCGCTGGTGACAGGGTCCAGATTAGGCACGTGCATCCAGACGCAGGACCGTTCCGGACTTGCTGAGAATTGCATCTCCTCCTTTATTACCCCGTACCGATCGTGCGGGGTTTTCTTTGCAGCGGGCGTGATCACGGGCACACTGTCGTCTGACGAGTCGTATTGTTTCTTGGAGACCAAATCAGGTGAGCATTTGGGTCGATGCCGACGCATGTCCGCGCGTGATTCGCGACATCCTGGCGCGCGCGGCAGAGAGATGCCAAATCGAGGTCATCCTGGTAGCCAACCAGCCGCTTGCGATGCCGCGCTCGCGATTTATGCGCCAACAACAGGTGTCGGCCGGATTTGACGTCGCCGACAATGAAATCGTGCGCCAAGCCCAGCGCGGCGATCTTGTCATCACCGCGGATATTCCGCTTGCGGCCGAAGCCATCGAAAAACACGCGGAGGTGATCAGCCCCCGCGGTGAGTGCTTCACACCCGATACAATTCGCGAGCGTTTGACCATGCGCGACCTGCTTGACACCTTGCGCGGTAGCGGCATTGTCAGCGGTGGCCCGCCGCCCTTGTCAGCAACCGACCGGCAGCAGTTCGCCAATGCGCTTGATCGCTACCTCGCCCGTCGCACATGACCGGCTGATCAGCACACTGGGCTGGTCGCCAGTCCCGGGCGAGCCGGACTACGGCGATGCCTTGGTCAACGGCAACCCTGCATCGCGCCAATCGACCACACCACCGCGAAAGTACTTGACCTGGGTATAGCCCCAACGCACCGCCTGTGCGACCGCGCGAAAGCTGCGGGTACATGTCTCGCCACTGCAATAGACCACGAAGGGCTGATCTTTGCCGACGACCTGCGCAAGCTCGGCCGCGGTAAACCGACTGTTCAAATCGAGGTGGACCGCACCCGGTATATGTTGTCGTTTGTGCAGCCGGGGCGAGCGCACATCGACGAACACGATGCCGGATGCATGCAGGCGCTGGGCCTCGGCAACGTCGACGGTCTCAGCACCGGCAACCTGTTCGGGGGATTGGTAGCCGCTGTTGCCAGCCCAAACCGGCAAGGCAAGCCACATCGACAACAAAACAACGGACCATCGGGAGGTCATTGCGGTTCTCCTCGAAGCGCTCATTCGACCAAATAGCCTGTTGAAGCTTAGCGACAAAACGGCCTAGCTGCAGATCCGCAAGCGCATCGAGCGGCTCGCCTGATCAGAACAGCTAGCCGGCCGAGCGCGGCTTGGCGGGCTGCTTGGGCCGACGCTTTTTCATCGGCGCATCACCGCCCCGTTTACCCATTGGACCTTTGCCTTCGGCATTTTTCTTTGGCTTCTTCTGGCCGGGCTTGTTCGGCTTCTTGGTGAGCTTTGGTTTTGGCCGCGGATAGCTTTTGACCGGTTCTATCGCCAATTGGCGTTGACAGACCCAGGCCTTCTGCAAATCCTGCATGACCGGCTTCGGCATGCCGGCCGGCAAGTCGACGGTCGAAAAATCATCGAAGATTTCGATGTGCCCGATGTAGCGGCTCTCGATGTCGGCCTCGTTTGCGATGGCACCGACTATATTGCCTGGCTTGACGCCATGCTGATAACCCACCGCCACCCGGTAGCGAACCATTTCGACATCAGGAAACTCCTTGAGCGGCAATGGCTCGGGATCGACCTGCTTGGGTACCGATGGGCGGTTGCGTTTCGACGACGATTGCTGCCGCTCGAAGGCATCGCCGGACCGCTGTGCTTGGCTACTCGCCTTTTTCGCGGCCTCTGCCTTGGCGTCGAGCAACAGCGGCTCGTCGCCCTGTGCCAAACGTGCGAGCACGGCGGCGATCTGCAGCGCATCGAGGTCGTCTTCCTGCTCGAGTTCGCTGACCAGGCGGTAGTACTCGGCGATCTCCGGCTGACCGATCAGGGCCCGCACGCGTTCTTTGAACTTTGCCGTTCGCTTGACATTGATGTCCTGTACCGAAGGCAGATCCATCGCCTCGATGGTTTGCTTGGTCGCCTTCTCGATCGCGCGCAGCATCCGTCGTTCACGCGGTGCGACAAATAGAATCGCCTCGCCGGCGGCACCGGCCCGGCCGGTCCGACCGATCCGATGCACATACGACTCGGTGTCATACGGGATGTCGTAATTCACCACGTGACTGATGCGCGGCACATCGAGGCCACGTGCCGCGACGTCAGTCGCGACCAGGATCTCGGTCTTACCTTCTCGCAATCGTTCGACGACGCGTTCGCGCTGCTGCTGCGGCACATCGCCGTTCAGCGCCTCCGCTGAAAATCCTCTTGCGCGGAGTTTTTCGGCCAGCTCATCGGTTTGCGTTTTGGTGCGGACAAACACGATCACGCCGCTGAAGGTTTCGTGTTCGAGAATGCGGGTCAAGGCATCGAGTTTGTGCACGCCGGCAATCGACCAGTAACGCTGGCGAATATTCTCGGCGGTGGTAGTGCGCGCGGCCACCTTGACCTCTGCCGGGTCGTTTAGATGTTGGTCAGCCACACGGCGAATGGCCGTTGGCATCGTGGCCGAGAACAGCGCGGTCTGACGGCTGGCCGGCGTGTGTTCGAGGATCCAGGCCACGTCATCGATGAATCCCATACGGAGCATTTCATCGGCTTCATCGAGAACCAGCGCACGCAGGCGCGAGATATCCAGCGTCTTGCGCCGCATGTGATCCATCACTCGACCAGGCGTCCCGACCACGACCTGCACACCGCGCCGCAGTTGGCTCAGCTGGTGGCCCATCCCCTGGCCGCCATAGATCGGCAAGACATGGAAATTCGGCATGAACCGCGCATAGGTTTGCAACGCCTCGGCAACTTGAAGTGCCAGTTCCCGGGTCGGCGCCAACACCAGTAGCTGCGGGTAGTTTTGCAACGGATCGATACGTGCCAACAAAGGCAACGCGAAAGCGGCCGTTTTACCGGTGCCGGTCTGCGCCTGACCAAGTAGGTCCCTACCCTCGAGCAGGAGAGGGATCGCCTCCGCCTGGATTGGTGATGGTGTCTCGTAACCGACCGCGGCCAGCGCGCGCAACAGCGCCTCCGGCAGCGCCAGATCGACAAATCCCTGTGGAAACTTGTCAGCATCGCTCGTTTTAGCGACGACTTCGGGGGAATCAACAGTGTCGGACATCGTTTCGGCCTTGGGTGCGGCGGGACCGGTGCTCGATCCGGCGGGTGGCGAATTATACGTGAATTTATGTTGGATATAAACGGAAACTATTGAATGCAGGGTGATTGCCGGCCAGGTTTGCGACACTGCGCCGCCATGACCGGCCTCTCTCTTGTCGATGCTGTTGCGCTGATTTTCGTTGCCTATCGGATCGCCCGCGCAACCGCGAGACCGCTCGGCGAGTCGCTCCACGGACTGATCGCCCTGATCTTGCTGGTCAGCCTGTTTCTCGGTTTCCGCATGGCCAGCGAGATGCGCGCTCTGGTCGGCGAGGCGGCCAACGTTATCCAGGCCATTCCCGGGCTTGGCACCAAACTGCTGGTGATCCTGGCCGCCTGGTACCTGATGCGCCTGTTGCGCACCCGCAGCGGTTTCTGGATCGAATCGGCTATCCCACGGCACCTGCATGCCAAGATCGTGCGCGTCGCCGAGGGGCTTCGGGCGGCGCTGATGGTCGGCTTCATTGCCTGGCTCGCCGAAGGCCTGTTTGACGAACGATCACCCGCAACGCCCTGGTTGGTGCAGCGTGTTCGCGCGGGCGACGCATGGATTGCTGGCCTGTTGCAGTAAGCCGCACAATACCGACCCAGGGGCAGAATTATCTCGCCGGCACGGTTAGACTCTGCCCGGCCAGCTGTAAGGAACAAATCAGACTTCGACGCACAGAAGTCGGCAAACCATATGCACAGCGCCAATCCATTTTCCTACACCGCAGACCTTTGCGGTTCGTCTTCCACACCGCTTGGGCATTTTGACTTGACCGAGAGCGTGGCCGCATGAACCTGGCCTTCGTGGTGTTGATACCGTTCCTCGGCGCTGGGTTGGCCGCCTGGGCAGGCAGCCATGGACGCCTTTGGTCCGCGTACGCGGCCGGTGCGGTAACGTTGAGTGCATTGCTGTTCCTGACACCGTCGATCGCCGCCGTTTTCGATGGCGAGACGTTGCTATGGCACTACGCGTGGCTGACATCCGCCGGCCTGTCGATCGGCTTCCGTCTCGACGGTCTCGGGCTGCTGTTCGCGCTGATGATTCTGGTCATCGGCCTGCTGGTCATCCTGTACGCGCGCTATTACCTCGCGGAACGCGATCCGATGGGGCGCTTTTATGCCTACCTGCTGTTGTTCCAGGGCTCGATGCTCGGCGTGGTGTTATCAGAAAATCTGATCCAACTGCTGGTCTTCTGGGAGCTTACGAGCATCAGCTCGTTCCTGCTGATCAGCTACTGGCAGCATCGGGAAGACGCCCGCAAAGGCGCGCGAATGGCGTTGGCGATTACCGGTGCCGGTGGCCTGGCGATGTTGGCCGGTTTCATGATGCTCGGCGAGATAGTCGGTAGCTACGAGCTAACCGAGATCCTGCAGTCTGGTGACATCATTCATGCACACCCGCTGTACGTGCCCACACTGGTGCTCATTCTATTGGGCGTATTCACCAAATCGGCGCAGTTTCCGTTTCATTTCTGGCTGCCGCACGCGATGGCGGCACCGACGCCGGTCAGTGCGTACCTGCACTCGGCGACCATGGTCAAGGCAGGTGTCTTCATGTTGGCCCGGCTGTTCCCTGCGCTGTCGTACTCGGCCGAATGGTCCTGGCTGGTCGGTGGCGCCGGTCTGCTGACGCTGTTACTCGGCGCCTACACCGCGTTGTTCAAGCACGACCTCAAAGGGCTGCTGGCCTACTCGACGATCAGTCACCTGGGCCTGATTACGCTGTTGTTCGGGATCGGCACACCGTTGGCGGCAGTCGCCGCGGTGTTTCACATCATGAACCACGCCACCTTCAAGGCCTCCCTGTTTATGGCCGCAGGCATCATCGACCACGAGGCGGGCACGCGCGACATGCGCAAACTCAATGGCCTCTGGAAGTACATGCCGTATACCGCGGTGCTGGCGATGGTGGCGGCGGCGGCGATGGCTGGCGTGCCATTGATGAATGGCTTCCTGTCGAAAGAGATGTTTTTTGCCAAGACCGTCTACATCACTGACGAAGGGACGCTGCCATGGTTGCCTGTTATCGCGACAGTGGCGGGGGCCTTCGCCGTTGCCTACTCGCTGCGCTTCATTCACGACGTCTTCTTTAACGGCGAACCGATCGATCTTCCCCGCACCCCCCACGAGCCACCACGCTGGATGAAGGTGCCGGTGGAGATCCTTGTGGTGATCTGTTTGGCGGTCGGGGTATTGCCCGCGGTGACGTTCGGCCCATTGCTCGCCGTGGCCGCCAGCGCGACGTTGCAGGGCGAATTGCCCGAATACAGCCTGGCGATATGGCATGGCTTCAACCCGGCGTTGGCGATGAGCCTGGTCGCGCTCGGCGGCGGTATCACCATCTATGCGTTGCGACGCCCCCTGTTCCGCTGGCATGAACGCACGGTGGGCCGCCTGGATGCACAGACCTGGTACCAATGGCTCGAGCACCGACTGTTCAGTCTCGCTGAAAGCCTGAATCAGCTGCTGCATCACGCCGCCCTGCAACGCATGGTCGGCATCTTGCTGCTCGGCGCCGGCGTGGTAACCGCGGCAGGCTTTTGGGGCCATGGCGCACTCGGCGGGGATCGGCCGCTGACCCCGCTCGACCCGGTCAGCCTGACCGCTGCCGGCGCGCTAATGCTGGCCGCCATCGGCACCGTGGTTATGCATCGGCAGCGGCTCGTCGCGTTGTTGCTGCTTAGCGTTGTCGGCCTCGTCGTCTCGCTGATTTTCGTCAAGTTTTCCGCACCCGACCTGGCGTTGACCCAACTCTCCGTTGAAGTCGTCACCGTCGTGTTGCTGCTGCTGGCACTGTATTTTCTGCCGTGGCATACGCCAGTGGAGTCAGGCAACGGCCGGCGCATACGCGATCTGATACTGGCAATCGCAGCGGGTCTTGGCGCTGGCGCGCTGAGTTGGGCCGTACTGACCCGGCCGCATCAATCCATCGCCGACTATTTCATTGCCAACAGCGTGCCCGGCGGTGGCGGAACCAATGTGGTGAACGTGATCCTGGTGGATTTTCGTGGCTTCGACACATTGGGCGAGGTCACCGTACTGGCGATTGCAGCGATCGGTATTTTCGCGCTGCTCGAGGGTCTGCGACTGACCGCACCCGATGTCGATGCGGACGGCCGACCCTGGAGCTGGGACCTCCACCCGATGATCATGGCAAGCTTTTCCCGACTGTTGTTGCCACTGGCGCTGTTGGTCGCGATCTTCATCCTGTTGCGGGGGCACAATCTACCGGGCGGTGGCTTCATTGCCGGTCTGATCACGGCAGTCGCATTGATCACGCAGTACCTGGCCCACGGGATCTCGTGGACGCGCTCACGGATGAGTACCAAGCTGCACCCAATGATCGGGGTTGGCCTGCTGATCGCGACCCTTACCGGCCTTGGCAGCTGGGTTTTCGGCTATCCGTTTTTGACGTCGGCTTTCACCCATCTGCACTGGCCGTTGGTCGGCGAATTCGAGATCGCGTCGGCCATGCTATTCGACCTCGGGGTCTATCTGGTCGTGGTCGGTGTCACACTGGTGATTCTGCTGAGACTGGGTCGTCTGCACGACACCAACCGGGCGCCAACTGAGTCGACCGCAGAGCTGGAAGACAACTGATGGAAGCGCTCATTACGCTTGTGATTGCGGTCCTGACCAGCTGTGGTGTCTACCTTAGCCTGCGCGGCCGAACCTTTCCCGTCGTGCTGGGCCTGACGCTGTTGTCTTATGCGGTCAACGTGTTCCTGTTCATCACCGGTCGATTGATTCTCGCCGCGCCGCCGATCATCCAGGACGGCCGTGTCGAGTACGCGGACCCGCTGCCCCAGGCACTGGTGCTCACCGCGATCGTCATCAGCTTTGGGATGACCGCCTTCGTGGTGATTCTGTCGCTGCGCGCACGTGCCGAACTGGGTAATGATCACGTCGACGGCGATGAGGCAGGCCGGCGATGAATCATTGGGTCATTGCGCCGTTGCTGCTACCGCTAATGGCTGGCGTGATCCTGCTGTTGGTACGCGGCAGCGCCATGCAAGCGCGCCGGCTGGTCAGCGGCGTTGCCAGCATTGCCTCGATCGGCTTGGCCGTGATGCTGCTGATGCAAGTCAGCGACGGCGGCGTTCTGGTATATCGGCTCGGCAACTGGCAGGCCCCGTTCGGCATCGTGCTGGTCGCCGATCACCTGGCAGCGATCATGCTGTTGGTCACCGCCATTTTGGCCACTTGCGTTGTGCTTTACGCGGTGCGCGGCGGCGATCAGTCAGGTCGCTATTTCCACCTGCTTTTCCAAATGCAGCTGTTTGGACTCAACGGCGCCTTTTTGACCGGCGACCTGTTCAACCTTTTCGTGTTCTTCGAAGTACTGCTTATCGCCTCGTATGGTCTGTTACTGCACGGCGGGGGGCCTGACCGCACGCGAGCCGGGCTACATTACGTTGTTCTGAATCTGATCGGCTCGACGCTGTTTCTGTTTGCAGTCGGCACGCTGTACGGTGTTCTCGGCACCTTAAACATGGCCGACCTGGCGCAGGGCATCGGGTCGCTCGATGACGACAACGTCGGCATCGTGCGCGCCGCCGGGCTGTTGTTGTTCATTGTGTTCGCACTAAAGGCCGCATTGGCGCCTCTGCACCTCTGGTTACCTGGCGCCTACAGCTATACCAGCCTGCCCGTCGCCGCGATGTTCGCCATCATGACGAAGGTCGGCGCATACGCCATCCTGCGCGTTTATAGCCTGATGTTTGGTGCTGACAACGGCCCAACCGCTGGCCTGTTGGACCCCTGGTTGCTCCCGCTGGCATTACTGACGGTTGCCGCGGGCACCGTCGGCCTGTTGGCCTCCCGGCGCCTCGCGCAACAGGCCGCTTACCTGGTTGTCGTTTCTGCCGGGACATTGCTCACGGCATTCGGCTTGGGAGGAACGGCCGCGGTCAGCGCCGGCCTCTACTATCTCGCGCACACCACGTTCGCAACAGCCGCCCTGTTTATACTGGCGGATGTATTGAGCAGGCTGCGCGGTGCAGTGGGCGACCGACTTGTTGCGGGCCCGGCGTTGCCACACGGCCAATTGTTTCCCAGCCTGTTTCTGCTGGTTATTCTGGCTGTCGCGGGCGTTCCGCCGTTGTCGGGATTCGTCGGCAAATTCTTGATCCTGCAATCCGCTGCCGACAGCGTCTGGATGTCCTGGGTATTCGGCGTGCTGCTGGTTACGAGTTTGTTAGGCATCGTCGCCATGGCCCGATCGGGCAGCCAGATCTTCTTCGACGTGGACAGCGAAGCCAAACCAGCCTCGGCAGTCCATGCGGCCGACCTGGTTGGCCTGGTGGTTCTGATCTTAACCGGGATCGCTTTGGTGCTTTTTGCCGGACCGGTCTATGACTTCAGCGCACATGCCGCAGCGCAGTTGATGGAGCCCAGCGGCTATCTCAATGCGGTGTTGAACCCTGGCATTGCGGAGTTGCCAAGATGACGCGTGTGCTGCCTCACCCATTATTGTCAACGATTCTCGTGGTTCTCTGGCTGTTACTGGTCAACGAACTCAGCGTCGGCCATATACTGCTCGGTACGCTGCTTGGTTGGGCAGTACCGCTTTACACAGCCCGGTTTTGGCCGGAAGAGGTGCAGGTCCATCGTCCTCTGGTGTTGCTGAAGTTTCTGATTATCGTGCTTTATGACATTGTCGTTGCCAACGTCACGGTCGCTCGGCTGATCCTGGGACCAGCAGAACGCATGCGACCCGCCTTTGTCACGATGCCCCTCGTGCTGCAGAGCGAGTTGGCGATCAGCCTGCTGGCGAATACGATCTCGTTGACGCCTGGCACGGTGTCAGTCTTCGTCAGTGCCGATCGGAAACACCTTGTCATCCACTGTCTGCATACGACCTCACCCAATGAGTTAATCGCGACAATCCATCAACGCTACGAGCAACCGCTCAAGGATGTCCTGGAAGCATGCTGAGTAATGCCGTTTATATCGCCCTTGGCCTGGTCACTGTTGCCTTGTTGTTGTCGTTCTGGCGCCTGCTGATCGGCCCGAGCACGCCGGATCGAATCCTTGCGCTCGATACCCTGTACATCAATACGGTCGCGTTGTTGGTGTTGTTGGGTATTCATCTCGGCAGCAACCTCTATTTTGAGGCCGCGCTGCTGATAGCGCTGATCGGTTTTGTCGGCACCGTAGCGTTGAGCAAATTTCTAACCCGCGGCGATATTATCGAGTAACGATAGAGATGCTGGACTTTCTGCTTTCTGTACTGATTTTGGTTGGCGCGGGCTTTACGCTGATCGGTTCACTGGGTCTGGTCAGACTGCGCGATTTTTACAGTCGCCTGCATGCGCCGACCAAGGCCTCGACCTTGGGCGTTGGCAGCCTGCTGATCGCATCGGCGCTGTTTTTCAGTTTCAAGGACGAAGGACTCAGCGTCCACGAAGTATTGGTGACGCTGTTCCTGTTCATCACCGCTCCGGTAGGCGCACACCTCATGGCTAAGGCGGCGTTGCATCTTCGCTTGGAATCCAGGGCCGCACTACCGGACGAAGATCTGCTCAACGGCGATCGCACCGACGACTAGTCGACCAGCCCGGCCTGCCGCTCCGCGCATCAGCGATGGGGATGTTCGAAGAACACGTACGGGGTCGAATAGTCGGAGATCTCGAAATACACCTTCTCTTCACCCGGATCACGTTGCATGTTGAGGTTTTCATCGAACACGCCATATCCGAAGCGATAGGGCCTGGCAGCGCTCCCCTGGGTTGCCACGGCGGTGCTGAGTTTATCGATCTCAATGAACCGTCTTACCAGCGCATCGCCGGCATAGATCTCCAGCACACCATTGGTGCCGGTCCAGTTCTGAATCGCCCGCCCGAACTTGTTTTGGGTTTCCTGGGTGCAAGCCGTGAGGCCCAGCAACAAGAAAAGTAATCCCGCTAAACGCCAAAAATCTCGCATCGATTGAGTCCGCCAGTTTGAATAGATCAGTTTGTTGTCGCAGGGGTTGGCTGGACGCTGATGCCCCGCTTTATTGCCCATTTCAGCAGTGAAGGCGCGATCACGGTCGTTATCACGACCATCAGGACAATCGCTGAGAACAATTGACTGTTAATCACACCCAACGCTTTGCCAATACTGGCGAAAATCAGGCCCACCTCGCCCCGCGGCAACATGCCGAAGCCTATCGCCAGGTGATTGAGGCCGCGACCCGCGACATACCCGCTCACCACCTTACCGATGATCGCCGCCACTGTCAGGCCGCTGGCAAAAACCCAAACATCGGCACTCAGGAAACTCTCGAGTTTCACCTGCAGCCCAATCAGCACGAAAAAGATCGGCACCAGAATCGCTTCAAGGGGCGCCATGAGGCTCTTGATACTAACCTTCGTGCGACGACAGTCATCATCCCAGCTATCGAAGTAGCAGTCGTTCATGATCAACCCGGCGGCAAATGCCCCAATGATCGTGGCCAGTCCAACAAGATCGGCGAACCAGGACAGACCCATGACGAAAATGAACGACACAAAGATCTTCGCCTCGACGAACTCAAGGCGTCGCATGGCACGAATCAGACCGCGCAGCACAAACGGGCCACCGTAAAGCGACGCAATGACGAACAGCGCGGCGAGCCCAAGAATCTCCGCAATTGCCATCCCCTGCACGTCGCCGTTGATGACAATGCCCGAGACGATCGCCAGCGAGATCAGCCCAAGCACGTCATCGAAGATCGCCGCACCGAGAATGATATTGGCTTCACGACTTCGAACCGCGTCGAGTTCGGTCAAAACGCGTGCGGTGATGCCGACACTGGTGGCACCCAAGGTCGCGGCGATAAACAGCATAGCCCCAAGCGACTGATCGGGTGACGTGTACCAGGCGACGGCCAAACCGAGGAAAAACGGCGTGAACATGCCGACCAAGGCTACCTTTACCGATGGACCACCCGAAGAGCGCATCTCTTCAACGCTGCTCTCGAGCCCGACCATGAACAGCAGAAAAATCACACCATAGCGAGAGAAAATATCGATGGTGTGCGCGATGCCAAGCAGTTGGCCTCCGTAGGGCCCTTCGATCACGGCGACCATTTTCGCCGCGACCACCGGGTCGTCGATACGTGCTGCCGCGGCCTGTTCCAAGCCCTGCCCGGTAAACGACAGGTCAACAATATCGAACAGCGCCGTGCCCTCGCGCAGCGCCAGGATGAAATCTCCACCGACGAGATAAACCAGATTGCCCAGCGCAATGCCGATGATCAACTCACCGAGCACCGAGGGCTGCCCAAAGCGCCGCGCGAAATAGCGCCCAATGACGGCAAAAATTAGGATGCCGGTGACCCCCAAAATAACCGGCGCTACCGGATCGGAGTGTTCGGCGTCAGCGGCGAGTACCGCGCCCGGGAATAAACAGATGGAGATTAGGGACACGCGCAGGAGCATTTCCATCGCGCGTTCGACTTGCACTTACTCGGCCTTCAACTGGCGCCGGATGTGAATGGCGATTGCTTCAGCCTGCGACTTGGAAATATCGAATGCCGGCATTTTCGATCCCTTGGGTTGGTTATGGCCAAGTATCCGGGCAACCAGTTCGCGATAAGTCAGCGACGTGTGCCTGACCGGCGGAATACCCCTCAAAAAGACACCATCACCGCTGTTTTGGTGGCACTCAGCGCAGTAATAGCCGTACAGTTGCGCTCCGGTCCTCACTTCTGGTGGCGCGGAACCCTTGTCACAGCCAGACAGCAGAATGCCGCCTAACAGCAGCAGCGACATTCGGATAAGAATCAAACCTCTAACGCTTACCAGTAGCTAGTTATTTACATTAGCATAGGCGTAATAGACGGGCCCCGCGTTTCCGCATCCGTCGACTGGCCCGAACAGTGGTATATTTTACAGTTTTCGTGCCAGCCTTCCTCGCATGATGCATAGCGAAACGCCCAAGCTGTTTAGTTACCGGCGACACTGGGCGCACAAATTCGGCAGTGCCCCATTCCTGCCTATGTCCCGTGACGAGATGGATCAACTCGGCTGGGACAGTTGCGACATCATTCTTGTGACCGGCGATGCCTACGTCGACCATCCCAGTTTTGGCATGGCAGTAATTGGCCGTACGCTCGAAGCACAAGGTTTCCGCGTCGGCATCATCGCGCAACCGGCCTGGGAAAGCTGCAACGACTTCCAGCGGCTCGGTAAACCCAACCTCTACTTCGGCGTAACCGCCGGCAACATGGATTCGATGGTCAATCGGTATACCGCTGAACGGCGCTTGCGTTCAGACGATGCCTACACCCCAGGTGGACAGGGTGGCCACCGGCCAGACCGCGCGGTCATCGTCTATTCACAGCGCTGCCGGGAGGCCTACCGCGATGCGCCCGTCGTCATCGGCGGCATCGAAGCCAGCCTGCGACGTATCGCACACTTCGACTATTGGCAGGAAAAAATCAGACGTTCGGTGCTGCTCGATGCCAAGGCCGACATTTTGTTATTCGGCAATGCCGAACGCGCCATTGTCGCGCTCAGCCATCGCCTGGCGGCCGGCGAGCCAATCGACCAGATAACGGATTTGCGCGGAACCGCGTTTGCCCGCCGCGCCGTGCCACCCGATTGGACCGTGATCGATTCCACCCGGGTCGAAGAACCGGGAAGGATGGAACCGCCGTTGAACCCCTACGCGTCGACGCAAGACGTTGAAGCGGCGGCGAATGCCGCTCGACCGATGTCTCAGGCAGCACCCGTTGTTACCTTACACACGCGGCGAAAAGGGGCCGATCGCGCCCGGCAGGTCGTGCGCCTGCCAAGCTATACGGCCGTTCGCGACGACCCGGTGCTTTATGCCCATGCTTCTCGGGTCCTGCATCTGGAGTCCAATCCCGGCAATGCGCGTGCGCTGGTGCAACGTCACGGCGACCGTGACCTCTGGATCAATCCACCGCCGGTGCCGCTGCAAACGCCCGAGCTGGACCGCGTTTTCGAACTGCCCTATCAACGCGTCCCGCATCCGAGTTACGGCAACGCGAAGATACCGGCCTACGAGATGATCCGGTTTTCGATCAATATCATGCGTGGCTGTTTTGGCGGCTGCTCGTTCTGCTCGATCACCGAGCACGAGGGACGGATCATTCAGAACCGTTCAGAACAAAGCATCCTGCGCGAGATCGTCGCGATCCGCGATCAGACGCCGGGCTTCACCGGCACCATCTCCGATCTCGGTGGACCGACCGCAAACATGTGGCGCCTGCACTGCAAAGATCCGAAGATCGAGGCCAGCTGTCGGCGGTTGTCCTGCGTATTTCCCGGCATTTGTAGCAACCTCAACACCGACCAGATGCCTCTGGTAAGACTGTATCGGAAAGCCCGGGCGATCCCGGGTATCAAACGTGTGCTGATTGCCTCGGGTCTCCGTTACGACATCGCGGTCGAAACCCCAGAGTATGTTCGCGAGCTGGTGACGCATCACGTCGGCGGCTATTTGAAGATTGCCCCCGAACATACCGAGGGCGGGCCACTCAGCAAGATGATGAAGCCCGGTATGGGCACCTATGACCGCTTCAAAACGCTGTTTGAACGGTTTTCCAGAGAGGCGGGGAAGGAGCAGTACCTGATCCCTTACTTTATCGCTGCCCACCCGGGCACCACCGATGAAGATATGCTCAACCTCGCGCTATGGCTGAAACGCCATGGTTTTCGCGCCGACCAGGTGCAGGCTTTCCTGCCCTCACCAATGGCGTTGGCGACGGCGATGTGGCACAGCGGACGCAATCCTTTGAAAAAGGTGAGCCGCCGATCAGAAACCGTTTTTTCGCCGAAAGGTCGCCGCCAACGACGACTGCACAAGGCTTTTCTGCGCTATCACGACCCCAACAACTGGCCCGTGCTGCGCGAGGCGTTGCAAGCCATGGGCCGGGCGGAACTGATTGGCAATGGTAAGCGGCATTTGGTACCACGCTTCCAGCCAGCGGGTACGGGTGGGCGACCAGAGGGAACCCGTGCCCCGCAAGCAGCCGATGGCAATGGGAGCTTTCGGACCCAGCACACACGCCCGCGAGTCGGCTCGCGCCCTGCCAGGCAGGTCAAGAGGAAAGGGCGTTGATGCGATCAATGGCGCGTGGGGATGACTGCAAATGCCTGCATCCGACACGATCTCGCGCGGATTGAGGGACAGCCATGCGAATCAGTGATTTTATGACCCGCAAGGTTGTCACCGCGGCACCCGATGACGGTATTCGTGAAACCTATTTTCGCATACGGGAAGCGGGTATTCGTCATCTGCCGGTGCTGGATGGCGCGCAGCTGGTCGGCATTATCAGCGATCGCGATCTACGTCGCCCGGACTGGGTGGACGAGGCACCGGACCTGTCGCATGAATACCAGCTCGAAGATCACCTGTCGGTTTCTGATCTGATGAGCCGCCACCCGATTACCGTGCATACCTACGACGATCTGAGTAAGGCCTGCGCGCTGATCAACCAACATGGTTACGGCGCATTGCCGGTGCTCGATAAAGGCGATCATTTGGTTGGCATCATCAGCAAAGCCGACCTGGTGCGCGCATTTTCCAAGGTCCTTGAATCCAACCATCTGCACAGTAGTTAATGGTTACCAAGCACCGGCTTCAACGCTGCCGAGCGTCGCTACGTTACCCAGCGCCTTATCAATCTCGTCGAGCGTCGGTGGATAAAGATCCGCCGGACGGGCGTAAACCCCAAAGCAACTGAGACGCCGCACAAGCGGCTGGTCTGTAGAAGCCAGCCAAAAATGGTAACCGTCATGGAATCGGTCGTTGTTGCGCTGAAAATAACTCGCTGGCCACGCCGCACCCGACGCCAGCCATTGTTCGCGCATCACGACCGACACAACGCTCCTTTGAACCTCGGTCACCGCAAACGTGCCCGCTTCGACAACAAACCCGTCGTGGTCGACAACATCGACTTCCAACGCACAGTGTGGTTCGTATAAGTCATAGCGACCCCGCCCCAGCCCCCGTGATCGAACAAGGCCACCCGCTTGCAGGAACACGCGCGCTTTACCCGCCGGCACCGTCAGCGGTTGATGCAAAACAAATGTCGGTTGCTGCAAAGGCAGATAATTACCGGACTGCCGGTCACGCACCCCTGAAGACGATTGGCAGCCGGCGGTCAGAAGCACTACGATCAGTGACCAAGAAAGATTTCGCATTCGCATTACCTATTGCAAAGTCTTCGTATCGAAAAATTGTCCACTTGCGCTGGCTCGCACCGGGCCCGCTGGTCCTGATGGGCGACAAACGCCGCCGAGACACCCACCCTGACCTATAAATCATCGTATCCTAGCGGCCATTATGCAGATTGAATCGAAATTCGATTATGCGGGCGTTATTGCCGTTCGAAGGGTTGGCCGAGCGATGCTGGCAATGGTTGCGCTGTTGTCTGCGGCGACGCCGGCACAGTCCGAGGCCGTGCGCGTTGCCAGCATCGTGCTGGGCGAGGTCCTGGAAAAATCAACCTACAGCGCACCGGCGACCGTCGTCGCACGTCAGGCGCCGCGAATCACATCGGAGATATCGGCTGCCGTCGCCAGTCTGCCGCTGGTGGTCGGTGACCAGGTTGAACCTGGCGACATGCTGGCCCGCCTCGACTGTGGCCGTTATGAGGCCCGGCACGCAACGGCACGGGCGGCGGTCGACCGCGCCAAGGCCCAGCGCGAATTCGCGCAACGCCAGCTAAATCGAGCACGCGACCTGCGCAAGAAAAACAGCATCAGCGAGGAACTGCTGGACCAACGCCGTACCGAGCTGGCTGCCGCAGATACTGAACTACTCAGCACCCAGGCCTCAGCTCGACTGACCGAGATAGACGTCGATAGTTGCAATATTCGCTCCCCCCTGAAGGCCGTTATCACCGCACGGCATGCGAACGTCGGAGACTACCTGGTACCGGGTAGCGCCGTGGTCGACTTGGCTGAACTCACCGGCCAGGAGGTCAGCGTCGCGCTGCGGACGGACCAAGTGACCAGCTTTCGCAAGGCGACTGCTTGGACATTCACAACCAACCAGCAAACAATCCCTTTGCAACTTCGAACGATCGTCCCTGTCATCGATTCGACCACTCGCACACGAGAAGCACGACTGGCATTTGTCGCTGAATCCGCAATTCCTGGCAGCCCTGGACGCATAAGCTGGTCAAGCGACGAAGTGCGTATACCGGCGGACTATCTGCTGCGACGCAATGGCAAGCTTGGCATCCTGATCGTCGACAACACAGCCGCGCGCTTCGTCCCCTTACCCGATGCGGAAGAAGGCCGACCAGCAGCGACAACGCTGCCGCCGGATACACGGCTGATCACGGCTGGCCGGCAACGGTTGAGCGACGGCGACACCATCGAGCTGGTAGCCGTTGGGGAAGGCCTCGAGTGATTTTCTTCCGCGCCCTGTTGCGCAATCATGTACTCGCTAACCTGACCTTCATCCTGATCCTGGTTGTCGGTGCCATGTCCTATCTGTCACTTCCCCGACAGCAGGACCCGACGATCAACTTCAACTGGATCATTATCTCGACGATTCTGCCCGGCGCATCGGCTGAAGATGTCGAAAAGAAAGTCACCGACCCGCTGGAGGATGCCTTGCGGCGAATCCAGGATGTCGACTTCATGTCTTCGAATTCACGCACCGCGATCTCCAGTATCCTGGTGCGCTTCGACGAGATCGATGAACGGACCTTTGACAAGCGGGTGGCCGACCTCCGGCGTGAGATCCAAAACGAACAGGATGACCTACCCGAGGCGGCCGAAGATCCAACGATCCTCGAGATAACCAGTGCGAGCGGCTTTCCCGCCGCCTCCGTCGCCGTCGTCGGCCAGGGGATGGATGAAAACTTGCGCCGCCAGGCCCGCAACGTCCAGAAAGCTATCGAACGTTTGGAGGGCGTCGACCGGGTCGACAGCGTCGGGCTTCCTGATCCTGAACTGCAGGTTCGCTTCGATCCCGCCACGCTGGAAGACCTCGGCCTGACCCCTAACCAGGTCGCCGACACGGTCAGCGCCTTCTTCCAGGACATCGCGGCGGGCGATAGCCGTCTTGGCGACCAAAACTGGCTGATTCGCCTCGTCGGGTCGGATGCGGACCCTGCCGGATTGGCGTCACGCACCATTATTGGCGCACCGGGCGAGGTTCGCTTGGCGGATGTTGCGCGGGTGGTCCGCAGCCGCGCCGAACCCGACCAACTGGCCAGCTATGAAGGGAAGCCGGCCGTTCAACTGGCGGTGATCAAGCAGCCCAATGTCAACACGCTTGAGTTGCTCGAACGCCTCAAGACCTATCTGGATGAGCGCAACGCGCTGCAAGACAATACCGGCGTCGAACTGATTTTGGTCGATGATCAGACCATCGCGACCCGCAATGCGATCCGCTTGATGCAAAACAATGCCCTCATCGGACTGGGGCTCGTGTTGATCGTCGCCTGGTTGTTTCTCGGCTCACGTATCGCGTTGCTGACCGCAATCGGCATTCCGTTCATCCTTGCCGGCACGTTTTGGGTCTTGGCCGGGACCGGTGAGACATTGAATGTGATGGTGCTGCTTGGCGTTGTCATTGTGCTTGGTATGTTGGTCGATGATGCAGTCGTTGTGGTCGAAGGGGTGTACTACCGGCTGCGGCATGGTGCCAGTGAGATGGCGGCGGTCATTGATGCGCTGCGTGAAGTCGCGGCCCCGGTCACGGCCGCCGTATTAACCACCATGGCCGCGTTTGCCCCGCTGATTCTGTTACCAGGCATCCTCGGCGACTTCATGCGGGTGGTCCCCATGGTCGTGGTGATTGCACTGGCGATATCACTGGTGGAAGCCTTCTGGATGCTGCCCGCACATGTGATCGCACTGGGCGTAAGCTTTGACAAGCCCTCGCGAATCCAACGTCGGCGTGAACGCTTCACACACTGGATCCAGATTCATTACGTGCGGCTGCTGGTGGTTGCGTTACGGCATCGATGGAAGACACTGTTGCTGGTAATCACTTTGTTTGCCGGGGCGGTCGCAACCCTGGTTACGGAACAGGTGCGCAGTGATTTTTTTGCGGCCGACACAATTCGGCTGTTCTACATCAATGTTGAAATGTCACCAGAGACACCGCTTCAGCGAACGTTGGCGAAGGTCGAAGAAATCGAACGCGCCGCCCGCACCCGAATTCGCGAAGGTGAAGCCCGGGCAATCGTGAGTTACGCGGGAATAATGTTCACCGAAACCGAGCAACGCTTCGGTGAACATCTCGGTCAGATCGTCATTGGTCTGAATCCAAAAACGCCCGCGCTGCGTTCGGTCGAAACGATGATGGAGGATCTACGTCCCAGCGTGCAAGCGGTTCCCGGGACGATGCGGACCTCTTTCCTTCGCCTCAGCGGTGGCCCGCCGACACAGAAACCGATCAGCATCAAAGTACGTGGTGACAACTATGACGAGATCACCGCCGCGGCCACTGAACTAAAGACCATCATGCGCGACATCGATGGCCTCAAAGACATCGAAGACGATGCAGACCAGGGGCGCTCCGAATTGATCATGGCGTTTGACGTCGATGCGCTGAACCGGGCCGGGCTAAACCCGGCCGAGGTAGGCCGCACCCTGCTGCTATTGGTCGATGGGCTGGTCGTCGCCGATATGCGCGATGATGGCGAGAAACTCGAAGTCCGGGTCCAATCAGACGCTTCAGTCAGTCAAGACATCGCCGAAACCCTGGATTTTCGTCTCCCCCTGGCGACCGGTGGCAGCATTGCGTTGGCGGATGTCGCCGAGGTTACCCGCCAACAGAGCCTGGGCAACATCCGTCACTATAATTTCAGACGCGCGATCACCGTCGAAGCGGACATCGACAATCAAAAGATCGATACACTGACCGCCAACGAGCGCGTTATGACAGCCTGGCAGCCTTTGCAAAAACGCTACCCGTCGATCGATCTCGACTTCTCCGGCGAGTTGGATGATATCCAGGAGAGCCTCGACTCGATCCTGATCCTTTTCGTTTTTGGCGTTGGTGTCATGTACGCCATACTTGGCACACAGTTCCGAAGCTATTGGCAACCGCTAATGATTCTCTCAACGGTTGTGATGGCTTTCACTGGCGTAACCTACGGTCTGTTGGTATCCGGCAATCCGCTGAGCCTCTATACCCTATACGGTGTCGTGGCGCTGGCGGGCATCGCCGTCAACGCGGCAATTGTGTTGATCTCGGCCGGCAACCAACGACTCAAGGCGGGCATGAGCGTCTTGCATGCCACCATCTACGCCGCTCGCCGTCGCGTCATTCCAATCTTGATCACGTCACTAACCACGATCGCCGGGCTTTTTTCGCTTGCGACAGGCCTTGGCGGCGAGTCACTCATTTGGGGCCCGGTTGCTACCGCAATCGTTTGGGGGCTTGCCTTCTCCACAATTCTCACCCTCATTGTGATTCCGCTGCTCTATCGGCTGTTCATGGGCCGCAGCGACTTGGCGAAGCGCGAACGACATGCTTAGCCCGGCTGTCGGAATTAACGCTGTTCGACTGCGAATTGCACCAGTCGATCGCAGGCGAATCCAGACCGCATACCGAGGCAAGCCAATCTTCACAACGCAAATCTGTGGGCGATCAATTCATGTCTGACCAGATCGGCAGTTTTCTGTTTACCAGCCTCGAAATATTCACCGCCGTCTTTCTTTTCATTATCGGTCTTGTCGTGTTATGGGTGATCGTGGCGTACATCGTCGACATCAGCCAAACCCAACAGGCGATCCGCCGCAACTACCCGGTAATCGGTCGTTTTCGTTATTTTTTTGAACACCTCGGTGAATTTTTTCGCCAGTATTTCTTTGCCATGGACCGCGAAGAACTCCCGTTCAATCGGGCCGAGCGCTCTTGGGTGTATCGCGCCGCCAAGGATTTGAACAACACCGTCGCTTTTGGATCGACCCGCGATCTGAAACGGCCTGGCACGGTCATCTTCGTCAATTGCGCCTTTCCGACCTTGGGCGAGGATGCAGTTCCACCCCGACCGATCACCATTGGGCCCAACTGCGCCTCGCCCTATACCACCGCGTCACTATTCAACATATCGGGGATGAGTTACGGCGCCATCTCCAGACCAGCCGTCTTGGCCCTATCAGCCGGTGCCAACAAGGCCGGCTGTTGGCTGAATACCGGCGAGGGCGGACTCTCTCCCTACCACCTCGAAGGGGGTTGCGACATCGTCTTTCAGATCGGTACAGCGAAGAACGGCGTGCGGGATCTGGCTGGCAACCTCAATGATGACAAGCTCCGTGCGTTGGCCAAACACCCCCAAGTCAAGATGTTCGAAATAAAACTCAGCCAAGGCGCCAAACCGGGCAAGGGTGGCATGCTGCCCGGCGCCAAAGTGAATGAGGAAATCGCCCGCATTCGCGGCATCGAGGTCGGTGCCAACGCGTTCAGCCCGAATAGACATCCGGACATACGCAATAACGATGAACTGCTGGATATGGTCCAACGGATACGCGAGGTCACCGGTAAGCCGGTCGGCTTCAAAACCGTTATCGGCTCTCCTGCCATGCTCGATGATCTCTTCAGGGCTGTGCGTCGTCGGGGGCTGGAAAGCGCACCGGACTTCATCACGGTGGATGGGGCAGAAGGCGGCACGGGTGCCGCGCCGATGCCATTGATCGACGCCGTTGGCCTACCACTCCGGGAGGCGCTGCCGGCTGTTGTCGACAAGCTCACGGAATATGGCCTGCGCGAACGGGTCAAAGTGATCGCATCCGGCAAGTTGATCAATCCCAAAGAGGTCGCATGGGCGCTTTGTCTAGGCGCAGACTTCATCACCAATGCGCGCGGATTCATGTTTTCCCTCGGTTGTATCCAGGCGCTCCAGTGCAATCGAAATACCTGCCCGACCGGGATCACGACACACGATGAGAAGCTTCAGCGGGGGCTATACCCGCCGGCAAAGGCCGAGCGTGTAGCAGCCTATGTGCGCAATATGATTAAAGAGGTTGGCATGCTTGCGCATGCTTGCGGCGTCACGTCGCCCAGCGACCTTAGACGGCATCACGCCCGCGTGGTGTTGAACGGTGGATTATCAGTCGGCCTAGATCAGCTTCACCCGCTACCCGTACCTCGAGACGACATCAGAACAACCGAGACACCGGCCGCAGCCTCGTCGCATCTGAGCTAGCTCGGTCGTCAACTCGCCGTGTGACACAACCTGTCTTTCCCAACTCGGCTGGCCAACGAAACGAATTACCATCGTTCCAAAAGCGTAAGTTTACCGTCGCTGCTGTCCGTGAAGGTAAACGCAACGCTTGTGGGAAGTTGCCACTTGGGCCGTAATCAATCCATCGCAGATCAGAGAATCTACAATCTGGTGGCTGAACGGTCGCCGGTCGTCAACATGCACCTCAAGGAAGAGGATTGCCTCGGTGTTGTCGACACCGGACCAAATAGCAAACGCTTGCCGGCGCGATCTGTGCTGAGGCGTAGCAGCCTCGAGTGAGCCGCCGGAGAACGCCTTAAAAGCCGTCCTCCATCCAGAGCATATTAAACGGGAAGACCGCGACGCCGGCGGTGATATCTTTTGAAATCAGGGCCGACCCGCATCCTTTAAATTATCCCGTATTCCTACGCGGCGGAGTCCGCTTTGTCATAGTGTTCGGCTACGCGCCTCAGTCGATTCGACAACGCGGCGACCTCATCCGCAGCGTCTTCGACCGCTTCGAAGACCGCCGTACTGATCGCAGCCTCAATCAGCATGGCAAGTTCGTTTCGATGCGCTTCCGAAATCCCGTCGCGCACCTTGTCTTCGAGCATGTCCAGAAACGCATTGCTGACTTCTACCGCGTGCTTTTCGTAGTGTTCACTCATTGCCTTTTTCTCGGTCTCTCAAAACCACTGCTCACCCGAGTTGGGTATGTTCGCCATCTTCGTAGATATCCGATGCCGTTCCCACGATCAGGGGGTCGGGGGCACAGGCGGCTTTTTCATCCTTGTTGTCATACGGAATCATGTGAAGAATGTGGCGAATCGCGTTGATGCGCGCCCGTTTCTTGTCGTCAGACTTGATCACTGTCCAAGGCGCATCAGCCGTATCGGTATGAAAAAACATCGCTTCTTTGGCCTTGGTGTAATCGTCCCATTTATCAAGCGATGCCAGGTCGATCGGGCTGAGCTTCCACTGCTTCAGCGGATCATGCTCGCGCGACTTAAAACGTCTCAGTTGCTCGCCTCGACTCACGGAAAACCAGAGCTTGAACAAACGAATGCCGCTACGTACCAGCATTCTCTCAAGCTCCGGCGTCTGCCGCATAAATTCCAGATACTCTGATGCGGTGCAGAAATTCATCACCCGTTCGACGCCGGCCCGGTTGTACCAGGAGCGGTCAAACAACACGATCTCTCCGGCACTCGGCAAATGTTGTATGTAGCGCTGGAAGTACCACTGACCGGCTTCCCGTGGCGACGGCTTTTCCAATGCAACGATGCGCGCACCACGCGGATTGAGATGCTCCATGATGCGTTTGATGGTGCCACCCTTACCCGCCGCATCACGTCCCTCGAACATGATCGCCACCCGCTCGCCGCTATCTCGTACCCAGCTTTGCAGCTTCAACAATTCGATCTGCAGTTCGAATTTGAACGCTTCGTAATCCTTACGGCCGAGTTTAGTGCTGTACGGATAGATGTTTTGCCGAAACAGTTCTCGACGCGCTTTTTTATCGAGCTTGCTGAGATCACCGTCGAATATCTGCGGCACGGGGTCAGGACGGCTACTCACCTCGTCGTTGGCGCTGTTCGGCGTTGCTACGGATTCTTTCATCGTCAATTCCCGCGGTCTTGGGCAAACGATCATTCTGTGTCTAACTGGCCGGGGACTGATTGACAGGCATCAATAAACGAAAGGATTCATCACCATGCTGCATGAGGGCTGTGAGCTTCAACGGCCAGGGCGGAACAACCCGCCTAGGCCCATCTCGTCAAGCGCCTTTTCTATGAAGCGCCTGACCTGAGCCGCATCTTCCATCCTCAGTGCGGCATGCAACAGCTGCCTCGCGCGGGCAACGCTGAAACTGCGAACCACCCACTTGACCTTCATCAGGCTGCCGGCGCTCATACTCAGGCTGTCGACGCCAAGCCCCATCAGCAGAACCGTGGCGATCGGGTTTCCGGCCAGTTCGCCACACACACCCACCGGGCGATTGAAAAGGCGCGCGCCCCGCACGATTTGTTCGAGCGCACGCAACACCGCCGGGTGCAGATCGTCGTAAAGCTCCGCTACCCGCGCATTGTTACGGTCGACTGCCAGCAGGTACTGGGTGAGATCGTTGGTGCCGACCGAAACAAAATCGACACGACGCGCCAACTCCTCGACCATGTAGACTGCGGAGGGGACTTCGATCATTACGCCGATCGGCGGCATCGCGACCGCATAACCTTCTTCTGACAATTCGTCACAGGCGCGCCGGATCAGCATTTTGAGGTCATCGACTTCCGTCACGCCACTGATCATCGGCAGCATAATCTGCATGTTGCCGAGATCCACCGCCGCACGCAGCATCGCGCGCACCTGGGTCAGAAAAATCTCAGGGTGGGCGAGCGAGATCCGCACACCGCGCCAGCCCAGGAACGGGTTTTGTTCGACGATCGGAAAATAAGGCAATGGCTTGTCGCCGCCGATATCGAGCGTACGCAGTATCACCGGACGCGGCGCAAAGGCTTGCAGCACGCGGCGGTAGTTCAGCACCTGGACCGACTCGGCCGGGAAACGATCGCGCACCATGAACGGCAGTTCTGTCCGATAGAGTCCGATACCGGCCAAGTCTTCGTTGTGATTGCTGCCTGTTTCATGAACCAGGCCGGTATTCAGGAACAATGGGAACGCGATCCCATCGGTCGACTCGGCAGGCAACCCCCGAACCGTCTCGGCCTCGGCGATGAGCGCTCGTTCTTCCTCGGCTAACCGCTGGTATTCGGTGCGAACAGACGCCGTCGGTGAGATGTAGACGCGCCCACGGTAACCATCGATGACGAGTTCACGATCATTGATGCGGTTCACCGGAAGATCGGTGACACCCATGACCGCCGGGACACCCATCGCCCTGGCAAGGATCGCGACATGCGACGAGCTCGATCCCGTCGCCGCAACGATGCCAACCAGCGACTGGCGCGGCACCTCGGCAAGTTGCACAGCGCTCACCTCATCACCAACCAGGATCGTGTTGGGCGGGAAGGCCGTCTGTTCGGGACTGCCACTTTGCAGATGCATCAGTATGCGTCGACCGAGGTCACGGATATCGGAAGCGCGTTCACGCAGATAACTGTCGTCCATCGCTTCAAAAACCTGGGCATGAGCCTGGATGCTTTGCCGTAAAGCCCCTGGCGCCCATTGCCCCTGTTCGATCAGGCCCACCGTCTGGGTGACCAAGGTATCGCTACCGAGCATCATCAGAAGCGCGTCAAACAGGGCGTTGTCCTCGGCGGGAATCTCGCCACTCAAGCGTGATTGCAGCTCACGCAAATCGGCCTCGACCGCGGCGACGGCGGCTAGAAAAGCGGCGTGCTCAGTTGCCGTGTCGTCTGCCACCCGATCCGGAATCGCGGCGAGATCGGATAAACGATAGGCGACCACACCTCGGCCGATGGCAACGCCGGTGCTGGCCGCTCTGCCCTCCAGGAAGCGGCTGACCCGACCCGACACCGTCAGCGTATCGAGTTCCCCACTGGCTTGCGCATGCGTTATCGCGCCAGCGAGCTGCGCCGCCAGGGTAAACAGGAAGGTGACTTCGTCATCAACGAATTCGCGCTCGGCTTCCTGCCGCACGACCAGCACGCCAAGCACCTTGCGGTTCTGGATAATCGGCACGCCGAGGAAGCCGCGGTATTGAGTCTCGCCGGTCTCGGTGACATGCAGATAGCGTGGGTGGGACGGGGCATCGCCGACGTTCAAAGGTTCGGCACGCTCAGCGACCAGGCCAACCAGACCGCGCCCCAGTGGCAGCGACACCTTGCCAACCGCCTCGCGCCGCAGGCCATTGGTTGCCGCCAGGACATGCGTGCGATTTTCGGCATCGGTCAGGTAGACCGAACAGACATCGCAGGCGATCGCCTGTTTGACCATGTCGACGATTGTCGACAGGGCTTTTTCGAGATCCGCCGCGGCGTTGACCTCTTTGACGATGCGGTGCAGCGTATCAAGCATGGATCACCTCAACCTCCGGGTAACCGAGGCATCGCCGAACGAGCAGAGGCTGCCCGTCATCAATAAAGTCCTCAGGGGCTCAGCGGCGCTGTTGGCGCAGATAGTTGGAGTGCGGCCGGGTTGGCAGGCCATCAGGAAATAGCAGCGGACCCAACTCTTCAAGCGCTCGTTCATAGACCTTGCGCTTGAAATAGATGACCTCGCGGACAGGTTGCCAGTATTTCACCCAGCGCCAGCTGTCGAACTCGGGTTTGGCACACGAATCGAGGCAGAAGTCATTCTCGCTGCAACGCACCCGCAGCAAAAACCAACGCTGTTTTTGGCCAATGCAAACGGGATGGGAATGGCGGCGGATAAATCGCCTGGGTAGTCGGTATCGAAGCCATCGATCCGTCGAACCCATCAGATCCACATGTTCTGGCAAAAGCCCAACTTCTTCATGCAACTCGCGGTACATCGCCTGTTCGGGCGTCTCATCGGCATCGATGCCGCCTTGCGGGAATTGCCAGGCATCCTGCCCTACCCGTCGCCCCCAGAACAGACGGTTTTGCTCGTTGCAGAGAATGATCCCTACATTGGGCCGAAAACCGTCGGCGTCTATCACGGTAAAAACCAGTGCTTAAGTCATTAATTGCGTTCGATTCTTCCACAGCGCCAACCTGTACCGCAAGCGAAGCCGGACGCATAAGCTGTTGCTTATAAAAGATTTACTGTAACCTCGCGGCGATTCGCCATTGCCATGCCACCAACCGAATTCGTATGCCACTCGCCATTTTCGACCTCGACAACACGCTACTCAGCGGCGATTCTGATTACCTCTGGGGCCAGTTCCTCGGTGAACTCGGCGTCGTCGACCGGGACAGCTACGAGCGAGAAAACGAACGCTTCTATGCCGACTATCGCGCAGGTCAGCTCGATATCATGGCATTCTTGCGATTTTCCTTGGCGCCTCTCGCGGCCCACCCGCGCGATCAATTGGACGCGTGGCACCAGACGTTCATGACGACCAAGATCGAGCCGCTGATAGGCGCTGGCGCCCTGGCCCTGGTCGAGCAACACCGCCAAGCCGGCGACACGCTGTTGATCATTACCGCGACCAATGCCTTCGTGACAGCACCGATCGCCCAGCGGTTTGGCATTGCCAATCTGATCGCCACGGACCCGGAACAAGCGGACGGCCGTTTCACCGGGCGGGTGGCCGGCACACCAAGCTTTCGCGATGGCAAAGTGGCGCGCTTGGAGGCCTGGTTGGCGGAGCGCGACATGACCCTGGATGGGTCGTGGTTCTATAGCGATTCGCATAACGACCTCCCGCTGCTCGAACGCGTCAGCCACCCCGTCGCGGTAGATCCTGATCCCACATTGGCCCGGCATGCCGCCGCACAGGGCTGGCCGGTGATTTCGCTGGCCGAACAAGCCACCGCAGACAGTGACCGCGCCTGAATCGACGGTAACCGGCGCGGCGCGGCGAACCTGGCGCGCACGTTCAATTCTGATCGTGGCACTGGCATTGGCAGCCGCCGCTTTGGCTGCCGCGCTCCTGATCGGCAGCACCGCAATCCCCCCAACCGATGTCCTGCTCCACCTGTTCGGCAATGATGGTTCGATCAATGACCGCATCATCGACACGCTGAGGTTGCCGCGTGCGCTGAGTGCCTTTGCGGTCGGCGCCTTGCTGGCACTGGCCGGCTGTCTGATGCAGGTGTTATTGCGCAACCCGCTCGGCGACCCCTATGTCCTGGGGCTTTCCGGCGGTTCTTCAAGCGCGGTACTCGGCGCGATGTTGCTGGGCCTTGGTCCGATATTCTTTGCCCCCGCCGCGTTGGCCGGCGCGCTGCTCAGCACCCTGCTGGTGTTCGGCCTGGCCGGGAAAGCGCGCGGGTACGGCGATGACCGCTTACTGTTGACCGGGGTTGTTGTCGCCGCCGGCTGGGCCGCACTGATCAGTTTCGTATTGAGCGTCAGCCCGGCAAGCCAACTGCCAGGCATGCTGTTTTGGTTGATGGGCGATCTCAGCGACGCCGACCGCCCGCTACTGCCGTGGCTGACACTGATCGCCGGCATGATATTCGGCCTGCTTCGCGCGCGTGACCTGAATCTCAGTGTTCACGGCTCGCTGCAGGCAGCCGCATTAGGCGTCGACACGACCCGTGTCCGGCGCGAACTCTTCTTTGCCGCGGCGTTGCTGACCGCCGCCGCCGTGACCACCGCAGGGGCGATTGGCTTCATAGGCCTGATCACACCGCACCTGATCCGCCGCTTGGGAGGCAGTGACCATCGTATTCTGCTGCCCGCAAGCGCGCTGTTGGGTGGCAGCTTATTGCTGGTTGCCGACCTGGTCGCCAGAACACTGATCAGCCCGATGCAATTGCCCGTCGGCGTCTTGACCGCGCTAATTGGCGTACCGGTCTTTCTTTTCCTCCTGCATAGCCGGCAAACCGCGTGACTGCGCTACTAGACGTCCGTGGCCTGACGGTGGAACTCGCTGGCCGTACCCTGTGTCGCGGTCTCGAGCTGACGATCGAACCGGGACAAAGCTGGGCGTTGCTGGGTCGCAACGGCGCGGGAAAATCAACGTTGTTGCGCCACCTCAGCGGCCTCACGCGCGCTGCACGCGGCACTATCGACTACCATGGAACCCCATTAGCCGATTTCTCGCCGCGCGAGCGGGCCCGCCGAATCGGCTTGCTGTTACAACACAGTAGCCGCGGGTTTGGTGGCAGTGTCTACGAAGCCGTGATGACCGGACGCCACCCACACCTCGCGCCACTGCAACGTGAAAGCGACACCGATCACCTGGCGGTCCAACGCGCGCTCAGCGACCTCGATCTGGAAGGACTGGCGACTCGATCGCTTTCCCACCTTTCCGGCGGCGAGTTACGCCGGGTCGAACTGGCCCGGCTGCTCGCCCAACAGACCCCGCTGACGTTGCTGGATGAGCCACTCAACCACCTTGACCCGGCCCACCAGGCGCACAGCCTGACCACCGTGCTGCGGCGGTGCGTCAGCCCGCAGCGGGCCATCATGATTGTCGCGCATGACCTCAACCTCGCTTATCAGGCCTGTGAACACTGGCTGCTGCTGCAACCGGATGGTGGATGGCTGAGTGGCTGCCGCGAAGAAATGGCCCAGACCGAAACCCTGAAGCACGTTTTTGGTCACCCGATCGACAGGCTCACACAGCAGGGCAAAGTGACGTTTGCGACGCGCTTTCTCGACGCAGCGGTTACCGTTGCCAACCCCGACTAACTCGACAGATCCCGCCCTGCTACCATTTGCTTATGGCAAGAACCCGCAACCGGACCAACGTATACATCCTGCTTTTGGCGATATTGGCAGCGGTCATCGCCGGCTATTATCTGCCGACCAAGCGTCCCGAAACGGGTGCCTCGATGACGCCGAAGGAATACATCGAGCTGGTCGAAAAAAAGAAGGCGCAACGGATCAAATACGCAGCAGAAGAGGCCGCGAATCGCGAACCGGATTCTGGTGATACCCCGCCGGCAGTGGAAACCCGGCCGAAACCGCCAACCGACTAGCCGGTCGACCGGCGCCGAGCCAGCTCATCACGGAACTTTACGCTGACACAGCGTCCGGTCGTCGGGGTTTTCGACTGCCTCGACGACCGCATCCACCAGCGTGCCCAGTTCCGCCGGCGTCAACACGGTCATGATCCGGGCCAACAGATCCGGCTCGAGCTGCGCATACACCGTGTCACCCGATGCCAGATTAACGACGACACCGGCGGCGTGTTGTGCCGGAGCCTCCTGCTCCATCAAGCGTTGATTGAAGGTCATCATCTCGTCGTAGAACGCCTCGATACGGGTCAGCAGTTGGTCATCGATTGCCTCATCGATAGCAACATTGAGGACCTCATCATCGTCGCGCAACGTTGATTCCACTGCGGCTTGGTCGAGAAAAGCCAAGAACCTATCCCTTGGCCGTGGATCGAAAAACACAAACTCCAACATAACGCTGATTACCTCTGTCAATCGGTCGCCGACAGGCCCACTCGACCCGGCGCTGCGCCTTCCCGGCACCTGATTTCCTGACCGGGATCAACTATTGACCATTTTAGGCTCAGATCGCCGTTCAGTTTTGATGATACTGAAGCGGACAGAAACCCAGGGGGTGTGAGCTTCGCATCCCGGGAACGGAAACATGCAACCATCAGAAATCGCCAAGCTGCGCAGTGCGGTCCGCCAGCATGTCAGCGGCTCACGCGACCAACGGTTCTGCTATCGCGCACTTTGTGTGCTGCTGATCGCCGAAGGCCATCGACCAAATCAGGTCGCAGAATGGCTGGGGGAACACACCCGGACCCTTGAACGTTGGCGTAAACGTTTCATTGACAATGGCTTGGATGGGCTGATTGACGAGACCAGCCCTGGACGACCCCCCAAGCTATCGAGCGATGAATGGAAACGCCTACAGCTGGAACTGAGCAAACCGCCGACGACGTATGAGTTGGACGGGAAAAAATGGCAGGGCAAATTGTTACAAGCGCATCTCTCGCGCCACTACAACATCGACTTCAGCCTTCGCCAATGCCAGCGCTTACTCAAGCAATTCCGTCAGCACCCAACGTCGGTGAACTACCAAACAAACGGCGGAAGCGACTATATTTCGCCTGCAAGGCACGCCGCATCTGAACGGTAACATCGGCAAATGCACGGTCCCTTTTGCGGCGATTGGACGGCAACCTTGCGAAGAACCGGACTGCCCCATACTGGCAACAGCGCCACGGTGGGGAATCAGGAGAATGAGGAGATACAGATTTTTCAAACGGAGGTAAAACTGATGAAAAATACTCGTAAAATCTTGCTGACCGGGCTAATTGGCGCGGCCGCGCTTATCGCAACATCCAGCGCCAGCGCATTCTGGGGCGGCTGGGGCGGCGGCCCCTGGAACTGGGGCGGTTGGAACAACGGTTGGGGCAACGGTTGGGGCAACAACTGGGGCGGTAGCCCCTGGGGTTGGGGCGGCGGTTATCCGTATTACGGCGGCTATCCCTACGGCGGCGGCTGGGGCGGCAGCCCATGGGGCTACGGCGGCGGTTATCCCTATTACGGCGGCGGCTATGGCTACGGCTATGCGCCATACGCCGGCAACTATGCCTACCCGAGCACAACCACGACTGCCAAGCCTGCTGCAAAGAAGAAGGCCGACAAAGAGTAACCAGACTGCGCTGCGAGCCGCAAAGCGCGCCTTCGGGCGCGCTTTTTGTTGGCCCGAGCGAAAATAAACCGGGCAGCCACGTCATAATCCCCACTATGCTGATCGAGCCTCCGACATGAACGGCGCAATCGCCGCCGGCCATGCCAAAACTGCCGAAGCGGGCACGCGCATGTTCGCGCTAGGCGGTAACGCCTTTGATGCGGCACTCGCGGCGCTTGCTGCGGCTTGCGTCGTCGAGCCGGTATTGACCTCGCTGGGCGGCGGCGGATTTCTGCTTAGCAGACGGCCAAATGGGCCGCCGGTCTTACACGATTTCTTTGTGCAGACGCCGCGCCAAAAACGCCACAGCGAGGATTGTGAATTTTATCCAATCACCGCGGATTTCGGGACGGCGCAACAGGAGTTTCATATCGGTGCCGCATCGATTGCGACACCGGGGACCGTCAAAGGCCTGATTGGCTGCCATCGCGAACTCGGCAGTCTGCCGCTACTAGAAATTTTTGCGCCGGCAATCGAATTTGCCCGCGACGGCGTCGCGCTCAACACCCTGCAGGCGTATATCTTCAGCATCATTGCCCCGATCTACCGAGCGACGCCCGCAGCCGCCGCTTTGTATGGGGCGGAGGCGCTGCAGGGTGAGGGCATGCTTTTTCACCAGCCGGCACTCGCCGAAACACTCACCTGGTTGGCAGAAGAAGGCGCTCAACCCTTCTACGAAGGCGAACTGGCCAAACGGCTTGTTGCTTTATGCAGAGAACATGGTGGCCATCTCACCCTTGATGATCTCAAAAACTTCCAGTTGGTCCGGCGCCAGCCGCTGCGTCATCGTTATCGGGGCTATCAGGTGGCCACCAACCCAGTGCCCTCTTCAGGCGGCACACTGATCAATTTTGCGCTGACCGCGCTCGATGGCCAGAACCTTCGGCAACTTGGTTTTGGAAGCCCCTCGCATGCCCTGCTATTGGCCGAGATCATGGCGCAAACCAACAGTGCTCGGCATGATGGCATGCTGACGCGTTCAGCGACCCACCGCGACCTGCTTGAGGCCTATACGAAAGGAATTGCGGGGCACCCGAAAAACAACCGGGGCACAACGCATATCAGTACGGTCGACGCCGATGGCAACAGCGCATCGCTGACGCTTTCCAACGGCGAGGGCAGCGGCCACCTTCTGCCCAATACAGGCATCATGCTGAACAACATGCTCGGGGAGGAGGACCTCAATCCACATGGCTTCAATGCGTGGGCCTGTGATGTTCGCGTCAGCTCGATGATGGCACCGACGCTGGCCGAGGACGATCACCATCTTATCGCCATTGGCTCCGGCGGCTCGAACCGGCTGCGAACGGCAATTCTACAGACGCTTTGTAACCTTATCGATTTCGAGATGCCGCCAGAACAGGCCGTGTCAGCACCGCGCTTACACGCGGAGTGCGGCCGGTTGGACTTGGAACCCGGCTGGCCGGCGCAGACAGTGGCCGCAATCAACGAAGCACACCCTGAGTACCGCCAATGGTCAGAAAAAAATCTCTATTTCGGCGGCACCCATACCGTCTGCTGGAATGGCCAACGGTTTAGCGGTGCCGGCGACCCACGCCGTGGCGGCGTGTTCGCAGTCTACCCACCGATTGATGGGGATACTGCCTAGTGGTCTCAAGCGTTGCGCGCGGGCGGCCTCCTTGACAACCTCGGAGGCCCGCCCGTATTCGACGCCGTGCTGATCTCGAGCGAAACGGCCTGGTAACTGCCCGGCTCGCCGACAAAGGCGAGCATCAGTCGATCAACTCACCCTCGATGACCGCCCCCTCATCGTCCATATCGACATTGCTGCCGCGCGAGAACGTCAGCGTCTCGCCATCGACGTTGACATGGATGACATCGCCCGGACCAAATACGCCGGCGAGGATTTCCTGCGCGAGCGGGTTTTCCAACTGCTGCTGAATGGCGCGTTTCAGCGGCCGTGCACCGTAGACCGGATCGAAACCTGCCTCGCCCAAGCGATCGAGTGCGCCATGACTGACAGTCAGACCCATATCGCGATCGGCCAGACGTGCCCGCAGGTAGCCGACCTGTATCTCTGTGATCGCACGAATCTGCTCGCGACCCAGCGGATGGAACACCACCGCCTCGTCGACGCGGTTGATGAACTCGGGTCGGAAGTGCTGGCCGACGATCTCCATCACCTCGCGCTTCATATCCGCGTAGCGATCCTCGGTCGCCATCGTTTGGATAATGTCGGAGCCGAGGTTTGACGTCATCACGATGACCGAGTTGCGGAAATCGACGGTCCGGCCCTGGCCATCCGTCAATCGACCATCGTCGAGCACCTGCAGCAATACGTTGAAGACGTCCGGGTGTGCCTTTTCAACCTCGTCCATCAGGATCACGCTGTACGGGCGGCGGCGCACGGCCTCGGTCAGATAGCCGCCCTCTTCGTAACCGACATAGCCAGGCGGTGCGCCAATCAGGCGGGCGACCGAGTGCTTCTCCATGAATTCGGACATGTCGATACGGACCATGGACTCTTCGGTGTCAAACAGGAACTCGGCCAATGCCTTGCATAACTCGGTCTTACCGACACCGGTCGGACCGAGAAACAGGAACGACCCGTTTGGCCGGTTGGGGTCGGCGAGACCGGCCCGCGACCGCCGGATCGCGTTGGCGACCGCACCGACAGCTTCGATCTGCCCGACCACGCGTCGACTGAGCTCATCTTCCATGCGCAACAGCTTGTCTTTTTCGCCCTCCAGCATCTTGGACACCGGTATGCCGGTCCACTTCGATACCACCGAGGCGATCTCCTCTTCGGTGACCTTGTTGCGCAGCAGGTGGGTTTCCTGCACCTCGGCCTGACTGGCCATGTCCAGCTGACGCTCGAGCTCGGGGATCTTGCCGTACTGCAGTTCTGACATCCGTTGCAGGTCACCCGCGCGCCGTGCCGTCTCAAACTCGAGGCGCGCCTGCTCCAACGACTCTTTGATATGTGTGGTGCCCTGCACCGCGGCCTTTTCGGCTTTCCACACCTCTTCCAGATCGGCGAACTCGCGCTCCAGGTCGACGATATCCGTTTCCAAGGCGGCCAAGCGCTTTTTCGACGCCTCATCGGATTCCTTCTTCAACGCCTCGCGCTCAATTTTTAGCTGAATCAGGCGGCGGTCGAGCTTGTCCATCTCTTCGGGCATGGAGTCGATCTCCATGCGAATCAACGCACCCGCCTCATCGATCAGATCGATCGCCTTGTCCGGCAACTGCCGGTCGGTGATGTAGCGGTGCGACAGGGTTGCCGCGGCGACGATCGCGGGATCAGTGATCTCGACCCCGTGATGCACTTCGTAGCGTTCTTTCAGGCCACGCAGGATCGCGATCGTGTCCTCCACGGTCGGCTCCTGCACCAGCACCTTCTGGAAGCGGCGTTCCAGCGCGGCATCTTTCTCGATGTTCTTTCGGTATTCGTCCAGCGTCGTTGCGCCGACACAGTGCAGCTCACCGCGCGCCAGTGCGGGTTTCAACATGTTGCCCGCGTCCATCGAGCCCTCGGCCTTGCCCGCGCCGACCATCGTATGAATTTCATCGATGAACAGGATGATCTGACCTTCCTGCTTGGACAGGTCACTCAGAACTGCCTTGAGCCGCTCTTCAAACTCGCCGCGGAACTTGGCACCGGCAATAAGCGCACCCATGTCGAGCGACAATAGGCGCTTGTTCTTCAGGCCCTCGGGGACCTCGCCATTGATGATGCGTTGGGCCAAACCCTCGACAATCGCGGTCTTACCAACGCCCGGCTCACCGATCAGCACCGGGTTGTTCTTAGTCCGGCGCTGCAACACCTGAACCGCCCGTCGAATCTCATCGTCACGACCGATAACGGGGTCCAATTTCCCCTGTTCGGCCCGTTCTGTCAGATCGATCGTGTATTTTTCCAACGCCTGGCGTTGGTCTTCGGCATTTTGATCATTCACAGACTGGCCGCCGCGGACCTGCTCGATCGCCTGCTCCAGCACGCCCTTGCTGGCACCAGCGCTGCGTAGCATATCGCCGACGGCACCTTTATCCTCGACGGCAGCAAGTACGAACAACTCGGACGAAATAAATTGATCCTTGCGCTGCTGTGCCAGTTTGTCAGTCTGGTTGAACAGACGCCCAAGGTCGTTCGACAGATGCACCTCACCGGCGGCGCCCTCCACCGAAGGCAGCCGGTCGAGCGCATCGCCGAGCGCTGAGCGAAGCTGGTTCACGTTCACATCAGCCTGGGCCAACAAATGCCGCACGCTGCCGCCCTCCTGGTCCAGCAACGCGGTCATCAAGTGTGCCGGTTCGATAAACTGGTGGTCACGCCCCACCGCAAGGCTCTGCGCATCGGCCAGCGCCATCTGAAACTTACTGGTCAGTCGATCCATTCGCATGGAAAAAACTCCGGAAAATTCAATTCTTGCGGTGGATATGGGGCATTTGTCAGAGATTTTCAAGTCGCATGACGAATCCCCGATTGCTATTGCATAGCGTTTAGAATGGTGGGGACCTCCGGTCCGGACACCATCGACCGCATGACTAGACTGCTGCTGTTTTTTGCCAATCGACCCTGGTTGGCATTCGGGCTGTTGATCGCTGCATCAGTCCTCGCGGCAACGCAGTTGGCGCACCTTGAGATCAAGATTTCGGCGAACGAGATGTTGGTCGAAGGCGACCCCGAACGCGCTTTCTTCGAACAGACCCAGGCGCTGTTCGGCGATGAAACCGTCACGCTTTTGGTGCTTGAAGACCCCCGTCCGCTCGAGCAGTCGAAGCTTCGTATCCTGCGCGATGTTCTCCAAACGATCGAGGGGCAACCTTTCGTGGCGCGCACCGAGAGTCTGTTTAGCACGCCACATGTCCGCAGCATCGACGGCTATCTCGAAAAATCCCCTTATCTCGCCAGCTTGCCGGAGACTGCCGAGGCGGAGACCGCGCTGCTCGGCGCGGCCCGGGGCAACCCACTGCTCGATGGCATTTTGGTTTCGCCCGACCACCCGGCCATCGCTGTCGCGATTGTCATGGCGAAGACTACCGAGGCGTTCGGCGACGAGCAGATCACCGACGCGATATCTCGGATCACTCGGCCACTTTCAGCGGTTTACGAGAACGTCTACTCGATCGGTTTCGCCCGGGTGCGCAGTGAGATTGCCGGGCGGATAGTCGCCGAGCAGGGACACCTGATGCCGCTCGCCGTTGCCGCCCTGCTGTTGGCGTTGTTCCTACTACTGCGTCAGGTCCTCGATATCCTGACCCCGCTGATTACCGCCGGCGTCAGTGTGCTGTGGACCTTCGGCCTGATGGGCTGGCTGGGTATCCCGATCAACGTGGTCACGTCGACCATCCCGATCCTGCTGCTGGTTGTCGGTTCGACCGAAGACATCCACCTGCTCGCTGAATTTCGCCATGCACAACGAACCGGCGACCCGACCAAGGTCGCGATTCGTCATATGGCCCGAAAAATGGGGCGGACCATTTTTCTGACCTTCATCACCACCTGGGCCGGCTTCCTCTCGGTCGGCCTGACCGGTATCGAAGTCCTGAGTCAGTTTGGCCTGATCGCGTCAACGGGGTTGCTGTTTAACTTCATCGCTACAGTGGTCTTCATACCGGCCGCGCTCGCCCTGGCCGGTCACTGGAAGCTTGACGGCAGATCCGCGCTGTTTGAGCGCCGAGCGCAGCATTGGGCGGCCCGCTACTGGAAACTGCTGTGCCGCCATCGGCGCTCGGCGTTGATCGCCCTGGCCTTGATCACCGCGCTGGCACTCACCGGCATGCCGAGAATCACGTTGAACCACAATGCGATCGACAGTCTTGGGCCCGAATCCGCCACGGCCGCAGACATTCGGCGGCTCAACGAGCGTTTTGCCGGCCTCGAAGCATTTTCCGTTGTGCTCGATTCGGGTATCGAAGATACGTTTTTGCACGCCCGCTACTTCGATGAGCTGATCGCACTGCAACGCTTCATCCAGTCACTCGACCCCGCACTGTCGGTGACCTCGTTCGCCGATTACCTGACCTTGTTGAACCGTGCCTTTTTAGAAGACGAAACGTTGGGCCCACCGGCATCAAACGATGAAATCAGCGAACTGATGATTTTCTTGGATCACGCGCGCGTGAGTGGCTATGTCACCGACGATTACAGCCGGACGCGGATTGTCGTACGTCACGGTCTTTCAGCGACCGCCGATGTCCAGGCGCTACTCGACCGTATTCGCGGCTACCTGGATACCGAGTTGGACCGCGGGCTTGACGCGCGTCTGACCGGTGATTCGGTGTTGTCGATCTCGGCGGCCCGCAACATGGTGACCGGCCAGCTGCAGTCGGTACTGCTGATCCTGGCTCTCTTCATCGCCATAATCACCTTTATCTTCACCGACCTGCGGGTGGGCTTGCTGGCGGCATTGCCAAATATCTTCCCGATATTCGTGCTGTTTGGGGTGATGGGTTACGCCGAGATCCCACTCAACATCGGCACAGCGATGGCGGCAGCGGTAGCGATCGGGATTGCCGTCGACGATACCTTGCATTTCATGCTCCGTTACAACCAGCAGCTGCGCGGTGTCGGCAGTCAGCATGACGCTATGCAAAAAACCCTTTACGAAGAAGCGCTACCGGTCGTGTCGACGTCACTCGCACTGATCTGTGGCTTCCTGGTCTTCACGTTTTCGGATTTTCCGCCCGTCGCGCAGTTCGGCCTCCTCGGCGCCCTGGTCATCGCCGCGGCACTGATTGCCGACTTTGTAATCACGCCCCTGACCACTGCGGCACTGCGTCTGGTCACGCTCTGGGAAATTCTGGCACCTGAATTTCGCCAACGACTGATCCCCGAGAGCCCCTTGTTTCGTGATATGCGGCCCTGGCAGATACGAAAGTTCGTCCTGTCCAGCACGCTTCTGGAATTTCAGGCCGGTGAAATGGTCTATCGTCAGCATGACGACAGTCATGCGATGTACCTCGTCATGGCGGGTTGCGTCGAAGTGCGGCTACCGCAAAAGGCACCTGATGCCAAATCACCGGTAGTCGACCAGTTCGGGCCGGGACAGCTGTTCGGTGATGTCGCGGTGCTCGCGGAAGAGCCGCGCCGCACCGACGCCGTTGCCATGATGCCAACGACCCTGATGGTGTTGACGCGTGAGGCCATCGATAGTGTGACATTCTTGCACCCGTTCATTGCATCACGGTTGTTTCTCAACCTCGCGCGCGACGTCAGTTGTCGCTGGACGACGTTCATCATGCGCGTGCGACGGGTCGACAGTGATCTGGTCGATGAGAAAGAGGACCAACGATGAGCCACGGTCAACAGCCTCTGCAGTCAAAGCAACGAAAGCTGCCTGTCGGCGTGCTCGCCGCTGTGCTCTTTGTGCTGTGTTTTACCAACAGCGCCGTCGCCCAACAACACGCCCAAACAGCGTTCGTCGACCCTTACTTCACAGAGCCCGTCAGCGGACAGAAAGTGTCCCGTTATACGGTTGACCTGCCGACCAAAGCGGGTGATCGCACACTTCAAGTGCCCACCGATTGCGCTGAAATCAGCAGCCTGTTGAAGACAGAAAAGGCCGACCGCAGTCGCGTATTGGATCGCCGCCTCTGGTTCAAAGCAGAGCACGATTGTCGTTACTACGCCCTACTCCATCGCTACCCGAGGCGCGATTTGCGCGACTACGTCAGTCGCGATGATTTTTTCAATCTCGCCCTCGAACAGCTGCCATTCGATCGCCGTTGCGCTGAAGACGATCCAAGCCAATGTGCGCTCTGGCTGATCGACGTCTCCGGCACCAGGCAAATGCTCTCATCCAACACCGAAGGCTGGCAGATGGAGGATTGTGAAACCAAACGCCTCCCGTGCCAGCTGGTCAATGGACATTTCCGCGGTCATGTTCACGCCACGACCGACGGCGTAACGTGCTCTGCCGGGCGGCGTGCAAGCCTTCGGCTGTTGAGTGTCGACTACGGCGATATCAATGGCGATGGCATCCTCGACGCCGTACTGCGGTTGATGCAGATATCGCCGGAAGAGGGACGAAGGATATTGCGGATCCCGCTGACGCGATTGAGCGCGGATGATCAATTCACCACACCGACGCGCGTTTCCAGCCCACAAGACTGAGGCTACTTCTTTCCGCCCTTCTGATAGACCTTGCGTTTGAACAGGTCAGTCCGTCGACTGACCACCCGATCGATAAACAGCATGCCATCGAGATGGTCTATCTCATGCTGTGCCGCGCGGGCCTCATAGCCTTCCATATCGAACGCCAGAGGCTGCCCCTGCGGGTCTTGCGCGGCGAGGTGGATCCGCGTCGCACGAATCACGTTGCCCGTGTAATCCGGGACCGACAGGCAACCTTCCCGTCCCGGCTCATAGCCCTCCCAATGGGTAATTTCCGGGTTGACCAGGATCAGGTGGCCATGATTTGGCACCGGCTTACGCGTTGTTGAGCAGTCGATGATGACAATGCGTTTGAAGTACCCGACTTGCGGCGCGGCGATCCCAACCGCAGCAGGACCATCCTGCCGGGTTTCCTCGAGATCGGCGATAAACGCACGCAGCTCGTCGTCGAACGCAGTGACCGGTTCCGACGCCTGCTTCAGACGCTGATCGGGCAGTTTGAGGATGTCCAGGATAGCCACGCGTCCAATCAACCGATGTAGGTATCGATCGCATTGACGTTGATATCCACGCCTTTACCACGCAGGTCTGCCATTGCTTGATCAATCGATTCGACCGGCACATCGGCGACGCCGGCGATCTGCATGATGTAAACCGGCTCATCGCTAGTTCCGGCAACATCCGACTCCAGGTCGAGGATATTGAAGCCGGCCGCCGCGAGCGCTGCAGTAACCTGAGCGACGATGCCGGCACGGTCGGCGCCACTGACGGTCACCTGGATATTCGGCAGCAGATGTTCGTGTAGCCGGGCCTTGATCGGATCGATATGGAGACACATGCCCTGCGCCTCGATCACAGGTTTCAGCTGTGTGCGCAGGCCATATTCATCGTCGGCGCCGTTGACCATCATCATGATCGTGAAATTACCGCCAAGACGCAGCATCGAGGTCTCGCCAAGATTCAGTCCCTGATCAAACAGCGCCTGCGTGATCGCCGCAACGATGCCAGGCTTGTCTTCGCCAATCAGCGTCAACATGTACCAGTGGTTAGCCATCACTTTGTTCCCCAGGCTCAAGGCGTCTGCAACCAGATCAATGACGCCATTCTGCCGGTAATGCCGTCTCTCCGGTAGGAGAAGAAACGCTCAGGATCTGAAAACGTACAATGCTCGCCACCGCTGATCACCTCGACACCCGCCGCGCTCAGGCGTCGACGCGCGAGGCTGTAGATGTCGGCCAGCCAATGCCCGGGACGGTGTGCCCGAAAGGCAAGCGCCGCGTCGGGGTCATCGCTGAGATAGCCGTTGCGCACGTCTTCGCCGACTTCAAAAGCATCCGGCCCGATCGCCGGCCCGAGCCACGCCAGCACATTCGCGGGCGGTTCATCAAATTGCCGCAACGTCGCCTCGAGCACGCCGGCCAGCAAGCCACGCCAACCCGCGTGAGCCGCCGCGACGCGCGTCCCGGAGCGGTTGCAAAACAACACCGGAAGGCAATCTGCCGTCATCACCACGCAGATGTTATCCGGCCCGGACGCAATGCTGGCATCAGCACACGCACCGTGATCCTCAACCCGCACAACATTGGTACCGTGTACCTGCGTCAGCCAGCGCGGGGTCGCCTTCAGGTCGAGTGCGCGGATCAACCGCCGCCGGTTCTCGATGACGGCCGCGGCGCTGTCACCAACGTGATCCGCCAGATTCAACGTAGCCCAGGCACCGTTGCTCACCCCACCCCGTCGCGTCGTACTCACCGCCCGCACGCGCTCAGGTGCGGGCCAGTCGGGCTCGAGCCAGTCAATCGGGGTCATGGTGATCGAGGTCGATGAACCCAACATAGTCGTCGACCTCGGCCTCTTGCCAATGTTGATCGGCGTCCGTCGCCAAGGCATCGATCACCTGGCGCATATCATCCGGGAGCGGGCAGGTGAAACGCATCGGGCGCCTGGCCACGGGGTGAACGAAATCCAAACGCTTCGCGTGCAGGGCCTGCCTTCGAAATCCGCGCAACACCGCCTTCAGCGAATCCGATGCGCCAGCGGGCAACTGCAGACGGCGCCCGTAGGTCTGATCGCCGAACACCGGATGCCGCAGATGCGCCATATGGACGCGAATCTGGTGCGTCCGGCCAGTATCGAGGATCACCTTGAGCAAGGTATGCCCGCGGAAATGTCCAAGGACCCGAAAATGGGTCACCGAGGGCTTTCCCAATGGATTGACCGCCATACGTAGCCGATTGGTCGGATGGCGACCGATCGGCAAGTCGATCGTGCCACCCGCCGGCATGTTGCCGACCACCAGGGCACGGTATTCGCGATGCACCTCGCGCGCGGCGATCGCATCGACCAGGCGTTTGTGGGCCGCCTGCGAACGCGCCACCACCATCAGGCCGGTGGTATCCTTATCGAGTCGATGGACAATCCCGGCCCGCGGCAGATCGGCCAACTCGGGGGCGTAATGCAGCAGGCCATTCTGTAGCGTGCCGTCCCGATTGCCGGCCGCCGGGTGAACGACCAGACCTGCCGGCTTATTGATGATCAGCAAATCATCATCTTCAAATACGATTTGCAACGGGATATCCTGCGCGACGCAGGCGACCTGCGGTTCCACGACGGCCGTTAGCCTCAGGCGATCACCCAGGCTGACCTTGTCCCGCGGTCGCCGCTGTTCGTCGTTGACCCAGACCCGGCCCTCGCGGGTCCAGGTCTGCAGCCGGCTGCGTGAGTAGTCAGGGAACAGGCTGGCCAATGCCTGGTCGAGCCGCATGCCGGCCAATTCCTCGGTAATTACCCCCTCGAGCTGGGTCTCCACATGCGTCTGATCAGTCAAAGGGCTTCCGTTATAATCGTCGGTCAACAACCGGTACTTGGATTATCCCCTATGTTGCGTCTGATCTGGCCACTCGTGCTCGTATTGACCCTGACCGCCTGCTCCGCCTTTCAGGACAAAGATGAAACGCTCGGCTGGAGCCAGCAGAAACTCTTCACCGAAGCCAGCGACGAGATGCGTGGCGGGAACTATGAACTGGCCATCAAGTACTACGAGATCCTCGAGTCGCGCTACCCGTTTGGCAAGTATGCGCACCAGTCACAGCTTAACGTCGCCTACGCCTACTATCGCTTCAGCGAGCCGGAATCAGCGCTCGCGGCCGCCGATCGCTTCATCAAGCTGCACCCGGGACATCCGGCGACCGCTTACGCGTATTACCTGCGCGGTCTGATCAACTTCAACCGGAGCCTGGGTTTTCTTGACCGATTCATCCCGACCGACACCTCACAACGCGATCCCGGCGCGGCCCTCGATTCATACAAAGACTTTGCCGAGGTCGTGCGGCTGTTCCCCGAGAGCGAATACACCGAGGATGCCGCGCGTCGCATGCTCTATCTGCGGAACAATCTCGCCCGTTACGAGGTGCACGTTGCACGCTACTACATGCGACGCGGCGCATTTCTCGCCGCCGCGAATCGGGCGGAATACGTGGTACAAAACTATCAACGCACGCCTGCACTGCGTGATGCACTCGAAATCATGATCGATGCGTACACCAAGCTCGGCATGACTGACCTGGCCGGCGATACGCAACGGGTGCTGGCGCTCAATGAACAGAGCGGCGCACTGATTCCGGACCCGCAAGAACTCGAGGACAAGCCGCTCGGTTTAAGAATGTGGGAGTTCTTCGCCCTGGACGAGAACTGACGCGGATCACCTAGTTAGGCGGCCTGCTCAGATCGCCTCGTCGTCCTGCTCACCGGTGCGGATGCGAACCACTTTCTCGACGCTGGTGACGAAGATCTTGCCGTCGCCGATCTTGCCGGTGCGGGCAGCGGCGGTGATCGCGTCGATGCACGCATCGACCTGGTCGTCACTGACAACGATATCGAGCTTCAGCTTGGGTAGAAAATCGACCACGTACTCGGCGCCGCGGTAGAGCTCGGTATGCCCCTTTTGACGGCCAAAGCCCTTCACCTCTGTCGCGGTCATGCCTGTCACACCGATAGCCGACAGGCTTTCACGGACGTCGTCGAGTTTGAAAGGCTTGATAACGGCTTGTACTTTTTTCATGGAACTCCTCCGTAGCGCATGCGCTTTGACGGTTAATCAACCGGTTGGCGCGAGATTCTAGATCAGAAACCATTGACAATGGGATAGCGACGATCGCGGCCATACGCCCGTCGCGTGATTTTCACCCCAGGCGGCGCCTGGCGACGCTTGTATTCACTGCGGTCGACCAACCGCAACACGTGTTCGACAATCGCTTGTTCAAATCCCGCCGCAACGATTTCATCGATGCCTTGGTCCTGCTCGACATAGCGCTCGAGAATCGGGTCGAGCACAGCGTAGTCGGGCAGACTGTCGCTATCCTGCTGGTCCGGTCGCAACTCGGCGGAAGGCGGACGATCAATGACGCGTTGCGGAATCACCTCCGTGTCACGATTTCGCCAACGGGCCAATTGATAGACCAACAGTTTCGGCACGTCTTTCAAAGGCGCGAAACCACCGGCCATATCGCCATAGAGCGTCGCATAACCGACCGCCATTTCGCTTTTGTTGCCGGTGGTGAGCAGCATGCGCCCACGCTTGTTGCTGATCGCCATCAGGATCACGCCGCGGCAACGTGACTGAATGTTTTCTTCGGTGATGTCCGGCTCGGTACCGGCAAAGGTCTCCGCCAACATCTCGAGAAACGCCTTGAAGGCCGGCTCGATCGGGATGCTTTGATATTGAACGCCAAGCATTTCAGCCTGCAGACGGGCATCGTCGTTACTGATGTCCGCGGTATAGCGCGACGGCATCGACACCGCTTCGACGTTATCAGCGCCCAGCGCATCGACCGCAATCGCCAGCGTCAGCGCCGAGTCGATGCCACCGGAAAGACCGATCACCACAGACGAAAAGTCATTCTTGCGAATATAGTCGCGCGTGCCTGTCACCAGCGCGTCGTACACCTGCGATTCAAAATCGGGGAATGGCTCGATCGTGGTCGGCACCGGGGCGGGCCCATCGAATTCGACCAGGGTCTCTGATTCGCCGAAAAATTTCGCCCGGTGACAAAGCCGTCGTTTACTGTCGACGACGAACGAGCCCCCGTCGAAAACCAGTTCGTCCTGACCACCGACGAGATTCACGTAGACCACCGCCAAGCCAAACCTTTCGGCTCGCTCGCAGACCAGGCGTTCACGTTCCTGGGCCTTGCCCTGATGAAACGGCGAGGCATTCAGATTCAACAACACGTCGGCACCGGCGGTCGCCGCCCGCTGCACCGGCCGGTCAAACCACACGTCCTCACAGATCGTCAGACCGAACCGGACACCTTGCTGCTCGAAGACCACCGCTTGGGCGCCAGGCTCAAAATAACGTCGCTCATCGAACACGCTGTAATTCGGTAGTTCCATCTTGCGGTACTCAATCATCACCGCGCCGTCGCGCACGACACCCGCGACATTGAACCGTTTGCCGTCGCGCTTTGCCGGATAGCCCAGCACCACGGTGATGCCACGGGTCGCTCGTGCAATCTGCCCCAAGGCCGCAGCGACGCGTTGATCACAGGCAGGCCGCAGCAACAGATCCTCCGGCGGATAACCGGTCAAGGTGAGTTCGGGAAAGACCACGAGATCCGCGCGACCGATCAGGCCACGCGCACAATCGATAACCCGCCGGGCATTGCCGGCGATATCGCCGACCATCAGATTGAGTTGGGCAAGTGCGACGGTGGGCAAAGCAAAACAACCTCAACAGAACAGGCCGGTAGGGTACACCAGCTGCCCCCTCCGCAAGCAGACCATCTGACAAATTTGGTCAGCGCAATAGCTCAGCAATCCGGGCACCGATCTGTGCCGGGGAACGGACCGTCTTGACGCCGGCGGCCTCCAGCGCGGCAAACTTGCCGTCGGCCGTACCTTTGCCGCCGCTGATAATCGCACCCGCGTGCCCCATCCGCTTACCCGGCGGCGCCGTCACCCCGGCAATGTAGGCCACCACCGGTTTGTCGACCTGTGCGGCGATGAACGCGGCGGCATCCTCTTCTGCCGAGCCACCGATCTCGCCGACCATGACGATCCCCTTGGTCTGCGGATCGGCCTCAAAGAGTTCGAGGCAGTCGATGAAGTTCATACCCTGAATAGGGTCACCGCCGATCCCGATGCAGGTGCTCTGGCCGAGCCCCTGCCGGGTCGTTTGAAAAACCGCCTCATAGGTCAGCGTGCCCGAGCGTGAGACGATCCCGACCTGACCCGCCGAATGAATCGCGCCCGGCATGATGCCGATCTTGCACTCACCCGGCGTGATGACGCCCGGGCAGTTCGGGCCGACCAGGCGCACATCGGTTCCCTCCAGGGCGGCGCGCACTTTCAACATATCGAGCACCGGGATGCCTTCGGTGATACAGACGACGACCTTGATACCGGCGTCAGCCGCCTCGAGGATCGCGTCGGCCGCAAAGGCGGCCGGCACATAGATCATCGTCGCGTCGGCACCGGTCTCGGCGACCGCATCATGCACGGTATTGAACACCGGTCGGTCAAGATGCGTCTGTCCGCCCTTGCCGGGCGTCACGCCGCCAACGAGCTGAGTGCCGTAGGCAATTGCCTGCTCCGAATGAAACGTACCTTGCTTGCCGGTGAAGCCCTGACAGATGACTTTGGTTTGTTTATTGATCAACACGCTCATTGATTGGGTTCCTGAGGCAATTCGAGTCGTCGGTCGGTTTTTTTCATTATGCTGCCGCAGCCACCACTTTCTCGGCCGCCTCGGTAAGGTCAGACGCCGTTTCCAGCGCCAGGCCGCTGTCGTCCAGCAGCTTGAGCCCCTGCGCGGCATTCGTGCCTTCCAGCCGAATCACGACCGGTACCGCTATCCCAACGTCGCGCACGGCCGTGATGATGCCTTCGGCGATCAGATCACAGCGGACGATGCCACCAAAGATATTGACCAGCACCGCTTTGACCTTGTCATCGGACAAGATGATCTTGAACGCCTCGGCGACGCGCGCCGCGGTCGTGCCGCCACCGACATCGAGGAAATTCGCCGGCGACCCACCGTGCAACTGCACCAGATCCATCGTTGCCATCGCCAGACCGGCACCGTTGACCATGCAACCGATACTGCCGTCCAGCGTGATGTAGTTGAGATCGTGCTCGGCCGCCGCGGCCTCCCGCGCATCCTCCTGGCTGATGTCGCGCATCTTCAGCAGGTCTGCGTGACGGTAAAGCGCATTGCTGTCGAGATTGATCTTGGCATCGAGCGCAACCAGATCGCCATCGCGCGTAACCACCAGCGGATTGATCTCGACCAGGCTGGCATCTTCACGCTGAAACAGTTCGATCAGGGCGAACAGGATTTTTTGGAACTGCTTCAGGCGGTCGCCGCTGAAACCGAGCGCGAACCCGAGCACCCGGGCCTGATAGCCCTGCACGCCGGCCGCCGGGTCAATCAGGGTGGTGATGATTTTGTCGGGCGTTTGCGCCGCCACCTCTTCGATGTTCATGCCACCGGCCCGCGACGCCATCACCAGGATGCGCCGGCTTGCACGGTCGACCAGCACGCTCAGGTACAGCTCTTCGGCAATATCAGTCGGCGCTTCGACGAGGATGTAGCTGACCGGCAGCCCGCCAGGCCCGGTCTGTTTGGTCACCAGGCGGCTGGACAGAATACGCTCGGCCTCGGTCTCGACGTCTTGCAGCGATGTCGTCAAAACCACCCCACCGGCCTTGCCTCTGCCGCCGGTATGCGCCTGTGCTTTGACCATCCAGCGATCGCCACCGAGATCTTCAGCGGCTTGCCGGGCCTCCCGCGCTGTCTCGACCGCATAGCCGAGCGGAACCGGGATGCCGTATCCGGCAAATAGCTTTTTCGACTGGAATTCGTGTAGGTTCAAAGCGCTGTCTCTCGCGAAAAGGACTTGACGCATTCTGGTGCAGAAACCAGGCCAGCGCAAAAAGACAATTCACTGGTGATTATTTAAGTGGCCAAGGCGAACGCAATGAACCGGCCGGGTCGGGAAAAACCCAATCGAGCGGCCGCGCACGACAGGGTTCCCAGCGCCGGAGAGCCCCATCTAAGACTGTTTCTGCTCTATCGCGTCGCGCTCGCGGTCGCGCTGTTTCTGGTCTATTTCGGCATCGGGCGCGGGCCGCTGGGCAACCATCTCCCGGTGCTGTTCACCGCCGCGATGCACGTCTACCTGGGGATTACCGTGATCGCACTGCTGCTGCATCTGCGCGGCATCGGCCGTGCAGAGAGCCAGGGCCAGGCGGCGATCTTTCTCGATATCGTGTTCATCACCGTGATGATGCACGCCAGCGGCGGCGTGACCTCGGGCATCGGTATGCTGATCGGTGTCTCGATCGCGTTGGGCAGCCTCAACCAACTCGGCCACACCGCGCTGCTGTTCGCGGCCTTGGGTTCACTCGCTGTCCTCACCGAACAGCTGTATGCCCAGTTCAGCGGCGCCGCGACCCAGAGCGCCTACACCCAGGCGGGGTTGCTGGGGGCTTCGTTCTTTGCCCTGGCGCTGCTCGCCGACCAACTGGGGCGGCGCGCCTCCGCAAGCGAGCAACTCGCCGAACAACGCGAAGCAGACCTGGCCAACCTCGCCGAGCTCAACGACTACGTCATCCAGCAAATGCGCGCGGGGGTTATCGTGCTCGATGGTCAAGGCATCATCGAGTTCATGAACGAAGCCGCATGGGTGCTGCTGGGGATGCCGGTTGCGATGCGCCATCATCCGCTGAAAGAGACCTCCCCCCCATTGGCAGACCAGCATCATCGCTGGCAGGCGACGCGAGACGTGCAGCTGCCGGACTTCCGCGCCACCTCCGGCGGTCGCGACCTGCGCGCGAGTTTCACGACCATCGGCAGCCCCGAGCAACCCGGGACCTTGATCGTGCTGGAGGACACGGCGCAGCTGACGGCCGAGGCACAACAGCTCAAGCTGGCATCACTCGGGCGACTCACGGCGGGGATCGCACACGAGGTGCGTAATCCGCTGGGCGCCATCAGCCATGCCTCGCAGCTGTTGGGCGAGTCTCCCGATCTGCCGGCCACGGACCGCCGCATGATCGAGATCATCCAGCAGAACTCCCAGCGTGTGAACGAGGTCGTCGAGAGCATTCTCAAACTGTCGCGCCAGGATAATCCGCAGCCAAAACCACTGCAGCTGGGCAGCTGGGTGGACGATCAAATCGAGGCGGTACGCAACCTGCTGGGTCTGAAGCCCAACCAGATGCCGCGCGAGATAGCACCGGAAAAAACCACGGTGTTCGCGGACCCCGGACAGCTGCGACAGGTGTTGGACGTGCTCTGCGACAATGCCATCAGACACTTCGATCACGACAAAAGCGACCTCGTCATCCGGCTGGTCGGCGGCGTCACCCCGGAATCCGGCGGCCCTTTTCTGGAATTGCGCGACAACGGCCCGGGCATACCATCTGATGCGCAGAAAAATCTGTTCGAGCCGTTCTTTACCACCCGCAACGAGGGCACCGGGCTGGGGCTGTACATTGCGCGGCAACTCTGCGAGGCCAACCGCATCCGCCTCGAGTATCTGAGCCAGCCCACCGGCGGCAGCTGCTTTCGCTTAAGCTTTCCGAATCCAAGACGCTCTCGTCCGCTATGACACCGAAGCACACCAGTAATCCCCTCGCCCTGATCGTCGATGACGAGCCCGACATCCGCGAGTTGCTCGAGATCACGCTGGCGCGCATGGGTATCGACAGTCGCCCGGCCGCGACCGTCGGCGATGCGCTCGCCCGGCTGCAGGGGGCTGAATTTGACCTCTGCCTGGTCGACATGCGCCTGCCCGACGGCAGCGGCATCGACATCGTTCAGCATGTCGCGGCACACCATCCCGAGACGCCGATCGCGGTCATCACCGCCCACGGCAACATGCAGACCGCGGTCGAGGCGCTCAAGGCCGGGGCCTTCGACTTTGTCTCGAAGCCGGTCGACCTGGCCGTGTTGCGCCGGTTGGTCGATACCGCGCTGCGCATTGCACCGACCGACGGCACGCCGAATCAACCGGCCATTGACGGCGAACTGATCGGCAAATCGCCGGCGATGCAGGAAATTCGACGGCTGATCGACAAGCTCGCCCGCAACCAGGCGCCGGTGTTCATCAGCGGCGAATCCGGCACCGGCAAGGAGTTGGCCGCGCGCGCTATCCACCGCCGCAGTCCGCGCGCCGAGCAACCGTTTGTCGCGGTGAACTGCGGCGCGATCCCGCAGGACCTGATGGAGAGCGAGTTCTTCGGTCACGTGAAAGGCAGCTTTACCGGTGCGGTCGCCGATAAACCCGGACTGTTCCAGACGGCCGAGGGCGGCACGCTGTTCCTGGACGAGGTCGCCGACCTGCCGCTGTCGATGCAGGTGAAACTGCTGCGGGTGATCCAGGAGAAATCGGTGCGCGCCGTGGGTGGCGGCCAGGAACAGCCGGTCGACGTCCGCATCATCAGCGCCAGTCATCGCAACCTGGCCGGGATGGTTGAGGCGGGCGAGTTCCGCCAGGACCTGTTCTACCGCATCCACGTCATCGAGCTGTTGATGACGCCGCTGCGAGAACGGGCGGAGGACATTCCCGCGACCATCGAACACGTCCTCGAGCGGCTCGCCCAGCGCATCGGCACTGACCGGCCGCGGCTGGCGCGCGAGGCGTTGCAGGCCCTGTTGTCATATGACTTCCCCGGCAACGTGCGCGAGCTCGAGAATATCCTCGAACGGGCCACGGCGCTGTGCGAGGCGAACTGCATCGAGCGGGAAGACCTGCGCCTGGCCTCTGACACATCGGCTCTCCAGCCTCGCAACGCGACATCGTCCGCGACCCCGGCTCTCGGTGAGCAGGGACTCGAGGACTACCTGGCCGAGGTCGAGCGCCAGGTGATCACCCAGGCGCTGGAGGCCACGCGCTGGAACCGCACCGCGGCGGCCAGGCAACTCGGCATCAGCTTTCGTGCGCTGCGCTATCGGCTGGAAAAACTCGGTTTGGACGCAGACGGTTGACACATCCCGCTTTCAAACCCTCCCAGACAAGCAGACTGCCGGTTTGCGCGGCCCGCGGACTGACAATCCCTGTCACCAGGTGACGTAGCGCGTCACATTTCATCGGACCGCGCTGCGAAAGCCATTCCTGGTGGCGCTCACCGGGATTTCCGGATTTCCATAGGCTATTGTTTTTTATATATTTAAATTGAATTTCCCACCAAAACCAGGAATTGGCATCGCTAATGCATTCTCCTTAGGCAACAGCGAATCGTCGGCCAAACACCCTCGAGGATCTGTCCCTAAAGGTTTGAATTGACCAGCCGTTAGCCCTTATCGACCACTGGTCTGTCATCAAGGAGACGTTAGTAATGAAGAAACAGTCAGGTTTTACCCTTATCGAACTCATGATCGTTGTCGCGATCATCGCCATTCTGGCCGCAATCGCGATTCCGGCCTACAACAACTACATTCGCGAGGCGCGGATGGCGAAAACCACCGAGCACTATGACGTAGCCCGTCGTGCGATCGCCGGTGAATTCCGCCGCAGCGCGGCCGCATGCAGCACGCGCACGCAATGTCCGTCCCACCTCCCCGACGACTGCCGACGCGTGGATCGCATCGTCATCGTCGACCCGGATCAGAAGTCGAAGGCACCGGATGGCGGCAAGGCTTCAATGCAGACGCCGGCTCGCCCGGCAACGCGACGTAGATGATGGTCTCGGCCTACTCGCCGTACACGACCCGACACGGGGTGGTCGAATCGCGATCCCGACGGCGCCCGACCTGTATCTGACGACCTCGATCTTGACTTTACATCGGTCGATCGATGTTCCTCGATCCAGCAAACATCTAACAGCCGCATCGATTTCGGTGCAGCCCGCCGGGAACCTTCACGGGCCCGGCGGGTTTCCCTGGCCCACCGGAAAATCTGCGATGAAAGCAACCTATCCACCGTCACTGCATGGCGGCTACTCACTCATCGAACTGATGATCACGGTCGCGATCATCGCGGTAATCGCCACCATCGCCATCCCCGCCTACCGAAACTACGTTAACGAATCGGTGTTCGCTGCGGCACGAACCAACGCCGATAGCCTGCGGATTCCCCTGGAAGACTATCGTCTCGATAACGGCAGCTACGTTGTTGGCGGCGATACGACTTACAACGAGGCGGAGTTATTGACCAACTTCGGCTGGTCCCCCGATGGCGACAGGACTATGCCTACACCGTATTCGGTGACGGCAACCACAGTCAGCTGGGACATCACGGTACAACACAATACGGGCATCTGGATTCGCTGCGAGAACCGGATGCGGACCTGCTGCGACAGCCAGACACGCCACGGTCCTGACTCTGGCCGCTTGCCCTACCGCCGCCTGCCTCTGAAAGCGCACCCCGCAGCATGCGGCCCGACAACCGATGATTCCCCGAGACTGCTGTCCTAGACTGCAACAGGGCAACAGCCGATAGACTCGGCGGTCAAGTTTTCCCAGATCAAGCCGTTATCCCGGGACATGATGACCCGCGCACAACACACTGCGAAATCAACGATATACTCTGTGATCGTGTTATCGGCCTGATTACGAGCGATTATTCAACACAATGGCAGCCACGCATCCTATCAACCAGCTCAGCGGCCTGGCCCGACGGTTCGTCAAAGACGGGCTAATCTCGGACGAAGAGGCCAACCTGGCCTCCGAGGAGGCGAACGCCGCAAAGCGCCCGCTGGTTTCGTACCTGGTCGGCAAAGGGTCGGTCAGCGCACACGACGCCGCGATCGCGGCGTCTCAAGAGTACGGCGTACCGCTGTTCGATCTCTCGACCATCGACCCTGACCACATGCCGCAAGGCCTGGTCGAAGAAAAGCTGATCCGCAAGCATCACGCGCTGCCGCTGATCAAGCGCGGCAACCGCCTGTTTCTCGCGGTATCCGACCCGACCAACCACCAGGGCCTCGACGAGATCAAGTTCCACACCGGCCTGACCACCGACGCGGTGCTGGTCGAGGAAGACAAGCTGGTCGCCGCGATCGAAAATTCGCTCGAGGCGCAGGACACGGCGATGTCCGACCTGCTGGATGCAGACCTCGAGAACCTCGACATCATCTCCGAGGACGACGAGAAAAAGGAAGCCGATTCCAACCTCGATGTCGACGACGCACCGGTCGTGCGCTACGTGAACAAGATCCTGCTCGACGCGATCAACTCCGGCACGTCGGATATCCATTTCGAGCCCTACGAGAAGACCTTCAGGGTACGCTTCCGCCAGGACGGCATGCTGCACGAGAAGGCGTCACCGCCGGTCAATATCTCGGGCAGGCTGTCGGCACGCTTGAAGGTGATGGCGCGGATGAACATCGCCGAGCGGCGCGTCCCGCAGGACGGGCGGATCAAGATGAACCTGTCACGCAATCGATCGATCGACTTTCGTGTCAATACCTGCCCGACGCTGTACGGCGAAAAGATCGTGCTGCGGATTTTGGATTCCACCGCAGCAACGCTCGGCGTCGAGTCACTGGGTTTCGATGAGAAACAGAAAGAACACTTCATCAAGGCGATCCAAAAGCCCTACGGAATGATCCTGGTCACCGGCCCGACGGGTAGCGGTAAAACGGTCACGCTGTACACGGCACTGAATCTGTTGAATCAGCCCGAGGTCAATATCTCAACGGCCGAGGATCCGGTCGAGATCCAGGTCGCCGGCATCAACCAGGTCAACGTCAATGTCAAGACCGGCCTGACCTTCGCCGAGGCCCTGCGTGCGTTTCTGCGTCAGGACCCGGACATCGTGATGGTCGGTGAGATCCGCGACCTGGAGACCGCCGAGATCGCGGTCAAGGCCGCGCAGACCGGTCACCTGGTGCTGTCGACACTGCACACCAACGACGCGCCGCAGACACTGACACGCCTGGCCAACATGGGTATCCCGGCGTTCAACATCGCCTCGTCGGTCAACCTGATCCTGGCCCAGCGCCTCGCCCGCCGTCTGTGTGAACACTGCAAGACCCTCGACGAACTCCCGAAAGACGCACTGCTCGAAGAAGGTTTTAGCGAAGACGAGGTCCGCGCGGGGATCAGGGTCTATCGGCCGGTCGGTTGCGACAAGTGCACCAAGGGCTACAAGGGCCGGGTCGGTATCTTCGAGGTCATGCCGGTCAGCGACGCGATGGGCAAGATGATCATGGAGAACGGCAACGCGATCCAGATTCGCGATCTCGCCAAGTCCGAAGGGCTGCAGGATCTGCGGGCCTCCGGTCTCGCCAAGGTAAAGTCAGGCGTCACCAGCCTCGAAGAAATCAACCGAGTCACCAAAGACTAAGCGTAGGAACTCATGGCAACCAAAGCAGCTACCGCCGGCGCCCCGAAACCCGAAAAACCGAACGTGTTTGTCTGGGAGGGCACCGATCGCAGGGGAAATCGCGTCAAAGGCGAGAGCCGCGCGGCAACGGTCGCACTGGCCCGTGCCGACCTGCGCCGCCAGGGCATCACACCGCTGAAGGTCAAAAAGAAGGCGACGTCGATCTTCAGCAACCGCAAGCAAAAGATCACCAGCAAAGACATCGCTATATTTTCACGCCAGCTCGCGACCATGATGTCGGCCGGCGTACCGATGGTGCAGGCCTTCGATATCGTCGGCCGTGGCCACAACAACCCGTCGATGCAGGAGATGATCCTGTCGATCAAGGCCGACGTCGAGGGCGGTACCTCGCTGACCAAGTCGCTGCGCAAGCACCCGCTCTATTTCGACGACCTGTTCTGCAACCTGGTCGAGGCCGGCGAGCAGGCCGGCGTGCTCGAGACACTGCTCGACAAGATCGCGACCTACAAGGAAAAGACCGAATCGCTGAAGGGCAAGATCAAGAAGGCGCTGTTCTACCCGACCGCCGTCATCGTGGTGGCGATACTCATCGTCGCGATCATCATGATCTTCGTGATCCCGCAGTTCAAAGACCTGTTCAGCAGCTTCGGCGCTGACCTGCCGGCGTTCACATTGATGGTCGTGAATATGTCCGACTTTGTCGCGGCCTGGTGGTGGGCGATCCTGATCGCTGTCGGCGGGTTTGTAATGGTGGCGTCGAACATTTGGAGACGATCGCCGAAGTTCCGCGAGACCGTCGACCGCATCCTGCTCAAGGTCCCGGTGATCGGCATGATCCTGCACAAGGCCGCGCTGGCGCGTTTCTGCCGCACCACGGCAACCATGTTCGCCGCCGGCGTGCCGCTGGTCGAGGCCCTGCAATCGGTCGCCGGCGCGACCGGCAGCAGCGTCTATGGAAAGGCGGTGTTGACGATGCGCGACGATGTCGCGACCGGCCAGTCGCTGCAGCTGGCGATGCGCCAGCAGGGCCTGTTTCCGCACATGGTGATCCAGATGGTCACGATCGGCGAGGAATCCGGCGCGCTCGACGACATGCTGTCCAAGGTCGCCGATTTCTACGAGGAAGAGGTCGACAACGCGGTCGATGCGCTGAGCAGCCTGCTCGAGCCATTGATCATGGTCATATTGGGCACCGTGGTCGGTGGCCTGGTCGTCGCGCTGTACCTGCCGATCTTCCAACTCGGCTCGGTTGTTTCTGGCGGCTGACAAAAACGCATGATCGATACGCAGGCGCTGGCACCGATTGCGCCTTACGGCGCGCTGCTGCTCGGTTTGGTCATTGGCAGCTTCCTGAACGTCGTGATCCTGCGCCTGCCCGCGCGGATGCAGGCCGAACTGCAATCCGCCTGCACCGAACTGGCCGGCAACGAATCCGAACCGCTGCCCAGTCGCTGGTTCGGCCTCGATTACCTGATCACACCTGCCTCCTCGTGTCCAAAGTGCGGGCACGCCATACGGGCCTGGGAAAACATCCCGATCGTCAGCTATCTGCTGTTGCGCGGTCGGTGCAGCAACTGCGCCACACCGATCAGCGTCCGCTATCCGATCGTTGAAGGCGTCACCGGGCTGCTGAGCCTGCTGGTGATTTTGCATTTCGGCGCAACCATTCAGGGACTGCTCGCGCTTATCCTTGTCTGGGGGCTGGTCGCGCTGACCGTGATCGACCTCGACGAACAGCTGTTGCCCGATCAACTCACCCTGCCGCTGCTGTGGCTCGGTCTGTTGGCCAACATCAGTGGTACCTTCACCGACCTGCCGTCCGCGGTCATCGGGGCAGCGGCCGGCTACCTGAGCCTGTGGCTGGTGTTCCAGGTATTCCGGCTGCTGACCGGCCGCGAAGGCATGGGCTACGGGGATTTCAAACTCTTGGCGGTGTTCGGCGCGTTTCTCGGCTGGCAGTACCTGCCGCAGATCGTCCTGGTCTCCTCGCTGGTCGGCGCCGTGGTCGGCATTACGCTGATCGTCGTGCGCGGCCGTGACCGGCAGATCCCGATCCCGTTCGGGCCCTACCTCGCAACGGCGGGCCTGATTGCGCTGCTGTGGGGTGAGGAAATCAACCACGGCTACCTGCAACTCGCCGGACTGTGACATCGCTGAAGATTGGGCTGACCGGTGGCATCGGCAGCGGCAAGACCGCCGCCAGTGACCGATTCGCAGCACTCGGCGCCGAGGTCATCGATACCGATATCCTGAGCCGCGAGTTGGTCGAGCCCGGTCAGCCTGCACTCGACGAGATCACCAAGACGTTCGGTACCGGCGTCCTGGCGGCCGACGGTCAACTCGATCGTCGCGCGTTGCGGCGGTTGATATTCAACGACCCGACGATGCGCAGACGACTCGAGGACATCCTCCACCCGAGAATCCGCGCCGAGATGCTGCGCCGTGCGGCGAATGCTTCAGCGCCCTACGTCGTTTTCGTGATTCCGTTGCTGGTTGAGGCCGGCCAACAGGCGCTGGTCGACCGAATCCTGCTGATCGATGTGCCGGAAACCCTGCAACGACAGCGTGTTGCCGATCGTGACGGTAGCGACCCGCAACACATCGACCAGATCCTTACCGCCCAGACCGACCGGCAAACGCGACGGCAATACGCCGACGATGTTATCCACAACGACGGCAGCCTCGCCGACCTCGAAGCCCAGGTCGACGCGTTGCACGAAAGCTACCTGCGGCTCGCGAAACGCTGACAATACTGAAGTTTCAGACATCGATCGCAAAAAATGACTGGGACGGCCGGGTTAGTACCCTTTACCCCGACCCAAGGCTGGCCGACAATAGCGCGCTTTAGCGATGCACCGGGGCCACTCTTGGCAGATACGACCGTTTTCGAACACCCACTCAACGAAAAGTGCCGCACCTGGTTACGCCTGTCCCACCTGTTTGAACAGCTGGATTTCCACCTCCCGCATGGCGAGGAATGGCACGCGCGGGCGACGATGACCGCGCTGTTGGATATCGCCAACGTGCTCTCGCGCGCCGACATCAAGTCCGAGTTACTCATTGAACTCGACCGTTATCGATTGTCGCTGGGCAAAATGGCCGACACCCCCGGCGTGGATACCGATCGCCTGAAACATATCCTGCAGGAGCTTCAGCGCACCTGTGACGGTGTTCGCGGTGTCAGTGGCCAACTGGCGCATTCACTGCGTTCCAACGAATTCCTCAATAGCATTGTGCAGCGCAGCAGTATCGCCGGAGGCAGCTTTGATTTCGATCTGCCGCAGTACCACCTGTGGCTGCAGATGCCGCAGAGCGAACGGTCGCTGCAGCTGGATGACTGGCGGCACGAGATCAGTCCCGTTCATCAGGCCGTCGAGCTGCTGTTGACCCTGATCCGCAACAGCGCAGTGCCTTCCCGGGAGCAGGCGACTGGCGGTTTCTACCAGCAAACGCTGCCGAATGGCGTGAGCGCGCAGCTGGTGCGCATTTCCCTCCCTGCCGAGGAGCCCCTGTTCGCCGAGATCAGTGGCGGCAAACACCGTTTCAGCATCCGCTTCATGGATTGCGCCGACTGGCAGCACCCCACCCAAGCGGACCGCCAGGTGCATTTCAGTCTCAGTACCTGCGTGATATGAGCGACACCGGCCTCAAAGTCGCCTGCCCGACCTGCGGCAAGGCCGTGAACTGGTCGCCTGCCGAACGCTGGCGACCCTTCTGCAGTGAACGCTGCAAGTTGATCGACCTCGGCGAATGGTTGACCGAAGAACACCGCATACCCGGCGACAAGACCCCGAACGCAGAATCGCCTGACGACTACTGACCGTCGCCGGTGTCTTCGATCGGGAAATCGGCGACCGTAACGCGGCCGTTACCGATCAGGCGCACCCGCACGGCATCACCGGATTGCGGCGACCACAGGATCTGCCAGCTCGACGCCTCGGGGATGACGCGCAAAGCCAGTCCCTCCGGTTCATTCAAGCGCAACGCCTCGACAGCAACAATCTCGTCAGGCGGAAAGCCGGTCTGTTTCAAACGCAAGCCAAGCTGCGCAGGGCCCAGCACCAATGCGTGATCGCCGGCGATCGCCGCGCAAGGCCGCTGGTTGGCAAAACAGCGGGGTTCAACGTTCAGGTAAGTCACGTCTTCGGCCTCGAGCACGCGCTGCGTCTTTTGACCGATTTGCCCCCAGCTCAGCGCCAGCCCAACGGCCACGATCACAAAGAACAGCCAATACCTACCTATCCGCGTCATAACCCCATAACCCGCGAATACCGGCCACGCCCTGCCCCCCATGCGCCCAAGCGGTCTCGACCAGCGCCGGCGACATGCCACCCAGGGCGAACACGGGCAGTGCAACTTCATCCACGATGCTGGCGAATCCGGTCCAGCCGAGCGGCTCGGCGTCCGGGTGGCTCTGCGTTGGCAGCACCGGTGACAGTAACGCGAAATCCGCACCCAGCTGTTCGGCGCGGGCAAGCTCGACGGCCGAATGACAGGATGCCGCCAGCAGCGCGCCGGCCTTGACCGGCCGCCGATCACACTGGGCCAATGCCCGACTATTGAGATGCACCCCATCGGCGCCGATCGCCATCGCGACGTCCGGCGCGCCGTTCAACAGCACGCGCGCCTCGTACGCATGGCAAAGATCACAGGCCAACCGCCCCAGGCGCAGCAACTCGGCATCGGAAAGATCGAACAGACGCAGCTGCAGCAAACGTGTCCCACCAGCCAGGCTCTGTTCGAGCCCGCGCAGAAATGTCCCTGAATCGATCACTGCAGGCGGCGTGATCAAGTAACGAGAAGGCAGTTGCAACGCACGCACAATCGGCTGATCGGCCGGCGGCATCGGGTAGTCGTTCAGCGCCTCGGGCAGCACCCAGGCCAGCGGCTGTGATTCGCGACCATGCGGCTCACCGTCCCAGGCGTCGACCCGATGCACATCGAGCAGCACCTGCCGGTCGGGGTAACGATGGTGTACGCGAATCAACGGCCGATGCGATGTGACCGCCACGCCGAGTTCCTCGCGCAGCTCTCGCTTCAGCCCGCGTTCGACCGTCTCGTCCGCCTCCAACTTGCCGCCCGGGAACTCCCAAAGCCCCCCTTGGTGGGCATCCGCATGGCGCTGCGCCAGCAGAATCTCACCGGTCGGGTTGACCAGCGCCCCCGCTGCCACATGCACGACCGTGGTCGCGGTTTTCCGTTCCGCCGGAGATGCGGGGGGCTGCCTGGTCCGTTGACGGTCGTTCATCACCCCCCTCCAATACGCCGGATCGTTGTTCGAAGCACCGTCACGGCCCACAGATCGGCTGTTACCAGACCCGGGCCTGGCGGGCCTAAGACCGATACTCTGCGTTGATTTTCACGTAATCGTAAGAGAGATCGCAGGTCAGTATCTCGGTGCCGGCGTCACCGCGTCGGAGTCGGATACGGATCGGGATCTCGGCCTGCGCCATCACCGCTTGGCCAGCCGCCTCGGTGTAGCTCGGATCACGCCCGCCGTTGCTGACGATGCAGACATCGCCCAGCCAGATAGTGACATGCTCGATCTCGAAATCATCGACGCCAGATCGCCCAACCGCGGCAAGAATCCGCCCCCAATTCGGATCGCTGGCGAACAGGGCGGTCTTGACCAACGGCGAGTGCGCGACGGTGTAGGCCACGCGACGAGCCTCTTGCTGATCGCGGGCCGCTTCGACGGCGATCCTGACGAGCTTTGTCGCCCCCTCGCCATCGCGCACAATCATTTCCGCCAGCTCGGCGCAGACTGCCGCTACCGCCGCGGCAAACTGTCGGGCGATATCGTGGTCTTCACCGTCGACGACGATACCCGACGCGCCGCTGGCGACCAGCACGCAGGCATCATTGGTCGAGGTATCACCGTCGACCGTAATGCGGTTGAAAGAGGCATCAACCGCAGCGCTCAGGGTCTCTTGCAAATGGCCTTGCGGCACCTGCGCATCGGTTGCCACAAACGCCAGCATCGTCGCCATATCGGGGCAAATCATCCCTGATCCCTTGGCGATCCCGGTGACGGTCACCACGCCATCGGCCAACGTAAGATGCCGGGTCACGCACTTCGGCCGGGTGTCAGTGGTCATGATGGCGGCCGCGGCGGCATCCCAGCGGTCGCTATCGAGCGATCGCAACAGACCTGGCACGGCCTGCGCAAAGGGATCGACAGGCAGATCCTCGCCGATAACGCCGGTTGAGAAGGGCAATACCTGACTCATCGCGCAGCCCGCCATGCCGGCAAGCAGACGACAGGTTTCGCGCGTTGCACGCAGCCCGGCATCACCGGTGCCGGCGTTGGCGTTGCCGGCATTGATCAGCAGGTAGCGGACCGGTCCTTTGGCGAGGTGCTCTTTGGCAACGGTTACCGGTGCCGCGCAAAACGCGTTGCGTGTGAACACTGCCGCGCAGCTGCCGCCCTCGGCTATTTCCATCAGCAGCAGGTCATCGCGTCCCTGGTAACGGATGCCCGCCGCCGCGGTGGCCAGGCGGACGCCGGCGATCGCGCTCATCGCTAGTCGTCCTGGATACTAGTTAAGCTTGCCATGGCAGTGCTTGTACTTCTTGCCGGAGCCACACGGACAAGGGTCGTTACGGCCGATCTTGCGGTCCGGGCGCACAAACGGCTTCTTCTCCACTGGCGCGCCGGGGGGCACTTCAGCCTCCGCGGTAGCGGGTTGGCCCAGCCCCTCGAAGGCCTCATGGGTGAATTCGAACTCATTGGGGTCCGGCACACCGCTCGGCAGCGCGGGCGGGGCCTGCAGCTGCAATCGGGACAGCACCTGAACAACCTCGAGCTTGATCGCATCGAGCATTGCCGAGAAGCGCTCGAATGCCTCCCGCTTGTATTCCTGCTTCGGGTTCTTTTGTGCATAGCCACGCAGGTGGATGCCCTGGCGCAGGTAGTCCATTGCCGCGAGGTGTTCTTTCCAATGCGAGTCGAGGGTGTAGAGCATCACTTCCTTCTCGATGCGGCGCATCTGTTCCGCACCGGCCTGTTGCGCCTTGTCGTCATAGATCGCGATAATTTCCGCAAGCAGGCGTTCACGCAGCGGCTCTTCATGCAAGTCGTCATCCGCATCCAGCCATGCCTGGATGGGGGCATCGAGGTCGAATTCCTCTTTCAGCGCCTCGGTCAGTCCCGCCACATCCCACTGCTCTTCAAGACTCTGCGGCGGGATATGGCGATCGATCACCGCGTTCACCATGTCGTAACGAAGATTGACGATCGTCTCCGAGATATCGTCGGCATCCATCAAGTCGTCGCGCTGTTGATAAACGACCTTGCGCTGGTCATTGGCGACATCGTCGTACTCGAGCAACTGCTTACGGATATCGAAGTTGCGCCCTTCGACCTTGCGTTGTGCGTTCTCGATCGCCTTGTTGACCCAGGGGTGCTCTATGGCCTCGCCTTCCTCCATGCCCAGTTTCTGCATCAGACCGGAAACCCGTTCGGAAGCGAAAATCCGCATCAGGCTGTCTTCGAGCGAGAGATAGAATCGCGAAGAACCCGGGTCACCCTGGCGACCGGAACGCCCTCGCAGCTGATTGTCGATCCGGCGTGACTCATGCCGTTCTGTACCGATCACGCGCAGCCCGCCGGCAGCCAGCACCTGTTCATGCCGTTGCTGCCACTCGACCCGGTGCGCGGCAATCTTTGCGTCGTCGACCTCGCCCAACTGCGACAGTTCGACATCGAGATTACCGCCCAGCACGATGTCGGTACCGCGACCGGCCATGTTGGTCGCGATCGTTACCGCGCCCGGCCGCCCGGCTTCCGCGACTATCTGTGCCTCGCGCTCATGCTGCTTTGCGTTGAGCACCTCATGTTTGGTACCCGCTTCGTCGAGCAGTTTCGACACCAGCTCCGACACCTCGATCGACGCGGTACCGACCAACACCGGCTGCCCGCGTTGTACGCAGTCGCCGAATATCTTCGGCGATTGCCTGATATTTTTCGGGCTGCGTCAGGTAGACCAGGTCGGTCTGATCGTCGCGAATCATTGGCTGGTTGGTCGGGATAACCACGACCTCCAGGCCATAGATCTGCTGAAACTCGAAGGCCTCGGTGTCCGCGGTACCGGTCATGCCGGAGAGCTTGTCGTACAAACGGAAATAGTTTTGGAAGGTGATCGATGCCAGCGTCTGGTTCTCTTGCTGGATCTTCACGCCTTCTTTGGCCTCGACCGCCTGGTGCAAGCCATCTGACCAACGGCGGCCCGGCATCGTCCGCCCGGTAAACTCATCGACGATGACGATCTGTCCGTCTCGCACGATGTAATCGACGTTGCGCTGGAACAGCGTGTGGGCCCGCAATGCGGCCATCACGTGATGCATCAGCATGATGTTGGTCGGGTCGTAGAGACTCTGGCCTTCACCAAGCAGGCCCGCGTCGGTCAACATCCCCTCGACTTTTTCGTGGCCCTGGTCGCTGAGGAAAACCTGACGCGCCTTTTCGTCGAGTGAGTAGTCGCCGGGGCCAAAATCAGGCTTGCCTTCGTCGTTGGTAATCGGGTCCTGCCGCTCGAGTTGTGGCGGTATCCCGTTGACCTGTTTGTAGAGCTCAGAGCTATCCTCGGCGGGCCCGGAGATAATCAGCGGGGTACGTGCCTCATCGATCAGTATCGAGTCCACCTCGTCGACAACGGCGAAGTAACGTCGCTGAACCCGCTGGGCCGCGGCGAACGCCATGTTGTCGCGTAGATAATCAAAACCAAACTCGTTGTTGGTGCCGTAGGTGATATCGCAGGCATAGGCCTCGGCGCGGGACACCGGCCGCAGATGGGTAAAACCGCCGGTGTCACCTTCGTAGTCCGGATCGACCTGGTAAGAGGAGCTGTCGGGGCCCATGCCGCCGGACGAGTTGATAACCCCCGTGGTCATGCCAAGCGCAGCGTACAGGCGGCCCATCCAGGCCGCGTCGCGGCGCGCGAGATAGTCGTTGACGGTCACGACATGCACGCCCTTGCCCGGCAAGGCGTTGAGATATACGGCCAGCGTGGCGACCAGCGTCTTGCCCTCACCGGTGCGCATCTCGGCGATCTTGCCCTGGTTCAGCACCATGCCGCCGATCATCTGGACGTCGAAATGTCGCATCTCCAGTGCGCGCCGACCCGCTTCCCGGACGACCGCAAAGGCCTCGGGTAATAGCGCATCGGTCGTCTCGCCTTGTTCGATCCGTTCGCGGAACTCGACGGTCTTGGCCCGCAACGCGGCATCGTCCAACGCCTGCAGGTCTGGCTCGAACGCGTTGATCTGCTCGACCGACTTGAGCATGCGCTTGACGACCCGGTCGTTACGACTACCGAATATCTTCCTGACGAGCTTATTGAGCATTAATGAAAAACCTTCGGGATCCAGCTAAAACAAAGTCGAACATAATACCTCATACGCGATTCGCACCCGCCATTGTCCCGCCAAAAAAAAACCCGCATTTGCGGGGCTTTGTGCTGATGGGCGTTGCAACTTGGGTCAGCGAACGAACCGTTTTGGGTTGACGATCTTACCGTTGCGGTGCACCTCGAAGTGCACGTGGGGACCGCTCGAACGACCCGTGCTTCCAAGTAGCGCGATCGTCTGGCCTTTGTTGACGACCTCGCCAGCGGAGACCAGATTCTTTTTATTGTGGGCGTATAGCGTGGAATAACCGTCGGCATGGCGAATTTCCACGAAGTTGCCGTATCCGGCCGCACGCTCCGCTCGCACGACAACGCCGGAGGCGACCGCGATGATGTCAGCGCCCGGCTTACCGGCGAAATCGACGCCCCGGTGATAGGATTTTTTCCCGTTGAAGGGGTCGGTCCGTCTACCGAAGGTCGACGATAGCCAACCCTTTTTCACCGGCTTCCCGGAAGGCGTCACCTCGGCCATCAAATCGCGTGTCATCAACATTTGCTCAAGTGTGAGCAGTTTGCGTTCGCGATCCTCCAACAGCGCATCAATCCGCAACAACTCAGCACTGAGTTCAGCGGCTGAGACACTCTCGGAAGACGCCGGTGTATCGAGACCACCCAGAGGCGGATCTGCCGCGAAGTCAAATTCGTCATCGTCCAGTTTACCGACCTCGACCAACCGCCCTCCCAACGCATCAAGGCGCATAAGATGGGCCTGCAGATCGGCGATCCGCAGGGCCAGGGCATCGAGATGGGCGCGTTGTTCGGCTTTTGCTCCAGCGATCGTCCGCCTTTCCACTCTGAGGAGCTGACGCAGTTCGCGCACCTCATCGTCAACCAGCTGATGATTACCGGTACGCTGGCCGACCTCGAAGCCTAACCACGCGGTAAGTGACAACGCGCCGACGGCAATCGCGACCAGCGCAAGGACCGCGTGCGGCAGGCAGATATCGACGCTGCCCGTGCGCTTGCAGAGATCAGATAGGAATATGATTTTCATCGTTCGCTGTTCGCTCGTCCGCAGTCATGAAGCCTATCGGCCATCACAGGTGTACTCTTTAACCTCGAGACTCCGCACCGAGAACCCGTTCACATGGCCCCCAGGCTCAAATCGGTCCGCCACCTGCTGCAAGACAAACCAACGCTTCAGCGCCTCGATCGGGAATTAAAGGCCCAAAAATCCTTGTTGATCGATCTGCGACAATGCCTGTCGACCGATCTTGCCGAGCATTGTGCCTCGGCACACATCCGCGAGAACACGCTCGTCATTCACGCCGACTCACCCGCCTGGGCGACCCGCCTACGCTATCTGGCACCGCAACTCGTCAAGGCTGTCGCGGGGGAATATCCAGCCGTTCAAGCAGTTAGCGTTCGCTTGATGGTCGAACAGCCAGTCCCGGTGCCAAAGGCCACTGCCAGACACTCCGATCAAGCAGCACAGATTATCCACACCAGCGCAAATTGTGCAAAACCTGGGCCCGTGCAAGACGCCTTGCGGCGCCTCGGAGACATCCTCAAGACCGCCAACCCCCCCCGATAACCCGATGCCTTCAGGGCGTCGCGACGTGGGCCGGTTGCATATAGGAGATCGGCGCACGCTCGGCGTCGTCGAACGTGACCTCTTCCCACGCCTGCGGTTGCGCAATCAACGCCTTGAGCAGGCGATTGTTCAACGCATGGCCGGATTTGTAGCCGTTAAACGCGCCGATGAGGCTGTGGCCAAGCAGGTACAGATCGCCTATCGCGTCAAGAATCTTGTGTTTGACGAACTCGTCTTCGTAACGTAGCCCGTCCTCGTTCAGCACGCGGAAATCATCGACGACGATCGCATTGTCCATGCTGCCGCCCAACGCCAGGCCGTTTTCACGCAACATCTCAATATCGCGCAGAAAACCGAAAGTGCGCGCCCGGCTGACTTCCTTGACAAACGACGTGGACGAGAAATCGATGACCGACTGACGGCTATCATCAGCCATCGCCGGATGATCGAAGTCGATCCCGAAACTGACCTTGAACCCGTCAAAAGGCTCAAAGCGCGCGACTTTATCGCCGTCTTTGACCTCGATAGGCTGCTTGATGCGGATAAATCGCTTGGCGGCGTTTTGCTCTTCGACACCCGCTGACTGGATCAGGAACACGAAAGGACCGGCGCTACCGTCCATAATCGGCACCTCGGGGGCGCTGACGTCGACGTACGCGTTATCAATGCCCAGTCCGGCGAAAGCCGACAGCAGGTGCTCTACCGTTGAGATCTTCGCACCGTCCTTGACCAGTGTGGTCGAAAGACGCGTATCTCCGACGTTCTCGGCTTTCGCCGGAATGTCGACCGGTTCCGAAAGGTCAACACGGCGGAACACGATGCCGGCATCCGGCGCTGCCGGACGCAACGTCAGAAAGACCTTTTCGCCCGTATGGAGTCCGACGCCTGTAGCGCGGATGACGTTCTTCAAAGTGCGCTGCCTAATCATGATGCCAGGGTTCTCCGAGTAAAATTCCGTTTGCTTTCAGCGATTTAACTAACCGCATCGCGGAATTGCACCGACGCAGTGTTTCAGTGATCCCCCGACAACAACTTAGGGATTACCCTTATTCTGGACATTTTTCGCTCAATAAGCAAGCAAAAAAGACAGGGGTATGACAAGCCAATACGACTTATCACCCCCTGAGGTTAGTCCGCCTGCCTGCGCAAAAAGGCCGGAATATCCAGGTATTCCATATCGTCGGTCTGCTTTGCTTGAGCGCCATAGCCAGCGGCCGGCTTCGGATTGCGACGGATGTTGGTTGGCACCTCCAGGGAATTGTAATCCAGTTCCTCCTGCTCCACGGGTTCCTGGCCAACCAGCCGGACCGGCGCGATTTCGACTTCCGGCTGCGGCACGGCAACCGGGCGCTCCTCTCCGAGTCCGGTTGCAACGACCGTCACGCGCATCTCATCGACCATATCCGGATCGATCACCGTACCGACTACCACGGTAGCATCCTCGCGAGCGAACTCCTTGACGGTATTACCTACTTCGTCGAACTCACCAATCGCAAGATCCAGGCCTGCGGTGATGTTGACGAGGATCCCGCGTGCACCAGAGAGATTGATGTCCTCCAACAAGGGGCTGCGAATCGCCAGCTCGGCGGCCTCGCGTGCACGCTGGTCGCCCGTCGCTTTGCCGGTACCCATCATCGCAACACCCATCTCAGACATGACTGTTCTGACATCGGCAAAGTCGACGTTGATCAATCCAGGCTTGGTGATCAGCTCGGCAATCCCCTGAACCGCGTTGAACAACACGTCGTTCGCGGACTTGAATGCATCAAGTAACGAGGTCGTTTTGCCCAACACCGATAGCAGCTTCTCGTTGGGGATCGTGATCAACGAGTCGACACTTTCGGACAGCCGCGCAATTCCCTCCTCTGCGATCTGCAGGCGCTTACCGCCTTCGAAGGAAAAAGGTTTCGTCACCACGGCCACCGTCAGAATACCCAGCTCCTTGGCGACTTCGGCCACCACCGGTGCCGCACCGGTCCCGGTCCCGCCGCCCATCCCCGCGGTGATAAACACCATGTCAGCGCCTTCGAGGGCCTCATAGATCCGGTCGCGATCCTCCATCGCGGCCTCATGCCCACGATCAGGGTCCGCGCCGGCGCCAAGACCCCGGGTAACATTCGAACCAAGCTGGAGTGCGGTGCGCACCTCCGTATTCTTCAGTGCCTGCGCATCGGTATTGGCGCAGATGAATTCAACCCCCTCGATATTTGACCGCAACATGTGGTTGACGGCATTACCGCCACCGCCGCCGACGCCGATGACTTTGATCACTGCGTTTTGACTATCTACATCCATCAATTCGAACATAACGCTCCTCCCACTTAAGACCGACCCGCCGTTGTTTCGGCAAGGATTCCGTCAATCAAAAATTCCCCTGGAACCAACTTTTCATGCGGCCCCAGACTGATTTGAAACCACCACCGCCCGCCATCTCAGGCACCCGTACCGCCCGGTTACGGTGCCCAAACAACAGCAACCCCACGCCGGTGGCATGAATTGGATTGCGTACAACATCAACCAGACCGGTGACGTATTGGGGAATGCCCAACCGCACCGGCATATGAAAAACTTCCTCAGCAAGATCGATCAGGCCTTCCATCTTGGCGCTGCCACCGGTCAGCACGACGCCACCGGCGACCAGGTTTTCGTAGCCGGACCGACGCAACTCCGCCTGAATAAGCATCAGCAACTCTTCGTAGCGCGGTTCAACGACTTCCGCGAGCGTCTGCCGGCTGAGCCGCCGCGGTGGGCGATCGCCAATGCTCGGCACCTCGATGGTCTCTTCGGGGCTCGCGAGCTGGGTCAACGCACAGGCGTATTTGAGCTTGATTTCGTCGGCGTGCTGCGTCGGCGTTCGTAACGCGACAGCGATGTCGTTGGTTACTTGATCACCGGCGATCGGGATCACCGCGGTGTGGCGGATCGAACCGCCGGTAAACACGGCGATGTCCGTGGTACCACCACCGATATCGACGAGACAGACACCGAGATCTTTTTCGTCGTCCTCGAGTACCGAATAACTCGAGGCAAGCTGCTCGAGAATCAGGTCTTCGACTTCAAGCCCGCATCGCCGAACACATTTGATAATGTTTTGTGCGGCACTCACCGCGCCGGTCACCATGTGCACGCGGGCTTCCAGGCGGACTCCAGACATGCCGACCGGGTCGTGGATACCCTCCTGATTATCAATAATGAATTCCTGGGGCAGGATATGCAGGATCTTTTGGTCCGCGGGGATCGCTACCGCGCGTGCTGCATCGATCACCCGTTCGACATCGCTATGCGACACTTCCCCGTCTTTGATTGGCACGATGCCATGCGAGTTCAGACTGGAGATATGGCTGCCCGCTATACCGGCATAGACCGCATCGATCTCGATGCCCGCCATCAACTCCGCCTCTTCCACCGCGCGTTGAATCGACTGCACCGTTGACTCGATGTTGACGACGACGCCTTTCTTCAGACCGCGCGACGGATGTGAGCCGATCCCGACAATCTCTATCTCGTTGTCTTGCTTGACCTCGCCGACAATCGCCACGACTTTGGACGTACCGATATCCAGCGCAACGATGATGTTCTTGTCTGTTCTCTTGACCATCACGCCTGTTCCTCGACAGCCAGTTCTCGGCCGCCTGATTCATCGTTGTCGGTTTCGCGCCAACTCACCGCGAACCCGTTTGCATAACGCATATCGATTCGTTCGGGTTGGCGGGTGGGCTGCGCCACGAGGCTGGGGAAAACACGGAAGAATTGCGCCAGGCGATGCTCGACGTTTTCACGGCCAAGCGAAACGGTAAGTCCATCAGCAAACCGCAACCACCAATGCCTACGCTGGTCGAGCTCAACTTCGGTCAGCTGCATACCCCGCGCGCTGGTCCCGGCAATCACCCGCTGGTAGAACTCAACCACACGTAGCTCGCTATCCTGCGGACCGGACAACCGGACCAGGCTGGAAAACGGCCCGGGACTCTCTGGCCGAAAAACCGCGCCCCGCACATTGATCAAAGCGTCATCGCCCCAGCGCGCGAGCGGCACCTGCTCCGTCACGACCATGCTGAGCCGATCGGGCCAGCTGCGACGAATGCTGACATCGTCGACCCATGACATGGCGACGACAGCCTCGCGCAGCTTTTTCATATCACAACTGAAGAAACCGCCGTCGATGCTATCGATCACCACACGCTGAATATCGTCTCGATCGAGGCGCTGCAGCTCGCCATTTATCTCGATGACTCGTAGCGGCAATCGACCCGGCTGCGAAAGCAGGTGATAGCCAGCCCACAGGCCACTTCCAGCCAGTATCATCAGACTGCTGATCACCGCCGGCATCAGCCAAGCGCGACGCGACGCCTTACGTCCCCGGGTGGATGAGCGTTGCTGACGCGTGGCGGCCATCAGTCCACCTCCAGGGTTTGTGCGAGGATCTGCCAAACCAACTCGTCGAACTCGATCCCGACGGCCTTTGCGGCCATTGGCACAAGGCTATGACTGGTCATGCCAGGGACCGTATTCACTTCGATCACAAACGGTCGTTGCTGCCCGTCGACCAGAATGTCGACGCGTCCCCAACCGGTCGCACCAATCGCATCGAAGGCGCGAAGCGCCAGCGACTGCAACTGCTGCTCCAGCTCGACAGACAAGCCGCAAGGGATCAGATAACGGGTGTCGTCCAACACGTACTTTGCGTCGTAATCGTAGAACGCCCGATCAGTCTCCAGTTTGATCAACGGTAATGGTTGCCGCCCCAGGATTGCGGCGGTGTACTCGCCGCCATGCACCCAGGTCTCGGCAAACACATGGCTGTCATACTGCGCCGCGGCTTGCCAGGCCTGCTTCAGCTCTGCCGCGTTGTCGGCCCGCGACATACCGATACTCGAGCCTTCCAGGGCCGGCTTTACCATCAACGGGAAACCCAGCTCAGCCGCTTGCTTGAGATCGCTTTCTTGTTCGATGACCGCGAACGGCGGTGTTGGGATGCCTAATGCATTGAACAACAACTTGCTGCGGTATTTATCCATACCGATCGCGGAGCCGAGCACTCCGCTACCGGTGTAGGGCACGTCCAATACGTCGAGACCGCCTTGAAGTTGACCGTCCTCGCCGCCGCGACCGTGCAGCACGTTGAAGACGCGATCAAAATCACCACCACTCAACACACTCAATACGTCCCGGCCGGCATCGATGCCATGCGCGTCGACACCGCGTTTCAGCAAGCCCTCGAGCACGGCCTGACCGCTGACCAGGGATACCTCACGTTCAGCGGCCCATCCCCCCATCAAGACCGCGACCCGACCGAAAGCTTCTGCGCCGATGGTCATGCCGATTCTCCGACGACGTGATATTCCGGCTGCAGCTGGACATGCTGCTGACGTTCCACCTCGGCCCGTACATGGCTAATCAGTGCCTCGAGATCTGCCGCAGTCGCGTTACCGGTGTTGATAATGAAGTTGGCGTGCTTGGGTGAAACCTCGGCACCCCCGATGCGGTAGCCTTTGAGCCCACTGGCTTCGATCAACCGCGCGGCATAATCGCCAGGCGGATTGCGGAACGTCGAACCACAACTGGCCTGCCCGGTCGGTTGAGTTTCCGCCCGTCGCTCAAGCAGGGCCTTTATTGCAGCCTGCTCGGCACCGGTGTCGCCAAAAGCCAACCGCAAACGACAACCCAAGAACCATTCCTCGCCGGGACGTTTGACTTCTCGGTAAGCAATCTCAAAATCGCCGGGCAGCCGCTGCCGGACGGTGCCAAACCGATCGATGGTGTCGACCCGTTCGACAATCTTCCAGGTCTCCCCACTGAACGCCCCGGCATTCATCGCCAATGCGCCACCGATCGTGCCCGGAATGCCGGCCAGAAAAGCCGCCCCGGTCAAACCGGCACGCGCGCAGGCGCGGGCGGTCTTCGCGCACGCCACACCGGCCTGGACGTCAACCTGAGTCCCGTCGACGCGGAGCTCACTGAGCCGACCCTGCAACAAGATGACGGTACCCTTGAACCCCCCATCACGAATCAGCAGGTTGCTACCCAACCCCAGCCAGAGCAGCGGCTCGCGCGGCGGCAGCGTCGCCAGGAAAGCCACCAGGTCAGACACATCCGCTGGCAGGTAAAGCCGTTGCGCAACGCCGCCAACACGCCAGGTGTTGTAGCGCGATAGCGGTTCGTCGAAGCGTAGTTCGCCACGCAAGGCAGGCTGTTGCGACGCGGTCATCATCGCTTGCTCCTGCTTGTCTTGGCGCGGCAGGTCGTCATGCGTGATGCCATTGGTGCGGTCGATCGCAAGGCAGGTGCCTTCAGTCGCGACACCAGACCTTCGCCACACCCCATGTGCAAAACCGTGCGTCGACGTAAAGGTTTCATGGGCAGAATGCCTCCGCAATCTGCGCGGCTACCCGGCCGACGTCGCCTGCCCCCATGGTCACCACGACATCACCCGCGGCGACAACCCCGGCAAGGACCTTCGGCAGGTCGTCGATTTGTTCCACGAAAACCGGGTCGACCTGACCGCGGGCGCGGATCGCGCGTGTCAAAGCCCGACCATCAGCGCCGACAATCGGCGCCTCGCCTGCCGCATAGATCTCCGCCAGAATCAGCACGTCCACCTGCGACAGCACACCGACGAAATCATCGAAGGCATCCTGCGTGCGGCTATACCGATGCGGCTGGAACGCCAACACGACGCGCCGACCAGGCCAACCGGCACGCACCGCCTCCAATGTCGCCGCGATCTCCCTGGGGTGGTGGCCATAGTCATCAATGAGCAGCACCTCGCGCCCAGCGATTGCACACCCCGTCCGAGCCTGAAAGCGTCTACCGATACCGGCAAACTCCGCCAAAGCGCGCTGAATGCCGGCAATCGACACACCCAACTCGTCGGCAATGGCGATCGCCGCCAGGGCATTCAAGACATTGTGTCGGCCTGGCAGATTGAGTTTCACTTCGAACGCATCGCGACCCCGCATGGCGACCGTGAAGGTCGTCGTCATCGCACACTGCGTTATCGACAACGCACGCACATCGGCGTTGGGATGCTCCCCGTAGGTGACAACCTTGCGGGTAACCTCGGGCAGCAAATCACGCACATTGTCATCATCAATGCACATCACGGCCTGACCGTAGAAAGGCAGGTGATGCAAAAACTCAAGAAATGTCGCTCGAAGTCGAGCGAAATCGTTGCCGTAGGTCGCCATGTGGTCTTCGTCGACATTGGTTACCACGGCGAGCATCGGCTGCAGATAGAGGAACGACGCATCGCTCTCGTCGGCTTCGGCGACCAATACCTCACCTTCACCAAGATGGGCGTAGCTGCCGCGGGCATTCAAGCGCCCGCCAATGACGAAGGTTGGATCCAACCCACCCTCGATCAAGAGACTGGCGATAAGACTGGTCGTAGTGGTCTTGCCATGCGTACCAGCCACGGCGACGCCGAAGCGAAAACGCATAATTTCCGCCAACATTTCAGCGCGAGGCACAACTGGGATACGCGCTGCCCGGGCTGCCTGCACTTCCGGATTATCGTCTTTCACCGCCGATGAAATGACCACCGCATCGACATCTGCCACATGCCCGGCGGCGTGCCCGATATGTATCGACGCACCCTGTTCTTCCAAACGACGGGTCGCCGGATTGTCTTTCAGATCAGAGCCGGATATCTCGTAGCCGAGGTTGAGCATTACCTGGGCAATACCATTCATCCCAGCACCGCCGATACCGACGAAATGCAGGCGCCGCATGCGACCCATGCTCTCAGCGGTGTAACGCAGCCCGGTCATTGGCAGCTCGTTCATCGCGCGCACTCCTCGCAGATATCGGCCACCGTGCGTGTCGCATCACGGCGCGACAGCGCGTAAGCATTCACGGCCATCCGGTGCAGGCGGGGACGATCCTGGATCAGCTGGGCGAGCTGATCGGCGAGGCGCTCAGTTGTAAGGCTCGCCTGCGGCATCAATATGGCCGCATCGGCACTGGTGAGGTGGCCCGCATTGACCGTCTGATGATCATCGACCGCGAACGGAAACGGCACCAGAATGGCCGCGACCCCGGCGGCCATGAGTTCAGAAACCGTCAGCGCCCCGGCCCGACAGATGACCAGGTCTGCCCACTGATAAGCGGCTGCCATGTCATCAACAAACTCACTGACCTCAGCAACGACAGCCGCTGTGGCATAGGCCTCATGCGTGACGTCGGCCTTGCCCCGGCCAGCCTGATGACGAACCGCAGGACGATCACCTGCCGGCAACCTGGCAAGTGCCAGCGGAACCTGTTCGTTGAGCGCCTGCGCCCCCAGTGAGCCCCCCATCACGAGCAGATGAACGGGCCGCTGCGCATCGATCGGCCGCGGCGCCGGCAGCATTGCAATCTCTTTGCGAATCGGGTTACCGACGACCCGTGCACCGACACGGTCTGGAAAACTATTGGGAAACGCTTCGAGCACGCATCGGGCCAAACGCGCCAGCCACCGATTGGTAAGGCCCGGGATGGCATTTTGTTCATGCACGACCAGCGGTACACCGAGTAAGCGACTCATGAGTCCGCCTGGCCCGGTGACAAAACCGCCCATACCCAGTACCAGCTGCGGGCGACGCTTCCGAAGCGCTTGCATGGCTTGCACCATCGCACGCAACAAACGCAGTGGCGCAAGCAAACGGTCGCCCCAACCCTGTCCGCGCAACCGAAAGGCCGCAATGGTATCGAGTTCGAACCCCTGGGCCGGCACGGTTCGGGACTCAAAACTATCGGGCGTACCCAACCAGCTAACCTGCCAGCCGCGCGCTTTCATCTCGTTGGCGACAGCCAGGGCCGGGAATACGTGCCCGCCGGTCCCACCCGCCATGATCGTCACACGCGCTGCCACTGCCCCCCCTTGCCGTCTCCGGCGAGCGAGTTTTCGTAGTGGATCCGCGACAACATGCCGACGGCCGCGCAACAGACAATCAGGCTGTTGCTGCCATAACTCAAAAACGGCAGCGTGAGTCCCTTGGTCGGCAACAAGCCCATGTTGACGCCGATATTGATGAACGCCTGCATACCGAGCCAGAGACCCAAGCCATAGGCGGTATAGGCTGCATAACGGTCGTGCCGGTGTTGAGCGGCGGCGCCAATCACATAGCTGCGCCAGACGATAACCGCGAACAGGCAGATCACCAGCAAGGTGCCGATCAGGCCGAATTCCTCACCGATCACGGCCATCACAAAGTCGGTATGGGCCTCCGGTAGATAGAACTGCTTTTGAATACCATTACCCAAGCCCACGCCACTCCACTCACCCCGACCAAACGCAATCAGCGCCTGGGCCAATTGATAACCAGAGTCCTGTACATGCTCCCAGGGATTCAGGAACGAGGTGACCCGTTCCAAGCGGTAGGGCGAAACCCAGATCAGCGCCAGTAGGGCGCTGATGGCTAACGACAGCAAGGCGGCAAACTGCCACAGCGGCGCACCGCCAAGGAACAACATGCCGAACGCCGTCAACAGCAGCACCACGGTTGTGCCGAAGTCAGGCTGGGTCATCAGCATTGCGCAGGCGATCAGCAACAACAGGATCGGCTTGATGACACCCCAAACGCGATGCGCCACCTCAACCTGCCGACGGACCAGATAGCCCGCCATGTATAAAACGATGAACAGCTTCATGAACTCGGAGGTTTGCAGGCTCAGCGGCCCCGCGGCGACCCAACGCATTGCACCATTCGCCTCTCGCCCAACGCCTGGGACAAACACCAAGGCGAGAAGAAACAGGCCGAAGAAGTACAAAGGCGTGCTGGCCTTGTGCCACCAAGCGGTCGGCGTCTTGTAAAGCAGCCATGCCAGGACCACGCCAAGCAACAGTGCGACCAGATGCCGATTGACATAGCGCAGTTCGGCATCGCCCTGTCCGCTCAGGTGCAGTGAAGCGGAAGCCACCATCACGACACCGAACCCGGCCAGCACCGAGGCCGCCATCAACAGAGACAAATCAACGTCGGGCAGACGCACCGCATGGTCGCCGCGTGTCCGTGCCATCGTCGTCATGTCAAACGACTCCGGACCGCTTGCATGAAGCGGTCACCACGTTGCGCATAGCTGTCAAACATATCGAAACTGGCGCACGCCGGTGAAAGCACCACCCGGTCCCCCGGACAGGCCAACTCGGCGGCCAAATCGACCGCCTCATCGAGCGCTGTTGCGATTCGGCTCGGCATGCTTTTTGGCAGCGCCTGGGCGATCTGATCGGCATCCCGACCGATCAACACGACGGCCCGCACGCAGTGTTCCAGCACATCACTCAGGGGAGCGAAATCTGCCCCCTTGCAGTCACCACCGGCGATAAGCACCGTGCGCGTGCTGTCGCCGAGATCGAGACCGCGGAGCGCGGCAATCGTTGCGCCGACATTGGTTCCTTTGCTGTCGTTGTACCAACGGACGCCATCATGTTCTGCAACGAACTCAGTCCGATGCGGCAGACCGCGAAAGCGCCGCAAGACCTCCAACATTGCTGTTAAAGGGAACCCCAGCGCGGTTCCCATCGTGAGCGCGGCCAGTGCATTGGCTCGATTGTGCGATCCGGGAATCAATAGTTCGTCGGCCGACAGCAACGGCTGCTCGCCACGACAGAGGTAGTCACGACCGTCAATCGCCGCAACGCCAAACATCTTCTCCTCCATCGATTCGCCCAGCGTGAAAGACCAACGGTCATCGGCACCGCTCATCGGCGCCACGATGGGATCATCGACATTGATCACGCCGACACCCGCTTGCTGAAGAATCCGTTGTTTTGCCGCCGCGTATTCCTCAATCGAGGCATAACGATCCATGTGATCGGGACTGACGTTCAACACGGTAGCGACGGCCGCCCGCAGAGACTGCGTCGTCTCGAGCTGAAAACTCGATAGCTCGAGCACGTAAAGCTCGACCGACGCGTCCAACAGATCGAGTGCCGGCCGGCCAAGGTTTCCGCCGACCGCCACGGCTATTCCAGCCGCTTGCGCCATCTCGCCCAGCAGCGTGGTCACCGTGCTCTTGCCGTTCGAACCCGTGATCGCCGCCACGGGCGCCGCGACTTGCTGGGCAAAAAGCTCGATGTCGCCCAACACCTGGGCCCCTCGTTGAGCGGCCGCAGCAATTTCCGGGGTGGCCGCCGCAATACCGGGGCTCACGATCAAGCGATCCGCACTGCTCAGCAAGGCTGCATCGAACGCGCCAAGAAAAACCGGAATGTCAGGAAAATCACGCTGTAACTCGGCAAGCCCTGGCGGGTTGGCCCGCGTATCGGCGACCGCAAGGTTTACCCCCTGCGCCACCAGGTGGCGTACACAAGACAAGCCGGTAACGCCGAGTCCGAGAACGATGGTCTTGGCACCTGTCGCGAGTTGTACCTGGCGCTGAGTCATCTTCGTTCCCCTCAGCGAATCTTCAAACTGGCCAGCCCGACAAGGACCAGGATGACGGTGATGATCCAGAACCGCACAATGACGCGCGGTTCCGGCCAACCTTTGAGCTCGAAGTGGTGATGCAATGGGGCCATACGAAAGATACGCCGCCCCGTCAGCTTGAATGAAGCGACTTGCAGCATCACCGACACGGTCTCAACGACGAATACACCTCCCATAATGAAGAGCGCGATCTCCTGGCGAACCGAAACGGCCAACGTGCCAAGCGCCGCACCAAGCGCCAGCGCCCCGACATCACCCATGAATACCTGCGCCGGGTAGGCGTTGAACCAAAGAAAGCCGAGTCCTGCCCCGACCAGGGCGCCGCACAATACGGCCAGTTCGCCGACGCCTGGCAGGTGTGGAATCAACAGGTAACTGGCGATCTGTACGTGTCCGGATGCATAGGCAAAAACGCCCAACGCGCCGGCCACGAGCACGGTCGGCAAAATGGCCAAACCGTCCAAGCCGTCAGTCAGATTGACCGCATTGGACGAACCCACGATCACGAAATAGCTCAGAACGATGAACAAGGGCCCAAGGTCGATCACGAAGTCTTTAAAGAACGGAAACAACAGCTGTGTCTCGACCGACTCAGTGGCCCCCACGTACAAGGCGACAGCGGCGCCGATACCGAACAGCGATTGCCAGAGATATTTCCAACGCGCCGTAAGCCCGCGGGAATCTTTCAATACCAACTTGCGATAGTCGTCCCACATCCCGACCGCGCCGAAAGCCAGCGTCGTCAGCAACACGACCCAGACATAGCGGTTGCCAAGATCCGACCACAGCAGTGTCGCCACAGCCACCGCCACCAGAATCAGCGCGCCGCCCATCGTCGGCGTACCGGTTTTCACCAAATGCGATTCCGGGCCATCGTCACGCACCGTCTGGCCGATCTTGTAACGGCTGAGCCGCCGAATCATTGCCGGACCAACCATGAAAGAAATCAATAACGCCGTCAGCACCGCGAGTATCGTGCGCAGCGTTATGTAGCCGAACACCAGAAAACCGCTGTCGAACTGCGCCAGATACTCGGTCAGATAGATCAGCACGGGGCCTCCGTCTGCCGCAATTCATCGACCAACTCATCGAGTCGAGCGGATCGCGAACCCTTCACCAAAAGGCTGTCTTCGGCATTGAGGTTGTCCAGGAGAAAATCCAGCAGGCGATTGCGCGCATCGAAGTGGCGATGTTCGCCGTGAAATGCTTCGCCCGCCGCCGCACTGAGCGTGCCGACGGTGAGCAAACGGTCGATACCTGCCTCGGCGGCTCGCACGCCGATCTCGCGATGCAGTTCGACGGCCGCATCACCCAACTCAGCCAGGTCGCCGAGCAGCATCGTTCGACGCCCGGGTGCCGACGCGAGAACCTGCAGCGCCGCCAGGACCGACTCCGGATTGGCGTTATAGCTATCATCGATAACGCGAGATCCATTCGGCCCGGCAAGCGGGCACAGACGCCCGGCCACCGGCGACACCGCAGCGAGCCCGCGCACCGCGGCGGTCAGCGGTGCGCCGACCTCGAGGCTGGCAGCAATCGCTGCCAGCGCGTTCATGCGATTGTGTTCACCGACCAGCGGCAAACAGATCTCTTCCTGTCCTGCTGCACAACTGACCGGGAAGCGCGCCTCGAAGTGTTGATCCTGCCAGACAACTTTGTACGCCTGTGGCGGGCTCTGGACGTCGGCCTGACGATGGATGGCGAAGGTTTTTTGCCGCCGCCCAGCCGCCAGTTCACGCCAGAGGTCGGCAAATCTGTCATCCGCGTTGAATACAAAGACACCATCGGCGCCAAGTCCCTGAATGATTTCAGCCTTGGCATGCGCAACCCCTTCGAGACTGCCAAACCCTTCGAGATGCGCGCGGCCCGCGTTATTCAGCACCGCGACATCGGGGCGGACCAAGTCGGTGAGATAGGCGATTTCGCCAGCATGATTGGCGCCCATTTCGATGACCGCGAAGGGCTCTGCACGGAGCCGACAAAGCGTTATCGGGACGCCGATGTCATTGTTCAGGTTGCCATGGGTAGCGAGCACCTCTCCCAACTGCGCGAGAATCGCGGCAATCATGGTCTTCAGGGTGGTCTTACCATTACTACCGGTCAGCCCGACGACGCGGGCCGGACAGCGCAGCCGCCACGCACGCGCCAACCGTGCGAAGCCGAGCCGCGTATCGTCAACCGACACTACCGGACTTTCAGCGTCATATCCCTGCTCGACCAGCGAGCCTGTTGCGCCTCGTTCAAAAGCCGCTCTCACAAAGTCGTGGCCGTCAAAGTTGGGCCCCCGCAACGCAATGAAAAGTTCACCATTGCTCAGTGTTCGCGTGTCCGTACTCACCCCGTCAAACAAGGCATCGCCATTCGACAGCTTGCCATCGACCACCGCGGCCAACTCGGACAGCGTAAGGCGGCTCATCTCGCCTCACCCTGGAGAACACGCTCGACAGTGGCAATGTCACTGAATGGCAACCGCTCGCCGGCAATCTCCTGATAATCCTCATGCCCCTTACCAGCGATGAGCACCAAGTCATTGACGTCGGCACTGCCGATACCCTCGGCTATCGCGGTAGCGCGATCGTGTTGAACGTCGACACCGACGCGGTCAGTGATCCCGCTGAGGATGTCGCTAACGATTTGCGCCGGCTGTTCCGTTCGCGGGTTATCGTCGGTAATCACGACCAGATCTGACAGTCGCCGCGCGACTTCTCCCATCTGTGGGCGTTTACCGCGATCGCGATCACCGCCACAACCAAAGACACAGATCAACCGTCCAGCGACATGCTCTCGAAGGCTCGTGAGAACCTGCTCTAACGCATCGGGGGTATGCGCATAATCGACAACAACCCGCGGCAAACCGGTCGCGACAAACGTCATCATCCGTCCAGCGACGGGCTGCACCTGTTCCAACGCCGCGACCGCCTGGCCTAAAGGCATCTCCCACGCCAACAACACGGCCAGCGCCAATGCGAGGTTATGACCGTTGAACTTGCCGAGCAGATGAGTTTGCAACTCCCCATTTCCCCAACTCGAGCGAAACACCAGGCGCAAACCGTCTGGACGACTATCCACGCGTTCGAGTTGTAGAAACCGGTCGCCCTGACGGATCACGCCCAGCGTGCTCCCGACGGCAACGGTGTAGGTCTTTTCTCGCACCTTTCGCGCGAAGCGCAAACCGGTCGGGTCATCGACATTGAAAACCGCCAACGACAGACCCGGGCCCTGGAACAGCCGGGCCTTGGCGTCGGCATAGGCCTGCATGCTGCCGTGATAGTCCTGATGATCACGACTCAAATTTGTAAACACAGCCGTGTGAAACGGAACGCCCGCAACACGAGACTGATCGAGTGCATGCGACGAGACCTCAATCGCGGCCGCTCTCGCCCCACGCGCAAACAGATCAGCCAGAGTGGCATGCAAATTGACCGCATCGAGTGTCGTATGCGTTGCCGTATCCAGGCTGCCGGGGAAACCATTGCCCACCGTACCGAGTACCGCGGTCGGCACCCGGGTCGACAAGGCCTGTGCCAGGAAATGCGCGACGCTGGTCTTACCGTTGGTTCCGGTCACCCCGACGATACGCATCCCCATCGCAGCCTGACCGAAGAACCGCGCTGCGATATCGCCCGCCTTGCGGCGCAGGGTGGGAATCGCCAACACCGGGACCTCGCCTCGAAGACGCGCTATGCGCTCACGATCCCAGTCACCGGCGGGCTCTGCGAGCACGACTCGAGCACCGCGTTGGCGCGCCTCGGCAAGATGTTCGAGCGCGTGCGTCTTGCTGCCTTGCAGGGCCAGCCATACCGCCCCTGGCTCTACGTCACGACTGTCCAGTGCAATCGCTTCGACAGGGCAACGGTGTACCCAGTCGACGGCCGTCAGTTGCGGCATCAGGTCAGCCAACAAAACGGCTTTTCGATCAGCCCGGCGAGCCATCATTGCGCCACCCGTGCCTGGGCAACCCGCCTATCGGCGGCCGGCGACGGGGCGGGCGGCACGTTCAGCAAGCGCAATGCCTCCGCCATCACGGCAGCGAAAACAGGCCCGGCCACCTTGCCGCCGTAGTAGTCGCCCGCGCGCGGGTCGTCGACCATAACCACCAGCGCAAAGCGGGGATCGCGAGCCGGCGCAAGCCCGGCAAAAAGTGCCAGATAACGATCATCGCTGTAACCCGATGGACCGAGTTTCTTTACCGTTCCGGTCTTGCCCGCCACCCGATAGCCGGCGACAGCAGCAGCCGGCGCCGTGCCGCCGTCGCCGACAACGGCCTCAAGCATCCGTCTTACCGCCTTCGCGGTAGCGGCGCTGAAAACGCGCCGTCCCGCCGGCGGCGACTCGCGTTTGAGCAAACTCGCCGGCAAAAAGACACCGTCATTGGCAAGCGTCGCGTAGGCCTGCGCGAGTTGCAGGGTCGTGACCGAGATGCCGTAACCAAACGCCAGCGTGGCCTGATCGATCGCCGCCCAACGACGATAATCATTGAGGCGACCGGACGCCTCACCGGGAAAACCACTGCCCGGCACCTGGCCGAAGCCCAATCGATCCATGGCGCGCCACAGATCGTGCTTATCCAGGCCCAGCGCGATCTTGCCCGCCCCCACGTTGCTCGACCTTTGCAAAACGGTCGCTACATCGATCACTCCGAGGTTCTTCGAATCCTTCACCTGGGCGGCGCCGACGCGAAAATAGCCCGGCCCTGTGTCGATCTTCGTATCAACACGAATAGTGCCCTCGTGCAGCGCCGCGGCGACCGCAAAAGGCTTCATCGTCGAGCCCGGCTCGAACACGTCCGTCACCGTCCGATTGCGCAAGCGACCCGCCCGGTTCGAACGGCTACCGTTGGGGTTGAACGACGGCTGGTTGACCATCGCGAGCACTTCCCCGGAACGCGCATCCAGCAATACCAGCGACGCGGATTTCGCTCGATGGCGCTTGACCGCCGCTTTGAGCTCCCGGTACGCGATGAACTGCAACCGCTGATCGATGCTCAACGCGATGTGGTCCCCGGCACGCGGGCTGCGAATATTTTCGACATCATCGACCGCTTGACGTCGACCATCGCGCAGCACGCGCTTCGCACCGGGCATGCCACGCAGCGCCTGGTCGAACGCCAGTTCAACACCTTCCTGACCGACATCGTCAACATCGGTAAAGCCAACGACATGCCCGGCCACCTCACCGGCCGGGTAGTACCGCCGGTATTCCCGCTCTACATGAATGCCGCGAATACCGAGCGCCTTGACCACCGCCATTACATGCGCGGCGGTGGCCGGCGGCAACCGCCGGCGCAGGTAGACAAAATGTTTCTTGCGGTACCGGGCGAGCCGGTCGCGCAGATCTTCGGCAGGCACATCCAATGCCGCCGCAACGAGTGGCAGTTGTTGATCATCGAGCTGCAGGACGCGCGGATTCGCGGCAACCGAATCAACCGGCGTACTCAATGCCAGCACATCACCGCGACGATCGGTTATCAGGCCACGATGAGCCGGCACTTCAACCGTTGCCAGATAGCGATCCGCCCCTTCTGACTGCAGGAAGTCTTTTTCAAGAATCTGCTGATCGACGGCACGCCAGACCAACGCCAACACAGCGATCGCAAACAGACCCAACACGGTGTAGCGGCGCCCAACATAGCTGGGCAACGCCTGCTCCTCGCGCCTCGCCTGCCGCGCCCGTTTATCGCGCCGCGCCGCCATCAGCGCACCACCACGATCTGTTCGGGCGTCGGCACCCGCATTTGCAGCCGCTCGTCGGCAATACGCATCACCCGTCCCAGGGCACCGCGGGTTGCGAGTTCGAGCTGTAAACGCCCCCACTCCATGTCGGCCTGATCACGCGCGGCGCGCAAGGATTCGAGCTCGACGAACAGCGCCCGGGACTCGTACTTGGCGTGGACCACCGCGACGCCTGACGCGACAACAACGATGGTCAGCACCAGAAGCCAAGTGAGTTGCCCGCTGCTCATCCCAACACCTCGGCGACCCGCAGCACAGCACTGCGCGCACGGGGATTACGCCGGACCTCGTCTTGCGACGCACGCACGGCTCGACCAATCAACTTGAGCCGCCCCAGCGTCTGTTCATGCATGACCGGAAGTCCCTTGGGTAAACGAGGGCCCTGAGACTCATCGCGCATGAAGCGCTTGACGATCCGATCCTCCAGCGAGTGAAAGCTGATCGTGACAAGTCGCGCACCGCGCGCCAACACATCGAGCGCCACGTGCAATGCCTGACTCAGCTCATCCAGTTCCCGGTTGATGAAGATACGAATGGCCTGAAAAGTGCGCGTCGCCGGATGCTTGTGTTTTTCTTTGACCGGACACGCACGCGCGACCAGGCCGGCAAGTTCGCCGGTCCGTTCGATTGGTCCAGCAGCACAGCGACGCACGATCTCGCGAGCAATGCGGCGGGCAAATCGCTCTTCACCAAACTCATGGAGCACATCGGCGATTTGCCCTTCATCGGCCTCTGCCAACCAGGCTGACGCCGTGATGCCGTGACTCGGGTCCATGCGCATGTCGAGAGGTCCATCGACACTAAAGCTGAACCCCCGTTCTGGGTCGTCCAATTGCGGTGACGAGACGCCGAGATCCAGCAAGATCCCATCGATCTGCTTGACCAGCGACCGCTCGGTCGCCAGTTGTTGGAGTTGGACGAAACTGCCGTGCACGATAGAAAAGCGCTGGTCGGCACCGAACCGCTCACGGGCAACCGCAACCGCCGCCTCGTCTTTATCGAATGCCAACAGCCGCCCATCCGAATCGAGCGCGTCCAGGATGCGCTGCGCGTGCCCGCCACGACCAAAGGTGCCGTCGACATACACGCCCTTGGGTTTGATGTTGAGCGCCGCAATAGCTTCCTCGAGCATCACCGGGGCGTGATGGCCGACGCCGGACCGCGTCACAAAGTCATCCCCCCCAGTTCCTCCGACAGACCGGCCTCGTCATTCAACGCCTGCTTGAGCCACTCCTCGCGGCTGTCCGACCAGGCCTGCTCGTCCCAGATTTCGAACTTGTGGACCTGCCCGACAAGCGACACCCGCTTGCCAAGCCCGGCGTAATCCCGCAACTCGGTAGACAACAGGATGCGTCCCTGGGAATCGAGCTCGACCTCCGAGGCATGCCCAAGCATCAACCGTTGAATCAGCTGATTTTGCCGGTTCATGGTCGGCAGACGGGAGAGCTTGCGGGCAATCTCCTTCCATTCGTTTTCGGGATACAGCCAAAGACAATGATCCTGCGGGTTGGGGTTGATCGTCACGACCACACGCGAGGCACAGCACTGGTCCAACACATCCCGGTGTTTGGCCGGAATCGCCAGACGCCCTTTGGCATCAAGGTTGAGTGTGTTGACCCCTTGAAACACGGTGCTGTGTACGCCCCCCTGACGCGATCCAGTGGCGGACACTTCCCCCTGGATCCCCACAAAAACCCACATCAGAGGTAATCTTAGGTCGCTATCCCCACTAGGTCAAGCCAGAAAAACACAAAAATTGCTTATTCCTCAGTCACTTAGCACCGGAAGCCGAGAAATGGGAAACAGCGATTAAAACAGCGGACTAAGCCACTCACTTAAAGTGATTTATCAAGAAAAAGCACTGGCATCGCTGCAATCCAGGAAGCAAAATCCTTCCGTCACCGCTTCGCGAATCGGACGATATGACTGCGAGATTTTGGCGTGATGTCGCGGGGTCGAGCTGCGAAGCGCAGCGCGGTAAAAAAGTGGAGTCGGCCGATAAGCCGGGTTCTGTCGGGGACGATCATTCATCTGGGACGCCCGTCACCGGACGCCTCATGCGACCTACCCGGAGACACCTGCGGGCCACAGGATGCCAAAGGCATGTCTCCCTATTTGGTCTTGCTCCAGAGGGGGTTTGCCATGCCACTGCCGTTACCGGCAGCGCGGTGCGCTCTTACCGCACCGTTTCACCCTTACCGCGGCTCATCACCGTGGCGGTCTACTTTCTGCTGCACTTTCCGTCGGCTCGCACCGCCCAGGTGTTACCTGGCCTCTTGCCCTAGGGAGCCCGGACTTTCCTCCGCCACCAAGTTGGTGACCGCGATCGTCTGGCCGACTCCGGGACGCACAGTAAGCCAGCCGGCGCACAGTGACAACAAGCGTCAAGCTGTCTGCAACGCAAGCGCGCGTCGGTAGACGTCGTTTTTCCCTCGCCCGGTGTATCGCGAGACAATCGCCGCCGCTTGGCTGACGGGCAATTCGGTCAGCAACAACTGCAAGAGCTCGTCAACGTCATCGGCCGCCTTGTCGTCAAGCGCACCGCCGATCAGTAACACAATCTCTCCGCGCTGTTGATTGGGATCGGCCGCGACCCATGCCGCCAGCGCGTCTAATGGCGCCGATTTTACGGTTTCGTGGAGCTTGGTGAGCTCTCTGGCCAGCACCGCCGGACGCTCGCCGCCGAACGCGGCCTCGCAGTCGCGGAGCGTGTCGGCAATCCGGTGCGATGCCTCATAGAAGACCATCGTCGCCGTCTCACGGGCCAGGCCGTCGAGGCGCTGGCGACGGGCCGCCGCCTTGCGCGGTAAAAAGCCCTCAAAGCGGAACCGGTCGGTGGGCAGTCCCGCGGTCGACAGTGCAGCAATGACAGCGCTTGCGCCGGGGATCGCGACCACCTCGATGCCGGCCGCGCGACAGGCACGCACGAGCGGAAAACCTGGGTCGCTGATCAGCGGCGTTCCGGCATCGGAAACCAACGCAAGGCTCGCCCCTGCCGACAGCGATTCGACCGTCGACGCCAGCAAGGCGCTTTCGTTATGGTCATGCATCGCGGTCAGCGGTTTGGCAATGCCGAGATGATCGAGCAAGCGCCGCGTGTGGCGGGTATCTTCGGCCAGAATCCGATCGACCTCTGCGAGGATCCGCGCGGCGCGCACCGTGATGTCATCAAGATGGCCGATTGGTGTAGCCACCACATAGAGTCGGCCCTGCGCGTTTGACACCCCAAACCCCACCTCTGATACTCGACCGCCCATCCTGACCGTACCCGCCGCACCATGCAAGCAAGCCACCTTTACCGTTTTTCCCTGATCGTTCTTTGCCTGATTCTGCTGCACGGTTGCGGCCAACTGCCCGAGCGGCCCGATCGCGCCTCGGCAGACCCGGATGCGGCCCGCGCAGCGGCGCTGGCTGAGCAGGGGCAGTACCTGGCGGCCGCCGCGCTCTACCAACAGCTCGCGCTGCGCACCCCCGACCCCGCCACGCAAACCGCGTTCATCCTGGCGTCGGGCGAGGCTGCTGCCAAAGGCGGCGATTGGGATGGCGCAAGGCGAGCCACCGCCGAACTTGGCGGACGGGCAATGAGCGATCAGCAGAACGTCCGCTACCGTCTGTTAACCGGCGGTCTGCTGCTGAAAGAGATGCGTCCGCTCGATGCGCTGGCAGCGCTCGGTGATTCACCTCCCGCCAATACGCCCACAGCACTGCTGATCCAGTACCACCGCGACGTCGCGCAGAGCTACCGCCAGATGGGCAATCTGCTGGAAAGTGCCAACGCACTGCAGCAAGTCGATCGGCTGTTGACAGACCCGGCAGCGCAACTGGAGAACCAGATCGACATCCTGCGCAGCCTCGCACTGCTCAATGAACAGGCCCTGGAAGGCTTGCAACCCTCCCCGCCCGGGGTCATGGGCGGATGGATGCAACTGGCGTTGTTGGTCAAGCGGCATGGAACTGATCCGGACCAGCTCGCGCCGGTCTTGGCGTCCTGGCGAGGGCGCTTCCCCAATCATCCCGCGCTGCCCGCGCTTCTGACGGACTATGCCAACCAACTGCGCGGCCAATTCCAACCCGTGTCACGCATCGCCGTGCTGCTGCCGCAGTCTGGCAGCCTGGCCGGCGTATCCGCGGCGATCCGTGACGGCATGATGGTCACGCAACTGAAATCTGGCGCCAGCCAACGACCGGAAATCCGGTTTTACGATTCGACCGACCCGGCGACCATCTGGCCGCTCTATAGCCAGGCCGTTGCCGACGGCGCCGAGCTGGTCATCGGCCCTTTGCAAAAACAGGCCGTCGATCAGCTGGCGCGAGCCGGCGAGCTGCCCGCTCCCGTGCTCGCACTGAACGAGGTCGCACTGACGATGGCGCCCCCGGAAAACCTGTTCATGTACTCGCTGTCTCCGGAAGACGAAGCGCGGCAGGCCGCGGAGCGCGCCTGGATCGACGGCAAGCGCCGCCCTGTCGTGTTTGTACCTAGCGGTGCCTGGGGCGATCGGCTTGCGAGCGCCTTTGAGGGCCGCTGGCGCAGCCTCGGCGGCAGCTTGGCCGGGGTCGGCCGCTACGACAGCGAAGCCCACGACTACACGGCAGCCATCACCTCGCTTTTGCATCTCGACCGCAGCGAGGCCCGCCACGCACAGATGCAAAAATGGTTGGGACAACGGCTCGAGTTCGAGCCTCGCCGGAGACAAGACGTCGACGCAGTGTTCATGGCGGCGCGCCCGGTACAGGCCCAGGGTATTCGTCCACAGCTGATGTTTCACCGGGCATCCGACCTGCCGATCTATGCGACCTCGCATGCCTGGCTTGGGCAGCTCACCCGTGGGCAGGCCGAAGACATGCGCGGTATCCTGCTGCCGGATATCCCGTGGCTCGTGCAACCCGAGACCACTGCGGGGGGCCGCGCGGACGTCGCACGCTACCTGCCAAAGAGTGGCTCGGCTTACGGCAGACTTTACGCGATGGGCATGGACGCATTGAGCCTCGCACCGCATCTGAATCGACTGCGCAGCAGCCGTTTCGAGTCGCTGGATGGCAATACCGGCAACCTTTACATGGACGAGAACCAGCGGGTGCGCCGCCAACTGGTTTGGATCAGACTGGATGAAACGCCTGAAATCCTCGGCTTCGCCCCACGCCTGGACCTCCAGGCGACGCCGGTAGAGATCGCACCGGTCGACGACCCGGGAACTACACTCTCGCCCGCCTCCTGATGTCAGGCAAGATCGCCATCGGCAGGGAAGCCGAAGACCGCGCAGCAACCCTGTTGGAATCGGCAGGCCTGCAGTTGTTGGAACGCAACTACCGATGTCGGAGTGGCGAGATCGATCTCATCATGCAGGACGGCGAATCATTGGTTTTCATCGAGGTCCGCTACAGAGGAAACGCCGCCTTTGGTGGCGCCCTGGCAAGCGTTGACTCGCACAAACAAAAACGCCTCGTCCGGGCGGCACAGCATTACTTACTCCAGCGCACATGGCCCGGCCCGTGCCGCTTTGACGTCGTCGGGTTCGAATCATCCGGCGTCCGACCGTCCTGGATTCAAAACGCCTTCACCCTGTGACGAACTTCACCAGCCTGACGGGCCGGGTTTTTCCTAAACGACGCGGCATGCGAAGATCAGAGGCATAATAAAGCCAGCCGAATCCCACCGTGGACATCACTGAACGCGTCGCATCATTTTTTGCTGCAAGCAGCGAGCTTCAGGCTCGCGCTGCGGCCTCACAGGCCGGGCCGATCAGCTGCGCCGCGCGCCACATCGTCGAGAGTTTATTGAATGGTGGAAAAATCCTCAGCTGCGGAAACGGCAGCTCCGCAGCGGATTCGCAGTACTTCGCTGCCCACATGCAGCACCGATTCCAACGCGAGAGACCCGGCCTACCTGCCATGGCGTTGAATGCCGATGCCGCGACCCTGACGGCGATCGCGTTGGATGAGGGGTTCAACGAGATCTATGCGAAACAGATCAGTTCACTCGGCCACCCCGGCGACGTACTGCTGACGCTCAGCGTGAACGGCACCGCCGGCAATATCGTTGCGGCGATCGAGGCCGCGCAGGAGCGGCAGATGCAACTGGTGGCGATCACCGGGCGAGATGGCGGCACCGTGGCACAGCGCCTGCGCCCCACTGACACGGAGATTCGCGCGCCCGCCGAAGAACCCGCCCGCATACTCGAAAATCACAGGCTCGTCCTACACTGCCTGTTTGACATCATTGACCTTCAACTTTTAGGTGGTTAACTCATCATGACATTCAAATCATCCGTGACGCGTGGCGTCACGATTGCCGTGCTGGCGGCTTTTCTGACCGGCTGCGGGGCCGTTGTTGTGGGCGGCGTTGTGGCAGGAGCCAAGGTGGCTCATGACCGTCGCACCACGGGTACCTTTATCGAAGACCAGAGCATTTTGATCAAGGCGATCAGCATGCGCGATGAAGACCCAGAACTGAACCAGAGAGCCAACATCAACCTGTCGGCTTTCAACATGCAGGTCCTGTTTACCGGGCAGGCCGAGAACATGGCCATCGTCGAACGTTTTCGCGATCGTGTGCTGACCATTCCAAAGGTGCGCGGCGTCCTCAACGAGGTAACCATCGGCGCCGAATCCACCTGGAGCGAAGCCACCGCTGATGCCTATCTGACCTCGAAGGTAAAACTCGCGCTCTTCGGTGTAGAAATCGAAGGTTTCGACCCAAGTCGGGTCAAAGTTGTCAGTTCGCTCGGCAGCGTCTACCTGATGGGTTTATTGACCCCGACCGAGGCCGATGCCGTGACGGAAAAGGCCCGCTTTGTCAGCGGCGTCAAGCGCGTCGTGAAACTGTTTGAGTATATCGATGGCTGACAACACCGCGCCGCCGCTCCCGGCGGCGTTGTTGGAGAAGCTCGGTGACGCGTTCGGTGACGACCTGCTGACCGACGCTGGCGACTGCTGGGCTTACGGTTATGACAACTCTCGCCAGCACGCCCTCCCGCAGGCGGTCTGTTTCGCCCGCACTGAGCAACAGGTCGGCCAACTCGTGGCCTTGTGCCGGCAATACAAGGTTCCCGTTGTCAGCCGTGGCCGCGGTACCGGCACCACCGGGGCAACGGCACCGTTGCGGGGCGGCATCGTGCTGGCCTTGGAAAAGCTTCGCGAACGCCTCACCATCGATCCCGCGAACCGCCTCGCCGTTGTGTCGGCGGGCTTCACCAACCAAGAACTCCAGACAGCGGCAGCAGCGCAAGGATTTTTTTGGGCACCCGACCCGACCAGCGCCGCGGTCAGCACGATCGGCGGCAACCTGGCCTACAACTCGGCCGGCCCGCGCGCGGTCAAATACGGCACACCCCGCGACAACACCCTGGGGCTGCGCGCCGTCGATGGCCGCGGCAAGATCTTCAAGACGGGTGTGACAACAACCAAAGGGGTGGTCGGCTACGACCTGACGCGCTTACTCATCGGTTCAGAAGGGACGCTGGCGGTGATCACCGAGGCGTCGCTCAAGCTGACGCCACTGGCGGCAGAGAAAAAGACCCTGCAAGCGATCTACACCGACATTCACTCCGCCGCATCGGCCGTCTCGCGCATCATGGCGCAACCTGTCACGCCCTGCGCCCTGGAGTTCATGGACCGCACGGCGATACGCATGGTCAAGGACTATTCGGATCTTGGCTTACCGGAGACAGCCGGCGCCCTGCTGATGATTGAGGTCGACGGCTCTGCAAGTTCGATTCAGGCCGATGCCGCGGCGCTGGAAGCGGCCGCCCGCGGCGAGGGTTGCCTGCAGGTCGACACCGCTGAAGACACCGCGGATGTCGAGCGGCTCTGGCGAACGCGCAAGGCCCTGTCGCCCGCACTGCGCAACATCGCACCAAAGAAAATCAACGAAGATGTCGTCGTCCCGGTGTCACGGATCCCGGACCTGATCGACGGGCTCGAACAACTCGGCCGGCGATACGGCATCACGATTGTCAATTTCGGTCATGCCGGTAACGGCAACATTCACGTCAACCTGCTGGTCGACCCAAATGACGCAGCCCAAATGCAGGCCTCGGGCGACTGCCTGGATGCCGTCTTCGACCTGGTACTGGGGCTCGAGGGCAGCCTGTCCGGAGAACACGGCATCGGCTGGGTCAAGCGGCAATTCGTCGAACGTGAACTGGATCCGACGGCGCTGGATCTGATGCGGGCCATCAAACAGAACTTCGACCCCGACAACATCCTCAACCCCGGGGTTGGTTTTCCCGATGTCAAACACGCCGACAGCTAGACAGCAGCGCAGCTCACCTTACCTGCTCAGCGGCGAGCTTCTCGACTTTTTCCATCACCATCGACTCGAGGTCGCGCTTGAATTGAGCGACGCGATCCATCAGCGCGGCGTCACCGACTCCGACGATCTGCGCGGCGAGGATCCCGGCGTTCTTGGCACCATTGATCGCCACCGTGGCAACCGGTACGCCTGCTGGCATTTGGACGATCGACAGCAATGAATCTTCGCCGTTGAGTGCGGCGCTTTTCACCGGGACACCAATCACCGGCAGTGGGCTGATCGCCGCCACCATGCCAGGTAAGTGAGCGGCGCCACCGGCACCTGCGATCACGACTTGCAAGCCACGCTCGCGCGCCGATTCAGCGTAACTGAACAATCGTCCGGGGGTCCGATGGGCGGAAACAATCGTCATCTCGAACGGCACGCCGAAGTCGCGCAGGGTATCGGCAGCCCCCTGCATAACTGGCAAATCCGAATCGCTGCCCATGATGATACCGACCAACGGCTTGCTCATATCGCCTTGTCTCCCTTGATTTGGATTAGCGCTTTTACCCGCGCTGCTTTCTCGCAGGCAGCCTCGATCGAGTCATCGATCACTGTGACGTGCCCCATTTTGCGCCCCGGCTTGGTGACCGCCTTGCCGTAGATGTGCAGACACACACCCGGGATACGCAGCGCTGCACGCAGTCCATGCAGCACCGGGCGACCAACGTAACCCGGTTCGCCCAAGAGGTTGACCATCGCCGCCGGCGACAGCTGACGTGTCTCACCCAACGGCAGACCTAACACGGCGCGGAGGTGTTGCTCGAACTGGTCGGTCACGCAGGCCTCGATCGTGTGATGGCCCGAGTTATGCGTTCTTGGCGCCACCTCGTTGACCAGCAGCTCTCCGCCCCGGGTCAAAAACAGTTCGACACCAAAAACCCCAACGCCGTGCATTGCCACCACCGTCTGGACCGCCAACGCCTCCGCCTGGCGAGCAACATCGGCCGGTATCTGGGCCGGCGCGACGAGAAAATCGAGCACATTGCCCGATGCGTGAAAGCGCATCTCGACAACCGGATAGGTGCGGCAATCGCCGTCGACATTACGTGCCACTATCACCGCGAGCTCTTTATCGGCCTCGACGAAGCGTTCGACGAAGCCCGCCACGGGAAGGTGATCAGCAAAGGCTGACGGATCGCGCAACACCGCAACGCCGCGCCCGTCGTAGCCACCGCGACGCGCCTTTTGGACCAGTGGATAGCCGAACGCGGCAAACGCGCCCTCATCGGCCACCGGCATGTCGGCAAACGGCGAGGTCGGGATCCCGGCGTCGGCAAGAAAACACTTCTGCCGATATTTGTCCTGGATCGTCGCCAACAGTCCTGGCTCAGGGCGAATCTGATGACCCTCCTGCTGCAGGGTCAACAAGGTTTCAGTCTCGACGTCTTCCAACTCGAAAGTGATCAGATCGCAGGCTTCCGCAAGCTCACGGAGTCGCCCGGGATCGCTGTAGTCCCCGACGATCTGGTGACCCGCCACTTGTGCCGCCGGGGATCCGGGTACCGGGTCGAGTACCACGCATGTGCAGCCGAGGCGTTTGGCCGCCTTGACCATCATGCGACCCAACTGCCCGCCGCCGATCAATCCGATACGGGCCACCGGAAAGGGAAATATGTCATCCATCGAACAATGCCAAAACCATCTCCCCAAAACCGCTTACCCGGGTCCGGGAGCTGGGAACGACGCCACCGCTTGTGGGCCTGGAAAACCGATAAGGATACCGCGTTCAGCCGGTGCGCGGGGTAAATCCAGTCAGGTTGTTGCACGATATCCACGACCCGGCGCCCGAATGTCACGGCTGGGCCGCCGAGCCGGGCCGCCGCCGGCACCGCTGCCGGTTCGACCACTTTTTCAAGAAAATTTGATTTGCCGCAAGGCAAGTCCAGCTGACCGCCAGGCCCGAGGGCGTCGCCGACCCGCTGTGCTATAGTCGCGCAGCCAAAAATCCAGGCGTTGCTGTGTTCCGATGACCTCGAGACGGCGCCACGGCCTCCGGGCAGGCGGCCGGGTATCGCCCGACAGAAAACCTCGCAACGTCAACGCAGTACGAAAAATTGACAAACCCAGGGGGACCTCAATGTCCAAGCAACATCCTGTCGTCGCGGTAACCGGCTCATCCGGAGCAGGCACCACCACCGTCAAACGCGCCTTCGAGCACATCTTCATCCGCGAAGGCATCAATGCGGCCGTCGTCGAAGGTGACAGCTTCCACCGCTACGATCGGGCCGAGATGAAAGTCAAGATGACGGAAGAAGGCATGAGCCATTTCGGCCCGGCCGCGAATCGCTTCGACAAGCTCGAAGAGCTGTTCAAGACCTATGGTGAAACGGGTTCAGGTGAGAAGCGTTACTACCTCCACAGTGACGAAGAGGCCGCTGAGCACAATGCACGGCTCAGCACGGACAAGAAACCGGGCGAGTTCACCCCATGGGAACCTATTCCTGAGGGCACCGACCTGCTGTTTTACGAAGGCCTCCACGGCCTCGCAGTCACCGAAGAAAGCAATGTGGCTGACCACGTTGATCTCGGCATTGGCGTGGTGCCGATCGTCAACCTCGAGTGGATTCAGAAGATCCATCGCGACAACGCGGAACGCGGTTATTCCCCCGAAGCCGTTGTCGATACGATCATGCGACGCATGCCGGACTACATCAATCACATCACCCCGCAGTTCTCGCGCACCGACATAAACTTCCAGCGGGTCTCGCTGGTCGACACCTCGAACCCATTTATCGCCCGGGACATCCCGATCCCCGATGAGAGTTTTGTGGTGATTCGATTCGCCGATCCGCAGAAGTTCGATACCAACTTTCCCTATCTACTGTCGATGATTAGCGACTCGTTCATGTCGCGGCGCAACAGCATCGTCGTGCCTGGCGGCAAGATGGGCTTCGCGATGGAGGTCATCTTTGGCCCGATCATCGACCAGATGATGGATCAGCGCGGCGTCTGAACCGACTCCGGTGGCGGAACCATCCGTCACCGGTCCCGTCCAAGCGGCTATGAAAACCTTCAGCGCAACACACGCCGCGGGCAGCGATTGGTCCGCGCTCTGCGACCGCGTGGTGGAACGCAGCGCCGACGCCGGCGACCTTGCCTTCATCTATCTCGCCGAGCAGTTAGCCAATGATGCAACGCCGATCATCGAGCGTCTGCGCGAGCGCAGCGGGATTCCCCACTGGGTCGGATGCGTCGGCATGGGCCTGTGCAGCAACGGCACCGAGACCTACGACGAACCGGCCCTGTCGGTCCTGACCACGCCGTTCGGCAGCGACAGCTTCCGCCTGATACCGTCTTTCGACAACACCCCGGCTGAATGGCTAGCCAGCACGCAGGACTGGCGACAACGCTCAATGGCTAGCGTCGCCGTCGTCCACAGCGACCCGAGTTGCACCACCCTGCCTGAACAACTCACCGCTTTCAGCGATGCCCTCAACGGGGGGTTTCTGGTCGGTGGGATCGCATCGGCGGAAAACGAGGCCGCCCAGGTTGTCGATGGCCCGGTCACTGGCGGGGTGTCAGGCGTTTTACTCGGCGGCGATCTGGCCGTCAGCACGGGGTTGACCCAGGGCTGCAGCCTGATTGGCGACAAGCACGTGATCACCAGCTGTACGCGCAACATTATCGAAAAAATCGACGACCGACCGGCGTTGGACGTGCTCAAAAAAGCGATCGGGGATGTCCTGTCACGTGATCTCAGCCGCATCGGCGGATACATCTTTGCCGCACTGCCGATCCAGGGATCAGACACCGGTGACTACCTGGTACGCAATCTGGTCGGTATCGACCCTGATCGAGGCTTGGTAGCCATCGGCGATCTCGTTCAGCCGGGGATGGAGATTCAATTCGCCCGCCGAGACGCCGACACGGCCCGCGCCGATCTGCGTCAGATGGTGGAAAAGCTCAAGGCCCGTTTACCGGCACCGCCGCGCGGTGGCCTGTATCACACCTGTCTCGGGCGCGGCCGTCACCTGTTTGGCGACAATTCTGCCGAAATGCAACAGATCCGCGAGCTACTGGGCGATGTACCGTTGGCCGGGTTCTATGCCAATGGTGAGATCTCACATAACCGACTCTACGGCTACACAGGCGTTTTGACGCTATTCAGCTGACACGATAGACCGATCTGATTCAGGCACTGCGCATTCAGTTCGCCTGGGCGTCGCGGCGTGGCGCGCTGCCCGGCTCGATGGTTGCCCAAACCTCACGTACCCGTTGCTCAATTTGAGCCGGCAACAGGCCGGCTTCGGCCAGCTGCTCGGTCTGCGTTCCCTGCTCGATAAAGCGGTCGGGCAGGCCGAGATTCACAACACGCACGGTCCGGCCCGCCTCAGCCAACGCCTCGTTGACCCCTGACCCGGCACCGCCGTGCACGACGTTTTCTTCCAACGTCACCAGCAAATGGTGCTCGTCGGCCAACTCAAGTACGCACTCGAGGTCGAGTGGTTTGACAAACCGCATATTGACCACGGTCGCGTCGAGCGCCTCACCGACCGCTGTGGCAGATTCGAGCAGGGTGCCAAAAGCCAGAAGGGCGATTCCATGGCCTTGGCGCACGCGTCTTGCGCGGCCCCAGGGCAGCGTCGACAGATCGTCACGAACCACCGCGCCAGTGCCAGCCCCACGCGGGTAACGAACCAACGCCGGACCGGGATGTTCATAGGCGGTTTGCAGCATCTCACGGCACTCGCACTCATCAGCCGGCGCAAGGATGGCCATATTCGGGATACAGCGGGCGTAGCTGAGATCAAAGCTGCCGGCGTGGGTGGCGCCGTCGGCGCCGACCTGCCCCGCCCGATCAACGGCAAACGTCACATCGAGATTTTGCAGCGCGACATCGTGCAACATCTGATCGTAGGCGCGTTGCAGAAAGGTTGAGTAAATCGCGACAACCGGTTTGAGGCCGTCGCAGGCCATGCCCGCGGCAAAGGTCACTGCATGTTGCTCCGCGATGCCAACGTCAAAGTAGCGCTGCGGGAAACGTTGCGCGAAACCGACCAGACCCGACCCCTCACACATGGCGGGCGTAACCGCAACCAGGCGATCGTCGGCCACAGCTGCATCATCGATCCATTCAGAAAAAATACTGGTGAAGCTCTTTCCACCCGATTTCTTGTTCATCGCACCGGTCGACGGATCGAACGGGCTAACGCCGTGATACACGCATGGGTCGCCCTCGGCCGGCGCGTAGCCGTGGCCTTTTTGCGTGACGACATGGAGGAACCGCGGCCCACGCATCTGCTTCATGTTTCGCAGCGTGTTGACCAGCAGCGGCAGGTCATGTCCATCGATCGGGCCGATGTAATTGAAGCCGAGTTCTTCGAACAGGGTGCCGGGCGTGACCATGCCCTTCATGTGCTCTTCCCAGCGGTGCACAAGGTCTTTCATGCCAGGCAGCCCGCTGAGCACTTGCTTCCCACCTTCTCGAACCCGGTTATAGAAGCGACTCGAAAGCGCCCGTGCCAGGTAATTGCTGACGGCACCCACGGGTGGAGAAATCGACATGTCGTTGTCGTTGAGGATAACCAGCAAATCGAGATCAAGTGCGCCGGCGTGATTAAGCGCCTCAAACGCCATGCCCGCCGACAATGCGCCGTCCCCAATTACGGCAATATGCTCTCGCTCTTCGTCACCGGCGTTGGCCGCCACCGCCATACCCAAAGCCGCGCTGATCGACGTGCTCGAGTGTCCGGCGCCGAATGGGTCATAAGGCGACTCATCACGCCGCAAGAATCCTGACAACCCGCCTTTTTGGCGCAGCGTGGACATGCGTCCGCGGCGGCCAGTCAAAATTTTGTGTGGATATGCCTGGTGCCCGACATCCCAGATCAAACGGTCTGTCGGGGTATTGAAGACATGATGCAGCGCGACACTGAGCTCGACGACACCAAGCCCGGCCGCAAGGTGCCCACCGGTCTGCGAGACCGTATCGACCAGGAATTGCCTGACCTCTGCAGCCAGCTGTGGCAATTCCAGTGCGGCGAGTTTGCGCACATCCGCCGGCGACTCAATTTCGTCGAGCAGCTCATAAGTCGGGTTTGGGACAGTGTCTGGCATACGGCTCACCTGGGCAGATTCTTCCGTAGTCTAACGCACCCTTACCGCTTGCGGCAGACGCGCCGCCGTTAAAAAAGCACGCGAGTCCCGATCACCACGCTTGAGAATTCCACTAATGACCCAAGCGATTGCGCCACATTGAGTGTCGGGGCGGCGCAGTGAGCCGACGACGCGCTCCCCTGGGAAGCCCATTTAACCGCAGCAGGACCTTCTATGCCCACGCGCAGCAACGCATGCGCAACCAGCTCGCTAAGCCAGATCGTTTCCCCTTCGTTCCCGTCCTCAACGGGCTGAAAGCCGGATACACCGCTACACCCTGGCAACAGGCGCCGAAAATCCCCGTCCAAGGCAGCCCTGCGAGAAAGACAGAGGCAAATTCACCGTTGGGCACAAAGACCTCGGCTTCGGCCTCGGATCCAGTGCTTACCCGGCGGTGTATATGTTGAAGACCCCCGCAGGTCGGTCCGATGCAAGACCTGGACAGTGAGTGCTGCGGCATCGGTCGCGATGTTATCGCCACGTGAGTCGACAGGGCGATTGGGCTGTAAATTGCGGCCCAGAGAAAACGGGCGGGGAACAAAGTGCAGCATCGCCAGTCGGCCGTTTGGGGGGAGCCCGTCAGCTGTTCCTACCACGCAAAAGGTGTCATGGTCACCAGCAGCTGGCAGTCGCTTGCCGTTGCCGCCGTTGCCGGGAAAATCCATCGGGCTGACCCGCATCATCGTAATCGCCAGGAGTGGGAGGGAAGCAAGCCATGGTTTTTTTTCGGGCAGCCCGGCGCTCCGTGCTGTTGATTTTTCACTTCCTGCTTGGCCTATTGATGACCTTGGTTTTCGGGCAGCGTCTCAATAGCAACATTGTGCGGACCAACCCGCGGGTCACCACCTGGTGGCAAAACCGTTCATGCGACATTCTCGGGATTCAGATAACGGTCAGTGGTTACCGCCCCACACCGCCGGCATTACTGGTCAGCAACCACGTATCCTGGCTTGACATCGTGGTGCTCAACGCCGTGGCCCCGACGGTCTTTCTGTCGAAGAGCGAAGTGCAACGCTGGCCCATCATCGGCTGGCTTGCGACGCGCGCCGGCACGGTCTTCATTCGCCGGGGTGACGGCGAAACGCATACGGTGAAGGCCCAGATAGCCGACCGACTGCACGCTGATGAACTGGTGACAATTTTCGCCGAGGGTACAACAACCGATGGCAGGCAGGTCCGGCCCTTCTTCCCACGACTGTTCGCGGCGGCCATTGAGACGGGAAAACCCGTTGTGCCGGTGGCGCTGCGCTACCACGTCGATGGCGGTTTCGACCCGGTCGCGCCCTACACCGACAACCAAACCCTGTTCGACAACTTTCGCGGCTTGATCGGCCGGCGGTACACGCGGGTTCATATCACCTTCGGAGAACCCATAAACGTAGAAGGACTTAATCGCCGCGAGGCGGCGCGACGCGCCCACACTGCAGTGCAGGACGCACTCCACGCCCCGAGACCGCTAACCGGTACCGCCTGATCGACAATTACGCGATGCCCTCACGTAACCTCGATTTTCTGATCGTCGGCCAGGGACTGTCCGGCTCCGCGCTTGCCTGGCACCTGATCGAGGCAGGTCAACGGGTTCTGGTTGTCGACAACGGCCATCGGAGCGCTGCGTCGCGCGTCGCTGCCGGCCTGATAAATCCACTCGCGGGGATGCGCTTTAATCGGCGGCCCGAGGTCGGTGATTGGCTGCGTAGCGCAGAATCCTGGTACGGCAAACTCGAACACGCGTTTGCTCAACGGCTGTTTCATCGAAGGCCGATGTTGCGTTTGTTTCGGTCGCCCGAACAACGACGATTCTACCAACGACGATGTGATGACCCAGAAGCCACTCACCTGCTCGGCGAGATCTTTACATCGCAGGACTGTCCGGAGCCGATCAATGCTCCGCATGGCGGTTTCATTCAGCATCAGACAGGGCATGTCGACCTGCCGCTGTTGTTGTCACTGATCCGCGAATGGTTGTGCGCTACGGATTCGCTGATTACCCAGGAATTCGACGCCGCCGCCCTCGACGCCAATGAAACGGGCGTGAGCTTCGGCACCTGGCGCGCAAAACACGCGGTGTTTTGTGAGGGCCAGCGACTGCTCGACAATCCTTGGTTTGATGACCTTCCCTTGCAACCAGACAAAGGCGAGATCCTCACGGTGCACAGCGAAACCTGGCGGCCCCGGCATATCGTAAACGGTGCACACTGGCTGCTGCCGCGACAGCATGGCCTGATTCGATTCGGCGCCACACATGGGCATCAGGATGCCAGCCCACTCGTGACAGAACAGGCACGACAAACACTCCTTGACGGTTTGCATTCGATCGCGCCGACCCATCGATTCAAACTCGTCGATCATCAAGCCGGTTTTCGCCCCGCGACCCCAGACCGTTACCCTTTTCTGGGCCGCAGCCGTCGCCACCCATCCGTGTGGGTTTGCAATGGCTTCGGCGCACGCGGTGCATTGAGCATTCCCTGGTACACCACCAAGCTCGCGTCACACCTGATCGAGCAACGGCCATTGCCTGCCGAGGCCGACATTGCACGTTTGCGCCAGCCACCCCCGTGACCCGCGGTAACGAAATCCTCAAACCATTGACCGCTGTTGCTCACGATGCCGTCGCGGCGGCTTTGTTCGACGGCGCAAAAGCGATCGACGCAACCATGGGCAATGGCCACGACACGGTGTTTCTGGCACGGCAGGTGGGGCCCAACGGCAGTGTCTTCGCTTTCGACATTCAGCCTGCCGCGTTAGCCACAACCGCCTGTCGCATCGAGCAGGCGGGCGTTGCAACGCGGGTTGAACTGCGACAGCTGGGCCACCAGAAAATGTTGGCAGCCGTTCCGATCAGCTGGTTGGGTGCGGTGAACGCCGTGATGTTCAACCTCGGCTATTTACCGGGCGGCGACAAAACCTGCGTGACCCAGGCGACAACGACCTGTCAGGCACTCGATCGCGCGATCGAGCTGCTCGCCACCAACGGCAGGTTATCGATATTGCTTTATCGACATCACGCTGGCGCAGACCCTGAAGTAAGCGCCGTAACGCAATGGCTTGGGGATCTACCAGACGCCTATCACGTCGACAGCTATGAAACTCGCGGACCTGCGCTCCACCTCGTCACCCGCGTCGGTCGCTTCGAACCCTGAACATGGTCATTCGATGCGGCGCAATCTGTAGCGGATCTGGCGGACGCTGTCCGAATCACCCTCTGAGAATTGCCAGCCATCAACCAGAGGCAGCTCGATCAAATGCTCAGGGGGAAGCACGGCGACTTCTCTAACCCGGGCCGATGGCCGCGCGGCCCGACGTTGCGTTTCGACGTCCTGCCGTTTGCCATGTACCTGTTTGGCCCTCTCAGCGACAGCGAACCAATTCTCGGCGATCGTGCTGTCCGTCTCACACCGATAGGTCACCGCAAGGTAGTTCCCCGGCGGTTGATAGCCGGGTTCGAGCGCAACCCGCCCATCGCGCAAGATCCCAGCGACCGGGAAAGCCGCAAATCTCACGCGTGGCGTAGCATGCATCTCAAGATTGCTGTCGAGATAACTGCCTTCAACGCTTTGACATGAAAACCAGCCTGCTGGGGCTGAAACCGCCGAGATGGGTTCCAGCCAGCGCGCCCGGCCACTGCCGACGCCGAATGCCCCGCCCGACACGTCAAACTCGATTTTGATTTCCCAGGGAATGTGTACGCCACCGCCAAAACCCCGCTCACCAAACACAAAGCGGTGGTGTCCGTCGATAGATAGCTGCCAGACGCCGTCATTACCGTCCGCAACAGCTGCTGTTGCCAGTGACAGCATCAGGGACGCCAGACACCATGCGCTTGCGGCGCGCCAAGAAGACGACTCAGCTGGCCGCTTCGACAGCGGTTTTGACGGAAAAGCTCTCGTTTCGAACATCGGCGGGTAACGCAGCATATCTGGTGCCCTTGTTGGCGGTACGAGAATCTCCGGGCGTTGGGGCCGCGTCGACGTGCGATACGGCGCATCGAACGGGCTGTTCCACGCTTTCAAGCTGCCAGCCCCTGTCCACAAGTCAACTATCGTAAACTAACGCGCGAAGCTAGTGGGCCAAGCAAGGGACTCCGATATGGAACGCGCGATCGAAACTTTACTTTACGCCAGCCGCTGGCTCCTTGCGCCGATCTATGTCGGCCTGAGCCTGGCCCTGATCGCGCTGGGCATCAAGTTTTTCCAGGAAGCGTTCCATCTCTTGCCGGTGGTCCTGGCGATGAAAGAAGCAGACCTGGTGCTGGTCACACTCAGCCTGGTCGATCTTGCTTTGGTCGGCGGTCTGATCGTTATGGTGATGCTGAGCGGTTACGAGAATTTCGTCTCCGCAATCGACATCAAGGAGGGCGCGGAGAAGCTCAGTTGGCTTGGCAAGCTCGATGCAGGCTCATTGAAGCAAAAAGTTGCCGCCTCAATCGTTGCAATCTCTTCGATTCACCTACTCAAAGCATTCATGAATACGCCTCAGATCGAAAACGACAAGCTCATGTGGTACGTCATCATCCACCTGACGTTTGTCCTCTCGGCGTTGGGGATGGCGTATGTCGACCGACTAAATCAGCACTGAGCCCGTTACAGCCTGATGAAGCACCATGAGCACGGAACGTTGCTGAACGGGCTTATCGGTAGGCTAGACATGATGTCTCGTGGGCCTTGCCGCGTCGTTCAATAGTCGTTCAACGCATGATCGGCATTCCAGCCCAGCGTTTTTGCCCGAGCGATAGCCGCATCATAGATTTCGCGGTGCTTGGCCGCCAAGTCGGGGGGCAGGTTGGAAACCAAGTGGCCGTACTCCTCCCAAGCCTCCCAGACCTGCGCGTAAAGCGCCTCGACCCGCTGCACCGTCCAGCCTGCGCAAGTTTCGGTCTCGGGTAGGAGGCCGAACAACCAGGCATCGCGAATGATGTTGCCGGTCGGGTTCATTGCCCCGCTCGGATCCTTGTCGATACCGGGATAAATCTTGTCTTTCATTGACAGCCTGCGTGCGGGGTTGTTGATTGCGCCGATTCTAGCAAAATGGTTTGACAAGCATTGCCAGACCAACGAACCCACATGACCCGTCTTGATTTCCTCCGCCACGGCCAACCCGAGGGCGGCAACCGTTTCCGCGGTAACGGCGTCGACGATCCGTTATCGGCGCGCGGTTGGGCGCAGATGCGGACTACCGCCGCCGCAATCGACGACTGGCAGCGCATCGTCAGCTCGCCTATGCAACGCTGCCATGCCTTCGCAGAATGGCTATCACGCGAGCGCGCGTTGCCGCTGTCGATCGAAGCCGACCTTCGCGAGGTCGGTTTTGGCAGCTGGGAAGGGGTTACCCGCCAAGAACTCATGACCGAGCGCCGCGAGGAATATGCGTCGTTCTACCGCGACCCGGTCAATAACCGACCCCCGGGCGCCGAAACACTCGCCGATTTCGGAGACCGCGTCGGTCGGGCGTTCGAGCGACTCTTGCAGACCGAGGCCGGCGAGCGGGTGCTGGTCGTCGCACATGCCGGGGTCATCAGGGCCGCCGTCGGACATGTCCTGGAGAGCCCACCCGCATGCTGGTACCGAAGCGATGTCGCGAATGCCGCTGTGACACGCTTCGAACGCGACACCGAGGGCACAAGACTCGTGTTTCACAACTGGTTACCCAGCCTTTCGGGCTAGTATCGGGCCTGTTGCCACAAGGAATTCGATACATGGGATTTGCCCGACTTGCCTTCCGCGTCCTCCTCGGCCTGCTGATCCTGCTTGCCGTCATCGGCTTGACGCTACCCGACTCCGCGACCGTCGAACGCGAGATCACTATCAAAGCGCCGGTTGCTACCGTTTTTCCACATATCAACAGCATGCAGGCCTTCCATGCCTGGTCGCCATGGACCCGTGGCGACCCCTCGACGCAATACGTGTTCGAGGGTCCCGAGCAGGGTGTCGGTTCACGGATGCGCTGGTTCAGTGGTAGCGAGGATGTCGGTCAAGGCAGCCAGGAGATTATCGCGAGCGTTGCCAACCAACACGTCGAGACATCGTTGGTGTTCGGCGACAAGGGCAGCGGCATTGCACGCTTTACCCTGATACCCGACGCCGAGGGCACCACGGTGCGTTGGCAGTTCCACAGCGATTTCGGCTGGGACCTGTTCAGCCGCTACGTCGGCTTGATGCTGGACAGCATGATCGGCGCGGCCTACGACAAGGGCTTGCGGACCCTTAAGGAAGGTATCGAAGGTCGCGACGCTTCGTCTCTGACGGCTAGCGACGCGCGATGAACAGCACGACCCCGAGCAATATTGCGCCGACCACCAAGCCCGGCCACTCGCTGTCGATACGCAGCCGGCCGCTTATCATCAGCCCCAGGGCAATGGCACAGCCGATGGCCAGCACGATAAAGATTAACGACAGCTTGGCGTTCTGAAAACGCGCCATGCTTTAACCAGCCAAATCACATAACAGAATCGAACGAGAACCATCATCATGGCAGAGCCTATCGGGCATGACAGCTTTTTGATCGACACCGGCCTGTACCGCCCCCAGCACGCGGGGTGCTACATGGTCAACGACGGCGGTGAGTTCGCTTTCATCGACACCGGCACACAACACGCTTTACCCCGATTGCTGAATACCCTGGCGGCGCAGGGTGGCCGACCGGAAGACGTGCGTTACGTCATCCCAACCCACGTGCACCTCGATCATGCCGGCGGCGCGGGCCAGTTGATGGACGCCTGCAGCAGCGCAACCCTGGTCGTCCATCCCAAAGGCCAGCCGCACATGATCGATCCGAGCAAACTGCAGGCCGGCGCCACCGCCGTCTATGGGGAAGCGGCCTTCGAACGCGATTTCGGTACATTACAGGCGATCGATCAGGCCCGTACGGTCGCTGCCGATGACGGCCTGACGCTCGCGCTTGGTCACCGCCAACTGCGATTCATCCACACCCCCGGGCATGCCAATCATCACGGCTGCATTTTTGACGAGGCGAGTGGTTACCTTTACACCGGCGACACCTTCGGGCTCGGATACCGCGAGCTCTACCGCGGCAACGAGCCCCTGTTGGTCGCCACAACGACGCCCGTCGCGTTCGACCCCGATGCCTGGTTCGACAGTCTCGACCGGATGCTGGCGCTAAACCCAACAGCCTGCTGCCTGACGCACTTTGGCAAGGTCGAGTCTCCGGCCAGCCTGGTCGGCCGGCTGCGCGCGAGCATCGCCCGACATCGCGATATCGCGCTCGCCGAAGAGGAACGGGACCCCGAAGGCAGAAGTGAACGGCTGTTGCAGGCGGTTGACGCAGAACTGGTGCGCGACGGCACAGAACACAGCGGGCTGCCGGCCGACCAAGTCCGCCAGCTCTTCGAATCTGACATCACCTTGAACAGCCAGGGGCTGGAGATCTGGCTTAAGCGGCGAGCACGAAGCAGGGCATAGTCGATTACTTGGTCGAGCGTTGAGGTCGAGCGTTGAGGTCGAGCGTTGAAAGGTTCGCATGGCGTGAATCCGCCTCATCGCTATAATCGCGTCCTTGATCGCTGAAACCCATACCAACATGCAACAGACAGACGACCTCCGCATTCAAGCCATCACCGAGGTGGAACCGCCTGCGGTATTGCATGCTCGACACCCCATCACCCCGGAGGCGGCACAGACCGTTTTCGATAACCGCGAGGCCATCCACCGAATTCTGACCGGCGAGGACGACCGCCTGCTGGTCGTCGTCGGCCCCTGTTCGGTGCACGATATCGACGCCGCGATCGAATACGCCAACAAGCTCATCGCGGTGCGTGACCAGCTGGCCGATGAGCTACTGATCGTGATGCGGGTCTACTTTGAAAAACCGCGCACCACCGTCGGTTGGAAGGGCTTGATCAATGATCCGGACCTGGATGAGAGCTTTCAGATCAACAAGGGGCTCAACGTTGCTCGCGAATTGTTGCTAAAAATCAACAGCATGGGCTTGCCGGCGGGTACCGAGTTTCTCGATCTGATCAGTCCCCAGTACGTGGCAGACCTGATCAGTTGGGGCGCCATCGGCGCACGCACGACGGAGAGCCAGGGACACCGGGAGCTGGCCTCCGGGCTATCCTGCCCGGTCGGCTTCAAAAACGGCACCGACGGCACAATGCGGATCGCGGTTGACGCGATGCGCGCGGCCGAGCGCCCTCACGTATTTCTGTCGCTGACAAAAGACGGGCGCTCGGCGATCTTCAATACCCGCGGCAACCCCGACACCCACATCATTCTGCGGGGTGGCAAGCGACCAAACTACGACACCGAGTCGGTGGCCGAGGCCGTTCAGGAGATGGAGCGCGCGCATCTGCGCCCCAACCTGATGATCGACTGCAGTCATGCAAACAGCCGCAAGCAGCACGACAAGCAGATCGACGTCGGCGAGGACGTCGCGCGTCAAATCCGCCGTGGAAACCGCAACATCATCGGCGTTATGGTGGAAAGCCACCTTGTCGGTGGCCGCCAAGACCTGGTCGATGCCGATGGCTTGATCTACGGACAGAGCATCACCGATGCCTGCCTCGCCTGGCCGAATACGGAACCGCTGCTTGAAGCTCTCGCCGAGGCGGTACGCCTGCGCCGCACCAGCGGCGCTGACTGATCCCGGCAATACTCAAAAATCGTCGAATCCGGCCTTGCGGAACCAGGCTCTCGCCTGGTCCTCGTCGCGCTCAACCGCCGTACCCTCGCGGTACATCATGCCGATCGTGGTCATGGCGCCCTGGAGACCCTGTTCGGCCGCTTGGGTAAACCATTCCAGGGCCTTTTCGCCGCTCTGTTCAACACACTCGCCCTGCATATACATGAAGCCCAGTCCGTGTTGCGCCAAACCAAGGCCGGCCTCTGCCGCGGATTTCATATAGCGGAAAGCCATCGGCTGGTTCTCGATCATGCCAAGCCCATTTTGCGCCATGATCGCCATTCGATACTGCGCCTCGACATTTCCTTCCTCAGCGAGCGGCGCCAAAAGCCGGGTAGCGGTTGGAAACTGTTTGGACTCGAAGGCTGCAATGCCGCTGCTCAAATCCATGTCCAATCCGGATTCTTCGACCATATTTTTACTCCCCTAAACGATCAAGGCCGCACCCAACGAACGTGCACCAAATATTGACTGCCCGCGTTATAACACCCGGTCGACGCGCGGTAACGCGGCAATGCCGCGGGAAATACCGGCGAAATCGACAGGACAAGCGGGACCCGGGCAAGTCTAGACTCCGCCCTCTCTACTGGAGGTTGTGCGATGCAAACCGCGCTTGCTGATTTCATTCGGGACACGGCTGAAGGCCAAGAGGCAGACAGCATTCTGCGCGCATGTGTCCATTGCGGGTTCTGTACGGCGACTTGCCCGACTTACCAGCTGCTCGGCGACGAACTCGATGGTCCCCGGGGCCGCATCTACCAGATCAAGCAGGTGCTCGAAGGCCAACCCGCCACCGAGACGATCAGAGTCCACCTTGATCGCTGCCTGACCTGTCGGTCATGCGAGACCACCTGCCCCTCCGGCGTCAATTACCACCGCCTGTTGGACATCGGCCGCGAGCACGTCGAACGCCAGGCTCCCCGCTCGTTTTTCGAACGCAGCATGCGTCGTCTAATGATCGAGGTCCTGGCCTACCGCAGCCGGTTCGGGCCGCTGCTGCGAATAGGACAGGCCATTCGCCCCCTCGTGCCATCGCGATTGCGACGAAAGATACCCGCGCCCAAGCGGATTACCCCCCTAACGCCCGTCGCCTCGGGCAATCGACGCGTGTTGGTCCTCGATGGCTGTGTGCAGCCGGCGCTCGCACCGGATATCAATCACGCCATGGAGCGTTTACTGCGGGCCCTCGGCATAACCGTCCAGCACACGCCGTCTGCCGGCTGCTGTGGCGCAGTACCGCAACACCTGAGCGACGCGGAGCGCGCCCGGCAAATGGCGCGGCGCAACATCGATGCGTGGTTGCCGTTGATCGAGGCCGGCGCCGAAGCCCTGCTGGTCAGCGCCAGCGGCTGCGGCGCCCATCTCAAAGACTACCCGCATGTCATGGCCGACGACCCGGAATATGCCGAGAAGGCACAACGGATCGCCGCGGTGGCGGTCGACCCGGTGGAGTTCCTCGCGGGCCAACCACTCGAGGAACTGGCGCTGACGGTCAGCCAGGCACGCATTGCCGTACATACACCCTGCACACTGCAGCATGCGTTGCAACTCAACGGCAACGTCGAACGCGTGCTTGGCTCACTCGGATATCAACTCTGCGAGGTGAGCGAGGGCCATATGTGCTGCGGCTCGGCTGGCACCTACTCAATCCTGCAAGCCGATTTGTCATCGCAACTGCGCGAACGCAAGGTCAAGGCACTGACCCTGGACCATCCCGATGTCATCGCGACCGCCAACATCGGCTGCCTGACACATCTCGACGAGGTGGCAGGCGTGCCGGTTCGTCACTGGTTGACCATCGTGGCGGACGACCTGCGCGACTGACCCGTTCACCATAAGTCGGCGTTTCTCGGGCGTACGTCAGGCCGCATGATCGGTTGGTCGAATGGCTCGCTCGCCGCAAAACCCGAGTCCTTTGAAATACCGGGTAAAGCGTCGGAAAGGCGTACGCCCGGGTATGCCGATTAACCCTCGGTGACAGCCGCTTCGATCCATCCTCGCCATTGATGCAGTAAGCCCTCGTCACCCGCGGCCATCGCGATGCGCGGCTGTAACGACAATTCTGCAAGCCAAGCGCCGCCGTAGCGATCCAAGGTCCCCCCAGAACCGCCGCTTTCCCGCAAGATCAGCCGGCCGGCCGCGTAATCCCACAGCTTTTGCCCCCCATGCAGGTAGACATGACACCGGCCGCACGCAATCCAGCACCAGTCCAGTGCCACCGATCCGAAACTCCGTTGCGAGCGATACGGGGCACCGGTGGCGAGCCTGCGGACTATTTCGGGGGGCAGCCGTTTCAGATCGACAATAGCCATTGATTCGGCGAGCCCGTTCGGCTTGGCCGGCGGATGCAACGGTTCATCGTCTAGCCAGGCCCCCACGCCGCTGAGAGCGCTGAAGCACTCGTCGCGTACGGGGTCATAGACAACCCCCGCCTCGACCTGGCCATCGACAATCAACGCAAGTGACACTGCGAAGAACGGAATACCCGCGGCGAAATTACCCGTTCCGTCGAGCGGGTCGAGACACCAAAGCCCGGCCCCCGGACTGCGCAATAGTCGCTGCTGGGTCTCCTGAGACATTTCTTCTCCGAGCAGTGCGAAGGCCGGCCAACGTCTGCCAAGCGCCGTTTGCAGCCGACGTTGCATGGCCAAATCGGCTTCGGTAATCACCGAGCCGTCACGCTTTATCGACGCGTCAACCCGCCGAAAACGGGTCATCAGCTCTTCAGTGGCCACCTGACGTACCGCTTCACGGAGTTCTACGAGCTCGGGTAAGGTCAGCATAACCACCAGCTTAAGGCAGCCGTTCGCCGGATGCGACAGGCCCGGTCATTTGCGGGTTAATCCGCTTGCGAACCAAGGTCCTAGCACCTAGTCTTCGGCTATCACCTCGCCGTATCAATAGGCCAGCCGGATGCAAGTCGCACGCGCCAGTTCAGCGCTTTTCCTGATTTTCTTGTTGTGCCTGGCAATGACCGCAAAGGCCGAGTCGACCGCCCAGCAGCGGCAACTTTTTGTCGCCGCGGAAAAAGCGCTGGACCGGAACAACCTTAGAGAGTTTGAACGGCTGGCCGACCTACTCGAGGACTATCCCCTGCGGCCCTATCTCGACTACGCAGCGCTGACCAAACGCCTGAGCCAGGCCAGTGAGGCCGAGGTAAGTCGTTTTCTGGAGCAAAACGCGGAGACTGTCCTGGCGAACCGGCTACGCAGCAAATGGCTTTCCAGCCTGGCCGAGCAACAACGCTGGCAGACATATTTGCGTTTTTACGAGCCCACCAAGAACATCAGTCTGCAGTGCCATCGGCTGCATGGCTTGCTGGCGACCGGCCGCCAACAGGTCGCATTGAAGGAAGTCGACGGAATCTGGCTCTACGGCAAATCCCGACCCAAGGCCTGCGATCCGGTGTTTGCCGCCTGGGAAAAGGCCGGGCTACGGACCGACGCCAAAAATTGGCAGCGCATCGAGCTGGCTATGGAAAAAGGCGAGTGGCGGCTGGCTCGCTACCTTGGCCGCGACTTCGCCACAAAAAACGATCGTGACTGGCTGGACCGGTGGATTGAGCTCTATCAAAACCCGCGTGGCATCGACAATCCACAACGCTTTGCCGACGCCCACCCCTACCGCGAAACCATACTCGCCTTTGCGATCCGTCGGCTGGCGCGATGGGATGGTCTCGACGCGATGCAACGGTGGCAGACGCTCAAGCCACGGCACGACTTCTCAGCGGCACAGATATCCCGCACCGAGCGATACATCGTCCGCAATCTGGTCCGTGTCAACGATGACAGTGCCTACGCCTTTATCCGCAGTGTCGCCCTAACGGAACAAGACGATAAGGCGCACGAAGCGCGGATACGCGCGGCACTGTTACGCGAAGACTGGCCGCAGGTCGAACGCTGGATCGAAGCACTACCAGCGACAATGAAAGACACCGATGGATGGCGATACTGGCGGGCACGCGCCCTGGCCGGCACCGGCCGGCAGGCCGAAGCACGCGACCTTTATGCCGAGGTAGCCGGGGAGCGGAGCTACTACGGTTTTCTGGCGGCCGACAAGATCGACGCGGATTATCACCTGCTGCACGCTGACACGCCGGTCCAAACCGCGATCATGAAGCAGATCAGCGAACTCGGCGCAGTCCGCCGTGCGCGCGAGCTGTTTTTTTTGGAACGCTGGACAGACGCCCGCCGCGAATGGGTCAGCGCGATACGCGACATGACATCTGAACAACTCAAGGCAGCTGCGAAGATTGCCGAGCAAAAGGGTTGGCACGACCGGGCCATTTTCACGCTCGCCCGCACCGGTTACTGGGATGATCTGGAACTGCGTTTCCCGCTGGAACACACCGAATTGGTCACGCGGAACGCCGCCCTCCACAACATCGACATCGCCTGGGTCTTTGCCGTCATGCGCCAAGAGAGCGCATTTATGAAGAACGCGCGCTCGCACGCCGGCGCCATGGGCCTGATGCAGTTAATGCCCGCAACCGCACGCGCCGTGGCCCGCGACATCCTCAAACGCAAACCGCCCCGCCGTCAGGAGCTCTTCCGACCAGAGACAAACATAGCGCTCGGCAGCGCCTATCTCGGCCAGATGAAAAATGAACTGGGCAATAGCGCGGTTCTCGCCACGGCGGCTTACAACGCCGGGCCGCATCGGGTGACTCGCTGGCTGCCCGAGCGCACCCAGCCCGCTGACATCTGGATCGAACTCGTGCCATTTACCGAGACGCGTGGCTATCTGCGCCGCGTTCTCGCTTACACGGTGATCTATGAACGGCGCATGGGGTTGTCGCCAACACGCCTGAGGGACCGAATGCATCCCGTGTCACCCGAGATCAACATGATGAGCACAAACACTCGGGCATTAATTGGCGCTGGCTAACCTGCAGATTGCACCAGTCGTTCAAAGGCGGGTTGATTCGGTCTGTAGTGGGTAAGGTAGATCTCGAAATGGTCGCAGCTTATTGCCGAAGCAGTTTGTGACTCGCCTATGATCTGTCCGGGCCCTCGCTTGTCCAGGCACGCCTGGCCTTGCGCTTGCGTCGCACATCCCTGTGCAACGCCCTGCGGGCCTGCCCGGCGCGATCATCCCGGATACTGATGCAATTTGCAGGCTGAGATCTCAGCGGCCACCCGACAGCATTTTATCCCGGATGGCCTTGACCGCTTCCGGGTCCATTCGTTTGATCAGATGTTGCACGTAATCGTCGGCGCGTTTGCTGCCGTTTGCGTGAGCGAGGGACAACCACTGCAGCGCAGCCGCGTCGTCCTGCATCACATGCTTCCCCTCCATGAGCATTTTACCCAGGGCAAACTGCGCGGTTGGCATGCCCTGGTCCGCCGCCTTGAGATAGTAGTCCAACGCCTTCGGCATATCTTTCTCAACGCCATACTGGGCAAAGCGATACATCGTCGCGACGACGTACTGTGCCTTTGCAGAACCCCGATCTGCCGCTTGTTGATAGAGCACTCTGGCACGATCTTCATCGACATCGACACCGGTACCATTGGCAAACATCCAAGCCAGCGTGATCAGCGCGTTTTCGTGCCCCTGACCGGCAGCACGTTCAAACCACTCGACCGCCTGCGCATGATCCAATGCGACCCCATCGCCATTGCCGTACATCACCCCGAGACGAAACTGGGCCTCTGCGTTGCCGGCCTTGGCCGCTTTTCGCACAGCGGCCTCGGCGCGCAGTTGGTCGGGGTTGAAACTAGCAACGAAGGCGTCGTCAGACATGGCTCAATCTCTGAGTTTGTAGTTTGAATGTTAAGGGGGCGTCGCCGCGCTAAAGCCGCGGCGCCGGCACGGTTGGGGGATCAGCAGGCGCATTTTCACCCAGCCTTGTCAGCAGTTGTTGCAACAGGTCCCGGTCGGTCACCAACTCAAAAAACGTTCGGCCTTCGCCGGGAGAATCCAACAACTGACGCCCCATCCAAAGCTTTACCGGTTGTTCGCGGACCACAATCGAATGGGATCCACCGTGAACATCAGGACATCGCCCGACGTAGATTTTGGCCGATCCTCGCGTCCCTGGAATGTGCACTTTGACCCTGCGTAAAGAAAGTTCGGCATTCAACTGGGTAAAGGCCGCCGGGTCCAACTCGATGCCATTGACGTTGTATCTGACGAGCTCTGCTTGGCCGACCGGATCATCCGGACCAGGGACCGGGCTGGCGACACATAGGCCCGCCCCGCCCGGTAGCGTACAACGATGACGTAAAGATGGATGACATGACGCCATACGGCGAGCTTGTGTGTTTGCTGCAGACACCAATACTCGCCGCGACTGGTCATAGAGATACGTCGGCGCGGTGTTGGAGTAGACAATCGCGAAACTGTATTCAAGCGGCTCCAGGCCGATCCGTTCCGTTTCGGCATTCAGTGCCTCACCCGCTTCCAGCACATGGATCGCCAATGCACATGCGCGCGCAACACAGAGCTGATCGAAACGGTCTCCTGAATATTCCAGCGTCGAGAGCACCAACGCCCCCGCCTCGATAGTCACCTTTTGTCCGCCGAAAAGCGCCAGTGTCTCGGTCAACGGGGTGTACAGGTGGCGGGCGAAAAAAGCATCCGGCTTGAGGCCACGGCGTGCCAAAGCCGACACCAAGGCATGGCTACCTCGCAGGTCGACGCGAAGGATGGTATGTCCGGTGAGGCTACCGCGATGCTCCGCCATCTGCGGTTGCTGACAAAAAAGCTGCAAGGTGTTGTTTCTTCGCGACAGGTCCAGCGACTCTGGGTCGGTGAGCAAACGGATGCGCGCAAGCGCGTCATGTATCTGCGTTGCCAACTTGAGGTCGCGCCTCAATCGGCAAAAATCAACGGCGAGGCGGATTGCGAGACCTTGCGGATTGTCTCGTTGAGATCGTCGAAAGGCTTTATAACGCTTATCGATTCGGCGCATCACCTGCAAAATATCAACGTCTTGATTGAGCGCCTCCAAGCGACGTTGTAAATGCCTGCGCCCACCCGCGCCAGACAGGTAATCGAACACCAGGCTTTCCGCATCGGTCAGACCAAGGGTCGGATAGACTTCGGCCATCGCATACGCCGCCACGGCTCTCTGATGGAGTCCGGCACGTCGCAGCAGTGCCTCGAACTGTCTCGCCAAGTGACGCTGCCGGGAGAAAATGCCCCGGCGACGCGAGTTCTGAGCCAGCGATCCGGTCCCAGGTGCACCACCAAGCAGGTAGCGCACGTTTTCCGGCTCATCAAGCCAGCTCGACAAGCTGTTGCTCAATTCGGTGTTCGCAAGCAAACCCGCCACCCAGGGCCGCAGCGCCAGCTGCCCTTTACCCAGATTCTCGGTCGGCTGCCGCGAATTGTTGCGCGTGGGTTGCCGGGGATCGCCAAGCGAGTCGGCAGCAACTCCCTCTGGCAACCAGTGCGACAGCGTCGTCATCAAACAGGCGCTGACCTGCTTGGTAACTTCCAGGTCATGCAAAATGACCGGATAGTCAGCGCTAAAGTCACCCACAGTCCCGACACCGTCTAGTTGCAAAAGCGGATTCAAGGTCATGACTTCCGCCACCGGCCAGGCTTGCCCCAGAATAGCCTCGCGCAAATTGCGCAACCCACCGCGCTCCAGTTGGTTGAGCGCACCGACGACACGCCGGGCGACACGGAACCGAATATGCGATGAGGCGCGACTCAACATAGCGGCCTCCCGATGCAGGGCCAGTCCTCGCCCTCCAGGTTGGCCTGCGCGCTGGTCGAGTTCCCGCTCGACGCGCTCGCGTACTTGGGCAAGTTCAGCATCGACGTTCTGAAAAAGCAGCTTAAGCACTGCCAATTGAAAGAGCTGCATGCGCTCTGGAGATTTCGTTTCGCGGGATTCTTTTACTGCAGCGCTATGGTGTTCGCGGATTTGCTCACGGAAAAGCGGCAACACCGTATCGCTTGCGGCCGTCAACGTCTGCCCTAGCAACGTCGCGACGTTTTCCTGAACCAATGAACCGACGAATAGCCGCGCGCTTTTTTCCATCGCCGGCCCCAACGCAACATCAATATGAACCCCATCGACGCCCGGCGGGAATCGGTCGATTCTCAGGCGCGCGTATCTTGGCCGCAACAGCGCTGCCGTTGCATGCTCGACGTCAGAAGGGGGTAGTTTTGGGCGCAGAAACCGGCGAATCATGTTGGGGGCACGGGCGCGCAACGCCCGTCACGATAGCCAGCCAGCCTTAACCGGCTGTCAGTGCCTCGATGATGCGGTCTTCCATCTCAATGCGTATCGCCAGTTCTTCGCCAAGTTTACCCAAATCTCGCTCTAGCTCATGAAGGTCCAGTGTGTGATCCGACGCATCGTACTTATCGTTGAATTCGACAGCCACCTCTGAAGCCTCTGCGATTCGCGGATAGACTTCGCGTGCAATATCGACAACCCGCGTACGCCGCTCACGTCCTGCCACGATTCTTTCGTAGATCTCAAAGTGGCTGAAAGCGGAATAGTCGACCAGCACCTGGCAGAAGGACTGCAACACATCGACGCTCGGTGTGACGTGTTCATAAGGCTCAAGCCCAGCGACACGACAGAACATCGACAGCATCTCCTGACGTTCCTGAAGGAGCTTACGTACCATTTCCTGGGTACCTTCGCGTCGATCGGTCTGTCTCGCTTCACTGGTGGACATGGTTGTGTTCCCGGGTCGAAGAGCGTGTGACGCCTAGTTTACTCCGAAAGCGTTCGGCGTAAACTGATCGCCGTGCCCGTCATTGCGACGGTGTCCCACCAGCCTCCTTGAAGGTGTCCTGACAGCCTGTGAAATGGTCGTTTGTTTTCTCTCTGAGCTTGTCCCTCGGCGTCGCTACGGTCGCCGTCGGCACGGCCCATGGCAATGACGGCCCACTGGTCGATGGCATGGTGACCATGATGGAACATCTCGGCCTCATTGATCGTGGCCGCCTGCCGCCGGGCACCCACTATCTGCCGAGCGCAGGCGCAATGTCGCCATACGGCTTCGGCGGTGTGCCAGGCATGAATCCATCAACCGGGTTAGGCAGTGGGTTGGGCTTGAACCCCATGACGGGACTGGGTGGTGTGCCAGGCATGAATCCATCAACCGGGTTAGGCAGTGGGCTGGGCTTGAACCCCATGACGGGACTGGGTGGTGTGCCAGGCATGAATCCATTCACCGGCTTGGGCGGCGGCCCGGGTTTCAATCCGATAACCGGACTCGGTGGCGTACCTGGGATGAACCCGATCACCGGACAGGGTCCGATACCCGGAGGATGGCCTGGCGCTGCGGCATTCGGCTACCCAGGTGCAGCGCCATGGGCCAACCCGGCCCAAAACCGACCCACACCTGGCCTGCTGGACGGCGTGTGGGAGCTCAATAACGGCGGCTTTGTGATCATTAGAGCAGACTCTGCACGACTCTACGTGGCCGAGGATCGGTATCAGGACTTCCTGGTGCGCTACGACGATAAGCATTTTTGGTGGCGTCCGCGCGATGGCAGCAAATTCCAACGCTACCGCTACGAAATGCGCGAGGGTCGGATGGTTCTCGCCGACAATGAAGGTAGGCTGCTGTTACTGCGACGTCGGCAGTGAGCGCTTGAGACGGCCGCGCAGTGTAGGCAATATTGGTGAAACAAGTTCGTCGAGACGATCACGACGCTCCGGCCTCAGACAGAGTAGCAACCTATCGAATGAAAATTGAACGTGTCGCCGTGATTGGTGGATCTGGCTTTGTCGGCCGGCACCTTGCAAATCATCTGCGCAATCGGGGCTACGCCTGCCGCGTCATTACCCGCCACCCGCACCGCCATCGTGCGTTGCGGACTGTCGCGGAAGTGGTCAGCGCGAACCCCTTCAACCCGACCGAACTGACTGCCGCGCTGATTGGCTGTGACGCGGCCGTGAATTTGATCGGCATCCTCAACGAAACAGGAAAACAAAATACATTTCGCCGGGTGCACGTCGATTTGGTCGATAACATCATCGCGAGCTGCCGCGCCGCCAAGATCAAGCGCCTCTTGCACATGAGTGCGCTGAATGCGAATCAGGCCAGCGGCAGCAGTCTCTACCTGCGGACCAAGGGTGAAGGGGAAAACAGGGCGCACACGATGGGCAAGCCGGACATCGCCGTTACCAGTTTCCGGCCGTCGGTTATATTCGGTCCAGACGATAGTTTCCTCAACCGATTTGCAACCCTGTTGCGGATTCCCGGACCCATGCCGCTGGCGTGTCCCGATGCCCAGCTATCGCCGGTTTTTATCGACGACGTGGTCACCGCATTTGCCAATGCGCTCGAGAGACCCGGTACGTTTGGACAACACTACGAGCTTTGCGGGCCGAAAGTTTACACCCTCAAGGAACTCGTGAAATTCGTCGCCGAACGCACCGTAGGGCGTAAATGGATTATCGGCTTACCCGATTCGGCATCACGCCTGCAGGCAAAGATGCTGCAATATGTCCCGGGGAAGCCCTTTACGCCAGACAACTATCAATCGCTCAAGACGCCGAGCATCTGTCATCAAGACGGCATGGGCTTACTCGGAATAGCACCGACGTCATTGGAAAACGCTGGCACTCGCTGCTTGGCGCATGCCGGTCGCAACAAGCGCCTGAACAGACTGCGCCAAACCAGTCAGCGCTGAACGCCCACCCTTTCTCAGAGTGGGAAGAACACCGCTGATGCAACGCCCTGGATGACATTCTTGAGTTGCCGGTTGGTACTGTCGGCAATCACCTGTGCCATCAGGTCCTGCAACGCGATCAATTTTCCAGCCAAGCGCTCGAAGCTCAGGTCGCCGGCACCACGCAACTCATTACTTAGCAACAGTGGCTGCCCGGCCGCATCGCGGTCGTGCCGCAGCTTCCAAAAAGCCACTTCGAAGTTCCGCGCGAGATAGTAGATTTGCTGCGGATCCAGGGCGTCATGCAGGTAAAATTTTTCATCGCCACCGTAGGCGTCGAGTAGCATCGTGCGCATTCCGAATGCAAACGCCTGAACACGATCGCCCGCATAAGCGGGCTCCAACGCCAATTGGATCGCTGCCGTAGAGCGCTTGCCCTGGAGTACAGGAATGACATCCAGCCGCCGTGGCCCGAACAAACGATTCAGTGCGGCCTCAGCCGACGCGTATCCTCCCCGGCGGTATTGATTGGGGTTTCGCACGTACAGCTTCCGGGTCAGTTCGCGCAGCTGATCCAGACTCTGTCGGACACTGATCTCGGCGACCATATCGACGTCGCCCTTGGCGAGACTATCAATCGAAAAGTCACGTCCCTGGACAGGACCGTCGCGTTGCGGGCTCGCTTGACAAGCGACCAGCCCCAGGGAAATCAGAACGATGACCGCAGCCTTACAGACGCGCACGCAAGTCCCTCGACTGAAAACCAAGCAGCATTTCATCAAGCCCCCGGGCCAATGCAATCACCTTGAAGCGTTCACCCATTTCACTTGGTAGCGTCAGTTTCTTCACCCCTTGGGCCAAGCGCAAGTGCGCAGCCAGATCGCCAGGGTCAGACCCCGCCATGTAAGCCTCGAGTCCGCTGTCGATCAGAAAATGCGCCTGGGTCGTGAACCCGGCAACGGTGAATCCCACGTCAGCAGCCGCTTCAGCGAGCGCGGTGAAATCGACATTCGCAGTGATATCTTGCAAACCGGGAAGCCGATAGGGATCAGCGTAAGCGCGATGTCTGAAATGACAGATCAAGGTGCCACTTGCACGTTCCGCGTGATAGTACTCACGCCGCGTGTAACCGTAGTCGATTAGAAACACCCACCCAGCTGTCAATCGATGCGCGATCGCATCCAGCCACGGCCCGAGCCTGAGATTGAGCTCCGAGTTGTAACCGGCCGGCACCGTTGCCGGGTCGGGCCAGATCTTGGCTAACGCCTCCGTCATGCCAGGGGTATTGAGATCGGCCCATCGGTCAGCCAAGCCATCGTTGTCGAAGCCGACGTGCAGTTCTTGCCAAGCTGCGTTGTCCGAGCGCCGGAAGCGCTGCACCGGCATTGCATCAAGCAGTTCATTACCGATCATGATGCCGGTAAAACCGGCATCCGGCAGCGTTTGCAGCCAATCCACGCGGTCCAGCAGATGCGGTACACGCGCCGCTAGCGTCTCCCGTTGAAGCTGCTGCAAATCCGGGCTGAGTTCCAGCAGCAGGTAGCGTCCGGGCAATCGATCCAGGTCTTCTAGCCGCTGCAGGATGTCGGCGGCCAACTTTCCAGAACCGGCGCCAAACTCGAGAATCTCCCCCCTCGGCAGGATAGCGAGGCACTGCGCTATCTGGTTGGCCAGACAAATCCCGAATAGCGGTGACAACTCTGGCGCGGTAACAAAATCGCCGGTTTCACCGAAACGGCGGCGACCGTTGACGTAATAGCCAAGGCCCGGCGCATACAACGCCTGTTCCATGAAACGATCAAACGGGAGAAGCCCACCAGCCTGCCGGATCACTTCGCGCAGGTGCGTCTGCATCGCTTCGAGCAGGCGCCCCTCATCAGGCGTTAATTGCGGCAGTTCCACGACCCCTTCCTCCGTTCAGCCCCTGGTGGCAAAAAGTATGACGCTGAATACACGAGCGCCAACCGATAAAGCCAGTCGTCCTATTGATAAAACAAAATTCACGTTGCAGGCTAGGCGTTATTACTCTACGGGGAACCAAGCGTGCAGCACACCGACATACTGACCGGCAAGGTCGCACTCGTCTCCGGCGGCGCCGCACGACTCGGCGCCGCGATCGCACGCTACCTGCATGCCGCTGGTGCCCGCGTTGTGATCCACTATCGCAATTCCGCAGCACCGGCCGAGGCATTAGCCGAGGCGCTGTGTGCCGATCGACCAGACTCGGCCACCACGGTCCAGGGCGATTTGCTTGACGATGCAAGCTGGCCACGACTGGTCGACGCCTGTGTAAAGTTCAGCGGCCGACTGGATATCCTGATCAACAATGCGTCTTCGTACTACCCGACGCCGGTGGGCGAGGCAACGACAGCGCAGTGGAATGATCTGTTCGGCAGCAACGCCCGTGCACCTTACTTCCTCGCGCAGGCCGCGCTACCCGAGCTGCGCAAGCGCAAAGGCTGCATCGTCAACCTTGTCGATATCTACGCCGAACGACCGAACCCGGATTATCCGGTGTACTGCATGGCGAAGGCGGCCAATGCGATGATGGTCAAGGCCCTCGCGCTCGATCTGGCACCGGACGTCCGTGTCAACGGCGTCGCCCCAGGCGCGGCACTGTGGCCGGAAGGTTACGAAACCGATGACGACCGGCAACGCATCCTGGCACGCATTCCGATGGGGCGTCCCGCCGGTGCCGAACAGATCGCCGAAACGGTGCTGTTCCTGGTCGAGGGACCCGATTACGTGACCGGCCAGATCATCGCGGTGGATGGCGGTCGCAGCGTTCAACAATAGCGCCAGGGTCGCTTACGTTGCAGCAGCGATCGGAGGGCAGGTCAGCCAGACCGGCGGATCGAGCCGCGTCAATTGACCGCGATCATCGCCCACGTAGCCGGCCCACAGGTCGAGGTAGGTCGAGCCGTTTTCCGGGTGACGCTCGTAAGGCGCGACATCCGCCAGCGGTGCGAGCACAAACGCATAACGCATGATTTCATCACGCGGCAGATGTTTACCGCCCGCCTCCGTCACGCCCAGCCCGTAGGTCAACAGGTCGAGATCCAGCGTGCGCGACGCCATGCCGGGCTGGTTGCGCTCGCGCCCGTTCCGCGATTCGATCGCGCGCAGGTCCGCATGCAACTTGTCTGGTCGCGTTTCGGTATCCATGCCAATGACTAGGTTGTAAAAGGCATCACCGTCGAAGCCGACCGCAACCGCCTCGTAGATCGGTGAAACGACCAGCGGTCCGAACTGCCCATGCAGTTCTTTGAGCGCCGCATTGACGCTGCGCTCACGATCGATATTGCTGCCGACACTGATCCAGACCCGCGGCATCAATCACGAACCCCGCGTTCGATGATCACCCCGACATCGCGCGCACCGCGCACCGCACCCTTTTTGTTCAACGTCAGACGAACCCAACGGACATCGTACTCGTCGCGAATGATCCCGACGCAGCGTTCGGCCAGCGTCTCGACCAGTTGGAACTCGCTGTCACCGACGAACTGGATCATGCGTTTGGCCACCGACTTGTAGTTCAGCGTGTCCTTGATATCGTCGGTCGCCGCGGCGGCTGCAATATCGGCGCTCATCTCAAGGTCGAGAATCAGCGTCTGGCGGGTGCGTCGCTCCCAGTCATAGATCCCGATCACAGTATCGATGCGAAGATCTCTAATGAAGACGATATCGCGCTGACTCAAGCCTTGGCCCTCGATCTACCCGCGGGAGCGTCCCGCCTGACCGCTGCAGCTTACCAGACCACCGCAGCCGGCAGCCCCTTGACCGAACAAAACCACTGGCGCCTAATGCCGATCCTCAACAGGACTCCATTGCATGACCGACGCCGCGCTGATCATTGCTGCTTACCTATTGGGATCGATATCCAGCGCGATCATCGTGTGCCGCCTGATGGGCCTTCCCGACCCCCGAACCCAAGGCTCGAACAACCCGGGCGCGACCAACGTGCTGCGCATCGGCGGTAAGAAAGCGGCCGCTATCACCCTGGTTGGCGACAGTCTAAAAGGGTTTATCCCGGTCGCGCTTTGCCACCTGCTCGATCGCGGCGAAACGGTCTTCGCGCTTGTCGGGGCAGGCGCGTTTGTTGGCCATCTCTACCCGGTGTTTTTCGGTTTCAAGGGCGGTAAGGGTGTCGCAACCGCGCTCGGCGTTCAGTTCGGCTTGGGCTGGGCGATCGGTGGGCTCGTCGGCGCAACGTGGTTGTTCATGGCCAAGGTCGCCAATATCTCGTCGCTCGCCGCGCTGATCTCGATGACGCTCGCGCCCTTTTACATCTGGTGGCTATGGCCCTCGCCCGCGCTGGTCGTCATGCAGGTCGGCATAACGGCACTGCTGATCTGGCGACACCGCAGCAACATTCGCCAATTGCTCGAAGGTACCGAAGGGCCGATCAAGAAATCCGACGCGGATACCGATCGCTAGCAGCTCAACTCACCAAGCGGTTCGCCTCGAGCGCCTGCATCGGCCAGCGCGGCCGGATATCGAACCCTAAGCCGTCATGCTGGCCGGCGCTCAGTCGCTGCCAGCCCGCGTAGGCGATCATGGCGCCGTTGTCGGTGCACAACTCGGCACGGGGATAGTAGGCGCGTCCGCCTAGGTCGCCCATCAGCTGGTCAACTCGCGCCCGCAACTGACGATTCGCACTTACGCCCCCTGCCATCACCAGCGCCTTACTGCCCGTCTGCTCAACGGCGCGCCGGCACTTGATCGCGAGCGTGTCGACCACAGCATCCTCGAAAGCCCTCGCTACGTCCGCTTTTAGCGCCGCAGACAACTCATCGGCCGGTGCGCCTTGCGCATGTTCGCGCAGCGTGGTCAGCGCAAATGTCTTGAGGCCGGAAAAGCTGAAATCCAGGCCCGGCCTGTCGGTCATCGGCCGCGGGAAGCGAAAACGGGTCGGATCACCGTCGGCGGCACAGGCCGCCAACGCGGGACCGCCCGGGTACCCCAGCCCCAACAGCTTGGCCGTTTTGTCGAAGGCCTCGCCGGCGGCATCATCGACCGACTCGCCGAGCAGGCGATACTCACCGACTGCCGTCACCTCGACGAGCTGGGTATGGCCGCCTGAGACCAACAGCGCCACGAACGGGAAATCCGGCACCTCGTCTTCAAGCATGGGCGCCAATAGATGGCCTTCCATATGATGCACACCCAAGGCGGGTACCCCCCAGGCCCAGGCCAGGCTGCGCGCAAAACCGGCGCCGACCAACAGGGCCCCGGCGAGGCCAGGACCCGCCGTGTAGGCAACCCCGTCGATGCTGGCGGGCGCGACAGCGTGCGCCTCGAGCAGTTGGGCAATCATCGGGGCCAGCTTTCTCACATGATCTCGGGAAGCCAATTCCGGGACCACGCCGCCGAATTTCTCGTGCAACGCGACCTGGCTATAAACTGCATGTCCGATCAGCCCTGAGTCCCCGTCGTAGAGGGCTACACCGGTCTCGTCGCACGAGGTCTCGATCCCTAAAACTTTCATCGCCGCCGCTCTACTCCGATCAAACTTTGCAATTAGGGCCGAACGGCCTTAAAATTTCGCGCCTTTGTGGACAGGCTGGCTGATGGTAGCCCGTCCTTACGCTCAACAACACTATCTGCTAGCTCAGACCGAGGAAGCAATGCCGCACGTCCGTGTCAAAGAAAATGAGCCGTTTGAAGTCGCCATGCGTCGTTTCAAACGTTCCTGCGAGAAAGCCGGGGTTCTGGCCGAGGTTCGCCGCCGCGAGTTTTATGAGAAGCCAACCTGGGAGCGCAAGCGCAAAGCGGCCGCTGCCGTGAAACGCTGGCAGAAAAAGGCCGGTCGCGATAGCCGCCGGTTCGAACGCCTCTACTGACAGCCCTGCCAAACCTCCGATGCTGAAGCAGCAAATCACTGACGCGATGAAGGCCGCGATGAAGGGTGGCGACAAGCCTCGCCTCGCGGTTGTTCGACTGATGCTCGCGGCAATTAAACAGCGCGAGGTGGACGAGCGTATCGAGCTTGACGACAGTCAGGTGCTGGCCGTGCTCGACAAGATGGTCAAGCAGCGTCGCGACTCGATAAAGCAATATGGCGACGCCGGGCGTGACGATCTGGTGGCGCAGGAAGCCGCCGAGGTCGACATCATCCAGGAGTTTCTGCCGGCCGCGCTGACCGACGACGAAGTCGCCGCCATTATCGATCAGGCGATTGCTGACAGCGGCGCCGAATCGATGCGCGACATGGGCAAAGTCATGGGCCTGGTCAAACCGCAGGTGCAAGGCCGCGCCGACGTCGGCAAAGTAAGCGGCCTGGTCAAGCAAAAGCTAGGCTAACCACTCGCCACACAGCTACGCTAGCACCATGCCCGGTGCCATCCCGCAACCTTTCATCGACGACCTGCTGACCCGTGCCGACATCGTCGACGTGATCGGTCGTCGCGTCCCGCTGAAGAAGGCCGGTCGCGAATACCAGGCCTGCTGCCCGTTCCACAGCGAAAAGACCCCCTCTTTCACCGTCAGCCCGACCAAGCAGTTCTACTACTGCTTCGGCTGTGGCGCACACGGCTCGGCGCTCGGCTTTCTGATGGAATACGAGCGTCTGAGCTTCCCCGAAGCCATCGAAGAACTTGCCACATCGCTCGGCCTCGACGTCCCACGTGAGGCCGCGTTCGAGCAGGGCCCTGACCGACGGCCACTGTATGAGGTCGTGGAGAAAGCGGCCAGCTTCTACGCCAACCAGCTGCGTTCCCACAGCGCCGCGCCGATGGCGGTCGATTACCTGCGTGACCGCGGCGTTAGCGGCGAGGTCGCGGCACGTTTTCGGCTCGGTTTCGCGCCGCCCGGCTGGGATAACCTGCTGCGCGAACTCGGTACCGACGACAGCGCAATCGCCAGCTTGCGCGAATCAGGCCTGATCACAGAGCAAGACGGCAAACGCTACGATCGCCTCCGTGAGCGGATTATTTTCCCGATCCGCGATACCCGCGGACGGGTGATCGGTTTCGGCGGCCGACTGCTTGGCGATGGCAAGCCGAAGTATCTGAACTCGCCCGAAACCCCGGTGTTCCACAAGGGTCGCGAGCTGTACGGCCTGTATGAAGCCCGCCAGGCTGATGCCCACCCGCCCAGGCTGTTGGTGGTCGAGGGCTACATGGACGTCATCGCCCTCGCCCAGTTCGGCATAAGCTATTGTGTCGCCACGCTGGGCACGGCCACCACGGCCGATCACCTGGAAAAACTCTATCGCGCGACACCCGAAGTCGTGTTTTGCTTCGATGGCGATCGCGCCGGCCGCGATGCTGCGTGGAAGGCCTTACAGGTCACGCTGCCGCTGATGCGCGATGGCCGTCAGGCCCGGTTTTTGTTCCTGCCGGATGGCGAAGACCCCGACACCCTGGTGCGCCAGGTCGGCGCCGAGGCCATGGAAACGATGATCGGCGAGGCCCAGCCACTGTCTGAATTTCTTTTCGAAAAGCTGGCAAGCCAGGTCGACATGGGCAGCCTCGACGGGCGCGCGCGGCTCGGCGAACTGGCCAAGCCGCTGTTGGCGCGATTACCCGCCGGCGTGTTCAGCGACATGATGCAACAGGCCCTGAGCGTGCGTATCGGCCTGGACCTTCCCGCGGCGAAGAAACCCCAGACCACCGCAAAACGCCCACGCATCTCGCGTCCGCAGGGCAGCATCCCGCCGATTCGTCGCGCCGTTGCGCTGCTGGTTCAACACCCCGAGCTGGGCGCACTGAAACTGCCTGTTGGCTGGGAGACGCTGGATTCTCCCGGCATCACCCTGCTCCAACAACTGTTGGCTGCGGTTGCCCAACACCCCGACATCTCACCGGCCGCCCTGGTAGAGCGCTGGGAGGATGCCACCACCCGCAGCCAACTCGGTAAACTGGCGGTGCTGGATCTCGGCGTGATCGACGATGCGACCGACCAGTTCATCGGCACCCTACGTGGTTTGGCGCAAGAACGACTGCGCAACGAACGCGAATCACTGCTTGAAAAAAGCCGGGCCAGCGGGCTTACTGACGAGGAAAAACAAAGACTTAGAGAGCTCTTCACGAGCACCGGCGCCAACCGATCGCGATCTTGACCGGGTGGCGATTCCGCGCAAATTCTGCTATTATGCCTGATTGACTTTCGCCCAGACCCAACGCTGGCCAGCCCGCCCGCGCGTGGGTCTTTGTCTCTCTAACAGAGGACCCAGATGGACCGCCAAGAGAAGCAATCCAGCAGCATCAAAGACCTGATCGCCAAAGGCAAAGAGCAGGGTTTCCTCACCTACGCCGAGGTGAACGATCACCTGCCCGATTCGATCGTCGATCCAGAACAGATCGAAGACATCGTGCGCATGATCAACGACATGGGTATTTCGGTGCACGAAACCGCACCGGAAACCGATGATCAGACGCTCACCGACAACGCGGTTTCGACCGACGACGATGCCGCCGAGGCCGCCGCCGCGGCACTGGCCACGGTTGACAGCGAGTTTGGCCGCACGACCGACCCGGTGCGCATGTACATGCGCGAAATGGGGACCGTCGAACTGCTGACCCGCGAGGGCGAACTCCGCATCGCGCGCCGCATCGAAGACGGCCTGAATCAGGTAAGCGCTGCCCTCGCCACCTTCCCGCCGACCGTCGAGCGACTGGTCGAGAAGTTCGACATGGTCGACAAGGAAGAGGCACGCGTGACCGATGTGATCATCGGCTTCGCGCTACCCGACATTGGCGACACCATCCCGAAGCCGGCCAAGACCGTCGCCGACGCAACGCGCAAAGACGATGACAAGAAGGACGACGACGAAGATGAAGAACCGGAAGACACCGGGCTGAATCTCGAGGAAGTCGCCCTGAAGGTCAAAGACCTGCGCAAACAGTTCAGGGCCTGGACCAAGGAACTCGAAAAGAACGGGACGAGCGAAAAATCGCTGAAGTGTTGCGAAAAGACCGTCACTGCGTTCCTCGAGTTTCGCCTGATCCCGCAGCTGTTTGGCGAGTTGACCGATCTGCTGCGCAGCATTGTCAACAAGATCCGCGAGCAGGAACGCTTCATTCTCGACATCTGCGTGAACGAATGCGGCATGCCGCGCCGCGATTTCATCGCGTCGTTTCCGAAGAATGAAACAAACCTCGATTGGGTTAGCGAGCAGACCAAGGGCAAGAAGCCGTTTGCCGGCAACCTCGAAGCACGCCGCGAAGAGATCGAACGCAGCCAACGCAAGCTGTCCGAAATCGAGGAGCTTTGCCTGCTCAGCATCAGCGACATAAAAGAGGTCAACCGTCGGATGTCGATCGGTGAAGCCAAGGCTCGCCGCGCCAAGAAAGAGATGGTCGAGGCCAACCTGCGCCTGGTGATCTCGATTGCCAAGAAGTACACCAATCGCGGTCTGCAGTTCCTCGACCTGATCCAGGAAGGCAACATCGGCCTGATGAAGGCCGTGGACAAGTTCGAGTACCGTCGCGGTTACAAATTCTCGACCTATGCGACATGGTGGATTCGCCAGGCGATCACCCGCTCGATCGCAGACCAGGCACGGACCATCCGTATCCCGGTGCACATGATCGAGACGATCAACAAGCTCAACCGAATCTCCCGCCAGATGATCCAGGAGATGGGTCGCGAGCCGACACCGGAAGAATTGGCCGAGCGCATGGAGATGCCGGAAGACAAGGTGCGCAAGGTGTTGAAGATCGCCAAAGAGCCGATCTCGATGGAAACCCCGATCGGTGACGATGAAGATTCACACCTCGGTGACTTCATCGAAGACCAGCAGGCCGTGTTCCCCGGTCGATTCGGCGACGATGGAAGGCCTGTCTGAGGCGACCCAGAACATGCTGTCCGGTCTCACCTCGCGCGAGGCGAAAGTGCTGCGCATGCGGTTCGGTATCGACATGAACACCGACCACACCCTCGAAGAGGTCGGCAAGCAGTTCGACGTCACGCGTGAGCGCATCCGCCAGATTGAGGCGAAAGCACTTCGCAAGCTGCGCCACCCGACCCGGTCGGACAAACTGCGCAGCTTCCTCGACGGCGACTGACCATCGGCTACTTGTAAAACGGCAGTCCCGACTTAGGGCGGATATCACCGCGCAACCACACCGGGCTCTTTGCTCAGCTGGGTGAGCGCCTAACGATATGCCAGTTGCATACGCAGCGGACCGAACAGCCAGCCAGGGAGGGCTGGGCTGGACCGCTCAACCAGGGACGGGACAGAACGAAATAAACACTTTTTAGGGCCTATAGCTCAGTTGGTTAGAGCAGGGGACTCATAATCCCTTGGTCCCAGGTTCGAGTCCTGGTGGGCCCACCACATCCATATATTTCAATGGTTTACCTATGGATGGCCAAGGGATTATTGTCCCCTAGTGTGTGTCGCATAGTCCCTCGATCACCCGGTGATCGCACCCCACTTACAACCCAACAGGACCCGCAATGGCCAAACCCAACTACGCCTTCGAAAAACGCCAACGAGACCTCGCCAAGAAAAAGAAGAAAGAGGAAAAACGGCTGAAGAAGCAACAGCAGCCCGGCGAAGAAGAGTCATCCGACAAGCCGTCCGCCGATTGAAGGCCGCCTCGCCCGCCCCCCACCCCGGCGGACGCAGAGATGCCGCCTCCGGCACGCTGCAGGCCGAACCGGACACGGCTATGCATGGGTGACGGCCGCACCCCGAGCGTCACGTCAGGGGACACTCTGGGGCACAGGGACAGTCCGGAGTTCGCGACGGGTGTGGCGACGGGAACTACCGGGACCCGACGCGGGTAAGCCGTCCTTCAGCGATTCCTTACGGTGGACCGTAAGCCTCCGCACTGCCGTCTTCAGCACTAAGCCGATGACAGCGACCCGCCAATTCACTGATAGTTGGCACTTGACACATACTTTGCAAATGTAGCGGATAGAATTGAACCGCCCGGTTTTCCGGAGGCTCCAAATCTTGAGAGAACATGGCGTTGAAGATTTTTGTTTCTTACCGTCGCGAGGACAGCGAAGACATAACCGGTAGGATTCGCGATCGACTTGCAGACAAGTATGGCGAGAGCAACGTATTTCTCGATATAGACAACATACCCTTAGGAGAAAACTTTCAGGACGTTGTTGCGGAGCAGTTGGCGGGATCAATGGCACTGCTGGCTGTGATCGGTCCGAACTGGACTGGACACGCCCATGACCCGCTGCGAATTCACGATGACAACGACTTCGTTCGTGTTGAAGTTGCTATGGCCCTAGGCCGTGGTATACCCGTGGTGCCCGTGTTTGTTGGTGGGGCATCGATGTCGAAACCTGAAGATTTGCCGGCCGAATTACAGCCCTTGTGCTACAAGAACGGTTTGCCTGTCCGCACCGGCAGGGACTTCAAGTTTGATATGAGCCGCCTCACTGACTGGATCGATGGCTAGATGAGCACAACGCGCCGCGTGCCCCCAGTGACCTCGACACCCTCACCGGACTTCTGAACCGCATCGGACTTGCCAAAGAACTGGAAGCCAGAAAGCTGACAGGCAAAGCGGGGATTTGTGCTATCGCAGATATCGATCGCTTCAAGATCATCAACGACGCGTTCGGTCACAACGTTGGTGACGAGGTGATTAGAGCGGTAGCCGAGGAATTGAAATCTGAAGTCGGTTGTCTCGGTGCAGTTGCCCGCACAGGTGGAGAGGAATTCTTGGTCCGATTGTTCCCAGATTGCACCCGACAGGGAACTGAAGCCCTCAGAGCGTTCTTGTCGACCATTCCAGAACGACTGGCCACAAGAGGCCTACCTAAAGCTACTTGTACGATTGGTCTCAGTCTCGAACGGTTCGATGCACATGACAACAAAGTACAAGAAGCGCTAATGGCCACGTACACAGCGAAAAAAGAAGGCGGCAATAGATTAGTTCAGATCTCGGCCGAAGAGTCGGACCGTGCAAAGAGTTTAGTGAGGGACGCGTCAACTGATCCAACGCGATCCAAGTAACCAATGATTTTGAGTCCTTGGTCTTGGTCACCCCTGGTAGCGACACGCCGGTAAAGCGCCAATCTGTCCCCCGCACCGCCCCGGACGTATCCACAGGTGCCCACCCTGGCCCGCTCCGGGCAGATCTGGCCACGGGAATCCATGGGTGATGGTCATGGCCCAGACGTCGCGCCCGGGGGCACTCTGGGGCACGAATGGGGGCACAGGTGGCGGCGACGGGAGCTACCGGGACCCGACGCGGGCAAGCCGATGAAAACCATGGGGAGTCGTCGGGTGCGTCGGGTGCGGCGGGTTTTGTGGAGAAACCTACCCGGTGGGGAAGACCGGTTTCCAACTCAAAGCAGCCATTCCCGAAGGTACGCGACAGCGCCTGAGTATCGTAAGGGCTTCACCAGCGCCGGCTCGCTGAAATAGGCTTAATTTTGCTTTGAGTCTCAAGCAAGGGGGTTGCTCTGACGAGGTCAAAGAAAATCGGTCTGCCCGGAGGTCTATGCGCGATCCCTCGTTTATGTTGTCGATCTTTTTTACAGTTATTGGGTGGGTCTTTCCGATCTTGTTGATTAACTACCTGATTGGGCGGAAAAATTGCTTGGGGTGGATTCGTTTTTGCATGAACTCAAAAATGTTTGCTCAAGGCTATTTGGGCCAATTGGTCAAAACCGAAAAACGAGGTGACTGCCATGTCCGTAGCCATACTTTCCCAGAAGCCAAGGTTGGTGGGTGGGCTCTTAATCGCCCCGGTGGTCGCCTATTCGGCGCCGGTTGATTGGATTGGCGTAACGGGTGACTGGTTCGACGGTACTCAGTGGAACACTGGGAACGCGCCAACGGCTGTAGATCAGGTTACCGTTACCAACGGAGGCACAGCCCTGACCACGTCATCGTGGTGACCGTCGACGCCTAAGGGCGGGTGTGTCACGAGAACCGTTTAGCGTGCGACGACTTCAGGAACCGTCGTAATCAGTTGGTCGATCTCGCACTAGCAGGGCAGTTGGTGGTTGGCAACAACAGCGGTGTTGGTGCCAGCGTGACCGGCGATATTTCGGTTTCAGGTGCACTCAGCGGTACGCGGCGAGCGCGTTGTTTATCGGCAGTAACACCGGTGCGGGTGGCAGTGCCTCAGGCAGTGTGATGGCGGACAGCTATTCGGGAAACCACTCCTGGCTTTCTCGCCATCGGTCGCGATTTCAATGGTGGATCGGGTACCGGGTCGCTGATCGTCAACAGTATGTGCCGAGCTTGGGTGCGACGCCGGTGAGTTTCTTCGAGGTAGGCGTCGCTGCGACGTTCTCGGGTGACACGGCCTGGTTGCAGACGGTGAACTCGCGGGCGAGCAGCGGCGACATCGACATCTTATCAGGCAGACATAGAGTATCACTTCGGTTCAACGACCACGGCCGGCGATGTGCGTGGCGTTGTGGACCTGGGGAGCGGCAGTTTGTCGCGCGACTTTACCTCGATGGCGGGTTAAACCTCGGTGTTTTGGCGAGCGGCCGCAGTGGCGATGCGCAGGGTGAGCTGCATGTCTCTGGGCTGGCATGGCTCGCGTTTAACAACGTCGGCGTGGCAGAACAGCAATACGGCGGGCGCGGCAACCGGAATACTGATGGCCGGTACCGGCGGGATCAGTGGAGGGTCGCTGGCGATCGGGCGTAGCAGCGGTGATGCGGCGGATGCGACCGGCACGGTGATCAGCAACGGGGCTGTGGCGCTGGAAGGTGGCCTCACGGTGGGCGTGGCGTCCGGTAGCGGCCCGGCCGCTGGCAGTCTGGCGGTTGGCGGGCGGCGATCTGAACATGAATGGCTTCTTGGCGGCTGGCAACAACAGCGGTGTTGGTGCCAGCGCGACCGGCGATGTTTCCGGTTTCAGGTTCAATCAGCGGTGCGGCGAGCGCGTTGTTTATCGGCAGTAACACCGGTGCGGGTGGCAGTGCCTCAGGCAGTGTGATGGCGGACAGCTATTCGGGAAACCACTCTTGGCTTTCTCGCCATCGGTCGCGATTTCAATGGTGAGTCGGGTACCTGGTCGCTGATCGTCATCAATGTGTTGGAGCTTAGGTGCGACGCCGGTGAGTTTCTTCGAGGTAGGCGTCGCTGCGACGTTCTCGGGTGACAGCGGCCTGGTTGCAGGACGGTGAACTGCGGGCGGGCAGCGGCGACATCGACGCGTACTTATCGGTAAGGCAATGGGTATCACTTCAGTTCGACGACCACGGCCAGCGATATGCATCGCCAACGTTATGGACCTGGGGAGCGGCAGTTTCGCGCGCGACACCTTCGGTGGCGGTTAAGCCTCAGTATTTTAGCGAGCGGCCGCAGTGGCGATGCGCAGGGTGAGCTGCGCTATCTCGGGCATCGGTTTCGCGTGCCGCCGCTGGCGCTGCTGGCGCTACCGCTGGAGCTGGCGGGCGCGGCGGCCGGGTGGCGGCGGTAGCCGGTGCCGGCGGGATCAGTGGAGGGTCGCTGGCGATCAGGCGTAACGGCGGTGCGGCGGATGCGACCGGCACGGTGATCGGCAACGGGGCTGTGGCGCTGGAAGGTAGCCTCACGGTGGGCGTGGCGCCAGTGGCAGCTCGGCGCTGGCAGTCTGGCAGTTACAGGCGGCGTTGAACATGAATGGCTTCTTGGCGGTTGGCGGCAACGGCGGTGTGGTGTTGACGCGACCGGCGATGTTCAGTTTCAGGTGCACTCAGCGGTGCGGCGAGCGCGTTGTTATCAAACGTGCTGACCGTTTGGGTGGCGATTACCTCGCGGGCGATGTGATGGCGGACGGCTATTCCGAAACCACTCTGCTTTCTCGCCATCGGTCGCGATTTCAATGGTGGATCGGGTACCGGGTGCTGATAATCAACAATGTGTTGAGCTTGGAGGTGCGACATGGTGAAAAAAAAAGGAGGGGGGGGGGGGGGGGGGGGGGGGGGGGGGGGGGGGGGGGGGGGGGGGTTTCTTCGAGGTAGGCGTCGCTGCGGCGACCTGGGTGAGGGGAGGGGGGGGGGGGGGGGCGAGCATTGGGTATCACTTCGGTTCGACGACCACGGCCAGCGATGTGCGTGGCGTTGTGGACCTGGGAGCGGCAGTTTGTCGCGCGACACCTTCGGTGGCGGGTTAAACCTCGGTGTTTTGGCGAGCGGCCGCAGTGGCGATGCCAGCAGGGTGAGCTGCATGTCTCTGGGCTGTCGGGTTTCGCGTTTAACCGCGTCGGCGTGGCGAACGGCAATACGGCGGGCGCGGCAACCGGAACGCGTGGCCGGTGCCGGCGGGATCAGTGGAGAGTCGCTGGCGATCGGGCGTAGCAGCGTTGCGGCGGATGCGACCGGCACGGTGATCAGCAACGGGGCTGTGGCGCTGGTGGCCTCACGGTGGGCGTGGCGTCGAGCAGCTCGGCCGCGGCAGTCTGGCGGTTACGGGCGGCGTCTGAGATGAGGCTTCTTGGCGGTTGGCACAACAGCGGTGTGGGCCACGCGACCGGCGAGTTCAGTCCGGGTGTTATCGGCGGTGCGGCGAGCGCGATGTTTATCAGCAGTAACACCGTTGCGGTGGCAGGCCTCGCGGTGAGGCGGACGGCTATCGAACCACTCTGGCTTTCTCGCCATCAGTCGCGATTTCAATGGGGGGGACCAGGTGCGATCACAACAATGTGGTGACGGGTGCGACGCCGGTGAGTTTCTCGAGGTAGGCGTCGCTGCGACGTTCTCGGGTGACATGGCCCAGTTGCAGACGGTGAACTGCGGGCGGGCGGCGGCGACATCGGCATCCTCGTCGAGCATTGGGTATCACTTCGGTTCGACGACCACGGCCGGCGATGCGTGGCGTTGGACCTGGGGAGCGGCGGTTGTCGCGCGACACCTTCGGTGGCGGGTTAAACCTCGGTGTTTGGCAGGCAGCCGCAGTGGCGATGCGCAGGGTGAGCTGCATGTCTCTGGGCTGTCGGGTTTCGCGTTTAACAACGTCGGCGTGGCGAACAGCAATACGGCAGGCGCGGCAACCGGAACACTGATGGCCGGTGCCGGCGGGATCAGTGGAGGGTCGCTGGCGATCGGGCGTAGCAGCGGTACGGCGGATGCGACCGGCACGGTGATCAGCAACGGGGCTGTGGCGCTGGAAGGTGGCCTCACGGTGGGCGTGGCGCGTCCGGTAGCGGCTCGGCCGCTGGCAGTCTGGCGGTTACCGGAAATGATTTGCTTGTGATTGGCAATCCGTCGGCTGGAGGTTGTTAGGAAGCAGTGGATCGGCGCAGGGTAGGCTCGACCTTGCTAGCGGCAATTTAGCGGCACGTGCGGTGGCCATTGGTGCAGCAATTGACCCGGTAGCAGTGACGGCGGCGTGCGGCTAGACGACGTGAGTGGTGCAGTTCGATCACTGCAGGTTGGCGAGAGCTTTTATGTGGCCGCCAACAGTTTCGGCCGGTGGGGTGTAGAGTTAGACAACAGTGTTACAGATGTTTCGGAATTCGTCTCTGTTGGTGCCGGCCTCAACGGTGGCGTTGGAAATGGCGGCATTACGTTGATTGACAGTCGATTTATCCGTTGCAGTCGGTAGTCCCGCGGGGACTGGCCCGACCGGTGATCTGTTCGTCGCCAGCGGCTTACCAGGCAGTGTTGGGGAAGTCGTTTTGCAACGAAGTCTTATCGAGGTTGCCGACAATCTATTCTTAGGTGGTGGGGCGCGCTTGGAAATAGACATCGGGGGTGCTTCGTGTCAGTCAATACGGTGCCATCGACACTGACAGCCATTCTCGGTGGCATGCTGGAAGTTGACTTCGGTTTCGCACCTTTGGCCAACAGCATGATCTTTGATTTGATCGTTTCGGGTTCGATGTCCGGTTTGGCGAGCGGTGATTTCGCCAGCGTAAATGTTCTGGAGTCTGGTTCGTCGACAACACCAGTGGCATCGTAATCGACAACATTGGTGGCAATGACGTCGAGATTTACCGCTTGCGTATTGCGAGAGCCGCTGTCCCTGAGCCGGCAACTTGGGTGCTGTGGTGTTGGCGATGACCGTCCTTATGACTGCCGCCATGCGGCGCAACCGGACTCTGGGAATAACCAGGGGCTTGCCGCGATAAATGTCGAACAAAGGATGTCAATGACATCTTTGGCAGCCTTTACCTCCAACCCGCTAACGCTGCAAAACCGGCGCAAAAAAGACCGCAGCCGGCAAAGCTCTGGCCGGGCCTTTTCCTGGGGGCGGTGGCTCAAGGTCTAGTTCTGAAGCATGTCCGCTTTCGAAGTTCTACGTGAGCGGAGCTGGAAGTATGACCATGACTTCAAAGCGCATCTTGCGTGGGTCGATGAGTGCTTCGCTCATAGCTTCATGGCCGGCACCACCCTTTCCCGACGAGCCGCCGGAAACAATTCCCCGATATCCGCACCCTGCCGCTGTTGGGTCCAGAAGTGGCCGGGAGCACCCGAAAGGCGACCCTGGCGGGGTGTAAGCGTTCGTGACAGTCGATCCGGGAGCAGTCGGGGAATGGCCGGTTATGGCCGGGAGCTGCGGTTCCGATTAACTTTTCCTAAAGCGGCCAATGACGAACACGGCAGATCAGCGGAGGTCCGCTATGCGGGAGCTATCCCCGAAGGGACAGCGGTCGACCATTAACGGACGCTGAGACATTGCGGGCCGCGCGGAAAAACCTTGAGTGCGGAACCCACGCGGCCCGCGCGGCTCCGGTGCAACGGATTGTTCGTCGGCCTCCCGCGTTCAGTACAACCTTGGTGGCGTACCCTTGCTTTCAACCACTGCGCGAACATACCCCTCCCATTTTCCAATGATGCCGCGCCATTCTGCCGTTTTGAAATACTCATCCGAGTAATCCGTCAAGTCGAATTCAGGCATGTAGACTCCGGCAACGCCTTGTTCAAGGATTCCATCATCCACCACTCCGGTTTCGCGGAGAATTAGTATGGGCAGCCCAAGTTGGTAGGCCATCGCGGGCTCGATGTGGGCCCAAGGTGTCGTGAGCCACTTGTCGTTCAGTTCAACAGGGGCTAGGCCTTCGATATCCGTACGGAATCTAGCCGTCCCCTTATCGATGTAGGTTCGACGAAACGCGATCGTAATCAGTCCGTTCGACTCAAGCATCAACCGACGAATCGCCGTCAATGGGGCATCCATGTCATAGTCGGTTACGCCAAGGGTCCGAGGCAGGAAATCTCTTGATTCGAGGTAGCGACGGAGTTCATCAACGAACCCGTCCTGTTTGCCAAAGCAAGGCTTCGGATAACTCAAGAACACCGGAATTGCCATAGTGCCTCCGGCTACAGTATTGACGACGAACAAGTAGTGTCAGACCGCAAGGCTTCCATGTCATTGATAGGTTGGTGCGGCCTATCACCTTCTAGAACAGGATAGCGAAGGCACGACGCGCCTGAAAGCGGACGCAACTGAAGACATCATCAAGGTCCGTTTCGCGTCGGGACCTGCCGGAAGCGGACCTCCTGGCGTAAAGCACCCTGGCACGCTGTATCAGGAAACGCTTAAGGACGGCTCGGTGTTGAATCCGACCAAACCACCCTGTTTCCCCACCCCCGGTCTCGCGCCTGAGGTTAACGACCGCAATACGTCGCATACCGGCCCTTCGGTCAGGTTCGGCCCTGGTTCGGAAGTTCGGTACCGAACTTGGCCGTAAGCATCTGAAGCGATTCGGCTTGCGTCTGCGGGCACGGTTTTACCGATCCAACCCGGTTCGGGATAGGGTCGGTGTTCGGACCGGTTAGGTCGGTCCATCAGAAAAACCGTTTCAGCTCTTCGCCTTGGTGAAACCGAAATCGGCGCTCCGTTGTCCTCATAATCCCTTGGTCCCAGGTTCGAGTCCTGGTGGGCCCACCACTTCCATCGCTGTCAATGGCTTGTGCGCAAATGACCGAGGGATCATGGTCCCTTGGTGGAATAGCAGGGCCACCTGGCCACACCGCGTCGCCAACAACCCAACAGGACCCGCAATGGCCAAACCCAACTACGCCTTCGAAAAACGCCAACGAGACCTCGCCAAGAAGAAGAAGAAAGAGGAAAAGCGGCTGAAGAAGCAACAGCAGCCCGGCGAAGAAGAGTCATCCGACAAGCCGTCCGCCGACTAAAGGCCTCCGCTCTCCCCTCGGATACATCCGCAGGCGCCCACACTGATGCCCTCTGGGGTCTTCCAGCCGGAGTATTCCATGGGTGATGGGTATGTCCCGCGCGTCACGCCTGGGGGCTTGATCCAACATTGTTGGCAACACGGCGTTCTTCCTGGGATAGATTCAAGCCGGAAAACCTGAGACTTCGCTTGGATGCCGGTTTCCTGTGGGCTAACCTGAATCAAATGCGCTGCATGTCTTAACGTTTCGGCACAAAGATACTGCTGGTTGTGTCGGTGGGTTGTTCAGTGGCCCACAGAGCTGGCGAAGATCAGGGGAAGATGATGAAAATTTCGAGCACGAAGTTATCGGTGCGACTGCCAATTGCTCTATTGGCATTGTGCTATTTTTTTACGGCACCCGCTTTATCGGCTGAATCGACGGCAATAAGCGAACTCGAATTGATTGACTGGGGAACAGCAAAGAAGCAGATGGAGATGCTCAGCCAGATGGGCTACCACCCCTTCCTGATGCCGTTGATTATGCAGAATCGAGACACTATTGGGTTGAGCAATGAGCAGGTCAAAGTTTTTCGCGATTGGCGAAACAAGTACCGCGTGCCACTGATCCACACGATGAACCGAATCATCCAAGAGCGTGTGGCGTTCAACAGGATCTCGCTGAATCCACGAACCAGTGAAGAGGTGTTGCGAGCGAAACAGCAGGAGATCTTCAAGCTCCATAAGAAAGTGCTGGAGTACCAACTGTCATGCCGACGAAACATCCTGGATACGTTCACCGACGAACAGTGGGAGGAGTTCGAGTTTGTTCTCACCGAGAACGGTTATGACCTCGACTCTTAGCGGTTCGGCGCGTGGTTTTGCGGATGATAAGAACTCAGTTGTGGGGGGAGGTTATTATGAAAAGCCTATTGATAGCGTCACTGCTGCTTGTGTTCTATGGATCAGCATCTGCGGTAATGCAGACGGAAGTCGTGAAGTACCGGGATGGTGATGCGGAATTACAGGGTTACATCTTCTGGGACGATGCCTTCACTGGCCAACGGCCTGGGGTAATCGTTTTGCATGAATGGTGGGGTCTCAACGATTACGCCAAGCTACGTGCTGAGATGCTTGCAGAATCAGGCTATGTCGCATTTGCGGCGGATATGTACGGTGGCGCGAAGCAGACACGGCACGCCGACGAAGCGAAGGGCTGGATGCAACAGATCACCTCAAATATCGAGGCATGGCAGCGACGGGCACTTCTCGCCCTTGATCAACTGAAACAGCATCCCAAGGTTGACGGGAAGCACCTGGCCGCCGTCGGTTATTGCTTCGGCGGCGCGACGGCGATACAAATGGCCTATGCTGGAGCCGACCTCGATGGCATCGTGAGTTTTCACGGCTCGCTGCCGCCGGCGACACCGGACCAAGCCACCCAGCTCAAAGCGAAGATCCTTGTCGCGCATGGCGATGCGGATACCTTCATTCCTGCAGAACGCATCACTGCGTTCAAGAAAGCGCTTTCAGATGCTGGTGCCGATTGGGAGATGAATATCTACGGTGGTGCCAGGCATAGCTTTACTAATCCATACGCAGAGGGTTACGGCATGGAGGGGCTGGCCTATGCAGAAGAGGCCGACCGGCGTTCATGGCTGCGCATGTTGGCGTTCTTTGATGAGATTTTCGGCGAAGCTTTTTGAGTAGCAGCTTTTCCTAGGTGACCTTTCTCAACTCGTTCATCGAAGGTGGCCCTCTTATCTCGGATGCTTTTTTTGCAGACCAGATTCTCGCTTTCGATGAGAGTGAGAAATGGCATCTTGTCGGTCGCAAAAGCCACTAATGGCTGCGAACCAAGGTGGCCGGAAGATGAAAGCCTCCAGTTGAGACAGCCTCGCCGTTTGTTCTGTGCACCAATCCAGCCCAACGTGGACTGGCTAGTCGAATGTCAGGCGGTCTTGGACCTCGATATCGCTGTTAGCAGGGAGCGAGTCCCGCACAAACAGGTTAGCTACAGTCTTCATCATCAGAACTTTCGGCACCTGTCGATGTGTAGTCACCGCCCGTCGTTTTTTGCTCGCTCGACTGCTGACCGAATTGCGATGCGCTAGCCAATATCGCTTGACCTTGGTAGCCAGCTGCAAACGAGGCTGTCGAGAAAAGCACCGAAACAAGAACAATGACAAGAATGTTAGTTTTCATCGTGACACTCCAATTCAAATAAATGCCGTCATGGTCGAGCGGCCAACGGCCAACTCAGAGACGGATAAAGCCCATGAGCAATGCGATACAGCAATTCTCAAAAGGCCGGGATCGAACTGATCTGCATTTGGAAACATCAGCAACCGTGTTGTTCCAGGTAAATCTCATCAGGCGTCAAGTCGGTGCTGTAGCCAAGTGGCGACACGTTAGTATCCATACATGGATCGGCGAAGGTGTCGACAGAGAAGAGGCTCAGAGTGATTGCAGCGAGGATCGTTTTCATCTCATTTCTCCTAGGTATCCGGTCAAAGATTTGCACGACCGCGTACACCTGTCTGTTCGTCCGTGTTGAAGTAATGCTAGGAGTCCTCTGTGAAAACGTGTCGTAAAAATTGCTGCCCGGAAATGTGAAATTTTCCCATTCTGGGAAATGGACGAGTGAGGCCCAGATGTTGATTTGCGCGCTCGACTGATCCGGTGATTTGCACATTTGTATCGAATTGCTTACCCAGGCCGGGATCAGAAAACATCCGTCACTCGGACACTTGCTATAGGTCCGGCGGGTCATCTTGCAATGCACAAACTTGGTCAGATTTCAGTGCAAATCAACATGTCTGGCAGCTTCCGAGTTACAGATTACGCTTTAACTCATTGAGAGACATGCATTTTTCAATTCGCCGCATCAGGAGCTAAATTCCTGCATCGGGTGCGTAGCGCGACACCAGTCAAGCATTTCTGCCTCGAATTGTTGTAGATTCGCGCGAGGAAACCAATTTCGAGGGCAAGGGCAGCCCGTCCCTGCGGGGCCGGACCGGCGCAAGCTCCACGTTCTGAAATAATGAAGATTTCAAGCCAAACGCTCGGGCGGTTGTTGATCGTCGTCTACTTCGCCGCCCTGGCAGTGGGCTTCTATCTCATCGACTGGAGCCAGATGTCGCTATTGCTGTCGCTGATCACGGTCTATGTTGGCCTGTTCGCAGCGGATTTCTTCAGCGGACTGGTCCACATGTACATCGACTACCGCCCGCTGAACTACGAAAAGCGATACGACTGGCTGTTTTTCTACGAGAAGGACCGCAACTCCGACGAGTTCAAACAGCGGGAAAAGGAGATCCTGGCGGACTCGACGTGGTTCGACGCCGTGGTCTACAACTTCAAAATGCACCACCGCACGGCCAGCGCCTGCCTGCGCACACCCTACCTTTACTATTTCTACGAAACCGTGGTGCCGGCAGCCATCCTGCTGCTGATCGCGGTCCTGCTGTCGACTGTCTTGGACTATGGACTGGTGACTTCGTACCTGTCACTCGAGTTTCTGATCATTTCGCTGGCGGTATTGCACACGGACCACATCCACGCCTGGGTGCACGGTTCCAGGACCATGACTTGGGGGGCCGCGCTCGTGCGCCCCATCCAGAAGCTCGGCCTGATGTACACGATGAAGACCCACGCCCGCCATCACAAGGGTGGGGAAAGCGGCTTCTGCTTCATCACCGGGCACGCCAATCCGCTAGTGGACTACATCTGCCGACTACTGTTGAAGCACGGGGTGATCTACAAGAGCCACTGGCTCGGCTACCTCGAGCCGCCGTCGGTCGGCGGCCCGGTTGACCAGGGAACCTCTTCCCCTCAGCCGTAACCTGCCCAGTCGTAGCGGTCTTTCGCCGCACTGGAGAATCGGGGAGCCGTGTCGGACGATTGCCGACGAAGCCTGGGAATCGAGGCGAGCGTTCGGCCCAACATCCCCAGTTCCCTGAACAGCCAGCCGATCCCGCTCCAAAGTTCTTTTATCTTTTTGTTTTCTTTGGTGCAGCCTTTTTAGCCATACCACATCGCTCAGCCAGCTCTTTCGAAACCTTTCTCACGTGATCATAGTACGTGTCGTAGCGATCTCTGAGAGTCTCGAAACTGAGACTGTCGTCAGTCGCCGTTGCCAGAGTGGGCGCAGGGGGCAGCCAATTGTCGAACACCAACGAGTCGTTTTCCCCGGCTCTCAACCGAAGCTCTTGAGCATGGAGACGATACTGCTTCGTTCTACGGTCCGTTTTGTTAAGTACCAAACCAGCCAGCTTCGGAACCTTATGCCCGGCCTGCTTAGCCGCACCTTGCGCATCGCGGACAATCTCGAATGTCTTCTCCATCGCGTTCAGCGTGATCTTCGAGGGTTCGGTTGGCATTACGATGAAGTCGGTGGTGCTCAATGTCGCCATCGGAAGGAAATTACGTCGGTCAATGTTGGCGGGCAAATCGAAGATCACGATGTCAAACTCTTGTTCTAGCAGTGGCCGTAATCTCTCGTACATGCCGATGGCAATTCGATCTCGGTATTTTTCCTCTAGCGCGACGGTCAGATCACCTTCGCTGACCAGCACGGATAGCTTCCCAAGAGGAATTTTTCTATCGCTGGTGTGCTTTTCGTGGCGATGCAATAGAAAACTACTTAATGACGGCTTTTTGCCTTGAAGTAGCATTTGCAGGAGCGTATCGATGGTCTCACCGTCTCTCTGTTTCCGTTCCACCGCTTCTTTGCCCACCAAGGCTATAGCACTGGAATTCTGTGCATCCAGATCCACTACCAGGATCCGAGCCCGCCTGTCAGAGACGGTTACTGCAGTCGATGAAAAGAAGTCCGCAATCAGCAGAGTGAATGTCGACTTGCCCACTCCGCCTTTGTTGTTAAAAACGGTGATCGCTTTCATGTTCTGTCCTTGTCTGGATGCCTCCCCACCTTTGTAATGCAGCGGGCACAAAAACCTATTGCGAGACTACTTCCGGCCCGAATCTGCACACCTGCGCTGGGATAGCATAAAGGAATCCCGGAAAGAGCATGGGCTGGAATTCGCTCTGGAGGCTCGTTCAGTGAAGCCGTAATCGTGGCCGTCTTTATCCTTACCTCTGCGGATCCGGTTTTACCGGCCTAGCTCGGTTCGGGATAAGTTCAGCGGTCGGAAAAGTTTGGTCTGGGCATCAGAAAACGGGTTACTTTTTTTGTTTTCGCAGCACCCAAAGCGGCTGAAGAAACAAAACCCAACGCCCGAAGAATCGCCGGATAGGCCATCCGCCGACTGAACGGCGACCGGGCCATGCGGGATCAGCACCGCCGCATTCACCGACTCGGTCCTACTCGACAATGTCTGATACGGCACCACCCCGGCATCCGGCCCATTCGCACGCTTAAGCATTCGCCTCTAAGCTGTGTCCTTAGTGCGCAACAGGCGACACTCGCTGGCAGACGGTTTTGAGACGGCAGTTCCAGGCTGGGGTCCGACCGATTCAGGGTCATCGGCTACAGGGCACTCTGATAGTCTGAAACAGTGCCGCCGTCGAGACCGGTTGAAACCGAAGCCGCAAGGTCATCGGCTCGCCGTGCAAGGAAGAACGCCACACCTGCAGCAGCGTTGTCGATTTTTGTGGACGTCTGCCGCGTTCGACAAGCTGAACTGCGTTAACGCAATACGGTCTGCTTCTTTGAGCACTAAGGTGACGCATGAGGCCGAATATGTTTACCCGACGCCAGACGCAGCAATCGAAGCAGCGACTTGATCGCAATCCTGGCACTCAGTGGCAGATTCACTTGGAATGGTTTTCTCACGGACCGTCAAGGAAGTTCTTGCATTTCGCGATCCTGATCGGCTCGGCTCTTACGCTGTCTGCCTTTGCAGGCCCGCCTGCGGCCAATGTCGGGCAATTGCAGCAGCTCAATCGGGCCAGCGAGACCGATTTGAGGAACATTCAGCGTCCGTCAGCGTCATCGCCCGGAATTATGAATCAAACGAAGCGGCAGAAGTCTCTCCACCGCGCGCAGCGCGCAGAATTGCAACGATTGCAGGAGAGGCAACGACGCGAACTGCTCCTCTCGAAGCACCGCGCCAAGACCATACCCTCCCCGGGTCCAGCCCATTCCTGGCGACAAATCGATACGCTGAATCGATTCCAGCGACAGCAGCAATACCAGCTGAATCGGTTCCGGCTTCAGCGGTGAAGGCAGTGACACGAATAAGTGTCATGTCCCACAAATCACGTATCGTTCAGCGCAACCAGCACGTTCTACGGCAAGCCGAAGCTTACGCGAGCGCGTGCAACAAACCTCTGTGGGAGATGCTCGCCGCGTCCGCAGAGAACGCCTCAGATACCGCAAGGCGGGGACGAAAAACGACGGGGCCAGGTACATGCAGAACGGAAGGCGGCTGTGCCGCCTATACTCTAGGTAGGAACGAACTTCTCACAGTCGCCTGGAGAACCAACATGAAGCCTGTCCCTACCACCCGCGGGGATTGCGAAGTTTGCAGCACGGCCCCGGTTGAGAAAGAGGCTCAGACGACTGAACAGGACCGAGGCGCAGATTGCGAGTATCTACCGATGGATGTTTATATCGATAGCGAGACGCGACACGCGCATTTCCGTAATAAGCCCGAGCGAGCGAAACCACGCAAAGCTCGCCAGTTGATATGGAAGATATGTCCCTGAGATGACATGAGCCGGGACCCCACCAAATCCCGGCTTCGCGGGCTTTTTATCTGCGAGCGCCCGTCTCCGGCCATGTGAGCTGCCGTGGTGTCACCGCGCAGCTGCAGCGGCGGGCCATGATCCAAGCATGTTAGCGAGCCTGCGGCCAAGCTCGCGCCATCGACCGATGCCACCTCGTATCAGCACAGTGGTGAGCCGCAGTGCAAAACCGGCGAAACGGGAAAAGCTATGGTTTGTGGTAGCCCCTATGCTCTGAGTACTCGATCTTAAGGTGCATCAGATGCCGAACGAAATTTGTTGGGATCGTCGAGATTTCTTACGGGTGCTCGGCGGCGCGGCATGTTTGGGTATGGCCCGATGGCCTCGCGCGGCCAGCAGACTCGATCGCTACCCATTCAGTCTCGGCGTTGCTTCGGGCTATCCAGGGCCGCATGGCATGGTTTTATGGACACGCTTGGCGCCAGATCCGCTGGCATGCCGTGGCGGAATGCCGCCTGAGCCGGTACCAGTGCGGTGGGAAGTCGCTCAAGACGATAGCTTCCGCTCGATCGTTGCCGACGGCATTTACCACGCCACACCCGACTGGGGACACTCGGTACACGCTGAACCGACTGGCTTATTGCCCGAGCGCGACTATTGGTATCGTTTCCAGGTCGGCGACGCGCTGAGTCCGGTCGGGCGCACGCGCACGGCCCCGGTTGAAAACAGCGAGCCAACGCGCCTGCGTTTCGGTCTCGGCTCCTGCCAGCATTACGAACAGGGGTGGTTTGTGGCACACCGCCACATCGCGAACGACGAGCTGGATCTGTTTGTGCACGTCGGTGACTATATTTACGAGTCGTCCTGGGGCGGCCAGCACGTCCGCAAGCATGGTTCGCCCGAGCCGTACAACCTGGACGACTACCGCCGCCGCTACGCGCTCTATAAGTCGGATTTAGACCTCCAGGCGGCCCATGCGAGCTGCCCCTGGCTGGTGACCTGGGACGACCATGAAGTTGACAATGATTACGCGGCGGACCAGTCCGAAGGAAACGACCCCGTCAGGTTTTTGCAGCGCCGGGCAGCTGCGTATCAGGCCTACTATGAGCACATGCCGCTTCGGCGTTCGATGAGGCCTATCGGGCCGCACCTTCGTTTACATACCCGTGCAGATTATGGCCGGCTGGCCCGGTTCCACCTGCTGGACAACCGCCAGTACCGCAGCCCCCAACCCTGCTCGACAACCGACCGCCGCGAACCGGATCTCGCCGAGGGCTGCCGTGCGCGAAACGATCCGAGGGCGACCATGCTCGGAAGGGAACAGGAACTGTGGCTCGAGGCCGGACTTGAAGCCTCGGAAGCGCGTTGGAACTTCATTACGCAGCAGACGCTAATGGCGCAGGTTGATTTTCTTGCTGGACCGCAGGAGTGGTTCGGAGCGGATAGCTGGGACGGTTACCCTGTTGCGCGTCGACGTCTACTCGAAAGATTGGCGGCGTGCAGCCCGGCTAACCCGGTGGTACTGGGTGGTGATCTGCACGCTTTCTGGGTCACCGATCTGAAGACTGATTTCTCCGATGAGTCGTCGCCGCCCGTCGCCACCGAATTCGTGACGACCTCGATAACGTCTGACCCGGTACCTGAGCGATACATCGAGGGTGCTGTATCAATCAATCCGCATGTCCGCTACGCGACTGGCCTGCATCGCGGCTATCTACGCCTCGAAGTGACGCCGCGGCGGCTTATCGCCGACTTGCGCGGCGTCAAGTCGGTAAAAGATCCTGCGTCCGGTTGCACGACGGTGGCGTCTTTCTTGGTAGAGGACGGCCAACCGGGCGCGGTTGACGCTTCGACCGGCACAGCTTGAATGGTCGACTCTGACCGCGAAGAGACAAAGCGGCCGGCTCCAAGCGAAAGCCCTGGCTGAATGCTTGGACGCTGGTCAGCAGTCAACACGGAGCCATCCTTAAGCGTTTGCTGATCGATGGTGCCAGGATGCTTTACAGCAATTAAGCGACTTTCGGCTGTTCCCGACGCGTCGCCAAGGTTACGACAGCTCTCGAATGCAGAGTGTCGGCGACCACGGCCATGGTCGACATGCAGCGGCCCGGTCGGGTTAACCGGGTCTTACTTCAGGTCTTCGGCGTTGCCGTCGGCGATCTTGTAGATCGTCCAGACATGTTTGCGAGGCTTCATAAGGTTTTTCGGTTGCACATACAACCTGTAAGTACCATCACCCTGGTCATACACCTCGCGACACCGGTTCTTCTCGCCTTCAGGCTGGCGGCAGAACATATCGTCTTGAACCGACCAAGTACCCCGGCGAAGTTCACTGCGGGCCGTCCGATAAGCGACGAAGGTGCCGTCGTCGTTGCGGTACACGTGGCCTTCGTTGTCCTTTGACGCATGTTTTCCGTAAGTGGTCTTGCCGCTGATCAGGGCGCGTATCTGTTCACCGTACAAACGCTCTTCGGCCTGCGCGACAGTGCCTGCCCCCACCGTCAGGCAGCAGACGGCCGTCATGGCTGCGGTACGAATATCCATATCTGACTCCTTGTTGCTTATGCGCTGTCATTGCTTGAGTCGCAGATTATCGCCAACCCATCCGCCAGCAGACAAGTAGTGATCTGCGACGGGATAACGGGGTCAGAACAGGTCCATCGGATCGTCATCGATGATCCAGCGCACGCGGCGCCTAGCCATGACAAGTTGGACCCTTTGCAGATTGGTATCATCCGTTGTCGTTTACGATAACGCCAATCCAGACGTGGCTCTGGTATCCGGCGATCATCTGATGCTCAATTTTGAGGGGATACTTTGCAATGAGTCGCTGGATCAAACGGGCTGCGGGCATACTTGTCGTCTTATTCTGCGCAGGCTTTCTGATGATCCGAAGTGCAGGGCACGACCCTGATGTCTGGCATGTTGACCCGACCAACACGGCACGAACAGGCAAGCCGAACGACGCGCTTGCGGCACCGGTGGGTACCACCCGTGCTGACCCCGACATCGTACTCATGCCGGTGCAACAGCCTGCGCGAGAGCTGCTCGCTTCCCTTGATGCCGCCGTTAGGACCGAACCGCGCGTAGAGGTGGTGGCTGGCAGCACAGAGGACGGCAGGATCACCTACGTGCAGCGCTCCGCGATCATAGGCTTTCCAGACTATATCTCGGTCACGGCTGTTGAGACGGAAGCGGGCAGCGGCCTGATTCTGTGGTCACGCGCTCGCTATGGCTATTCTGATCTCGGTGTGAACCGGGCTCGGCTGCAGCGTTGGCTGGCAGCTGCCGGGCTCCTTTGACGCGGCGATTCATCCAGATAGCCCCCTCCTGGGCGATTTCGCCGAGTCGGCCGGCCTGTGTGACGGCTATAACAGCTTCTACTGACGCTACTTCAACTGCGGGAGATTTCCGAGCGTGCTGCCAGAGATTGATTATTACGGCTGCCGAAATTGGGTTGCGCTATCCGAGCTGGAAACAAACAGCTTCCACCCTTGGGGAGGTTTGACTGACAAGGCTACCGGGCGCAGTGCGCTGCACAATGCCGCACGTCTCGGTGGCGCGGGCATCCTGTTCGTCGTGATGGCCCTGGCATTCGCCGGGATGGGCCTGTTCATGTGGAACATGGGCAACGACATGGGCCAGATGACCACGTCGGTGGTACAGATGGGTAAAGACGTCGGGCGCATGAGTCGCAACATGGAGGCGATGGCGGCGAACATGAACCAGATGGCCGCCAGCATGGTCGAGGGACAGGCCCGCATGGGCGATGACTTTTCGCGCGTGCGTGTCGGCATGGAGTCGATGACCGAAAACATGGCGCATATGAGCCGCGACATGGGTCAACTGAATACCAACATAGCCGGCATGAGTGGGCACATCGCCAACATGTCCGTCGATATGAATCAGATGAACCGCTCGATGGCGGTGATGACGAACTCCATGGGTCATATGGGCAACGACATCAACAAGTTCTCCAATCCATCTCGCATGATGCCGTTTGTGCCGTAATTTTAGGCACACGCGCAGGATCGGGGACAGGCCACGGTTTTCCGGGTTCGGCCGGACGCGGCAATTAGCCCGTAGTAATCACATCGAAAGATATGGGACCGAAAACACCGTCGCCACCGTCGTCAGCCCACGTGGCTCCCAGTCAGAGTTGGAAGCGATGTACTGAGTTGCCCAGCCTTTTGCTGAGCTCAGCCATACTCTCGGCAGCATTGGTAGCCTGCTCGGTGCGCTGCTTCGAGCCTTCGGCAAGTTGTGCGATCTGCGAAACGCTGCTGTTAATCAGCTCAGCAACTGTGTGCTGTTCCTCTGCGGCTCTGGCGATCTGCTTGTTCATCTCATTGCTTGGATTCGCCGATGTGCGTAAAGAAAGAACAGAAGCAGCTAAAGGAGCATGACCCAACCCCTGAGTGGTCGCCGGAAAAGTTGTCCGCTGACTGAGGACCGACCGGACCCCGGCTAGTCACCGGAAGACGCCTGCAGTCATGCCCACTCCGGGCCGACCCGCACAAGCTAAGATGGAAAAGAAACCAAAAAGCGTCATAAATTATCAGGCACACAGACCCACCGATCGGAATTGCCATGTTATTCACAAACCCGGAACCTGAACCGCTTTACCTCTCGCGAAGCGACGACAGCAATCCGCTTGGCAGTTTTTCGCGCCACGACTTCTCTCTGGATGATGCAGACTGGCCGACCGTCGAGCACTATTTTCAAGGCATGAAGTTCACGGATCCGGAGCAACGCGCAGCCATTCGCAATGCCAGTTCCCCTGCCGAGGCCAAGCAGCTGGCCGATAAACATGCGCGGGCCGTGCGTGAGGATTGGAAAAAGATCCGCCGCACGGTGATGACCCGTGGTCTCTACATAAAGTGCCTTACCCACCCCGAGGTCGCTGAAGCGTTGTTGAAGACTGCCCCGCAAAAGATCGTTGAAAACTCAATGTACGATTATTACTGGGGATGCGGACGGGACGGCCGGGGGCATAACACCTACGGCAAGGTCTTGATGGCGGTTCGGGAAAAGCTCCAGAAAGAGCGCACAGATGCCTGACCCAGCATGGGCGAAGGGACGCGCAAGCGTGCAACGCCAAATAGGTTGCTGCAGGACAACCAGGAACGACTATAGCCACACTTGATGCGAGAGCGAGGCTCGACCATTCCATAAATTCTCACGAAGCCATTGAGGGACCATAACTTCCCGGTAACACGTCGGTTAGTAAGCGTGGAAATCTACCTGGCCCTACCACTGCCCCCAACCACCTACGCATCCACAGAGGTCACCCCCCCGATACGCTCCGAGCCGATTGGGCAAGGCCCGCGTCGAGTGGTCGGCAGGCTGTTTTCGACGGCGATCCGACCTCGAGGGGCTGCTGATGGGGTTCGTACTCAACGGTTGGCCAGCAAAAACGTCGGCCCGGGAAATCATTGGCGATGGGCGATCATGTCGGCTCCAGCCCGTTCTAGCCCCAGCCTTTCAACGTCTGCGTCAGCCTCTTTCAATAGCCATTGGCAATCTTCACAAGAGCGAGAATCGATTGGACGCGAAGATGATAATGCTTATCATTCGCTAATACTCGATACGGCAGACGGAGAGTTGTGATGGCAAAGACAACGTCCTTTGCGGTAATGCATTTCGTAATTGCATTCACCGTGGCTTATCTCTTGACCGGCGACATCATGATTGGGGGTGCCGTCGCGTTGGTCGAGCCAGCGGTCAACACCATTGGCTTCTATTTCCACGAACGAATCTGGCAGCGATTAAACAAACGACGAGCGATGCGCCGCAGGTTGAGTGTGACAGGTGCCGAGATGTGCACCTGATTGACATGATGCTCGCTTGGTCTGTCCCTAGACAAAACAAAGCCGTCCTCGAGGCGACAGAGGCGGCTATAGCTTTGCGAGCCAGCACCTACCGACATCGAGCGAAAGCCCCGTTACAAAACGAGACGCTGTCTCGTCATTCTGCGCAGCCCTCGGCTAGTGCCTGGAGAGCTTTTCTTTTGGCCTGTTTTCCGGCCCGTGGTGTCTCGCTGACCTTCGTTTGTGCATGGCATCGATCAACTCACGATCGCGCCTGGCGAAGTAGATATCTTCTTCCGCCATGCCCTTCAGACGCAGCTTTTCCGTCCAAGTCGTCATGTCATTCACCCTTTGCCTTATGACCATCGACGATATCGCGCCCGGTTTGCATTGCGAATTCTCAAATTGGATCTGCCTTGAACGGAAAAGCCTGCCTCTCACGGCGGCCTGCCTTCTTTTCCGTGTATTGCCGTGGATCAGGAACCTCCGTGACTGCTGTTGAGATCGATATTTAGTAATCGTTAAAATTAACAACAATTAATAATTTTTCGACAAGGCGTCGCCCGTGAAACCGCTTGGTGCTTCAACCGTTTTGTTTTCGATCACCCTTTTCGTATCCACTGCGCATGCCACCAACGGCTATTTCGCCCACGGCTATGGCACCAAGAACAAGGCCATGGCCGGCGCCGGGGTAGCGCTTCCGCAGGACGCCCTAGCGGCCGCAGTCAACCCGGCCGGCACGCTTCACGTAGGCAAGCGCATCGACGCCGGTGCGGCACTTTTTTCACCACCCCGGCGATACACGCAGAAAGCCGGTTCCGCGATTGGCGGCGGCGCACCGTTGCCCATCGGCAGTAACCCAGATTTCACGGGTACCGTCGACAGCGGCAGTGACCATTTCGTTGTTCCGCATATCGGGTATACACGCCCACTGGGACCCGATAGCGCCGTCGGCATTGCGCTGTATGGCAATGGTGGCCTGAATACCGACTACGATGCTGCGGATACCACCGGCGGTGCAGGCACGTTCGGCGCGGGAAATGCAGGCATCGATCTGTCCCAATTGTTTGCGAACTTTAGCTATGCCCATCGGGTTGCCGACGGACTGACGCTGGGGGTCGCCGGGATATTGGCCGTTCAGAGTCTCGAGGCCCGTGGCCTGAGCAGTCTTGGCGGACTTGTTGCCGATGGCAATCCGGACAGCCTCACCGATAACGGCCACGAGATGTCTTATGGCATTGGGGCACAGGTCGGCGCTTTGTGGCAGGCGAGCGATCGGTGGTCATTCGGCGCCAGCTATCAAACGAAGACGGCTATGACCAAGTTTGACGACTACAGCGATTTGCTCGCCGAGCAGGGGGCATTCGACATTCCGCCTACGGCGACCATTGGCCTGGCCTTTGCGGCAAACGACAGCCTGACCCTGCTAGCCGATGTACAACGCATCTGGTACGGCGACATCGCGTCACTTAGCAATCCGATGACCGAAAATCTCAGCGCTTGCTTCGCAGGCAATGCATCGGCTTGTCTCGGCGGCAACGATGGTGCGGGCTTCGGTTGGGACGATGTAACCGTGTACAAGTTCGGTGCGCAGTGGGATTTTCGCCCCGACTGGACGTTGCGGGCCGGTTACAGCACCACGGAGCAACCAGTGCCAACCTCAGGGGTTCTGTTTAACGTCCTGGCGCCCGCGGTGGTGGAAGATCACTACACCGTGGGTTTGACCAAGCGATTCGACCACGATAACGAACTGACCCTGGCTGCGATGTATGCGCCGCGCAGCGATCTTGATTGTGGTTGCACGCTGCCGATTACCGGTGGTCCCCAGAGCATCAATATCGCGATGGAGCAATGGGAAGTCGAGTTGAGTTACGCGTGGCGGTTCTGAGATCGCTGCAACGAGCGGCGAATCAGCGCGCTGCCCGACGAAGGACCGTTTATGTATCCAATTACATAGAAATGGCTTGTCCGGCGTCGATTCATTTCGACATCCGCTCGGCTTGAGTTTTCACACCCGAACCACTGACGCCGGCGTGGCGTCGCCGATTTTCCGCAGAGCCTCGCAAACCAATACGGGGCAATGGCGCAGGAGAAAGAAATCACTGCGGGTTTCCTGCGTGACGACTTCCGTTCCAATTAACGGACAAAAACCCGCAGTCATCGAGCAGATGGTGGAAAACGGCGACGCTGAAGGCTATCAGACGAACGGCTCGCCCATCGTACTCACCATTGCGCTGGGAGATTGCGCACTGACTGCCGCGCGATTGGAGAATCGTTCGATTAGCGATCACTATTCAAACCTTGGTAACACACCAGGAGCCACCCAGGACCCCGTCACCGAAAATGGACCTTGACGACCTACTTGCACACCAGCAAAAAGAGATCGAAGGCATCAAGCATGGCCTCGATGAAACCCGTACGGGCCTCGACACGATGGCATTGACACTGCAGCAACTGTCGGCTGGCCAGGAAGCGCTTGAGCTACAGACGGCCCTGCTCAGTAGTGAGGCTGAAAATGCGTCTCCCAAAGCGGCGGTCTCTCCTGCTACAACCAACGATGCGGCCGTTCCAATCAAGGCATTAGAAAGGCTGCAGTCGAAGCTGAGCGAACTTACCCAGGCGCTGCAGACTTCTGCAGTGCAGGGGGAAACTCGCAGCGCCAGACTCGAAAGCCGGGTCGAGAAACTACAAGGCGTTGTTCAGCGGCTTGAGAACGAGACACCCAATCTGCATCATGGCGTTTCGCCAGCAAACCACGCTGGGGCCCCTGTAGGTGTGCCCGACGCACCGCAACAGGCTGACCTGGCGGAAGATGCTTGGCGAAACCTCGTTGACCAAGTGAGTGCTCTGAAGGCGGCGGCGGACAGCGCTGAGATTCGCATACTGGCGCTGGAGCAACGCCGCGAGGCGCTGGACGAAACACTCAAAGCGCTCAGCCTGCAGCAGGTACGTAACGATCAAGATGTTCGACAGTTTCGGACGTATCTGAAACGCCTGGCCGTGCTGTCGGCGACGGCGGCACTGCTTGCAGCGGGCTGTTTTGCGTGGCTGGTCAGCCGCGCTTGAGAGGCCGGGATTCCAGGCCGCTGAAGGCCTTAAGGCAAGCAGCCTATGGGTCGTGACTCAAGGCCGTTGAGTCCCCGGCGGCAGCCATCCACCAACGGCTTGCACAGGTACTGGCGCGGCGCCGGTGCTGATCCAGGCGACAATGGCGCGCCGTGAGGTACTAGCGTCGACAACATCCGGTAACGCCAGGTCCCATACAGCGGCGGAGTTCTGCCGGGAAGCGCGGTAGCCGAGAACGACAAAATCTTCCTCGAGGGTACGACCCCGGTTCTCGCCCGCGTTCACCGCTGTCGTCAGGCCAAAACCGAGAATGGCCACGTGAGCGATCAATTGAGGCGGGTTCGCGGATTCCTGAGGGTTGAATCGAATCAGCGCACGTTGATCATCATGCAACGCCAGGGACAGCTTCCCCACCCGAGCCCCCGGGCTTAATTCCGGCGCGCGACCATTAAACCATCCTCGCCATTCGCGACCCCGCAGAACGAACCCGGGCGTATAGACGCTCGAGATATGACCTTTGCGGAAATACTCGCGCTGTCGGTCACTGTACACCCCGGCAGCGAATTGATCGGGCCACCCCAGATCGTTCCAATAGTCCACATGAAAAGCGAGGGGGATGAACTCGTTCCATAGCCCCGGCTGTTCGGCGAGGGTGCGCAACCAGGCGTCCGCGGGAGGACAGCTGCTGCAGCCATGAGAGGTATACAGTTCCAGCACGGCTACCTTTTCCTCTGGACTCTCGTAGACACTCAACGGTGCCGCATTCACCGCCGGTACCGCGAGGACCAGCAGGCACAGCGAACCGAACAGTCTTCGGAACCCAGGCCTCGCCATGCCCTCAGGCCTGCTCGGGAATGAAATTCAGGGCGACCCCGTTGTTGCAGTAACGCAGACCGGTCGGTGCAGGACCGTCCTTGAACACATGGCCGTGGTGCCCTCCGCAACGTGAACAGTGATATTCAGTGCGAGGTAGGAACAGCTTGTAGTCAGTCCTGGTTCCGACCGCACCGTCGATGACGTCGAAGAAGCTCGGCCAGCCGGTCCCACTGTCGAACTTCTGCGCCGCGGTAAACAGCGGTTGTTCGCAACCTGCACAGACATAGGTACCGGGGCGTTTCTCGTCATTCAACGGGCTGGTCCAGGGCCGCTCGGTGCCCTCTTTTCGCAGCACTTGAAATTGGGCATCGCTCAACAGGCGCCGCCATTCATCCTCAGTGTGCGAGACGTCAAAGGTGCCTTTCATTGTTTCTCCACTGTTGGCTGACACGCGGTACAGAACCGCAGGAGCGGCAGCAAGCCCGCAAACCGCATAGATAAAGTGGCGTCGTTTCATAGGGTTAGATCCTCGAGTCAGCGATAAGATTTCAAAACAGGCCCGGCTGGCGCTGGCGCTGCGGTTGCTCGCATGCCACATATGACCGGCAAACTGGCGCTTCTGTTTCACGCGACGACGAAAAGGATGACATCCGGGCGATACGCTTGCGACGTTGGGCACGTTCCTACGTTGCCTCTTTCCTGACATTCCTGGCCGCAGAATACCCGCCCGCAAGCTGGAGGTGACGGAGAGGACCAAGCAAAAGGCTTGATATAGTTAGAGGTATCGGTGCCAAACAGGCGGTTACGGACCCTGATGTCAATCAGTAAACGGCTTTACCGATGCCGCAACGGGCAGATGACGGCGGCGGTGCTTGGCATGCTGCTGGCCAGTGCTGTGTCCGCCGATGAGCCTCTGCCCGAGTCCGGTGAGACCAAGGTCGATGAACTGCGCGACTTAGTGACCGAGCGCGTGGTCTTGAGCGCAGAATGGCTGGACTCGTTTTTCGTTGACCAGAACTATTCTGACGAAGCCAATACCACCAGCTTGAGGCTGTCGTTGAGTAGCTTCTCAGAGCAAGGCGAAGGCACGGATGCCAAGGCTAGAGTGAAACTGCGACTGAGACTGCCCCATCTGCAGAACCGAGTGATGCTCTACATCACGGGTTCCGGTGATGATCTGGATACCACGGGGTCGATCTGGGAAAACACCGACGAAATTTTTTCCGGCAACGACGAGACCAGCCTGACTGCCGGGTTGCGCCGCTTCATTCGCGACGATGAACGCATCAACGCGAGTCTCGGCGGCGGCGTGCGGTTCCGCGATGGCTCATTGGTCGGCTATGTCGAGCCGCGTTTTCGATACTTCCAGTCTTACCCTTTGATCGATGCCCGATTCATCCAGCGATTCCGCTGGTATACCGATGTTGGGCTTGAATCACAGACCGAGCTGCAGCTCGAGCGGCCGGTCTGGGAGACATGGTTCTTCCGCTCATCGTCGCGGCTCGACGGATATGAGGATGAGGACGGCTGGTTTCCCAAGCAGGGTTTCGAATGGGCCCGACCGATCGACGAGCGACGTGTCTATTCGACCAGTTGGACCAGCTATTTCAGCACGGAACCCCAAGCGGTATTGGATTCAACCGTGATCGGCATGCGATATCGGCAGCAGGCATGGCGGCGCTGGCTGTGGTTTGAGGTGGCGCCGCAAGTGGTCTTTGCCCGAGAGGACGATTACGACGCCAGGCTCGGGTTGTTTCTCAAACTGGAAGCGGAGTTCGAACGATAGCGCACGCAAGGGGCCAGCCCGGCACATTCGGCATGAATGCCAGCCGGTCCGGTCCAGCGCGACGGTGATGTCATACGTTCGTTGGTATCCAGCAGTCTCGGTTCCGTCTGCACACACGAAGCCAGATTCAGTTTGATCCGCGGCAAGGAATAGCAAAAGCGTCGCGAGCAGTTCTCGTTGCGCCGTAAGTCGGCTATCGCGCTCGCCAAGCCGCCAGGATGCGCGTTCAGACGCCGGACAATTTCAGGCGCACTCAGCCGTCGCCGTATGAGGTAGGCACATCACCGCTATCGATCGCATCGGTGACCGCGTTGGTGACATCCTCGAGCAGTTGCGTCGGGGTCTTGCCGGTCTCCACATACACCGCAGCGGCAAGGCCGCTGATCGCCAAGCCGGCAAAGGCGAGGCCGCCCGCGGCCCACAACACGCCGGGGGCCAGCGCGAAGGTAACCGTTGCGCCCGCGTCTTCGTCGTCATCCGCTGACCGCAGCCGAAACACACCGTTGTCGGTGACCAGCATCTCGATCGACCGATCGTCCGTCGAAAACCGAAAACGGCCGGGCTGGGTGAGCATACCGTGGTGGGAAAGATCTTTTGGGCGCGGACGGATGTCGACGTATCGGGCCCCACCTTCCTCGTAGAGCACGAAGCGATATGCCGTCTTATCGGCCAGGTAGAACAGACTCCCGCGCACCGCCTTGCCGTGCACCCGGCCACGCATGTCGATCAGCCGCTTCGGCGCTGCCTGGGACAGGGTTGGGGCGAGCAAAAGCCCCAGGGCGGAAAGACATAACGCTCGACGGGTCAGCGGCATTGTTAAGGATCCTATGGTCGTTTTTTTGGGTCCGGTCGACTGACACTAAAGCAGATCGGCGTTGGTCGACTTTGCAGGGCGAGAAGCTACGTAGTAGGACAAACGGCGTCAACGACCTACAACCCCAGGAAAGCAAGCCTTTCTCGCTGCAATGGGGCATTCGCACATCCTCAAGGATCGGGCGGTTCCGACGAGGCGGACCACTCAGGTGTTTCGCCATTCGGCTCCGCCAGTAAAGCACCATGGTGGCCGACAAACCAAAATGGCTCCGCCTGCGCATCTGCCCGCCCCTGTTCGGCGGCTGCGACGGCTTTTGCTACCAAGCCTGGCAGCTCGCTTTCTGCCGCGAGTTGAATCAGCAGTCCCGAGGGTGACGGCAGCGCCCCCTCGCGAATTGCGAACGCCTCGGTCATACCCGGGACCAGCGGCTGGTCGTCCATCCGCCAACCTGCCGGACCATGGAAACGTTGCCAGGCGAGTTGGAGCAGTGCCGTCAGGAAGGTGCGATCGCGCGGGTCTTCACTGAGCTGTGCGTAAATCGCGATGCCATACGCGACATAAGCGTAATCTTCCAGTGACGCTTTACCCAACGGACTCGCCCTGCCCTCGGCATCGATCACGACGGCGCGGCGTAACCCGACGCCATCCCACAGCCGCTCGCGCAGAAAATCGCGGATGCGCTGCGCGCAAGCAGGAAAGATCGGGTCATCCCAGCGCTGCGCCGCTTTGGCGAACGCGGCCAACATCAAGCCGTTCCAGCCGGCCAGCTCCTTGTCATCCTTGGGCAGTTGACGCTTCGCCCGCAGCGTCAACAAACGCAGTCTGAGCTGATGGAGACGCGCCGCCACCGCCGCGGGCTCAGTTTCCAGGGCAGCGGCAATCTGGTCGATCGATTCCCCCTGCCGTGGCAGGTGTCCGGCATCGAACGGCGGCAGGTCGAGCATGTTCCAGTATCGCCGCACCAGCGCCGTATCTGCTTCACCGAGCTGACGGTGAAGTTGATCGACAGACCAGAGATAAAAGCCCCCTTCTTCACCGCTGCCATCGACGGCTGAAAAGCTCGCAACAAAGCCGCCTTGCGGCCCTATCATCTCGCGGGCGACAAAATGCAGGGTGTCGTACGCCACGTCGGCGTAATCGTCACGCGCGAACACATCGGCCGCGAGCATGAAGACCTCGGCCAACAGCGCCTGGGTGTAGAGCATCTTTTCGAAGTGCGGGACCTGCCAACCGGGGTCAACCGTGTACCGGAAGAACCCACCGCCAAGGTGATCGCGAAGCCCCTGTGCCGCCATATTGTCGAGCGTCAGCTGGAGGAACTCAGCCAACGCTGGAATCGGCCGAACGGCCTGTACCCGCAGCAATGCCAGTAGCTGGGGCGCCATCGGAAAGCGGCTCTGATCGCCGAAACCACCTTCCATCGGGTTGGCGAGTTGCAGCGCCTGTTGCACGAGCGCGTCCTGCAACAGGGCGGCGGGGAGCGGTTCGACTGTCGCGACCGGTTGGTTCAGGCGCAACTGCAGCAGCGTGCGACGCGCCAGGTTGCGCATCCGCCCGCGCTCATCTGTCCAGACGCGGTTGAGCCGTTGCAGCAGTTGCAGAAAACGCTCCGGAGGCAGATAGGTCGCCCCGATCAGCGGGTATCCCTCGGGTGTGAGGAACACGTTCAGCGGCCAACCGGCCTGGCCCGTGGTCTGCTCGACATAGTCGATCAGGTATGCATCCAGTGCGCCATGCAACTCACGATCGAGCTTGACCGGCACGAAATGCCGATTGAGAAAAGTGGCTATTTCGGGATCTTGATAACTCTCGCGTTGCATCACGTGGCACCAATGACACGCGAAATAACCCGATGAGACCAACAGCAGTTTGCCGCTGTCGCGCGCAGTAGCCACCGCCTCTTCACCCCAGTCCTGCCAAGCAACAGGGTCGTCCCCGTGCATCGCCAGATAAGGCGATGGATGATCCTGCAGGGTGTTTTCCAACGCCAACGTCGGAGCGGCAAAAGCGAGCAGCAGAAGCAGACGCAAGATCATGCGGATACGCTCCAGGCGTTAAGTATTTCCAGTGCTAGCTATCCAGCTGTTCGAGGATATTGCGCGCTACCTTCACTTGGGTCTCGTTGCCATCGGCCAACACCTCGTAGAGCAAACGCCGCGCCTCGCCAAGGGCCCCTGTCGCACGCAACGCGACGACCTGTTCGAGCTTTGCATCGACCAACGCCTCAGTTGCGCTACGCTGCGGGAATACCTCCTCTTCATCGAGCATGTCTGCCGAATCGTCTTCGCTGAACTCTACCGTCTCAGCCGATGCGGCCGTGTCTTTCGACGCTGGCGCCGTCGCACCGTCCCGTGGTGCTTCGAGCTCATCGAACTCTCGTTCGATACGATCGAACTCGTCTTCCATTTCCTGTTCGTCGAGCGGCTCGAAGTCGCCTTCCGCAACTGCCGATGAGCCAGCAGCCACGGCGCTCGCGGACGTGCCATCGACGCCATCTTCATCATCGTAGTCGTCGTCGCGGTCCCGCCTGCGACGCGCAACGATGCGGGCGAACACCAACCCCACCTCAAACAGGATCCACATCGGCATCGCCAGAAGGGTTTGCGAGATGATGTCGGGCGGGGTCAAAAACATCCCGATGATGAAGGCGCCAACAATGACATACGGCCTTTTGGCGGCCAGCTTTTCCGGCGTCGTGGCACCAGCGAGGACCAGCACGATCGTCGCGATCGGCACCTCGAACGCCAGGCCGAATGCAAAAAACAGCGTCAGCACGAAATCGAGATAGTGGGTGATGTCGGTCATCACCGCGACGCCCTCCGGCGCGACACCGGTCAGGAACGCGAACACCAGCGGAAAGACAACGAAATAAGCAAACGCCGCGCCGAGGTAGAACAGGATGACACTGGATGCCAGTAGCGGGACAGCGAGCCGCTTCTCATGCTGATAGAGGCCGGGCGCGATAAAGCCCCAAAACTGATGTAGCAGGTACGGCATGGCGACGAAGACCGCCGTCACCAGGGCGAGCTTGAACGGCGTGAGGAACGGCGATGCGACCTGCGTCGCGATCATGCTGGTGCCTTCCGGCAGCACTCGCATCAGGGGGTCGGCGACGAAGACGTAGATATCGTTACCGAACGGGAACAGCCCGACAAAGATCACCAGGATCGCCAGCATCATGCGCATCAGGCGATCGCGCAGTTCAACCAGGTGGCTGAGAAACGGCTGCTCCGGCAGCGTGACCTTATCCGTCATGCTTGTCGTCGCTGCCGGACGATTTCGACTTGCCGGTCACGGCGCTCTCGGTGTCGGAACGAATCTGCTCGAAGCTGCTCTTGGTATCTTCGACGATTTCGTGCAGCGGATTGTTCTTTTTTTGTTTGTCGAGAATCTGGCGCAGTTCATCCGCCTTGATCTCGCGGTCGATATCGTCTTTCACCGAGCTGATGAAACGACGCCCACGGCCAAGCCACATACCCGCACTACGTGCCAGTTTGGGCAGCCGTTCTGGGCCGACGACCAGCAACGCCACGATGCCGATCAGCAGCAGTTCGAAAAACCCGACATCGAACATCGTTCAGGATTCCGAAGATCGCGTTCTATTGCTTATCTTTTTCGCGGGTCGCTTCACCCTCGATGATTTTCTCGTCGGCCTGTTCGAGTTTCTCGGGGGCCTTGTCGTCTTTCTTTTCCTCGTCACCCATGGCCTTCTTGAAGCCTTTCACGGCGTTACCGAGGTCGCCGCCCAGGTTGCGCAGGCGCTTGGTGCCGAACAACAACAGCACGATCACGAGGATGATCAACAATTGCCAGATACTGATTCCACCAAATCCCATTGTTCTCTCCGGTACAGACCCGTGCGGCAACGCGCCGGGGCAGATATTTAAGGGGAGGATAATACCGCAAGCGGGACGACGCGGCGGCCTATTCGCCGCGCTGGGCCTTCTCTTCGAGGCCTGACAGGCCGAATCTTCGGTCCAATTCGGCCAGCACATCATCCGGATGGAGCCCCTGGTGGGCGAGTAAGACAAGGCTGTGGAACCATAAATCCGCTATTTCATAGATGATTTTGTCCCGATCGGCGTCTTTTGCCGCCATAACCGTCTCGGTGGCCTCTTCACCGATTTTCTTGAGAATCGCATCGAGACCCTTCGCGTAAAGCTTGGCGACGTAGGAGCTGCCCGGGTCGGCGGCCTTCCTTCGTTCCAGGACATCGGCAAGGCGTTGCAGCGTGTCATCACTCACAGTCTTACCTCGACACCCTGGTCCGCCATAAACCGCTTGGCCTCGCCAATGCTGAATTCGGCAAAGTGGAAGATCGATGCCGCCAGCACCGCATCAGCGCCGCCCTGCTTCACGCCATCGACGAGATGCTGCAATTCACCGACCCCGCCCGACGCGATCACCGGAATCGGCACCGCTTCAGCGACCGCCCGGGTGAGTTCGTTGTCGAACCCAACCCGCGTGCCATCGCGATCCATACTGGTCAAAAGGATTTCCCCCGCACCATAGTCGGCCATCTTTTTCGCCCAGCCGATCGCATCGATACCTGTCGGCTTGCGGCCGCCGTGGGTAAATATCTCCCAATGGTCATCGACCCGCTTGGCGTCGATCGCAACGACAATGCACTGCGAACCAAACCGGTCCGTCACCTCTTGGACGAATTCCGGATTGAACACCGCCGCCGAATTGATCCCGACCTTGTCCGCCCCGGCATTGAGCATCCGCAACACATCATCTGCCTTGCGAATGCCGCCACCCACGGTCAGCGGAATGAACACCTCGGATGCCACCTTTTCAACGACATGAACGATGGTTTCCCGGTCATCAGAGGTCGCGGTGATATCCAGGAAGGTGATCTCGTCGGCCCCTTCTTCGTTATAACGGCGCGCCACCTCTACCGGGTCGCCCGCATCGCGGATATCGACGAATTTCACACCTTTGACCACACGGCCGGCGTCGACGTCGAGACAGGGGATGATGCGTTTCGCGAGTCCCATCAAACAGTCCCAATCAAAGCAGCCTTGTCATAGCAACCCTGCGACGGCGCCATCAATCGGCGCGCCATTCATCAGCCAGGCGTTGCCCCTCGGCCAGATCTAGCGTCCCTTCATAGATCGCCCGCCCGGTAATCGCGCCGATGATGTTATCGGTGTCGGCCGCACACAGGGCGCGCACATCGTCGAGATTGGTAATACCGCCGGACGCAATAACGGGAATGCGTACCGCATTGGCGAGCTTGGCGGTCGATTCGACATTGAGCCCCTGCATCATGCCGTCGCGGCTGATGTCGGTATAGACGATGGCATCTACCCCATCGATCTCGAAGTGCTGCGCCATGTCGATCACGTCGTGACGCGAGAGCTTCGACCAACCCTCGACCGCCACCTTGCCGTCTTTTGCGTCGAGGCCGACGATAATATGCCCGGGAAACTCGAGGCAGATCTCCGACACAAAATGGGGCTCACGAACCGCTTTGGTTCCCAATATGCACCAGCGCACACCGGCATCGAGGTAGGCATCGATCGTTTCGGCATCACGGATACCGCCGCCGATCTGAATCGGCAGATCAGGAAACGATTCAGCGATGCGCTTGACAGGCTCGGCATTCACCGGCCTGCCCGCGAAAGCACCGTTTAGATCGACCATGTGCAACCGCCTGGCGCCGGCATCCACCCAGCGTTGCGCAATCTCGAGCGGATCATCCGAAAACACCGTGTCGTCATCCATCATGCCCTGACGCAAACGCACGCACTTGCCGTCTTTGAGATCGATTGCGGGTATTAAAATCATGGTGAATTCCCCGGCCACGCCGCATGCTCGACGCGCCACAAGCTTGTCATCAGAGAGACCACTTCACGAAATTTTCGAGCAGACGCAGGCCGGCGTCGGCACTCTTCTCGGGATGGAACTGGGTAGCGAACAGGTTATCGCGGGCAATCGCCGAGGTAAAACGCACCCCGTAATCCGTCGTTGCAGCGATCAATGTCACATCCTCCGGCACGACGCGATAACTGTGCACAAAGTAGAAACGGCTTTGGTCGGCGATGCCGTCCCAGAGCGGGTGTGGTAATGCCTGGTGCACCTGGCTCCATCCCATATGGGGAATCTTGAGCGGCAGACCATTGTCGCCTTGCGCCAGACCATCGAAGCGTCGCACGTCGCCGGCGAAAAGCCCAAGCAAGTTCGTTCCGTCGTTTTCTTCCGACTGCACCATGAGGACCTGCAAGCCCATGCAGATACCCAGAAACGGCTTGGCGGCGGCCGCGCCGAGGATCGCCTGGTTGAGATGGTGGTCGCCGATCGCTGCCATGCAGTCGCGCGCCGCGCCTTGCCCGGGAAACACCACACGATCCGCTTGCGCGATAAATGCCGGGTCATCCGTCGCGCGCACCAAGGCATCATCGGCAACGTGTTCAATGGCTTTGACCACGGAACGCAGATTGCCCATGCCGTAGTCGATAACGGCGATTCTTTGCGCCACGTCGCTGGCTCCTAGAGACTGCCCTTGGTGGACGGGACGATATCGCCGAGTCGTGAATCAGGCTCGATCGCCATGCGCAGTGCGCGACCGAACGCCTTGAACACCGTTTCGGCCTGATGATGCGCATTGGCGCCTCGCAGGTTATCGACATGCAGCGTGACATTGGCGTGATTCACGAAGCCTTGGAAAAACTCGTGAAACAGGTCGACATCGAAGCTCCCAATCACGCCGCGTACAAAGGGCACCTCGAAGACCAGGCCTGGGCGACCCGAGAGATCCAGCACGACCCGTGACAATGCCTCATCGAGCGGCACATACGCATGTCCGTAACGGCGAATACCTTTTTTGTCGCCGACGGCTTGCGAAAAGGCCTGGCCCAACGTAATCCCGATATCTTCGACCGTGTGGTGGGCGTCGATATGCAGATCACCTTTCGCGGTGATCGTCAGGTCGATGAGCCCATGGCGAGCGATCTGATCGAGCATGTGCTCGAGGAAAGGTAGGCCGGTGTCAAATTGCGAAACGCCCGAACCATCGAGATCCAAGGACACCGCGATCTGGGTTTCCAGCGTATTACGTTCGATATTCGCGCTGCGGCTCACCGCTGCTTTCCTCAATTGATACCGTACACGGGTGATATTACGCGAAACGACACCAGATCGGGACACAATCCAAGCAGCTGGTGATCATGCTTCGAGCCAGAAGGTCACCGGCCCGACGTTGGTCAACGTAACCGCCATATCGGCACCAAATCGTCCCCGCGCCACGTCCGCATGCGTTGCCTGCGCCCGTGTCACCAGGTAGTCGAAGAGCGGCTGGGCAACCGGCGGTGGCGCGGCTGATGAAAAACTCGGGCGCCGCCCTTTGCGGGTATCGGCCGCCAGGGTGAATTGCGGCACCAGCAACAAGCCGCCGGCGGTTTCACGCAGGCTACGGTTCATCTGCCCGGCATCGTCCTCGAAAACGCGGTAGCCCAGCAGTCGCTCCACCAGCCGGTCTGCCCGTTGCTCGGTATCGTCGCGTTGGATCCCGATCAACGCCAGCAGGCCACCCTCGATACGACCGATCGACGCGCTGCCGACCTTCACCTCTGCGCCACTGACCCGCTGAATCAGTCCAATCAAGCTGCTTACCCCAACACGCCCCTGTTGCCGATGGCGTGCATTCTTAGTTCAAGTTCTGTGACCCGGTACCGATGAACAAGGTACTATTTCGGCTCCAAGACTGACATAACTGACCACACACGTCGTGGCGATGCCTGTATGCGTACAGATAACAAGAAGCTCCTGCTGGAATGGCAAGACGAGGTTGTATCCAGTCTGGTGGAGGGGTTTCGCCAGCTTTTTGAGTCATCGAGTCAGGTCCTACTCGAGTTCGCCGACGCCGCCGAAAACAATCGTCTGCAGCGACTTTTCTTTGACGCACAACGCGAATTTTATCTCAAAGAAGAGACTATCATCAGCGACTTCGAGGCCGCGCTGAAAGAGGATCTTGGTGCGTTTGCACACGGCCCGGGGCATGCGGCACAGCTTGGCGCCGACACGCTAAGCCTGGTCGAGGTCGAGGACTACGAACGGTCGCTCGCGCTTGAAACGATCGCGAAACGCACGGTTGATAAGCAACAGGAAGCACTGCACGCACTTTCCCAACGCCTCTCGGCGCTGCTGGGCGGGCGCCCGGTACCGGTTGAACAGGTCCCCGCCAATCCGCTGCAGGTTATCCGCATATTCGATCCGACAAGCCGCAAACTCGAGGTCGAAAAAGAGGTGCGGCTGGTCTTCTACACGCTGTTCGACCGCTACGTGATGAGTCGTCTCGGCAATCTCTACGGCGACTTCAACCGCCGCCTGGCCGAGTTGGGCATCCTGCCGAACATCAAGTTCGATTTTCAACGCCACGCGGGCGGGAGCGCCGCAGGCGGCAACCGAGGCGCCGCCGATGGCGCGCCAGATGGATTGCCGGCCGATGGCATGGGCGAGAACGGTTTAGGCGTCGATGCAGGCTTGTCGGGCGTTGCGCAACGCGTTCGCCCGGCAACTCCGAGCTCGACGGAGACACTGTCGGCGATCAGTTCGCTGCTGATGGCCAAGCGCCAGTCAGAACAATTCATGGCGCCGTTGAACACCTCGGTACCCATCATCCCGACCGCCGCCAACGTCGGCGAGGCAATTGCCGACGCACGCGTCCTTGAAGAGGCCCCGCTCCCGTTGCCGATGGGGCTGCCGGGCGGCGGCGGCTCGAAGGTCGCGATTGATGCCGCGCTGCTGATGCGGGTGAAAGGCGCCCTGCAGAAACAACGCCAGATCATAAAAAGCCTGGTTGGCCATGAAAAACTCGACAGCCGGGAAGAGGACGTTATCGATATCGTCGGCATGCTTTTCGAGGCCATGCTGAACGAAAAACTGCTGCCGAATTCAGTCAAAACCCTGCTCAGCCACCTGCACACGCGCTATCTGAAGATTGCTGTGCAAAGCCCGGACTTCCTCGACAACACGGCGCACCCCGCGCGCCGATTGTTCGAGCGGATGTTGGATGTCGGGATCCGCTGGGTACGGGAAGAAAATCTCCGCGCGGGGATCTATCCACAGCTGCAGGAGGTCGTCACCCGCATCCTCAAACAGGAAACGCTGCCGGACGGATTCTTCGAAGAACAGATCGCCGTGCTCAACAAAGCGGAGAAAAGGCTCGAGCAGCAAAGCACCGCGACCGAAGAGCGCACGCTGGAAGCCGAACGCGGCCGGGCAAGGTTGGATGAAGCGAAATCGATCGTAAAAGAGACGGTTACCGCATTCGATCAGAGCGGCACCTTCGCGCCAGCGATCAGCAACTTCCTGACAACAACCTACGCCGACTACCTCACATTGCTGCTGCTGCGCTGTGACCTCGATACCGATTCCGAGGGCTGGGGTAATGCCTATGGTGTCGGCGAGGCATTGGTCGCGGCAGCGCTGCACGCAGCTGAAGGCAATCAGATCGACGAAGGTATGCGCGATGATCTGTTGAAGCGCCTGCAGGCAAGCGTTGGCAGCTTGATACCCCATCACGAACAAAACATTCGCCGCGTCATCGATGCCCTCGCCGCGCCCGTAGCCGAGCCAAAAGCACCTGCGCCCGCACCAGCCGAAGTTAAACCGGCGCCGGAAGCAAAACCGAAACCGGCAGCAGAAAAACCGGAACCGGGAGCAGAAAAACCGAAATTGACCGAAGCCAAGCCGTCAGCGCCTCCGGCTTCAGAACAACCGATCAGCCTGGAAGATCGGAAGGTCGCGGACAAACTGATGCGGGAGGCCGGCAACTGGTTTGTGATGCAGCACGACGAGAGCGGCGAAGAACAGCCGGTCAAGCTGCTGTGGGTCAACCCGCACACCCGCAATATGCTATTCGTTGATCAACACGGCGCCAAAGTGGCGCTTATGCCGGCAGGCAACGTCGCGAAGATGATTCGTGAAGGCTCGGTCCGGCCGATGCAGCAGGAAACCTCCAGCTTCATCGCGCGTTCCCTGCGCCGAATCCGGCGTGCCCTTGAAGACTCGGTTAACGCCTGACCTGGAGACCCGACGACCGTGGAAGATCGCCGCAGTAGTGACAGAATCGACGCACACAATGTGCAACTGGGTGTGAACAACACCATCGACGGTGAACCGATGGGCGTCATCGGCAACCTTTCGCCCGGCGGGATGATGTTGATTACCCACCAACGACTCTACGCCAGCGGCATTCTCCAACTGAGCATCGACGTGCCAAAAGAGGCCAATTGCGGACCGGTATCGATGGGCATGAAGATCCTGTGGTGCATCCCGGCCAACAGCCCCGATGAATATTGGGCTGGCCTGGAAACCCTGGACATATCGCCTGAGAGCCAAGCCGCTCTGCAGACATTGTTGGCCTATCTTGGCGAAACCGCCTGACCGAGCGCCATCCCACCAAATTCAGTCTTGGAGCTGCTCGGCAAACTGGTCAGTGGCCTCGATCAAACGACGCCGGGTCCCCGCCTCCGCGGCGGAATGTCCGGCATCAGCGACGATCGACAACGCGCTGCCGGACCAGGCCGCATGCAGAGCCCAGGCGTTTTCCAACGGACAGATCACATCGTAACGGCCGTGCACGATGACACCGGGAATCCCCGCAAGTCGATCGGCATTGTGCAGTAGCTGATCTGGCTCCAGAAATGCGTTGTTGACGAAATAGTGGCTCTCAATCCGTGCCATGCTCAACGCGACCCGCGGCTGCTCGAAGTGTGCGGCGACACTCGGGTCTGGCAGCAATGTCGCTGTGCGTCCTTCCCAGACCGACCAGGCCTTCGCCGCGGCAAGCCTTCTCAGCTCGTCGTCACCGGTCAGCACGGCATGGTAGGCCGACAGCATATCGCCGCGCTGATCGGGCGCTATCGGCTCGGCAAAATCTTCCCAATAATCGGGAAAAAGCCGATTCGCGCCGCTCTGATAGAACCATTGGATCTCCTGCGGGCGGCACAGAAAGATCCCGCGCAGCACCAACGCAGACACCCGGTCAGGGTGTGTCTGGGCATACGCCAACGCGAGGGTTGATCCCCACGAGCCACCGAACAGCAGCCATCGCTCGATGCCAAGATGCTCGCGCAGCTTCTCGATATCCGCGACCAGATCCCAGGTGGTGTTGTTTTCCAACGACGCGTGCGGCGTCGAACGCCCCGCCCCGCGCTGGTCAAACAGGATGACACGGTAACGTTCGGGATCAAAAAAACGGCGGTGGTAGGGCTCGCAGCCCGCGCCGGGGCCGCCGTGCAGGAACAACGCGGGGATACCCTTCGAGTTGCCGGCCTCTTCGACATACAGCGCATGAACATCGTCAACCGGGAAATGTTCAGCGCGGTACGGGAGTATTTCTGGATAGAGGTCTTTCATGTCGAGCAATTGTGACGCAGATAGCCACCCTGGACGAGTCAATCACGCGCCGCACGTTTACGTTCGTGTTCCTTCAGATGCTTCTTCCGCAACCGAATCGCGGAAGGTGTGATTTCTGCCAGCTCATCGTCCTCGATGAACTCAAGGGCCTGCTCGAGCGACAACCGAATTGGCGGCGTTAGCATGATCGCATCGTCCTTGCCCGACGCACGGACATTGGTCAGCTGCTTGGCCTTCAGCGGGTTGACCGTCAGGTCATTTTCGCGCGTATGGATACCGACGATCTGCCCCTCATAAACCTCATCACCAGGCTTGGCAAACAAGCGCCCGCGCTCCTGGAGGTTCATCAGCGCGTAACCCAGCACCTTGCCCGTGCCGTTGGCAATCATCACCCCATTTTTCCGCGGCGCAATGCCGCCTTGCTGCGCCGGGCCGTAGTGATCGAACACGTGATACATCAGACCGGTGCCCGACGTCGTCGTCATGAAGTCGGTTTGGAAACCGATCAGGCCGCGTGACGGCATGATGTAATCCAGCCGCACCCGCCCCTGACCATCCGGCAGCATGTCGCGAAGCTCACCCTTGCGCATACCGAGGGCTTCCATGATCGCACCCTGATGCTGCTCTTCCACATCGACGGTGAGCTGCTCATAAGGCTCACAAACCTCACCATCCACCTCGCGAAAGATGACTTCGGGCCGCGATACTGCAAGCTCAAAACCCTCACGACGCATGTTTTCGAGCAGCACGGACAGGTGCAGTTCGCCGCGCCCGGATACCTTGAACTTTTCTGGATCCGTCCCCTCTTCGACCCGCAAGGCAACGTTATGTATGAGCTCTCGTTCGAGACGTTCTTTGAGTTGCCGCGACGTAAGGTACTTGCCCTCCTTGCCGGCGAACGGTGATGCATTGACCTGAAACGTCATCGACACCGTCGGCTCATCGACGCTCAGCGCAGGCAACGCCTCGACATGGTTAGGATCACACAGGGTGTCTGACACATTCGGTGCCTCGATACCGGTGATCGCGATGATATCGCCCGCCGCGGCCTCGTTGACTTCGTGCCGCTCGAGGCCCAGATAGCCGTAAACCAAGCCAACCTTAGCGCGATGTTGTTCACCATCGTATTTCAGTACGGTGATCTGCTGATTGGGGCGAATGATGCCGCGCGTGACCCGCCCCACCGCAATTGCGCCCACGTAGCTGCTGTAATCGAGGTTTGAGACCTGCATCTGCAGTGGGCCGTCGGGGTCGACGTCAGGTACCGGGCAGTGTTCGATGATCGCCTCGAACAGCGGGGTCATATCACCCTCACGGGCAGTGTCATCGTGTGACGCGTAGCCGTTGATCGCTGACGCATAGATGATCGGAAAATCGAGCTGCTCGTCACTCGCGCCGAGTTGGTCGAACAACTCGAACACCTGGTCGATTACCCAGTCAGGACGCGCCCCAGGCTTGTCGATCTTGTTCACCACCAAGATTGGCCGCAGTCCGTGCTTGAAGGCCTTTTGGGTGACGAACCGCGTCTGTGGCATCGGCCCTTCCTGGGCATCGACCAGCAACAGCACAGAATCGACCATCGACAGCACCCGTTCCACTTCACCACCGAAATCCGCGTGGCCCGGCGTGTCGACGATGTTGATGCGGTAGTCTTGCCAGCGAATCGCGGTGTTTTTCGACAGGATGGTAATACCGCGCTCTTTCTCCTGATCGTTACTGTCCATCACCCGCTCAACGGTGCCGAATCGATCGCCGAGCGTGCCGGACTGTTTGAGCAATTCGTCTACGAGGGTGGTTTTGCCATGGTCGACGTGGGCGATGATCGCCACGTTTCTTAAATTCTCGATCACTGGGTTTACTGCTTGGGATAGGTGGAGGGCGCGCGATTATACCGTTGTGGCTGGTAAACGCCCACGCTGAACTGACATCCGAGCGCGGTGCCGGTCACGGGCAGACGCCTCGGTCGACGCCAAAAAACCTGTGGATAACTCGGTGGACAGTTTTCCTTCGCCACACAGGCTCTCGTCAAACACCCGCTTAGCGCCAGGCTGATGATAGAAATCATCGTTAAAACAGACCCTTACAAAGGCAATTGCGCGGGCTTCGAGAAAATGTCGGCCGATATGCCGGAAATCCCAGGGCTTGCCGTGTGAATAACCCGGGCCGGCTGTGCTGAACTCGCCCGCGCCAAAAGAACCCAGGGGAGGCTTAAATGGACAACGGCATCGTCGATGACTGGCTCGATCGATTTATAAAAACCGCGCTCGACCGCGACCTTGAAGCGCACATGCGCTTGATATCGCCGGAGGTTTTGGTGTTCGGCGTGCCCGGCTTCGAGACGCTCGACTACGATGACTGGCATCGGCAGTGCGAACACGAGTTTCCGCAGGGCTTGATGAAGGAGATTAGCTACGACAGACGGCAGATCCGCACAGCGGATGAGCAACACGTGCTGTTCAAAGCGCTCGAGACCACCTGTGCAACCGATGGAACCCGAATCGCCCAAGGCGTCGAACTGCTGCTGCAACGCAACGGCGACGAGTGGCTATTGAAGCAGCTGCGTGTGCTGCCGGAAGATGAAGCGAGACACGACGGCCTGCTGGCTTAGGCCGCGATTGGAGCTAGATGCCGGCGCGTACCTGCTCAGCCGTTGTGCGGCTGATACCCGGTGCTGCGGGATCCCGTGAGATCCCAGGAGAAGGTGCAGTCGAGTTCCGACAGGACCGCGATCAGCCCGCTTTCACCGTCCCGCAAGATAATCGACAGCGGCGAGCGCCGCCCGAACCGCCGATGGCCTTGACGGACCCATCGGCCGGACATTCGCGGGTTAAGCGGATAGGTGGTCCGGAGCGCATCGGAGATGCGCAGCAGGTAGCCGGCTCGGCGCAACACAGCCGGGTCTTCAGGGAGACTATCGGCCCCGTCCCTGAGCTTGTTCAGGGCCCTCGCCCGCATCGTCTCCGGCAGGCTAAGCACGGCCTGGATTTCTTTGGTATCCAACTGCCACGAGTCGAGCAGTGCCATCACGGCCTGGGTGATATCGCTGCGCGCCTGAGTCCGCTCGTTACTCATTGTGTACTGCTCCCGCCAGTTCCCGGATCTACCGGGCGCTACGCTGTTGCATTAAGGCGTCTGTCGCCTTAACCGTGTAGTTTAGTCGGATATTACCACCGATCCGCTCAGGACCATAGTCCGCGCTGGGTGACGCCACTGTCAGGCTTTCTGAGCGAATAAGCGCTGCCACCAACGCCGTCGCCCGGCCGGCGGTCTCATGGCCTGCAGGTCGACGGGAATCAAACGACTGAGGACCCATCCTGGCAACGGTGGATTGTCGCTGTAACCGCAAGAGACGCCTAAATTGTTCGGATCATAGATCTTCACCATGGTCGGACTCGCGAGGTCGTCAGCGTAGACGATGCCGCAGTAGTCCTCGTCGTGTTCGCGCCGCAACAACGCATCGATTTCGACGATGAAAGCCCGAACCGCCTCGTCACTGGCCGGCGCAGTGGGTGGTGACTCGCCGACGGCGTAGATAAACCATCCATGCGGCTGTTGCCGGATGCTTTCCCATAACGCATCGAGTTGATGCCAACGCAGCGCCGACGTGAAGCTGCCACGAAATCCGGCGAGATACGGGTCCAGGCTTTCCTTTTCACTCACGACGTCAATGGCTCATTAATCTCGCTGGCGCACGCCCCGACCATGCCATCTTCAAGCGGCCAGCGCTATACTCGACGGTTTTCGAGACAGGCCAAGCCACCCATGGAAGCCCTCCACGATTCAGCATTGCCAGGCCTTGAGATGATCAATCGCGGCAAGGTGCGCGATGTCTATGCCGTGGACGCGGACCACCTGCTGATTGTCACCAGCGATCGCCTGTCGGCCTTTGATGTGGTGCTGCCGCAGCCGATCCCCGGCAAGGGCGAGGTGCTCACCCGCGTCGCCAACTTCTGGTTTGGACGCACGGCCGGCATCATCCCCAATCACCTCAGTCACATCTCAGTATCAGATGTGGTGACGAGCCCGGCGGAAAGAAATCGCCTCGGCGATCGCGCCGTCGTCGTCCGTCGGCTCAAACCGCTGCCGGTCGAGGCGATCGTCAGAGGCTACCTGATCGGTTCGGGCTGGAAGGACTACCAGGCCACTGGGCAAGTCTGCGGGATCGAGCTCCCAGCAAACCTGCAGCAGGCCGACCAACTGCCAGAGGCGCTGTTCACACCATCGACCAAGGCCGATGTCGGCGATCACGATGAGAATATCGATTTCGCGCAAACCGTCGCCCTGCTCGGACAAGACTTGGCAGCGCAGGTCCGTGATGCCAGCCTGCAGATTTATCGGGAAAGCGCCGCTTATGCCCGTGAACGCGGCATCATCATCGCGGACACAAAATTCGAGTTCGGTCTTGACGACGCCGGCAAACTGCATCTGATCGACGAGGTGCTGACACCGGACTCATCACGTTTTTGGCCAGCGGATCAGTATCAACCCGGCATGAGCCCACCGAGTTTCGACAAGCAGTTCGTTCGCGACTACCTCGAGACCCTGGATTGGGACAAGACCCCGCCGGGACCGACGTTGCCTGAGGATATCATCCGCAAGACCGCCGAAAAGTATCAGGAAGCGGAGCGACGACTGACCGGCCGTCACGCCGGCTGACGCGTCGAATGGGCGGCCCTCGCATCACGCTGTACGGCACCCGCCAGTGCCCGGCATGCCGGCAGGCCCGCAGCTATCTGCAACGATGCAAACTGGCCTTCCAGGAACTTGATGTGAGCACCAATTTGCGGGCGCAAAAGGCATTGGCCAGGCTTGGCGCAAAAAGCGTACCGGTGATCATGATCGGCGACGCCCGGGTCGATGGATTCGACCGCAAGCAACTCGATCGGCTGCTCGCCAAGTTTCGATGAGCCACCCGTATGATCGCCTCTCACCCGACGTCATCCTTGATGCGACCGCGTCAATAGGGCTTGAACCCGACGGCCACCTGCTGGCGCTGAATAGCTACGAGAATCGCGTCTTCCAGATCGGCATCGATCAGCGCCCACCGATGGTCGCAAAGTTTTACCGCCCTGATCGCTGGACAGACGATGCGATAAACGAGGAACACACGTTTGCGATCGCCCTGGCCGCAGACGAGATTCCGGTCGTGGCCCCGTGGCGAGACAGTGCTGGGGAGACACTTTTCCGTCATCAGGGATTTCGCTTCGCGTTGTTCCCGAGGCGCGGCGGTCGCGCGCCCGAGCCAGGCGATCTGGATCAGCTCGAGTGGATCGGCCGTTTTCTCGGTCGCATCCATCTCGCCGGGCAAACCGAACGCTTTATGCACCGCGCTGCGCTGGATGTTGACACCTTGGGTTGGCCGGCACGCGAAACCGTGCTGAACAGCCCCCTGCTCCCAACTGAATTGCAGCAGCCCTACGCCGCCATCACTAGTGAGGTGCTCAAGCGGGTCGAGGAGGCCTTCGAAAAGACGCCGGCAACCAAGATACGCCTGCATGGCGATTGCCACCACGGCAACATCCTGTGGACGGATCATGGGCCTCACTTTGTTGACCTCGACGACTGCCGGAATGGCGCAGCCGTGCAAGACCTCTGGATGCTGTTGAACGGCGACCGCCAGGAACAGACACTCCAACTCAGTGCGATGCTGGAGGGTTATTCACTGTTTCGTGATTTTGACCACCGCGAGTTGACGTTGATTGAGGCCTTACGCAGCTTGCGGATGGTGCACTACAGCGGCTGGCTGGCCAAGCGATGGGACGACCCGGCCTTCCCGGCTACGTTTACATGGGTTGCGTCACCACACTACTGGTCGCAACACCTGCAGGATCTCGAGAACCAGCGCGAAGCAATGGACGAACCGCCGCTGCGATTGTTCTGATTAGTACGATGGCGGAGGGACGTTCGCTCGCCGCTGCTGCCGTGTCTGCTGCTGACAAGAGCAGACATTAGCTTTCTCGAGGGTAACTGGCGCAACCGGCCAAAAGCGGGCAATCGCGCCGGACCAATCAGTGGTTTGATACCGCCCATAGCGGACGCTCGGAAAACCCGCACCGCGATTACGTGGGCGCAACGCCTCAAGCGGGTCTTCGGTATCGACATGCCCCAGGGCACCCTCTCTTGATGCTTCGCATCAATTCACCTTGTCGAGACCTGCCCGGCCTGCGGCGGCGCGATGCGGATCATCGCCTGCATTGAGGATTCCGACGTCATCGAGAAGATTCTCGCCCACCTGGATGCGAAAGGGGCTGAGCCACAAGCGCCGAAGCGTCCGCCGTGCCGCGCACCGCCCCAGCGAGGACTGTTCGACGAGACGGGGTGACAACCCCAGGATGACCTCGTCCGGGCCGTGCCGTCAGCGGCACGGCCATGGCGGCGCCTGGCCGGGAAACAGGCGGGGAGGGGGAAATCGGGCCGGCGCGGCCGTCTTCGGGAAGAGTTCGGGGCCGTGATGCCGATCTACACACCGATGGGTGACCCGGCGTGGCCGGCTGACGGCCGATGCCCAGGCTGCCCGGGGGGCGATCAGGCGAAACTGCCCGCTGCGAGCCAACCAAATTAAGGTGGCTAATACTGCCTGCGCCATGTGATGTCGGGGTCAAGCAGGTCGGGTCCGAGTTTCGCGCGGAAAGGATGTGTCAGTTCCTCCTGCGCGGTGAGCACGGCGATGTCTGACGCGCTGTAGAGCAGGGCGCTGTGCCCCGAGGTATGCAGTGCGACCCGGAGATTGCGGCCGGTCTCAGGTGGTTTGCCTCTCGGGCAGACGCGCCAGACACCGCACAACTGGTTGTGCGCGTAGAGATTCAGCCCATTGGTGAAGCGGACCAGCAGGGCCTTGCCGTGGGTGTCGACCCGGGCGCCACTCAGTTCCGGGCCGAGGCGCTGCAGCCGTTTCAGGCCGAACCAGGCCTGTTCGACGAGCTGGCGCTCGAGTACGGCCGCTATGCGATCGGCGGCGCGGCGGATCTCCGGGCCTTCAGGCATGCCGGCCTGGCCGATCGCGGGAGACGTTTTGCGATCTCGTCAGGCGATAGCTGCGGTTGTCGACGTTCACTTTCTTTTCGGTAAGTGCAGGCGAGGCGACCGTACCATCGGCGGCATTGGGGAAATATCCCGTCAGCTGGGTTCGGGCTGCATGCGTATCGCGCCGTGCACGCCACAGCGGCCTGCTGCGCCGCAGCAATACATCGTCAAGGCCCTGGCGACTGGCCGGCAAAGCGCGCCTTGCGACAGCCAGCGCCAGGGTCTCGACGTCGCAGGCCCGACCTGGCAAACCGGACCTGTCGGTTTGTCCCCGGATTCTGCCGAACCAACGGCTCTTCTTTTTCTGGATTGACTACAATCCCCTCCTGAAGGACGGGATGGCAATCTGCACAGGTCGTCCGAAATCACGCAGAACACCCGCGCGGCGTACGGTACGGCCGGTAACGCGTCCGTTCCAATGCCGCGGGCTTTGTTTCTTGGGCGACTGAACGGCTGCATCTTCGGCAGTCGGGACGTTGGCCTCCACATGATCGATCGCTCAACATCGGGCCGGCGAACTTCGGGCCGGCACAGGAGAACACAGATGGCGTATTCGCAAGCGGGCGACCAGGGACAGGACGACGTCGGGGCCACATCAGCGCAGATGACGAAGGACAGGGCGCGTCCACCCAGGGAGGCCGGCAACCCGACCTACCCCGGCATCGAAGCCGTCATCCATGGCAACGGCGCGGTCGCGTATGTGATGGGGCATGTGTGCGGCGGCGTGATCGGCTATCCGATCACGCCATCGACTGAGATCTCCGAGCTGTTCGAGGCGTATCGAGCCAAGGGCGGCTGCAACGTCTGGGGCAAGCACCCGTTCTTCTTCGAGCCCGAGGGCGAGCATTCCGCGCAGAGTGGCGCGCTGGGCGCGACGCTGACCGGCGGGCGATTCATGTCCAATGCATCCTCCAGCCAGGGCATCCTCTACGCGCTGGAATCGCACTATGTCACGGTCGGCAAGAAGGCCGGCGGCTTCGTACTGCAGGTCGCCGCGCGGGCGGTATCGCGACACTCGCTCAACGTCATGGCCGGGCACGACGATGTCTATGCCCTGTTGTCATCCGGTTACACGATCCTGTTCGGCAGCAACCCGCAGGAGGCGGCCGACCTCGCGGCGATCGCCTATCGCGTGAGTTCGCTGTCGATGGTGCCGGTTGCCAATGCAATGGACGGTTTCGCGACCAGCCACATGCAGTGCGAGACGCTGCTGCCGGAACCCGAGATGTTGAAGACCTTCCTCGGCGATCCGGCGGGCCGCATCAAGTGCCCGACCGTCGCACAGGAGATGCTGTACGGCGCCAAGGGGCGCGTCTACCAACTGCGGGAGTTCCTGAAGCGGCACAGTGGCGACATCCTGGTAGCAAAGCTGGACGCGCTGCAGGCGTTTCTCGAGCGGCATGCCGACGACATCGAGCGCGACACTGACGGTCAGCTGGTCGCCGAGACGCTCGAGTGGATCCCCGACGAGCTGCACGGCATGTGGCGTCGGCAATGGATCCACGCCTGGGAGAAGGGGACGCGCCAGCTGGTGCCGGCGATGGTCGACTGCAACAATCCCGGGCTCAGCGGCGGCGTGCAGAACCAGCCCGACTTCCAGGCCGGCGTGGCCGACCACGGGACACACTTCGTCAACCAGGTGCCGCGCTTCGTCCGGCAGGCAATGGATGAGTACGGTGCCCTGACTGGCCGCTGGTACGACCCGGTACACGGCTTCATGGCCGATGACGCCGACCATGTCATCGTTGCGCTGGGATCGATCACCGACGACGCCGAGGCCGTGGTCACGCACCTGCGCGCACAGGGCAAGAAGGTCGGCGTGATCTCGATCAAGCTGCTGCAGCCCTTCCCCGAGGCCGAACTCATTGCCGCCCTGCAAGATAAGAAGGCCGTGACCGTACTCGAGCGGTCGGAAGTGACCGCACTGACCAACCTGGTCACGAAGGCGCTGTTCAAGGCGGCCGAGAATGCCAGTATCATCCGGCACCAAGACATTCCGCCGATGACGACACTGCCCAAGCTCAGCACCGGGGTCTTCGGCATCGGGGCACACGACCTGCAGCCGAGGCACCTGGTCGCGGCCTACCGCAACATGGAAAGCAGCTTGAACGTGCCGTTTTTCTACCTGGGCTCGCAGTTCTTCGACAAGGACCCCTCGCCGGAGAACGCAGCGCTGCAGCAGCGGCTGCGGCAGGCCTACCCCGAAACCGAGTTCATGGCCTTCGATACGAAGGAGAACCCGTCGCTGCTACCCGAGGGTGCCTTTCGTATCCGGTTCCACTCGATCGGCGGCTACGGCACCATCGCTACCGGGAAGCTGTTGACCGATATCCTCGCCGGCGTACTCGGCCTGCATTCCAAGTCGGCTCCGAAATACGGTTCGGAGAAGAGCGGCGCGCCGACCAGCTTCTATATCACGCTGAGCCCCGAGCCGATCAAGATCACGAACGCCGAGCTCGAAGACGTCGAGATCGTCATGTCGCCGGACCACAAGGTGTTCAGCCACACGAACCCGCTGCGCGGTCTTGGCCAGGACGGCACACTGATCATGCAGTCCCACCACACGCCGCTCGAGGTCTGGCAGCAACTGCCGGCGCATGCGCGGAAGACCATCCGTGAAAAGAACATCCGGCTGTTCATCGTTGATGCGTTCGGCGTCGCGAAGCGACACGCACCATCGCCCGATCTCGAGGTCCGCATGATGGGCATCGCCTTCATCGGCGCGATCTGCGGGCATGTTGATCAGGTTGTCGCCGACTGCACCGAGGAGGTCATCCTCGAAAAGGTGCAGCAGCAGATCGCGAAGAAGTTCGGCGCCAAGGGCCAGGTTGTCATCGACAGCAATATGAAGGTCGTGCGCGACGGCATGCGGGCCACCACCGAGGTCGACTACAGGGCTGCGGAGTTCGAACAGGCGGAGAAACTGGTCGTCATGCAGCCCGCGCAGGGCATCGAAGTCTCGGCCTGCATGTCCGGTTGTACCAGCAGTTCCGTCGCCAACGGCCTGTTCGATCCGGACTACTACAACCAGATCCTGGCTGATCGCTTCAAGGATGGCAGCATCGGCGAGGCCGCGGTCATGCCGGGCCATGGGCTGTTCATACCCAGGGCCAGCGCGGCGTGGAAGGACAAGGGGCTGTTCCGGCTCCAGGTGCCCGAGTACGCCGCCCATCTGTGTACCGGCTGCATGGAGTGCGCCGTCGTATGCCCCGATGCCGCGATCCCGAACACCGTGCACGAGATCCACGACCTGCTGCTGACCGGGATCGGCAAGCTTGAGATCACCGAGGCGCACCGGCAACAGATGACGAGCCAGGTCTTTTCGCTGACCAAGCTCGTCCGCGAGGCCTACCGTAACCTGCCGAGCAAGGATCCGAAGTCTTTCAGCACGATCGTTGCCGAGGCGATTGGCGAACTCGGTATCGAGAACGCCAGCCTCCGGCATGATTTCGACCAGCTGGCCGGAGTGCTCCAGTGTTTTCCGGTCGCGAAGACACGGCCCTTCTTCGATGCGATGGAGAAGAAGACCGCCGGGACCGGCGGCCTCTACTCGGTGAACATCGACCCGTGGAAATGCACCGGCTGTGCCGAATGCGTCGATGTGTGCGGCCCCGGCGCACTCAGTGTGCGCCGTCAGAGCAGTGCGGCCCAGGCCGAGATGGAGAAGAACTTCGGCTTTCTGAGCCTGCTGCCGAATACCGCCGCACGCTTCACCGAAGACGCGCTGCAGCCGGGCGGCGACAGCAAGCGCCTGCTGCTCGATCACGACAACTACTACGCGATGACCGGCGGCCATGGTGCCTGCCGCGGCTGCGGCGAGGTCACCGCCATCCGGCTGTTGACCGCGACCAACCGCGCGATCCACGAAAACCTGCGCAAGCAGCATATCCATGAGCTCGAGGAACTGATCGGCGCGCTCGGTGCCAAGCTCGAAACCGTGCAGGACAGCGATCAGGATCCGCAGCGGCGCGAGCGCATGCGGGAGTGCATCCGCATCCTGGAGCACCGGCTCTACCTGTTTGAGGGCGGTCCGACCGGCGAAGGTCCGTCCGGGGAGGCCATCGCCAACGCCACCGGCTGCAGCAGCGTGTATGCCTCCACCTTTCCGTCGAACCCGTACAAGAGTCCCTGGGTCAACAGCCTGTTCCAGGATACGCCGGCCGTTGCGAAAGGTATCTTCGAGGGCCTCTGCGCGACAGCGGTCGACGACTACCGGGCGATGCGGGTCGCACGCCTCGATCTCGAAGACAACTACGACCCGGCGACCCACGACACCCTGTACCGCGGCTTCAACTGGCACTATTTCTCCGAAGAGGAACGTGCGCTGCTGCCCGCCGTGATTAGCATGGGTGGCGACGGCGCGACCTACGACATCGGCTTCGGCGCTTTGTCCCGGGTGCTGGTATCGGAAACGCCGTTGAAGGTCGTGATACTCAATACCGGCGCCTACTCCAACACCGGCGGCCAGACCTCGACGTCGAGCTTTACGGCGCAGGATTCCGACCTGACCCGCTTCGGCGTCGCGCACCGCGGCAAGCACGAAGACCGTAAGGAACTCGGGCTGATCGCGGCGTTCCACCCGGACGTGCTGGTTATCCAGACCTGCGCGGCGATGCAGAGCCACTTCATGCACAGCGTCATGGAGTTTCTGACCTACAACGACTCGCCGGCGGTGTTCGACACCTACACAACCTGCCAGCCCGAACACGGGATTGCCGATGACGCTGGCAGCCGCCGCGCCATCCTCGCGGTCGAGAGCCGCATGTATCCGCTGTTCGTGCATGACCCGCGCCGCGGCGACACGCTCGCAGAGCGCTTCTCGCTCGAAGGCAACCCCGAGATCGGCAAGGACTGGATCACGACGACGCTCGACTATGTCGACGAACACGGCAACCCACGCCTACTGGAGATTCCCTTCACCGCCGCGGATTTTGCGGTGCAGGAGGGACGGTTCAGCAAGCACTTCCGACCGATCGAAGGCGACATCGCCGGCGAGCCGGTCCCAATCCACGAGTTCATCGACCTCGACGAGACCGGCCGCTACGGCAAGATCCCGTTCATCTGGTCGACCGATGCGAATCGCCGGCTGGTCAAACTGACGATGACCCATGCCATCGTTGCCCTGACGATGGAACGGCGCAGGAACTGGCGCATGCTCGAGTACCTCGGCGGCCTGCACATCGAGCGCATGGCGGACAGCCACGTTCGGGAGATGCGGGCATGGCAGGAGCGCTATCAGCAGTCGAACGTCGCGCGCGAGGCATCGATTGATTCCATCGCCAGGGGCATGGCGGAACTCGCCAGCGTGTCCGGCGCACCCGCGTCGCCACTGCAAGGGATCCCCGTCAACGTGATCAACACCGCGGAAAGCGGATCCTCGACGGCCGGGCAGGCACCGTCCTCCACCGGAGCTGCGGCTGCCGGCGATGTGCTGGTCGAAATCACCGAAGCGGATCAGCCGAAGTGCACGAACTGCAAGGCCTGCTATCAGGATGTCAGCGAGTTGTTCGAGCGGACGACGATCGTCGTCGATGGCGCCAGCAAGGTGGTCAGCCGTGTGATCGCGGGCGTATTCGACCAGGTCGAGCTGACGCCCGACCTGGTACAGCGCGCATCGCGAGTCGCCGATGAGTGCGATGCGGAGATCATCCGCTTCAATCCACCCGCACAGGCCTGACTCGACTAGCGGACCACAATCTGGAGGCAACAGAGATGTCACAGCGCACCGACCTGGATGCAATGACGCTGCAGCGCGGCAATCCCGACTGCGCTTATCACCAGCACGATGTCCAGCGTTACTACGAGACGCGCCTGGAGATCCAGCATAACCGCCACCATATCGACGAGGCGAATGAGGCGCTGCACGACATGGAACACGACGCTTCCGTCGAGCTGTTCCGCAAGCAGGTCGATCTGCTGACCAAGCGCCTTGCCAATGACCCGCAGTTCTTCCGTCAGACCTTCATCACCGAAGGTATGAATGCCATCGCGTGGGAGTTCCGCCAGGACGAACTCGGCGAGACCTTCACCAAGACCCTGTGGAAGCTGCTGTGCAACAACGATGACATGAGCACGTTGTTGATGCGGTTTCTGTGGAACATCCCGCTGAAGTTCAAGCGCAAGTTCATCCGCGCGCTCGATGTCCACCTGTCGGATCGCTATTCCGTCCTGAAGGGGCTGTCGGAGGGCTGGCCGGGGTCCAACAACATACCGCCTTATATCCGTCCGCCGGCCGAGCGTGCGAAGGATTTCGACCTCGTCAACCAGGGCTACATCGGTTACATGGGCCTGGGCTACAGCTTCCGCGAGGTCGAGCTGCTGGTCTGGCTCGAGGTGCTGCGCGACAAGCAGTGCGATGACAGGCCGTGCGAACTCGGCCATCTGCCGAAGATCGACGGCGGCGAGAACGAGGGCGGGTGCCCAGTCAAGATCCACATCCCGGAGATGATCCACCTGATGGGCGAAGGCAAGTTCAGGCAGGCCTTCCAACTAATCAAGGAGGCCAACCCGCTGCCCAATGTCACCGGTCGCGTCTGCCCGCAGGAGCTGCAGTGCCAGGGTGTCTGCACGATGAACCAGCGCCCGATCGAGATCGGTCAGCTGGAGTGGTATCTGCCGCAGAGCGAGAAGCTGCTCGATCCCGATGCCAACACCCAGGTCGGCAGTCACACCAATCCCTGGGCCCAGGCGGACAAGCCGCCGATCGCCGTCGTCGGCTCCGGCCCCGCGGGCATGATCAACGCCTATCTGCTGTCCAAGGAAGGGTATCCGGTCACGGTGTTCGAGGCCTTCCATGAGCTCGGCGGCGTGCTGCGATACGGCATCCCCGAGTTCCGCCTGCCCAACGAGCTGATCGACGACGTGGTCAAGAAGATCACCCAGATGGGCGGCAAGTTCGTCACCAATTTCATCGTTGGCAAGACCGCGACGCTGGAAGCGCTGAAACGGGCCGGCTTCTGGAAGGTCTTCGTCGGAACCGGCGCCGGGCTGCCGCGCTTCATGAACGTGCCAGGCGAGCACATGAACGGCATCTTGTCGGCCAACGAGTTCCTGACCCGCGTCAACCTGATGAAGGCCCACCTCGAGGACTATGAGACGCCACTGCCCGAGGTCAGGGACAAACAGGTCATCGTCATCGGCGGCGGCAATACCGCCATGGATGCCGCGCGCACCGCCAAGCGCCTGGGCGCGCACGTCGCGATTGTCTACCGCCGCACCCGCGACGCGATGCCGGCGCGTGCCGAAGAGCTCCACCATGCGCTCGAAGAGGGCATCGCGCTCAAGGTGCTGCGCGCGCCGCGCGAGTTCATCGGTGACGAAAAGACCCACTTCGTCACGCATACGAATCTCGACATCATGGAACTGGGCGAGCCCGATGCCTCCGGACGCAGGCGGCCGGTCCCGACAGGCAAGACCGAAGAGATGCAGGTCGACCTCGTGATCATGGCACTCGGCAATGCGTCCAACCCGATCGTCAAGGACTCGGAACCGCAGCTCAAGACCAGCAAATGGGGCACGATCGAGATCAGGGCCGGGTCCCAAGAGACATCGATCAACGATGTCTACACCGGAGGCGATGCCAACCGTGGTGGGTCGACCGCGATCCGGGCAGCCGGTGACGGTCAGGCCGCGGCACGTGAGATCGCGGGCGAGGTTCAGCTATCCAGCGACGAGGTTCGTGCGTTGGTTGCCAGCGCCGAGCGCTATACCGAGCAGGGCCAGTCCGCAAAGACGATACTCAGACGCAGCGATCTTGCCGACGGCATCGTCGAATTCGAGATCTATGCACCGCTGATCGCGAGATCCGCGCGCGCCGGGCAGTTCGTGCGCGTACTCGGTTGGGACAAGGGCGAGTTCATCCCTTTGACGCTGGCGGACTGGGATGCCGACAAAGGCACGATCGACTTGGTTGTGCAGACCCTCGGCAGCAGTTCCGGCTATATCAACCGGATGCAGCAAGGCGAATCGATCGCCGGTATCGCCGGCCCGCTCGGCCTGCCCAGCGAACTGCATCGCTACGAGAATGGTGAGACCGTGGTCTTCACGGCGGGCGGCGTCGGCCTGCCGCCGGTCTACCCGATCATGCGCGAGCATCTGCGCATGGGGAACCGTGTCACGCTGATCTCCGGTTTCCGCACCAAAGACCTGATGTTCTGGGAGCAGCCGGATGGTCGCGTCGGCCGGCTCGCGTCCGAATACCCGGACCTCCTGGACGTCGTCTACACGACCAACGACGGCAGCTTCGGCATCAACGGCTTCGTCACGACGCCGCTGAAGGACATGCTGGAGGCGATGAAGGCCGGTAGCGGACGGGCGATCGGCGAGGTTGTGACCATCGGCCCGCCGTTGATGATGCGAGCGGTCAGCGACCTGACGAAGCCGTATGGCGTCAAGACGGTGGCCAGTCTCAACTCGATCATGGTGGACGCAACGGGCATGTGCGGCGCCTGCATGGTCCCAGTCTCGATCGATGGACAGATGGTGCGCAAGCACGCCTGTGTCGACGGCCCCGAACTCGACGCCCATGTGATCGACTGGGACAAATTCCTGCCGCGCTTCCTGCAGTTCCGGAAACAGGAAGATGCCAACAAGGTACGCCACGGCTTCGGGTGATTGATGGCTGTCCGGACGACTGGCCGAGGCGGGATCCGAGGGAAGCGGATGATTGCCCGTCGCGGTGACCCACCTCGCTGCAAGCTCGCTATGAGTCGTCGAATGTCAGGAAGCGGCGGCAGATGACACAGTGCAGTCGCCGCACCCCAAGCTATCACTGGGCAAAGCGTTCTGCGATGCCTTTGCTGGTACTAAGGCTGCCATCTAGCCTGCATCCTACCTTCATCGTGTTGCCGTTTGCGACACTCTTCGCGCTCAGCGTTGCCGTCACGGCCAGTACGTTCAAGAAGTTTTTGTAGGGATAGCCACTCGGCCTGATACCCTGAGCCGCAGGACAACTTCGCAAGGATGCGATCATGTTGCCGTCGCCGGCTGGCAGGGAAGCCAGTTCGGGTATCGGCGCGCCGCCGTATGTGCGCCACCGCCCGGAATGCACCCTCTTTATCAACTCGTCGAGGAATACTATCCCGCATTCAAGGCGCACCTGGCGGCGCAGGGCACGGACTTGCCGGGGTATGTGCAGCAGGCGTTCGAGGAGTACCTCAAGTGCGGGCGTCTCGAGCATGGTTTCCTGCGCGTGCGCTGCGATACCTGTCATGCCGAGCAACTGGTCGCTTCCAGCTGCAAGAAGTGCGGTTTCTGCCCCAGCTGTGGCGCGCGGCGCATGGCCGAGAGCGCGGCATTGTCTGCCGCTGCATCGCCACGCACCTGATCAAGAAGGCGGGGTGCTCACGCAAGACGGCTCAGACCGGCGCGGTCACCCTGATCCAGCGCTTCGGCAGTGCGCTCACAAAATCGTTGGGAACGATTTTGAACAGCCGAGGGCTGGCCCCGAAGGGGTGGAGGGCAGGATGCCCGGAATCACCTCAAGGTCCACTTCCACATGCTGTTCCTCGACGGGGTGTATATAGAGCACCCTGACGGCTCGCTGAGCTTCCGCGGGGTGAAGGCACCGACCAGCGCCGAGTTGGCCGGGCTTACTCAGACCCTCGCACGGCGCATCGGCCGCTTCCTCGAGCGCCAGGGTCTGTCGGAACGGGATGCGGAGAACAGCTATCTGGCCGGCGACGTGCTCGAAGCCGGCCCGATGGATCAGCTCCTGGGTTCGTCGATGATGTGCAAGGATGCACGAATGTCGCGAGCGCAGGATGCGCAAGAGCGACCCACCTACCGCATCGCCGTCGGGCCGCAGCAGGGTCGCAAGGTGTTCACGCTGCAGACGCTACCGGGGTGTGAGGAGCCGTTCGATGCCGGAGTCGGCAAGGGTGGCGGGGTGACTCCGGGCATCCTGCCCTTCGCCCTTCGGGCCCGCCTGCGGCGGTTCAAGATCGCTCCCGGCGATCTTGTCTCGCTGCACGCCGGTGTGGCGGCGCGGGCGGATTAACACCAGAAGCTCGAGCGGTTGTGCAGGTATATCAGCCGGCCGGCGATCTCGGAAAAGCGCCTGTCGGTGACGCCGAACGGCAACGTCCGGTACGACGTGAATGGACTCACAAGTGTCGCGGGCGCATGGATGCGCAGGAGCGACCCAGCTGAAGACGCCGTACCGAGACGGGGCAAACCTCTTGCAGCATCACGCTCAAGAAGCTCACTCTCGACGCTTTGATTTATCCGGCTCTGAGGGAGCTACCACTTTTCCAGGTTGAATTACCACGATCGCCTGCAGTACTAGAGTCAGGTGCTACTGCAAGAGGGAAAAATCGTGGTTCTGCTGCGGCGCCTTTTGATCGTTCAGGTCGCACTACTGTGGCCCGTTTGGAGCTCAGCCGCACTAATCGATGCGACCAGCTCAGTTTCCGCAAAGTGTCATACCGGGCCTGCGGATACCGCGACCGGCGTCCCGGTAGAGACCACTGCGTCCTGTGACGCGAATACGCTTGGCAATATCCTCTCGAGTGCCGCTGTCGCTACGCGCTTTGGCGGTGTATTCCCGCAAGTGGGGGAGGTCGTGACATCGGCGACCCTGGCGCGCGGTGAGGTGGTAGGTGCGCCCTCAACAACCTTCGCGTCGGGCGTGGTCGGCTATTACTTCGCTATCGACCAGGTCGGCCTTCCGCCTTTTATGCCCACAACGATTCCAATCCGTTTTCGCGCGAGCGGTGAAGTCAGCGTATCGGGCGACACTACCGTAACCAGCGGGGCCGAGGCTTTTATTCCCGGAATTGACGGCGCTTACCTCGGGGTCGAACTTCTGGGCCCGGGCAAGATCTCATTTGATGATTCCTTACTCCTAGCGGCAGAGATAGGCGAACCCTATTTCACACTCGTCGGAGCGATCTGCAACCTGCGGCTGGGCACACCCGGCACGGCGGCAAGTTGCTCCGCATCAGCCGATCCGTTTCTCACATTTGATCAGCAGGCCTTCGATGCGATGCAGCCGGATACTTTTCCTTTGGATCGCTTCTTTGATATCAACTACAGCGCGAACGTGCAGTTCGATTCACCACCGGGAGTTGTTTCGGAACCATCGCCGCTCAGCTTACTGTGCGGCGCAATTGCACTGCTGAGCGCAGTGCGCGTCCGACGGAGACGACTTCACCGTAGCCAGTAAACCCTGGCGCGAACCGCGGGCGCTAAAGTGCACGCCGCCGCTGGTAGAACGGTTTCCTGCGCGTGAAATTTATGGGACAGACCCCGGTTTCCGGTTTCAATCCAACCAAGACGATGCGGAGTGGCCTGCTAGCGGGCGTCAACCCACCACGCGGCGCCAGTAGGTGGACCGCCAGTAGTACAGCACCGTCGTATCTTCGTAAGGATACGACTCGGCGTAGTTCTGCCCACGCCGCGGTTCTTCGATATTGTCACGTGCTACATCAATCGGTCGCCATTGCTCGTCGCGAGGCTCACCCTCGAACGGGCTGCGGGTGAGACCGCGTTTACGACGTTCCGACGAGCCATGCACGACGTAATTGCGTTGTCCCTCCACCAGGCTGACGTGATTTGCACTGCCCGGCATCGTCGGGAATCGCAGTTGGTCGAGGCTGTCTTCCCAGCCACATATCGGGCATTCCTGGTTGAAGCCCGGTTGATAATCAAACACACGATGCCCGCAGCAGGGACACGGAAACTTGTCGGAATACACGGCAACCCCGATCGATGAGCTTTGCTGACGACAGCCCCATCCTGGCACTCGACCCACCCAGCCGGCAAGACCGACGTCGGGGAAATCGCTAGAATCGACCCAGACACACGAGTGTCGGCATTCCCGCCCTTCCCTGCGCAGGACCCAGTCAAACGTGCCCGAGCTACAACAGATCACACCACGCGTCCTCGTAACAACGGACTTCAGTGAGGACAGCAAACGGGCCTTCTACCATGCGTTGGCATTTGCGGTTGCCCGAAAGGCGAGACTGACGGTGCTTCACACCGGCTCGGAAAGCCGCGGCGACGTGCCTTGGGAGGAGTTCCCCGGGGTGCGCGCGACACTTTCCGAGTGGGGTTGGTTGCCGCCCGAAGCCGATCGATCCGCCGTAATGGAACACCTATCCGTTGATGTCGCCAAACGCGCGATGCGCGACGATGACCCGCGCCAGGGGATAACGGATTACCTGCGCCGTCATCCCGTCGATCTGGTGGTAATGGCGACACGAGGACGGTCCGGTATGGCCCGCATATTCCGACCGTCGGTGGCAGAGACAGTTGCCTATCGGTCTCGAAACCCCGCTTTGCTTATCCCTGATACCGCTGCCGGTTTTGTTGACAGCGCCTCGGGGGTCGCCACGCTGCAACGTGTGGTCTGCGTGCTCGACCCGTACCACGACCCGCGACAGGCGCTGGCCTTCCTGAAAACCTGGCTACCCGCCTTCGGTGGTGAGTTCGCCGAGGTGACCGTGGTCGATAGTGGTGAAGGAACGCTGTACGACAAACAGACCCTACCGATGGCCGATGGGCAGACATGGACGCTGCGTAAACAGGTTGGCCCGGTCGCCGATGTGGTGATCGAGACCGGTCAAGCGCTCGAGCCTGACCTGATTGTCATTTCCACCCAGGACCGTCTTGGGCTGCGTGGTCGGCTGGCCGGCAGCCACACCGAACGGATCCTTCGCGGCTGTGACCTGCCGGTTTTACTGATACCGTCGCTTTAGATAGCGCACACAAAAAAGGGGCGCCGAGGCGCCCCTTGCCGTTCAATGATGACGCCAGCGGATCAGTTGACCTTCGGGTCAAGCTCACCGGACAGGTAGCGATCGGTCATTGCATCCAGACTCAGCGCTGTGATCTTCGATGCATTGCCGGCCGTTCCAAACGACTCGTAGCGCGCCTTGCAGATATCTTTCATGCCCTTGGTTGCCGCGGCGAGGAACTTGCGTGGGTCGAAGTTGGCCTTGTTTTCAGCAAGATGCTTGCGGATCGCGCCGGTCGACGCCATCCGCAGGTCGGTATCGATGTTGACCTTGCGGACGCCGTGCTTGATGCCTTCGACGATCTCTTCGACCGGCACGCCATAGGTCTCACCCATGTCGCCGCCGTACTCGTTGATGATCGCGAGCCAGTCTTGCGGCACCGATGAAGAGCCGTGCATAACCAGATGGGTGTTCGGGATACGCGCATGGATCTCTTTGATGCGATCGATTGCCAGGATGTCACCGGTCGGTGGGCGCGTGAACTTGTATGCGCCGTGCGAGGTACCGATCGCGATGGCCAATGCATCGACGCCGGTTTTCTTGACGAAATCGGCCGCTTCTTCCGGATCGGTCAGCAGCTGGCTGTGATCCAGTTTGCCTTCAGCACCGATACCGTCTTCTTCGCCGGCCATGCCGGTCTCCAGCGATCCCAGGCAACCCAATTCACCCTCAACGGAAACACCACAGGAATGCGCCATTTCGACCGTGCGACGGGTCACGTCGACGTTGTACTCATAGGACGCTGGTGTCTTGCCGTCTTCACCCAATGAACCATCCATCATCACCGAGCTGAAGCCGAGCTGGATTGAACGCTGACAGACCGCCGGCGAGGTGCCGTGATCCTGGTGCATGCAGACGGGGATATGTGGGAACTCTTCTATCGCCGCGAGAATCAGGTGGCGCAGGAAGGGCGCACCCGCGTAGCTGCGGGCACCGGCAGAGGCCTGGACGATGACCGGTGAATCGGTCTCGTCAGCCGCTTCCATGATGGCGCGCATCTGTTCGAGGTTGTTGACGTTAAAGGCCGGTACGCCGTAACCATGCTCGGCGGCGTGGTCCAACATTTGACGCAGGGAAATCAGTGCCATTGTCTGCTCCTTGTACTGAAAGTCTCAATCAAAATTTAGTTGTCCAGTCGTTGGGATATGCTCCCCTACCCGGACGATTTTCATAACGTTGGTTCCACCAGAGACACCGTTAAGGTCGCCTTTGGTGATGATGACCAAATCATCGTCGCGCACCGCGCCGCGCCGCTGAAGTTCTTCAATCACCTCGATGTTTGCCTGACGCGAATCGATCCCGGGCTCGAGATCGAAGCTGACAGGATAAACCCCCCTGAACAGCGTCACTTTTCTACGCGTGGCCACTTGCCCCGTCAAGGCATAGATGGGAATCCCGGAAGAAATGCGCGACATCCACTTGGCCGTCGAGCCAGATTCGGTCAATGCCGCGATCGCGGCCACGCCAAGGTGGTTCGCGGTATACATCGTGGACATCGCGATGGCCTCGTCGATCCGCCCAAACACCGAGTGCAGGCGATGGTCGGACTGGCGGGTCTGCGACTGCTTTTCGGCCTCTTTGCAGATCCGGTCCATCGCCTCGACCGCTTTGGCCGGGTACTTACCCGCTGCCGACTCGCCCGACAGCATCACGGCGTCGGTACCATCGATCACGGCATTGGCGACGTCAAACACCTCGGCCCGGGTAGGAATCGGGTTCTGGATCATCGATTCCATCATCTGCGTCGCCGTGATTACGACGCAGTTCATCGAGCGCGAGGCGCTAATCAAGCGTTTTTGGACGGCCGGCAATTCGGCATCGCCGATCTCGACCCCCAGATCGCCGCGCGCCACCATGATCACGTCTGACGCATCGATGATCTCCTCGATACAATCCAGCGCCTCGGCACGTTCGATCTTTGACACGATGCCGCCGTGTCCACCCGCCTCGCGCAGTAACTCACGCGTGATATGCACATCATCAGCAGAGCGCACGAAGGAGACTGCGACATAGTCGGCCTCCATTCGGGCGGCGAAGCGGATGTCTTGTTTGTCTTTTTCGGTCAGCGCCGGCGCCGACAAACCGCCGCCGAGTTTATTGATGCCCTTGTTGTTCGACAGCGGACCGCCGACCACAACCTTACAACGCACCTCTTGGCCACTGACCTCGTCGACCCACAAAACGATATGGCCGTCATTCAGGACCAAGGTATCGCCGCGCGCCACCTCTTCATGCAGCGTCGCGTACGTGACACCGACCCGATCCTGATTGCCTTGCTCGAGGTCCCAGTCGGTATCGAGCACAAACCGGTCATCTGCTGCCAGTTGAACCACACCGTCCACGAATTTACCGCAGCGGATTTTCGGTCCCTGGAGATCGATGAGCACGCCGACCTGACGACCGCTGGCTCGCGCGCGATTACGCACCCAGTCGGCCCGCCGTTCGTGATCTTCATAGCTGCCGTGAGACATATTCAGCCGCACGACGTCGACGCCAGCGGCGATGACTTCGTCAAGCACCTTGGGGTCATCTGTCGCTGGCCCAAGCGTCGCTACGATTTTTGTACGTCTCTGCATCTCACCTTCTTGCGCAACCCGATGGCCACGGCATCATCACAATCGTTACTTCGTAGCCGCTTCTTCGAGCATCGCCACCGCTGGCAGCGTTTTCCCCTCGAGATACTCGAGAAACGCGCCGCCGGCCGTGGAGATGTACGACACCTTGTCATAGATATCGTATTTCTGAATGGCCGCGATGGTGTCGCCACCACCGGCGAGGCTGAACCCTGCGGCCTCGGCAATCGCCATCGATACGGTCTTGGTCCCGGCGCCGAACTGATCAAACTCGAAGACCCCGACCGGGCCGTTCCAGACGATCGTGCCGGCCTGCGCAATGATGTCGGCGAGAGCCTTTGCCGAATCCGGTCCAATGTCGAAGATCATATCGTCATCGGCGACATCATCCGCGCTTTTCAGCACCGCCGGCTCGTTTTCGTCAAACTGCTTGCCGCAAACCACGTCGGTCGCGATCGGAATGGTCGCGCCGCGCGCTGTCATTTTCTTCATCAGCGCCTGCGCGGTGGGGACCAGGTCATCTTCACACAGCGATTTGCCGACGTTCTTGCCCGCGGCCTTCAAAAAGGTGTTGGCGATCCCACCACCGACGACCAGCTGGTCAACCTTTTCCGACAACGCCTCGAGCACGGTCAGCTTGGTTGAAACCTTGGATCCGCCAACGATCGCCACCATTGGGCGCGCTGGATCGGCAAGCGCTTTGCCGAGCGCGTCGAGTTCCTCGGCCAGCAAGAGGCCGGCACACGCCACGGGCGCCTGCTTGCCGACACCGTGTGTCGAGGCCTGTGCGCGGTGCGCGGTGCCGAATGCGTCCATCACGAAGACGTCGCACAGTGCAGCGTACTTCTTCGCCAGTGCCTCGTTGTCCTTCGATTCGCCTGCGTTGAAACGCACGTTCTCAAGCAACACGACTTCGCCGTCGGCCACATCGAAGCCGCCGTCGAGGTAATCCTTGATCAGGCGCACATCCTTGCCAAGCTTGGCCGACATATCGGCAGCGATCGGGGCCATCGAATTTTCTTCGTCCGCCTTGCCTTCCTCCGGCCGACCGCGATGTGACATCACCATCACCTTGGCGCCGGACTTGATGCAATGCTCAACAGTCGGCATCGACGCGGTGATCCGCGCATCGGACGTGACCTTGCCGTCTTTGACGGGCACGTTGAGGTCGGCGCGAATCAACACGCGCTTGCCGGCGAGATCGAGATCAGTGAGCTTGACGAAGGCCATTGGTTTTACTCCATTGATGATTCTGAAGAGTTTTTTGAAAAGCCTGACGGCTTTGCGAATAACTCTCGGGCGCAGATCGGCATTACCGATCGGCAGGCTGGGGGAAACGCTCCCCCAACCCGCCGGGGTCAAGCCTTAACTGGCAACGTGCTTGGCGAAGCGCAGCATGTTGCAGGTGTAGCCGTACTCGTTGTCATACCAGGACACGACCTTAACGAAGGTCTTGTCCAGCGCGATACCGGCCTCTGAGTCGAAGATCGACGAGTTGCTATTTCCGCGGAAATCGGTCGCAACCACTTTCTCGTCGGTGTAGGCCAGGGTCTCACCGATACCCGGCGCTTCCGAAGCGGCCTTCATGGCGGCGCAGATTTCGGCGTAGTCGGCTTCCTTGTCCAACTCGACGGTCAGGTCGACGACGGAGACATCGGAGGTCGGCACGCGGAACGCCATACCGGTGAGCTTGCCGTTCAGTTCGGGCAATACAACGCCCACCGCTTTTGCGGCACCGGTCGAAGACGGGATGATGTTTTCCAAGATACCGCGACCACCGCGCCAGTCTTTCATCGACGGTCCGTCGACGGTTTTTTGCGTGGCCGTGGCGGCGTGTACCGTCGTCATCAAACCGCGCTTGATGCCCCAGTTGTCATGCAGCACCTTGGCGACGGGGGCAAGACAGTTCGTGGTGCAGGACGCAGCCGAGATGATCGCCTGACCGGCATAGGTCTCATGATTGACACCGTAGACGAACATCGGCGTGCCGTCTTTCGAGGGTGCCGACATGACGACTTTCGGGGCGCCGGCGTCAACGTGTTTTTGGCAGGTCTCCTCGGTCAGGAAGAAACCGGTACATTCCAGCACCAGGTCGACATTGATATCGCCCCAGGCCAGGTTGGCCGGATCGCGCTCGGCGGTCAGGCGGATGGTCTTGCCGTTGACGACCAGGTTGTTGCCATCGACAGACACGTCACCTTTGAAGTTGCCGTGCACAGAATCGTACTTGAGCATGTACGCCAAGTAGTCGGCATCGAGCAGGTCGTTGATCCCAACAACCTCGATATCGTTCGAAAAATCCTGCGAGATAGCGCGGAACGCCATACGGCCGATGCGGCCAAAACCATTGATACCTACTTTGATCGTCATGTTAGAGCTTCTCCTTCGGGCCGTTCCGACTAGCAGGAACAGCGTTGCATACGAAACGGCCGACTCGTCTTCGAGTCGGCCGCTTGTTTCTTGATTTAGGCGGCGACCTCATCAATCGCCTTGCCAACGTTTTCGGCGGTGAAACCGAACAGTTTGAATAGCTCGCCGGCCGGTGCGGACTCGCCGAAGGTGTCAATGCCGACAACCTTGCCGTTAGCACCAACATACTTCCACCAACCATCCGTCACGGCGGCCTCGACGGCGACGCGTGCGGTGACTGCAGCCGGCAACACCGACTCTTTGTAGGCGGCGTCTTGCGCATCGAAGATGCTGGTACAGGGCATCGATACGACGCGCACTTTCTTGGCGCTCGCTTCAGCGGCTTCCACCGCGATGCCCACTTCCGAGCCGGTCGCGATGACAATCACATCCGGTGTGCCGTCACAATCACGCAAGACATAACCGCCACGGTTGATGTTGGCGATCTGGGCCGCATCGCGTGCCTGGAAAGGGATACCCTGACGGGTAAAGATCAGGCAACTCGGTCCATCCTGCTTTTCAATGGCGTTACGCCAGGCCACTGCAGATTCAACCGTATCGCAAGGCCGCCAGACATCCATGCGCGGAATCATGCGTAACGTCGGAATCTGCTCGACCGCCTGGTGGGTCGGGCCGTCTTCACCGAGGCCGATCGAGTCATGGGTATAGACGAAGATCGAACGAATTTTCATCAACGCCGCCATGCGCAGGGCGTTGCGCGCGTACTCCGAAAACATCAGGAAGGTCGCACCGAACGGAATCAGCCCGCCGTGTAACGCGATGCCGTTCACGATCGCGGACATACCGAACTCGCGCACGCCGTAGTTGACGTAGTTGGCGTCGGGCACATCGGCCCGCATTGGCTTGTAGCCAGACCACTCGGTAAGGTTCGAGCAACCGAGGTCGGCCGATCCGCCGAACAACTCAGGCAGCGCCGCCGAGTACGCCTCGATTGAGTTCAGTGATGCCTTACGCGTTGCGGGCGATTCCGCCTTATCGTTGCAAGCAGCGACGAACGCATCCGCATTGGCCGACCAGTCAGCCGGCAGTTCGCCAGCCATCCGGCGTTTGAATGCGGCGGCCAGTTCCGGGTGGGCGGCCTCGTACGCAGCGAACTTTTCATTCCACGCGGCTTCTGCCGCCGCCCCTTTTTCCTTGGCATCCCAGCCGGCGTAAACATCGGCGGGGACTTCGAACGGCCCATGGTCCCAGCCAAGCGCGGCCTTGGTGAGGTTGATTTCCTCTTCGCCGAGCGGCGCGCCGTGGCAGGCATGCGAGCCGGCCTTGTTCGGTGAACCGAAGCCGATGGTGGTTTTGCAGCAGATCATCGTCGGCTTGTCGGTCATCGCCTTGGCGAATTCCAGCGCCTTGGCGATCGCCTCCGGATCATGGCCATCGACGTCGGCAATGACGTGCCATCCGTAAGACTCGAAACGCTTCGGGGTGTCGTCGTTGAACCAGCCTTCGACGTGCCCATCGATCGAGATGCCGTTGTCGTCCCAGAAACAGATGAGCTTACCGAGGCCGAGCGTACCGGCGAGCGAGCAGGCTTCATGGGAGATACCTTCCATCAGGCAGCCGTCGCCGAGAAAAACATAGGTGTTGTGATCAACGACGGTGTGACCGTCCTTGTTGAATTCTGCGGCCAGCGCGCGCTCCGCGATGGCCATGCCTACAGCATTCGTGATGCCCTGGCCAAGCGGCCCGGTGGTTGTTTCGACGCCCGGCGCATAACCGTACTCCGGGTGCCCCGGGGTCTTCGAATGCAGCTGACGAAAGTTTTTCAGGTCATCGATCGTCAGTTCATAACCGGTCAGATGCAGCAGAGAGTAAATCAGCATCGAGCCGTGGCCGTTCGACAACACGAAACGGTCGCGATCGGGCCAGGCCGGGTTGCCCGGGTTGTGCTGCATGTGGTCGTTCCACAGCACCTCGGCAATGTCTGCCATACCCATCGGCGCACCGGGGTGACCGGAATTGGCTTTCTGAACGGCGTCCATGCTCAACGCACGCACGGCGTTGGCGAGTTCTCTGCGTGAGGACATAAGTCCCTCCTGTCAAAGATAGAAATCTCCGACCCCAAGGCGAGTGCTCGGGAGCGAAATGATCCGATTGCCGGGCTCGCACACAGCCGCGCGCGCTGTGAGCGCGCGGCTGGCGGAGTGAGCCTGCCGGTCTGCCTCCAGCACGCCCTCAGCCCGAAGACTTAAAAAAGGTCGGGTATTCTCCCCTACGCACACAAAGCGCCGCAACAGGGGATTCCCCGAATATTCCAATACGCCTATAAACTAAGGAAATCAAGAAGAAAAGATATGATTTTCAGTTATTTAGGTCGTTTTAGATCACATTTATGCGATCCATTTGATCGAACACCCCATGCTGGGGACCTGATCGGCCGGGCCCTGTCCCGTCTCTGCAACCAATTTCATCGCCTCGAAAAGGTCACGTCGCGCCGTAGCGGATGCCGCCTCTTTCCGGCTCTCATCGAGGCGCCCCCGATATTGCAGCTCGCCACCGGCGTTGTAGCCGAAAAAGTCCGGCGTGCAGACCGCGCCATAGGCCTTGGCGACGGCCTGGCTCTCGTCGATCAGGTAGGGGAACGAGAAATCATTGGCTTCGGCCACCCGGCGCATGTTGTCGAACGAGTCTTCCGGATAGTCGGTCGGATCGTTCGACATGATCGCGACGGTGTTGATGCCGAGCCCCTGTAACTCCTTTGCGTCGCGCACGATGCGATCCAAAACCGCCTTGACGTAAGGGCAGTGATTACAGATGAACATCACCAACAGGCCGCGCTCACCCATACAGGCATCGCGCGACCAGCGCCTGCCGTCCACGCCCGAGAGCTCGAAATCCGGCGCCGCTTTTCCAAAATCACAAACCGGGGTCTGCAGTGAAACCATAGGTACCCTCCTGAGTGCTTGCTAGCGGCCCGGCATTCTTCCAAAAGCGGCGAATGCGCTCAAGTTACAGGATGCACTTCGGCCTTCCGGCGGCAAAACGGCCGGGTATCGGTGTGACGTTCGATCATCAGCGTGTAGAATCGCGCGCCATCTCAATCTCGTTTCGCCACAGCTTACGCGACCCCAAAGACCTACCCGGACCCTCAGGAGCAATTCATGGCCCGCAATTACATCTTCACCTCAGAATCTGTGTCTGAGGGTCACCCGGACAAAATGGCTGACCAGGTCTCCGACGCCATCCTTGACGCTATCCTGGCGGAAGACCCTCATGCCCGCGTCGCCTGCGAGACGCTGTTCAAAACCGGCATGGCGGTGATCGCCGGCGAAATCACAACCTCCGCCCGTCCCGATTACGAACGCGTGATCCGCGACACCATCAACGATATCGGCTACACGAGTTCTGAGATGGGCTTCGACGGCGAAACCTGCGCCGTGATGTCCGCGATCGGCGTGCAATCGCCCGACATCAACCAGGGCGTCGACCGTGCAAAGCCGGAGGACCAGGGTGCCGGCGACCAGGGCCTGATGTTCGGCTATGCCACGAATGAAACCGATGTGCTGATGCCTGCACCGATCCAGTTTGCCCATCGGCTGGTGGAGCGCCAGGCGATGGTGCGCAAGACCGGGAGGCTGCCACTGCTGAGACCAGACGCAAAATCCCAGGTCAGCCTGCACTATGTCGATGGCAAACCGGTCTCGATCGATGCCGTGGTTTTATCCACGCAACACGCCGCAGAGTTCAGCGGACCGACGCTGCACGATGCCGTGATGGATGAGATCATCAAGCCGATTCTCGATCCAACCGGGCTGTTGACCAACGACACCAAGATTCACATCAACCCGACCGGGAGTTTTGTTATCGGCGGGCCGATGGGCGACGCGGGGCTGACGGGCCGCAAGATCATCGTCGACACCTATGGCGGCGCGGCACGGCACGGCGGTGGCGCTTTTTCAGGCAAGGACCCGTCAAAAGTCGACCGCTCAGCGGCCTATGCCGGACGGTATGTCGCGAAAAACATCGTCGCCGCCGGTCTGGCCGACAAATGTGAGATCCAGGTGTCTTACGCGATCGGCGTGGCTGAGCCGACCTCGATCATGGTCGATACGTTCGGCACCGGCAACGTCTCCGATGAGCGGATCACCGAACTTGTGCGTGAACACTTCGACCTGCGTCCTTACGGCATCTTGCGCATGCTCGACCTGCTCAATGCGGAGCAAATCAAGTACCGAAAAACCGCCGCCTATGGTCACTTCGGCCGCGAAGATGCGGGATTCACCTGGGAAAACACCGATCGCGCCGGCGAGCTGGGCAAAGCGGCTGGACTGTGATCTCTGCCCCCGGTGCGCCGCTGGCGCACTGATTCCTCGGGCTATTTATGCGGTGTCGTGGTCGCCTTCCCGGACCGTCTCACGATAGGCATGCCAGGTCGCATGGCCAATAAGCGGTAACACCACAGCCAGGCCGATCAACGCGGTCGCAAAACCGACCAGTACGAGGCCGACGATCATGGCCGCCCACAACAACATTACGCCCTTGTTCTGAACCACGGCGTTTACGCTGGTCAGCGCGCCGGTGATTGCGTCGGTATCGCGATCGAGCATCATTGGCAACGAAACAACGCTTGCCGAGAAAACAATACCGGCGAAGATTGATCCGACCGCACTCCCGACGGCCAGGAACTGCAGCCAGCCGAGCAACCCCAACTCTTCCCCAATCGGGAAGAACACGTGGACCATCGAAGCAGCTCGCGCCCAGACGAGCAGCACCACCAGCATCACCAACGCAAACAGCAGTTCGTTACGCAGGTGATTACGGCTCTCCATCAAACAGACGCCGAGCCGCGGTTCACGCCCGCTTTCAAGCTGTCGACTGATCGAGTACAGACCGAATGCCAACACCGGGCCGGCCAGAATGAAGGCCACCGCCAGCGTGAACAAGGCGACTGTGTTGCCATCACCCCAAGCAAGGCCAGTCACCAGATACCCGAGCAACACCAGACCAAATCCGTAGGTGAGACTTTGCCGCCAGGCGTGACGGAGGTCCTGCCAACCCAGCGCGAGCCAGCGCATCGGCGCATCGAAGCCGAGTTTGTTTGACGGATAAAAAAGGGGTTCTATCTCGGCATCCGATTGCCCGGAGCCGACCACGTCGGGTTCTGCCATTCCATCCTCCTGAGAAAAACACAAGCCCCGGTGTGCCAGGGTCTAATTGCTTTGTGTCAGCCGAAGCCATGCCGAAAATAGCGCAATCTACCTGTCTTAGTCGCCGTTTATTTGTACAAATCGCCCAGAAACGCGGGATTTCCCTTAGAAAAAGCGCAGATCTCGCCCGTTTCGCGGATCAGACGTGTAAAATCCGCGCTGCTTTGAAGCGCCGACGCCGAGGCTCGCGCAGACAGCAAGACAACTCCCCGCCGAGGGGCGCTGCAACCCGGAAACGGGCCAGGCTCGGCAACGGATACGGCTTTGCAACGGCGCTCACTCACGTTTATTGAACAGGAGTCAACAACCATGAGTGAGTTCACCGATTACAAAGTTGCCGACCTCTCGCTGGCCGACTGGGGCCGAAAAGAGATGCGTATTGCCGAAACCGAGATGCCCGGTCTGATGGCGTTGCGCGAGAAGTACGGCGCAAGCAAGCCGCTGACCGGCGCGCGCATCACCGGCTCGCTGCACATGACCATCCAGACTGCTGTGCTGATTGAGACATTGATCGAGCTGGGCGCCCAGGTCCGTTGGTGCTCCTGCAACATCTTCTCGACCCAAGACCATGCGGCAGCGGCGATTGCGGCTGCCGGCATACCGGTCTACGCCTGGAAGGGTGAGACGCTGGAGGAATATTGGTGGTGTACCGAACAGGTCCTCAATTGGCCCAACGGTGAGTCACCAAACATGATTCTGGACGATGGCGGTGACGCAACCCTGCTCGTCCACAAGGGTGTCGAGTACGCCAATGCCGGCGCTGTACCGTCACCAAAGGACGGCGATGCTGAGGAATGGCGCGTCATACTCGGGGTACTTTCCCGTAGCCTTGCCGAGGATCCTCAGCGCTACCACCGGATGGCCGAGTCGATCAAAGGCGTCACCGAAGAGACCACGACCGGCGTGCATCGCCTGTATGAGATGCTCAACGCCGGAGAGTTGCTATTCCCCGCGATGAACGTCAACGATTCGGTTACCAAGTCGAAGTTCGACAACCTTTACGGCTGTCGTGAATCGTTGGTCGACGGTATCAAGCGCGCGACGGATGTGATGATTGCCGGCAAGATCGCGCTGGTCTGCGGCTATGGCGACGTCGGCAAAGGTTCGGCCCAATCGTTGCGTGGACTTGGCGCGACCGTCTGGATCACCGAGATAGATCCAATCTGCGCCTTGCAGGCGGCCATGGAAGGTTACCGCGTCGTCACGATAGAGGACGCCGCACCAATCGCTGACATCTTCGTCACGACCACCGGTAACAAAGACATCATTCGCCATGACCACATGGCAGCCATGAAGAATCAGGCAATCGTCTGCAACATCGGGCACTTCGACAACGAGATCGACATCGCCAGCGTCAGCGGTTACCAGTGGGAAAACATCAAGCCACAGGTCGACCACATTATTTTTCCCGACGGCAAGCGGATCATCATGCTGGCCGAAGGGCGTCTGGTGAATCTCGGTTGCGCGACCGGCCACCCCAGCTTCGTAATGTCCGCCTCGTTCACCAATCAGGTGCTGGCCCAGATCGAGATTTTCACCAAACCCGATGAGTATCCGATCGGGGTCTATATCCTGCCCAAAAAGCTCGATGAAGAAGTTGCCCGTCTGCACCTTGAGCAAATCGGCGCCAAGCTCACCCAACTTACCCCTGACCAGGCTGATTACATCGGCGTACCGCTGGAAGGCCCCTACAAATCAGACCATTACCGTTACTGAACCAAGTGTTCGTAGGCAAGTGACTGCTGGGCTACAGCGTCAGATGCGCTGCTGGCCCAGTCAATATTCGCTTCGCCGGCGATGAGCATGACTTATGCAAGAGACGCAAGTGAATCGACCGACTTTTAGCTTCGAGCTGTTTCCACCCAAGACCGAGGCAGGCATCGCCAAACTGCACGATACCGTGGCGACACTGAATGCCCGTCAACCCGCGTTCTTCTCCGTAACCTACGGCGCGGGCGGTTCGACCCAGCGCAATACATTCGCGACCATCGACTGGCTGCGCGATCAACGGATTTCTGCGGCCCCCCATCTGTCGTGTGTCGGCAGCAGCCGTGCCGAGATCACCGAAATCCTGCAGCGGTATGCCGGGCAGGACATTGACCGGATCGTCGCCTTGCGCGGCGACTTACCGTCAGGTGCCGGTGCTGGGGGCATTGGCGACCTGGGTCATGCCAACGAGCTTGTCGCGCTGATCCGGGAAAACTTCGGCGACCAGTTCCAGATTGAGGTGGCGGCCTATCCCGAGATGCATCCGCAAGCGCCCAACTTCTCGGCTGATCTGGAAAACTTCCGGCGCAAAGTCGATGCCGGTGCGGATTCCGCCATCACGCAATATTTCTACAACGCCGACGCCTACGTGCGGTTTGTCGAGGCCAGCCACGACCTCGGCGTGACCATCCCGATCGTGCCAGGCATCATGCCGATCACCAACTTCACCAACCTGCTGCGGTTTTCAGACGCATGCGGCGCGGAAATTCCACGCTGGCTACGCAAACGGCTGGAGGCGTATGGCGATGACACAGACAGCATCCGCCAACTCGGCAGTGAAGTTGTCACCAACCTGTGCGAACAGCTACTCAAGCAAGGCGCGCCGGGGCTGCATTTCTATACGATGAACCAGGCATCGCCAACGCTGACGATCTGGGACAACCTGGGACTGAGCAGCCAAAGCTGATCCGCAACAACGCCTCGAAAATGCGAGTCTCGCGAATCTTTGTCGACAACCCACTGGCGCCAGGCGCCCAGGTCGAGTTCGATGCGCGCACGACCCGCTACGTGACCCAAGTGCTACGCCTGCGCGAGGGCCAGCGGGTAACCCTGTTCAACGGCACCGGTTCCGACTGGGCTGCCGAACTCGGAGTTTGTCGGCGCACGCATTGCGCGGCACAGGTCATCGAGCCACTGAACACCGAACCGCCCCCGTCTCGCCCGCTGCATCTGGGCATCGGCATCTCGCGCGGCGAACGGATGGACTTTGCTATCCAAAAGTCGGTTGAGTTGGGGGTGACCGCAATAACCCCTTTGGTGACCGAACATGGCGTCGTGCAACTCGACGCATCGCGCGAGCAAAAACGCCTTGCGCATTGGCATGGCATCATCGTCTCGGCTTGCGAGCAGAGCGGCCGATGCCGTCTCGCAGATCTGAACCCGATTACTCCCCTCACGTCCTGGCTCAACGACTGTCAAGGCGGATTACTGCTTTACCATCGAGCAAACACCACCCTGGCGCAGCTCGAACCAGCACCGCAAAGCCTCAACCTGTTGATTGGTCCCGAAGGCGGGCTGAGTCAGCAAGAACGCGCGGTGGCTGAAGCGCGAGGATTCATCCCGGTGCGACTTGGTCCGCGGGTACTTCGAACCGAAACCGCGCCGATCGCGGCACTGGCTGTCATCCAGGCGCGCTGGGGAGACTTTCGCGACGCGGACTAGCCGCTCTACTGACCGAGGCCTGCAAAAAAGCCAGATCCGGCACGACCAGTGATTCGCCAGCGACCTGCAGACGCAACTTGATCGCCGATCCACTCTGTGGACCACTGCTTGCTGCTTCGATGGCGTCACGCGTCAGCCGCAACAGCCGTGGGATACCCTGCGAGAGCAACCCCAGCAGCGGCCAGGCCGCTTGCGGATCAGGCGCATAGCAAACGGCGATGCGCTGCCGAATGCCGGGGGGTTGATCATCGGCGCCCAACAATCGTTCAAAATCGACCACCGGCAGATCACGTTGACGCCAAGTAACACGGCCAGCAATACCAAGCGGGGTATCGCTCAGCGGCGTCGGATCACGGTAACCGATGATTTCAACAACCGCTGCGTTGGGCAACAACAAACGCCGGTCATGCAGCGGGATCAACATGCAACGGATATCGCCCGATTGCTGATTCACAAGGCTGAATCCGCCAGCACCGTATAGATGTTCTCGAGTAAGTCGGCCTCTTGATAAGGCTTGCCGAGATATCGCTTCACACCGAGTTCCAAGGCACGATCACGATGTTTATCGCCGCTGCGCGACGTGATCATGATGATCGGGATATCACTGAGTTCGGGGGTGCTGCGCATGTGTCTGGCCAACTCATAGCCATCCATTCGCGGCATCTCGATGTCGAGCAGCATCACATCGGGGCGATGCTCTTGCAGTTGGGTAACGGCATCGACGCCATCCTTAGCTGTAATCACCTGCATGTTGTGACGCTCCAGCAAGCGGCTGGTGACTTTACGTACGGTGATCGAATCATCGACCACCATGACAGAGACCCCCTTCGCTGCGGGCTCTGCGTCGGCTGGAGCAAGCGGCAGCTGGTGGCTCAGATCACTGCGTATCAGCGTGTTGACATCGAGGATCAGCGCTATCTGGCCATCGGCCAGAATGGTTCCACCGGTAAACCAGGGCACCTTGCTCAATTGAACGCCGACCGATTTAACAACGATCTGCCGATTGCCAAGCAAACCGTCTACCTGAATAGCGACGCGATGTTCACCCGATCGGACCAGCAGCAATGGCAACCAACGCAAGCCATCAGGCAAACTGGGTGCTTGTGTGCCGAGCATCGCGCCGAGGTATTTCACGGTGTAATCGCGATCTGCGTAGCTGAATCCTTCCCGCTCACCCGCATAGATTTCACGCAGTTCTTCTACCGATACCCGAACAACGCCATCCATGCTGCTGTGGGGCACGGCGTAAAACTCTTCGCCAAGCGTAACGAGCAGGGAATCGGTGATAGCCAGCGTGAACGGCAGCCGAATCGTGAAGCTGGTGCCCTGCCCGGATTGCGACGCAATCTGCAGCGTACCGCCGAGTTGTTTAACCTCGGTGAGCACAACATCCATGCCTACACCGCGACCAGAAACCTGTGACAAGGCCTCGGCGGTCGAGAAACCCGGTTGCAGGATCATTTGGTACAGTTGTTCATCGTCGATTACGGCATCTTCAGCGATCAACCCGCGCTCGATCGCCTTGGCGCGAATCCGTGCACGATCGAGACCAGCACCGTCGTCCGCCAGGGTCAATACGATATCCGAGCCCTCGCGCATCAGATGCAGCGAGATCGTCCCCTCCTCGTCTTTACCGTTCGCCAACCGCGTATTGGCATCCTCGATACCGTGGGACACCGCGTTGCGCAGCAGATGTTCCAAAGGACCCATCATGCGTTCCAAAATGGCGCGGTCCATATCTTCGTGCCCGCCGAGCACCTTGAGCGCGGCTTTTTTACCGAGTCCGTGACTGGTCTGCCGCACAACACGCTCCAGCCTTGGCGCACGGCTCGCAAACTTGACCATGCGCGTCCGCAACAGACTATCCTGCAGATCGGTGTTGACCCGCGCCTGCTGCAATAGCAGCGTGTCGGTATCGCGACTCAGGTCACTCAGTGAGTTACCGAGGTTAGAGAGGTCTTCAACGGTCTCTGACAACGCACGCGACAGCTGCTGCATCGTTGAGTAGCGATCCAGCTCCAACGGATCGAAGTCAGCCCGCGGCTCACCCTCACGCTCGTGGCGAGACAAAATCTGGGCCTCGGTTTCCAGTTCCAGATCGCGCAACTGGCTACGCAATCGATCAGTCGTCTGTTGCAGCTCACCCAGGTTGAATGCAAACGTGGTGTTCTGCTGCTCGATCCGTGCGCGATAGATGCTTACCTCGCCCGCGTTATTGACCATTTGATCGAGCGTCTCGGACGGCACCCTGACGCGTTCTCCACCGCCAGCGGAGACCTTTTCATCGGTGGGTAGCGGCCGCCGCTCGACAAAGCCCTGCGCGGCGTCTAGTCCATCACCATCGGGGAAATGCACAACGGTCGTGTCGTCACTGACAAGCTCCGATACACGACTGTCATCGCGGGTTTCTGCGTCCAGCAAATAACTCGAGTCATCCAACAGCTCTGAGTCTGTCATCAACTGCGAGTCGGTCAGTAATTCGGAGTCGGTAGCACTGACATCCGTCGCCTCGGTGTCAAGGCCTTCGTTAGACACCGCGTCGTTAACCGACGACACGCTGGCTGGCTCGTCAACAAATACATGATCGGTGGCAAGGTTGTCTTGATCGTGCAAGAAGGCGGCTTCAAGCGGCGCCCATGCTTGCCCGTGCGCGGCCGCCTCAAGACGTTCGATGACCCCGGGATAGGTGTCTGGGGCCTGGCTACCCGCCAACCTGTCTACCGATTGGGCCAACATGTCTGTCGCGTGCCGCACGAGATCTTTCAGCGCATCGCTATCGCTGATACGTCGTTCCGTAACGCTTTCAAAAACGGATTCGAGTGCATGACTGAGGTCGCCGATGGGTGCAATACCCGCAAGTCGTGCACCACCTTTCATGGTGTGCAAGGTGCGCTGCAGCTGCGCAACCGGAGCGAGATCACCCGCTGCCTTTTGCCAGTCACCCAACTCGACTTCCAGTGACTCGATAAGCTCCCTCGCTTCCTCAAGGAAGACCTCGAGCAGTTCGGGATCAACTGACTCAACATCAGCCTTGGCGGCTTCAGCGTGTTCCTCTTCCAGATCCGGTGCCGGATGACTCAAAGCGTCGGTAAAACGCCGAACATCGTCGCGTACCGGCTGCCAGGCAATTGCCTCCAATGGAGGTGCATCGATGCTGTTGGCCAGCGCCGTCAGCTTGTCTCGACTCTGACGGAGCATATCGAGCAACTCTGCACCGACAGGATTGCCAAGACTGACCATCACGTTGCTGCAGTCTTCAAGTGCGCCGGCGAGTTCTGCGACCGCTTCCATGCCGGCGGTTCTCGAGCAGCCACGTAGGGTGTGCATCGCACGGCGCAGATCATCGTCAACGCACGTAGCCGTTGCGTCTGGCTGACAACGATCGACAAAGTCGCTCAACACCTGAATGTGACCGAGTGCTTCACTGAGGAACACATGATTCAGACTGGTATCACCGCTGCTCGCGGCCGTGTCGACCTCCGCAAAGTCAGAATCATCGACCTCGGTTGCGGTCAGTATCGACTCATCTTCCTGTTCGATGCCGCCAGCATCAGCACCGTTCGACGCGACGTCACCGGCGGATGTCGGAATACCCGGAACCAAGGCGTCAAACTCGAGCAAATCGGCTTCGACCAGCGTCTGTGCGTCCGATCCGGAATCTGCGACCGCTGGCGCTTCAGCGGCAAGGTCATCGGTCATTTCAACGCCCGTTGTCGCTGCAGCCGGACCGAGCACCTGGCCAGCCGCGAGCGCCTCAGCGCGTCCCGCGAGCTCGCTTACATCCGCGCCGTCACGAGACATGCGCTTTGCTTCATCGACAAGCACCGGCAGAACGTCCAACGTGTCATCCAACACCTGGATCACATCTGACGAATCGCCCACAGTGCCGTCGATGACCCGGTTGAGCAGGTTTTCGATCGACCAGGCAAACTCGCCGATATTGAGCGCACCAACCATTCTGCCGCTGCCTTTCAGGGTATGGAATGAGCGACGAATCGTCGTCAGTGCTTCCTGGTTGGCACGATCATCGCGCCAGATTGGATATTGCGCCTGAATAGTCTGCAGCTCTTCCTCGGCCTCTTCGCCGAAGACCTCCAGGATCTCAGAATCGATCTCATCGGACGCTGCCTCGACCGATACCTCTTGGCCGCCATGCGTCGACCCTGCCGGCAAATCGGCGACCGATTCGTTCGACGCAGTCTCCACCGAATCCTCGTCGTCCGCCTGCTGTGCGGCCGACGGCGCTTGTTCAGACCGGTCAGCGTCGGGCTCACTATCGGTGGCGTGCGTCAACGATTGATCGGCATCATCAGCGGCAACGATTGGCAGTTCGACGACAGCCGCATCCTCCGGCAACGCCGGAAAAGCGATAACGTTGTCGGCATCTGGCTGGAACGGCGAGATATCTTGCTCAGCTGCATCCGGCGCCGGGCCCTCCGCCGCCACTTCTTCCAGCCGTTCGATAGTCGAGGCTTGCCCAACACCGATTTCGGCCGAAGCCAGACCCAGCCGTTCCAGCGCTGCCTGCGCATACGACAACACGCGGCTGCGATCTTCGCCGGGCTCCACCGACGCCTGCATATAGCACTCCGTGCCAATGACCACATCGGCAATCGCATCGCTTTCCATTTCTGAAGGTCGCCCGCGTTTGCCGGCGTCCAGGTCTTCAAACAGCGGCGCAAGCCGTTCGAGCAGCACGCCCGCCTCGCCTAACTCAAGCATCTGCAAAACCCCGGCTACGCCATTGAGACGGGGTGATACGTCACCGAGTTGGCTGGCATCCTGGGGGTTGTCGAGGTACTGCAGGATCGCGTCTTTGGTCTTGGCGATGTCGACCATCGCCTCATCAATGGCAGCTCGGAAATGCTGATTCATCTCGCCTTCGGCGAGCGACTGCGAATAGACGCCCTCCATGGGCTCATCCATGCCAACGGCAAGGTGACCGCCTGAAGAAAGGCTGGACAGCGAGGCTTCGACGAACAGCAGATCACTGGCCAACAGCATCAAGCGATCTTCCGGAGGCACTTGCCCGGCGGCTTCGGCAGCCCGCAACTCGTCACAGCGATGTTTCAAGCGGCTGCGCAGATCTCCACGACCAACCATGCCGAGCGTATCGCCGATACGCTGGATAGCCGCGGCGAGTCCGGTAACACGGGCAAACTCGCGGCGATCACTGCGCATAAACAGGTCGAGTCGGTCCTTCACATCGCGCAAATCTTGCCCGAGCGCCTCGCCGACCGCGGCAAACAGTTCGCGGTCAGGTCCGCCGAGCAGGTCGACCGCATCGGCGACCTGATCTTCGGCGAAGCTATTGGCCAACTCGGCAGATTGACGCACCGCCACAACAGCAGGATCGACCGAGTCCGAGCGAGCGACGTAGTACAACATGTTCTTCAATAGCTCGACCGGGAAATCGAGCATGGCGACTTCCTCGCCCTGATCAATGATTTGCTTGAACACGCGGTCCAGCTTGCCGAACAGTGGCTTTACCGCCAACGCCGGCGCCTCTTCGTCTTCGCGCAAGACTTGGGTCAGCGCCTGGCCAGCGTCAAGCAGACGACGGAACCGGGCCGTACCCGCCGCCGTATGCAGCGAATCGAGAACATCCCGGATTTGCTCAAGCGCCTGATGAACGTTTTGACCGCGAATCCAGTTCAATAGACCGCGATGGAAATGACTGCGCTGATGGTGAATCAATTCCGGCAACTCACGGTTACCCGATCCAGGCCTTACGGTTTCAGCAGCAATCACCGCATCAAGCTTCGGCGCGAACAGCGACGTCTCTGATACCAGCGGCGCATCGTGGGCAGCGCGGATGTCATTGAGCAACGGCAGCAAGACCAACGGAATATCGGCGCTCCCCGACTCGATCTTCTCCATATAGGCCGGCAGCTGAACGATGCCGAGCATCAGTGCCTCGGCAGCGCCTTCGACATTTTTGACCCGTCCCTGTGAGAGGGCAACAGCCAGCTGTTCCATCTCATCGGCCAGCATGGCGCCGCCATAAACCTGGACCATGTCCAATGCGCCGTGCACGTGGTGCAGTCGGTCAATCGTTTCGGTGATGCGTTCTTTCTGACCGTCGACGAAATCCTCGAGGGCGGTTCTCGCCTCCCTCAACGTCTGATCAAGATCACTGCGTATCCAACGCAGTCCGCTCCTGTCCTGGTGCAGTTCTTGCGCCATGCTTCCCACCCTGCGTCAGCCCGCCGGCGTGTCGTCGTCCGGCAGCTTGAAGCGTGCCACGGTTTGCCGCAGTTGTTCAGCCATCTGCGCCAACGTCTCGATTGATTGCGTAGTTTGTTCGGTACCTTCCGATGTTTGACTGGTTATCTGTTGGATAACGCTCATCGTGCCGTCAATAGAACCAACCTCTTTTGACTGCGCCTGAAGTTGCCCTGCGATTGCCTCAGTGGCGCTGGCAATATCCTGTGAGACCTGCTCGATCCGCTGCAAGGCTTCACCGGCATCTTCAGCCAGTTTTGCACCATTGACGACGCCGGTCGTGCTGGTTTCCATCGAACTAACCGCCTCATTGGTATCCGCCTGGATAGTCTTGACCAGGGCATCGATCTGCTTGGTCGCATTAGCCGACCGTTCGGCGAGACGCTGCACCTCGTCGGCCACGACCGCGAAGCCCCGTCCCGACTCACCAGCCATCGCGGCCTGCATCGCCGCATTGAGGGCGAGAATATTGGTCTGATCCGCAATGTCCTCGATCAGCTCGACAATGTTGCCGATCTCTTGGGAGCTCTCACCAAGACGCTTGATCCTTTTTGCGGTCTCTTGGATCTGTTCGCGGATACTGTCCATGCCGGCGATGGTCTTACGCACCGTGCCGCCACCTGCCGCCGCAATGTCAACTGACTCCTGTGCAATGGCCGCCGACTTCCCCGCCTCCTCAGCCATTTGGGCCATCGCCTCGGACATTGATTTGACGGTTTCTGAAGCATTCTCGATCTGATTGCGTTGATGATCAGAGGCCTCTTCAAGCCGTAGCGCAGTGCCCCGGGTTTCCTGTGCCGATGCGGATACGCGCACGGAAGTTTCGTTGATGGTTGTTACCAGGCTGCGCATCTCTTCGACCGCCTGGTTCACCGAATCGGCGATTGCGCCCGTTATGTCTTCGGTGACTGTTGCCTCTATCGTGAGGTCGCCATCCGACAAATCGACCATTTCGTCGAGCAACCGACGGATCGCCGCCTGGTTGCGCAGGTTTTGCTGATCAGCCTGTTGCGCCCGCTGACGTGCCTCACGCAGCAGCGCAAAGCCCAACAACAACAGCAGAGCCGCGGCGACAAGCCCCAATACGATGACCACGGCTGGCCCCAACACGATCGGGCCAAGCCGGGCGACGGATTTTTTGGGATCCAATGCGTCTGACAGCGTGCCAATGGCCTGATCGAGGGCGTCAGATGACGGCGCTAGATCGCCGGACGCTGCGAGGGCCGGCACGACATTCGGCGCCAGTTCAGCGATCTCGGCGACATGGTCGCTGATCGATCGAAAGGTCTTGGCGGCCTGCGCAAGTTTGGCATCGACACCTTGAATACGCTTGAGGCCTAAAGCGCTATCGCCCGTCAGCATGCCGTTGAGTACGCGACCGAACCGGGCGGTATCCCGAATCGCTTGATTAATCACCGCGCGGCTTTTCACACCATCGACAAGCATCCGGCTCACGTTGTCGTCCAATCGCTGCGCCAGCAACAACTGTCGTGTCGCAAGGTAGACCTGCTGCTGGTCAGCGCCTCCGTCGACCAACGCTTTGACGACCTCTTCAGATACTTCTTGTAGATCTGGTATCTCAGCGGTGATGACATCGCTGAATTCACGCAGGGATAGAATCGCGCTCTGATTCAGGAGGATGTCATCGACCAGGGCGCGCAAAGCCAGCCACTGATCATCGACTCCGCGCAGCTCTGTTTCGACCTGGGGCGGCGCAGCCGGCAGTCCAATCGCCGGATCGCCAATTTTCAGCTGGTCGAGCAGCGTAATGAAACGGTCTCGATCATCACGCAGTCGCTCAAAGGCAGATTTGCCGCCGACTGATGCCTGCAGCGCGTGTTTTGCCACCTTTTGGGCCAACACCTGCTGTTCTGCAACGCGTTGAAGATACTGCTCGGCGTGACTTTCGAGTCGCGACACAAAGATAAAGGCAACAATCGCTGCGACCACCGCGACCAAAACGAGCACGGTGAGGACGGGGATAACTCGATTACCGCTGCCAATCGATGTCGCTTTGCCTTTCATGTTTCCTTACCTAAGTCTTCTTCGTCTTGGCGAACCGTCGAAGTGTTCTTCGTCTGAGCAAAAAACAGTCGCAGGTGCGCCTTTCTGTATTAAGCGGCCGCTGAACGAAATTCTGGATCGGCGGCAAGTGCTTTCATATTAATGACCGGGAACACGTCATCCGCGAGGCTGAATGCCTCATACACATAGGCACCGAGTACGCCTTTGATCCGGGCATCAGGCATTCGACTGGCCTTTGAGAAATGGCGCATTCCCTGGACCGAAGGAACCAGCAGGCCGGCGACCAGGCCGCGCAGCCGCAATACGAGCACCCGTGCCGATTTCGACGGCACCAGGGCTTTGCCGCCAAAATACGCCTGCAGATCGATTACCGGCAAAAGACTACCTCGCACATTCGCCAGACCGAGCATCCAGGGCTTCGCTCCCGGCACACGTGTTATGCGTTCGTGATAAGGCAGCATCTCACTGACCTCATCCATCGCACAGGCCAGCCGTACACCGGCCACACTGAAAACCAAGCCATCCCAGATGTCTTGCTGGCCTTCGGTCTCAGGTAGGCGTTGCGCAGCCTGCTCGCTAAGCGACGCCATCTCAACCAAGGTGTTCATCACCTCGGTTGTGGTCAGTGGATTCTCGGGCAGTTCAAGCATGCGGGCTCAGTTCAGCAATTCGCCGATCGACGCCAAGAGTTCGCGACCATCAACCGGCTTCACCAGGTAGCCACGAGCCCCTTGACGCATACCCCACTCCCGATCGGTTTCCTGATCCTTTGTGGTCACCATCAATATCGGAATGTGTTGCGTTTTCGGGTCACGGCTCAACTTACGGGTCGCCTGAAAACCGTTGAGCCCGGGCATCACCACATCCATCAAAATGACGTCAGGCGCATGGGTCTTGGCCGCCGCGATACCGGCCTCCCCATCAGACGCGGTAACCGCATCATGCCCCCCTTGTTTGAGAATTTTCGCCAGCACGTGCAACTCGGTGGGCGAATCATCAACGATCAATATCTTGGCCATGGGCAGCGTTAATCCGGTGAGGGCATCGAAAGATTGTCTGACAATCCGTTACGCCGCCTTTTTGGCATGCTTCTTGATTGCACCGAGCAGCTCGTCCCGCGTGAAAGGTTTCGTCAGATACTGCTCGGAGCCGACGATACGACCACGTGCACGGTCGAAAAGACCATCCTTACTGGACAGCATGATGACGGGGATGTCGCGATACAGTTCGTTGTGCTTGATCAGCGCGCAGGTCTGGTAGCCATCCAACCTCGGCATCATGATGTCGACGAAAATCAAATCGGGGTGGTTATCCGCGATAATCGATAGCGCCTCAAACCCATCGGTTGCCGTCAGCACCTCGCAGCCGGCTTTTTTCAACAGGGTCTCGGCTGTTCGACGGATCGTCTTGCTATCGTCGATGACCATGACTTTCAGACCGCTAATATCCATTGTATCTTCGCTACTCACGCCTCATCCCCTGTGTCATGCCGATCCCATTATTGCCCTGGCACGACTGTAGTAAGACCCCACAGCTGCCACATCTGCATTCCGCCGCGATAGTACTTGATTCGATCACTGGGATAGCCGCTATCCAGCAGTCCGCGTATCGCGCGACGCGACTGCTGACAGGCAGGACCGTTACACCACACGACAAGCTCTTTAGCGGCCGAAAAATCCCAAAACGCAGTTTTTTCGGCGCCGTCGCCGAACTCTAGCCCGTCGAGTAACCGCTCAACCACTCCAAACTCATCTTTCGATGTTGCACCCAAGTCTTCCAGCAAGTCGGTGACTTCCGGCGAATCTGTACCCTTACCAAACAACGTAAAAGGGTAGTTCACCGAGCCTGGAATCGTGCCCTTTCGGAACCAGCTGGGCGTCCGGGCATCAATCAGCACACCGCTCCCGTTACGCAGATTGTTCTCCATGAATTCGAACAACTCCAGTTCTCCGATCGCAGCAACGCCCGGCGCCGGTATCATCGGCTGGAGGCAGAATGGCGGGCATTTTCGACTCGTCTTGGCAAAATAGCCTTGCAAGGCGTATTCCGGATCTTGATTCCGCTGTATCTTGACCGAACGACCCTCGTGAATCACATACAAAAACGGCTTGCCTTCTGCGAGAGGAATGAATGTGGTGTGCTCGTTGGCCGCCAAACGATTCTCGGCGGAAGCCCCGACGCACCAAACCCCCATCAATAAAGCCACCACGCACCGCAATACCACCAGCTGTTCCTCAATCTCAGCCCATAACCGTCCTACGCTATCTCTCGCTGCCCCATCAAGGTCAGAGCGAGGTGTCCTGAGTTGCTTCCCGTCATCCCCATGGTGGAGGCTCAGGACGACAACCGAAAACTCCGCTTGTCGCGATGCTTCAGCAACGTGCCGCGCGTTTTCCTTTGTATCGGTCACGAACCGTACGACCTTAGAGGCTTCTTCATCTAACTACCCGAGATGAGAGGCGTTACTGATGATCGCAAGCCGTTGAAAAAGCCAAAACCTAACGCCGGCAATATGCCCGTAATAGCTGAACGCAGACTATTGGAGCAGAAATCAAGGGGCGCTTGTCCAAACCACGGGGCTGTCGTCCGCGGCACGGACACGAATGGCCGAAAAATAGCAACCCACCTGACGGTCTGCGACAATACCAAGGTCAGCACGAGAAAGGGCATTTCGCCGACTCGACCGTGAAGCGACATCCACCTGCGGAGATTCCTCAACCATGCCCACAGCGCTCGGCGTCGTCATGGATCCGATTGACACGATCAAGATCCAAAAGGACAGCACCTTCGCGATGCTGCTGGAGGCTCAACGTCGCGGATGGGCGTTGTACTACATGCAACAAGGTGATCTTGCCCTTCGCGAAGGCCGTTGCGTAGCCACCACACGGCCGTTGGCAGTCAAAGATGACCCAAACGACTGGTTTACCCTTGGCGAACCCATCGAACGTCCACTGCATGACATCGATGTGGTGCTGATGCGTAAAGATCCGCCTTTTGACATGGAATACGTGCATACGACCTACCTCCTGGAACAAGCCGAAGCACTCGGGACCTTGGTCGTCAATCGGCCGCGCGCGCTACGCGACGCCAATGAGAAGCTCTTCACAGCCTGGTTCCCGGAGGTATGCGCCCCGACCCTGGTGAGTCGCAAGCACGCCGCCTTCGACGAGTTCATCGACGATCACCGCGACGTCATCATGAAACCACTGGATGGCATGGGCGGCGCATCGATATTTCGCGTCCGCGCCGACGATCCGAACAAAAACGTCATCATCGAAACGCTCACCCAACTCGGCCGGCGTTTCACAATGGCGCAACGCTTCATCCCTGAGATCAGCGCGGGCGACAAACGTATCCTCGTGATCGACGGCGAGCCAATTCCCTATGCGCTGGCCCGGATCCCCATGGCTGGCGAAACCCGCGGCAACCTGGCGGCGGGAGGTCGTGGCGTCGGCATCCCGCTGGGTGACAAGGACCGGGCAATCGTGGAAACTGTGGCCCCGCGGCTGCGAGAACACGGCATCGTGTTTGCCGGGCTCGACGTAATTGGCGATTTCCTTACCGAGGTCAACGTCACCAGCCCGACCTGCATCCGCGAACTGGACAGTCTCTTCGACCTAAACATCAGCGCGGTCCTGCTGGACTGCATCGAGCGCAAACTCGCCGTATGAGAATGCACCGCCTGAGCCACCTGGGCATATTTGTTGTCGGTCTCACGATCGCGGTTATGGGTATCAGCGGGTGCGGCTCGAAAGACCCGGTCGCGCGCGGCCAGGCCAAGGCGTTCGATTCCACCGTGGACATCACGCTGATCGGGATCAACCGCAACCGCGCCGCCAACATCACACGCAAACTGGCGGAAGAGTTCCAATTGATGGATCTGGCTTGGCGGACCAACGAGACCAGCCCGCTGGCGCGCATGAACACGCTGATCAACGCCAGCAAGGAACCGTTTGCGGCACCCACGTCGCTGTTGCCGATCCTTGCCCTGGCCAAGCAGCTGTCCGCAAAGAGCGACGGCCTGTTCAACCCTGCTATCGGCCATCTGGTCCGTGCCTGGGGCTTCCACGATGGCGCCACGCCCGAGTGCATGCGCCCGCCGGAACCAGACATCGTCGAGCAGCTTTTGAATGACCAGCCCGCAATGGATGACCTGCATATCGAAGGCTTCCGCGCCTGGTCGGAAAATCAGACCGTAAGACTGGATCTGCGTGATATTCGACGCGGTTATGCCCTCGATCAGGCCATTGCGCGCCTGCAGGAGTTTGGGATTCATAGCGCAAGCGTCAGTATTGACGGCAACATACGCGCCATCGGGTCTCGTGGCGGCAACCCCTGGAGCCACGCGATCCGCGGCCCGGATGGTGGCGGCGTCTTCGCGACCTTAGCCATCACGGGCAACGAAGCCGCTTTTACCGCGAGTGGTTATCAAAACGCGTTTACCTGGGAAGGGACGGTCTACCATGACATCATCGACCCGCGCTCCGGCTACCCGGCGACCGGCACCGCGTCAGTCACTGTTTTGCACCCAAATGCCTCAACCGCAGATGCAGCAGCCACTGCCCTGTTTGTTGCCGGGCCAAAAGACTGGCACCGGCTGGCGCGACAGATGGGCTTGCGTTATGTCATGTTGACGGATGACGAAGGCCGGGTTCACATGAACCCGGCAATGAAAGCGCGCATCAAGTTGCATCGCACGAACCGCGAAGTCATCGTCAGCGAGCCTCTCAGCTAGGACCGTCGCCGCCTAAACGCCGTGGACATCACTGGAAATCTTGCCGCCAAAACGTCAAATGATCCCTTTCTCGTCGCATTTCTCATCGCGACCGGGTTGCACGCCTTTTTGATCCTGGGGATCAGCTTCGACATCGTGCGAGATCAGCCTCCCGCACCGGAGCGGACCCTCGACATCACCCTCGTGCAGCCAAAAACCAAACCCGACCCGGTCGAAAAACCGGATTTTCTCGCCCAACAGAGCCAGGCTGGCGGTGGCGAACAGACGATCAAAGAGCGACGCACCAGCCCGCTGGGCAACCCTGAGGCAACGCCGAATCCGAAACCGGCACTGGAATTGGAGCGCTCGGGCAGCGAGCAACCGCAAGCCGAGGTCGCCCCCGAGATCATCACGGCCAACGCGGCGCCGCGGCAGGAAAAAGCACCGCCGCCTGAACCCGTGGTCAGAGCGAAACCGAAAGCGAAGCTGAGCCAATTGCTGGCCAGCACGCAAATCGAAATCGACCGCCTGACCGCGGAACTGGACCGGCGGAGCCTTTCGGCGTCACAACGCGATCGGCGCAAGGCGGTGAACGCCAGTACACAAGAGTACAAGTACGCCGCCTACCTGGAATCCTGGCGACGTAAGGTGGAGAAAATCGGCAACTTGAATTACCCGGACGAGGCGAAACGGCGCAAACTGTATGGCAACCTGCTGATGCATGTCGCGGTTCGCGCCGACGGTTCGGTCGAAAAGATCAGCGTACGGCGCTCCTCCGGACATAAACTGCTGGATGACGCCGCTGTCCGCATCGTCCGGATGTCGGCCCCCTTCGCGCCTTTCCCACCAGAGATCCGCCAGGAAGTCGACGTCCTCGACATCACCCGAACCTGGCAGTTTCTCGACGGGGATACGCTATTTTCTTCTCGCTGATACGGTTGCCGGTCGGCGACGCGCACTGGATACTGGGCGTATGAATGAGACAGCCTCTTTGAAGAGCCAGTTGCTGATTGCGATGCCAGCGCTGGACGACCCCAACTTTTCGAAAACCGTGACTTATGTCTGCGAACACGGCGAGCATGGCGCGATGGGCATCGTGCTGAATCGGCCGACCGACCTCAGTCTGTCCGACGTGCTGAAACACATGGAGATCGAAGGCGGCCTCGGCAAGGCCGGCGAACAGATCGTATTTCTCGGTGGTCCGGTCGAGGAGGAACGCGGTTTTGTGCTGCACACCCACACCGACCCTTGGGACTCGACCCTGGCTATCAACGACCAAATCAGCATCACAACGTCACGCGATATTCTCGAAGCGATGGCCCATGGCGATGGCCCTGACCAGACGCTGGTCGCCCTCGGCTACGCCGGATGGGGCGCTGGCCAGCTGGAGCAGGAGATGCAACAAAATGCCTGGCTCAGCGGCCCTGCCGACCAGGCGATCCTTTTCGACCTGCCGGCAGATCAACGCTGGGAGGCCGCGGCGCGTTTGCTGGGGGTGGACGTCAATCTGCTCAGTAGCGACGCCGGCCACGCATAATGGCGGTGTTGCTCGGCTTCGACTATGGCACGCACAAGATTGGAGTTGCCGTCGGCCAACCGTTGACGCGGACAGCCACGCCGCTGGAGACCCTCGGCCTGGTCAACCGGAAACCCGATTGGCAACGGATAACACGGCTGCTGGAGGAGTGGCAGCCGGAAGCGCTGGTCGTCGGCCACCCCTTCGAGATGACCGACCGCGAGGCCAATAATGCCGCCGGCGCCAAACGATTTGCCCGGCAGCTGAATGGGCGCTTCCGACTCCCGGTGCACCTCGCAGACGAACGTCTGACGAGTCGCGAAGCCTGGGCGCAATTGGGCGACACAGCGGCGGCCGACCCAACACGCGTCGATGCTTACGCGGCAAAACTTATCTTGGAAACCTGGCTAAATGACTGATACCGAAAGCACGCTATTCATGGAACACGACGCGATTCTCGATCTGATCGATGGGATGGCCGACGTGTTGCAAAAACACCTGGCGGCGCGCGCGCTCGACGATCCAGCGATAATCGGCATCCATACCGGAGGCACCTGGGTGGCCCAACGCCTCCAGGCGCTGCTAGACGTTGCCGAGCCGACCGGCTTGCTCGACATCAGCTTCTACCGCGACGATTTCACCCAGATCGGCGTCAATCCCCAGGTGCGGCCGTCGCAAATCGCCTTTGATGTGGATGACCGCAACATCGTGCTGGTCGATGACGTCCTGCATACCGGACGCACCATTCGCGCCGCAATGAACGAGATATTCGACTATGGGCGACCCGCCACGATCACCCTGGTAACGCTGATTGAACGTAGCGGTCGCGAACTACCGATTCAGCCGGACGTCATCGGACTGAGCCCGCCGATGGCACTGGACGATCACATCAAGCTCAACGGACCCGAACCGCTGAGTCTGGAAATCATGCACAGCGACCGCGCAAACACCGCCGGCCCGGGTTAAACTCTCGTCTGATGCCCGCTCTGCCGTCTTCCAGCATCCAGCTCAACGACTCTGGTCGATTACGTCACTTTTTGACCATCGAGGGGTTGCGTCGCGAGCTCCTGCTGCAGATCCTCGACACCGCAGAATCCTTCGCCGCCCTGCCGGGACGACCCGTCAAGAAGGTCCCGCTGTTGCGCGGCCGCATCATTACCAACCTGTTTTTCGAAAACAGCACGCGAACCCGCACGACCTTCGAGCTGGCCGCCAAATTGCTGTCCGCCGATGTCATCAATTTCAACATCAGCACCTCAGCGACATCCAAAGGCGAAACGCTGCTCGATACGCTGCGCAATATCGAGGCGATGCACGCCGACATGTTCGTGGTCAGGCATGCCCAATCCGGCGCCGCGCATTTCATTGCGGAACATGCGGCGCCGCGGGTCAGCGTGATCAATGCCGGCGATGGCCAGCACGCCCATCCCACCCAGGCCATGCTGGATATGTTTACGATCCGTAAGCACAAGGGCGACTTCACGCCGCTCAGGGTTGCGATCGTCGGCGACGTGCTGCATTCGCGCGTCGCCCGCTCGCAGATTTTGGCGCTGAACACACTCGGGGTTACCGAGGTTAGGGTGGTCGGTCCGCGCACCTTGCTACCGACCGAGTCACGCGCGCTTGGTGTGCACGTATTCCACGATTTGGAAGAAGGCGTACGCGACGCGGACGTGGTGATCATGCTGCGGCTGCAGAACGAACGCATGAACGGCGCACTGCTACCGAATGAACACGAGTATTTCCGCCTCTATGGCCTGACCGACGAACGTCTTGAAAATGCCAAGCCGGACGCCATCGTGATGCACCCCGGACCGATCAACCGCGGTATCGAACTCGATTCTGCGGTAGCCGACGGCCCACGGTCGGTCATCTTGCAGCAGGTCAGCTACGGCATCGCTGTGCGCATGGCCGTGATGTCAATGGCGATGCAGTCAAATGCCGACCTGGGGAGCGAGGCATGAGCATCAGCATCGTCAATGGACGCCTGATCGATCCGGCGCACAATATCGATGACCACCTGGACCTCCACATCGACGGTGAACAGATCGTCGCGATCGGCGATGCGCCCGCCGAATTCACCGCCGATGACGTGATCGATGCACAGGGTAGCGTGGTGTGCCCGGGTCTGGTCGATCTGGCGGCAAGTCTGCGCGAGCCAGGGTTCGAACATAAGGGAAGCCTGGCCAGCGAGACCGCCGCGGCGGCGCGTGGAGGGATCACGACCTTGCTGTGCACCCCGGATACCCATCCGGTGATCGACAACACCGCGGTCGTCGAGCTGATCCATCGCCTGGCACGCAAGCTTGGCCAAGCCCGCGTACTGACCACCGGCGCGTTGACCCAGGGACTCGCAGGCGAGTTGCTGTCAGAGATGGCGGCATTGAAGAACGCCGGTTGCGTGGCGATGAGCAATGCGCAGCACCCCTTGGCATCCACCTTGGTCGAGCGCCGCGCACTCGAATATGCAACGACCTTCGGCCTCACCGTTTTTCTGCGCCCGGAAGACCGACATCTACGTGCCGGCGGGTGTTGTCACGAGGGCGCGGTATCGGCGCGACTCGGCCTGCCGAGCATTCCCGCCGCTGCCGAAAGCGTCGCGGTGGCGCGTGATCTCGCGCTCGCCGAACATACCCAGGCAAAGATTCATTTCCGCAGCCTATCCACACAAACCGCAGCGCGGATGCTTGCGGAGGCACAAAGCGCCGGTCTGTCGGTAACCGCCGACGTCGCTGCCCACCAGCTCCACCTGACCGAGATGGACGTCGATGGCTTCAATGCCGAATGCCATGTCTCGCCGCCGCTGCGCACCCTGGCGGATCGCGACGCCCTCAGGCGCGCCGTCGCTGACGGCACGATCAGCGCGATTACGTCTGATCATCAACCACACGAACCCGATGCCAAACAACGGCCATTCCCCGAGACCGAAGCAGGCATCTCTGGTCTGGAGACACTGCTGGGTCTGACCCTCCGGCTGGTCAACGAGGGCGCGATGGACCTGCCGACCGCATTGGCGAGGGTAACCAGCGGACCCGCGGATATTCTCGGTCTGCCGTATGGTCGACTAAGCATTGGTAGCGCGGCCGACGTCTGCATCTTTGATCCAGACCTCGACTGGACCCTGCACCGTGACCGGATGTCCAGCGAGGGCCAGAATACGCCGTTCGACGGCTGGGATTTTCCCGGTCGCATCAGCCACACCCTGTTCAACGGCCGCGTCGTTTTTCGCGCCGACTGAGCCGTTCGGAGCCAAACGCGTGGACACATCACACCGCGACACCATCCTGCTGGAAGATGCGGAGATCACCTCGCATGAAGCCTATGCCGGTGACCAATTCATCCTGCGGGTCCAGGCGCCAGGGTGCGCCGGCCGCGCCTTGCCTGGACAGTTCGCGCACATCACGGTCGACCCTCACCGACCCATGCGACGGCCAATCTCGATCATGCGCGCGTCGGCCGACCAGGGTTGGCTGGATTTTCTGTACAAGGTCGTTGGCGACGGCACCGCACTGCTTGCGCAACGTCAGGTTGGCGAGACCATCAGCGTCATGGGGCCGATCGGTCTGCCGTTCGAGGTCAAAGCGCGGCGCCCGCTGCTGATCGGCGGCGGCGTCGGCATGCCGCCGATGATTTTCATTGCCGAGTCATTGCGTAAGACCGATGCGAAGCCCTTCGTGATCCTCGGCTCGGAGGTGCCGTTCCCGTTCGACCCGCGGCCATCGCAGCTGATGCTGAGCGGCATCCCAGATGGCGTCATCGCCGCCATGCCACTGATGGATGACTGGGGGATCCCGAGTCGGCTGACCAGCTTGCAAGGTTATCCCGGTTGCCACCAGGGCTACGTGACCGACTTGGCCCGCGGCTGGCTGGAATCACTGACGCCGGAGCAACGCAGCGAGGTGACAATCTACAGCTGCGGACCACACCCGATGCTCGAAGCCGTGGTGTCACTGGCCCGCGAATTCGATCTACCGGTGCAGGTGTCGCTCGAAGAGTTCATGGCCTGTGCGGTGGGCGGCTGCGCCGGTTGCGTCGTCGAGGTAAAGACGCCGCAAGGCCCGGCAATGAAACGCGTATGCGTCGATGGGCCGGTGTTCGACGGCTACAGCGTTTTTTGAAACAAGCTCGTTTAGTCAGTAAACTTTAGATTGCTGGCCTCGCGGCTCAACGCGTTCGGACTCGTGTCACCCAACTTGATCATCAGGCGCACCTCGTTCGACGAGTCAGCGTAACGCAATGCGTCCTCCTGGGTCACGTCGCCACGTCTGAAGGCATCGTAGAGTGCTTGATCGAAGGTGATCATGCCGTGCTCGGTCGAGCGTTTCATCAGTTCCTTGATCTTGGGCACGTCGCCTTTGAGGATCAGATCCGAGGCCAGCGGCGTATTCAGCAATATCTCCATGATCGCACGTCGACCCTTACCATCGGGTCGCGGCAACAATTGTTGGGCAACGATGCCCCGCAGATTCAGCGAAAGGTCCATGAGGACCTGATCATGCTGTTCCTCGGGAAAGAAATGCAGCATACGCTCCAACGCCTGGTTGGCATTGTTTGCGTGTAGGGTGGTCAGCACCAAATGCCCGGTCTCCGCGAACGTGATGGCATGTTCCATGGCCTCGCGTGTACGAATTTCCCCAATAAGGATCACGTCCGGCGCCTGGCGCAGGGTGTTCCGCAGTGCGACCTCGTAAGATTCGGTATCGATGCCGACCTCCCGCTGGGTCACGATACAGCCGGCATGGTTGTGCAAGAACTCGATCGGGTCCTCGATACTGATGATATGGCCGGTGCTGTTGTTGTTGCGATAGCCGACCATCGCCGCCAGTGATGTCGACTTGCCGGTACCGGTCGCCCCGACGAAAAACACGATACCCCGATTGGCCATCGCCAGATCATTCAGAGAAGGTGGCAAACCGAGTTCATCGAAGGTTGGAATTTTGGTCTCGATACGCCTAAGCACCATACCGACCGCGTCGCGTTGGACGAACGCGCTGACCCGAAAACGACCGACATTTTTCGCGCTGAAAGCAAAGTTACACTCTTTCGTGTGCAAAAACTCGTCGCGCTGTTCCGGTGTCATCAGCGACAACGTCAGTTCACGCGATTGCGCAGCATCGAGACGGGTCTTCGAGACCGGCTGGATGCGGCCATGGATTTTTAGACTCGGCGGGACATCGGCTGTGATAAACAGATCCGAGGCCTTTTTCTGGATCATCATTTCCAGAATGTCGTTGAAATCCATGGTCTCGCTCTCCTATGCCGCGGTGTTAGCCGTTATCCGCGTACCGTCAGATAGTACGCCGACCCCGGGTCAGGCGAAAATTTCCTTGTTGACGGCTCGCGCAACGGCATCTTGCTTGCTGATCATGCCTTTGCGCAATTTGTCCTGCATATCCTGATCCAAGGTCTGCATGCCATGTGCCTGACCGGTCTGAATGGCCGAGTACATCTGCGCGACTTTGTCTTCGCGAATCAGATTGCGGATCGCCGGTGTGCCGATCATGATCTCGTGGCAGGCCACCCGTCCACCGCCGATGCGCTTCAGCAGGGTCTGCGAGATAACCCCGCGCAACGACTCAGACAACATCGACCGCACCATAGATTTTTCGCCGGCCGGGAAGACGTCGACAATCCGGTCGATCGTCTTCGCCGCCGAGCTCGTATGCAAGGTGCCGAAAACCAGGTGGCCGGTCTCCGCGGCCGTCATCGCCAAGCGGATTGTCTCCAGGTCACGCAGCTCACCAACCAAGATAATGTCCGGGTCCTCGCGCAATGCGGACCGCAGGGCCTCGGCAAAGCCGAGCGTATCGCGGTGCACCTCGCGTTGGTTGATCAGGCACTTCTTGCTCTGGTGGACGAATTCAATCGGGTCTTCGATGGTCAGGATATGGCCGTACTCGGTGTCGTTCTTGTAGTCCATCATCGCCGCGAGCGTCGTCGACTTGCCTGACCCGGTTGGCCCGGTCACCAACACCAGGCCTCGTGGATTGTCGCAAATATCCTTGAATACGGCTGGGCAGTTTAGGTCCTCGAGGCTCATGATCTTCGACGGAATGGTACGAAATACCGCCGCAGCGCCGCGATCCTGATTGAAGGCATTGACACGGAAACGCGCTAGCCCGGGGATCTCGAAAGAAAAGTCGACCTCAAAAAATTCCTCGAAGTCTTTGCGTTGCTTGTCGTTCATGATGTCGTAGACGAGTTCATGAACGGTTTTGTGGTCAAGCACCGGCACATTGATGCGGCGAATGTCGCCATCGACCCGAATCATCGGGGGCAAACCCGCCGAAAGGTGTAAATCTGACGCTTCGTGCTTGACGCTAAACGCGAGTAGCTCAGCAATATCCATAACGATTCCGTAGCAGCCTGAGGATGGATGTTCTGTCCGAACGTTTATAGTTATCGTCACCCGCACCGCTTTGTTGAGTGGCGAGCACGATTACCAGGCACGAGGCCGATGGTCATGGTAGCGCTTTCATGAATCGAATTCCCGACCGGTTGGCCGCCGTGCGCCAGCGTATCGCCAGTGCTGCCGCCGCGTGCGGGCGCGACCCCGCCGAAATCCGCCTGGTTGCCGTCAGCAAGACCAAACCCGAGGCGGCTGTGCGGGCGGCCGCGGCTGCTGGTCAAAGCGATTTCGGCGAAAACTATCTGCAGGATGCGCTGCCGAAAATTCAGGCACTCGATGGGCTGGCGCTCACCTGGCATTTCATTGGCCGCCTGCAGGGAAACAAGACGGCTGAAGTCAGCGAACATTTCGATTGGGTGCACAGCCTCGACAAACTGAAACACGCGCAGCGGCTGAGCCGCCAGCGACCCGATAAGCGAGGGGCATTGAACGTCTGCCTGCAGGTCAATCTCAGCGGTGAGCGCAGCAAAGGCGGCGTCACGGCAGATCAGCTGCCCGAACTCGCAACCGAAGTGGCGAAGCTACCCGGACTGTCGCTGCGCGGCCTGATGACGATGCCTGATCCATCGTTTGGCGCGATCGAGACCCGCGCGATATTCGACACGCTGGCCAGACTGATGGAAGACCTGAACGACCAGGGACAGGCGCTCGACACCCTGTCGATGGGCATGAGCGGCGACATGGAACAAGCTATTGCTGCGGGGTCGACCATGGTGCGGATCGGGACGGATATCTTCGGCGCGCGTTCGATCTCGGGTTGAGGCCAGACACGTGCCACCGATCGAGCGTCAGGCCAGCGAATACTTTAGACTTTGAACCAACTTAGGCATTGCGGAGTTGAAGCACGGCATGAACCAACGCATCGCGTTCATCGGCGCCGGGAATATGGCGGGCGCGCTGATCGGCGGACTGCTCGCCGATGGCCTGCCGCCGGACAAGCTGATTGCCGCAGACCCCAATCCCGCCCAACGCGCAGCGCTGAGTGAGATGCGCGGCATCGAGACGACGGCGAGCAACGAAGAGGCGGTTTCCGGCGCTGACACGGTCGTGCTCGCGGTAAAACCGCAGACACTGAAAGACGTAGCCGAAGCCCTTGCGGCGTCCGTTCAGGCCACTAGGCCGCTGATTATTTCGATCGCGGCAGGCATCCGTTGCGAGCGCGTCGCCAGCTGGTTGGGCGGCGGCCTGCCGGTGGTTCGGGCGATGCCCAATACGCCCGCGCTGGTTCAATCCGGGGCAACCGGGATGTATGCCAACGCAGCGGTTTCGTCTGAGCAAAAAGAAAGCGCCGAATCGCTGCTGCGAGCGGTCGGCCTGACCTGCTGGCTGGAACAAGAATCGACAATTGACGCGGTGACTGCGCTGTCCGGCAGTGGTCCGGCCTACTATTTCCTGGTCATGGAAGTCATGGAAGCGGCCGCAACCAAGCTCGGCCTTCCCGCTGAAACAGCGCGCTTGTTGAACCTGCAGACAGCGCTGGGCGCGGCACGCATGGCGCTCGAGAGTAGCGAGCCCCCGCAGACGTTGCGTGCTCGCGTCACCTCGCCGGGTGGCACCACCGCGGCGGCCCTGCACGTCTTGGAGGCCGGCAACCTCCAGGCATTGTTCGATGACGCGCTGGCTGCCGCCAGAGATCGGTCGGTGACCCTGTCAGACGAGTTGGGAGCAGACTGATGGGCTCAGGTTATCTGGCCACGCCGGCGGCATTTCTGGTGCAGGTGGTTTTCGGACTTTATGCGACGCTGGTGCTGCTACGCTTCCTGCTTCAGTGGGTCCGCGCCGATTTCTACAATCCCTTGTCGCAGTTCATCGTCAAGGCAACCAAACCCACGTTAAACCCACTACGGCGCATTATCCCGAGTGTTTCCGGGCTGGACATCGCGTCATTGGTGCTTGCCTGGTTGGTGATCACCCTTGAACAGCTCGCCATCCTGGCGATCGGCGGCCTCGGGTTTCAGCCTACTGCCGCCTCACTGCTGGCAATACCCGAACTACTGTCTCTGACCATCAACATCTTTTTGTTTGCGATTTTGATCGGCGTGATCATCAGCTGGATCAATCCAGGTAGCTACAATCCGGTCATCGGACTGATCCACAGCCTCACCGAGCCGCTACTCGCACCGGTGCGGCGGCGCATGCCGGATATGGGCGGTCTCGACCTGTCGCCCATGGTGGTAATGGTGGGTTTGGTCGTTTTGGAGATGTTGCTTGTCCCACCGTTACGTGATCTGCTCGGCGGTCTTCTTTAACCGTCCACCATTGGCACTGGCAGGCAAAAATCTAATTTTGGATGCTGGTCGTAACGTGCTCGCCGACGCAACGCCCGGATTATTTTGCGACCGAACAATCACGGTATCTACCTACCCTGGGCCAACATCAAAGGCCGCCTCGATAAGCGAGTTGGCCGCCCGGCAAAGGCATGTGTAGCCAATCTAAAACACCTGACCGTGATTGAAAATCGATGGAAGGCGACACCGCATTTTCGCCCTTTCCAGCGAGATAAATGCCCTGGGTTGCTTTTTCCGGGGTCCCCGAGAGTAAGATCAGTGCATACAGTCTGGTCTATATTTGTGAAACGATAATGCAGACGAACAACAGGAGGAGCGGCGCATGAGAAAACATCTTGCTTGGTTTATTGGCCTGATCTGTCTGGTGCTCAGCCAGATGACCGTAGCGGAGAACAGCACACGAACCGGCGGCTATACAATCCACCATAATGCACTGACCACCGATCTGCTGCCGGCACAGGTTGCAACGGCCTATCGGCTGCAACGCAGCAAGAATCGTGCGTTACTGAATGTCAGCGTGATAAAGGATAATCCGGGTAGCCTCGGGACGCCGGTACGCGCGGAGATACGCGCCGTCGCCCGTACGTTGTTCGGTCAACTACGCCAAATCGACATGCGAGAGGTGATTGAAGACAAGGCGATTTACTACCTGGCCGATTTCCCAATCAACCACCGCGAAATATTGACATTCGAATTCGAAATCTTGCCAGAGGGTGAGCGCTTTCCGTTGCGTGCAGGCATGCAACAAGAGTTCTGGACCGACTGACTGAACGAGTCAACGTAACCAGGCATCGTAAAGCAGCCACACGCCAAAACCGGCGACCAGCGCGCCGGCCAACTGCCTGACCAGCGGCCGCCGCGTCCATCGATTGAGTTGGTTCGCCGCCACGCCCATCAGCAGCAGATTCGGCAATGTGCCCAGTCCAAACGCGAGCATCAGCGACGCACCTTGCAACGCGCCGCCGGATGAAACCGTCCAAACCAACGCGCTATAAACCAAGCCGCACGGCAACCAACCCCAAAGCATGCCCAGCGCCAGGGCTTGCCGAACCGTGCGCACCGGTAACAGGCCGCGGCCGAGGGGCTCGATTCGCCGCCAAATGACACCGCCAGCCCGCTCGACGCGGGAAAGGGCTGCAGACCATCCGGCCAGGTAAAATCCCATCAGGATCAGAAACACGCCGGCAAACGTCAACAACACGCGTTGCGCTGTTTGCACCGGCAGCAGACCGCTGAAAAAGAAGCCCAACGCCCCCATCAACGCGCCGGCCAGCGTATAGCTGCTGATGCGGCCAATGTTGTAAGCCAACAACACCGGCAGCTGCCGCCCCGGCTGAATCCCCAATGACAGTGCCCCGACAATGCCGCCGCACATACCCGCGCAGTGCACACCACCGAGCAAGCCAACGACAAACGCACTGATCCACGCGATATCGGCCATGCTAGCGACGTATTTCCAGATGGGTGTAACGACCGGCGAACCACACCAGCAGCAACACGGGGAGACCCATCAGCGCGGTGATGAGAAAGAAATTTTCGTAGCCGACCCGATCAACGATCACGCCGGAGAATCCGCCGATAAATTTCGGCAGTAGCAGCATCACCGAGCTGAAAAGTGCATATTGCGTCGCCGAATAACGAACGTTCGTAAGCGCTGACAGATAGGCAACGAAAGCGGAGGCCGCGAGCCCGCCCGACAGATTGTCCATCGCCACCACACCGATCAGAAGCGGGACGGAGGCACCCAGCTGGGCGAGCCACGCAAACAGCAGATTGGTTGCGGCCGACAGTAACGCACCGGCAAACAAGATACGCATGACGCCGAGACGATTGACCAGGACGCCGCCTATCACGGCGCCAAGCAACGTCATAATCACACCAAAGACCTTGGTCACATTTGCCACCTCGGTCTTGCTGAAACCGAGGTCAACATAGAACACGTTGGCAATCACGCCGAGCACGATATCCGATATACGGTAGCTCGCGATCAATCCCAAGACCAACAACGCAAGCCAGCCGTGACGGGCGAAAAAATCGACAAATGGACTGATGAAGGCTGCCCATACCCAGCGCGCGACAGGTTGCGACCACCTAGGCCAGCGAACCAGCCTTGCAGGCTCAGCCGTTGTCTCTGATTGCGCCGTTTGTGAGGGGGTGGGCTCGGCAACGATCAGCGTCGTCAAAAATCCCACCAACATCAGCCCGGCCATCGCCAGGTAGGCGATTTGCCACGCTTCATGGTGATAGCTTGAGGCATTCGGATCCGCCCATGCCGCGATCCACAGGACGCCGGCACCCGCGCTGATCATCGCGAGGCGATAACCGATCATGTAGGTTGCCGCCATCGCTGCCTGAAGCTCTGTCGCACCGCTCTCGATACGAAACGCATCAATGACGATGTCTTGGGTAGCCGAGGCAAAGGCCACAAACACCGCAAACCCGACGATAAACCTCAGGTCCTGCGCCGGGTCAGACAGCGCCATGCCAACGAGTCCCAAGCCGACCGCACACTGTGCCAGCAACAGCCAACCGCGACGGCGGCCGAGCCAGCGCGTCAGGAACGGCACCGGCAGGCGATCGACCAGCGGCGCCCAAACCCACTTGAAACCATAAGCCAGTGCGACCCAACTGACGAAGCCAATGGTTGATCGATCGACCCCAGCCTCGCGCAACCAGAACGACAGGGTGCCAAAAACCAGCAACAATGGCAGGCCAGAAGAAAAGCCCAGAAACAACAGGGTCAGCGGCCGTGGCTGCCAATAAATGCGTAGCGCTGCCAGCCAGCCCAGCGGCTGCTCAGCAGGCATAGTCGTAGTCGACAATCAACGGTGCATGGTCGGAGAAGCGTTTACGCCGATAGATACTGGCGTCGGTAATCTGCTCGCGAAGCCCGGGCGTCACCACTTGATAGTCAATCCGCCAACCGACGTTTTTGGCCCAGGCCTGCCCCCGGTTCGACCACCAGGTGTATTCGTCAGGTTGTTGATTGACCACGCGGAACGCATCTACCCACCCCATTGCACCGAACAACTGGTCGAGCCACGCGCGCTCCTCCGGCAGAAAGCCTGAATTTTTCAGATTCCCACGCCAATTGCGGATATCCGCCTTGGTGTGGGCAATGTTCCAGTCGCCGCAAAGGATGTACTCACGGCCATCAGACCGCAGCGCTGAGAATCGCTCGGTCAAGCGTTCCATGATCTCGAACTTGACCTGCTGACGATGTTCGCCCGATGAGCCGGACGGCAGATACAAAGAAACCACGCTCAACTTGCCAAACCGCGCCTCCAACCAACGCCCCTCGGCATCAAATTCAGCCCAGCCGGTATTCGCAATAATCTGGTCAGGTGCACGCCGGCAGTACAGCCCGACACCGCTGTAGCCTTTACGCTCGGCGGGATGGTAGTAACAGTTAAAGCTCGGCGGCCAAAACGTCCGGTCTGTCAGCTGCTCGGTATGCGCCTTGATTTCCTGCAGGCAAACCACGTCGGCACGCTGGCGCCGCAGCCACGCATAGAAGCCTTTGCGCGCGGCCGCCCGGATACCGTTGACGTTACAAGTAATCACGCGCATGCCAAACATTATAAAACGTTCTGCTCACTGCCGACTGCCGCTGAACCCGCCGATCGGACAACGGGTCGGAGTATTCCGGGCGTGGGGCAAGATACCGGTCAGATTGCTTGTCACCCGTTGTCGCCTTGCGCACAATGCCGGGCGCGATCAGGAGAACCAATATGCAGGACTACCAGCGTGAATTTCTCGGCTTCGCTCGTGACCTCGGCGTGTTGCGCTTCGGCGAGTTCACGTTGAAGTCAGGGCGGATCAGCCCCTACTTTTTCAATGCCGGGCTATTCAACACCGGTGCTGCGCTGGCCCGACTCGGACGCTTCTATGCCCGCACCATCGTCGACGCCAAAATCTCCTTCGATGTTTTGTACGGGCCGGCTTACAAAGGCATTCCGCTGGCGGCGGTGACTGCTGCCGCGCTGTTCGACAAGCACGGCATCGACGTGCCCTACGCATTCAATCGTAAAGAGGCAAAAACCCACGGCGAAGGCGGCAATATCGTCGGCCATCCGCTCGAAGGACGCATCCTGATTATCGATGACGTGATCACGGCGGGCACGGCGATCCGGGAATCGATGGACACCATTCAGACCGCCGGCGCAACACCGGCAGGGGTAGTGATTGCGCTGGACCGACAAGAACGCGGGCAAGGCCAGCGCTCGGCAATTCAGGAAGTCGAGGCCGACTACAACATGCCCGTCGCCGCTATTGTGCGCTTGCAGGAGTTGATCGAATTCGTCGGCGAGACCGGCCAGGCCGGCGAGACACTGCGACAAATTGAAGCCTATCGCGCCACCTATGGCATTTAGCTAGCAAAGCCAGGCTACTACTGACGCGTTGGCCGACGATCAACCAAGAATCAGTTTGATCCCGACCAGCAGCGTCACCGTCTCAAAGGCCCGTTTGATCCAGCGATTGCCTTTCAAGATCGCGAGATGCGCACCCAGGTACCCCCCTATCAGCGAACCCAGCAAGAGCACTGGCAACCACGTCCATTTCACTTCGCCGATGATCCCCAGCGTAATCGCCCCTGCACCGTTCCAAAAAATGCCAACCAGCACCAGCGTGTAAGCAACTGCTTGCCGATAATCGGCGCCAAACCAGCGCACCAGCCACAAGGTGACGAATAACCCCGTGCCCGATGTGAGGGAGCCGTTGAGAACGCCAATCCCAAAAAGCACCGCGCCGCCGACCCACAGCCCGCGGCCACTGCGGTGACGCGGTTGCTCGGTCAGCCCGAGTTCGCCCTTGAGCACTGAGTACAACCCGAGCCCAACCGTCAACAGGCCAAGCGCGATCTCTGCGTAGCGGCCGGGAACTTGCAGGATTAGATTGGCGCCTAAAAACACGCCAGGCAGTCCGCTGCCGAGGATAAACAGCACATAGCGGCGTTCGAGACGACCTTCGCGGAGATGACGCAGGGTCGCCCCCAAGCCGAGCGCTACCGAGGCGATTTTGTGGGTCGCCAGGGCGATGGCGAACGGCAAACCGAGAAAGATTAGCGCAGGCAGTTGCAACAGGCCCGCACCACCGCCCGCAAACGCGGAAAACAGGTTGGCCAGCACGGAAATACAAAAAAGTATGAACTGTTCCAAAAACCGGCCGCTAAACCCATATCAGGGTGCCAGTATAATGGCGCAGTGGTCTGCACGGATTTTTGAGTCAGTATGAAACGTTTTGAATCAGCTACAACAATTTGCCTAATCTGCCTGCTGTTGGGCGGTACGGTCGCGCAGGCCGGGAACATCAAGAAATGGGTCGACGATAATGGCGTGACCCATTACGGCACCGCGGTGCCCCCGCAATATAAAGACAAAGCGCACAGCGAACTGAACTCGCGCGGTATCGAGGTCAGACGCCATGATCGTGCGCCAACCGCGGAAGAGATCGAGAAGCAAAAAGCGCTGGCGGCGCTGCGGGCTGAGCAGCAAAAGTTGCTCGAAGAACAACAAGCGCGCGACCGCATTCTGCTCAATCTGTATCGCAATGAAGACGACCTGATCATGGCGCGCGACGGCAAGATCGCGCAGATCGATGGTCAGAACAAAGTAACCCACAAGGAGATCCGTCGACTGAAGACGCGTCTGTCGGAGTTCCAAGCCGTTGCCGCCAGGGCTGAGCGGGCGGGCAAGACGCTATCGAAAAAGCAGCAGGCAAATCTCGAAAGAACCCGACGCTCGATCGAACGATCCTACGCGATGATCCTGAAGCGCGAAGACGAAAAGGTTGCGACGATTGAAAGCTACGACTACGACCTGGCCCGTTTTCGCAAGCTCCGCCAGGGCAGCCAGCGATCCGCCAATGCCGAGGTCGTCGCATCCGATATCCCGGATCTGGTGGAAACCGCAGTCCGTTGCAACGAGCCGGCCAAGTGCGATCGACTATGGCTCGAGGCACAGGCCTTCGCCCGAGCGCACGCCACGACAGCTATCGACCTCGCGGCAGATCGCATTCTGGTAACCGCCCCGCCACGGGAGAAAAATGACGTCAGCATCACGGTTTCCCGACTGGTTGATGAGAAGCATGGTGGTGAGCGCATTTTCATGGATCTCCAATGTGAGCGATTCTCGGAGGGCCAGGAATTTTGCCGCGGACCTGACGTCGCCAAGATTCGAAGCGATTTCCGCGCAGCACTCAACGACTGAGCCTGCCGTTGATGGATCGACCCAACGACATACAACTGGGGCATGTTGTGCTTTACGTCCGGGATCTCGACGTCTCGCTGCGCTTCTACCGGGATGCGCTCGGACTCAACGAGACCACACGTCTCTTCAACGGGCGCGCAGCGATGTTGACCGGTGGACGGACCCATCACGAGTTGATGCTAATCGCGGTCGGTGACGCGCCCGGGCCAGCACAAGGTCGGCGTCTGGGCCTCTATCACATCGCTTGGAAGGTCGGCGAGGATCTCGACGCCTTGCGGTCGGCTTACCAAAGACTACAGGATGTCGGCGCAGCCATTGCAGGGATGGCCGATCACACCATCAGCCAAAGCATCTATCTGCATGACCCGGACGGCAACGAGGTTGAGGTCTACGTTGACGACCCAACAATCGATTGGCGCAGAGACAGTAGTTGGGCGGACCAGCCGGTCAAACCGTTACGTTTGGACACCCGCGCCCGAGACTAGCCCGGCATCGAACAGGCCGTGGCGCAACACCGACCAATCGGCATCCCAGGCATCCAGCGACGCACGTTCGAATCGCGAACGTACGAACTGTTGCATCCGGCCTTCGACAAAAGCGGTTAGCAGCGCGGCGCCTCTTTCCGGCGTAACACGCAGATGGGAATCTTGGCGCAGCGCGGACTCCCGAAGGATTTGACGCAGCTGCAAATCAATCCGCTCGAAAAACTGCTGGACGCGCTCATGCAAGCGCTCACGCTCGCCGACCAGCGCATCACCCAGCAAAATTCGGGTGATCCCAGGATTCTTATCGGCAAAACCGAGCAGTAAGAAAATCACCTTGGCGACCCGTTGCTCGGTCGCTGAGACTTCGCCCAGGATCTGGTTGATACGCGCGAAGACACTCTCCTCCGCGAAACTGATCAGCCCTTCGAACATTCTCGCCTTGCTGGGAAAGTGCCGATACAGCGCGGCCTCAGATACCCCAACCGCACGGGCCAAAGCCGCGGTCGTAATTCGATCACCCGGGTTCCTTTCGAGCTCGCCAGCCAATGCCTCGAGAATTGCCTGTTTGCGCGATGGGCGGGGCATAAAGCGCTAGTTCAGCGACGCCGAATCAGGGTGCCTACACCCTGATCGGTAAACAGCTCGACCAGCACGGCGTGCTCGACACGCCCGTCGATAATGTGTGCGGCGTTTACGCCGGCCTTTACCGCATCGACGGCGCAGGCGATTTTCGGCAACATGCCGCCACTGATCGTGCCATCTGCAATCAGGTCGTCGACCCGGTCCAGCGAGAGGCCGGTGAGTAATGCCCCCTGTTTATCGAGCAACCCCTTGGTGTTGGTCAACAGGATCAGCTTTTCAGCGCCGAGCACCTCGGCCATCTTTCCGGCTACCAGATCGGCGTTGATGTTGTACGAGTGGCCGTCGGCGCCGACACCGATTGGCGCAACGACCGGGATAAAGTTGCCGTGCACCAACATATCGACGACGCTGGCATCGATACTGTCGACTTCGCCGACATGACCGATGTCGATAATCTCGGGCGCTTGCGCCTCCGGGTGCAGTTGGGTCAGGTTGAGCTTGCGCGCGCGGATCAGATCGCCGTCTTTCCCCGTCAGCCCAACAGCCGCGCCACCGTGGCGATTGATCAGGTTGACAATATCCTTGTTGACCAAGCCACCGAGCACCATCTCGACCACATCCATGGTCTCGGAATCAGTCACCCGCATTCCTTGGATAAATTCGGTTTGCTTGCCGAGACGCGACAGCAATTCACCGATTTGGGGACCACCGCCGTGCACCACGACTGGATTGATGCCGACCAGTTTCATCAACACGACATCGCGGGCGAACCCTGCCTTCAGGGATTCGTCGACCATGGCGTTGCCACCATATTTGATCACGATCGTCTTGCCGCCAAAACGCTGGATATAAGGCAGCGCCTCGGACAGCACGTGCGCGACATTACCTGCCGCTTCGGCGGTCAAACTCATGAGAATAGGATTACCCGAAAAGTCTCAATGGTACGCAAGTTTCAAAACGGTGGCTGCATGTCTGGTGCGGCACGGCGCAACATTTCGCGGAAGCGCGTCTTGATCTGCTCCAACGCCCCCGGATCGTCGGCCTCAAAGCGGAACGTCAGCGCCGGCGTGGTATTGGAAGGCCGAATCAGGCCCCAACCATTGGCAAATTCGACCCGGATGCCGTCAATCTCGATCAGGCGAGCATCTTCGAAAACCTTGTAGGCATCCAACGCCTGCATCAACTCGGCACTTTGCCCTTCTTCGAGTGACAGCTGGTACTCGGGGCTCGATGGACTATCGGGGATTTCGCCGAACAGCGCGTCGGCCGGACGCGAATCCAGCGCAAGAATTTCCATCACCCGCGCCGCCGCATAGACCGCATCGTCGAAACCGTACCAGCGTTCTTTGATGAACAAATGCCCGGTGAACTCGCCACCCAACAACGCACCGGTCTCCAGCATCTTGGCGCGCATCCTCGAATGACCGGACTGCCACATGATCGGACGACCACCGTGCGACAAGACAAAACTGGCCAGATGTCGAGACGACTTTACGTCGTAGAGGATGTCGACACCGGGGTGTCGACCCAGAATGTCGGCAGCCAGCAACATCAACAGACGATCAGGCCAAATCAGGTTGCCCGCATTGTCGACCAGCCCGAGTCGATCACCATCGCCGTCGAGCGCGATCCCCAAATCGGCTTCCTGAGCCTGAACCTCAAGGATCAGCGAGGACAGGTTTTCCGGTTGACTGGGATCCGGATGATGGTTCGGGAAACTTCCATCCGGCTCACAGAACACCGGCAAGACCTCACAACCGAGGGATTCGAAAACCCCTATCGCCACCTCGCCAGCGACCCCGTTACCGGCATCGACCACCACTTTCAGCGGACGCGCCAACTGCACCTCGCGATTGACCGCATCGATGTAATCACCGACCAGATCGGTCCGCTGGATCTGGCCGTCGCCGTGATTGAACAGCCCCTGCTGAATACGTTCCCGCAGCTGCAACAGGTCTTCCCCATCCAGCACACGATCGCCGACCACAATCTTGAATCCGTTGTACGTCGCCGGATTGTGACTGCCGGTCACCATCACCCCGGCCTGGACCGGCTGCGTCTCCATCGCGAAGTACAACAGCGGTGTCGGCGCTTGACCGATATCCAACACATCACAGCCACTGGCGGTCAAGCCCGAGATCAAGGCTTCCGCCAGCGCCGGGCTGGATATCCGCGCATCGCGCGCCACGGCCACTTGGCGCCCGCCCTGCTCCTGAACCAGGGTCGCCAGCGCTTGTCCGATCAAGCCGGCTATCGCAGGCGTAAGCGTCTCATCAACCACGCCACGGATGTCATAGGCACGGAACAACGACGCGGGTATCTCAATTTGCGGCGGTGTGCCGTGCGCCGCGCCTCTCGCGCCAAGCAGCTCGGCGGGATCGTGATCGAGCTCTTCGACATCCAAGCCGTGGGTGCCTTGCTGCGCAGGCTGTCCAGCAGCCGCTGTGGCCACCAAAGGGGCCTGAGTCGTCACACCGGACGCGGCTGGACCATCACGCGCATCGCGCACGTACTGGCCAAGCAGCGCAATCGCGTCGGCGCTACTGGCAACATGCGCCTGCTGTGGCGAAATCGGTTCCCGGCGCAATATTGCCTCCGCCAGACTGACAATCGCCCCCATATCAACGCGCAGATCTCGCGCCAAATTGCGCCATTGCAGCACCGTTACAAGGATTAGCAATACTGTACCGCCACCGACAACGCCCAACACCGTGCCAAGATCACCCATGCCATCCGCTTGCGGTTCTGTGATATAGCCCACTTGCCAGATGCTCTGGTCGACCTCGACCGTCCCGCCAGTGGCCACTTCATCCCTGGCCCCAGGCCCTGCGGCAACGACATACCCGTCTGCCCCACCCTGCTGCAGCTGCAGATACCCAGGAAAAGACGCCGAACCGGCGACGATCGCCGTCAGCGGCTGGAGATCCCAGGCAACAAACAGCGCGCCAATCGCTTGCTGATCCGAAACCACGGGCAATGCCATGGCCAGGTATGGTGCGCCAGCCTTGATCTGATGGACCTCTGCGTTTGAAGGCCGCTGACCCTCGATGGTGTTGCGCACCATGTCGAGACCCGCATAGCCCATCGGCGCCGCACCGCCGTGATCGGGCTTGTTCGTATCACGACCCAACAGGCGGACCTGCAGGACACCTGGTAACCGTTTCTGCAGTGCCATCGATAGTTGCTGGATCGACGATGCGTCACGCGAGGCGAGCGTTGCAGCCACGCTGCCATCGGCCAAAGCCAGATCCATCAGCGCCCGGCGTGCCCGCACATCGCTGGCAAGCTGCCGTGCCAGAGACTGCGCCACACTGTCGGCACTCATGCGGGCGGCCTCGGCACCTGCCGAGTTGATCGCCTGTAACGCGAGCACGGCGAGCGCCGACAACACCACCGCGCCGACCAGCAAGATCGGCAGAAAGTACACCACCAACCTCCGGCCCTGTTTTGCAGCGACCGTCTGACTGCTCGCTGTTGCCTGTTTGCTGCGTCGCAGTGCCATGATCTTAATGCCTTCCCGAATGCCCAAACCCACCGCTGCCGCGGTCACTTTCGTCGAAAGAATCGACCTGCTCGAATACCGCACGCACGACGGGCACGAGCACGAGTTGCGCGATGCGCTCGCCAATTTCGATCCGAAACGCCGTGTCGCCACGGTTCCAGCAGGACACGAAAAGCTGTCCCTGGTAATCCGAATCGATCAACCCGACCAGGTTGCCGAGCACAATGCCATGCTTGTGGCCAAGCCCGGACCGCGGCAGGATCACAGCGGCAAGCGCTGGGTCACCGATGTGGATGGCGATGCCGGTCGGTAGCAACTCGGTTTGTCCGGGGAGAAGTTCGAGCGGTGCGTCGACCATCGCCCGCAGGTCCATCCCGGCCGAGCCATCGGTCGCGTAATCCGGCAGTGGAAAATCGACGCCGAGGCGTTGATCAAGAATCTTTAGCTGCAGTCTGTGCATCAAATCGGTCCGCAATCAATTCAATCAGCTGGCCGGCCAACTGCTTTTTCGGTTGCATTGGCAACCTGGCCTGCCCCTCTTCCCAAAGCACAAGCAGTGCGTTTTCTTCTTTGTCGAACCCCAGCACAGCGCTGACCTGGTTAGCGGCAATCATGTCGAGGCCCTTAGCCTGCAGCTTTTGCTTGGCATACTCGGCAAGGTCTTGGGTCTCGGCGGCAAAGCCCACGCAGAACGGTCGCTCCGGTCGAGCCGACACATCGGCGAGGATGTCCGGGTTGCGCGTGAGCACCAAGTCCATGGTCGGCGCCGATTTCTTTACCTTTTGCGCAGCTACATCGGCCGGCCGATAGTCGGCTACTGCGGCGGTGGCGACGAAAATATCCTGCCCGGTCACCGCCGTGAGTACCGCATCATGCATCTCGCGAGCCGTTTCGACGTCGACGCGTTGGACCTTGGGTGGCGTCGCCAAGGCGACGGGGCCGGCAACCAGCGTCACGTCGGCGCCCTGGTTGGCAAATGCCTCGGCCACCGCAAACCCCATCTTGCCTGAACTTCGGTTACCGATGAAACGGACCGGATCGATCGCCTCACGGGTCGGCCCCGCGGTGACCAAAACCCGTCGCCCGACGAAGCGCCCTTGGCTTGAGGCTGCCACCAGCGCTTCGACAATCGCAGCCGGCTCGGCCATGCGCCCCGCACCAATATCGCCACAGGCCTGTTCACCCTGATCAGGACCCAGCAAACGAACGTTGCGATCCGTCAACCGTAAGACGTTATCCACCGTCGCGGGGTGCCGCCACATCGCCTGATTCATTGCCGGCGCAAAAAAAACCGTCGCCGTGGTGGCCAGGCAGAGAGTGGTCAGGAGATCGTTCGCCAGGCCATGTGCAGCGCGGGCAAGAAAGTCAGCTGTCGCCGGCGCGACGATCACCAGGTCGGCCCAGCGCGCGAGCTCGATGTGTCCCATCGCCGCTTCGTGCTGAACGTCAAACAGCGCATCTCGGACCTCTCGCCCGGTGATCGCCTGCAGCGTCAGCGGGCCGATGAACTGCGCGGCCGCGGTGGTCATCACGACCTGCACAGCCGCGCCCTCTTTGATCAAAAGCCGCGCCAACTCGGCGGCTTTATAGGCGGCAATACCGGCGGAAATGCCGAGCAAGATATTTCGTCCGGATAACCGCTGACTGGTCAAGACAGATAAACCACGCCCACAAAGGAATTGTCGTAAGCCTACCCGACCGCACCAAGCGCGCAAAGCATGCTTTGTCAGAGGCGGGTTCACGGGTTAGGCTTTACCAACCTTTCGCACATCACCCGGTGGTTGAAAACCACCACCCGATTCCCCTGCAAGGAGCGCAGCGGCAATGGCAATCAAGGACTGGCCGGCCAGTGAGAGGCCCCGGGAGCGACTGCTCGCATATGGCGCACAAGGCCTCAGCGATGCGGAACTACTGGCGATATTTTTGCGCACTGGCGTGCGCGGACAGAGCGCGGTCGAGTTGGCGCGCGGTCTGTTGGCAAGGTTTGGGAGCCTCCGGCGGCTGCTGGCTGCCAGTCGAGAGGACTTCTGTACCGCGCCGGGCCTGGGGGATGCCAAGTACGCCCAACTGCAGGCCGTGCTCGAAATGGGCCAGCGCCATCTCGGCGAACGGCTGCTGCGCGGTGAGCCGCTGACCAGCCCGAAAGAGACGGCAGACTTCCTGACCAGCCGCCTACGCGATTACGCGTTCGAGGTGTTCGCGGTCATATTTCTGGATAATCGACACCGCGTGCTGGCTTTCGAGGAGTTGTTTCGCGGCACGATAGACGGTGCCAGCGTTCATCCGCGCGAGGTATTACGCCGAGCGCTACATCACAACGCCGCAGCCGTCGTGCTGAGCCATAATCACCCGTCGGGCGTCGCCGAGCCCAGCCAAGCCGATTGCCGGATCACCGAGCGTCTGCGGGATGCGCTGGCAATGGTGGATGTACGGGTTCTCGATCACCTGATTATTGGTGATGGCAGCTGCTGCTCCCTGGCAGAACGGGGCTTTATCTGAAGGACAGCTCGAAAAATCGGGATGCCCGTGCGGCAGCAGGATGTGCAGCCGTTTTCGATGAAGACGGATGAATGAAAGCGGAGGAAGGCGGGACCCGCGTTTTCGCCGCACCGCAACGAAAAATGCCAGGGATAATTTTATTTAGATCTCCCCCCTGAATCCGCCGCGATCTTGACCAGGTGCCGTAGTTCCGGTATAAATTGCGGCCTTTCCGTCGCGCCACCTGGCCTCGACGGGCTGAATTTAACCAAGAGTTTAGAGGCATTTACGATGTCGAAAGTCTGCCAAGTCACCGGCAAACGGCCTATCAGCGGCAACAACGTGTCACACTCGCACCGCAAAACGCGGCGGCGTTTTCTGCCCAATTTGCACTATCACCGCTTCTGGGTGGAGAGCGAGCAACGTTTTGTTCGCCTGCGTGTTTCGGCCGCCGGGATGCGGGTTATCGACAAGAAGGGCATCGATACGGTGCTGACCGAGCTGCGCGACCGCGGCGAGAAATTCTGAAGGGGCCCTTACGATGGCAAAATCAGCACGTGAAAAAATTCGCCTGAACTCAAGCGCAGGCACCGGTCATTTCTATACGACGACCAAGAACAAGAAGACGATGACGGGCAAAATGGAGATCAAGAAATTCGATCCCGTCGCCCGCCAACATGTGATGTACAAGGAAGGCAAAATCAAATAGCGCCGCCCTGGAAGCATCCACAAAAAAACCGCCGTGAGGCGGTTTTTTTATGCCTGCCGAAGAATTGGCTCAACTGACCATCGGGCGATAGGTGCGCAGCGAACGTGCAAACTCTTCCAATGCCTCAACACCGCTTTGCTCAGCATCCCGACACCATTGCTGTAGCGCCGCGACCAGGGCTTCCTGGCTGCTTGCCGTACGCTCCCAGACCTGCTTGAGCTGTTGACGTGAACGGTGCACCTTGGCCAGCACCTGGCTTTGTTCCAGTATCGTCTGGAGGCGCTGGCGATTGACCGGGTCGAGCGAGGTCTCATCCCGGCGTAGCAGTTTTTTCGCTTGCCGCGCCATCTTGCGACAATGTTTCTCCGAACGACAGAACTCAGCGACCGCGACCGGACGTATGACGTCGCGCGTGTAGTTGGCCAACACATGCATCCGATGGGTCACGACCGCCTTGACGGTTTCCAGATCGATCGCGGTCTTTGCCGCATCCAGGCCGGGCGCACGCGCGACGCGCCGGACCCGCGCCAGCCGCAACAGCGACAGCAGGCGGATGTAGAACCAGCCGATATCGAATTCCCACCAGCGCGACGACAACTTCGCTGAGCTTGGGAAAGCGTGATGATTATTGTGCAGTTCCTCACCGCCGATCAGGATCCCCCAGGGCGAGATATTCGTCGCGGCGTCGGGCGAATCATAATTTCGGTAGCCCCAGTAGTGACCAACGCCATTGATCACGCCCGCGGCGAAAAAGGGTATCCAGATCATCTGGACTGCCCAGACGGCGATACCGGCAACACCGAATAGCAGCGCCTCGATGATCAACAGCAAGGACACCCCGAGAACGTTGTAGCGACGATACAACCGCCGTTCGATCCAATCATCCGGCGTGCCGTGAGCGTAGCGTTGCACCAGATCTTTTCGAGTGGCCGCTTCTCGGTAAAGCTCCGCGCCCTCCCACAGCACCTTGCTGAGGCCAAGCACCTGAGGGCTATGAGGATCCTCCGGGGTTTCGCAACGTGCATGGTGACGACGATGAATTCCGACCCATTCGCGGGTGATCATCCCGGTCGTCAACCACAGCCAAAAGCGAAAAAAGTGCGCAACGACCGGATGCAGTTCAAGCGCCCTGTGCGCCTGGCAACGATGCAGATAGACGGTAACAGCGACAATCGTCACATGAGTGAGGGCCAAGGTAACCAGAATCAACTGCCACCACGACAGCGCAAGCAGACCGCTTGTCATTTAGATATCTCCCAACCGCGGAGGGTAAATTATTGAGAATTGAGCCCAATGACACGGCAGTTTCGTGAGTAGTTCAGTGGTTAAGCATAACCAATTTGCGACAGGCCCGTCGGGAAATGGCCCATGCGCCCGCCGGGTCGCCGGGTCGCCGGTCACAGGCTTCGGGCCAGCCGCAGATGCCCGAGCGGATCAACCAATAGGGTCCAGCCCGGCGCCAGCCACGTCGTGGCGACATCTTCACAGATCAGCGACGGCCCTGAAACCCGCTGTCCTGGGGCGAGTTGGTGTCGCCAATACGCGGGCACAGCGGTCTCGACCCCGAACGCGGCACAGTGGTCAAACGGCAGGCCGTCGGCCGCGTCGGGTAGCGCAGAGATCACCAAACCGGTTGCCGGTCCGCGCACCGCGACGCGCATATTCACCAGTTCCACTGGCAATGCCAAACGGTGTCCGTAACGTTCGGCATGCAGCCGATGGAATGCCTCGGTGCTTGCGGCGATGCCCTGCCAATCGACATTCAGTGTGTACGATTGACCGGCATAGCGAAGGTCGACGGATACCTGGGCATCACAAGTGGCCTCGTCGAAACCCTCTGCCCGTAGCGCCTGGACACCTTCCCGGCGCAGCGCATCGAACATCTCGGCGAGCTGATCATCATCCAACGATTTCAGCAACGCCACATGACTGCGGGACAGTTGACGGCCAGGCCGGGCTGCCAACATTCCCAGCGCCGACAGCACGCCGCCATACCGCGGAACCAGGGCCTTGGACATGCCGAGCGCGTCTGCCAACGCACAGACGTGCAGGCCGCCAGCCCCGCCGAACGACAACAAGACGTGCCCGGCTGGATCGATGCCGCGCTTGACGGAAATGGCCCGCAAGGCCTGCGCCATGTGTTCATTGGCGACCGCGATAACATCCTCTGCCAGTTGCTCAATGGACTGCCCGGTGTCGGCGGCGATCGACCTGAACGCTTGAATAGCAGCCGCGACATCGAGGGTCATCTCGCCGCCGAGGAATGCCTTGGGCAGCAACCGGCCCAATACGAGATTGGCGTCCGTGACCGTTGGCTGCTTACCGTGCTTGCCGTAACACGCAGGCCCGGGCGACGCCCCGGCGGACTGTGGCCCGACCTGCAACATCCCGCCCGCATCAAGCCAGGCGATCGAGCCGCCCCCAGCACCGATGGTGTGCATATCGACCATCGGCACCGCAACAGGATAGCGCCCGATATGGCCCTCGGTCGTCAGTCGGGGGGCACCATCGACCAATGCGACGTCGGTCGATGTCCCACCCATGTCGATGGTCAGCAGGTTCGGCGCATGACTGGTCTCGCCGATCCTCTGCGCCGCGATAAGACCGCCAGCGGGACCGGAGAGCAACATCCGCACGGCCTGTTGCGCCGCTTGCTCGGCGGCGACGGTATCGCCGCTGCTTTGCATCACCGAGATCGGCGTCCCCTCGAGCTGCCCGGCCAACCGCGCCAGATAACCCGCCACAAGCGGCCCGACCCAGGCATTGAGCCACGTCGCCATGCCGCGCTCATACTCTCGAATCTCGGGCAACACGCTCGACGATAGCGAAATGAACACATCGGCTGGCAGCACACCGGCAATCCGTTGTTCTGCAGCATCGTCCAGGTAAGAGAACAGCAGATTCACCGCCACCGCCTGGGGGCGTTGCTGTTCGAACGCCTCGCGCAAGACATCCAGGTCGTGATCGGTCAGCGGATCGAGCAACTCGCCGTCAGCGGAAACGCGTCCTCCCGTCTCGAGACAATGGGTCGATGCGACCGGCGGCGGTTCTGGCAGCGGCTGCAGATCGTACAGGGCGGCCCGCTGCTGACGACCAATAGTCAACACGTCGGCAAAACCACGATTCGTTATGTACAAGGTGTTGACGCCCTTGCCTTCCAGAGCGGCGTTGGTCGCGACCGTTGAACCATGCACCAACTGCAACGGTTTGCCTGCAAGGCCCAGTTCCGCGATGCCCTGCAGGATGGCCCGCTCCGGCGCGTCGGGCGTGGACAGCACCTTGTGAATCCCCAGGCGCCCATCATCGTCGAGTAGCACGAAGTCAGTGAAAGTCCCGCCTGTATCAATGCCAAGTCGCATATCGGTGCTCATTGTAAGACGACTTGTCCATGGGGTTCGCAATGGACGCCGACCAGGGTAACCTGCAGCGCCATGAACCCACTGCTGCGCATACGCGGTTTACGCGTTGGTGACCCGCGTCGGCCACGCCTGCGTGGCATCGACCTTGACCTGGAACGGGGCGACCGCCTCGGCCTGTTGGGGGAAAACGGCGCCGGCAAATCGTCATTGTTGCTGGTGTTGGCCGGCGTCCTGGCACCCACCGCCGGCAGCATTGAAATTGATGGGCTCAATGGCCGCCGGACTTTACGCCGCCACATCGGGTTTCTGCCCCAGCGCGTGGCCTGTTACCCGGAACTCACGGTGCGCGAAAACCTTGACTGGAGTGCCCGCCTGCATGGGTTTGATCGGCACGGACGCCGGCAGGCGATCGACCGCGCCCTGGCGCGGGTGACGCTGGGACCGTCCGCCAGGACCCTCGCCGGGCAGCTCTCGGCCGGGATGCAACAACGGCTGGGCCTGGCCCAGGCGCTGATTCACGACCCGAGCATTCTGCTGCTCGATGAGCCAACAGCCAGCCTCGACCCGATCCAGACCGCCCAGATCCGCCAGCTCATCGAGGCCCAGGCAGACAGTGTCAGCGTTATCCTCGCCACCCATTTGTTTGATGACATACGCGAGATCTGCCGACGCGTTGCGATCATCGCGGATGGCGCCAAAGTCAGCGACCTCCCGGTCACACCGGACCTCGACCTGATGGCATTTTTTCAGACGCCGCGATCAGGTGCCGCATGATCTGGCAGCTTGCCTGGCACGAGTGGCGTCGCGTTCGCGCCGGGGTTCTGTTTTGGCTGATCCTGGCGATTACCCAGTTGCTGATCGCCTGGCTGCTGTTCGCCCAGCTTGAAGGCTTCGCCCGGATAGCGCCGCAGCTGTCTGCCAGCGGCGCCGGATTGGGGGCGATGGACCTGATCATCGCCCCAACCCTCGGCAGCCTGGTCTTGATACTGATTTTCAGCGTCCCTTTGCTTGGTCAGGGGGGCTTCGCCACGGAGCATCGCCAGGGTCGCCTGAGCATGTGGCTAAGTTCGCCGCGCAACAGCATGGAGCTGGTACTTGGCCGCGTTCTCGGTCTGTTTATCAGCGGGCTGCCATTACTGCTCAGCAGCGCACTCACGATCGCGGCGATTGGCTTCGGCGTGGAATTCGACTGGCTGCGTTTTGGCACCGCGCTGGGCATGTTGGTGGTCTTCCTGTTGTGGCTCAGTGCAATCGTCATTGGCCTCTCGACACTGACCAATCACACCGTCGCCGCGTTGAGCATGGCCTATGGGGCCCTGCTGTTTCTGTGGCTGCTCGATTCCTTCATCGATCCGACCGCGGGCTGGTATTGGGCAGCGCTACTGCCGCACCTGGAATCCACCTTCCGCGGCTTGTTGCGGATCAGTGACATTGCCTTCTTTGTCTCAACCGGGGCAGCGGCGGCCTGGTTCGCGGTCTACCGAATCGCCTGCCGCCGGGGGGAACTGTGAGGCTGAGACGGATTGCCTTCTTGGCATTGCTGACGGTCTGTGTTGTCCTGATCGCACGCGTCAGCGAACGTTATGAGGTTGTCTTCGACGTCACGGCGCAGCGCAACAACTCGCTGTCCATGGCCGCCGAACGAGCCTTGGATCGGCTCGGCCCAGGTCTCGAATTCGTCGCTTTTGTGCCCGAATTCCCGGTCCAGCGATTACAACTGGAACGCCAACTCGCCCCGTATCTGACGCATGCGACGAAGCCCCGGTTACGTTACATCGACCCACTGGCCGCACCAGACCAGGCGGCGGCATTGGACGCGCAGCATCAAGGTGAGCTCCATCTGCTGTTCGGCGACCGCCGGGAGATAATCGTCGCGCCGGATCGCGCGCGCATCGATCAGGCACTGAACCGACTTGGTCTGCGCGGCGAGCGCTGGATCGTCAGCCTGATCGGTCACGGTGAGATGCGTATCGACAACTCGCCTGGCGGCATCGGACAGTTCGCCGAGCGGCTTGAAAGGCTGGGCTACCGTGTCGTCAGCCTGGACCCTCGACGCCTTGACCGACTGCCGGACAACGCGGCCGTACTGCTACTTGCCGCGCCGCAACAGCCCTACGACCCGCAGACAGCGCAACTCATCAAGAACTTCATCGCCTCCGGTGGGCGACTCCTGTGGCTCGATAGCGATCCAAACGGCGCCTTGCTCGGCGAGCAGTTCGGCATCCAGCGCCTGCCCGGGGTTGTTGTCGATGCGAATGCGGCGCGCTTTGGATTGGACAGCCCGGCCCACGCGATCGTCGAAGATTTCCCGCCCGCACTGCTACCGCAAACACCGGCGCAGCCGGCAACGCTGTACCGTGCCAGCGCCCTCGATATCACACCGACCGACGGTTGGCGCAGCATCGCGACGCTGCGCAGCAGCGCGATGAGCTGGAACGAGACGGGTGAGCTCACCGGCCGCCTGCGGCAGGACTCGAATTTGGGTGAACAGACCGGCCCGCTGACCCTCGGCGTGGCACTTGAGCGCGATGACGCACAGGCGCCCGCTGCGCGGGTCGTTTATCTGGGGTCGCCGCATGTCATGCGTAACGCGCAAATCGGTCAGTTGGGGAACAGCGAAACGCTGCTCGGCCTGGTCCACTGGCTGACCGAAAACACCGCGCTGATAACCACCGCGGACGCCCCCGACACCACGATCCGCTGGTCGCCGGCGTTCGGCGGTAGCCTGGCTATCGGCCTCATGGGGGTCCTGCCGATCGTTTATCTGGGCATCGGGATCTTGTTGAGGATGCGCCGCCGGCGGGCATCACTATGACTTCCCGGCCTGACCGCAATCCCTGGACTTCGGCCACGCTACTGTTGGGGCTGCTGGCTTGTGCACTTGTCGTCCTCGATCGCTGGCCAAGCACGGCCGACTCGGCGCAACCGCTCACCCGTGTGATCACGGCGCAGCTCGCGACACTGCGCATCGAACGCAACGACCGGTTGCAACTCGCGTTCACACATCACGCCGGGACCTGGCGCATCACGCATCCGATGGACGCACCGGCAGACCCCGCGCGCGTCGCCCAGCTGCTGGCCGTCGCCGCAGCACCGGTGCGTTATCGTTTTCCAGCCGATGGCGACCTGGCGCGCTACGGCCTGGATGAACCGGCGGCCGCGCTGCACCTGGATGACACCCTTGTCTTGTTCGGCCGCCGCGAGCCGACCCAAAGCGGACGTTATGCGTTGGTGAATGGACAAATCGCCGTGGTCGACGAGGTTTTCTACAACCTGTTAGCGCTCCCAAGCAGCCATTTCATTGGGGACTGACGGTGCCTGAGCTACCGGAAGTCGAGACGACGCGGCGCGGTATCGAACCGCACCTCACCGGCGCGACCATCAATCACGTCGTCGTGCGCAACCCAAATCTGCGCTGGCCCGTGCCAGCACTCGATCCGCTGATCGCCGGCCAAACCGTTCGTGGTATCGAAAGGCGAGCAAAATACCTGCTGCTTCGGTTCGATACCGGCAGCCTGCTGATTCACCTCGGGATGTCGGGTAGCCTGCGCATTGTTGCTGCCAATGCACCGCCGCGCCTGCATGATCATGTCGACCTTGGTTTTGGCAACCGTTGCCTGCGTCTGCACGACCCACGTCGCTTTGGCGCGGTGTTGTGGTGTGATGGTGATCCGCTGCAACACCCTCGCCTTCGCGATCTCGGGCCGGAACCATTGTCAGACGCATTCAGCGGCGACACCCTATTCCGGGCATCGCGCGGTCGCCGCGTCGCGATCAAGAACCTGATCATGGACAGTCGCATCGTGGTCGGCGTTGGCAACATCTATGCGACCGAGGCATTGTTTCATGCCGGCATTCGTCCGGGCAGCGCCAGCCAGCGCGTCGCGCGCCAACGCCTTGCGCAGTTGGCGCTCGCCATAAAACACGTGTTGAGTTCTGCGATCGAGCGCGGCGGCACGACATTGAGAGATTTTCTCGGCGCGAGCGGTAATCCTGGCTACTTTGCGCAAGAGTTGATGGTCTACGGCCGCGCCGGCGAAATCTGCAAGCGCTGTGGTAGCACGATCAAGACCAAACAGATCGGTCAACGCGCCAGCGCCTACTGCCCAAGCTGCCAACGCTGAAGCGCTGGCATGGCGTCTAATCGTAACGAACCTCGGCTTGACCAATACCACGCGGATCCGACGCCGCTGTCACCCGATCGGTTCGTCGATCCCAAACGATCGCCTGCATGTTGCCAAAAGGGTCTTCTCGTTCAACCACCCGATGCCCTCGGCTCTCCAGCGCACTGCGGGTTTGCGGATCGAACACCCCGGGCTCGGCCTCGATGCGATCCGGCATGTATTGATGGTGAAAACGCGGTTCCGACACCAACGCCTGTGCAGCTGCGCCATCGATCGCACTCAGGAGGCTGTTCAACACCATCGTGATGATGCGCGAACCGCCCGGGGTGCCCAGGATAACCAGGCGATCCGCGCTTTCGATAAAGGTTGGCGACATGCTGGACAACATCCGTTTGCCGGGCGCAATCGCATTCGCGCGGTTACCCAACAGCCCATAGACATTGGCGGTGCCGGGCTTGATCGAAAAATCGTCCATCTCGTCATTCAGCAGTACGCCGGTATCGCCGGCAACGAACCCTGATCCGAACGGATAGTTGATACTCAAAGTTGCCGCGACACGGTTGCCTTCGAGATCGAGAATCGAGAAATGCGTGGTATCGCGTCCCTCGGCCCGCACCGCATTGAGGGACGTACTCTGTGACGCCCGTGATCGGTCAACACGGGATGCCTGGGCTCGGGCGTACGCCGGGCTCACCAAGCGCGATACCGGCACCGGGACATAATCGCTGTCACCCAGATAGCGCGCCCGGTCTGCGTAAGCGAGACGCATCGCCTCAACCAACAAGTGGATACGATCAATGCCGGTCGCACGGTCAAAATCCAGGGCACCAAGCACGTTGAGCATCTGCGCGATGAGGATGCCGCCGGAGGAAGGCAGGCTTGCGCTGACGATGCGATGCTTTTGGTACTCGACCGTTATCGGCTGTCGCTCCAGGATCCGGTATTCGCGCAGATCATGCTCCGTCCAGATGCCACCGGCGGCTCGCACCGCGTCGACCATCCGACGCGCCACATCACCCTGATAGAAACCTGCCGCACCGGAACGCGCCATCTCCAGCAACGTCTCCGCCAACGCGGGTTGTTTGATCAGGTGACCGATCGGCGGCACGTCACCGTCGAGCAAAAACTGGCTGCGTGCCGCGCTCGAGTCACGCAGCGCCGAGCGTCGGAACGTGGCCAAGCGTTGATAGACCGCGTCGACCGGGAATCCCTCACGTGCCAGGACGATCGCTGGCCCAAGGCTCAACGACAGCGGCAAGCGGCCGTAATGCCGGGCGAGGTGATCAAGCGCAGCCGGAACGCCGGGGATCCCTGCGGCCAGCACACCGTCGATCGAGGCGTTCGGTATGACCTCGCCATGTTGGTCGAGATACATGTCCACGGTCGCGGCCAGTGGCGCGCGCTCACGCCCATCGATCATGACGTCACGGCCGTCGCGCGCGCGGTGCAGCAACCAAAAGCCACCGCCGCCGATACCCGAGCCATAGGGCTCGACGACAGCCAACGCGGCGCTAACCGCCACGGCGGCATCAAACGCATTGCCGCCGGCTTCCAGCACCGCGATGCCCGCCTCGGTCGCCAACGGGTGCGCGGACGCCACTGCGTTTGCCGGTGGTCGAACCGCGTGGCCAACCGACGCAAGTGCGAAGCAAAAAATAAAAAGGCTCCACACAGGAGCCTTTCGCCACACGGCCGTTCGCTTGCGGTTAAGCACTGGCCGCCGTGATGCGTTCGTATTTTACCATCAGCTCGTCTTTGGTCTCTTCATGGTTGGGATCATGCGGGATGCAATCGACTGGACACACTTCAACGCACTGCGACGTTTCATAATGCCCGACGCACTCCGTACAAAGCGCCGGATCGATCTCGTAGATCTCGTCACCCTGCGAAATCGCGCCATTCGGGCATTCCGGTTCGCAAACATCACAATTGATGCATTCGTCGGTAATAATCAGGGACATTTTGAATACTCCAATGACATCGTTTATTCGATCACTCGGTGCAGTGTTTGCTCCGTAGCATGTGTTGCACCTCTGGATGGACAAATTCTGACACATCGCCGCCCAGCCGGGCGATTTCCCGCACCAACGTCGAGGAGATGAACGCATACTGCTCAGCGGGCGTCAGAAACATCGTTTCGATCTCGGGCGCCATTCGCCGGTTCATGCTGGCGAGTTGAAACTCGTATTCAAAATCTGACACGGCGCGCAGACCGCGGATGACAACGTCGGCATCGTGCTCTCGGCAAAACTCCATGAGGAGACCACCGAACGGCACCACATCAACACCCTCGATACCCACCAGCGCCGCCTGAGCCAGCTCGACCCGCTCGTTGATACCGCAGACCGGTTGCTTGCCGGTGTCCTTGGCAACGGCAACGATGACGCGATCGAACAGTCGTGCCGCGCGGGCGACGAGATCAGTGTGCCCGTTGGTAATCGGATCGAAGGTACCTGGGTATACCGCTGTCTTCATTGTTAATCGTCAGCCAAGATGACGCGTCATCCGTGAGCGTTCCGGCCGACCCTCTCATCAGGAACGGTGCGGCAGATTATTCAAGGTACGGTGCTGCAGCGCAACAATCGCTGCATACTCTGCCCGGCGCGGCTCTCGCGGTCGACCCGCAGACTGGCCGGACAAACGGCCCAAGGCCGAGAAGCGTCCTGTTCCAGGTACACCGCACAACCGGTCGATAACCAGCCAGCGCCAACCAGGTGACCGCAGACCGATGCCAGACAGTCGTCGGCGAACGGCGGGTCGAGGAACACGACATCAAATGGCTGAGCGGGCGGCGTTTGCAGGAAATGCATCGCATCTTGCTGCTGCACCACGACCTTATCGGATTCTCTCAACAGCGCGACATTGTCGCGCAGGCGCTGCGTGGCCACCCGGTTCTGCTCGACCATCACCACGCGGCGCGCGCCCCGCGATACGGCTTCAAACCCCAGCGCCCCGCTGCCCGCGAAAAGATCGAGACAGCGGGCGCCGGCAACGTCATCGCGCAGCCAGTTGAACAAGGTCTCCCTGACTCTGTCCGGTGTCGGCCTCAGCCCCCGCCCGGGTGCGAAGTGCAACCGTCGACCCCGATGAGTTCCCGCGATGATCCGGATCAGGTTGGCGCCGTTGCCCAACTAACCGCTGCCACCTACGACAACCGCGATCCCCGCCGTGGCGTTAATCCGGCGGGCGAACGCATCGCGCACCTGTTGAATATCGACGGCCGCCAGTTTGTCAGTCAACGAGTCCAACCAGTCGAGCGGGTAATCGTAGAAGCCCATCATCGATATGTACTCAACGATCTTGCCGTTACTGGCGATCCGCAAAGGAAATCCACCGATGAGGTTTTGCTTGGCCGCGTCGAGTTCTTCCTGGCTCGGTCCGTCCTCGACAAATCGCGCCAAGGTCTGTCGCATCACGTCGAGTGCCTCGTTGGCCTGCTCGTTCTTGGTCTGCGCGACCATCAGGAACGGGCCATCGACGCGCATCGGGCTAAAGTAACTGTAGACGCTGTAGGACAGGCCCCGCTTGTTGCGCACCTCCTCACCCAAGGTCGAGACCAAGGCGCCGCCGCCGAGGACATGGTTGCCTACGTAGAGCGCGAAATAATCCGGATCGTGTCGCGCCATGCCGGCCTGGCCGACGTAGATGTGGGTCTGCGACGAAGGGAAGGATTCGCGCAGCTCGGCGCCGCTGACCACCGGCGCTGGTGGCAACGGCGCCGCGTGCTCGCCGCGCGGCAGAGCGCCGGTCACGCGCTCGGCGATCGCCTCCGCCTGGGCCCGACTGACTGCCCCGACGATAGACACGACCGCATTCGCCGCGACGTAGTAGCGTTCGTGAAACGCGCGCATGTCATCCACGCTGATCGCCGCCACCGACGCCTGCTCGCCGCCGGGCGGATGTGCGTAGGGGTGGTCGCCATACAGCGCGCGGAAGAATCGACGCTTCGCGACGCTGGCCGGCGACTGTTGCGCCTGGCGTAACGCGATTTGCATCTGCTGGCGCACCCGAGCGATCGCCGCGGCATCGAAGCGAGGTTCAGCGACTACCGCCGCGGCGGCCCCCAGCGCCGTATCGAGCACCGCCGGTTCGGTCAGGCTGCGCAGGCTGACCCAGGCCATATCGCGCAGCGACCCGGTGCCGAGCTCGATACCCTGGGCTTCCAACCGTTCGGCCAGGGCGTCGGCATCCCACTCGCCGGCGCCTTCACTCAGCATCGCGTTGGTGAATTTCGCGAGTCCGGGCAGTTTGCCGTCACGCGCGCTGCCGGCGTCCATGACGATCCGCACGTCGACCATCGGGAGATCCGATGCCTGCACGAACATCACCTTGGCACCGCGGTCCGTCTGCCAGGACTCGATCTTCGGCCCCGCGTGGACGGCAGCGGTCAGGTAAAAGAGGCCGACACAGAACACCCAGGTTTTAACTGCCATGACGTCCCCCTACCGCGACGCTGCTCGCGCGTGGCTGATTCTCGATCGGCAATGGATCCAACACCGCGACGGTCAGGTTGTCATCAACGAGATAGCGTTGGGCCACCGCCTTGACCTGCTCGGGCGTGACCGCCTTCAGCTTCGCGATCTCCTGCTTGGCCAGACGCCAATCCAGCCCGATGGTCTCCAACATGCCGAGCTCCATCGCCTGGTAGAACAACGAATCCGCCTCGAACACCTTGCTCGCCACCGCCTGGGTCACGACGCGATCGAGTTCGGCCGGGTCGACCAGTTGCTCACGCACGCGGCGGACCTGCTCGCGCAGCGCAAGCTCCACGTCGCCAACGCTGTGGGCGTCGGTCGGCGTCGCACTCAACAGCAGCATGTTTTTCAGCCGGCTGTAGCCCGAATAATCCGCACCGGCCGACGCCGCGATACCGGCACCCCGCACCAGTTCACGTGACAATCGGGCGCTGTTGCCACCGTCCAACACGCTCGAGAGCACGTACAGCGCATACGGCTCCCAGTCGTTGTCGGCTGCGCCGATGACCGGCGTCTTGTAACCCATCAGCACGTATGCCTGTTTGGCTGGCGCGCGCACCGTAACCCGCGTTTCACCGGGCTGCGGCGGTTCGGCCGCCGGTTTCAGCGGCCGGATCTCGGACGGCTCCAGCGAACCGAAATGCTCTTGCGCCTTGGCCAACACGGCCTGGGGGTCGACGTCACCGACGACCACCAGGATCGCGTTGTTCGGCGCGTAATATTGCCGATACCACGCCGCGAGGTCGTCGACGGTCAGGTTATCGAGGTCGTTCATCCAGCCGATCACCGGATTGCGGTACGGCGAAGAACGCCAGGCGACCGCGCTGAACTGCTCGTACACTTTGCCGGACGGTCGATCCTCGGTGCGTAGACGCCGTTCCTCCTTGACGACTTCAATCTCTTTCGCGAACTCTTGCGGATCCAGCACCAGATTGCGCATCCGGTCTGCCTCGAGTTTTAGCGCGGTATCGAGGTGATCCGCTGATAACGTCTCGAAGTAGGCCGTGTAGTCCCGCCCGGTAAAGGCGTTCTCATCACCGCCCAGCGCTGAGATCGTGCGCGAAAATTCTCCCGGGCCAAGTGCCTCGGTACCTTTAAACATCATATGCTCGAGCGCATGGGAGATGCCGGTCAGACCATCCGGCTCGTAGCTCGCGCCGACGCGGTACCAGACCTGACTGACCACCACCGGGGCACGATGATCCGGCTTGACCAGCACCTTCATGCCATTGTCCAGGTAGAATTCCTCGACGACCGCTGTCGCCGGCATGGCAAAAAGCACACACAGGGCAATCAGCAGGGAACGTTTGATTGAGTTGAGCATTCATTCTCCTCGGGTGCGGCATCCCAACATCGGGTGGTAGGATGCGTCGCGACGCTGAGCGTCACACTGGATCGGCCGATAATACCGGTAAGCCGCAACGAGGGCAGCAAGCACTCGGGTCGCGCGGCCTGCGGCAATCGACCGATGCGCCCGCAAACAGTTCCCAAAAAGACCGACGAGATGTTTGGATTCGGTAAGAAAAAATCCCCGGCTTCGTCTGTGGCTGCGGCAGAGCCGCCACCGAGCGTGTTCGCCCGGCTCAAGGCTGGACTGGCGCGCACCCGATCAAACCTCAGCGACGCGCTGGGAGATCTGCTGCGCGGCAAGAAGCAAATCGACGATGAGCTGTTAGAGGACCTTGAGACACTCCTGCTGACCGCGGACGTCGGCGTCGAAGCGACCCGGCGGGTCATCGACGACCTGACCGCCAGGGTCAGTCGTCGCGAACTTGCCGACCCGGACGCGCTCGGCGAGGTGCTGCGTGGGCAGCTTGCCGAACTGCTCCGCTCGATCGACAAACCCGTTGTCGAGTCCGCGCCAGGCCGACCCCAGGTCGTGCTGATGGTCGGCATCAACGGTGCCGGGAAAACCACCACCATCGGCAAGTTGGCGCGACGTTTCAAAGACGACGGCAACAGCGTGATGCTGGCGGCCGGAGACACCTTTCGCGCGGCCGCCGTCGAGCAGCTGCAGGCCTGGGGGACGCGCAACGACGTACCCGTCATCGCCCAGGCCACCGGCGCCGATGCCGCCTCGGTCATTTACGACGCACTCGAAGCGGCTACCGCACGTAACGTCGATATCCTGATTGCCGACACTGCGGGAAGGTTGCACACCAAGACCAACCTGATGGACGAACTCGCCAAAATCAACCGCGTTTTGCAGAAAATCGACCCCAGTGCACCGCATGAGGTGATGCTGGTAGTGGATGCCGGCACCGGTCAGAATGCGCTCAACCAGGCTCGCCAGTTCAACGAAGCCGTCGGCCTGACCGGTATCACGCTGACCAAACTTGACGGCACCGCAAAAGGGGGAATTGTTTTTGCAATCGCTGAACAACTCGCTGTACCGATACGATTTATCGGCATCGGTGAAACCGTCGATGATCTGCGTCCATTCGACGCCGACGAATTTGTCCGAGCCCTGTTCGAGTAACAAGCCCGCGACAGCCGGCCGCCGGGCTCACTATCGATGCCGCTGGTTGCGCAGACCAGCAGTGGCTGACGGCGACACACGCTGAATGATCCGCTTCGACAACGTCGCAAAACGCTACCCGAACGGCCACGAAGGGCTGTCTGGCGTCGATTTGCACGTGGCGCCCGGCGAGATGGCCTTCCTGACCGGTCATTCGGGTGCCGGCAAGAGTACGTTGCTGAAACTCATCGGCCTGCTCGAACGGGCCAGCCGGGGCCAGGTCTGGGTCAACGGACGCAACCTCAACAAGCTCAAGGGACGCGATGTGCCCTACCATCGACGCGAGGTCGGGATGATCTTCCAAGATCACCGTCTGCTTCACGATCGCACGGTGTTCGACAACATCGCTTTGCCGTTGGTAGTCGCCGGGATGAAACACGCCGAGGTCAAGAGACGGGTCCGGGCCGCGCTCGATAAGGTCGGGCTGCTGAAGAAAGAACGCGTTTTTCCGATCACCCTGTCGGGTGGCGAGCAGCAGCGGGTTGGCATCGCCCGGGCGTTGGTCAGCAAACCCCCGGTGTTGCTGGCCGACGAACCGACCGGCAACCTCGACCCCGAGTTGTCGTTGGAGATTATGCAGCTCTTCGCGCAATTCAATCAGGTCGGCGTGACGTTGCTGATCGCCACGCATGACATCGACCTGATTCAGCACTTCGACAAACGTATTATCCAGTTGCGACACGGCCGGGTTTCCGGCGATCAGGCTGGGGCCCAAGCATGAACCGCGCTGGACGCCAGACACCGCCCAAGTTCCGGCGCAACCTAAACCCGGTAACCTGGCTGCTGCGACATGCGCAGATGTCGCTGGCGTCGCTCGGTCGACTGACACGCAATCCAATCAGCACCTTCATGACCGCGATGGTCATTGGCATTGCCCTGGCCCTCCCGAGCGGGCTGCACCTGCTGGTCGACAACATCCGCAGTCTCACGAGCAGTTGGGACGGCAACGCCAGCGTGTCGCTGTTTTTGGCCGATGGTGTTACCGATCAGCAGGCGATCGCCGTGCAGCGGCAGATTGATCTTCGGCCGGACGTCGCCGCCACGCAGCTAATCGGCCGCAACCAGGCGTTAGAAGAATTCAGACGCCTGTCAGGGTTTGGCGCAGCGATCGATCTGCTCGACGACAACCCCCTGCCCGCCGTGGTCCTGGTAAGACCCACCGCAGACATCGTCGGTGCCGAGGCCTTTTCGACGATGGCCGAGGAACTGCAAGCCTATCGCGAGATCGCACTGGCGCAGGTCGATCTGCAGTGGGTCGAACGGCTCGGCGCCATCACCCGCACCTTCGAGCGTGGCGTTTTCGTCCTCGCTGCGTTGCTCGGCGTTGCCGTGCTGTTGATCGTTGGCAACACCATCCGGCTCGAGATACAGCACCGGGTCAGCGAGATCGAGATCGTCAAGCTGGTCGGCGGCACCGATGCCTTTATCCGGCGTCCGTTTCTCTATGAGGGACTGTGGTACGGCCTGCTCGGCGCGTTCGTCGCGCTCGCACTGGTACTGATTGCGCTGATTATGCTCGACAGCCCGGTACAACAGCTTGCCGGGCTGTATGACGCCGATTTTTCGCTCGCACTAATGGACTCCTTCAGCCTGCTGGGCGTCGCCCTGGGCGGCCCGCTGCTCGGCTTAGTCGGTGCCTGGCTCGCCGTGGGGCGCCATCTCGCTCAGATTCAGCCGGAGTAGCACCGATGCATTGGCTGCTGACCTTGCTTGTTGCCGGTTTTGTCAGCGGGGGCATCGGGATCTACCTGCTCGGCTTCACCGACTACCTCGACACCGCCGGTTTTGCCGGGATAGCCGTAGTCGTGGGATTACTCACCGCCGGCCTGTTCTTGATCGTGCCGGCAAAGATCTACATCATCCTGCGCTTTACCCGCTCGGCCAGAGCGGGAAATGCCACCAAACAACCTGCCGCCCAACGCAAGTCTGTCAACTAATTGATAAATATCAATAAAGTGCTCGAACAGGGAACTTAGCGCGGAATTAGCACTCTTACTGCAAGACTGCTAAATTAGCGTGGCACTCAGTGCTGCGGAGTGCTAGATTGATAAGTAGATAAAGGGGACAGAAAGCCTAATCATGAGCAACAGCCTTACAATTCCAGTAATGCCTACAGGCAGCATGGAGTCGTACATCGGAGCGGCCTTTCAGCTGCCGATGCTATCGGCCGAGGAAGAGCACGACCTGGCGGTTCGGTTGCGCGATTGCCAGGACCTCGATGCGGCCCGCACGCTGGTGATGTCACACCTGCGGTTCGTGGTGCGCATCGCGCGCGGCTATAACGGCTATGGCCTGCCGCAGAATGACCTCATTCAGGAAGGTACGGTCGGGCTGATGAAGGCGGTTCGCCGCTTCGACCCCGAGATGGGTGTCCGGCTGGTCTCATTTGCCGTCCACTGGATCAAGGCCGAGATACACGAATACATCCTGCGCAACTGGCGGATCGTCAAGATCGCGACGACCAAGGCGCAACGCAAGCTGTTTTTCAATCTGCGCAGCGCTAAAAAACGTCTTGGCTGGTTTTCGCAAAAAGAAGTGGAAGCCGTCGCCGAAGATCTCGGGGTGAAACCGGAGACCGTGCTCGAGATGGAATCGCGTTTGTCCAATTACGACGTTGCATTCGACCCTGTCGGGACAGAAGACGACGACGCGTCACCGGTTGCGCCGGCCGCCTACCTGCCCGACCTTCGCGAAGAACCCTCGCTGCTGCTCGAACAGGCGGACAGCGAAGCCGCGCAGCTTAAGGACCTTCATCAAGCGCTGGGGCAGCTCGACCCGCGCAGCCGGGACATCCTGCAACGACGCTGGCTGAGTGAGACGAAAGAAACGCTGCACGACCTCGCCGATGAGTACGGCGTGTCAGCGGAACGTATTCGCCAGATCGAGGCCGCGGCGATGAAGAAACTCCGCAGCACCATGGCTGCCTGATTCGTCGCATCCACAGCTCCTAACCATCATGCAAAGGCCCGCACCAAGCGGGCCTTTGTTGTTTCCGGATGTTTGCGGTGGCGCAAACGCCTTCCGGGCTTGTTTCTCGCAGCCGCTCACGCGCCGGCGCGGTCTCGGATTTTGCCAATTTGGCGATCGGCCAAGCGAAGAAGAGGCCTTCCGGTTTCTTAACCTAACTCAAGATTGTCCTGATTTCGCCGATGACTAGTCGTCTGTCCATGTTCTGGACACTGTGTGTACCCGTGCAAACCGACTGGCAATCAGTGCAATGCAAGCGTGGAAAGAGACCGAACACCTGTCGAACCGACCCGACGTCGGCCATCTGCGATTTGCCGAAGTCCTCCAGTCGATATGCCTCAGTGCCGTGGCGGCAATTACCTTCATTGTGTTGGCCCGGTGGTTCCTGCCGAGCGCGGATGTCGTGCTTCCAGCTATCTGGTCAACTATGAATGCGAACACGGCGCTGGCGCTGCTGCTATGCGCATTGGGTGTGATGATCGGGCAACGACCCCACGCGCTAACCGCGGATATCCTCAGCCTGGGGTCCGGTTTGGCCGCGGCGACCCTCGCCGCAGGCGCGCTTGTCAGTCATCTCACCGGGCACCCCGCATGGTTCGATGCCTGGTCGCTCGCTGCGGTCGATTCGACGGTAAACGGGCGGATGTCGATTGCGGCGGCGTTGTATCTGTTGCCCACGGGGCTTGCGATCACCGCCTGGTCTTTACCCATCCGCAAGTGGCATCGTCTTGCGGAAGCCCTGGCCACACTGACGCTGGCTCAAGCGCTAGTCATGCTGGGCGCTCACCTGTTTGGCGCATGGTCCATGTTCCAAGGGGGCGAGGAAGCCCTGACCGAAACGCTGACGTTGGTCTCAATCATGTTGCTGACAGGCGCCGTCATGATCCGGCATCTCAGAAATGGCATGTATCAGCTCATTATCGGCTTGGGCATCGGCAGCGCATTTCTACGCATCGGGCTACCCTGGATGTTTGTCCTGCCATTTCTGATCGTTCTAGCTGCATTGGCGACCGTTCAGCATGGCGGTCTTGATATACGCTATACAGCGGCACTGACAGCGGCATTCGCGTCGTTGATTACGTTGCTGTTTTCTTTGAATATCGCGAAGAAGCTGAACGGACTCGAAGCTGAACTGCGTTCGCAATCGCTGACCGATCCATTAACCGGTCTGCATAATCGACGAGGTTTCGAGATTCTGGGTGAACAGCGCTTCCATGAGGCCAAGCGCAGTAGTGAAGACGTCGCGTTGCTGTTCTTTGACATCGATGGCCTGAAACAGGTCAATGACCGATATGGCCATGACGTCGGTTCGAGGTTGATCAAAGACTTCGCCGACCTGCTGACCCATAAATTCCGCCACAGTGATGTTCTGGGTCGCCTCGGCGGCGACGAGTTCGCGGTTTTGGTACACGACGGCGATGATGCCGAAGCCTGCGTAAAGCAGTTGGAGCAAGCCGCCGAGACCACCAATATGGAAAGCTCGCGCCCGTATGTCATCGAGTTCAGTGTTGGCATCGAATACGGCTCACCGAGGACGGGCGACACACTTCTGGACCTCATCACTCGGGCCGATAATTCGATGTACCTAAAGAAACGCACAAAGCATGAGTCTTCACGCTGGCTGGGCGACACTGCGGCGGCCGATCCGGCGCGATAGTGCGAAAGCGGCCCGTCGCGGCGGCCTGGCCGCTCCTGCAGTGCGTCAGGCGGCCCGTAAGACTGACCCCAGCGTCCGATGGTGCCAGCTTGGCAATACCCCCCCTGGATCCGTCGTGAACGAATTGCCAATAACAGGTGTCGAGGTTCTTCACTGCCCGCCACGGGAAATAAGCGGTTGCCAGCCCCAATCAGACCTCAGATCCTACTGTTTGCCGATTGTTTGGCGGGATCTGGTTTTGACTGGTCCATCTGGACCTGTCGGCCTTAACCGTGCCATGCAAAGCCCCTTTGGGCGCCGAGACAGCGCATCGACCTCGTTGAAAACGACGGGCCGAGTGAGATCGATCTGATCGCTCACAACCGGTTCCTGCTAGGCTCCAAATTGGGACTTACCCGAAACACGGAGACAAGTCTGGTGAGTGCGCATCCCGATTTCCACCATGGCGTAATCGACTCCCTAAGTGCACACATCGCCGTCCTGAACCAGCGAGGTACGCTCATCTCGGTCAACGAGGCGTGGTCGCGCTTTGCCGAGGAAAACGGGCGGCCAAGTGAGGAATCAGTCGGCGTCGGATCAAACTACATTGACATCTGCAAACACTCAGCAGCGGCGGGCGATGAGGTCGCCACGGATGCTTTGGACGGCATCCTGACAGTCTTGGAGGGCCACCAGCCCAGTTTTCGCATGGAGTATCCCTGCCATGCGCCCAATGAATTCCGATGGTTTCTGCTCAGTGTGACGAAGCTGGCAGACGGCAAGGGCGCGGTCGTCGCGCATGAGGACATCACGACGCGCAGACTCGCGGAGATGGCGCTGCAAGACTCTCACGAAAAACTTGAGCGTCGGGTCCGGGAGCGTACCGAGGACCTGGAGCGGACCAACCGGTCTCTGCGGATAGAGATCGCCCGGCGCCGCACAGTCGAGGCAGAGTTGCGGCAGGCGGCGGCTGTCTTTGAAAGCGCAAACGAAGCGATCGTCATCGCTGATGCTGCATGCCGCATAATTGCGGCCAATCCGACCTTCATTCGAATTACAGGATACGACGCGAGCGAAGTCCAGGGTATGGATTTCAGCCTGCAATGGTCGGCACAGCACAGAACCGGGTTTTCCCATGAGATTGCGATTGCTCTTAAAGCGCATGGGCGGTGGCAGGGGCAGACCTGGAAGCGACGCAAGAACGGTGAGCTGTATCCCGCATTGGAAAGCATCAGCCGCGTCTGCGATGACGAAGGCCGCACCGCCCGCTATGTCTCGACGTTCTCCGACATCAGTGCGATCAAGGATGTCGAGGGCCGGCTGCACAATTGGCCCACCATGATCCGCTGACCGGACTGACCAACCGGCTGCAGTTTTCGTTGCAGCTCGACACTGCGATCGAGCGAGCGAATCGCCACCAAGGCCGGTTTTGGCTTGCTATTTATCGATCTGGGTCGCTGCAAGCTGGTCAACGATACGCTGAGTCATGTGGCCGGTGACAGGCTTCTGACATCAGTCGCACAGCGGCTCCAAATGCTCGTCCGCGGCGAAGACACCGTCGCCCGCTGGGGCGGTGATGAGCTCGTTGTCATCGCCGAGGGTCTTGCGCACGCAGAAGATGCTGCACTGCTTGCCAGAAAAATCCATGAAAGCGTGAAACAGCCTGTTGATATCGGCGAAGACAACGTCGCGGCGAGCGTCAGCATCGCTATTAGCATCTTCCCGGAGGATACGACCGAGAGCGCGGAACTGATCAAGATGGCCGATTCCGCCATGTACCATGCGACAGACACTGGCTGGAATAGGTATCAGTTTTATCGTTCAGAACTGACAAGCAGGGCAGTCCGGTACTTGGCTCTGCATTGCGAGCTTCGAACAGCGGTCCCACAGCGCGCGTTCACGCTCCAATACCAACTACTGGTATCTCTGGTCGATGGCCACATCGATGGATTCGAAGCACTTCTGCGATGGCGGCACCCGAAAAAGGCCACGCTGCTACTGGAAAGCTTTCTCCACGTTGCCGAGGATACCGGCCTGATACACCCGATCGCTGAGTGGGTCTCAGGAAATCGGACTGTCGCTTGACGAACTGGCGCTTGATCTCGAGATCATGGAAAACATGCAGCAGGCAGGCGAACCTAAGGTGCAGGCCTTGCGTGCGCTACGCGATATCGGACTCGGGCTGACCATCGATGACTTCGGGACAGGTTATTCGTCGCTTAACCTGTTGCGACACCTCCCGGTAGACACACTCAAGATCGATCGGTCTTTCATTGCGGATGTCCCTGAGTCTTCGGAAAGCTGCTCTGTGGTCATCGCGATCCTGGCCTTGGGGCGCAGCCTGCGTCTACGCGTCATCGCCGAAGGCGTCGAGAATGAGCAGCAGCGGCAGTTTCTAAGCAACAACGGTTGTGAACTGGCCCAGGGTTATTTTCTTGGCAAGCCGGTCGACGCCGACGCGGTAGCAGCGTTAGTTTCTGAGCCGATCTCGGTATGACTAGCCCTGCAATGGCCAGACCAGCGGCACCAGCAGTACGGTCACCAGGCCGACCAGTATTGTCAGTGGCACGCCGACACGCAGAAAATCACTGAACCTGTAGCCGCCCAGGTTAAACACCATCAGATTGGTCTGATAGCCGATCGGTGTCGCGAAGCTGGCCGATGCGGCAACCATCAGGGTAATCAGAAAAGGCTCGGGGTTGGCGTCGACGGCGGCCGCGGTCTGCAGACAGATCGGGAATACCAGCACCGCCGCGACATTGTTGGTCGCGAACGACGTCAGCAGTGAAGCGGTCAGGAAGACGCCTGCCAGGGCGAGCTGTGGATCGTTGCCAACAACGCTGATCAGGCCATTGGCCAAGAACGATGCAGCGCCGGTATTTTGCAGCGCAGCACCGATCCCAAACGACGTCGCGATCACGACGAGCACCTGCCAATCGGGCGCTTTACGGGCTGTTGCGCCGTCGGTGCAACGCGTCACCAGCATCAAGCCGGCGGCGAGCAGGGCGCCCTGTAGCATGCTCAGTAGGCCACTGGTCACGCTGACGACCATCGCCAGCACGATAAGCACCGCCGTCAGTGCACGCTCGTGATTCAATGGGTGGCTGTCGCCAAGCTGACTGACCAGCAGGAAATCGCGCGAATTGCGTTGTTGTTCGACGAACGACGGGCGACTCTCGAGTAACAAGGTGTCGCCGGCGCGCAACGCGATTTCACCGATCTTGCCAGACAGGCGCACCCCATTGCGGTTCACCGCGATGATCACGGCGTTATAGCGGTTGCGGAAACGGCCCTCGCGAACGGTCATGCCGATCGTCGGGCTGGTATCCGAAAGCACGGCCTCGATGAAACAACGGCCTGCGCGCGGGCCGTCGAGCTTGAACACCTGATCGGTAGCCGGCAGCAAACCTCGCGTGCGCTGAAGATCGAGCACCGAGTCGATGACCCCGGCAAAAACCAGTCGGTCACCGCCGCGCAGAACTTCACTGGACGCGACGGCTGGGATGCACTGCCCGGCACGGTCGATCTCGATCAGGAACAGCCCGGGCAGCTGACGCAGGCCGGCCGCCTCGATGCTCTTGCCGATCAGGGGGCTTTCATCCGGCACCAACATTTCGGCGGTGTACTGACGCACATCTTCGTTACTGTCGGCGGCGGAACGACGTTTCGGCAGTAGCCAATGGCCAGCCGTAAGCAGGAAGATGAACACCACGGCGACTACCGGGATACCGATCCAGGCGAGCTCGAAAAAGCGCAGCCCGGGTCCACCGCTTTGCGCGGTGTACAGACCATTGACCACGAGATTGGTGCTGCTTCCGATCAGCGTACAGGTGCCGCCGGCGATACCGGCAAAGCTCAGCGGGATCATCAGCCGCGACAGCTCGAGCCGGTGCCGCCGCGCCCAATCCTGCACCGCGGGCAGAAACACGGCTACCACCGGGGTGTTGTTGATCAACGCACTCAATGCCGCGACCGGCGCCATGAGCCGAAATCGTGCCGAGACCGCCGAGCGTGGCCGGCCGAGCAATGCCTGCGAGATCCACGCGACAGCACCCGTCTCGGTCAGGCCGGTAACCACCACGTACATGATGGCGACCGTCAGCATCCCCTCGTTGGCAAAACCGGCGAGTCCCTCTTGCGGCGACACGACACCGGCGAGCAGCAGCAGTGACAGTGCCGCGCTGGTGACGATGTCGGGCGCAAAGCGGGTGAACGCGAACAGACCGAAACTCAAGGCGACAACGCCGAGGGTGAACCAGCCCTGCCAGGCAAGAGAAGACAGTATTTCCATGGCTACGCGTTGTTGAGATGTCGACAGTGGCCGGATGGGGGTCGGCCGCAATCGCGTCGGCGACGTCTGGCAATCCCTGCCCGACCGGACCGCGGCGGCTACAGCGTTTCGCTAGCCGGACAGAATGACCGAAAGGAAACTCAACCAGGCCACCACGATTAACGCGACGACAACGGTCATCGCAAAGTTATCAAAGCTGAACATCATGCCTCCTTGGGCTTATCCAGTTGCATGAAACATCCTCAATCTTCTTTGCGGTTTTCGCCGGGCTGATCATCGACAGCGCTATCACTGTCGTCGTCAGCCTCTCGTTTTGCACGCACGTTTTGCGGAATCTTGGGATCGTCGTCATCCATCAGAATCCGATGTGCCGGACCCTCGAGATCGTCGTATTGTCCGGTCCGCACGGTCCATAGGAAAAACGCGATCGCCACGCCCATCAGACCAACGGCTAATGGGATCAACAGGTAAAGAATCGTCATGGCCTAGTCCGATTTGAGTCTCAAGGCGTTGAAGACAACGACGAGCGAGCTGAATGACATACCGATGGCGGCCATCCAGGGCGCGACGAGGCCCGCAGCCGCCAATGGCACGGCGCTGATATTGTACAAGATCGCCCAGCTCAGGTTCTGCTTGATAATGTGGCGGGTATCGCGCGCTTTGCGCACCCCGGCAGCCAATGCCGACAATCGCTCGGACAGCACCACCATGTCTGCGGTGGCGTGAGCCAGCTGGGCACCCTGCCCCATCGCGATCGAAACATTCGCGCCGGCGAGCACCGGCGCGTCATTGACGCCATCACCGACCATCGCCACACTGTGGCCCGCGGCCTGCAGTTCGCGCACCCGAGCGAGTTTGTCATCCGGTCGCAAGCCATGTTGTGCGCGCTCGATCTTCAGATGCCTGGCGACGCGCTCGACCGCACCCGCCGAATCGCCACTGAGTATCTCGACCTGTAGTCCCAGCTCGCGCAGCTGCTGGATCGCCACCTCAGCGTCAGACCGTAATTCATCGCGCAGCGCAAACCGCGCTAACACCCCTTGCTCATCGCCGAGTAGCACATCAGTGGTGTCGCTGTCCTGCCAACTCGGCGCGGCGACCTGCGAGAGTGCGGCGACATACGCGGGATGGCCGATGCGATACCGCCGTCCACCGACCTCACCCTCCATCCCCTGCCCTGGCAGCGCCGTCAGGTCCGATACCTCGGGCACGTCGACCGCATGCGCAACGAGCGCCTTGGCCACCGGGTGTTCCGACCCGCTTTCGAGCGCTGCGGCAAGCTGCAGGCACCGTGCCTTATCGGCGCGCTCAGGCGCATAGATCTCGGTCGTCGCCAGTTGCAACATGCCTCGGGTGAGCGTGCCGGTTTTGTCGAACAGCACGTGGCTGACCTGGGCAAGCGTTTCCAACGCGTGACCACGGGTGGTCAGCAGTCCCATTCGCGTTAGCGCCCCCGACGCCGCCGTTACCGCGGTTGGTGTAGCCAACGACAAGGCGCACGGGCACGTGACAACCAGCACCGACAGGGTTACCGCGAACGCGTGTTCGGGCGCGTTCAACGACCACCAGATGGCGACCCCGGTCGCGATCAATAGCAGAACCGCGACGAACCAGCCGGCGACGTGATCGGCCAGGCGCGCCATCCGCGGCTTCTCTGCCTGGGCGCGATCCAACAGGCGAACGATCGCCGACACCAGCGTGTCTTCGCCGACTTTTTTGACCGACATAACCAGCGGGCTTTCGACGTTGACGCTGCCGCCAACCAACTCGTCACCTTCGGCACGCGGCCGCGGCAGGCTCTCGCCAGTCAGCAGCGACTCATCAACCGAACTGCGGCCATCATCGACCACGCCATCGGCGGGAATGGTCTCCCCCGGGCGCACCATGACCCGGTCGCCGGCCCGCAACTCGGACACTGCAACCAGCGTTTCACCCTGCGCATCGAGACGCGTAGCCGTGGCCGGCAGCAGCTTGACCAGTGCCTCGGCCGCCTCGCCGGCACGGTGGCGCGCGCCCATCTCCAGATAGCGGCTGGTCAACAGGAAGAACGCGAACATACAGACCGAATCGAAATAGACCTCGGCACCGTGAAAGATCGTCGACCAGACGCTCGCGCCAAAAGCGCCGCCAATCGCCAGTGACACCGGCACCTCCATGCTCAGATGGCGCCGTTGCAGATCACGCCAGGCTGTCTTGAAGAAGCTGCTGCCCGCATACATGACGACCGGCAGGGTGAGCAGCAGACTCACCCAACGCATGAACGTGCGTAACTGCTCGTCCATGCCGTAGTAGTCGCCGGCATACATCGCCACGGCCAGCATCATGACCTGCATGGCGCCGAGTCCGGCTACAGCCAGGCGACGCAGCGCGGCGGATTTTTCTTTTTTGTGGATCGCCTCCTGACGTCCGGGGTCGAATGGATGCGCGATGTAGCCGATCGCGGTGATCGCCTTGAGCACATCGGAGAGATGGATCTTGCTGTCGTCCCACCGCAGGCGCGCGCGATGGGTGCTGTAATTGACCGAAAAATCGAGCACACCCGGCAGCGCATTGACATGCCGCTCATTGAGCCAGATGCAGGCGGCGCAGGTGATCCCTTCGAGGATCAGCGACGCGCTACGGGTATTCTCATCATCACGTTGCACAAACGTCTGTTGCAGGGCCTGCTGGTCATAGAGTTCGAAACGCCGCAACGCCTCGGGAACGAGATCCTCGGGTTTGCGCGAGTTAACCTCACGGTGCTTGTAGAATGAGGTCAACCCGCCGTCGACGATCGCCTGAGCGACGGCCTGACAGCCGTGACAACACATCGGCTGCGACGTGCCTTCGATGTCGACCTCGTAATGCGAGCCGCCTGGAACGGGAAGCCCGCAGTGGAAACAAGCCTGCCCTTGCTCTGTCATTGAGCGCTGCCATCCGTCTCAGGCTGAACCGAGGTGCTGGCCCGCACCTCGTGCAGATCATCGTCTCGGCGGATCTGCAGGACCAGATCCCAACGTCCCTGCAACGGCATCACGAGGTCTGCCCGGTACTCGCCGGGCGCGACCTCATTCATGACGAAATCTAAATCGTCCCGACTGTTGGAGCTGCGCAGGAATTCGCCACGCACCTCAGCGCCGGCGACAGGCTCGCCACTGGCTGCGCTTATCACGACGAGAAACGTGGCCGGCTGCCCGACCACTGGCGTGTACAGCCATCCTTTACGCACCTGCCAGCCGCGCGCCTTCTGCGCCTCGACCTGTCGCAGGTAGGCGTTGTATTGCGCCTCCTTCTCCTGATAGTCGTGCGACACCGTACCGGGGAAACGCGAGTCAACCACGGTGCTGCCCGCTGGCTCAGGCAGCAGACGCGCAAACAACCCGGTGATGCCGCTTTCCGCAACGCCGAGAAAAACCACATTGGTCGCCACCACCATCACAAAGAACCCGACGATGATCGCAGGCGCCCAATGCCAGGCCTTACCGAGCCGCCCGCCAATCATCCCGAGCGCGTAAGCGACGGTCAGGAAGATCGCCAGATGAATCGCGAAGACATCCGCGCCCGGCCACGTCAATATGGCCCAGGGCACGTAGAACAGCATGGCCAATAGCGCCACGCCTGTCGCCGCCGCCTTGCCGTTTAGCCGGAACCCGCGGTGCAACACCACGTACAGCAGAATCTCGGCCAGCACGCCGCTTCCAACCACAGTCAGCAGGGACGTTGCGGCAGTCGTCATCGTCGTGGCACGAAAAAAACGCTCGGGTGTTCGATCGGAACTAAGTCGGGGGCATTGTGCGGCACCGCGACGAACGTGAACGGATGGCTCTCACCATCGAACACAGCGGGATTGGCGCTCACTTTTGCGGCCAGACGCAGGCGTTGCTCTGGTTGCAGGCTCACCTCACGGAAGCGCCCCATATCCAACTCCGCATCGGGCAACAAATTCTCCGTCTCGAAGCGCAGCACCAGGACCCGCCCGGTCTTATTGTTGACCTTGATCTCATAGTTGTTCTGGATACGCCCGTCCGACAGCTGTACGTAGATCGGCTCGCGTACCTGGGCGACCGTCAAATCAAACGGGGCCTGGTTCTTGACACTCCAAACCAGCAGTCCAACCGCCAACAACAGGACCGTGGCGTAGCCAATCACCTTCGGCCTCAACCAACGTGCCTGCTCGCCCGTTTGCTCGCGGCGTTCTGACGAGTAGCCGACCAGACCGCGTGGCCATTCCAGTGAATCCATGATCGTGTCGCAGGCATCGATACACAGGGCACACGAGATACACTGGATCTGCAGCCCGTTGCGGATATCGATACCGGTCGGGCAGACCTGAACACAGTAGCCACAGTCGATGCAGTCCCCTACGCCGGCTGCTTTTCGGGCCTCGCGTGTCTTGAGATCGCTGCCCAATTTGGCGCGACCATTCGGCCCCTCGCCGCGCGACTCATCGTAGGAAACAATCAGGGTATCCTTATCGAACATGACCGACTGGAATCGCGCGTAGGGGCACATATAGGTGCAGACCTGCTCACGCGCGATCCCCGCCATGACATAGGTCGTAGTGGTGAGGAACAGGGTTGTCGCATAGGCGGCGAAGGGCGCCTCACCGGTGAAGAACTGCACCACCAGCTGTCTCGCATCACCCCAGTAGAATACGAACGTCAGCCCGGTCGCCAGCGCAACCAGCAGCCACAATAGATGGGTCAAACCAATTTTTGCGGCCTTGGCCAGTCCCCAAGGCTGCTTCGCCAGGCGAATACGTGCCGGCCGTTCACCCTGTACCCAGCGTTCGACCAAAAGGTAGACGTCGGTCCAAAGCGTTTGGAAACAGAAATAGCCGCAGAATACGCGACCGGCAAGACCTGTCACGAAAAACAGCAGATAGGCCGCGATCATCAATAATCCGGCCAGCCAGAAGATGTCTTGCGGATGGACGACGAGGTCGAATATATAGAACCGACGACCGGCCAGGTCAAACAACACCGCCTGGTCGACACCCGTCTCGCGTGACCACCGCAGCCATGGCAGCAGAAAGTAGACGCCGTACGCCAGCACAACGACCGCCCACTTCAGCGACCGGAACCGACCGCTGACCGAACGCGGGTAGATATGCGTGCGCGTCTCGTAAAGTGAGCTGGATTGCTCGTTGGCCGACATCAACGGTAACCGGCAGTTTTGGCGACGGCCGCGCCTACCGGCAGCGGTATAAACCGGCCCGACGGCTGCGCAGCCAGCCCGATTGAATGCCCCCTTAGCGACAAAAGGGCCGCGAACGGCCCTTGTTGACGCGGCAACAGCGGCGGTTGCTTAGCCACCGAGACTCTGCACGTAGACGGTCAACAGCCGGATCTGTTCTTCATCCAGGCGGTCTTCCCAAGCCGGCATATGCCGTTGGATCCCGTTTTTGATGACGTATCGCAGCGCATCGAGGCGACCGTCCAGATCGGTAGCACCCGGCACGTTGGCAACGGTCCAGATCGCGTCGGTCAGGTTTGCTGCACCTTGTGAAGGCAGGCCTTTGCCGGACGCGGTGTGGCAATAGTGACACCCGCCCGTCTGGCCCTGGAAGATCTCTTGCCCGATCTTGGCCTTCGCCTCGTCCACACTGTGTCCGGAGAGGCTCAACACGTAGTGTGAGACATCGGTGATCTGCGCGTCGCTGAGCGCATGGGAAAAGGGTGGCATGTAGCCATTACGGCCGTACCGAATCGCATGCTCGATATCGCCGAGCCCGCTGCCCCACAACCATGCGTCGTCGCGCAGGTTGGGGTACAGCCCAATAATGGCCGGTGCGCCACCGGTGCCGTGACACGCGGCACAGTTGTCGGCGAACAACACTTTGCCCATCGACCGCGTGAACGCCATCATTTCCGGATCGTCGATGATTTGCTCATACGACGCGGCCGAAACCTTTTCGAGGTAGGCCTGCTGCTTCAGGGTCTGGCGGCCGGATTGCATTTCCTCGATCAGCTCGGCGCGGGTGTTCCAATGGGTCGTAACGGTTTCGCCATCTTTTTCAAAGGACACGGTCGCCAAGCCCTTGGTAAAGCTGTCGGCGACGGGCCATGCCGGATAAAGCACCCAATAAATCAGGGCAAATACGACAGTGGCGTAAAAAGACCACAGCCACCACCGCGGCAATGGGTTGTTGAATTCCTGCAGATCACCGTCCCAGGCATGCCCTGTCGTTTGCACGGCCTTGCCATGGGGCATCGATGTCGGCGGTTTTTGATCAGGCATCGTCGGAACCTTTTTTATGCGATTTAGCCGGCGTCTCGTCGTCATCAAGAAACGGGATGTTCTTGTACGACTCGAGGCGCTTGGTTCGCTTCTTACCGGTGTACACGTAGAGCAGAATGCCGACGAACACGACGAAAAAGATCACCAGCGCCAGGGGCTTTGTGTTCTCCATATTCGACAACCATTCCAGCATCGCGTTCGCTACCTTTTGCGGGCTACCTGATTCCTGCGCTTAGCGGAATTCGGCGAAGTACCCTTCGTCGTATTGAGTGAAATCCACCATTGTGCCGAGCACCTGGAGGTAGGCCACCAGGGCATCCATTTCGGTCACACGCGTGCGATCACCGTCCCAGTTTTCGCTTTGTGCCTGAGCCAGGAGGCTCTGCTCGGCGTTATGGATGTCGAATTGCTGCGCCATTTCCTCACCGAATTGATCGACGTTCACCACGTACTCTTCTTCGGTGTCTGAGTAAGGCACCCCGACAATGCTCAGCGCACGCATGCGGTCGGCCATGTCTGAATAGTCCAATGGTGTCTCAAGCAGCCACGGATAGCCCGGCATGATCGATTCCGGGACAACATCGCGGGGGTTGTACAGGTGCTGGGTGTGCCAGGCATTCGAGTATTTGCGGCCCACCCGTCCAAGGTCCGGCCCGGTGCGCTTCGACCCCCATTGGAACGGGTGATCGTATTTCGACTCAGCCGCCAGCGAGTAGTGGCCGTAGCGCAGGTGCTCGTCGCGGAATGGCCGGATCATCTGTGAGTGGCAGGTATAGCAACCCTCACGGATGTAGATGTCACGGCCACGCTGTTCAAGCGGTGTGTAAGGCCTCACGCCCTCGACCTTTTCGATGGTGTCTTCGATGTAGAACAGCGGGACGATTTCGACCAGGCCGCCGATCGAGATCGCGACCAGCGTCAATGCGATCATCAGCCCCTGATTGACTTCGATGCTTTCGTGATTCAGCTTCATCATCAGGCTCCTTTACGCGCCGGCTTTGGCAAGTTTTGCCGCGATTTTCGCGTCGAGTACAGCCTGCTCGCGCTTCGCATTGCGTACCGTCATGAACACGTTGAACGCCATCACCAGGATGCCGGCAACAAAGAACATGCCGCCGATCATCCGGACCACGTGCGGCCAGTGCATGAACACCACGGTCTCGATGAAGGTGTAGGCGAGGTTGCCGTAGTCGTCGAATGCTCGCAGCATCAGCCCCTGACCGATCCCGGACACCCACATCGAGGCGATGTACAGCACGATACCGATCGTGGCGAGCCAGAAATGGACATAAACCAGCGCGACGCTATGCAGTCGCGTCTCCCAGAGTCGGGGGATCAGGTGGTAGAAAGATCCGAAAGAGATCATTGCGACCCAACCGAGCGCGCCCGAGTGCACATGGCCGATCGTCCAGTCGGTGTAATGCGACAGCGCGTTGACACTCTTGAGCGACATCATCGGCCCTTCAAACGTCGACATGCCATAGAACGACAACGCGGTAATCAGGAACAGCATGATCGGATCCGTGCGCAACTTATCCCAAGCGCCTGACAGCGTCATGACACCGTTGATCATGCCGCCCCACGAAGGCAGCAGCAGCATGATCGAAAACGCCGCCGCCAACGACGACGCCCAGTCCGGCAGTGCAGTCCAGTGCAGGTGGTGCCCCCCGACCCACATGTACATGAACGACAACGCCCAGAAGTGGATGATCGACAGGCGGTACGAATAGATCGGCCGTCCGGCCTGCTTTGGGACGAAGTAATACATCATGCCAAGGAAGGCGGCGGTCAGGAAAAAGCCAACGGCGTTATGCCCATACCACCACTGCACCATGGCGTCCTGAACCCCGGAGTAGACACTGTAAGAGGTGGCATTGAACAGCCCCACCGGGACCGACAGGTTGCGAAAGATGTGCAGCAGCGCGGTAGCCAGGATGAACGCCAGATAGAACCAGTTGGCGACATAGATATGCGGCTGCGACCGGCGCCTCAGGGTCATTACAAAGACACTGAAATAAAACACCCAGGTCACGGTAATCAGGATGTCGACGTACCACGGGAATTCGGCGTACTCCTTACCCTCGGTGATGCCGTTCATGTAGCCGATCACACCGATCAGCACACTGAGTTGCCATCCCCAGAATGTCAGGTTGGCCATCCAATCACTGGCAAGGCGCGCCTGACAGGTTCGCTGCACCACGTAGTAGGACGTCGCAAACAGCGCGCTGCCGCCGAAGCCGAAGATTACCAGCGTGGTGTGGACCGGGCGGAGCCGCCCAAAGGTTATCTGGGCGATATCAAAGTTCAGGAGCGGGAAAGCCAGTTCGGCCGCGATGTAGGTGCCCGCGGACATACCGAGCACGCCCCAGACCAGCGCCATGATGGCGAACTTTTTGACGATATCGAAGTTGTACTGCGTTTGTGCAGCAGCCGCAGACTGGACCATGTTTTCTCCCAATAACGGCAACAGCCGTATCGCCAAGCGGGTGCGTGTCGTCGATGTACGACATCTCTCATCCAAGATGCACAGGCAAGCGAGTTTTAACACCCACGCGGGTCGAGGCTCGGCCAGACACATTCCATGTGCGTGACCTCGCGCATGGCAGGCGCGGGTTATGGCTTTACAGCGGCCGGAGGTTATCCGACCACATTATATTAGTCAATGCTAATAATATGGTCACTATCCGGACAACTGAGTTTAGGTCGAAATCTTGTACGGGGTCGCCGCGCTGACTACAACACGGCCACGCCCGCACTGGGGAGCCGTCCAAGCGAAATCCTAACCAACCATCACCATCATCAGCGGCACATAGTGGTCAACGAGCAGCAAACCAAATAGGGCCATCAGGTAGGTGATCGAGTAGCCGAAAGTGCGCATCGGCATGCGGTCGTCGTCATTTCGATACAGGCGCACCGCGTAATAGAGGAAACCGAGCCCGAGCACGATTGCCCCGCCGAGATAGAAACCACCGCTCATGCCGTACCCGTAGGGTAGCAGCGTGACGACAAACAGCAAGACGGTGTAGAACAGGATCTGCAGTCGGGTGAAATCATTGCCGTGGGTTACCGGCAGCATCGGCATGTCGACCTTGCGGTATTCCTCCGCACGGTGAATGGCGAGCGCCCAAAAATGCGGTGGCGTCCACGCAAAAATGATCAGAAACAACAACAGTGCACCGGGATCGACGGTGCCGGTGACAGCGGCCCAGCCGAGCACGGGGGGCGCGGCGCCGGCCGCACCGCCGATCACGATATTCTGCGGCGTCGCCCGCTTCAGGTACATCGTATAGATCACGGCATAGCCAATCAGCGACAGAAAAGTCAACGTAGCCGTCAACGCGTTAACGAATACGACCAGAATCAGCATGGCGCTGGCGCCCAACGTCAGCGCAAACGTCAACGCCTCACGCGGCTGCACCGCGCCTTGTGGCAGTGGCCGCCCGCGCGTCCGCCCCATGATGCGATCGATCTTCTGATCGACGACATGGTTGATCGCCGCAGCTGACGCACTGGCCAACCCGATGCCGATGGTGCCGAACACCAATGCGTCCAGGGGCACCATTCCCGGGGCCGCCAGCATCATGCCGACGATCGCGGTAAAGACGATCAGCATCACGACGTTGGGTTTGCACAGCTGGTAAAAATCGCGCCAGCCGGCTTGAGCTTGATTTAGTGCGGTTGTCGCCATAATCGATAGTTCAGGTAAACGAGTGAAAGAAGCAGCAGAGCAGCGACACCATTGTGCGCCGTTGCTACACCAAGGGGCAGATGCAACACCACGTTGCCTATCCCCAAAGCGACTTGGACCGCCAATAACCCGCCAATCAGCAGCGCGGCACCGGTCAGACCTTTTCCGGCCCGCAGCAATGTGAAAATCAGCCAGCCCAGATACAGCACGGTAACCAATGCGCCAATGCGGTGGGTAACATGAATCGCGGTCCGCGCGGGGTGTTCCAGTACGCCGTATTCGTAGTTCACGCCCAGGCCTCGCCACATCACGAAGGCCTCGTCAAAATCCATTTCCGGCACCCAACTGCCGTGGCAGGTCGGGAAATCGAGGCACGATAAGGCAGCATAGTTGGTACTCGTCCATCCGCCCAGCGCTATCTGCGCGACCAGAATGAACAAGCCAACCATGCCAGCTTTACGCCACCGCGAGACCGTTGGCGTCGCCGCCGTCGAACGCGGCGCCGTTCGCAAGGCCAGCAGCACCAACAGGCTGAGCGTCGCAAAACCACCCAGCAGATGCGCCATGACGACCACCGGTTTCAGTAGTAACGTCACCGTCCACATGCCCAAAGCGGCCTGAAAGATCACCAGACCCAGCAACGCGGTGGGTAACCAAACGGGCTGCTCTGGGTAGTGTTTGCGCCGCTTCCAGGACCAGATCGTTATCGCGAGGATAAATAGGCCAAGCGCACCGGCAAAGTACCGATGGATCATCTCCATCCAGCCTTTCTCCGGCTCCAATGCGCGCTGTTCGAGGTAGTGCTTCTGCGTGACGTGTTCTTCAGTGGGCGGCACGATCAGCTTGCCATAGCAACCCGGCCAATCCGGGCAACCCAGCCCGGCATCGGTCAAACGCGTGTACGCGCCAAGCACGATGACGACAAAGGCGAGGATGCAGGTAGCTACGACGAATCGGTGAAGTGTCATCCGCGTTATCCGACCTGCGAGATTTTCAGCAGTTTTTGGAGATCTTTCATCAGGCCTCTCGGCGGCACTTGAAGGTCATATGCCATCATCAGATTACCCAGCGGGTCGACTAGAAAGTACTGTTGCCCAGTCGGCTCAAACGCCTCTCCCTGAAAGGGTTTCAACGAGGCCGATGTTGCCGCGTCACGCACCACCCATTCGAGATCCGGATGCTCAGCGGCAAGTCGCTTCACCATGCCATCTTTTGGCGAGGCCGAAAAGATCAACAAACGCTGCACACGCGAGACATCCTTGTTCATCGCGAGGCGGGTTTGACGGGTCAGAAAAAGCTGCTGCTCACAGTCTTGCCGACAACTGCCGTCGTCGAACATGACATAGGTCCAACGGCCCGTGACCAGGTCGTTACCCGCGGTGGTACCCTGCGCCGAGCGCAAGCCCTGCAAATCGAGCGGACGCGGTGGTGAAATCAGCTGCCCCGCATTGGTCGTTGCAGACACGCCCTGTTCACCGAGGTAGGACCACGCCAACCACGCCGCGATCGGTGGTAGCAGGAACAGCGCGATAATCGACAGCAACTGCCGACGTCCCTTCCCTCGGGTCGCGGTGTCAGACACCGACATGGGGCTCGCCGTCTTCTGGGTCCCGTCGGCTGTTTACCCCGACATAGATAATCAGCAGCGCCACTGCGAGACCAAACCATTGCACCGCATAGCCGAGGTGTTTCTCCGGCCCCATCGGCGGAATCGGCGACCAGTCGTATTGCAAAGCACCGGGCTCTCCTTCGTCGATCACCAACGCATATTTCAACAGCGACAGGCCGCGCGCCTCGGCCAATGCGGCGATATCCAGCGCCTGGACGCGAACGCGATCTTCGATGCTCTCGAGTGGCGGCACGCCGAGTACGAGGGCGACTGAAGCCGGCGAATCCAGGCGACCGTGCAGCGTCACCGACCGCTCAGGCACCGCCAGTTGCGGCAAGAATTCGCGCGTTTCACCGACCGAGACCCAACCGCGATTGACCAACAGGCTGGGGCGATTCTCACCGTGCGGGATAAACGGGGTGAACACGTGGTAACCCGCCTGCCCCCGAAAAATTCGATTATCCAGCAACCATTGCTGCCCCGTGTCAAAACGGCCGGTGACATTGGCCGGCCGGTAACGATCCGCTGCGGTCAGCTGTGTCGCGCCGGACAACCGTATCGGTGCCGCAATCTCACCGGCGGCACGCTTTTCGACCAACGCCTGTTTCGCCTGCGCGCGGTCCATCTGCCACAGCGCAAGTGACAACAGCAACGCCATCACCAACACGAATGCGACGGTCGGCCAGAACGCGGGCGCGAAACGGTAGTTACCAAGTCGGAGATAAGGCATCTTCATGGTTCGCGGCTGTTATAGTGCGGTCAGATTGAGCTTCTTGGTGCAGGTCGTGTGGGTCAAAGTCATCATCGTTATTGCGTTCGTCGGCATTGTTGCCAGCCTGGCTTCAGGGCTCTTCAGTCTTGTTAACGACAAGGGAGATTCGCGCCGGACACTGAAAGCACTGACCATACGGATCGGACTCTCGGTCGGGCTATTTCTGTTCTTGATGGCGCTGATTGCGTTCGACGTAATCGAACCTCACGGCGTTTATCCAACCCCGCCAACAACTGAAACGGCAGGCTGACCGTCCGATCAACCCACCGTCCGCATCAGTCAGACAGCCGTCTGACTGGCGTATGCTTTGTCACAGTACGTAGACAAAGATGAACAGACCCAACCAAACCACATCAACGAAGTGCCAGTACCAGGCCACGCCTTCGAACGCGAAATGGTTGTCAGCCGTGAAGTGACCCTTGGCCGCACGGAGCATGATGACGAACAGCATGATCGTGCCAATCGTGACATGCATCCCGTGAAATCCGGTCAACATGAAGAACGTGGAGCCATAAACCCCCGATTCCAACGTCAGGTTCAGATCCTTGTAGGCGTGAATGTACTCGTACATCTGAAAGCCTAGGAACACAGCGCCGAGCAGCACCGTCGCCGCCAACCACAACACCGTCTTCGATTTATCGTTGGCTTTCAATGCCCAATGGGAAATCGTGATGGTCACACCCGAGGTCAGCAGCAGCAGCGTGTTGATCGCCGGAATACCCCACGGCCCCATCGTTTGGAATTCACCACCGACATTACCCGGGCCATTGGTAGGCCACGATTCACCGAAACCCTGCCACAAGTACTCATGCGTGGAAAAATCACCGCCCAACAACCACGGCACCGACAGCACACGGGTATAGAACAAGGCACCGAAGAAGGCCGCAAAGAACATCACTTCGGAAAAGATGAACCACATCATGCCTTGGCGGAATGAGCGGTCGACCTGCTCGTTGTACTTGCCGGAAAGGCTTTCGTTGACTACCGCGCCGAACCAGCCAAACATCATGAAGGCGATCATGGCGAGGCCGATCAACAGAATCATCTGCCCGGAGGCGTTGCCGTTGAACCAGTTTGCGGCCCCAACGACGCCGACCGTCAGCGCAACGCTCGCGACTATCGGCCAGTGGCTGCCATGCGGCACGTAATAATGATCACTTGTGTGTGCCATTTTTCCCCCTCGTTAATGGTCGCTCAATCGTTGATGAAGTGCCGACGTCAATTCACAACCGCCTGGGTGACATCGAATACCGTGTAGGCCAGCGTAACGGTCTCGACATCTTTTGGCAGTTTTGGGTCGATGATGAATCGCAAAGGCATATCCTTGCGTTCCCCCGCCGCGAGCGGTTGGTTGTTGAAACAGAAACACTCGGTCTTGTTGAAATAACGGCTGGCCTTACCCGGGGCAACACTCGGCACCGCCTGACCCACCATATCCAGCGTGGTTGGATTCAATGCGCTGAAGTTGGCGGTGTAGACCTTGCCAGGATGCACCTGCATGCTGGGTACCTCCGGGCCAAACTGCCACGGCATACCGAGGTTGTTATTGGCGACGAACTGCACCGTCACCAGGCGCGACTCGTCTGGCGTATACCGGGCTACAACGGCAGCCTCGTCAATACGTCCCGTCTTGCCATTGAGACCGGTGATTTCACAGAATACGTCATACAACGGCACCAGCAGATAACCGAAGCCGAACATCGCAACGGCGACCAGCGCGATGCGCGCGAACGAACGTTGATTCTTTTCCACTCGTGTCTCGTTCATAACGTCAGTCCGCTTTCCCCGACGCCAGATAGAGCCCCAGCATGAAGAAACCCAACGCGATACTGCCGAGTATCAGCGCCAGCCGAATATTGGATTTCGATTTGTCGTTGGCTTGTTGCATTGGGGTCTGCAGTGTCCCCGGCACACCGCCGGGGACGTGAGTTGCGATCACTTGATCTGCGGCGCATCGGTGAAGCTGTGGTAGGGCGGTGGCGACGGCAATGTCCATTCCAGACCCTCGGCACCTTCCCAAACCTGGTCGCTGGCCTTCTCACCGCCGCGGATACACTTGAACACGATATACGCGAACATCAGCTGCGAGAGACCAAACACGAACCCACCCAGTGACGAGATCAGGTTCCAGTCGGCGAACTGCACGGCATAATCCGGGATACGCCGCGGCATGCCGGCCAGCCCAAGGAAGTGTTGCGGGAAGAACAGCACATTGACCGAGATCGTCGAGATCCAGAAATGCATCTTGCCGAGCTTTTCGTCATACATATTGCCGGTCCACTTTGGCAACCAGTAGTAAGCCGCCGCCATGATCGAGTAGACAGCGCCGGTCACCAGCACGTAGTGGAAGTGTGCAACCACGAAGTAAGTGTCATGGTACTGGAAGTCCGCCGGCGCGATGGCCAGCATCAGGCCAGAGAAACCACCGATCGTGAACATCATGATGAAGCCGATAGCGAACAGCATCGGTGTTTCAAAGGTCATCGAGCCCTTCCACATCGTGGAGACCCAGTTGAACACCTTCACGCCGGTCGGCACCGCGATCATCATCGTCGCGTACATGAAGAACAGTTCACCGACCACGGGCATTCCGACCGTGAACATATGGTGGGCCCAGACGATAAATGACAGGAACGCGATCGAGGCCGTTGCGTACACCATCGAGCTATAGCCAAACAACGGTTTGCGCGCGAACGTCGGCACGATGGCCGAAATAATGCCAAACGCCGGCAGGATCAGGATGTAAACCTCGGGGTGACCGAAGAACCAGAAGATGTGCTGATACATCACCGGGTCACCACCGCCCGCGGCGCTGAAGAAACTGGTGCCGGCAAACTTGTCCGTCAACAGCATCGTCACGGCACCGGCCAACACCGGCATCGTTGCGATCAGCAGGTAAGCCGTAATCAACCAGGTCCAAACGAACAACGGCATTTTCATCAACGTCATGCCGGGCGCGCGCATGTTGAGAATGGTCACGACGACGTTGATCGAGCCCATGATCGACGAGATCCCGGCCAGGTGGATCGCGAAGATCAAAAACGGGAAGCCGTCGCCCATCTGCAGCGACAGCGGCGGATACAGGGTCCAGCCAGCGGCCGGACCGCCACCTGCCATGAAGAACGTCGACAGCATCAAGGTAAACGCGAACGGCAGGATCCAGAACGAGAAGTTGTTCATCCGCGGCAGCGCCATATCCGGCGCACCGATCATCATCGGGATCAGCCAGTTGGCCAAACCGGTGAATGCCGGCATGACTGCGCCGAAGATCATCACCAGCGCATGAACCGTCGTCATCGAATTAAAAAACTGCGGGTCGACGACCTGCAAACCGGGCTGGAACAATTCCGCGCGGATCACCATCGCCATGGCGCCGCCGATGAAAAACATCACCAGGGCAAACAGCAGGTACAGGGTACCGATGTCTTTGTGGTTGGTGGTCGTAACCCAACGCATGAGCCCCTTGGCAGGCCCGTGGTCGTGGTGTTCGTCGTGAGTGGCTGTAGCTGTACTCATTGTTTTTGACTCTCCGGGATTACGACTTATCGAGCGGCTTTGACCGCAGCGGGTTGGATAGCACTGGCGGTATTGCCCCAGGCGTTGCGCTGGTAGGTCAGCACGGCGGCGAGATCGCCGTCGTTGAGCACGTCGCGGTAGGCGGCCATAGCGGTGCCCGCTTTACCGTTCAGCACGCGATCGATGTGCACAGCTTCTTCGCCGACAGCAATCGCACTGCCAGCGATGGCCGGGAAAGCCGGCGGCAATCCCTGTCCGTTCGCTTGATGGCACGCGGCGCAGTTGGTGGCGTAGACCTGCTCGCCCTTCGCCATCAGTTCGTCCATCGACCATTCGCGGTCTGCAGCTTCGGCAGCGGCAACCGCCACACCTTTCTGCTCGTCGACCCATTTGGCGTAGTCCGCCGGCGCCTTCGCGACGACGACGATCGGCATAAAGCCGTGATCCTTGCCACACAGTTCGGCGCACTGGCCACGGTATAGGCCCGGCTCGTCGACTTGCGTCCAGGCCTCGTTGATGAATCCGGGAATGGCGTCTTTTTTCCATCCCAGATCCGGCACCCACCAGGCGTGGATCACGTCAGCAGCGGTGAGCAGAAAGCGCACTTTTTTACCCGTCGGAATCACCAGCGGGTTATCGACGTCGAGCAGATAGGTATCGCCGAACTCACTGAGGTCGGCATCGGCACCGAGCAAGCGCGCCTCGTTGTGCTTCGGATGCAGCGAGCTGATAAACGAAACGCCGGCAGCGTCACCATCGACATAGTCGTATTTCCAGCGCCACTGCAAGCCAGTCACCTTGATGGTGACATCGGCATTACTGGTGTCTTCCATCGCCAACAGGGTCGTGGTGGCCGGAACAGCCATGCTGACCAGGATCACGATCGGCACAACGGTCCAGAGGATCTCCATGGTCGTGCTCTCGTGGAACTGCGCGGCGACCGCGCCCTTCGATTTCCGGTGGTAGACGATCGAGTAGATCATCGCGCCAAAAACGACCACGCCGATGATGCAGCAGACCCAGAAGATGGTCATGTGCAGATCGTAGACACTTTGACTGGTCACGGTGACGCCCTCGCGCATGTTCAGCGCAAAATCGGCGTGCGCCGGGCTGAACAAGGTCGCCAGCGCCATTCCAGCAGGCAGGTGTAGCTTTCTCACTGCGTCGATACCCCCAAAAAGGTGGTTAATCACTTTTGCTGCGTTACCCCAGTCTTGCGGCGCCAACGGCGTCGGCTGCTTGGGACCGCGGTCAGGCGGCAGACAGCATGCGTTGTAGTTGCGTGGCCAGCTCGGTTTTTTCCTCGTCGACGAGGAACTCACCAATCTCGACACGTTCGCCAGACGACCCAATCCAGAGACGTCGCGGGTGCCAGCGTTTCGCCGCTGGCGCCAGTTCCACTCTTACCCAGCTGCGCGCGAACTCAATGCGCAGTTCGGGGCCGCCGGATTCGGCGCAGCGGCCGCGATCTTTGCCTTTTTCAACCGTAACCCGGCCGTCTCCTATCGAGACCACCTGACATCGTCGACAGGCATGAGAGACGATGTAGATGCAGACAAACAAAGCTGCGATCTCAAGACCGGCAAAAGGCAGGATCATCCAGAAACCCTGCGATGCAAGCACAACCGAGATCAACACCAACGGCACAGCGGTTGCGCCGAGAAAAACCATCGATTGCCGCCAACTCAGCGATCGATTCGGCCGTATGACCACGCGGCAGGTGTGAGAATCGGAGCAGTGATCAATAACCACCATGTTCGCTTTCCGATAAGTCCACATTGAACGCCGGCCGTGTCCACAATCCCTGACACTCCCGAAACCATCGCGGGGGAGAGGTTATCGTGTGGGCCGGCGGGTTCCAAACAAAATTGACGAAAATCAATGAAAAATCTTTTTATGGTATCTGAAACGCCTAATATTCCAATGTTCTGGAATACTTACCGGACTACTGATGTGACACCTCAGTGTGGTTGCTAATTCCCAGGACGTCGAATATCGCGTCCAGGTCGAACGCTGAGCCAGACGCTTGCGGCTGGCCCGGTAACGGGTGGGTTAGCACGCCGAGGCACCGGCTTTGCAGACGCTGACGCAAAGTGTCGAGGTTTTCGTCGAGGCGCGCCATTTCGCCATCGACCTGCGAGCCCACCCAGCCGAGCAGGCTCGCACCACTGGCCAATATCGCACGCTCGCTGAGCTGCGCGTGATTTAGGCAGCCCAAGCGTAATCCCACCACCAGGATCACCGGCAGGCCGAGATACCTGGCCAGCCCGGCGATGTCCAGGTTCGGACCCAGCGGCGCGAACCAGCCCCCCGCCCCTTCAACGACGACACAATCACTGCGCGCCGCAAGACCGGCCAACCCGTCGGCGATCACCTCGACGGCGATCTGTACGCCGGCAGCCTGGGCGGCGAGATGCGGAGAAACCGCCTCGGCCAGACAGTAGGGGTTGATCTGCTGGTAGGAAAAGCCCGATGAGCCGGCACGCCACAATGCCAAAGCATCGTCATTCTGCAAAATCCCGTCACTCATTACCGCACCTGCCGCGACAGGTTTATAGCCTGCAACCCGCAAACCGTGCTGGCTGAGCGCCTCGATCAACCTAACCGCGGCATAGGTCTTACCGCATCCGGTATCGGTACCGGTCAAAAAGACACCGTGCATCAGGGACGGCGCCGCAGGGTATCCAGCGGTATCCGCGTTTCGCCATCCACGCGCTGTTGCAGCGGCACCCAGGCATGCCCATGGATCACTTCATAGCTGGCCGGCAATCGTCCCTCGGCATCGCGAAAACGTTCGTATGCACGACAGGCCCTGGCGAATCGCTCACGCCCCAGCAGTCCACGGTGTCGCTGCTGGGTCGCGTTGCTTGCACCAATCGCCCGAATCTCACGCATCAGCTGGATCGGTTCCCGGTAGGTCAGGGTCATACGCTCGACATCCATTACCGGGTCGGCGAAACCCGCCTGCACCAACATGTCGCCATAGTCGTGCATGTCGATAAATCCATGCACGTGCGGTTGCTCGTCCGCGTCTGCCCAGGCAGCACGAAGCTCGACCAGGGTATCGGGGCCGAAACTGGTGAAGATGACCAGTCCACCCGGGCGCAGCACGCGCTGAAAGTCGCGAAATGCGCTGGCCGGATCACTGCTCCACTGCAAGGCCGCATTGGCAAACACCAGGTCACAAGAACCGCTGGCCAGCGGCAAGGCATCGAGATCCGCGCACAGACAGCGGGGCCGTCGCAACCAGCGCCCGCGGCGCCGTGTCCGTTGCAACATCGCCATCGAGAAGTCCAGCGCGACGAGCTGCGATTTCGGATACAACTTCAGTAGCGCCTCGGTGGTCAAGCCGGTACCACACCCGAGATCGACGACCCGTTCTGGCGATACCCGCATAAAAGAGAGCCGCTCAAGCATCCGTCGGCCGATTTCATGCTGTAACACGGCGACGCCATCGTAACCGGCGGCGGCCTGTTCGAAGCTGCGCCGCGCCTTGGCCTTGTCGAGCCAGGGCGACGCTTCGCTGGCAGGACTATCGGTCACCATCGATCACCTCACGCAGGCAGTGCAGGCAGTGCTGCGGTTGTGAAAGAAAAGGCGCATGACCCGCCCCGGCGATGCGCGCCAGGCGCGCAGCGGGCAGTCGATCATCGATCCAGTCCGCCAGACCGATCGGCACCAGCGTGTCTCGCTCGCCGAACAGCCACTGCTGCCGACAACGGATATCCGCGAGCTGCGCCCGCAGATCCGTCGCCCTCAACAGTGCCAAGCCGTGATTGAGACCGGATACGCTCGCGCTGGGGCGCCGAGCCATTTCTTCGCGCAGTTGCCGAAGCGTGCTGCGGCCCTGTTCATCCCCTTGCACCTGTAGCGAGAGGAAGCGGAGCAAGGCTGTGCCCGGCGCGTTGTCCAGTGACTTGGCGAACGCAGCAAACGTCGCCTGTGGCATCGCCAGATCCCAGCCCTCGCGACGAACGAAACACGGCGTCGTGGCGATCAGACTGAGGCCGGCAACCCGATCAGGTGCCTGCAGAGCGGCTTGAATGGCAAGCTGCCCGCCCAGCGACCAGCCAACCCAATGCGCTGCGGGCGGCGCTGCGGCCAGGCAAGCCGCGGCCCAGACATGGGGATCGGCGGTTTCGACGGCGGGGCTTGCACCGTGACCGGGCAACTCGATCGAGGTGACACGATAGTGCGCGATCAGCGCTGCAGACAGCGACTGCCAGACGGCCGAATTCAACCCCCAGCCATGCAGCAACACCAGCTCGGGCCCGGCACCCTTTGTCTCGCGGTAGAGTTTCACAACGCGGCTTGCTCGGCGCCGTCCCGGACGATCGCTTCGAGCACCGCCAGCAGCGCATCAACCTGCGCCGGCGTATGCGATGCGGATAGCGTCACCCGCAAACGCGCACTGCCGTCGGGTACCGTCGGCGGACGGATCGCCGTGACCAGTATCCCGTCCTGGTAGAGCCGCTCACTCCAGCGCGTCGCGGTCGACGCGCTATTGAGCACGATTGGCTGGATCGGTGTGTCCGATGCCATCAACTGTAAACCGAGCCTTTCGGCGCCCTGCCGAAAACGCCGGATCAGTGCGGCAAGCTGTTCCCGACGAAATGCTTCATCGCGACACAACTGCAAACTGACCCGCGTCGCTTCGGCGATGGCAGGGGGCATCGCCGTTGTATAGATGTACGGTCTGGCCTGTTGGATGAGGGTCTCGATCAGTTGCCGACTGCCGGCGACGAAAGCGCCAGACGTCCCCAAAGCCTTGCCCAAGGTCCCCACCAACACCGGCACATCGCCGACATCGAGGCCAGCGGCAGCGACGCTGCCCCGCCCTTGCGGCCCCATCACACCGAGGCCGTGTGCATCATCGATCATCAACCAGGCGGTCCGGCTGGCGCATGTCTCGGCCAGCGCGGTTAGCGGCGCGACGTCGCCATCCATGCTGAACACGCCATCGCTTACCACCAGGCGTCGCCCCCTGGCGTCCGCCAGCAGCTCATCCAGCCTGGCTGCGTCGGCATGCGGATAACGCTTCAAGCGCGCCCGCGCCATCAACCCTCCATCGAGCAGCGAGGCATGGTTCAACCGGTCTTCGAGAACCGTGTCGGATCGGCCGACCAATGCACTGATCACACCGAGATTGGCCATGTAGCCGGTCGAGAACAACAGCGCCCGTTCACGCCCGGTGAAATCTGCGAGCTCTTCTTCGAGCGCGTGATGCGCGTGACTATGGCCGTTGATGAGATGCGCTGCCCCCGCGCCGACACCATAACGGGCGATACCCAGACGCATCGCCTCGGCGACGCGCGGGTCGGCGGCAAGCCCGAGGTAGTCATTGGAGCAAAAGGTCAGCAGTCGCCGACCGTCGACGACCATCTCGGGTCCCTGTGGACCTGCCGTCACCCGGCGCGCGCGGTACAGGCCATCGGCCTGCCGTTGGGCCAGGGCGCCATCGAGATCAAACCGCACGACTGGCCTCTCGGCGTCGCGTTAACGTAACCAGGTTAGCCTGCCCCACAACAGGCCTGCGTGTCGGCCTCGAGGGTGGCTTTTTGCATCCGAATCCCGAGGCGCTCGAACAGCCGCCGGTCGTGATCGGCGGCCGGGTTATCCGTTGTCAGCAGCCGTTCCCCGTAAAAAACGGAGTTGGCACCGGCCAGGAAACACAGCGCCTGCATCTCGTCGTTCATGTCAGTGCGGCCGGCAGAAAGGCGCACGTAGCTTTGCGGCATCAGGATGCGCGCAACGGCAATGCTGCGCACGAATGACAGCGGATCGATCTCGTCCGTGCCGTGCAGCGGCGTCCCCTCTATCTGCACCAGCATATTGATCGGCACCGATTCGGGGTGCTGCGGCAGGTTCGCCAACTCCTGCAGCAGACGCGCACGGTCGCTGCCCTGCTCGCCCATGCCCAGAATGCCGCCAGAGCAGACATTGATCCCGGCCTCACGCACATGACGGAGGGTGTCGAGGCGGTCCTGAAAGGTGCGCGTCGTGATCACATTGCCGTAAAACTCCGGCGAGGTATCGAGGTTGTGGTTGTAGTAGTCGAGTCCGGCATCCCGTAGCCGGTGCGCCTGGGCCTGCGTCAGCATGCCGAGGGTGACGCACGTCTCCAGTCCCATATCCCGCACTGCCGACACCATCTCAATGACCTTTTCGAGATTCTTGTCAGTCGGGTTTCGCCAGGCCGCGCCCATGCAAAACCGCGTCGCGCCGTTCGCTTTGGCCGACTGTGCGGAGGCCACCACCTCATCGAGCGGCAGCAACCGTTCGCGCTCCAACCCGGTATCGTGCCGGGCGCTCTGCGAGCAATAGGCGCAGTCTTCCGCGCAAGCGCCGGTCTTGATCGACAGCAACGTGCTGACCTGGATCTCATTGGGATCAAAATGTTCCCGATGCACCACCTGCGCGCGAAACAACAGGTCGTTGAATGGCAGATCGAACAGCCCCTGGATCTCGGTGAGTTCCCAGTCGTGACGGATCAGCGCATTGCTCATGTTCAACTCTCCTCGACCGGGTCCGACGGAGGCAGCACCAGATCGGGCCATTCCTCTCGACGAATCCGCATGATGGACCAAATCGACCAGGGCACAATTACCGCCAAGCCGATCCCCCAGGCGATCAGCCAGGGCGTAATGCCACGGCCCGGGAAAAACGTGCCGATCGGAATAATCGCGCCCATCACACCGTAGAAACGATAGGCGGCCTGCTGGGTGTAGCGCCCGACCTTCGGGTTGGGGTGATGGCGATGCAGTGCGTAAATCAGCATCGAGCCGCCGAACCATAAGATCGGCAGGGGCGGCAGGCACATACTGATCAGGTTGCCAATGTCCAGCTGCATCGCGGCAAACCGTGACGAGGCACCGGAGACCTGGCGATCGTTGTTTTCGGGGGCCTGATCCATCTACAGTGGTGGGCATGAAGGCGACGGAAGCGCCATCTTAGGCGGGCAACCCCCGCTGTCAACCAAAAGGAGTTGGTGATGGTTAACATTTGGCCAATTATTGACCACTTGCTCGGCGCTTGCTGCCAGCTTTGCGGCGCGCCTGGCAACGGCCTGTGCGCAGCATGCCGATCCAGTCTGCCGCGCAACGAAACCGCCTGTGCAATCTGTGCAGTGCCTTTGCCGCTGACTGTCCCGGGCCAGCCGGTGTGCGGGTCTTGTCAGCGCCATCGGCCCAGTTTCGCGCGTGCTCTCGTGCCGTTGCTCTACCAGCCGCCGGTAGACAGCTTGGTGGCAGCCCTGAAGTACCATCATCGGCTATACCTCGCGCCGGTACTGGCAAGCTGCCTGGTCGATGGACTCGTACAAGCGCGCAACGTCAGCGGCAGACCCTGGCCCGAGTTGATTGTCCCGGTGCCGATGCATCGAGATCATTTACGCCAGCGGGGATTCAATCAGGCCACCGAACTGGCCCGGGTCGTCAGCCGCGAGCTTGGCCTGCCGTTGTCCACGACACGCCTGCAACACACCGGATCAGCCCGCCATCAACGGGGCTTGCGGCGCGCGCAACGGCTGCGTCGGTCGGATCTGGCGTTTCGCGCCGGATGGCCGTGCCCAGCGCATGTGGCGGTGCTCGATGATGTCGTGACCACGACGGCGACTGTTGAACAGGCCAGTGTGGCATTGCGGCGGGCGGGGGCAGAAACGGTGGAGGTTTGGGCGATCGCACGAACGCCCAAGCGTCGCTAGCTAGCTACTCAGCGATCCGCAAGCACGCGTTCCTTCATCTCGCGGCGCTCCTGCGCATCGATCGTCAGCGTCGCAATCGGGCGGGCCTTGAGACGCATAACGCCGATCGGCTCACCGGTATCTTCGCAATACCCATAGCTGCCGTCGTCGATCCGTTCAAGCGCCTGTTCGATCTTGCGTTGCAACTTGCGATAGCGGTCACGCGTACGTAATTCCAGCCCATGCTCGCTCTCGCGGCTGGCGCGATCGGCCTCGTCACCGACCTCTTGGTAGGATTTGTCGCGCAAGTTGTCGAGGGTCTCCTGAGCTTCCGACATCAGGTCTTCGCGCCACTTCAGCAACTGGCGCCGAAAATACTCCAGCTGCAGAGGATTCATGTAGTCCTCTTCCGGCGTGGGCTGGTAATCGGCTGGCAGTTCCACCGTCATGTTTGTTCGACTCCGGTAAGGTTTGTCTCAGGGCCGCCGGTTTTTAGCCTACCCGGACCACATAATCAAGCCCGGGTGACCACCTCGCGGGTCAAAACGGCGTTGTTCAAAGCCGCGAAAGGCAGGCTGGCGGGCGGGGATCCTCAGGCCTGGCGAGGAATGTCCGGACCAAAGCGGCCGCGCAGACATGGCTATCCAACACACCGTGCCCGATGGCCGGAAACACGAACACATAACCGGAAGGCAGGGTTTCAGCGGCCATTTCAGCCCACTCCGGCGGCGTCACCGGGTCGAACTCACCAGCCAGCAGAAGAGCAGGCACCGCTGACTCAACCGGCTCGCGAAACGCCGCCGGTGCTTCGCCCGACAACCAATAACGGCAGGGACTGTATTGCCAGTCATATCGCTTGATGTCGGCAACCTGCGGATAACGCGCCAAGGTTTCACGCATGTCACGCAGATCAACGGCGCCACCATCGTGACAATCTACCGAACTGGCCACGGGATCGCTGATCGTGTCATCCAATAACGCCTCGACACTGTCCTGGATCAGCTGGCGCATGGCGCTATCCAGCCGCCCCTCGGCCAACGCCGCGACACTGCTTGGCAGGTCGGGGATCGCGTCCCACTGGTACATGGCCTCGAACAACAGCCATGCGACGTCGTCATGATCGTAGACCACGGCAAGATCATTGCCATTATCCGGATCGCGCACGCTGAGTCGCAACAGCTCACGTTCGACACGACTCAAGGCGTTATCGAGACGTTCTGCCAGCACCGCCGAGCTGTCAGAGCAGCGGCCGGCCAGTTCGCAAATCCGGCCGAACAATTCGAAGGCACGCTGCAGCAACCAGGCATCGCTGAGTTCAGCGTTGACCTGCGGAGGATAGGGTGAATCGAGCACCACGGCACGTAATGCTTCAGGTGCCGTACGCATCATCTCAAGCGCCACCCGGGTGCCGTAGGAAACGCCGTAAACGTTCCACTGCTGGTGGCCAATGGCGCGCATCAGATCGACAGCGTCGGCGGCGTTTCGGGTGGTTGTGAAACGGTCCAACGCGTGACCTTCGCGACGGAGACGATCATGACAGGCTCGGGTCACGTCCCGCACCCGGCGGTAAGCCTCCTCGCTCGGCAATGGCAACGGCAGTAGCTCACGCCGAAGCTCACGGAGCTCTGGGCAATCCAGCGCGGGCTCGGACAACCCGACGCCCCGTTGGTCGTAAACGATCAGGTCACTTTGCCAATCGTTGGCGTCCACCCAGTCCAACCAAAAACCGATCTCGTCAGGTTCCAACCATGCTCCGCCGCCGGGTCCACCGGCGATGTACTGGGTCGCAACCCCGCTCCTGACCCATGGCGGTTGCGGAATATGGATCACGGGTAGCGAAAACTGCGGTGGTGTCGCGGCTTGCTCTGGTGCGGTGTAGAAACGGCCGCAGTTGACCGGACGCCACAGGGGCTTTTCGAACCAACAGTCGCCCCAGACCATCTTCGCGCCGTTGTCCAGCATCAACCCGGGCGGCGGGGCATGCAGCGCATGCCAGCCCCACCAGCATGCGGGCACCAGCAGTAATGGCAGGACCATCCAGCGCAGCAAGAACATCAACCAGCCTCCACCGCGTAATCGGCAAACAACCCGGCAAACACCGCAAGACCAACGTAGTGGTTGTTCAAAAAGGCCCGAAAACAGCGCTCGCGTTCGCGCCGATAGATCAGCATCTGCTGGAACACGAACAGCGCCGCGGCAGCGGCAAGCCCCAGGGTAAAGATCACCCCACGGTCCACCATCAGCCCTGCCTGCCAAAGCAGACTCAGCATCAGCAGCTGCAGCAAGCCGATCGCCAGGCGATCGAATCGCCCGAACAGTATCGCGGTGGACTTGACCCCGATTGCCAGATCATCGTCACGGTCGACCATCGCGTACATCGTGTCGTAAATCAGTGCCCAAACCACCGTCGCCGCGAACAGCAACCACGCGACGCCAGGTATCGCACCTTGCACCGCGGTGAATGCCATCGGTACCGCCCAGCCGAAGGCGAGCCCAAGAAACAACTGCGGCATATGGGTGTAGCGTTTGGTAAACGGATACAAGGCGGCCAACGCCACGGCGACGAACGAATGCGCGATGGTTTTTTGATTGAGCGTCAGCACCAGCGCAAACGCCACCATCGACAACACGACAAAAACGATCAATGCCTCGCGCGGGCTGACGTGTCCGGTTGCCAAAGGTCGCTGCGCCGTCCTTGCCACCAGCCCATCGATCTTGCGATCGGCAAAGTCATTGATCGCACAACCGGCCGAGCGCATCAATGCGGTGCCGAGCACGAATACCAGCAATATCCACCATGGCGGAAAGCCCGCCGCCGCGACCCACAAAGCCCACAGGGCGGGCCACAGCAGCAGGTAGATGCCAATCGGCCGATCGGCACGGATCAGGCGCCAGTAGCCGCTCGCGGTGCGCCGCCATCCCGCGGTAGATGACTCAGACATTCCGAGCATCACCGCGCGAGCCTGGGAATATCGGGCAGAAACAATTCATTGATCAGGATGGGGCAACCGCCGTACTCGAATAGCGTGCGGCGCCCCCACACCAGCCGCGGCAGCTGTCGTAGGTGCGTGGTGGCTTTATCAAACAGATGATGACGTGGCTGGATACAGGCCACTTCGACCCGCAGCCGGCGCGTGGTGGGGTCCGAAAACAACACTTCCCCCAACGGTCGGCGACCCAGCTTGGTCAACCCGAGCGCAACACCGCGCAGCCCGCGCAACGGAATCAGCGTGCGCGCGAATACCCAGCAACGATCATCGCAGGTCAACCGCACCTCGCGGACCAACATCGCCTGCGCGGCACCGGCCTGCAACAGCGCCGTTTCGCCGGGTAATGCCGCGCCATGCGCCTGGCTGATCACGTCAACCGCGAACCGACCCGGACAGCTCGCGACGACCGAGCGCGTCAGCGAGCCTCGGTCACTGAGCCAGGCATGCATCTGTGGTGACGAGCCTGGCAGGCGACGTGATTTCAGGGAGGTCCAGCAGGCTTCACGCAGGGCACGCTGAAAAGGCTTACGTCGTCGGGACATGGCAGCAACTGCAGGGGTTCGGCGGCATTATCGCACGACGCCCGGACTCGCCGCGATGCCAATTGGCTGCCGTGTCCGACCAGGGTGCCGCCGACGCGAAGCGGATACACACAACGCTCAGACATCCGCGTATTGGACGCGCTGCCCAACCCATCGCCGCACCAACGGCAGCGCCACCTCGGGATGGTCGAGCAGCAAACGGTCGGCAAGCTGCTGAACGACCGGCACCAACGCCTGATCGCGCAGCAGGTCGGCAATCCGAAACTGCATCTCTCCGGTCTGGCGAGTCCCGAGTACTTCGCCGGGCCCACGTAACTCGAGGTCCCGCCGGGCCACCACGAAGCCGTCGTTGGTCTCGCGCATAACGCCCAGCCGGGACTGCGCGGTGTCGCCCAACGGCGGACGGTACAACAACACACAGTGCGACTGCTGGGCACCGCGCCCGACCCGGCCGCGCAGCTGGTGAAGCTGCGACAAGCCAAGCCGCTCTGCGTTCTCAATGACCATCAGGCTTGCATTCGGCACATCGACGCCCACCTCCACGACCGTGGTGGCCACCAGCAGATCGATCTCGCCGGCCTTGAACGCCGCCATCACGGCGGCCTTTTGTGGCCCCTTCAGCCGCCCGTGAACCAGGCCTATCCTCAGCCCGTGCAATGCCTCGGCCAGGGTCGCTGCGGTGTCCTCTGCTGCTTGGGCCTGGAGTGCCTCGGATTCCTCGATCAGCGTACAGACCCAGTACGCCTGCCGCCCATCGGCGCAGGCCTTCGCAACCCGTTCCACGACCTGCGGCCGGCGGGTCTCAGCGACCGCGACCGTGCTCACCGGTGTGCGGCCGGGTGGCAGCTCATCGATCACCGAAAGATCCAGATCCGCGTACGCTGTCATCGCCAGGGTACGGGGGATCGGCGTGGCCGTCATCACCAGTTGGTGTGGTAGCAATCCCTGTTCTCCCTTGTCACGCAGGGCGAGACGTTGGTGCACGCCGAAACGGTGCTGCTCATCGACAATCACCAGGCCCAAACGGCCGAACACGACATCGTCCTGAAACAACGCGTGGGTGCCGACCACGACTTGCATGGCGCGGGTCTCAAGCTGATCGAGCAGCTCGCGACGACGTCGCCCTTTGTGGCGACCGCTGAGCCACCCGACCCTGACATCGAGCGGCTCCAGCCAGCCAGAAAAGTTTTTCAGATGCTGTTCGGCCAACAGTTCGGTGGGCGCCATCAGCGCGACCTGGTAACCAGCCTCGACACAACACAGCGCGGCAAGCGCGGCGACAACGGTCTTGCCCGACCCGACATCCCCCTGGACCAGTCGCATAGCCGGACGCGGTTGCGCGAGATCCGTGCGCAGTTCGTCGAGCACTCGGTGCTGCGCCGCCGTCAGCTGGAACGGCAAAGCGGCCAACAGGCGTTTTTCCAACGCACCGGTGCAGGCCATCGCCGGTGCGCCGTGCCTTTGTTGACGTTGCCGCAGCATACGCAGACCAAGCTGGTGGGCTAACAGTTCTTCAAACGCCAGGCGTCGCTGGGCGGGGTGCCCCGTGGCAGAAAGCAATCGAGACGCCTCGTCAGGCGGCGGCCGGTGCAACAGCCGCACGGCATCAGCGAGGGGCGGCATCGCGAGTTCGTCGAGCACCGCTTGCGGCAACAACTCCTCCAGGCCGCCGTCGCCAAGCTGCGCCAAGGCATGTTCGGTCAGGTCGCGCCAGCTCAGCTGATGCATCCCCTCGGTGGTCGGATAGATCGGCGTCAGCGATTGTTCGACTTCCGCCGGCGCATCCTCCAGCACCCGCTGAACCTCAGGGTGCACGATCTCAAAACCCCGCGGCCCGCTACGCACCTCGCCGAAACAGCGCAACGTCGCACCGCGGGCCATATTGGCCTTTTGCGCATTGCCGAAATGAAAAAACCGCAGGGTGATGGAACCCGAGCCGTCGGCGAGTTCAACAAGCAGTGAGCGCCTGCGCCCATAGCGCACGTCAGCCAGCTCGACGACACCCTGGATAACGGCCTGATCACCCGGCCGCAGCGTTCCTATCGGCACGATCCGGGTGCGGTCCTGATAACGGATCGGTAGGTGGAAGAGCAGATCCTGGACGCTGTCGATACCGAGCCTGGCGAGCCGCTCGGCATTTTTCGGGCCGACGCCTTTCAGGGCGGTCACCGGCATCGTGGCAAGACTGCGGAGTTCGCGGGTCACGGGCGGGAGCATACGAAAGGCCTCAGCCGCCAACAAGCGCCTGGGCATTGACCCGGCTGCTCGCCCATAATGCAGGCATGGCCTTGCAACAGACTTTGCGGCAGTCGACCACCGGACGGGGCACCTACGAACTGACCGCCGAGGTCAATGAGATCGTGCGTCGTTCAGGCGTCGAAACCGGGCTGTGCCACCTGTTTGTGCAGCACACCAGTGCGTCGTTGGTTATCTGCGAGAACGCCGATCCGACCGTACGCCGCGACCTCGAACGGTTCATGGCACGGCTCGCGCCCGATGGTGATGGCATCTACGACCACACCCAAGAGGGGCCTGATGACATGCCCGCGCACGTGCGCGCAATCCTGACCAAGATGGATCTGACCGTCCCGGTAGCCAACGGGCAATGCGCGTTAGGGACGTGGCAGGGCCTGTACCTGTACGAACACAGGATTCAGCCCCACCACAGGCGCATTGTCGTGACGGTAACCGCCTAGGCCGACGAACGCCGGCCGCTGAAACGCCGTTACTTGAGCGAACCCATCGCCTTGGTGAAGCCCTTCAACGACAACGGCAGCGCCACGACCTGTTTGTTGGGTGCCGCAACCCTGATCGACGCCTGATCGCCTTTTTTCATCGCATCGACGATGTTCGGTGCCAGCGGGGTCGCGACCGTCGTGCAACCTTGGGCCGTGCACAGGAAATAGGTCAGTTTGACCGGTTCGATGCCATCCATCACCAACGCGGCGCCTGGCGGCAGCAACGAACCCAACGGGACGGTGGCTACCAGAAGCGGATCGGGCTGGCCGTCGCGATAGGCGATGCGGGCGCCCAACACCAGCTCGCCACCTTCTTTTTTGGTGACATTCTGAAACACGTAGCACAGCTGCTCGTCACTGTTCGGGGCCTTGTCGCACCGGTAACCCCAATCTCCGTAGGTGGTTACGTCGTCTTGGGCGAATGCCGGCGTGGCGATCAGCATAACGCCCAACACGAGGCCTACGGTTTTCGAAAAATGCATAGTTATTCCATTTGGTTGCAGTAAACCCCGGCAGTCTAGCGCTATTCCCCGGTAGCGATAAAGCCGTCATCACGGTGCGCACGAGGCCGCCGACCCGGCGTCTGCATCGGCGTGAACTGCCAATGGTCATAGTCAATCACTATCAATCACTTTAAAACAAACGATTTCACTAATCGAAACCCGGCAAAGATACTGCTGGCTCTGAATTGCAACCAACCATCAAAACCCAATCTCGAGGATCTTGACCATGAACCTGCAAAACCGTGAAGGACAAACCGTACCGAATGTGGTGTTCCGTACCCGCCGTGACCACGAGTGGGTCGATGTGACGACCGACGAGGTGTTCAAAGGCCGTACCGTTGTGGTGTTCGCGCTGCCAGGCGCGTTTACGCCGACCTGCTCATCCACCCACGTCCCGCGTTACAACCAGTTGGCGCCGGCGCTCAAGCGCCACGGCGTCGATGAGATCGTCTGCGTATCGGTGAACGACGCCTTTGTGATGAACGAGTGGCGCGCGGAGCAAAAGGCCGACAACGTGACCTTCCTGCCCGACGGCAACGGCGACTTCAGCCGCGGTATGGGAATGCTCGTGACAAAAGCCGATCTCGGATTCGGTGATCGCTCCTGGCGCTACTCGATGTTGGTGAAGGACGGCGTCATCGAAAAGATGTTTATCGAACCCGACCAGCCGGGCGACCCGTTTGAGGTCTCCGACGCCGACACCATGCTTGCCCATGTCGCACCCAACGCAGTCAAACCGCTCGACGTGACCGTGTTTACCCGCGAGGGCTGCCCGTTTTGTGTACGTGCCAAGGGCATGCTGCACGACGCCGGCATCGATTTCGACGAGCTGATGCTGAACCGCGACTTCAGCGAGGTCACATTGCGCGCGGTGGCCGGCGCTTCGATGGTGCCGCAGATCTTCATCAACGGCGAGCACGTGGGCGGATCGGACGCCCTCGAAGTCTATCTCGCACAAGACCACAAATCGGCTGCCTGAGGCGCAAATCCTGCTGGCCTCCGATTGGGAGGCCAGTGTCGGCCCCGCACCAAAACAACTCAGACTCGGCACCGGCGTCGACCGTAGCGAGTCACATTTCTGGGGAACACCATGAACACACATTTCGATTTAATCGCCATCGGTGGCGGCAGCGGTGGCTTGGCCGTCGCCGAACGGGCCGCCCAACTGGGCAAGCGCGTCGCCATTATCGAGGCACGCAAACTGGGCGGGACCTGCGTCAACCAGGGTTGCGTGCCGAAGAAAGTCATGTGGTACGCCGCCAACCTCGCCCATGCTGTCGATGATGCCAGTGCGTTCGGCGTGCCGGCACAACGCGGGACGACCGACTGGAAAGCCTTGGTGCGTGCCCGCGACGCCTACATCCGCAACATCAACGCCTACTGGGATGGCTATGTCGATGAGACAGGTATTACCCGGATCGACGGCTCGGCCCGGTTTGTCGACTCGCACACCGTCGAGGTCGACGGACAGACCTTCAGCGCCGACCACATCGTCGTCGCCACCGGCGGTCGACCTATCGTGCCACGGGTGCCCGGCGCGGAACTCGGCATCACTTCCGATGAGTTTTTCGCGCTTCAGACGCAACCGAAGCGAATTGCCATCATTGGCGCCGGTTATATCGGCGTTGAACTGGCCGGGGTGCTGCGTGCACTGGGCTCAGAGGTCAGCGTCGTTGCCCTGGAGTCCCGCGTGCTGGAAACCTTCGACAGCATGGTGAGCGAGGTGCTGATGGAAGAAATGCGCAAGCAGGGCATCGAGCTGAAGATGACCTTTCAGGTCGCCGGCCTGACCCGCACCGAGACCGGGATTGCGCTCGATGCCGCAGACGGCGAGCGTTTGGGTGGCTTCGATACCGTTATCTGGGCAGTCGGGCGCGCGCCGAACACCGACGGTCTCGGCCTCGACCGGGCGGGGGTCGATATGCAGGCCAACGGTATCGTGCCCACCGATGCATTCCAAAATACCAATGTGCCTGGTCTGTACGCGATCGGTGACATCACCGGGCGCACGCCGCTTACGCCCGTCGCGATCGCCGCCGGCAGGCGTCTGGCGGCACGCTTGTTCGATGCGCAACCCGCAAGCCGGGTCGATTACGACAATATCCCCAGCGTCGTCTTCGCCCACCCGCCGGTCGCCGCGGTCGGACTGACCGAGCGGCAGGCCCGCGAGCGCCACAGCAACGTCACCGTGTACCAGACGGCGTTCACGCCGATGCGCCATGCGCTGTCCGCTCACGGCGAGACCACCGCTATGAAGCTGGTTTGCGTCGGCGAAGAACAGCGCGTCGCCGGCATTCACCTGATTGGCGACAATGTTGACGAGATGCTGCAGGGGTTCGCCGTTGCGGTGAAGATGGGCGCGACCAAGGCGGATTTCGATGCCACCATTGCCATCCACCCGGTCAGCGCCGAGGAACTCGTCACCCTGAAGACGCCTGAGCCGGCACCTGAATCGCATCAGGACGCCGATTACGGGATCGAATGGAAGGAAGCGGGATAAGCCAAGGCAGCGCCTGGTGCGCGATGCTCAACGATAATCGTCGCGCACCAGGCCGTACTTTTTCATCTTGTCGTACAGCGTCTTGCGCGGCAGCCCGAGTGCCAGCATCGTCGACTTGATGCTACCGTTGCTGGCCTTTAGATGTTGCTCAATCAGGCTACGCTCAAAGCACTCCACCTGCTGCGGCAAGGTCATGGCGGGACGCTCGGCCTCACCGCCTAGCAGGCGATCGATATCAAAGTCGCAGGACTCACCGAGCAGCACGTAACGTTCTGCGGCATTGCGCAACTCGCGTACGTTGCCGGGCCAATCCGCCTGCATCAAACGATGGAGCTGGGCGGGTGCCGGCGGAGGTGGTTCTCGCTGATACCGTGCCCCGGCAACAAGCACGAAGTGTTGAAATAGCAGCGAGATGTCTTCACGACGCTCGCGCAGCGGCGGGATATCAATCGTGACGACGCTGAGTCGGTAGTAAAGATCCTCTCGAAAGAGACCCCGACTCGCCGCGTCACGGAGATCGACTTTGGTTGCCGCGACAACCCGAAGATCGAGCGGGATCAGCTCGTTCGACCCCAGACGTTCGATTGCGCGTTCCTGCAATACCCGCAGCAAATGAACCTGCACGTTCATCGGCATGCTCTCGATCTCATCGAGAAAAAGCGTACCTTGATTGGCATGCTCGAATTTCCCGATGCGCCGACTCCGCGCGTCGGTAAAGGCACCTGCCTCGTGGCCGAACAATTCGCTTTCGATCAAGTTGTCGGGTACCGCGCCACAATTGACGGCCACAAAGTTGTGTTCACGCCGGAGACTGTTCTCGTGCAGCGCACGCGCAACCAGTTCTTTACCCGTCCCGGTTTCGCCGTGCACCAACACATCGGCGCCGGTATCGGCGATCTGCGCAATCGTCAGACGCAGGCGGTGCATCGCCGCCGTATTACCGATAATCCGTGGCCCAGGTTTACTCTGCACCGCAAGCTCTTCACGCAGGCAGCGGTTTTCTATGGTCAACGCACGCTTCTCGAGGGCTCGGCTTACCGTATCGACCAAGTCCTCCACCGCGAATGGCTTCTCGATGAAATCGTAAGCGCCGGCACGCATCGCCTCGACCGCAAGGCTGACATCGCCGTGGCCGGTAATCAGGATCATCGGGAGACCCGGGTCGATCGCGCGAGTCTGTTGCAGGAACCGCATCCCATCGATACCCGGCATTCGGATATCGCTGACAATCGCACCTGGCCAGTCCGCATCGAGCACCTCGAGTGCTTGCGCGGCCCCCTCGAAGGCACGCACCTCGAAACCCGCCAACTCCAGGGCCTGTGTCGCCGCGACGCGAATATGCATCTCATCATCGACCAGGATCACGGACCGATCGATCGTGCTGCCAACTGCCTTTCCCATCCCGTCAGCTTACTGCGGTGTGGGGCGTGATTCACGCATCGGCGTCAAGCAAACAACATTGACGCCACCGAAGCACTGGGCTAGTTATTGACCACCCGAGTTCTTTACGACGAAAAAGAGGAAACGATGGCCGAATTATTCTCTGATGAATGGATGAATCAATTGAAAGACGCCTGGAATGCGGAACCTGAGGTCAGCGACAAGCTGGCTGAAATCGGTTTCAACTCCGTGATCACCTGCGGCTTTAAAGACGAAGATCAACCACGCGGGGTATTCGTTGTCGAAAACGGCATCTGTACGCGCGCCGGCGACTACGGTGGTGAAGCACCCGACTGGGATATGCGAGCGTCGCGTGCCGACTGGATGAAATGGGTCGCCAAGGGCCTGAGCATGGCGGGTATGGGCACCGCTTTCGCGATGGGCAAACTCAAGTTCAAACATGGCGATTTCAAATCGATGATCAAAGACCCGCGCATGGCCGGACCGTTTGTGAAGAGCTTCGGCCTGATGCAGAAGATCGGCGCCGAATAGGGGATTACGCGGACGATTGGCCGCCGACATGCAGCATTGTCGGCGGCTCTTGCCAGGCATTCAGCAGCAGCCGAAACGTCGCCCCCCCTGCCGCCGAGTTAGCGGCGGTGAGACTGCCGCCGAGTCGTTGCACAATGGTATGGGAAATTGACAGGCCCAACCCGAGCCCACTATCGGTGGTGGTAAAAAACGGATCGAAGATACGTTTGAGCTTATCCGGAGCGATGCCCGGGCCGTTATCCTGCACCTGTAGCTTGACATGCTCGCCCTCCCGCCGGGCGGTCAGCGTGATGAGCTTTTTCGGTTGATCGACCAACGCATCACAGGCATTGCCAATCAGGTTCACCAGCACCTGCTCCAGCTGCACGACATCGGCCGCCACGTATAGCTCCTCATCGGGCAAATCGATAAGCAGTTCTGCGCCGCTTTGGGCAAGCCGCGTGCCGACAATACGGCGCGCACCCTCGACACAGGCCGGCACCGAAACGCGCAACAACTGACCGCTGGAGCGACGCGAAAACACCTTGAGCTGGCCACTGATCTGCGCCATCCGGTCGGTCAGATCACTGATCTGACCGAGATTCCAGGCCGCCTGCTCAAGTTTGCCGCGATCAAGGAAGGTCCGCGCATTGTCTGCATAGGTTTTCATCGCTGCCAACGGCTGATTCAACTCGTGATTGATGCCGGCAGACATCTGCCCCAGGGCGGCCAGCTTGGCCGCCTGGATCAGCTCGTCGCGGGTCTGTTCATGTTCCTCGATCTCGCGTCGCAGCAATCGGTTGGCCTCGGTCAAATCACCGGTACGTTGGTCGACACGACGCTCAAGTTCGCGCAACGCGCCCTGCATGATCTGTCTTTTTTCCTGCTCGCGTTCCTGGCGTCGCCGGAGTCGCGTTAACAACAGCGCGATCGCGGTTGTCGCCAGAACCAGCAGACTCAGCACCAGCAAGCGCGTCTGCCAGACCTGCGGTTCGACCAACCCCTGAGGAACCAGCAACCTGATATGCCAGCCGGCCTCAGGCATGTCGCTCACGATGCTCAGATAGGTCGATCCACCAGCCTTGGCCTGCAACGCCTCGACGCCGTCGGCATGCGCAGTGACCGGCGCAACAAAGACGGCCTGCAGTGGTGCATCTGGATAACGACGCGACTCACGAATGGTTTGAATCTGCGCCGCAGCCAATTGCACGAGTGTCTGGTAACGCCAGGCCGCGTTGGTCGAGATAAACACCACGCCGTCAGGATCACTGACGATCAGTTCGCTACCCTCGCCGCGCCAACGTTTCTCGAATGCATCGATATCAATTTTTACCACCACCACACCCATCGGCTCATCGCTATCGCCAACCGGATGGGAGAAATAGTAGCCGCGCCGACCTGATGTCGTGCCGAGCGCAAAGTATCGTCCGCGCCGACCCTGCATGGCTTCGGCAAAATACGGCCTGAAAGCGAAGTTACGTCCCACAAAGGTCAATGGGTCCTGCCAATTACTCGCTGCCAGGGTGTTGCCCTGCGCATCCATCAGATAGACATCGAGCGCTCCGGCGCTTTCGTTGACGTGCCACAGGAACTGGTTGACACGGTCGCGCTGTGCCGCATTACTCGGCGCGATCAGAAGGCTCTGCAGACGAAAATCATCCGCCAGCAATGCCGGCAGAAAAGCGTAGCGGTCCAGCTGCCCTTGCAGATGAGAGACATAGAGGTCCAGCTCTTCCCGGCCCTGGTCTTGTAGATCCTGGAGCAGCTGAACCCGATGCAGATTGCCCACGTACCAGGCGGCGATGAAGAAGACGCAGCCCAGCAGCCACCAAAATGCTGGCCGCCCCCGTAGCAGACCGAGCTGCATCGGACGCGGGCTAGCTCTGGAGTTCCAGAATCCCATCCATCTCAACGCTGGCACTGCGCGGCAACGAGGCAACACCGATCGCGGCCCGTGCGGGATAGGGCTGTTCAAAATAATCCGCCATTATCTGATTGACCAGCGCAAAGTTAGAGAGATCGACGAGAAACACATTGAGCTTGGCCATATCGTCAAGACTCCCGCCAGCGGCACGCGCAACGGCTGCGAGATTATCCAGGACCCGACGAATCTCGGCCTCGGTATCGGCATCCACCATGGTCATGGTTTCAGGGTCCAGCGCAATCTGCCCGGAAAGATACACGGTCGTACCGACCTTGACGGCTTGCGAATAGGTGCCAATGGCCTGCGGCGCCTGATCGGTGCGGATTATCTCTCGACGCATGGACATCACTCCTATCGAACGGGTTGGGCTAAGCTCTGAGCAGCGATCCATCGCGCGCAGCTATCAGCCGCATACAAAGGAAAGTCTCAGCATGGCACTTTATCGGATGCATCCGGCACTGCCCAGCCTCGTAACCGCCATTTGGCTGGCGGGTTGCGACAACCCTTCCCCACCCGCGCAAAAAGCCCAACCTGCTACGAATGTGTATCTGGAGGCGCTGCAAGAAGCTGAAGCCGCCAAACAGGCCGCAGACCGACACAGTCAGGAACAGCTGCGGATCGACCAGCTGTTGGGACGGGACACCGACGCCAAGGAATGAGCACCCGTGGAATAGGTTCAGGAGACCGACTTGCGCCGGTTGGCTGAAACGAGCCAGCCAAGCAAGACCGTCGACAGGCTCAATACAATGATGGGTCGGTGCCCCCAACGCGCGAAGGGTGTCAACCCCGTCAACGGCGTTACCTCATCGGTAAGGATCGCCCGCTCGAACTGCGGCGAGGTACCGCGCAGCTGACCCTGATGATCGATGATCGCCGAGATCCCCGTGTTGGTTGCACGGAGCAGAAACCGCGACGTTTCGACCGCACGCATTCGGGCAATCTCCAGATGCTGGTGGGGCGCGAGGGAATCACCGAACCAGGCGTCATTACTCGCGTTCACCAGCAACGTCGCCTCGGGCAAGGCACGAATGATCTCTTCCGCATAGGCGTCTTCATAGCAGATATCGACGCCAACAGCTTGCCCGCCAAGCATGACCAACGGCTTACTGTCATCGCCGGCAGAAAAATCTGACATCGGGATCTCGATAAAATCGAGTACCGGTCGAAGCAGCGTCGCCAACGGCAGGTACTCGCCAAAAGGCACCAGGCGACGTTTGTGATAGCTGTCACGACCACTGACGCCGAGGCTAAGCATCGCGTTGTAGTAGGCCCCCTGTTGACCCGCTACGACGATCCCCAAAAGGACATCACGGCCTTGTGCACGCAGCTTTGCATCGAGCGGACGTAGCAGGCTGTCCTCGACGGCGGTATCGAAAGCCGGCACCGCGGTCTCCGGCCAAACCACGATAAGGCTATCGCTAACCTCATCAGTCATCGACAGATAGAGCGAAAGTGTGGCTTCACGCACCTCGGCAAGCCACTTCTGTGCCTGTGGAATATTGCCTTGCAACAGGCTGACCCGGATCGGCGCCGCGGCCGGCTCGACCCAGGCGGCCGTCTGCAACAGTGCGCCGCCGCCCCAGATGGCAAGCACAGCCAACACCGCCGGCAACCGGGGCCAGAGGTTGATCAACCCGGCCGTGAGCACGATGCCGAACGTCACGCCGTAGACACCAAGCAAGGTGGCAAAACCCAGCAATGGCAGATCTATTTGGCTATATCCCAATGCCAGCCACGGAAACCCGGTAAACAACCAACCCCGCAGCCATTCCAGTAAAACCCAGATTCCGGGTACGATCAGCAGCAGCCAGGCGGCCCCACGGGTCCGCCCAAGCCGAACAACCAGCCAACCGACCAGCCCGTAGTAGATCGCCATCAGTGCAACAAACAGCGCTGTTATCGAAATAGCCAGGGCTTCATGCACGCCACCAAACTGCGCGATGCTGATGCGTATCCATGAGACGCCGAAACCCATTAGGCCGAGCCCAAACGCATAACCCAGCAATGCGCCCTGGCGCGGTGTTTGTACGTCGCGCCAAAGTCTGATCAGCAAGGCGACACTGACAACCGCTATCAAGCCAATCGAAAAAGGGGCAAAGCCGAGAACCACGATGCCGCCTGCGACGAATGCAAGCAGCGACTGGGCCCAGAGCGGCCAGGTCGCCGGAGTCATCGACTGAATTACTCGCTTGATTTGGCGGAGTCCATCTCCGCGTCTGCGTCGTCAGACGGAACGTCGATGCGTTCTACATTGAGCAACCGCACTCGCCGACTATCGGCTCGCACGACTGTAAAACGAAAACCCCCTACCTCGACAGATTCGCCCCTGCTCGGCAAATGCCCGAACGCATGTACCGTCAGGCCACCCAGCGTATCGTAGTCGGTATCGTCGAAATCGCTGTCGAAATGTTCGTTGAAATCTTCAAGCGTGGTATGTGCCTTGACCGTGTAATTGTTGGCACCGCGTCGCAGAATAAAGGCGCCTTCATCGAAGTCGTACTCGTCTTCAATCTCTCCAACGATCTGCTCGAGAACATCTTCGATCGTGACCAGTCCGGCAGCACTGCCGTATTCATCGATCACGATAGCCATGTGATTGCGACTGGCTCGGAACTCGCGCAACAACACATTCAGACGTTTACTCTCGGGCACGAAGACCGCAGAACGCACGATGTCGCGCATCTTGAAGCGCGGGGAATTGCCACCGCAGTACTGCAGCAAATCCTTAGCCAGCAGAATTCCAACCACTTCCGCGCGATCATCATCGATGACAGGAAAACGCGAGTGCGCGGACTCGACCACGACGGGCAGGACATGGCTCAGTTCCGCGTCGCGCTCTACAACCACCATCTGCGCCCGCGGGATCATGATGTCGCGCACCTGGAGGTCGGAAACCTGCAGCACACCCTCCATCATTGCCAACGCTTCCGTATCGAACAACGCGCGCTCTTTCGCTTGTTTCAACAACGCGATCAGCTCGCTTCGATCTTTAGGCTCTCCCACTACGCCGGGGAACAGTCGTTCCAGCCAGCGGGTAGCGAGAGAGCCCCTACTTCGGTCTTCGTTCATTGCGTCTCGTCTGTGGCGTAGGGCGCCGGAAAGCCCAACGACTCAAGAATTTTCGTTTCCATTGATTCCATACGCTCCGCCTGTCTCTCGTCTAGATGGTCGAAACCCTGTAAATGCAACATCCCGTGCACGACCATGTGCGCCCAGTGTGCCGCCAACGGCTTTGCCTGATCTGCGGCTTCCTGGACAACGACCGGTGCGCAGATCACCAAATCACCGGCATGGTGAACCGCCGCACCGGGCATCACCTCGTAGGGAAATGACAGCACGTTGGTCGCCTTGTCCTGGTGCCGGTAGGTCTGGTTAAGCGTCCGGCTTTCCTCGCCATCCACTATGCGAATGACCACGCCAGCCGCTTGAGCCGGGGCCTGCCATGCGGCCGTGGACCAAGCCTGCAGCTGGTCATCGGAAGGAAGATCAGCGCTCACGACGGCACGTTGCACATCCACCTCAAGCGCCATCGCCCTGCTCGCGGTCATACTGATCATAGGCCCGCACGACCTGCTGGACCAACGTGTGACGCACAACATCCCGGGCGTTGAAGAATGTGAAACTAATGCCGTCGACTTTTGCCAGCACCTCGGTAGCCTGACGCAGGCCCGATTTCTGCCCGCGCGGCAAATCGACCTGCGTGATATCGCCGGTTATCACCGCGGTAGATCCGAAACCAAGCCGGGTCAGAAACATCTTCATCTGTTCGGTCGTCGTGTTCTGCGCCTCGTCGAGGATGATGAACGCCTCGTTCAGCGTCCGCCCGCGCATGTATGCCAGCGGAGCCACTTCGATGACATTGCGCTCGATAAGCTTGTGGACGCGCTCGAAACCCAGCATCTCATAGAGTGCGTCGTACAGCGGCCGCAAGTAAGGGTCGATCTTCTGGCTCAGATCGCCGGGCAGAAAACCCAGTCGTTCACCGGCCTCGACGGCTGGCCGGACCAACAGGATGCGGCGAATCTGGTCACGTTCGAGCGCATCGACCGCACAGGCTACCGCCAGATAGGTTTTTCCGGTACCTGCGGGTCCAACACCGAAATTGATATCGTGCGTGAACACCTTATGGACGTACTGGGCCTGATTGGCCCCCCGCGGTCGCACCATGCCGCGGCGCGTCTTGATGACGCTTTCGGGGACCTCGACGGAGTCGGCGGGGCGCGCGTCGGCGCCAGACTCCTGCAGGTAAAGGTGCACCCGCGCCGGGCTCAATACCTCGTCTTCCGACACCGCATAGAGGTCTTGCAAGACGTCACGGCCAGCCTCGATCGCGGCCGGCTCCCCGAGCAAGCGAAAGCTATTGCCGCGGTTATTGATCTCGATACCCAAGCGGGTTTCCATCAGGCGCAGGTGCTCGTCGAGTTGACCGCAAACATTACGCAGCCGTTCGTTGTCTTCCGGTTCGAGCACCAGGTCCAGCGAGGCGGGATGGTCAGACATGGATGATGAGCGTGCGTCGTTCAGCCATTTACAACAGCGGCCGGCGAATCGAGCAGCTCGCCACGCAGTGAGTTCGGGTTGGCCACGGTGATGCGCAGATCAACGAATCGGCCGATCAAATCGGCCGGGCCGACGAAGTTCACAACCCGATTATTTTCGGTACGGCCGGCCAGCTGTTCGGGATCCTTGCGCGACGGGCGATCGACCAACACGCGCTGCACCGTACCGACCATCTGGCGACTGATCCGCTGTGCGCTGTCGTTGATCGTTTGCTGCAGTCGCGCCAAACGGGCCTGCTTGACGCTGAGCGGGACATCGTCCGGCAGTTCCGCGGCAGGCGTGCCCGGGCGGCGGCTGTAGATAAAGCTGAACGAGTGATCGAAACCGATCTCTTCGATCAGCGCCATGGTGTAATCAAAGTCCTGATCGGTCTCACCGGGAAAGCCGATAATGAAATCCGACGACAGACTGATGTCCGGTCGGATAGCGCGCAATTTCTTGAGTTTTTGTCTGTACTCGAATGCGCTGTGGCCGCGTTTCATCGCGAGCAGAATCCGGTCCGAGCCCGATTGCACCGGCAAGTGCAGGTGGCTCACCAACTCAGGCACATCCGCGTAGGTCTCGATCAGCGCGTCAGAGAAGGCAACCGGGTGCGATGTGGTGTAGCGAATGCGGTCTATGCCTTCGATCGCCGCCACATAGCGGATCAGCAACGCCAGGTCCGCCACTTCGCCGTCATGCATCTGCCCGCGGTAGGCATTCACATTCTGACCGAGTAAATTGACTTCGCGAACCCCCTGCCCGGCGAGCTGCGCGACTTCGGCCAGCACGTCGTCGAACGGCCGGCTTATTTCTTCGCCCCGAGTGTAGGGCACGACGCAGAACGTACAGTACTTTGAGCAGCCTTCCATGATCGAAACGAACGCCGTCGGGCCATCGGCCCGTGGCTCAGGCAAGCGGTCAAACTTCTCGATCTCAGGAAAGCTGATGTCGACCGTGGGTTGCCGCTCGACACGTGCCCGGGTCAGCATCTCCGGCAAACGATGCAACGTCTGTGGGCCGAAAACGATGTCGACAAACGGGGCGCGCTCGCGGATGGCGTCACCCTCCTGGCTTGCCACGCAACCCCCCACACCGATTACCAGGTCCGGCCGCGCATTTTTCCAGTCTTTCCACACGCCAAGCTGAGAAAAGACCTTTTCCTGCGCCTTTTCCCTGATCGAACAGGTGTTCAGCAAGAGCACATCGGCCTGTTCAGGATCGTCGGTCGGCGTAAGATCATGCGACGCCTGGAGCACATCGAACATCTTTGCCGAATCGTATTCGTTCATTTGGCACCCGAAGGTGCGGATGTAGAGCTTGCCTGCCATGCTGCCCAAAAAATGCGGGTTAATTCGTAATTTTACGACGGCGTCTGGTGAATTGCATCCGGTTGCAGCGCGAAGATACGCCGCCGACCTCAGCTGAGCGCCGCAATCCGGCGAAACACCCTCGATATACGACGCAAACCCATGACACACAGTAAAACGCAACGAGACCAGGCCCGCCGTCTATGGGCGGGCAGCTGGAGTGGTGTGATCGGTACCCACGCCGCGGATCATCCCGGTTACCCGTTCGGTTCCGTCGTCCCCTTCGTCTTGGGGGAAGACGGCCAACCTCTGCTACTTCTCAGCCCGTTGTCGCAACATACCCGCAATATCGAGCGCGATCGACGCTGTAGCTTGACCATCGCCGAGGCCGGAACGGGCGATGTTCAGCAGCTGGCCCGGCTGACCGCGATCGGCGAGGTGCGACGGCTCGACGCCCCTGGCGACGCGTCACGATATTTTCGATATTTCCCGCAGGGACGAGCGTACTGGCGCGACCTTGGCTTCTATTTCTACCGATTCGGCGTCGATCGTCTGCACTGGAACGGGGGGTTTGCCACCGCGCGGTGGTTCGGTCGCGAGGGGATAATCCACGCCAACCCTGTGGATGCAGCCACGGAGCAGTACCTGGTCGACGACCTGAACCGCGGCGACGGTGAGAAACTGCGGCGCTATCTGCACCAGCTGGGCAACCGCGAGCCGGAGGGCAAGACCGAGATGCTCGGCATCGACGGGCACGGGATCGACTTCCGCGACGGCGAGCGGCGTGTTCGCGTCGAGCTGGACAGACCGTTGGCATCGGCTGAAGACGCCTTGGCCCGATTCGCCGGTGCCGCTTGACAGCACGGCGGCCGTCAGTCGTGCGAGTGCGGCGCCGCGTTGACATCAACAAGACCCTGCGACCTGGCACCGCCGCTGATTCTGCCGCAAAAAGCCACGGAATCCCGTCGGCGAAATCTGCGACTCTTCGGAAACAAGCCGAACCGCCGGAGCGCCACGCTGAATAGCCTCGAACCAAGCCAAACCGCCGAACGCAACCGATCACTGGACGACGATGCCGAACAATCGTTTATCCAGGGGCGGTTCGATCAGGCATTCGCGGATTACGAGCAGCTCCTGCAACACCAACCGGGGCGACTAGACGTCCAGGCCCGACTCGGCTACCTCGATCTGCTCGCCAACCGAACGACGTCGGCGATAACGCGACTGACCGCGGTAATGGAAGGTGGCTTGCGCACACGAACGGTGTTGTCGCATCTCGCCGAGGCCTATAACCGCAACGGCGATCTCGGCCACGCCGCGCTGTGCTACGAGCAGCTTGGACGCGAAGGTTTGGCCGGCACGCTGGCGGCCATATCCCAGCTGCCGGTCCTGCAGCTCAGTGCCGGCCCGGCCGTTTGCCGGCTCGATTGGGTGAGGACCGAGCCGTTGCCGGTGGTAACGGCGGCGGTCAACGGCAGACCCGCCAACCTGATTGTCGATACTGGCGCCGGCGATACGGTGCTCGACGTCGCGTTCGCGGTGAACGCTGGCATTCGCCTGGGCGGGCGCGAATGGCGTGAGTTTGCCGGGGGACAACCCGCTGAAGTGCTGCACGGGCACGCCGAGCAGTTGTGGCTGAACGAGATCTGCGTCACCGACGTACCCGTACAGGTACTCGACCTCCAGCCCACGTTCGGCGACTGGTTTCCCGGTCTGAAAGTCGACGGGATTCTCGGTATTCGGCTGCTATCGCTTTTCGACTGCACCCTCGACTACATCGAGCAGCGACTCGAACTCAGTCGACCGTCGACTCAATCGGCGCCGGAACAGCTAGGTACGCCAATATGGATGGCTGAGAACTGGATGGTGTTCAGCCATGCAGACTTCCCGGGTGAACGGCAGGCCACCGTTTTTCTCGATTCGGGTATGACCGGTGCGAGCTTTGCCGTGCCAGCGTCCCGCGTGGCTGCACTCGGTGTTACTGCCGACCCTACGGCAACCGCCATCGGCATCGGTGGCGGTGGCGTCGTCGGCGGAAGTGCTGCAGAGGTCAGCAAGCTGCGCTTGGATGCACTCGAGCGAACACGCTGCCCGGGACTGATACTCGATCAGCTGTCAATCGAAAAGACCCTCGGCTTCCGGGTGAACGGTTTGATCGGCCATGACATGTTGCGGGATGCGCGGTTGGCGCTCGATTTCAGACGGATGCGAATGACGCTGAGTCAATAATCCAGGACCGCCCTCCACACGATAGGCTAATTGACCGCGCCGATCAGAAGTGCCATTTCAGTTGTAGGGTCGGCGCATCGGTGTCGCCTCCTGGCAAGCCATCGCTGCCGTATTTGTTGCGCCATAGCTCGTAGCCCACGCCAGCGAAAAGACTGTTCGGCCGACCCGCAACCAGCGACCCGACGTCTGCCAACCAGGCCACGCGGACCAGGGTCTCATGCGCCACGTTGTTGCCAACGTAGTCGGTACCGCGCCGAAACCCCTTCGCCGCGAAACCTTCCAGACGCGTATTCGTGCGCCCGACGGTTATCGGGAATTGCCACGCGGCATGGATCAGCGGAAAGGTATCGAAGGTGATTCGCTGCTTGGCACCGGGCGCGAGGCATGGCGGCAGGTTACATTCGTTGCGCTCTTGCGCCGCCAGCAACGACAGGTTGAGCATCGAACGCGGGGGCACATCAAACGTCAGCGTTGGTCCCGCCACCAGCAACCGCTTGCGCGGCCCGAAGGCACTGTTCTTGGTATTGAGGTCGAAGCCCACCGTCAACCCGACATCCTTGATCAGGCCGAAAGCAACCGGCCGGTCCAACAAGGCGCCGAGTGATAGCAGATGCCGATAGACAACATAGACCTCGGTCGCCCCCTTGGTCCCGCCGTCCACCGGGTCATTTTCATCCGACCTCAGCAACTTGGCTCGGAACAGGTTGTTGCCCAATCGGTAACCATTGGCATGGACGTACTCGACGATATGCTTGGTGACTTTCTGGGTAACACCAGGTTCGGTGAATTGATTGCTTGTGGTGTAACTGATCGAGTTGTCTTGCCACTGCAATGCGAACACATTTCCGGAAAACAACACAATCGCACACATCGTCGCACCAACCGCACTGATAACCGTCGACCACACCGCGGCAGATAAACGCCCGTTGGCGTGACCCATATCGACCGTCCCTCTTTAGGCCGCGGAAGTCGCGGGTTGCAGCCGTCGCCAGAAGATCACGAGGATCGCCGTCGCATTCATCAGGACCGCGTAAATGACGCTGGGAATCGCCAATTCCGGCTGCCCCAGCATACTGAGTGCCAACGTAATCCCGAGTGCGCTGTTCTGAATTCCACACTCCATGGCCAACGCGATGCGTTCCCCCTTGGAAAGTCTCGCGGCTGCGCCAAGCATAGTGCCGGTCGTCATCGTGATCAGGTTCAACAGCAGGCACGCCGGGCCGAGGGCCGGCAGATAATCGGTGATTGCCGGCCACTGGTTGAAAAATGTGTAGCCAACGATCAGCGCGAACACGGTCGTTGCGCCGCGATGCACCCACTGTTTACCACTTTGCGGAAAATTACCTTTCTCACTGAGCAGTAGGCCAAGCCCGACAGGCAACAGCGTCACGACGAACAGGCCACCGATCAACTGTCCGGCCGGAACCGGCACGGCCATGTCGCTTTGCATGAAATACATCAGGCTGCCACCGACGATTAGCGGCACGGTGATAAACGCCACCAGGCTGGTGATTGCTGACAAACTGATCGATAACGCCGTTTCACCGCGCGCGAAATAGGTCACCATGCCGGCGGTCACCCCGCCAGGGCAGGCCGCCAGGATCATTAGTCCTGCCGCTGCCTCGGGTGACAATGACAGACCGGTCGCGATCAGAAATGCAGTCAGTGGCAGGAGCAAGACCTGCGCAACCAGGCCTAAAAGCAACGCCAGCGGTCGCGACAAGGCCCGCCTGAAATCAGCGACTTTCAGACTCAGGCCCAGGCTGAACATGATGAAGGCCAACCCCAGGGGCAGAAGTATCTCGATCATTCGCTATGCTCTATCGAACGCGCGAAAATCTTCGCGCTTAAACCTTGTCGGTGATAAGCGCGAGTGACAGCAGACTACCCAACAACACCTGCGCAACGGCGGTTAGGCCGAGTTGCGCGTTCATTGCGGGGCTGGGGATCAATTTGGCACACCGCCAGGCCAACCAAACACAAAACGGCAGGGCCAGCCAGGCAACAGTGAGACCGCTGGGATACAGCACCACCGCGAGAACCGGAAACGGACTCAGCAGAAAAGCCACGTACAACCAGTAAGCCGCCTTGGTGCCGGCAACGTGCACCAGGGTCCGGCGTCCCGCCCGATGATCGCTCTCGTGATCGCGCAGATTATTCAGCAGCAGGACCGCGGCCGCGTGCAGGCCTAGCGCAAAGCCAATCCAAAGCGCGACACCCGAGAACTGCCCCCGTTGCAAGTAGTAGCTTCCGGCGACCGCAGCGAGGCCGAAAAACAACACCACAAATAGCTCTCCCCACGCCGTGTGGGACAAGGGCCGTGGTCCACCGGAATAGGCCCAGCCTGCTGCCAGAGAAGCCAGTCCGATCAGCAAGATCGGCCACCCGCCGACAAAGGCAAGGTACAACCCGACCAGCAAGGCCACCGCGAACAGCAACCACGCACTGCGCTTAACTTGCCGCGGAGAGGCCAAGCCGAGCCCTGTAACGCGATCCGGGCCAAGCCTATCCGGTCCGTCGTTGCCGCGCTCGGCGTCCGAGGCGTCGTTGAACAGGTTGGTTCCCGCTTGAATCAGCAGCGCACAGACTAGGGTGAGCAAGCCAAGCCAGAGATCGCCGTCCCCGCCGTCGTGCAGCGCCAGTGCGATGCCCACGGCGACCGGCACGATCGCCAGCGTCAGCGTTCGCGGCCGTACCGCGCGCCACCAGAGCGATGTATTGAGAATCAGCGCCCGCGAGGCCCCAGGGTTTGGTTCGATCAAGGGAGATCCGTGTGCTGTTTGTCAGTCCAGCCGTTAGTTCGAAGTGTACGGCAAAAAACGACAAAAGCAGCGGAAAAATAGTCTAGATATGGCTTGGACAATGTTCAAGACAATCTGTCTGGGGGTACGGCTAACATCAAGCTTCCCGTGTTGCCGCGGTAGCGTCTAATCTAGATAGCGTGCACCAGCTGAGGTGGGGGTGGTGAGTTGCGATTTGGAATTACGTTGCCCGCGTCGGAAACCCGCCGAACTCCCTCAGCAAACTAGGAGTAAAGAGCCGTGATGCGCCGATTCGTCAAATTTCTGCATTCGATGGGGGCGATCGGCCTGATGGGCGCGATGGCCGCACTGATCATCCTGCTCGTGCTGGTACCGGACACGGATGAGTTGGCAGCGTACGCTCGACATCGCGAAATCATGGGCAAAATCGCCGAATGGCTGTTGCTCCCGTCGCTGGCGCTCGTCCTGGTCAGCGGGCTTTGGTCGATGGCGCTGACCAACGGATTCATCAATGCCGGCTGGGTGTGGCTGAAATTGATCATGGGCGTTCTAGTTTTCAAGGGCGTCTTGCTGTCTATCCAGGGGCCTGCGGAAGGCGAAGCAAAGCTGAGCGCCGCAGTGCTCGCCGGCGACGCCGACCCAGGCCTGCTCGGCATGCGACTGGGCGAGGAGTGGGGCGTGCTGTGGGTGATGATGGCGATCTCGGTGGCCAACATCGTGCTTGCGATCTGGCGGCCGAGATTTTCCAAAGAACACCGCAAAGCGCGCGCCGCCGCGAAGCGTGCTGCCAAGTCATTACGCACCGCGGCCGGCTCCTGAGACCGGCAGACGGTGACGGTAGGGCTTTGTCCAAGCCGATAACCGACGTTATGTGGTGAAAAAACAGCGTAGTCGGCGGGTCTATTGCGATGTTCCAGTTTGCGACAGGAGGACGCCTCAATGGACAGCAACAAAACCGCTGTTGCCAACCGACTTCAACAGAGCATCGCCGCGTTCGAAACGGCGCTGCATAACATCTGCCGTGGCGACGCAGCAGCCTCAGGCGACCCGGACTTTCTGGTCAACGCGCTGCTTGACCTGATGACCAGCCGATGCCAAGTGCCCGGCCAACGTCGCCAGCTGGGCGAAACGCTTTTCGGCGCGCTGAACAAGCGCGGCCCACACTCCCTCGCGCTGGATGGTGGGGAACAGAAGGTCGCGTTTCACCGGCGCGGGGACAACGTTGAGGTGCGGGTCGATGATCGCGTGCTGACGCAGCTTCCCCGCGACGACGCCATCCGACTCGCGACGCTATTACACGGAAGCCTCGCGTTGGCCGAAACCCGTGCCGCCTGACCCGCGAGCTCAGCCGTGATGCGCAGCCTGAGGTTGGCCAACTGGTTACTTAACCCCTTTCAGACGCTGGACACCAAAGCGATCTACGAGCTGATCGGCCGGGACTCCCCGACCAGCAGCCTATGGCTGAACCTGGGCTACTGGAGACAGGCCGATAACCTCACCGAGGCCTGTGAGGCGCTCGCGACCCTGGTCGCTGAAACCGCGCGAATGGCCCACGACGACGACGTGGTGGACTGTGGTTTCGGCTTTGGCGACCAAGACGCCTGGTGGGCGCTCAACTATGCGCCGCGCTCGATCGTTGGGTTGAACATCACGCCATCCCAGGTACGTCAAGCCAGGGAGCGCATCGAACAGGTCGGCGTCGACAGTACGGTGGACCTTCGCGTAGGGTCGGCGACCGCCATGCCGCTCGAGGCAGAAAGCGCCGATGTCGTGATCGCGTTGGAAAGTGCGTTCCATTTCGACACCCGCGAGGCCTTCTTTCGCGAAGCGTTACGCGTGCTCCGACCCGGCGGCCGGTTGGTCGTCGCCGACATCCTGCCGCTTGACGACGGATCCACCTGTCCGGCGACAGTCAAGCGGCGGTTGTCCTGGCGACTGACCGCGAGCAAGTTCGCGATCCCTGACGCAAATGCCTATCCGATTGCCCATTACCGTACGCTGCTGAACGACTGCGGCTTCGAGGATGTGTCGGTGGAGTCCATCCGTGATGACGTGTACCAACCGTTGCATGCCTTTCTGAATCGAGACAAAGACGCCATCGCGCGCTTACATCCCGTCATGCGACTGCCGGCATGGATCGCGCTACGCAGTGACCCCGACGCCGTTTTCGCCGGTCTCGACTACGTGATCGCGCACGCAATCAAGCCTGTCGCCACGGCCACCCCCTGAAACAGGACCGGGCGACGTCAGGACACACCGAATCGCACACCGACGAGGCCTTGACCCTCGTTCGGTTCAGTCAGGCGATGAAGACCGTTGCCGGTCACGGCGCAGCTTCACCAGTTCCCAGATACCAAACGCGAACGCAAAGCCGAAAAACAGTAGCCCGAGCAACAGTTTGAAATCACCAAATACCACAACGCACCCTGTTTAAGTAGCCATGACACAAGCCTAATGCGCACGCTTCAACGCCAACCGTGTTGCGTCTGTGGCTTTCTCTTCACCTAACCCGCATCCGCCCCAACATCACCGGCCAGCGTTGGTCGTCGAGCATGCGTCTCGGCCCGCCGCGCAATCTCTTGGGTAAGCCCGCGAAAAATGAATTGATGGGCCAATTCCAGCGAGTACCAATAGGCAAGTCCCAGCACGCCCGCGGGATGCCAGTACGCGGTGGCGGTCACGCGGCTCCGGCCGGACTCAAGCGGATCAATCACAAACTCCAATATCCCCGATCCTGGCGCGCGCATACCAAAAGCCATCGTCAATCGGCGTTCGGGTTCGACCCCAACCACCTTCCACGAGTCGACCTGATCACCGACGCGCAGTTCCTGCGCATTGCGACGACCGCGTTTGAGCCCTGGCCCACCGACCACCCAATCCATCAACTCGCGCATCGCCCACAACGAGTTCATGTAGTAGTAGCGATTTTCACCACCGATAGCCGATACCACCTGCCAGACCGCAGCGGGCGGTGCATTGGCAGTCGCCGAACCGGAGGCGCGTTTGGCGTAGTACGCAAGATCGATTCGCCCTTTTCTCATCGAAAACGCTCCTTCGACCCATCGGGCCTCAACCCTGCTTTGTCGTTCGGCGTCGAAAGCCGCCTCGACGCTTTCACGAAAAGTCAAAAGCCGCATCGGCACAAGCTGCTGCAGGGCAGCCGTATCCGCGGTGAAATCATGCTTGAGACCACCAATCAGGGCCCGCGCGATATTGGTCGGCACAGCGGTGATGTATTTCAGCCAGTAAGACGAAAGTCGCGGCGAAAGCACCGGCACGGACAGTATCTTCGGCTGCCGATGCCCGGCGACTTCCGCCAACTGGCGCATCATCGTCTCATAGGTCAGCGTCTCGGGCCCCGCTGCATCAAATATCTGATGACCACCTGTCGCAACCTGCGGTAACCGGACCAGATATTCAAGCAGATTGTCCAAGGCAATTGGCGGTGATTTGGCTCTGACCCAACGCGGTGTCACCATCACCGGCAGATGGAACACCAAGTCGCGCATCACCTCAAACGCGGCCGACCCCGGGCCTACGATGATGCCGGCACGCAATTCGATAACCGGCACCTTGCCGCCACGCAGGATTTCTCCGGTATCGCGTCGTGACTGGATATGCTCAGTCTGTGCATCGTCAGGGACGAGACCGCCAAGATAGACGATGCGGCGTACGCCGGCACGTTCCGCCGCTGCGGCAAAATTAGCGGCCGCCTCGCGATCGTGTCGGGCGAAGTCCCGCCCTGATGCCATCGAATGGACCAGATAATACGCGGTATCGATATCCGCGAGCGCCGCGGACAACGACGCCGGCTCGAGCGCATCGGCAGCGCACAATTCAACGCCGGGCCAAGCGCGTGCCTGCAGCACGGCCAGATTGCGCGAGGCGGCACGAACGGAATAGCCATCGCGAAGCAGGCGGACGACTAAATTGGTGCCGATATAACCACTGGCCCCGAAAACCAGATGGCGATCCGCGACTGGCGCTTCATCAACGACCATCAGCTGACGCTCGAATAAACCGGTAAGAGCTCAAGCCTAGCAGGCTCAACGGAAAGCGGAACTCGGGCAGATCAGGCAACAAGGTCGGCGAGCCACACGACAGAGACGTAGCGCAGTCCTTTGCCGATCCCAACCAACAACAGAAACACCACGAGTCTGACCTTCATGATGCCGGCAATCAGGGTCAGCGCGTCGCCGCCGACCGGCGCCCACGCCATCAGTAGTGACCAGAAGCCGTAACGCTGAAACCATCGCTGCGCTCTTCCAATCTGCGCAGGTTGGAAATAAAACCATCGCCGATCTTGAAAGTGCAGCAGATAACGTCCAAGCGACCAGTTGACGACGCCCCCCAGGGTATTCCCGAGCGTCGCGATCAGCACCAGAACGACCGGATCGCCGCCGTCCCTGATCAGGGTAAAGAGGACGACCTCCGAGGAAAACGGCAGAATCGTCGCGGCAAGAAACGCCGCACCGAAAAGCATGAAGTAAGAAAGCACCTAAGACGCTGACTGCGGCGGTAAAAAAGCGAAAACCTTTTCAGATAGCTGTTCGACGGCTTTCTTCCAGGTAAATCTCGCGCAAACGTTTACTTATCGGCCCAGGCTGGCCGTTACCCAGGGTCACGCCGTCAATCTCAATGACCGGCATGACGAATGTCGATGCCGAGGTAATGAAGGCCTCCGCCGCCGCCTTTGCTTCCTCGATGCTAAAAGGGCGCTCTTCAATCTCCATCTGAACCTCGGCCGCGAGCCGCAGTACCGCAGCGCGGGTGATCCCATGAAGAATTTCGGTGCCCAGCTGCCGGGTCACTATCTTGCCGCCGTCGGTAACGATATAGGCGTTGTTGGCGGTGCCCTCGGTAACGACTCCCTGTTCAACCATCCACGCATCATCTGCGCCGGCCGCCTTGGCCATCATTTTACCCATCGACGGATAAAGCAGTTGCACGGTTTTGATATCGCGACGCCGCCAACGGAGGTCAGGAATTGAGACAACCTTGATGCCGGCCTTTGATTGCGGACTGTTGGCCAGACCGGGCTTGGACTGGGTAAATACGACCAGTGTTGGTGTCGCGCCAACGGGAAAAACAAAATCACGATCGGCGACCCCGCGGCTGACCTGCAAATAGATAACGCCATCGCTCAGATGGTTGGCCTCAATCAGGCGGCGGTGTATCGCCAACAATTGATCCTTACTGCAGGGCGGCGACATATCGAGCTCGCGAAGTGAGCGTTCAAGGCGCTGCGTATGGGCCTCGAAGTCCAGCAACTTGCCATCCAGCACAGAGGTCACCTCGTAAACGGCATCCGCAAACAAAAACCCCCGATCAAAAACCGACACCTTGGCCGCTTCCTCGGGCAGGAACTCGCCGTTCACATAGACGGTTCTACTCATAACTCTGTCTCCATCAGCCCCACAGCGCAGCGTCCGCAGGATGCACACCGTCGGCGTCAAACAGCAGCGGCTGTTGTCTATCCTCGGCTAACAGCAACGGCCCGTCGAGGTCAGTAATCGCGGCCCCTTGCGCAACCAGCACGGCCGGCGCCATCGCCAACGATGACCCCACCATACACCCGACCATGACCTCAAACCCATCGGCAAGCGCTTGTTGCCGAAGCGCCAGCGCCTCGGTTAGCCCACCCGTTTTGTCGAGCTTGATATTGACCATGTCGTACTTGCCGAGCAGGTCGATGAGACTGGCGCGGTCATGACAACTTTCGTCCGCGCAGACCGGGATCGGTCGATCGACTTCGGCCAGCGCCGCATCCTGAGCTGACGGAAAGGGTTGTTCAATCAGCTCAACCCCGAGGCGCACGAGATGCGGAAGCGACGCTGTATAGACGTCCGGCGTCCATCCCTCATTCGCATCGACAATGATCCGTGAATGTGGCGCGCCCGCCCTCACTGCCTCGAGGCGGGGCAAATCCGATGACGTGCCAAGCTTGATCTTCAGCAGTGGGCGGGCGGCCTGTTTCGCGGCGGCGGCGCGCATGTTCTCGGGAGCATCCAAGGACAGTGTGAACGCCGTAATCTGCGCGGTTGGCCGCGGCAGTCCGGCCAGCATCCAGACCGGGGTGGCCGACTGCTTGGCCGCCAAATCCCAGAGCGCGCAATCGACCGCGTTGCGTGCCGCACCGGGCGGCAAAGCCTGCTGCAATGCGTCGCGTGAGATATCCGATGGCAAACCGCTGATCTGCGCGGTGACACTCTCGACCGTCTCGCCATAACGCGCATAGGGAACGCATTCGGCCCAACCGGTGATGCCCCCCCGCGTCACGCGGACGGTCAAGACATGTGCTTCATTGCGCGAACCCCTCGCAAGGGTAAATGTCTCAACGAGCCTGAACGTCTCGGCGGTTATGCTGATCAATGTTCGTCCAGCGCGTCACACAGGCGGCCTGCACCCTGGCGGAAGGGATCCACGGCTGGCAGGCCCATGCGCTGTTCGACATCCTCGAGATACCGTATCGCCTCGTCTTCACCCAGCGCCGCGGTATTAATCGACAAGGCGACAACCCGACAAGCGGGGTTTGCGATACGCGCCAACGGAAGTGCCGTATCCCGGAGTGCCTCGAGACTCGGTAAACCATAGCCGGGGAGCCCCCGCATGTGCTTCCGGGTTGGCTCATGGGCAAGGATCAGCGCATCAGGCTGGCCACCATGAATCAGCGCCAACGTGACCCCCGAAAACGACACGTGGAACAGACTCCCCTGCCCTTCGAGCATATCCCAGTGATCGTCATCATTCGCCGGCGTCAGCCACTCCACCGCACCCGCCATAAAATCCGCCACCACGGCATCCAGCGGAACACCGCTGCCGGTAATCAGAATACCGGTCTGCCCGGTCGCACGGAACGTCGACTTTCTGCCGCGCGCGTGCATTTCCCTGTCCATCGCGAGCGCCGTGTACATCTTTCCGACCGAGCAGTCCGTGCCGACCGCAAGACAACGCTTGCCGGGACGTTTCTCGCCGTTGGCGACCGGGTAGCGCATCGTTGGCAGGCGCACATCGTGCAACGCGCGACCATTGGATTCGGCCGCAGCGACCAGGTCCGGCTCATCGCGCAACAGACTGTGCAAGCCGGAAGCCAAGTCGAAGCCTTTGTTCAAAGCCGCGACCAACACCTCTTTCCACTGGTCGGCAATGACGCCACCGCGATTCGCGACCCCGATGACCAGGGTTCGGGCGCCCCTCGCCCACGCTTCGTCAAGCGTCATGTCGGCGATTCGCAGATCGGCATTACAGCCCGCCATGCGGTACTGTCCCAAGGCGTACTCAGGCCGCCAGTCGCGGATGCCCTGGGCCACCTTGACCGCCAACTGATCTGCAGCGTCTCCAAGAAAAAGCAGGTAGGGCGTTTTGATCATCGTCGAATTCGACTTCGTGAATTAAGGCTAAGCTGAACCTAACGCGCCGTCGTGATAGTTTGCAAATATTGCCATCGATCTCGCGCCAACCGATCCGATCGGAGAACATGTTGATGTCACCGCTGCCACTCGGCACCGGGCTGCGCCAGCGCGGGACCCTTGCCTTGCCCAACCCGATTCGAAACGAGCCCCGTTGATGCCGAACCCGGCACTGGCACTGAAGATGGTGCTGCTTACCGTTGTTTTGCTATCGGCAGGCTGCCAATCATGGGCACCAAAAAACGACACGCCCAGCGCGATCCATGTCCCCGCCGAGTGCATCGACCGAGCCACGCAATTCCGCGAGGCAGTCCGGCAGGCCGGGGTCAACAATGCGCAGACGCAGGCGTTACCGGACCTGCCGTTCTTGCACATCAACCGCTTCCTCGCGGCATTGGCAATAGATATCCGCAACGGCGAACAACGGCGACACTGGGTCGGCTTGTTGGCAGCGCTCGGTGAGGAAACGCGCGTCAGCGAAAACGCCAACCTCGCACAACCCTGGTCGACCGCGGCATTGACGCAGTTGTCTGAATGCGCCAACACGTTTGCCAACAGCCCATCGCACACTGCCGCACGGGGCGACCTTGTCGCGGCGGTACGCGCCAACCCGCCGGTCAAAGATGCCTACATCGATGCCTATCGATGGCTCGGCCTGTACGCACTCATGCGACCCGTCTATGACATCCAGATCCGGCGGCTCCATGCGGCAGAGCGAGCCGCCTTCGGCGATGGCCAGCCGCCAGCGACCTCGCGGAGTTTTGAACCGGCAACGCACCGTCCGGCACTGTCGCCATCGACCGTGGCGCGATGGCTGACCACGGCAAAGGCTGCCGACCCGCTGGGCCTGCCCAAACCGAGCGACAAGCAGCTGCAACGGCTTTTCGCCAGGCATGCACCGCGCCTCGTGGTGGATTATCGCGACACCAACGACGCGATCGCTACGCCGTTTTGGCAAGGCGAAGAACTAGGCTTCGACACGGCGCAGCCGACCGTTTACACGCTGGTTTCCCACACGCGGATCGGCGGTCAAAATTTGCTGCAGCTCAACTACGTGTTCTGGTTCAGCGAACGCAAGCCAACCACGTTTCCAGACTTCTATGCTGGCCAGGTCGACGGCCTGACCTGGCGCGTCACACTCGATCATGACGGAGAGGTATTGCTCTACGACAGCATTCATAACTGCGGCTGCTATCACAAGATGTTCCGTGTTTCGGACAGACTCCAGCCTCGCAAAGACCCACTCTCCAAGGAGCCCAAAACGATCTACGACGTAACCGATCTAGACCCCGGCTTGCCGGCGACCGTACATCTCCAAAGCAATACGCATTTCATTGTCGGACTGGACAACGTCGCGACAATGACGCCGCAAGGCTACGCGCTCGCCCCCTACCAGACACTGACGATGCTCCCCAGTGAAGGCGCGACCCGTAGCTTGTTCGACGCATCGGGCCTGGTGCCCGGCAGCCAACGACTCGAACGCTACACGCTATGGCCGACCGGGGTTGAAGATGTCGGCGCTATGCGTCAATGGGGCACCCACGCGATCGGTTTCATCGACCGACAGCATTTCGATGACCCGCAGCTACTGGCCAGCTACTTTCATCGACGGCGCTGATCGCGTGGCAAGGCCTCAGGCGTTCAATTCAGCCAACAGGCTCGCCCAACCCGCTTGCTCTGCGGTTTCGCTGAACGCTGGGCGTAATGCTGCGCAGGCGGTTTGGAGACTACGATAAAAGACCGCGTCAGACTCGGCGCGCAACAACAGTTCCCTCAGCCCAGCGGTATCTTCGACCGGGTAGTAACCGGGATAGTCTGCTCCGAGCAAGCCGATTGAACCGTGAATTCTGGAAGCGACGACAGGGAGGTCGGCCATGAGCGCCTCTGAGATCACATTCGCGCCGCCTTCCATCCGTGATGTCAACGCCAGGAGGTGCGAACGGCGGTAGACATCGCGTAAGCGGCCATGCGCGATCTCCCCGTGCCAGCAATATCGCGGGTTGGCCTGCATCTCCGCCTGGGCAGCCGCCGCCCAGTCCGGGGTGTGCGGCTTGCCGTACGCATCCACCTGGATCCGACTCGCGGCAGGCAGATTGCGCACGGCCATTGCCGCACGCAAAGAGTCTTTTTCATGACGCAAATGGCCGGCCACACAGACCCGAAATCGGCGCTGCGGTGGTCTGCGCCCGGTCAGCGGCTTGGCGGATTGGTAGATCACCCTCAGCTTGTCCCGCGCGGCCTTTGGCACGCAATCCGCGATCAGGCGATGTAGTCCGACGATCCGATCAGCTGTCACCAACGAGGCCATCGTCTCGATCGGGTGAGAGTGTATGAATCGATAGGCATCGGTACCGGTAAGCACCACGATCAACGGGCAATCGGGTTGCGAGCGCCGGAATTTCTCGATCGCGGCGGCGCTGCGCCACGCATGCAGCGCAACCATCAGTTCACAAGGCTCGCCCTGATAGTCGACCAGCACGTCGACGCGGTGGCCAAGACCACGCAACAGGCGCGCCCAACGGTTCGCCGTTGCCCGGTTGCCGGACAGAGACCCCGGCGGCGCAGGGGTTACAAGTACGATATGCATGCAGGCAGCACCCCTTTTTGCGAACCGCGACGCCCGATAGTCCCGACTCAACTTAAAAACCAAAGCCACCACGGTGTGACTTCAACGCCGGTCCTTGAGACCATCTTCAGCAATCTCGAACACGAATCTAGCCTAATGACCCATTCCCTGCCTTCACAAGTGCGTGACACCAGAAAGCGCACGCTGCAGCTCATCGCCGGTCTCGACGACAAACAGATGATGGGCCCCCGCATGGCGACGATAAATCCACTGCGTTGGGAGATCGGCCATACCGCGTACTTCTACGAGTATTGGATCCTGCGCCATCACCTCGGCGAACCGCCGCTGCTCCCTCAGGCGGATGCCCTGTTCGATTCGATATCGATCGCCCACGATGAACGGTGGGACCTGCCGCTGCCTGAGATACCCGATGTCTTGGCCTACATGCAGGCCGTGGAAAACCGCGTCTGCGAACACCTGGACAATGCCCCTGCGGATCCGGCGCGTGACTACCTCACCCAGTATGCGGTCTACCACGAAGACATGCATACCGAGGCGTTCACCTACACGCGCCAGACCCTGGGCTATCCACCACCGGTCTTCGATACCGTAGCGCCAGCAACCAATAGCGGTGCTGGCCCCGCCGGTGATGCAGATATCCCAGGCGGTTCATTCATGCTCGGCGCACCGCCCGACAGCGGTTTTGTTTTTGACAACGAAAAATGGGCGCATCGCTGCGAGGTCGCACCGTTTCGGATCGCTCGCGCGGCGGTCAGCAATCGGGAATTCGCCGCCTTCGTCGACGCCGGTGGTTACGCCAACCGGCATTACTGGGGCGACGATGGCTGGGCATGGCGAACCCAAACGGGCCTCGAGCACCCGGTGTATTGGCGCCGCAACGGCAACGGCTGGCAACAACGGCGTTTCGATGTCTGGTACCCGCTACCGCCCCACGCCGCGGTGGTCCACGTCAACTGGCATGAAGCGCAGGCCTACTGCCGCTGGGCCGGGCGCCGATTGCCCACCGAATTGGAATGGGAGGTCGCTGCGGCCGGACAGCCGACGTCCGATGGCAAGGGCCTGGCGGAAACCAAGCGGTATTTTCCCTGGGGCGATACGGCGCCAACTGCCGAGCTGGCCAATCTCGATGGCTACGCCTTGGGCACGATAGACGTCGGCGCGTTACCGGGTAGCGATAGCGCATTTGGCTGCCGGCAGATGATTGGCAATGTCTGGGAGTGGACGGATACGACTTTCGGCCCCTACCCCGGCTTCACCCCCGACATGTACGCGGATTACTCGCAGCCGCTGTTCGGCCAGACCAAGGTCTTGCGCGGCGGTGCCTGGCCCACCCGCGGACGGATGATACGCAACACCTGGCGCAGCTATTACGGACCCGACCGGAACGACGTGTTCGCGGGTTTTCGCACCTGTGCTGTCTAACCTGATCCCCGGCAAGGCCTAATTGAAATGCAAGCGTCACAAACACCCATCGTCAAAGATCTCGTCCTCATTGGTGGCGGACACTCGCATGTATCGGTGCTGCGGCGGTTCGGCATGCACCCCATGCCCGGCATCCGCTTGACACTGATAACCCGCGACATCCACACCCCTTATTCGGGGATGCTGCCGGGCTATGTCGCCGGGTTGTACGATTACGACGAATGCCACATCGATCTCGGCCCGCTGGCAAGATTTGCCGCCGCGCGGCTCTACCATACCGAGGTCGAGGGTCTCGACCTGGAAAACCGCCAGGTCATTGCCGCGGGACGCCCACCGATAAACTTCGATCTGCTGTCGATCAACATCGGCTCGCGGCCGCGGACGATCGATATCCCCGGCGCTGCGGAACACGCGATGCCAGTTAAACCGATCGATATCTGGCTGCAACAGTGGCAAGACCTGCAGGATCGTGTCGTCGCCAGTAAGGGACGCTTCCAGGTTGTCGTTGTCGGTGGCGGTGCAGGTGGCGTCGAACTCGCGCTGTCCACGCAGCACCGCTTGCACAGACTGCTACGGCAGAACGGTGATGACCCATCTCGCCTGCACTACACCCTGCTGAGCCAGAGCGACACGGTCATGCCGAGCCATAACAAGGGCGTACAACGCCGCTTCAGCCGCATCCTGCACGAGCGCGGGATCGTCGTCCGTACCGGAAATCGGGCCACCGAGGTTACCCCTACTGCCGTGCACGCCGACGGCCAGGACCCCCAGCCCGCTGATGCCGTATTGTGGGTGACTCAGGCCTCGGCGCCCGATTGGCCGACCAGCTCCGGCCTGGCGGTCGACGAGCAGGGATTCATCCAGGTCGACGACTATCTGCAATCGCTGTCGCACCCCGGTATCTTTGCCGCCGGCGATATCGCGGCGATGCCGGACCCGCGCCCCAAATCCGGCGTGTTCGCGGTCCGCCAGGGCAAGGTCCTGACGACCAACCTGCAACGCGCCTGTCGCGGCCGGGCGCTGCGCCGCTATCGTCCGCAACGGAATTTTCTCGGCCTGATCAGTACCGGCGATCGCTATGCGATCGCGTCGCGCGGAACATGGTCGATGGAAGGTAGGTGGCTATGGACGGTCAAGGACTGGATCGATCGTCGCTTCATGCGCCGCTTCAACGAGCTGCCCGAGATGGCCGAAGAAAGCGGGCCCGAGTTTGCCTCAGGCGTCGCCGATGAGCAGGCCATCAAAGAACTGTCGACGATCGCGATGCGCTGCGGTGGCTGCGGCGCCAAGGTCGGCAGCACCGTGCTCAGCCGGGTCGTGCAGAAGCTGCCACCACAGCAGCGCGATGATGTGGTGATCGGGCTCGATGCACCGGACGACGCGGCGGTGTACCGGGTACCCGAAGGCATGCTGTTGGTGCAGAGCGTTGATTATTTCCGTTCATTCATCGACGACGCCTACGTGTTCGGGAAAATCGCCGCCAATCATGCGCTCGGCGACCTTTTCGCGATGGGCGCGACACCCCAATCTGTGCTGGCGATTGCGACCGTACCCTATGGTCGGGAACGGATCGTCGAGGAAACCCTGTCCGACGTCATGGCCGGCGCCCTCGAGGTGACCAACGAGACCGGCGCCGTGTTGGCCGGCGGCCATTCCAGTGAAGGCGCCGAACTGGCGTTTGGGCTGACCGTTAACGGCCTGATCTCCGAACAACAGCTGCTACGCAAGGGTGGGCTGCAGCCGGGGGACGTGTTGATTCTGACCAAGCCGATTGGCACCGGAACGCTGTTCGCGGCGGACATGCGCCAGCGTGCCAAGGGGCGTTGGATTGATGGGGCGATCCAGTCGATGTTGCACTCAAACGCCGCCGGTGCCGCCTGCCTGCAGGCGCATGGGGTCACGGCCTGTACCGACGTCACCGGCTTCGGCCTGCTCGGCCACCTGATCGAAATGACCCGCGCGGCCGGGGTCGATGCCCGGGTGGTGATCGATGACGTACCGGTGCTGGCGGGCGCCCAGGAAACCGTCGCCGCCGGTATCCTGTCATCGCTGCAACCCCAGAACTTGCGTCTGCGTCGGGGCGTGCGGGATCTCGAACGGGCCAGTCAACATCCCCGTTTTCCATTGCTGTTCGATCCACAAACCGCCGGCGGTCTGCTTGCCGGCGTCCCCTCGGCCAACGCCGAGGCGTGCATGACCGCATTACGGGAGGCCGGTTATGTGAATACGGCGATCATTGGCCAAGTCAAACAGCGCAGTGATGCGCCCGAGCCAATCGAACTGGCCTGAGCGGGTAACCTGCCCCCCTGACTGGACAGGACCTTAGAGCTGCTGTTCGATAGGCAGTAAGCGCGCAATAGCCGCCTGCAGGCGCGCCCAGATGCCGGCCTCGGGTTCTCGGGTCGCAAGGCGGTATTCTTGCCCGTCACGCGTTTCAACCCATACCAGGGTTTCGGTCTCACCATACACACTCTGGACGGTTGCCTGCTCGACGCGCCATGCCAACGCCGATATCGACGCATCGCGCCACGCCATGATGGCTTCGGCGAAAGGCGGGCTATCGATCACGATGCCCATTTCCGTGTTCAACAGCGCGGAGCGCGGATCGAGGTTCATCGAACCCACCAAAACCTGCTGACGATCGATGACGACGGATTTGGCATGCAGGCTCGCTTGCGAGCGTCCGAAGCGGCGCCCCTCATCGTCATCCATCTGTGCTGACGGCTGCACTTCGTAGAGTTTGACGCCTGCACCGAGCAGCGCATGGCGATATCGCGCATAACCGCCGTGCACCGCCGGCACATCCGTTGCCGCGAGCGAATTCGTCAGCACCGTGACCGACACGCCGCGCGAGACCAGCTCGCTCAGCAACGCGGTCCCCGACTTTCCCGGCACGAAATAGGGCGAAATCAGGAACAGCTCGGTCTGCGCGGAGGCGATCAGGTCGCGCAGTTCAGGGCCAAGGTGCGTGCTGCGATCTCGCGGGTCCGTCACAACTTTTTCCGGTCGGTCGACGAGCAGCTCCGCCGCCCCCCAGTACCAATCGAGTTCGCGCTTTTGCAATTGCCTGGCAAGCGTAGATTCACGCAAGCGACGGGTGTAGGGTGAGTCCGCCATCATCGCCTGATGCTCCGCCAGACCGCGCCGAGCCACTTCCAGCGATTGCGTGTCACCGCGTTCGGTCAGCACCGCTACCGGGATCGCCTGCTGGCTATTCCAATATCGATCGAATGACGCGCTGACATCACGGACGATCGGCCCGATTGCCAGCACGTCCATATCACCGAAATTGGTGCCTTCCGCGGCCGCAAAATATTCGTCGCCGATGTTCCGACCACCGACGATCGACAGCTGGTTGTCGGCGGTAAAGGATTTGTTGTGCATGCGGCGCGTGACGGTTCCAAAGTGCGTCAGAAAATTGAGCAACCGCATCTGCCGGGACGGGAAGGGGTTGAACAGATGGATCTCGATCATCGGGTGCTGTGCCAGCGCAGCAAGACCGGCGTCTTTCCCCTGCATGTCCATGTCGTCCACCAGCAGCCGAACACGGACCCCCCGATCTGCGGCCTTCAGCAGGTGCGCAGCCAATAGGCGGCCCGTGGCGTCATCGTGGAACAGGTAGTACTGAACATCCAGACTGCGTTCGGCAAGCCCCGCCAAGACGAGCCTGGCAACCAGCGCATCGAGGCCGTTTCCCAGCGGCCGAAAACCAGATCGCGGTTGATGCTCCGCCGCACTCGGCGCGACCGCGCGACCCAGTCGGGTTGTTTCCGTATCGCTCATCGCCTGCGTCTGTTCGCGTGAAAAGTCCGATGGCAAGCTCGCGCAGCCACCGACCAGCAGCACGGCCAGCAGCGTGGCGACATACCCTGCACGATAGCCAACCGAGGGTAGTTGCAAAAAATAGCGTCCGTTCTGACCGTTGATAAGAATCAAGCCTAATCCTCGCATGCCGCGACAGGTCGGCCCGGGCACCACCCATCCGGGCCGCCGCGTCTCGGTCGAGAACCCTATCGTTAAACAACGCCTTTGGGGAGCCACGGGCCGTCAATCCGCCGGGTAAACACCCTGTCCGAAAAACACGACCGCGCGCTCACAGATTCGCCAACAATTGCCCGCGTTGTTTATGGGGGCGAATTCCATTGCGGCAGGCCGACTAACGGTTGCACTAGGGACTTCCAATGACCTACGGTCTCGGTTCGATTGTTGTTAACACTCAAAGAGGACATAGCGCCGTGATAAAGATCTCCCGGGCGAAAAAATGGATGTTAGGGCTGGTTTCCGGTTTGCTGGCCACCAGCGTGGCAACCGCCGATACGTTTGTCTTCACTGCAATACCCGACCAGGACGAAGCGCGCCTGATGGAGCGCTTCGGCAAGGTAGCCACTTACCTGACCAAGGAACTCGGCGTCGAGACCAAATACGTACCGGTCAAGTCATACGCGGCGGCCGTGACAGCGTTCCGCAACGATCAGGTGCAGCTGGCCTGGTTTGGCGGGCTGTCGGGGGTGCGCGCACGGCTGCTGGTCGACGGTTCCGAGGCCATCGCGCAGGGTGTCGAGGATCCCAATTTCGAAACCTACTTTATCGCCCATTCCAGCACCGGCCTGAAGGCGTCCGACGAGTTCCCCAAGGAAATCGCCGGGATGACCTTCACGTTCGGCTCGAAGGGTTCCACCTCAGGGCGCCTGATGCCCGAATATCACATCCGCGAGCAATTTGGTAAGACGCCGGAAGAGGTATTCTCGAAGGTCGGCTTCAGTGGCAATCACTCCAAGACCGTTGCGCTGGTGCAGTCGGGGGCCTACCAAGTCGGCGCCACCAACTTCAAGGTGTGGAAGCGTGAACTCGCCGAAGGCAACATCGATCCGAGCAAGATCTCGGTGATCTGGGTGACACCGGGCTACCCGGACTACCAATGGTCGATTCGCGGTGACGTCGATGAACGTTGGGGCGCCGGTTTCAAAGAGAAAGTGCGCCAGGCGCTGCTGAACATGGACGACCCGGACCTGCTGGCCTCGTTCCCGCGCAAAGGCTTCATTCCAGCGACGAACGACGACTTCCAGCCGATCCTCGATACCGCGCGCGAGCTCAAGCTGGTCGACTGACCGACGGTGTTGTTGCAACTGGTCAACCAGGACCTCGGTTACGACCGAGGCCTGGTGTTGCGCAATATATCAATCGCCATCCATGAGGGGGACCGCATCGCGCTGGTCGGCGAGAGCGGCGCCGGCAAGTCCACCTTGCTGGCCGCTATCCAGGCGCGCCTGCTGCAGCAGGCCGCACTGGTCCCGCAGAACCCGGGTCTGGTCGGTTCGTTGAGTGTATTCCACAACATCTACATGGGGCGCCTGAACCAGCACCCGACCTGGTACAACCTGATCAACCTGGCCAGGCCACGGCGGCGCGAGATCGACGCGATCCGTCCGCTGGTCGAACGCCTGGGGCTCGAGGAAAAGCTGTTCGAACGGGCCGGGGAGCTGTCCGGCGGTCAGCAGCAACGTGTCGGCATCTGCCGTGCCCTGCACCAGGGCGGCGCGCTGGTACTCGGCGACGAACCGGTCTCCGCCGTCGACAGCCACCAGGCACGCACCGTGCTCGACGCCCTGCACGAGCATTTTGAGACCGTGGTGCTGGCAATGCATGACGTCGAGCTGGCGCTGAGCTACGCGACGCGCATCATCGGACTGCAGCATGGCGGCATCGCGCTCGACCAACCGAGTGCCGGACTGACCGCATCCGACCTCGACTTCTTGTACAAAGACAGCGATGAAAACCATCGCTGATCTGCCCGGCGCTGTCCGGCCGCACTACTCACCGGCGGTCAGGGTCAGCACGGCATTCATTGCGATCGCAGTCGTCTGCCTCGCGTTTGCCGATATCGCGATAACCACCCTCGACCCGTGGGCGGAAATCCAACGCATGCTGCTCGGCGTCGTCACGCCAGACTTTTTCGCCGTCGAGGCGATCGGCACCGCCGTCGTGCAAACCATCGCATTCGCCCTGGTCGGCGTCGCGCTGGCCGCTTTCGGCGGCATCATCCTGGCGCAGTTCTTCCACATCGGGCCGGTGCGCTGGGCCTGCGCCATCGCGCGCTCGATCCACGAACTGTTTTGGGCGCTGATCTTCCTGCAAATGCTCGGGCTGTCGCCGCTGACCGGGGTGCTCGCCATCGCGATCCCGTACGCCGGGATCTGCGCCAAGGTCTATGCGGAGACGTTGGAAGAGACACCGGCAGCCGCGCTGAATGCGTTGCCGGCAGGTACGTCGACCATCTCGGCGTTTTTCTTCGTACGCCTGCCCGACGCCTGGGCCCATATCAAGAGCTACACGCTGTACCGGTTCGAGTGCGGCCTGCGTTCGAGTGCCGTACTCGGCTTTGTTGGTCTGCCGACCCTCGGTTATTACCTGCAGACGGCATTCAGCGAGGGCAACTACTCCGAGGCCGCTGCACAGCTGATCATGTTTTACTTGATTATCGCGTCGCTGCGACTGTGGATGAAGCCAAAGCTGATCGGCCTGTACCTGATCGTCGCGCCGTTCCTGCTCGGCGGCGCCACCCAGGTCCGCTGGGAAAACATCGTGCGTTTCCTCACCGAAGACATCGTGCCGGCGCCGCTACGCAACGCCGACCTGCTCGACCCGCAGGTCTGGTCAGCCTTCGGTGACTGGCTGATGATGATGCTGACCGACCAGGCCCTGCCCGGGTTCGTCGCGACGGTCGTTCTGACCCAGATCGCGCTGGTTGCGACGGCCTTCCTAACGCTCGCATTCTTCCCGCTGATCTCGACCAAGTTCTTCGGGCGCTTCGGACGCGGCCTCGGTCACCTGTTTCTGGTGATCATGCGCTCGACCCCCGAGTTCATCCTGGTTTACATCTTCCTGCAGCTGTGGGGGCCGTCGATGCTGCCGGCCATCGTGGCGCTGGCGCTGCACAACGGCGCGATCATCGGCCATCTGCTCGGGCGTTACAGTGACGAGATTAGTCTGCGCCCCGACAGCAGCTCAGGCATCAATCTCTATGCGTTCGAGATCGTGCCGCGGATTTATGGGCAATTCCTCGCCTACCTGTTCTACCGCTGGGAGATCATCATGCGCGAGACCGCGATCCTCGGCGTACTCGGCATCGCGACGCTGGGTTTCTACATCGACAGTGCGATCGCCGATATCCGGCTCGACCGGGTCATGCTGCTGCTGTTGGTCACCGCGCTGCTAAACCTCGGTATCGACAGCCTGTCACGGTTGATCCGTTCACGGTTGCGACTGAGTACCCGAATCAGCGCCTGCGACGGTTAGCTTGCAAATCGCATCGGTCGATCACAGGGAGATTCGTTTGATTCGCGGGGGGAGGGGTAGAACAGATCTCGAAATTGTCGAAGCTGATGGCCGTTGCGGTTTGACGAAATCACGCCGACCACGCCTATGCAGGGCGTGGTGGACAGACCCGGGGATGGCGTTCAGCCGTTTGCGGCGGCCACCGCAGCGGCCTGCTCCTCACCCGTCTGATAGTGCGGAACGCGAAACACCAGACGCTTGGTTCGCTGCCAGAAGCTGTTCGAATTTGCGACCTCTTCGCGCCAGTATTCATCTGCCAGGCGCAAATTAGCCGCCAGATCGAGCATAAAGGCCTTTTGCGACAACTCGCCACCGAAGATGTACAGCTTGCCGTCGTGAACGAGGAAGTCCTCGGCGTTTCCGCCCCAGGGGATACCGAACGCAATCCCGTTGGCGCAATAGCCTCCATATTGAGGTAGGTAAGCGGTCGGCATCTGGTCGAACAGCGCTTTGTTTTCAGCCGATGCGAAATACAGATCAACGCCTTCGTAGTCGCTACGGTATTCCGGCAAGCCCTGGACGTGTCGACCCTCGGTGAAATAGGCGACGACGTCCGCACCAAACAGCAGCAAATGGTCGTCAGCGTCGTTCGCTACCGCGTTGACCGGCGAGAAACCGGCGCCAGGATTTTGCGCCGACATCCCACCGCAGCCGGACAGCATTATTGCCAATGCAACCAGCACAACCGCGTAAAAAAATTTTCTTGGTCTTAGCTTCACAATCCGGACTCCTGAGATATCGTCGTCAACTTGAGGCCTTCTCGGTCTCGGCCGCGCTGGGCCAAAACGCTTCGTCGTCGCCCAAGCCGGGCACGTTGGCCAGATGAGCGGCATACGGGGCCGGCCAGCCAAGCATCGCGCTTGCTGCCTCGCAGCGCCGTCTTAAGTCGTCGCTACTTTTCCCGCCGAGATGCATGATGCCGTAGCGATAGCTGCCCAACCACTTCCAATCCCGCTCGATCTGACTGGATAAGCGAGGGAACTGCAGCAGCAACGCATCGGGAAAAGCGGTCTTGAACGCCTGAAGTTGCGCCGCGCCAGGCATCTTAATCGTCCCCATCGGATCAAAGCTGCGGTACACAAAACTCGCTGCGCACGAGGCGGCTGGCGCCTGTTTTGGAAGCACAGTCGGATCGATTCCCTGACTCAATGCCAAAGCCATTTCATGCAGATTTAAACCGTCGACACGCGCATAGAGATCAGAAAACTGCGCCGCCATCCGGGGGTTGAATTCGATGACCTTGAGCTGACCGCTCTGCTCGTCGACGATGAACTCCATGTTGAAGAATCCATGCTCGAAACCGATTGCATTCAGGAAGGTGGCGGCAATCCGTTCGGCTTCCTGCTTAAGCGGATCGGCAAGCGCGCTCGGGTAGTCCCAGCGCATAAAGGCATCGGTACCCGGATACATGATCGCATCGACAATACCCAGGGGACATACGCGCCCTTCGAAGCAATAGCCGTCCAGACAGTACTGCCGGCCGCGTACACATTGCTCGAGCATCAGACTGTGTGCGGTCCCGGCCTCAGGCAAACGTTTCTGAATTATCCGCTCAAAGGGTTCGACCAGATGCTTGATGACCCAAAGCTCACGAAAGCCGAAGCGCGTATGAGCCCTTAGCTCTTGTCGGCTAGCGACCGGCTTTGCCAATACCGAGAAAGCCGCCTTCACCGGTTTGACGAAAATGGGGTAGTCGATGCCTGCCGGGATGTCGTCGTTATAGGCCGCATCCAGCCTCTCGAACGGAATGTTGGCCTCAGGCGCGACCCGCTGCAAAACCTCGCGCGCATAAAGCTTATGCTGACATGCCAGCACCGCCTCGACCGACGTGCCGGGCCACCCCATCCTTTCAGCCAACAGCGCTGCGGTAAGCGCACCGAATTGCTCATGGTTGCTGACCACCGCACCCGCCCCGCGCCACTTTGCCCGATATGCAGACAGCGCAACGAAACGCTCCATGTCGAAATAGGCCAAGCGCGCGTTACTTGGGAACTTGAATAAATCGAAGCCCGCATGGAGTTGCGGCCATGCCTTGACGAGCCTACGGAATTCGATACCGTCCCAGTCGTAACCGAACAGCACCATGGTCTTTTTTCTTTTCAGAGGCATATCTATCGCAAGCGCTGTCGAATCCGGTTGGGCCTGGCCAAATGTTCGATCTGTCGATCGGTTAAAAGATCGGCAACCAGGCCCTGATCTTACAGGGCTCGCTGACGCCGGTTTTTTAACCGCATTGTGGGGCAACACGCCGCCGGATTGACGCACAGTCGTCTTGGTTGTTTTCCGATTTAGCTTTCGACCCGATTTGGCGCTTAAAGCTGCCCGCCAGCGGAATTTCGAGTGGCCTGGGCAGGTTTGGTTCACATCCACAAGGTACCTGGCGCCTAAGAAGTGGCCTTTTGTTGACCAATATCAGGGGCCAAACGGGTAGGATATTCAAGAATGCGGGCATAAACTGCGGGGCCCGCTACAACGAATAATTCATGATCAGGCGGATACGACCGCTAAATACCATTGGACCGTTGCAGCGTTGCCACCGGACGAGCAGCGAAACGAGCAAACAAGGAGCCAATCATTGTTCGCGCAATCTGACTCTAGATGCCTGTTGCAGGTTTTCATAATTTTGTTCCTGGCGCTAAGTCCTCTCCCGTCCGACGCGGCCGATTGGGTCTACACCGTCGTCGAAGGCGACAACCTCTGGGATTTCAGCGAGAAGCATCTCGACAGCGTGATGCGTTTCGAACAGATCCGAAAAATCAATAATGTGGCGAATCCAAGGCGCATGCGGCCAGGCACCCGTTTGCGGGTACCGATGCAGTGGATCAAGAGCAACCCAACACCGGCTCGCATTGAATCAATTCTTGGTCAGGTAACGATTCTTCGGGGGACCGAGAAAGTATCCGTGGAGGCCAACACGGGCGACCAGATCTGGCTGAACGACAGCCTGCTGACGGGACCGGACAGCAGCGTTGCAGTGCAATTCGCTGACGGTTCGATCCTAACGCTGCACCACGAGTCAGAAATGCGTTTCAACCATCTCAGTGCACATGGCGAAACCGGCATGGTCGACTCGCGACTCCGCTTGCTAAAAGGGCGGGTCGATACGCGGGTCAAGCCGGCGGTGGGTCCGGGCTCGCGGTTTGAGATCCAGACCCCGTCGGCAATCAGTGCGGTACGCGGCACCGCATATCGGGCCGCGGTCACCGCTGACAACCAGGCCTCCAACGTCGAGGTCATCGAAGGAAAAGTCCGGGTCACCGGTGCCAAGAAGCCTCGACTGGTCCGCGCAGGCTTTGGCACCCGTGTCAATCCGGGGCGCAAGCCTTTGCCGCCTCAGCGACTGTTGGCCGCACCTGAGTTGGAGCCGCTACCGGACACCATCCGGCAGCTGAACTGGCCCGTGATGTGGCCGCCCATACCCACTGCGGACATCTATCGCGTCGAGATACGCGCGCAAGATCAACCGAACGTCACCGTCTGGGACCGGACCGTCTCTGCAGCCAGGGCATCGCTGCCCGATCTTGACGACGGCGACTACCTGCTAAGTGTTCGCGGCATCGGCGAACACGGCCTCGAGGGCAAGGACCGTGTTCAGCGAATCAGCATCGACACCGACCCACAACCACCGGTGCTGCTCAAGCCCAACGACGGCCAGGTATTCCGACAGGAGCCGGCCGAGCTGGTCTGGACCGCCTCTCAAGATGCCGACCGTTACCTGTTGGAGATCGCCTCAGACGCCAACTTCGAAGAGGTTCTGCTGAGCAACTCTGAACTGAAAGCAACCGCCTACCGGGTCGATGAATTAACCGCGCCCCGCAGCTATCACTGGCGCGTGACCAGCATCGCGGCCGACGGCGAGTTCGGACCGCCCGGGGCCGCTCGCAGTTGGGAACTGAAAGATCTTCCGCCCGCAATCGAGGCGGAACTGGCGAACATCGATGATGACACGATCATCGCAACCTGGCGCAAGGCGGGACCGGAGCAGCGGTACCAAGCCCAGGTTGCACGAGACAAATCGTTCAACGATCTGGAGACTGACGAAGTAGGTACCGAAACAAGCCTGGCGATCACCCAATCAACGCGACAGGTCCGTTATCTGCGGGTCCGCACCATTGAACCGGATGGTTATCTCGGCCCGTGGGGAACCTCGCAACGCATTGATCCGCCACCTGACCCGTCGGTTTGGTTCATTCCAGCGATCGGCATACTGGGCATTCTGCTGCTGTAATCCACATGTTGCACAAGGACGGGCGCCTTACTGATGATTGACTACGTGTTTCACAGGGTTCGGCTTCCGGGGGGGACCGCAGGCCGCGGCGGTAAGTATTGTGCTGACCGCTTGGCTGAAAAACCTGCCGTTGCCCCCTGCCCGAAGCGTCCCATGCGACAGGCGAATGAGGTAGATGGCTGATTCCCGGACAACGCGCGCCAAAATACCCGGCCTGCTGCTGATCGCGCTGGTGGTGCTTGGCAGCTATGCACTGGTCAACAGCCATGTGCTACAGCGCTTCGACCTGCTGATTTACGACTACCTGGTCAATTGGCAGCAGAACACGACCACCAGCGACATCGTCGTGGTGGCTATCGATGACGAAAGCCTGCAAAGGCTGGGGCGCTGGCCATGGTCGCGACAGCGCCATGCACTGCTGCTTGATCGGCTGACGGCGGCCCAGCCCCGTGTTGTCGGATTCGACATCCTTTTCGCCGAACCGGAACAACCCGATACGCGTGCCGATGCCCGCTTTGCGGAGGCTATTCGACGCAACGGTCGGACCGTGCTCGCAGTCGCACCGAGCAACCCACCGCCGGGTGAACCCATCGCCGAGGTCCTTCCAACGCCGGCACTGGCAGAGTCGGCCGCCGGCCTTGGGCACGTGGATATCGAGATCGATATCGATGGGCTGTCGCGCAGTTTTTTTGAGTTTGCAGGCCTGGGCGACGCGCACTGGCCGACGCTTGCCTTGGCCATGCTTAACGTCGCGCAACCTACTGCGAATACCAAACCACAACCCAACATCGCTGGGAAGGCGCTCGGCTGGTTGCGGAAAAATCGCTTCCTCATTCCATTCGATGCACAGCAGGACAACTTGACCATCATCCCGGTCTATAAGGTGTTGCAAAACGATACGGTGCTCGAGCGCTTGCGAGACAAATACGTCCTGGTCGGCTCCACCGCCACCGGACTGGGTGATTTCATCGCCACCCCTGTTTCGCTCGATCATCAGCGGATGGCTGGCGTAATTTTCAATGCCCAAGTTCTGAATGGCTTCCTAAACGGCAGGCTGGCCCAACAACTCGATCCGTCGCCACTCACCGTGCTCATCGTGCTCATCGCCGGCGGCATTGCCTTTGTCTTGGTGTCCATCAGCTTTCCGGCGGCAATTATCTTTTTTATCGCCAGCATGCTGGGCATCTTGGCATTGTCGTTTGTGCTGATGTCCGCAGTGCAACTCTGGTTGCCGCCGGCCGCCGCGATCCTGCCGCTCAATGTCGGCTTTCTGTTATGGGGTGCGTGGTCACTTTTCGATGAGAAGCGGTTAAACCAGACTTTGGCGTCGAGCATGCAGCACCAGGCGCTGCATCACGCGGCAACCGATTTACCCAACCAGTATGTGCTCGAAGAACACCTGCAATCGATCAGCGAGACCAGCCAGTCACCGGACGAAATTGCGGCGCTCATCATCGTGCATATCAAGTGGTCGGGATCAGCCGGAGGCATCGTCGGTCGGCCGGCCGGCGACCGACTGTTGAGCCTGATCGCCGGGAAAATCAAACGCAGGGCGCGACACGACGATCTCGTAATCCACCTGAGTGGGGACGATTTTGCGATTCTGGCAAGAAGGCTCGACTCACGGCAGGAAGGGATTGCCCTTGCAAACAACATCCTCCACGCACTGACCGACCCCATCAACCTTGATGGCAACCCGATCGTACTGAGTCCCAGAATGGGGTTGAGTATCTGGCCCGAGGACAGCGCCGAGAGCGGCGCCCTGCTGCGTAACGCGTTCATCGCCACATTCAGGGCACGCGTTCAACAAGCCACCGAGCCTTGCGTTTTCTCGAACGAGATTGCCCGTGAAATTGCAGAGCGTTCGCAACTCGAGCATGCGCTGCGTTCCGCGATAGAGCGCGGCGAGTTCGAAGTCTACTACCAGCCCCAGGTCAAGATAGAAACAGGTCGCATCGTCGGCGTGGAAGCGCTTATCCGCTGGCACAATCCAGAGCTTGGTCTGGTCTACCCTGCCACCTTTATCCCGGTGGCCGAGCATACCGGCCAAATTCATGCTATCGGCCGCTGGGTTTTACAGACCGCCTGCCACCAGGTTCAACAATGGCGGCACGAGGGCTTTGATTCACTGCGACTCGCTGTGAATCTTTCGCCTCTGCAGTTCACTGATGCCAACCTCGTCTCCGAAGTCGACAAGGCGTTATCCGAAAGCGGCCTGGAACCCAGCGCTTTGGAACTGGAAATCACCGAAAGCGCCCTGATGAACAACCTCAGCGAGGCCAGTGCCGCGATGGCCTTGTTAAAACAGCGCGGTGTGAAGCTGGCCATTGATGACTTTGGTACGGGTTATTCGTCGCTCAGTCACCTGCAACACTTCCCGCTTGATCGCATCAAAATCGATCAGGTTTTCACCCAGGCAATGCAGGAAAACAATGATGTACGGGAAATCACTCTGACGATCCTGTCAATGGCCAGAAAGCTCCAGCTTGAAGTCATTGCAGAGGGCGTCGAAACAGAGGCCCAGGCGCTTTTTCTGAAACAAAATGGCTGCGGCGAATCACAAGGCTTTTACTTCAGCCACCCGCTACCCGCAGGAAAGCTTCAGTCATTACTGAGCGATGGGCAATCCACTCGAAGCCCGGCACGGCTTAACACTTAAAAAACCGCACCCATGCATGTTGGCGAGGTGCGCTTCAATGCGATGCTTTCCACGGTGATCAAACTCGAGCCTTTAACCGCATACCGTCGGCATGTCGTCAAGACCGCCGGGCGGCCATCAGGGCGCGGATGACGGCATCAGGTTTTTCACCAATCCGTACCTCAGTCGACAAACGCGCCCGCCCGTCTTCTGCAAGCGCCGCGACAAACGCGCGGCTTTGGTGTTCGTCGATACAACAGTCGCAGACAATATCGCTGCAGACTGGGGCGTAGTACTTAATCTCGGCTTCCGCGACAACAAGCTCCGCTGGTGCACCCGCTTGCGCAAGAATATGGTCGCACAGACCCCAGACGGTCAGTATGCCAAGCGCATAGAGACTGCCGGCAAAGCCGGTACCATGGATGTTGATGTTAGGCCCCAGTGGGGCCCTGACCACCATCTGCGTAACAGACAGTGCCGTGATCTGATAACCCAGGGTTCGGCTGAGCGGAATCGCTTGATGGATCCTTCGCTGCAATTCGGCGGCGGCCCCAGCGCTCAAACGAATGTGTCCTTGTAGCTATCGCGGAGGATATTTTTTTGGACCTTGCCCATCGTGTTGCGCGGCAACGCATCGACAATGAAAACGCGCTTTGGTTGTTTGAAACGCGCCAGGCTGTCTTTCAACGCCGCGATCACGGCTGGCTCCGAGAGCTCACTGCTGCCATCGGGCACAACCACCGCGGCGACGCCATCGCCGAAATCCGGATGGGGAACACCGATAACAGCAGACTCCTTTACCCCAGGGAGTTCATCGATGTGCGACTCAATTTCCTTCGGGTATACATTGAAGCCGCCGGAAATAATGAGATCTTTCGCGCGGCCGACGATGGTGACACGACCTTCCTCGTCCATTGACGCGATATCGCCGGTAATGAACCAGCCGTCGGGCCTGAACTCTTCCGCTGTCTTCTCCGGCATACGCCAATACCCCCTGAAGACATTGGCACCCTTCAGTTCCAGGACCCCGGCCTCCCCAGCAGGCAATGGCTTGCCTTGCTCATCGGCGATGCGAATAGCAACGCCTGGTAGTGCGAAACCCACGGTCCCGGCAACACGCTCGCCGGTATAGGGGTTCGACGTGATCATGCCGGTTTCGGTCATCCCATATCGCTCCAGGATCCGATGACCGGTGCGCGCTTCAAACTCGCGATGCGTCTCCGCCAGCAACGGCGCCGACCCGGAAATGAACAGGCGCATATTGGCAACACTGTCCCGGGTGAATTTGTCGCTGCCCAGCAGCCTCGTGTAAAAGGTCGGCACGCCCATCATCACGGTCGCCTGCGGCAACGCGCCAAGCACCGTTGGCAGATCGAAGCGCGGCATGAAAAGCACCCGCGAGCCGCCCAACAGTGCGCAGTGCAAAGCCACGAACAGGCCATGCACATGAAACACCGGCAGCGCATGTAACAGCACATCAGTCGGTTGCCACTGCCAGTAGTCGTGGAGCACCTGCGCATTCGATGCGAGGTTGGCATGGCTGAGCATCGCACCTTTCGAGCGTCCCGTCGTACCTGATGTGTAGAGAATCGCCGCCAGGTCGTCTCCGGCCACCTGAGCTACCTTTTCGCTGACCGGCTGCGCTGCAAGTGCGGTCATCAGGTCACCGTCACCGGCCTGACCAAGGCTAACGATGCTGGCGACTCCGGCTGTGGCGGCGGCCCCCTCCAGACTCGCTTTGGCCGGCGGCGTACAAACGAACACGCGCGGCTCGGCATCTTGAAGAAAATAGGCGACCTCGTTCGCGGTGTAGGCGGTGTTCAGGGGGATATAAATCGCGCCGGCACGCAAACAGGCCAGATAGAGCACGATCGCCTCGATCGATTTATCCACCTGAACGACAACACGATCACCCTTCTCAACACCATACTGCTGCAACAGACTGAGCATCCGGCCCGTCATCGCTGGCACATCGGCATAGCGCAATCGGCGGCCATCCGGCATTTCCAAAAACACCGCGCCGGGGGCGTTGGGAAAATGTGCTGAAAACAACGAGTAGAGATTCGCGTTGCTCATGGCTTGCATGTCCTTCATAACAGTCGATAGGCCATTCGGCTGGCCAGGATGAACAAAAAACCGGCAAAAACTCGCCGCAGAAGTCGCTCTGGCAACTTGTGCGCGAGGGTTGCACCAAGCGGCGCAAACAACAGACTGGTCGCGACAATGCTCAGAAAAACCGGGACGTTGACATAACCGACACTACCGGGCGGCGTGCCGGTTTCGTCGAGGCCGGCTAACACGTAACCGATGGTTGCACTGACGGCCAATGGCAGACCGACCGCGGCGGCAGTTGCGATCGCGCGCGTCAGAGCCACCCCGCAATAGCTGAGCAATGGCACATTCAGCGCGCCGCCGCCGATTCCCATGAGTGCCGAGACCGCACCCACGCCTGTCGATATCGCCGCGAGCTGTCGTTTTCCGGGAAGGTCCCGATGGGCGCCCACACGGCCGATCGCCATCTGCAGTGAAACGGCAAACAGAAAGATCACGAAACCCAGGTACAACACGGCGCCGGGAATGATGTCTGCTGCCCAGGCGCCGGCAAGAGACCCCAAGAACACAGCAGGCCCCATGATGCGGAACAAATGCCATTCCACGGCGCCCTTGCGATTGTGGGTGTAAATGCTTGAAAGCGCGGTGACAACGATCGTCGCCAGCGAAGTGCCGAGCGCCATTTTGATGGCCAGCGTTGACGGTACGCCGCTGTCCTCGAAAAGCAGCGTCACGATCGGCACGATGATGATACCGCCGCCGATTCCCAGCAACCCGGCCAACGTACCGGCAACCGCACCTGCAAGCAGCAAGGTGGTGAGGTCCATTACTGCTTGTCCACGATATGCCTGTCGTACTCGCGCTGTAGCGCACGTGACATGGCAATTCGGCCCTCATGAACGAAGGCCTCATGGTTGTTGACCACCTGGTCAGGGTCGTAACGATAGTTCACCATCACGCCATACGACCGCCGCAGGCCGTTGGCAGAACGATCCGCGTAGGGATTGATACGCTCAAGGACCGCGCCATTGGCAAGATGGAAGGCCGCCACGGGATCGCAACAAATGCCGGGCGACTTTTCGAGCGCGGTTATGTACAGCAATGCGAGCCGTGCCAGCACCTCGCCGAGCAAGGTTTGCTCAGCAAGCACGTCGACTTGCAGCATCGCCTGAACGGCTTGGCACGCGGTGTCGGCCTGCGGATTTTCCACCAGCAATGGCTTCTTGAAATCCCCCAACACCGCTTCGACGCGGGCCAGTGGCCAGTCGCTAATCTTGCCCGTCAGCAACGCATCCAAACTATCGGCGAATCGCGGCATTGGCGAAAGTGTGACAAAACGCTTCAACGCAGGCAGTTCTGCACTCAGTTCTGACAGGACTTGTTTAAGCAGAAAATTACCGAAGCTGATGCCTCGCAATCCACGCAGCGCGTTGTTTATCGAATAGAACATTGCCGTATCGGCGGCATACGGATCCTGTTTACTCGCATGCGGGTTTATCAAGGCGTCAATATGTGTGACGGTCTGCTGCGTTAGCGCCACCTCGACAAACACCAGCGGCTCCTCGGGCAGCGCTGGATGGAAAAACCCGAAGCAACGCCGATCCTCCGCCAGTCTGCGGTGCAGGTCCTGCCAATCGGCGATCGGATGCACCGCTTCATAGCGCATGATCTTTTCCAATATGGCGGCGGAACTCTTCCAGTCGAGTCGCTGCAAGCGGAGGAAGCCGCGATTAAACCAAGACGACAGCAGATGCTTGAAATCGGCGTCGACACCGCTGAGCACCGGAAACTCACGCATCCTGTCCAGCAGCTCGGCACGCATCATCACGATACTCGCGGTGCCGTTCGGTGCCATGTTCAGACGCCGAATCAGCTCCTGCCGTGGCGGTTCAACCGCCTCGAGGAGCCGCTGCAGCGTCTCGGGGCGATCTTGATCGAACGCTGCGACCTCTGCCTTGATGCGCTCGAAATCTGGCCCGAACTGTTGTGCCAGCATCAGGAAAAAGGTGGTCTTCTGCTCGGCATCGAGGGTCGCGAAGCGCTGTAGGATTTCCCGCGCCAACGCGATATTGGTCGCCTCACCACGGCCGGCGACGAGGCGCTGACACAGGTCCGCCAAGGTGTCCTGGTTGCTGTCGCTGCGCAGCCGCAGCAATTCACGGCCACGATCGGCAACGGTGTTGGTGATCCGCTCAATCCAGGTCATTGATGCGATAGCCTCTTCTCCGCTGGCGTGCTGGCCTCAGGTCGCCGGGCCCATCAGCAGGTCAGGCAGCCAGGTCACTATTCCCGGAAACACCGAAAGGATGACGATCGCCAGCACCATGCAGGCAACAAACGGCATCGATCCCTTGAGGATCGTTTTCAGTGGGATGTCCGGCGCGATGCCGTTGATCACATAGAGATTCAAGCCGACCGGCGGGGTGATCAAACCGATCTCCATGTTGATCGTCAGAATCACGGCGAACCAGTAAGGATCGAAGCCGGCCGTGATAACGATTGGAAACAGGATCGGGGCGGCCATCAAAATCACCGCGACCGGTGGCAAAAAGAAGCCCGCGACCAGCAAGAAGACGTTGATTGCGCCCATCAGCACCCAGCGATTGACGTTCAGCTCCGCGATCCACTCGGCGATCGCCTGCGTGATGAACAGATTTGACAACATGAAGGCAAACACGCCTGCCGCGCCGATGATGAACAAGATCATCACGCTTTCGCGCGTCGAATCTCTCAGCACCGCCCACAACGCATCAAATCGAAACAGGCGGTAGATAAAGACTGCTGCCAAGACACACAGCAAAGCACCCACCGCGGCTGTTTCTGAGGGCGTGGCAACACCGCCGTACAACGCGTACAGCACGCCGATGATGATTAATAGAAAAGGGACGACGCGCGGCAATACTTCGATCTTCTGCAGCCAGGTGTAGCGCGTCGCGGACAACGCCCCGGCCGCCCCGCCCTGGCGCCAGGTGCTGTATATCGACCAGGCCATGAACAACGCGACCAACAGCAGGCCCGGGATGAGACCCGCCAGGAACAGTCGGCCAATCGACGTCTCGGTGGCGATCCCGTAGACGATCATCGTGACCGACGGCGGGATCAGAATACCAAGCGTGCCACCGGCGGCGATCGAACCGGCCGCCACGCCGTCCGGGTAACCGCGCTTTCGCATCTCCGGGATACCCATCTTGCCGATCGCGGCACACGTCGCCGGGGATGAGCCCGACATCGCCGAGAACAGCGCGCAGGCACCGAGGTTGGAGACAACCAGCCCACCGGGCACCCGCGTCATCCATCGCTCCAATGCCTCGTACAGATCGGCACCCGCTCGCGTTGACGAGATAGCGGCACCCATGATGATGAACATCGGTATGGACAGCAGGGCGAAGTTGTCGAGCTTGCCGAAAAAGATCTCCGGCAACAGCTCGAACGAAGCAGGTCCGTCGTATACCAACAGAAAGCCCGCTGCGACGATCAACAAGCCAACCGCGACCGACACCCCTGAGAACAGCACCAAGACGGTGACGACGGCGACCAAAGCACCAAGAACCAGAGGGTCCATCAGTAGTCCTCCTCGAAGTCACCATGCTCCAAGACCTCGACGTCACATTGCCAGGATGCCAATAGATCCGACAGCAGCTGCAGCACGAAGGCCCCCAACCCAACTGGCAGCGCCAGGTAGGGAATCCACATACTGATTCCCCACACCGTCTCCGACCGCCAGTTACGTTCCCAAGCGACGTGAAACAGCTCGAAGCCGTGAAAGGCCATGATCGAAATCACCGCGATACTGAATGCCAAGACGACTAGAGACAGCCCCTTGCGCCAACGCGGTGGCAGCAGCATCGGCACGAGATCAACGTTGACGTGCCCCTTCAACAACTGCACGTAGGGCAAGCCGATCAAGGTGGCCGAGATCATCAGGTAGGTCACGGCCTCGGTCTGCCAGATCGTCGACTCGTTCATCACGAACCTTACCCAGATCATCTGACAGGTGATTACCACCGACACCAGGATCATGAGGGCCGCCAAGACACCGCAGATCTTCGAAAACCCCTCGATGCCGCGAACGATGAAAAACTGGCAGCGCTGGGCTGTCGACCCGGCTTGCTGAGTCATTGCTAACCCCCCAAGGGCAGAACCAATTTGCCGACCGCCGAGACAGGCGGCCGGCGATTAGCCGTCATTCAACCGAGAGCGCCATGTCCAGCAGCTTCTGGCCACCTTCCGTTTCTTTAACGAAGGAGGCGTAAGACGAGGTCTTCGCCACCTCACGCCAGGCATCGAAATCGGCCTGGGTCATCTTGGCCAGCGTCACACCGGCTTCGGCAAACTTCGCGGCTGACGCGGCGTCGGCTTTCTTGGCTTCTTCCAGGTAGAACGCCTCGGCCTTTTCAGCCGCGGCCAACAACGCTGCCTGCTGCTCTGAGGTGAGATTCTCGAACGTCGTTTTGTTGACCAGCATCGGCTGGTACATGAACCAGAGCGCAACGTCGCCGGCGGGGGTGTAGCAGCTCAGCTGTTCGTACAGCCGATAAGAGACAAAGCTAGAGGACGACGTATTAGCGGCGTCGAGGACCCCGGTCTGCATCGCGCTGTAGATCTCCGAAGAAGGCATCGACGTGATGGATGCGCCAGCGGCGGCCACCATCTGCTCGAACGATTTTCCAGCGGCGCGGATCTTCAGGCCTTTCACGTCATCAGGACCGGTAATGCATTTTTCCTTGCCCGCGAACCCACCTGCGAGGTAGCCGTGCACCAGCACCATGACGTCATCGCTCGCCATAATCTTTTCGAGTTCCTGCATGTAGGGCGATTTCACCAGGCGAGCGGCGTGATCGTGGTTCTTAACCAGCCCGGGCATCAGGGTCAGGTTATAGGCAGGCTGTTGACCGGCTGCATAGGCGAGCGGCACCACCGTCATATCGAGCCGCCCGCGGCTCAAAGGCCGGTACTGCTCTTTCGGTTTGAACAGGGATTTGGACGGGTAGATCTTCAATTCAAGGCCGACGTCTGCGGCAGCGACTTCATCGGCGACCATTTGCGCGACCTTGTGCCGCACATCCGATGTCGACCATTGGTGAGACACTTTCAGAACGGTATCGGCGGTCGCGGCACCGATCGTGAACATTGAGACGCTACCTGCCAGACAAAGCTTGGCCAGACTATTCCGCATGACATACCCTCCTCTCGTGATATTTGTATGCAATTTTTTATAAATTGCGTGCAATAACCATAGAAGAGCACTAATTTTTGTCAATGACGCATACTATTCGGTTTTGTAGGCTTGATTTCGCGCTGCCGCGCGTATTGTCGTAGCGGAAGGTCGGTATTAACAGAATCAGTGTCCGGGTGGCAGATTGAGCAATAGAAACGGCGGTTCTCAGGCGGCCAAGCTAAGAGACATCCTCGAAGATGACATTGTCAATGGTGTCCTGAGGCCTGGGGAGCGGCTGGACGAGGCCGCGTTGGCGGAACGGTTCAAGGTATCGCGCACCCCAATCCGCGAGGCGTTCAAGAATCTCGTTGGCACCGGACTGGTTGAGACCATCCCCAACCGTGGCACCTTTGTCACGGATGTCGGACTGCCCCAGCTCATCGAAATGTTTGAAGTGATGGCTGAGCTGGAGGGCATGTGCGCCCGTCTGGCCGCTCGACGCATAACCGAGCAGCAGGGCGAGGAGCTGCAACAACGCCTCGAGGATTGCGCCCAGGCGAATGAACGAGGCGACCCGGACGCCTATTATTACGAAAACGAGCGGTTTCACGACTGCCTCTATCGCGCAAGCCACAATACGTTTCTCGCCCATCAGGCTCGGCAGCTGCAAATGCGGCTGAAGCCATACCGGCGCCTTCAACTGAGGGTGCGCAACCGGGCGAAAAACTCTCTGGCAGAGCATCGACAGATCGTCGCCGCAATTTTGGCTGGCGACGAATCCGCCGCCGAGGCAGCGACCAAGGGCCACGTCAATGTGCAGGGTGAACGCTTCACCGATCTGGTCGCGACGATTGCCTCCGATCGCCTTGCGCTCGGCGGCAGTAAATCAACCGGTGCAGGCTGAGCGGCAGGCACTTGCATGTCTTGCAGGCGCACGGCCCGGATGAACGACCGAACTTACCCGCCAAAGCCCGGCATATCACGTCATGAACGGCTCTCGGAAGAAGGGCTCGTAAGGCTGCAACGGCAGCTTGAATCGGGGGGACGGCCCAGCCGCCTGGTATTGGCGCAATGGGTCAAGCGGTATGGTGCCGCCGCTGCGGCGCTGATCCGGGCCCATGGGATCGAGCTAGACGGTCTTGACGACAAATCGTCCTAACCGGATACCCGTCCGTCGGACTGCCAGCCTCAGCGCTCTTCCTGCCGTTGCGCCAGCTTGTCTTGGTTATCGGAGGGCAGTCTTTCGGCGCCAAGGGCCGTTCTTTCGTTGCTGTCGAAAACGCTGAGCAGGATTTGGTTCAGTTCACTGATATGGCCCAGCGTCTGGTTCAACGGCTCAACCCCGTCGCTGAAGCCACGCCGACGTAATCGCTCGGCGAGTTCGTCATTGCTGGTGATGATGTGCACCGGGACATCCCAACTCGCATTGGGGCCCGTTACACCGCCGGCAGGCTGATGGTCGCCGAGCAGAATCAGCACGGTCTCGCGGGGCTGCGGCAGCGCCTGGTAGCCGATCAGCCAATCGAACGTGTATTCCATCGTGTTGATGTAGCCGCTGAACAGATTGTTCCAGTCGATCTTGTCGGCCAGGGCTTGCTGCGTCGCTTCGTCCGCGAAGGGATTCTCGGACGTCACTCGAGACCAATCCGATTGGTAGGGCGGGGTCGGACGATACGGTATGTGGGTCGTTATCGTCGGATAAAAAACAAACCGCGGCTTCTCTGTTGGCTCGGGTGGATACATCTCGTTGATGCGCGCCATCGAAAACTGATCGGGAATGGACCACAGCCCGATGTCTGGGCCCCGGTAACCGAGACTCGGCCCATCGTGGTAGTGGTCAAAGTCGTAGAAAGACTGCTCCGGCCAATCCCAACTCATCGCTGGATAAAAACCGATGGTTCGGTAGCCGCCCTGCTCGAACGTATCCAGCATGGTTTTCCGGTCGGACGTCAGCAGTACGTCGTGTCGGAATGGGTCGGTCAGATCGATACCCGACAAAAAGCTCAGGTGCGACAGGTCGGACGCGCCGCCGAACGTCGCGGCTCTGACGAAGGCCGATAGCACCTGTCGCCCCTGCGCCCTGGCCGCCTGCTCGAGGCGTTGCCGGGCCGGGCCGATAACCGCGGCGATCTCCGGTCGTTGGTACGTGGTTGCACCGTATGATTCGAGGAACACCACCTTGACGTCGGCCCCCCGTAGCAGCCCCAGGTCTGACTCAAGCGGTGGCGAGGCCGGTAACGCCTCGGCAAATCGACTCGGGTAAAACGCCGCCAGCAGGATCTCCGCCTGACGCTGATAAACCGGATAGACGGGGCCGGACACATAGGGCGAGGCTGCCTCGACTTTCATCAGATTGGCGGCAACCAGGCCAACCACGCCGACCGTTGCCACCAGCACAGCCGGTGATCGCACCGCATAAGGCGCCGCAGCGACGGCGAGTATCTCGATAGCCAGGCGGATGCCGCGGACCAGTAGCCAGAAGCCGGCGACAAACGCCAACACGATGCCGACGATTTGCCACCACGCCAGGTCTTGACTGGCGACCTCCAAAAACTTCGGCAAGTGGTAGGCATCCCAGTACAGATTCATCTTGCGGCCAAGCCAGGCTGGCAGGGTGACGTCTGCATAACGACCGATCGCCACGAGGAGAAAGAGACCCGTCAGGACAGCTATCGTTTTGCGTCCGACCCGACCAAACACCGCCACCAACAACAGCAATGTGACCCATAGCGCGACGAATTCAGGGCCGATCCGCGTGTCGGGCTGTACGAACGGCGTTGGCCAGACGTTGTTGAAACTGGTCAGAAAATTCAGCGCCAGCATCGCCAGCACAATCTTCGTCAGGAGCCACCAACTGTTGCTGGATTTCGGACTGTTCGAGGAATCGGACATGCGCAAGTAGATAACGGTCAGGGCCTGGAAAAGGCGACCCCGAGACAGTAGCAAAAGGGACATCGACAACATCCCCCGAAAACCTGTGCAGATAATGTTGCCGACCGGCCCTGGACGCTGCCCTCGCCCAACCGGCGGCATGGGCGCGCACGGCAGACGCTTTGCCCGGCAACACTGCACACCACGCAGAAACCCGCCGGGCTACTTGGTCCGCCCCCAACCGATGTAGCCGGTTCCAAACAGCACCGAACGCCACGCAAAGGCGTCCAGGTAGGGCAACGCCAAATCCCACGGCATCGCCAGGCCATCGAGGGTTGTCATGTAAGGGCGGGCCTGGGCCCGGACGATCAAATTGACCGGCGCCATCCACCAGGGGGCGTATTTCATGCCGGCAAAGGCGACCCGGGCACCCGGGCGCGTGGCAGAGAAAATCCGCTCCAGTGCGCGCGGCGAGCGCAGAACATCGTGGGTGAAGTGAAACAGCACCGCGTCGACCGACCCGGCAATCTCGGCTGCCTCAACGGGCGACTGCAACAAGGCCACGTTGGCCCAGTCGGCTTCCACCACCCGCTGTTGCGCAAGGGCGATCATATCGGGGCTCAGTTCAACCCCGATAACCTCGCCGTGCGGACCAACCGCTGCCAGGATTTCCGAAAAACTCAGTCCGGTCCCGCACGCAACATCCAGCACCCGATCGCCAGGCTGCAGGTCAAGCCTGCGGATCGTTGCGCGCCGAATACGCATCGTGCGCCGAGCGGAAGCGTCATAACCCGAGGCATGCTCGCGGTAGCGAGCCATGGCCTCTGCGTTATCGGGCATGTCGAACAGTGGAGACACTCGCTCACCGAGGTGCTGAGCGGCAGATCGAAGCGCTTTCGTAAAAAAAGTCCGACCTCCCGCATTTCATCATCGGGCAAGTTTGCGTAAACACCGGGGATCAGACAAGAACGCTTTTTGCGGGTGTTTCAGCCTCACGCAGCCCCAAGACCGGAAACGACCTTGTGCATGACGAAGTCGGCGAACCTGCAGAGTCCGGCTGGCCAAGCCCGATGCATCCTGGCCGTCACCATGGCTAGACATGATGTCTAGGGGGCCTGACCTTTGCGACCGCCACCACCTTCCGGCAGGGCGATCTCCCCCTCTTCACGAAACGCGAGCCCACCGATCACGTTGTCGGTTGAGAATCGGCCGCTGATTTCGTAACGCAGCGTCGAACTACCTGGCTCGGACAGACCCTGAAAAAGCCGGACCATTCCAAACAGCGTGCTAACCATCCGTACATCCAAGGTCGCGTCGGCGTACGCAGGCACGGTCAACCTCGAATCCGTGACGCCGGCGCCGAAGTCCCGCCCGTTGATAATCAGGTCAAACCGACCGCCGCGGATATTGATTGGCGATTCACTGCGGTTTTGGATGCGAAGAGTGACGCGGTAAAGCTGCTCAAAAACGGTCGTTTCAAGCACCTCTACGGCCGATACCGTCACGCGCACAGCATCTCGATGCCCACCGAAACCAGCACAACCGGCCAGTGACAGGAGAAGTAAGGTGCCAAGCCACCATCGTATCGCTGTTTGTTCCATCAGCCCCACCGCAAGAATTCAGCCCAATACCGCATTTTGCCCGAGCACGGTCGTAACCGCCCCACTCAAGCGGCCGCGGCGGGACACCCCCTGATCTTAAGCCCTTATCCAAGAATTGCGTTCTTTTTTTAGGAACCAAACGCGCCGTATCTTGCAAACCGTTGCGATGACAGGCCAGACCTAATCAAGCTTCAGGGCCAATGGCCGACCTTAGTTATGAGCGCAAGCGGGGACCACGCGGGCGGTACCCTGCTCGAGCGATGCAAACCCAATTTCTGTGTGAGGGACTCCAATGCTTTTGCGACTTCTCATCGTGATGTCAGGCTTTTTCGTATGGCAGGCGACGTTCGCTTCGTCCCCTGCCGCCAATGAAATCGGCCGCGTTCTCGTCGTGCATAGTTATGGCAGCGAACACGTCTGTGGACGCCCTCAGGGCGAAGGGGTCGAGGAAGCCCTGGCCGACGCTGGCTGGATCGCTGGCAAGAATCTCGATCTGCGCGCCATGCACATGGACACGAAGAAAACCTACACGACCGCCGAGGCCATCGCCGAGCGAGCCAAGCTGGCACTCGCCGAAGTCGACGCCTTCAACCCCCACGTGCTGGTCGTACTCGATGACAACGCAATTCGCGAAGTGATGTTGCCACTGGTCGACCGTGAGAACTTGGCGATCGTGTTCAGCGGCATGAACGGACAGCCGCAGGACTACGACCGAAAAGTAAGATACCTCAACAGCCTGAATGCGCCGGGACACAATGTCACGGGCGTCTACGAGAAACTCCATCTGGTCAAGTCGTTAAGGGTCATGGAGGCAGCGCTCGGCGATATAAAACCGGGAGACCTCGTCATTGGCATCACAGACTACTCGCCGACCGGCAACGCCATCACTCGGCAGTTTGAACTTGAACTGGAGGGCGCCAAACAGCAGTTGGGCTGGGAACTACGCCGTGTCAAAGACTTCACTGAGTACCAGGCGCTCATCGAACAAATCAACGACGACCCACGGGTGCGCGCGATTTATCCCGCCGCGTTGAAGCTGTTGACCGAATCCGGAGAGACCTACACCGCAGGCGACATCTTTGAGTGGACGACAAAGCACAGCACCAAACCGGAGATGGCCCTCAACTACTACTTCAGCCGCATCGGCCTGTTCGGCGGGGCCGCTGTCGATTTTACCGCGATGGGTTATCTCGCTGGACAGAAGGCTGCCCGCATTCTTGCCGGCGAGTTCGCCGGTTCACTACCGATCGAAGATGCCAACGACTACGCCATCGTTTTCAACATCGGGCGTGCCAGCGATCTCGGCATTCGCATTCCCGAGGCGCTGCTGACTGCTGCAGATCAGGTCTATCGACCCAAAAAGCACCAAGTTGCCGACGCCGCTCTTTCTCGCTAGGCAAAACGGGCTGCGTCAATAAATGCCGAACCATTCGCGCTTCCGTCGCTCACCACTTGCCTTTGCCGCGATCGCGACAATGCTGCTCCCGGTGCTCGTCGTTGCGCTGGTGCTTTGGCAGAATTTTTCAACACAAATCGAAGACAGTTACCAGAAACGCTTGATCACCAGCCTGAACTTTGCAGAGCTGATACTGAGCGAAGGCATAGACGATTTTCGCGGTGCCTTGTCTCGTCTGGCGGCCGACAACACACTCCAGATAACGGTCGACCTCGATATCCGCCCACAGCTCCGTCGTTATCTCAATTCGCAGTTCGAAGTCTCTGAGTTCGCGTTTGCTAGCGTCATAAACCTGGATGGCGTGGTGATTTCAGCGACCGCGCAACCAGGCATTCGCGTCCCCACCTGCGCCACACAGGCGCGAGCCCCTACCGAGTCACTGATCACCCAGGGCGACAGATTGCTGTTGGTCAGGGCTGTTCCACTCGACAATAAGACTGCAATGCTCGGCCATGTCTGCGCAGGCTTTGCGCTGACCGGATCGGCTATCTCAGCGCTGGTGTCGGAGAAAATTGACGGTCAGGCATTGATCGGCTGGGATGGCAGAACGTTTGCCCTCGATACAAATGCCCCCTCCGTACTTAAGAATTTTTCGAATCAAACGATCCCCGGCAATTGGTTGGAGGGCATTCATCATCAAGGCGCACACTTTCACGGCGTGACCGACACATTCCGCGTTGGCCAAAGCGATATCGAGTTTGGCGTGTTGGTCGATATGGCAGAGTACGAATCAGGGCAACGGCAATCGCTGCTGATCATCACGACAGTCGTGTTCGCGGTACTGCTTCTCACGGCTTTTGGTGCACGCATGTTCGGGCTGCGGCGGAAAGCGGAGGAACAGCTATCGGTGGAACGGGGGAAAGCTGTCGTAACCCTTGCCTCGATTGCCGATGGCGTAGTAACGACCGACCAATACGGCACTGTGACCTATGCCAATCCGGCGGCAGGATCATTGCTCCATGAAAAGGCCGAAGACCTGCTAGGCGTGCATCTTTACGACGCGTTGGAATTGACCAGCGAGTCTACCGGGGAGCGGCTGCTGGACCTCGAAAGTCTCGCCAGCAGCGAGACGGTGATCGCACTCGAAGACGCCGTCCTGACTGGCCGATCGGGTTCCAAGACGCCAGTGCATTTCTCGGTTGCACCGATCAATAGGGGCGCGCGCAAAGCCGGGTCAGTCATTACCTTCCGCGATGTACATAGGGAACGCGAACTGCGCCGCCGCTTGGCATGGAAGGCCAGTCGCGATGACCTCACCGGTTTGTTGAATCGATCAGAGTTCCGCCGTGAACTGGCAAACAACATCTCCGAGCATCTTGGCCAGGAACAACATCACTGCCTACTCTATATCGATCTTGATGAATTCAAGGTGGTCAACGACACCTGTGGCCATCGGGCCGGGGACGATCTTCTTCGTCAAGTCAGTGCCAGCCTGCTGGGACTGCTGCGTCAATCGGATACGGTCGCGCGCCTTGGCGGCGATGAATTTGGCGTATTACTACAAAACTGTTCGCGCGACCGGGGCCTCGAGATCGCGGAGCAGATCATAGAAATCATCAACGACAAGCGCTTTCACTATCAAGAACGAGTCTTTCACGTCGGCGCCAGCATCGGCCTGGTCAGTATCACCCGCGAAACCAACAATCTGGAAGACCTGATGTCGACGGTCGATGCGGCTTGTTACGTCGCAAAAGAGAGAGGGCGCAATCGCGTATTTGTCGATGAAGTTGATTCGACCGTCATCCTTCATCGTATGGACGAGCTAAGCCAGGCCTCACATGTTCGTCAGGCGATTAAGGAAAACCGCCTGGTTCTCTACCGGCAGTCCATCGTATCGACGGCCAACCCCAATCCAGCCCTCGAGGTGCACGCCGAAGTGCTGGTACGCATGAAAGACGAGGATGGCGCGCTGGTAGCACCGGGCGCTTTCATCCCCATTGCCGAGCGCCACGGGATCATGCAGGAGATAGACCGTTGGGTAGTAAGAGAGCTATTCGAATTGGAAGGCGCACGGCTGCGGCAATGGAAGCCCTGCGGTGCAGAAAAAGACTTTGTCTATTCCGTTAACTTATCTGGCGCGTCTCTCACCGATTCGACGTTCTTGGACTTCGTCCGCGAGGAACTCAAATCGAAATCAATTCCAGGCGGCGCGGTCGCTTTCGAGATCACGGAAACGCAGATCATCACGCACCTCGACAAGGCTATTGCCTTCATCACAGCCCTCAAGAGCCTGGGCTGCCGCTTCCTCCTCGATGACTTCGGCAGCGGCATGTCGTCTTTCGGCTATCTCAAACACCTGCCCGTCGACTATCTAAAAATCGATGGACTTTTCGTGAAGGATATTCTGTCCGACCCCATCGATCGCGCGATGGTCAAGATGATTAACGAGATAGGCCACACAATGGGTCTCATCACCATTGCTGAGTTCGTCGAGAATCCAGCGATCCTGGCGCACATCACGAATCTGGGCATAGACATGGCTCAGGGATATGGCGTCCACAAGCCAGAAGAGCTACTGCCTTCTGCGGCGCGGTTGCAGGTCGTCGAGGCCTGAGGAACACCGCTCGTACCGGTGCCCGGAGTCCTGCAAATAAATCCTATCAATCCGACAGTATCGATCGGCCGCTTTTTGCGCGCTACCTCGCCGCGGCCGCGCCATGGCAATGCAGCCTTCACAACACACCCTGGAATAATTTTGTAACATTTTTATCAAGAGTCTCTGCGAGTCACTGATCATCGGTTCTCAACCAGTGGACAGCGTCTCTGTTTGATCTACAACGGGAGCGACCATCATGGAAACGCAACGCGGATTCATGCATCAACAACGCCGCATGGCGCTCCTTATCGGTCTACTACCGAGCTTTTTCATCATCCCTGCGCTGGCGGAAGGAAATACCGAACAGGTCATGGAATGGGGTGTGATGGGCATGCAGCTATTCGGCGGCCTCGCCCTGTTCCTGTTTGGTATGGAGCAAATGGCCGAGGCCCTCAAAGCCGTAGCCGGTTCACGCATGAAGTCGATCCTGGGCGGGCTGACATCGAACCGGGTCATGGGCGCCGTAACAGGGGCGTTTATTACCGCGATCATCCAATCGTCCTCGGTCACGACCGTACTTGTGGTCGGTTTCATCTCCGCCGGCCTGATGTCGTTGTCTCAGTCGGTCGGCGTCATCATGGGGGCCAACATCGGTACCACCATCACCGCGCAAATCGTCGCCTTCAAGGTCACCAAGGCGGCGTTGCTGATGGTCGCGATCGGCTTTGGGATGCTATTCATCGCCAAGAATGAACGCATCAAGCAGTACGGCACGATGTTGATGGGACTCGGGCTGGTGTTCTTTGGCATGAGCGTAATGAGCGATGCCATGAAACCGCTGCGCAGTTATCAGCCGTTTCTCGACCTGATGATCCAGATGGAAAACCCGATGGTCGGCATTTTGATCGCCGCCGCCTTTACCGGCCTGGTGCAATCCTCATCGGCGACAACCGGCATCGTCATTGTCATGGCGAGCCAGGGCTTCATCACGCTGCCGACCGGCATCGCCCTCGCCTTTGGCGCCAACATCGGGACCTGCGTTACGGCCATGCTGGCGGCTATCGGCAAACCGCGGGAGGCGGTCCGCGCAGCCGCGGTGCACGTCCTTTTCAACGTGGCCGGGGTGGTTGTCTGGTTCGCATTTATCCCGCAGCTCGCCGACGTCGTCGCGCTCGTGTCACCGACTCATGCCGAGCTCTCGGGTATAGAAAGGCTGGCGGCAGAGACTCCACGCCAAATCGCGAATGCGCACACGATTTTCAATATCGCCAACACGCTGCTCTTTATAGGCTTGTCGACGCAGCTCGCGCGGCTGGTCGAGTGGCTGATCCCAGACAAACCCTTCGAGGACGAGCTGTTGTCGGTCGCCGCGCGCTATCTGGAGCCTCAACTGCTTAGCACCCCGGCACTGGCACTCGACCGAGTGCGCATGGAGGTCGCCCACATGGGCGAGACAGTAAAACAGATGCTGGATGACATCATGCCTGCGATCCTCAGCGGAAGTCGGCAGACACTCAAAGAAATACGCGCGAAAGATGACGAGGTCGACCTACTCTACGCACAGATCCTCGACTATATGGGGGAGTTGAGCAAAGGGGCACTGACCGATGCCCAAACCGACGAGTTTCTTGAGCTGATGGCCGCACTCGCCGACCTTGAACACATCGGCGACACCATCGAGACAAACCTGGTCGATCTGGGTATGGCCCGGATCGGCGCCGACGTCGCGATCAGCGAGCCTACCCGCAAGGTGTTGCGCGGTTTCCATGACGCGGTCAGAACGGCCACCCATAAAGCGATCGACGCGGTGGCCAACGCTGACAGTGAAGCGGCCGAGGAAGTCATCGCGATGAAAAGCGCAATCACCCGGTTGAGCGACTCAGCCGCGGTTCACCAAGCCAGTCGATTGGTCGCCGAGGAACCGAAGCGCATCCCGGCCTATACGATCGAAATCGACATCATCGAGAAGCAAAAGCGAATCTACTATTTTGCCAAGCGAATGGCTAAGACCGTCACGGCACACGAAGAACCGCCGGAACGCGACGAAAAGACGCAATTGGCAAGCTGAGCGCGAAAACCACCAGCTGTCACGAAAGTTTCATCACCGCTTCACAAAAGGATTACACACTAGGTATTCGTAAATGACCGGGGCATATCGCCTCGCATCAACCTTAGCGGGTACCGTCGATGGAAGCACTGATAAGCAGACCGTGGGATTGGATCGATCGCCGATCGCGCGATCGCGTTACGCACACCCGGGAGTTGGACCACGTGATCGATTCCTTAGCGAAACGACAAAAAGAGCTGAAAGCCCGAATCTCACAAGAAACCGGCCACACCAGGCTACGCCGCCTCAACACGGCCCTCGCCGTCGCTGCTCTGCAGCACAAAAAGGCGCTCGCGTTGCGCGAAGAACTTGCCGATTAAAGGCGTTTTTTCGGATCTTTCACGATCATCACCGGCAACGGCGACAACCTCAAAACCTGCTCCGCCTTCGAGCCCAGCATCAGATGCTCGAGCCCAGTCCGCCCTTGGCTTCCCATAACGATCATCGACGCACCGACGTTTTTTGCGACCTCCAGAATACGCGTCACGGGCAGTCCTATGACCAGCAGCTCCTCGGCTTTTTGCAACGGCTTCGCTGACGGATGTCGATGACGCATATCGTCCAGGAACCGATCAAAGACTTCCCGAGCGAGGTCTTCAAGTCGCGACAGTTTTTTCTTTTTGGTCAGGCGGCTGTAGTAGCCCGGCATTTCTGCTGGATCGTGGATCACGTGTAGGACCAGCAGCGGCTGGTGGGTGCATTTGGCGAGCTCACTGGCCTCCACTAATGCCGCCCGCGAGTGCGCTGAAAAATCAATCGGCACGAGAATAGGCGGCAATTCCTGTTTCGTCGCCATCGTCAATCAAATGCACTCATAGTGCTTTGAATCTAGACGCTGCCGCCAGTTTTAGCTACTGAACCAGAACGATCGGGTCAGCGAACGGTATTGCGCCTATGGCATAACCCGCTGTAGAGGGAGCGATGCTGCCGGCCGCCCGATAACGGGTGACCGGCAGCTGCCCACGGCAATCAGAGCAGGCGGTCGACGTAGTGCACAACACCGTTTTCTGCCAGTTCAGAGCCAATCACGCTTGCGCCATTGACTGTCAGTTCTGATCCGACCTGTGCGGTGATCTGATGCCCGTTGATCGAGCGAAGTTGGACACTTTTGAGCAGATCGGTCGCCAACACCCGACCAGGGACTACGTGCGCCTGGGCAAGGTTTTTGACCCGCTGCGGGTCGTTCAGCATTGTTGACAACGACTCACCGCCGAGCGATGAGAATGCTTCGTTGACCGGTACAAACACCGTGAACTGCTGGTCGCCGCGCAACAGATCTTTGACCTCCGCGGCCTCGAGCACGGTACTGAAGAAGTCGAGCGAGCCGGCGCTGGCGGTGACGTCAGCGAGCTGTTTGCCCTGGTAGGGAGAGATCTGGCTGCCCGAACCCGTTGCCGCCGTCGTCGGCACGTACCCGTTGGTGCCGTTGGACACCGACGCGACCGTCAGTGCGGTGAGCGGCCCGAGAGCCATAGCGAGGCCAGCGGCTAATGCGAAATGGCGATATGTAAGCTTTTTCATAGATGCTCCAAAAAGGTTGATCGTTTAGCGTCCGCGTTCTTCTACGAACACGTTATGTCTAGCTTTGTCTATTTGCTCTCTGTACGAAACTATGACAACCGTGACCTGTAGCGAAGTTCAGTCTTTCTGGCGCCGAAAACCTGGACAAAAAATTGCTTTAACTGAGGGAAAGCGGGATTTGGGAAAGCCCAACGACTCTTCCGAAAAGTCCGGGCGTTGTATCGCGGAGGGGCGCGCGCGCGTCGGGCGTCACTTGGGGTCGTCACCGATCAGCGGTGCATCACGAATTTGATCTTCCAGACCCGCCTCGGCAACGGCGGCGCGGGCCAGCAAATGCGAAGCAACTGGCAGCGTCACCAACAAAAAGCCGAGTATCAACCCAAGCCGCCACGCCCATTCACCACTCGGCATGATTAACCAGGCACCTATCAAAACGAGTGCCAAAGCCAGCGTCCCTGCCTTTGTCGCCGCATGCTGCCGGGACAGCGCATCGGGCAACCCGATCACGCCCCAGGCGGCAATGACCAACAGCGCAGCGCCCAGCCCGATCAAAACGACGGCGATAATGGCCATCACGGCGCTTCCCCATCTGCGACTTCACTCGCGCGTTGCACCAGCCTCGCCCAACCGATGGTTGCAACGAACCCGACCAGTGCTAAGCCAATAGCCACGTCGAGAAACACTGTCCGGCCGGTCGCCAACGAGGCAGCGACGGCCAGGCCGATGGCGGCGGCGAGGAAAATATCCAGCGCGACTACCCGATCGCTGTGCGTCGGGCCGACCAACAGACGCACACTCGCAAGGGCGGCCGCCAAAATGGCACCAACAATGAGAATCGCAACGGCAACGGTGATCATTGAGAGGCCTCCCGGCCAAACAAGGCACGTAAACCAGGTTCGAAGTCCTGGCGAATACCGTCGACCACCGCATCGGTATCAGATGCATCGAGCACATGTAGCAGCAGTTCGCGGCGCTCCATATCGATATCGATCGTCGTGGTACCCGGGGTCAATGAAACCATGCTGCCCAGCAAGGCGGCACCGGATTCGCTCATCGGCGCAAACCGCACCCGCAGCAGCGCCGCCGGCGGGGCTGTTCCGCCGGGGCGCCCGCTCCGGACAATCACGGCTACGGTCTGCAGCCCGGAGATCAAAATGGCCCGAACGAACCGCGCTATCAATCCAAACGAGGCTATCCAACGGGTCACGGCTGCCCCCCCAATGCTTGCGCTGCGGCCTGCGAATACACCAGCAGCGCCTGCGGATTCAGGCTGATAATCAGGGTGATTGCTGCAAGCCCAAGCGTCGCAGCCCATGCCGGACCCAGGCGGGTGTCAGTTGGTGGCTGCCAGGCTTTGTCCGGATGGCTTTTCCAGAACGCTTGCATCCAGATTTTCATCATCGAATACAAGGTCAGCACACTGACGACCAGGGCCACCGCCGTCCACGCATAACGGCCCTGCCCCAAAGCCTCCTGCAGCACCACCAGCTTTGCCCAGAAACCCGACAGCGGCGGGATGCCGACCAGCGACAGCGCCGGGATCAGAAACAGCACGCCCAGTAACGGACGAGATCGGTAGAGCCCGCCGATCCGCCGCAGGTCGTAGCTGCCGGTCAGGCGCCAGATCATCGCGGCAATCAGGAATAGGTTGGCCTTAACGATGATGTGATGGACGGTGTAAAACAACGTCGCAGCGTTGCCCGCTTCGCTGGCCAGCGCGATAGCCAGCAGGATGTAACCAATCTGACTGACGATATGGAACGCCAGGATGCGACGCATATCCCAGTGATAGGCGGCACCGAGCACGCCGAACAGCATCGTCGCGACAGCGATCCAGCCGAGTACCTCCATCACCAGCTGTGGCGCCGGCGCAAAGACATCGCCGACGGTGCGCAGCACCGCATAGACGCCGACCTTGGTCAGCAACCCGGCAAACAGCGCCAGCACCGGCGCTGGCAAGGTGTGGTAACTGGCTGGGAGCCACGCGTAGAGCGGGAACCCGCCGGCTTTTATCAAGAACGCCAGCAACAACGCGGTCAGCAAGACGGTCGCCAGCGCGGGCGACAGACCCGGCGCCACTTGCGCCAACGCATCGAAGTTCAGATGCCCTGTCGCGCCGTAGACTGCGCCGACCGCCATCAGCAGCAACAGCGTCCCAACGAGATTGAGGACGAGATACTTGAAGCTGGCGTCGAGCTGGTCCAAGCGACCACCGATCGCGAAGAGGCCCAGCGCGCAGATCAGCATAACCTCGAACCAGACGTAGAGATTGAATAAATCGGCGGTACTGAAGGCGCCACCCACGCCGGCCAGTACGCCGTGGACGAGCGGCAGCAGCAAGGGATGATACGGGCCGGCGTCGGCATCACTGACCAGGAACAACAAAGACGCCGCGCCCATCAGCGCGGTGACCAGCACCAGTGCCGCGCCAACACGATCGAGATGGAACTCGATACCGTAGGGGGCGACCCAGTTGCCGAAGGCGGCCCGCTCAGGCTGATCCGCAGCCGCGCCAACGACCAAGGCAATCGCGCAGGCGAGGAACACCAGCACACCGGCAAAGCTTATGGCCTGCTGCAGGGCAGGGCGCCGACTGGCGAGCGTCGTCAACACGACCGTCGCGAGCGGCACCAGCACGGGAGTGACCACCAATGCCGTCATGTGCGTTTCTCCGGCGGCCAGGTCACATCGCAGGCCGGATCGCTGGTCGGCGGTTTGACCGGATCGTCTGGGCGCGGCTCGGCGTGTCGCAACACCAACGCATCGTCGGTCTTGGCATCACGCATCACCCGGAGCAGCAGCACCAGCGAATAACAGACCAATGCGAAACCGATGACGATCGCGGTGAGCACCAGCGCCTGGGGTAACGGGTTCGCCGAGTCGACCAGAAAACGGTCACCGAGGGGTACGACCGCGGGGTTGGCAGATTCCAAGCGTCCGGCCGCATAGAGAACGAGGTTTGCCGCTGCACCGAGAATCGCCAAACCGATCACACAGCGAAATATGTCGCGCGATAGCGCGAGGTAGATACCGGCCGTCACGGTAATGAAAACGACAAGCGCAATCATGGCTGTCATCGGTCACCCCCGTCGGAGGCCACAGGCTCATCGACCGCCAACAACGCCAGCGCATAGCCCGCCAGCGAACCCCAGACACACAGATAGACGCCGAGATCAAAAAGCAGCACCGTGGATACCTTTAGGTCGGTGACAATCAACGGAAGCGTCGCCCATAGATGCGTCAGGTAGGCATCACCAAGCAGTAAGGCCGGTAGACCGGACACCGCCGCGAACAGGACGCCCACCGCTGCCAGCATCATGGGATCTCGCAACGGCAGTCGATACGCCGCAGCGGCGCTGTCATGTGCAACCGCCCAGAGGATACTGGCGCTGACCGCGATCAACCCCCCGATGAAGCCGCCGCCCGGCTCATTGTGCCCGCGAAACAAGACCCAAATCGACGCGGCGAGGATCAGCCAGTAAAGCGGGCCGGCCGCCACCTGGAGAATAATCACCCGCGATTTCATGACGATCCCCCCTCACCCTTGGCCGGACGCATGGCGCGCAGCAAGGGCAGTGCAGCCAGTAGCGACAGCAGCACCACAGTGATCTCACCGAGGGTATCCAATGCGCGGAAGTCGACCAGAATGACGTTGACGACGTTTCGCCCGTAGGCCTCGGGGACACTGCGTTCGGCGAAGAACTCTGACAGCGCCGGATTGAAATCACCGGCCGTTGCAACCAGGAGAAGCCCCGTAACGACCGCGCCGAAGCCCGCAGCAGCGGCAAATGCGCCGGGACGCCACAGAGGCTCGTCAAGCCCCGCCGACATTTTTCGCCGTTTCAACGCCAACAGCACGGAAGCCACAACAATCACGAAAACGGTTTCCACCGTGAACTGGGTGTAGGCGACATCCGGCGCACCGGTAAACAGAAACAGCAGACCGCTGCCATAACCCACCAGTCCCGCAGCAAGCAACAACACGAGACGATCTTTCTGCACGACAGCCGCGAGCGCGCCGAACACGATCAAGGCGCCAGCACCCAACGCGCCGGCGCCCGGCCAGGCGTCGCTCGCCGGCCACACGAGCGTCGACCAGCCGGCATAAAACGCCGCGGCCATCGCCAACACAACGCTGGCGACAATCAGGGCGATGTAATTCGTCAGATTTCCCGTCTGCAGGGCCCGTGTCGATGCGGCTGCGGTCCGCGGGATAAGGTGCAGAAAACGTTCGAACTGGGCCGCCATACCCACGCGACCAACCCGCTGGGCGGCACGCTCGAAGCGAGCATGCAACGGATCCCAGAGGAAGTAGACCAGCACGCCGATCATAAGCGTCAGCAGCAGCGAGACCAGGGCCGGGCCGAACTCGAGGGCGAGGCTAAAGGCGACTGCCTCGGCGTCAGGCGTCATTGACCCGGTGGCCGCGGCAATCAGATCTTGGGCGAAAAACGGAAAGATGCCGAGCGTTATACCCGCTAGGGCCAGAACCAGCGGCGGTATCACCATGGATGGCGAACCCTCGTGTGCATCACAGGTCTCGTTGACACCCGGGTGTCGCCAGAACACCCGAATCGCCGCAACACCGGCAACGGCAACAGCAACGGCACCAAAGACCGTGTTGGCCGCTTTCGCGAAGGCGAAGACGTCCCCCGCGCTCTTGGCCTCCATGATGACGTCTTTCACCACATAGCCGAAAGACAACGGCATGCCGGCCATTGAAGCGCCGGCAAGCAGCGCCACTGCCGCGGTCCAAGGCATCGCGTGCCGCAGGTTACCGAGATGATCGATCACCCGCGTACCCGTGCCGTGGTCGATGTTTCCTGCGACGAAGAACAGCGGCGCCTTGTACAAGGCATGGGCCAGCAGCAACGCACCGACCGCCACGGTCGCACCCTCACCGCGCATACCGACCAAGGTCACCAGGGTGCCCAGCGTAGCGACCGTCGACCATGCCAAAATCCGTTTCAGATCGCGTTCACGCAGCGCCAACACCATGCCCCAAGCAGCGGTGATTGACCCGGCGCCCTTCAACGCCCATTCCCACAACGGCCATTCGCCGAAGCCGGGATCGAGACGCGCGAGCAGGTAGACGCCCAACTTGACCATCGTCGCGGAGTGCAGATAGGCCGACACCGGCGTCGGCGCGGCCATCGCGTTGGGCAACCAGAAGTGAAACGGGAACTGCGCGCTCTTGGTGAACGCACCGACCAGGATCAGCACCAGCGCCGCGGTCAGTTGCGGCGTGGCAGCCATATTCGGCAGTAGATCGACAATCTCGCTGACCGTGTAGGTGCCTGCCGCTTCACCCAGCATGATGAAGCCGGCCAGCATCGCCAGGCCGCCAGTACCGGTGATCATCAGCGCCTGTTGCGCCGATTTCCGACTCGCCGCGAGCTCATGATTGAATCCCACCAGCAGGAATGACAACACGCTGGTCGCTTCCCAGAATAGGAACAGCACAATGAGATTGTCGGCGGTGACGCAGCCGATCATCGCGACCATGAACAGTGCCAAGAGAATGTACAGGCGCCGCTGGTCTGGATGTCCCGCGAGATAACCGCCGGCGTAGAAAAACACGGCGGTACCCACCCCCGTGATCATCAGAAGCATCAATGCCGAGAGACCATCGATCCGAAAGGCAAGATCGACGCCCAGCGCGGGCACCCATTCCCACGTCGCGCTCAACGGGAGATCGAAAAACGAGAGTTTCGACACCACCAACAGCAGTGCAACGAGCGGAATGGCAATGAACAGCGCACGTTCCCACATGCTCAAAACAACGCTGTCATGGTGCGTATTCGCTGCCATGCCTTACCTCTGTTCAGTGCTGCGATGTGCGGCGCCGACGGACCAACGGGCGGTCGGTAACGGAGATCGGTCTGGGACTGCTTCGGCTATGTAAAACAGGGCAGCAGCGAGGTTCATGGAATCAGCGATCGGTCAGTTAGGAGCGGCGACTGCGGTGTACTATACAGAAGCACTTTCTCGTCTAATTCCACTGCTGAACCATTGTTTGATGTCGCCAGAACGCGGCTGCGGCAGCGACAGCCTGCAAATTCAGGCGACCTGCTTACCCGTTATCGGGTCGGAGGGCGGTTGTTAGCGACAGGGGATGTCTTCCGAACGCGCCACGCGTTGTGCCGGCTCAGCGCCTCAGTCTGGCGTGAGCCGTGCACCTCATCGCGCAGGTCGGCTTTGGCTGCAGGGAGCTGCCGGTTTGGAGAACCTACAGGCGCTCTACTCGCACCTTCAGTACCGATCGCTCGTCGGCCTCTAGCACGCTCAAGCGGTGTCCCTGTACCACGACGCTGTCACCCGCTGACGGGATATGCAGTAGCCGGCTGATGACGAGGCCACCGATGGTATGGGCCTCCTCGCCGGGGAACGTGGCGTAGAGGAGGTCGTTCACCTCGGAGATCGGCGTCCGCCCACTCATCAGGTGACTATTCTCACTCTCGTGTTCGATGTAGATCCGCCGCTTCGGATGGTACTCGTCGAAGTCATACCCGACGTCGATCTCGCCAACCACCTCTTCGAATACATCCTCCATCGTCAGGATACCGATGGCCGAGCCGAACTCATCGACGACCACGGCGAGGTGATCCTGCCTCGCCTGCAACTTCGGAAGCGCCAGATCGATGGTCTGCTTCGGCGACAAAAACAGCACCTCGCTGACAAAGTCGGCCAGCGGTTTTTCCATGATGTCGGGGTCCATCAGGTCCCAGGAACTCAACGTCAGCACGCTCTTGATATTGGTGATGTTGCCGCGATACACGGGCAAGCGATTGAAGCCATGCTTCATCACCAGACGCACGGCCTCTTTGATTGGCCGGGCCTCGTTCAGGCCCACAACGTCCGCTAGCGGGATCATCGCCTCACCGACCGTGGTGTCGCCGAATCGGATGATGCGGCGAATCCTCTTACGGTCGACGGTAGACGGGTTACTGGCCGATTCAGACACGTCGAGCATCACCCGCAGTTCCTCGCGCGTGATGAACATGTTCTGCGGAATCGCGCCGCCGCCGACAATCCGCGTAATCAGACGGGCAATCCGGCTGAAAATAAAGATGACCGGGTAGAAAAGGTAGGAGAAAAAACGCAGCGCATGGATCAGGCGGCTGGAGATCGTGTCCGCCTTCTGTTGAAAGATACTCTTCGGGACGACCTCGCCCAGGATCAGCAATACCGGTGTCAGGACGATGACAGATATCAGATCACCGGCTGAGCCAAAGTGCTCGATAAATATCAGCGCCCCGAGGGTCGAGATGGTGACCGTCGCGAGATTGGTGCCGACCAGGGTCGTACCGAGGATCACGTCGGGGGTGCGGAACAGCTTGAGCACCAGGCCCGCGCCACGATCACCCGTTTTCGCCAAATGGCGCAGCTTTACCTTGTCCGAGTTGACCATCGCTATCTCAGAACCGGAAAAGAACGCCTTCAACAGCAGGAAAAAGATGATCAGGAAAAGCTCGAAATACCAGTCCATCAGTCTGCCTCCGGACGCCTTGATTCGGTCTCTGCATCGGACCGTGCCTGACCTTCGCCGGCATGCTGGCCCTCATCTGCCTGGTCACGGCCTTCTTCATTGTTTCCCGCGGGCGGGCCCGCAGGCGCTGCATTCTCGCCTTCTGTCTGTTCTGAGGATGTGACTTTATGCACCTGGAGTTGACTGATTCTCAGCCCGCTGCGTTGCTTGACAACGAAACGATAGCCATCATGGGTCAGATGGTCGCCCGGTTCGGGCAGCCGGTCGAACAGCCGGAAGGCAACGCCGCCGATGGTTGCCATGACCGGGTCTTCGATGTCGAAATTGGTCAGGTTATAGAAATCGCTCAGGCGCATCTCGCCGGGCACGGTGTAGCTGTTTTCGTCGTCTTCCTTGTAGTACTCCTGACCTTCCATTTTCCCGGAGATTTCACCAAAGATGAACGTCAGCACGTCCTTCATCGTGACGATTCCGAACACCTCCCCATACTCGCCCAGAATGATCGCAATCCGCGTGTTGTGCTGCTGAAAATAGTCAAACATCTCATCGACCTTTTTGGTCGGCGGCACAAAATGCGCAGGCTTCAAAATCATATCGAGGGTCACGGCGGACAAGTCGCCACCGCCGCGCACCAGCTTGAGTATGTCCTCGGAGTGAATGAACCCGATGACGTTGTCCCAGTGACCCTGGTAGACAGGCACGCGCGGATGGCGGTAGGCGCGAAACTGTTCGATCAATTCTGACACCGCGAGGTCGGCATCGAGAAACAGAATCCGCGGACCCGGCGTCATGATGCGCGAGATGTCGGTCTCCGACGCCTCGAGCAGATTGTCGATAAGCACCCGTTCGGTCGCGTCGATAATTCCGGTCTCTTCACCCTCCTCCAACAAGGTGCGCAGTTCGTCCGGCTGCAGGATATTCTCGCGACCCACCTCATCGCCAACGACCATCGTCGTAATCCTGTCTGCTATCGAGCGCACGGCGATGCGCAGTGGGGTTATCAGGACCATCCACCGCGGCAGAATGCGTGCGCTGATGTTCGTGCTGAACTTGAGTGGGAAACTCACCGCGATGGTCTTTGGCGTCACCTCGCCGATAAGCAGCAGCAACGGCACCATGATCAGGATGTTGATCCACCCAACATCCTGCTCGCCGAACAGCAACAACAGGATCCCGGTCATATTGACCGCCGACGCGATGTTGACCAGTTCGTTGCCGCAGAGGATCGAGATGATCAGGCGGCGGGGCTCGTCGAGCATCGCATGAATACTCTCCGAATCACGGTGGCGGGTCTGCCGGAGCTTCTGCAGGTCGATACGGCTGAGAGAAAACAACGCCGTTTCTGAACCGGAGAAGATCGCCGAGGCGAACAGCAGGAAGACCTGAAAGGTGATCCGCGCGTACAGCTCCCAGTCGCTGAAATCAATTGCGAGCGTTTCGAAAAATGTTTCTAGTTCGCCCATCTATCTTCCCGGTCGATGGCGCTTGGTGGCGCTTTTCTTGCTGTTTTATGCAGATCGGTCGCACCCCGGCCTAACGGCATCCCTGATCCGCCGGGACGTCCTGCGGTCGCCGAACACGGCGCCTCGAAGCGGGGGTTTTCCGCGTCATTAGGCATCCGCCCAACGTTGCCGAACAGCAGCCCGGCACGCGGCTCAGTTCCGCTCAGGCCACGCGCTCTTCACGCGCCTGGTCTTTGTCTTTGCCGAGTCCATTGACCAGCTCGAGCAACGGTTCGGCCGGGTATCTCAACGGCACCATCTCCCCACCGATCCGGGTCATAACGCCCACCCAACGTCGACCGGCGCTATACAGCACGTGATGGCCTTTCATCCCGCCGACCTCCAGCCAGTAGCAGTTTTCACTGTCCAGCGGCGTATGCCCGACGATAAACGGCGCATGAGCGCCCAGACCCAGCGCGCGGCGGAAACGCTTTAGATCGCCTTTCGTGTAACCACCCGGTCGATCGCCCCGCCGCATTCGATTGGTGACCAATTCCCTGCGCAGGTCCGCATGCTGGTGGATGTCGATCAGCATCTCCGCTGATACCTTCGACGTCGCTGGTGCGGCATGGGTCGCACAAAAATGGGGGGATTTGACGGCAAATGGAAGCAGGTCATAGTAGCGCTGCATCGCCCGGCGATAGTCTCTGGTGCGCGCTTTTTTCAGTGCGCGCTTCCACAACAGCCCCTGGGGCGTACCGCCTTTAGAGACATCTTCGGAAAAGCTCTCATGATTGCCGCGCACGAAAAACAGATGCTCCGGGAAGCGAAGTTTGAGACGGAAGATCAGATCCATCATCAGCATGGAGTCGTCCATATCGCCTAGCTTCTCATCCCTTTCCGAATGCACGGCGTCACCCAGGATCACCAGACACGCCTCGCCCTTTTCCAGCCCGCGCAGAAACCCGTTGTGACTCAGGATGGTCAGGAGGTTATCGACCTGCGCATGCAGATCCGCAACGATGATCGGCGTCGGCTTTTTCGGCAACTCCAGCAGACCACCCGGCAGACCACGACTGTCGCGCTCGCGGCAGACCTCGTTTTCCATGAGCTTGTTGACCTGCTCGATCAAGTCCATCGCCTCGGCCTGCGGCAAAGGCTGTAGCGGGCCACCGTAGATCTCCCGGATGCGCTGCAGGCATGCAATCCGCGCGGTCTTCTCGACGTTTAGACTCGGCGACAGGCAGGTGCCGACCGCCGTCTTGTCTTTGAACACGACGGCGTCGCCGTCGTGGATCAGTTTCAGGTGCTCGGGTTCGACGTCATCCGGATAATCGAACATAATTTGCTGGTGACGATCCTTGGTCCCGAGGACGAGTTTGCCTTCCGGCTCCAGGCGTACGAATCCACTGATGGCCTCACCGGAGGCATGATCGGGGTCTTCGATCAGAAAATTCGGCGGACGATCGCTCGCGCTACCCGCATCCAGTGGGTACTCCGGGTGCAAGTGTAGCGTTTTTCCCTTTGCACCTAGCAACATCGCAATCGGAAAGCCTTCATAGGGCACGCGTACGCTGTCGTCCATGAGCCGATAGGCGTCGCGCAGATTCAATAACGGGCAGCGGCTGAGGCCGGAAAAGGCCCGCCGCAGCCGCTTGAGCAGATCCGGTTTGTCTTTACCCATCGGCGCGCTCCGCGTTGACCACATGATATGGGGGACTGTCGGTCCCCGGGCGAATGTAGACCCGAACCCCGTGTCGACACAAATGCATAGCCGTGCGCTGAAACACGTCAAGCTGCGCGTGCACCAGTTCCAGGCTGAGGTGACCATCCACCGGATGGGTACCACGCCTGGCCCGCCGTTTACGCTGCTCGAACATCACATCAGCCGATGGCAGCACGAACTCGATCACATAACGGCTGCGCCAATCCACCGACAGCAGGTGACGCTTGGCCGGGGGGATCTGCACGCGCCGCAGATCCAGTCGCGGCCGCGGTTTGACGTGCGTCACCCACTGCTTGTCGAACACCGCGAGGGCCTTGGAGAACCCGACAAATGGGAACCCCAGGTGGATCTCGCGCGGACGAATGGCCAGGGCCTGGTCGGTCCACCATCGTGCACGACTAAGATCGAGGTACCCCTCTTCCGACCAGCCACCGATCTTGCGAATCAGCGTACTCTTGCCGGCGCCCGGTGGACCGGTCACCAGGACGTGCCGAAACCTCACGTCGGCCGGAAAGGCCACCCCCTTAATATAGTGCAGCTCGGTGCAGGGTGTTATCGCGTATTCGTACATTGGGCTGACGGGTTCCCGGGTGCAGCCAGACTGACGAGCCGGCGCCGAGAAGCCGGAGCCCCTGTGCGGGGGCTCCGGCCGATCGGCTGCTAGCCGAAGATGCCTTTGAAGATAAAGAAGAAAATCGCCGCGAGGATGCCGCCGGCCGGCAGCGTGACCACCCACGAGATGATGATGTTGCCGATGACCCGCAGGTCCAGGGCACCGAGGCCTCGCGCCAGGCCAACCCCCATTACCGCACCAACCGCGATATGCGTTGTCGAGACCGGCAGACCGGTCTTTGAGGCCAGGACCACGGTGGATGCCGCCGCCAGCGTGGCGCAATAGCCGCGCGTGGGGGTCAGTTCGGTGATCTTCGTACCGATCGTCGCCATCACCTTCCAGCCCATGGTGGCCAGGCCGACCACGATACCAACACCACCGAGCACCAGGATCCAGATTGGCAGCGCCGCCTTTTGACCCACTTGGCCACCACTCTCGACGATCGAGAATACCGCGGCCAGCGGACCGATGCCGTTCGCCACGTCGTTCGACCCGTGCGCAAAGGCCATCGCGCATGCGGTAAAGATCATCATCGGCACAAAGGCCTTCTCGACACTCGCATAGTGGAAGTCCCGGTCCGCGGTCTCATCGACCTGGACGCGGTTGATCATCAGCCTGCCGATGAAGGCGACGATGAGGCCGAACACAAAGGCCGCGGCGATGCTTTCGCCCATCGACAGATCGAGTTTCAGATGTTTCAGGCCCTTGAACATCGTTACGAGACTGACGATGAAGCCGACCAGGAAGACATAGAAAGGCCCATAGGTCTTGGCCTTGGCGAACGGGTTCTCGGCGTTGAGGATCAACTTGCGGATACTCAGCATCAACACCAGCGCAATCACCCCGCCCAACAGCGGCGAGACCAACCAGCTGGCGACGATCTGCCCGATCTTGCCCCAGTTGACGGCGTCCATCCCGATCCCGGCCACGGCAAAACCGACGATGGCGCCGACAATCGAGTGCGTGGTCGAAACCGGCCAGCCACGATAGGACGCGACCATCAACCAGATCGCGGCCGCCAAGAGTGCCGCGAGCATGCCGTACACCAGCAGCTCCGGTGAACCCTCGATTGCCCCGGGATCGATAATCCCCTTGCGTATCGTTGCGGTAACCGAACCACCGGCGATGAACGCGCCGGCGAATTCAAAGATCGCGGCGATGATGATCGCCTGCTTGACGGTAATGGCACCCGACCCGACCGAGGTGCCCATTGCGTTGGCGACGTCATTGGCGCCGATTCCCCAGGTCATGTAGAACCCGAAGACGACCGCCATAATCAGAAAGACGGTGCCATATTCGGAGATGATTTCCATAGTGTTTGCCTATTGTTCTGTTTGGTTTGCCGCCCCACAGGTAGGGGCAAAAAAGGTCCTCGACGGTCTCGAGTGATCCGTCGGCCTTAACGGGCGATCAGCAGTCTGAGCCGATCACCGACCTTCTCTGCGTAGTCCGCCAGGTCGCCGATCCAATGGATCAGCTGATACCAAAACATCACCGAAACAGCCGACATGCTGTCCTCCTGGGCAAACAGGCTCCGCGTCAGTTGGATCCCCATCTGGTCGGTCTCGTCCTCGATCTTGTTGAGGGTCTCGACCATGTCCTCGACCTGGTGTGCCTCCCGACCGCGGAAACCCATCTCAACGAGCTCGTCCAACTCTGCAATGATCTTGCCGGCGGCCTTGCAGGTGTCGACGCACCGATTGACAAAGGCCGTCAGCGGCTCGGCCATGCCTTCCGGCACGTCCATCTTGCGCTCGACCAGCAGCCCCGCGATGTCCTGCGCGGTATCGGCGATGGCATCCTGAGTGGCGAGCACGTCGAGCAGGTCGCGTCGATCAACCGGCATCATGAGGCTCTTGGGAAGGTGTCCACGCAGCTGATTTTTTATTTCATCGGCGGCGTGTTCCTTGGCAAAGATCTTGTCCTTCTGCGCTTCGAGTTTTTCCTGGTCACCTTCGACTACGGCCTGAAACAACGCCGGCACCTCATCGACGCATTCGAGGACCACACGCATGTGCGCCTGAATCGGTTTGAATGGTGACGACCCGAACAACGCGGCCAGGGGATTGGTCGATTTCATAGTCCCTCCTCTAGGTTTTTTGGGGCGCGGTGAGCGCCTGAGCTAGTGCCTTGTTCTTATCCCAGCGACAAGGTAGATAACTGCGATACATCGACGATGGTCCTGATCGGGCGGCGACACAAACGCTGCGTGAGCCCCGTAAGTCAAAAATGACAGTTTTCTTACATTTATTTGACTTCGAACAAACTCAGGCGGCCGAAGCACGCGGGTCCGGCCGCGAAGAGATCCGAATTTGAACGTATCGAAGGCAAGTCAGCATCAGCGACATTCGCCGAAGACGCCCTCGTCCGCAGAGCTTTGGAATAGGTTCCGGCACGGCACCGGTAGGTGGTTCAGTAGTTGGCGAAAAGCCGGTTCAGGCGGGTGCCCAGACGCTCCATTTCCAGCAGCAGGTGGTCGTAATGCAGCTTGTCACGGGTAAATTCGGAACGACCGTCAGACCCCGGCTCACGGTACGCCGACTCGTCCCGTCTGAGGTTTTCGAAAACAGTCGCCAACTGGACGACCACTTTGTAAAGGACTTGTACGTACGTTAGCAGTACATCCCGCGCCTGGCGTTCGACGACGCGGCCATTGTTCGTCAATTCAACCCCGGCGATCTGTGACTCGAGGTCCAGCAGTTCAACGGCGAGGGAGTTGAGCGCCTGCACATAGCGTTCGTGTGCGCGCTGCCGGCTCCCGCGCACGGCATCGATGATCAGGCGAAACGAGGCGGCACCGAACAGAGCGCCGTGGATCTCCTGGTAGCGGTGATGGACATCGGCGACCCGGCATCCCAGATCGACAACGTTAGTCGGCCTCATTGCCCGCCGGGCTCCTTGCGCAGATGCAGACGGTAACGCGCCTTGAGCCAGATCCCGATGACCAGCATCCCGAGCGTGATAGAGGTCAGTAACAGACTGATCCGATTGTCGAGGAACACCACGACCCCAAGCACTGCAGCACTGACCCAGAATGCCAGTACCGATGCCACCCATTTCAGTTTCAGGCTGTCCCTGACCCGGACCCATTCCGATTGCTCGGCCGCGGGGGTGGCGATTTCCTGCTCGGCGCTCGCGCAGTCCGGACATGCCGCGGCGCCTGCCGGATACGGCCGGCCACAACGTGGGCATTTGGCGGTGTCTTCGTGCAGGTCTGCCATCTGATCAGTCCGTGTGTTGCCGGCAATCGATGCGGCCGGTGGTACCCAGCCGATGCGGCCTTGCTGCCAAAATCACTGGCCCTGTCAAATCGATGCAGGTTCGGAGTAATTTCATTGACGGTCGCTCAGGCTTCGAGCATCACTGGCGGCGCATCAAGCTGTTCGCGTTACATGCGCCAGTTCGGCGCAATATGGTCCGGCTGCATGAACGATAGAGGCCGGCTGACCTGCCACCGCGACCGTGGACAACCACTTGAGCGCCCAGAAGGCTATTTCAGGTCTTTGAGGGTCTTGAGGCCCTTTTTTCGTTGTACGCGAATAATCGCGAGATCTTTGCGAATCCGATCCTGTTCCGACGCTTTGTCCAGAGTCTTGAGCTTTTCTTCGAGCTTGTGCTTGCGCTTCTTGAGTTTGCCGAGCACCTCTTTGAGACACTTTTTCTCTTCGCGCTGCTTAGACTTCTTTGCGTCAAGGATTTCTTCGACCTTTTTCAAAAGCCTCACGGTCTTCATGCTGAACGATGTCCCTTGGTGGTGTTATTCGGCCTCTTTGAGTGAAGCGCGCACTTCTTCGAGTTCTTCCTCGGTGAGGGCTATCTCCTGCTCCGTACGTCTTAGCTCCAGATCGCCTTTGGCAAACAGAACCTCGCCGAGTTGCACCAGGTTCTTGGCCACATCATAGGCGTAGGCCGAGTCGTTCATCAATGAGGTCGCCATCGCAGCGGTGATTTTCTTGTCCCGGATCAGCGACTCCAGCATGCCGTTGCGCGTCGTGTCCTCTTCTTCCATTTCGACCTTCAGGGTATCGAACGACAAGACAGACGTGCCTTCTTCGTCTTGTTGCGCCTCGCTGAGGCGCCGCAGGACCTCGCCCAGCTGCACCCGGATCCGGTTGTATTCCTGGCGGATCGCGGCATTGTCCGTGGCGATGTACCGCACCAGATTCTTGTGCATGTGTTTCGTATCTTTGATCGCCTCGACGATATCGCGGCCCGCGGCCCGCAAGCGAAACAGTTCGTCCGACTGCTGCTCATTCATGGACGTTTGGGCCCGGCTGATGAAGTGCACGATCTCACTGTAGAGACCCTTGACACTGGTGTTGTATTCTTCTTCGAGGTCTATTGGCATCGGCTTGCGAATCTGATGGACGACGTCGTCGAGATCCTTGTCCGAGAGGATGTCGTGGCGATGCAGGCTCAGGCCGTGGGCGATGATTGCAAATGCCTGATCGTACAGCCGCAGGGTTTCCTTGCGGACCGCCTCGATCGCGGTATCCGGGAGTTCTATCGCCGCGTCACTGAGGTACATGGGCACCGCCGCGGCAACCGCCTTATCCGGCATTTTGGTCGTCAGGAAATTCACCAGCTGATTGATGAACGGCAGCATCACGACGATGCCAATGGTGTTGAACACCGTGTGGAACACCGCAAGCTTCAGGGTGTAATCGTCTTCGGCGATGCCGACCCAGGAGCTAATCAGGTTCACGCCAGCACCGATCTGGTAGATGAAGGCGATCGCAATTGCCGCCGTCACGACATTGAAGATCAGGTGTGCGGCAGCCAGGCGTTTACCCTGCACATTCGAACTCATGGAGCCCAGGATCGCGGTGATGGTCGTGCCGATGTTGGCCCCGATTGCTAGGGCCAGGGCATTTTCGTAAGTGACCTGTTGCGCCGCCAGCGCGGTGATGATGATCACCAGCGTCGCATGGCTCGACTGCATGATGACCGTCGCCGCGACGCCAAGCAACGCGAACAGGAACAACCCGGGGTATCCGCCCACCGCGAATGCCGTCAGGTCGATGGTATCGCGGAAGGCCTCAAAGCCCTCCTTCATGTGGTGAATCCCGAGAAACAGGAAGCCAAGTCCTGCCAGGATGTACCCGAAACCCTTCGCGCTTCTCGACTTCTGGAATATGAGAATGATACCGAAGACCAGCATCGGCATTGCATAGGCCGAGATTTTCACCTTCAGGCCGAATCCGGCGATCAACCAGGCGCCCGTCGTCGTGCCGAGGTTGGCGCCGAAAATGATGCCGATGCCCGCGGCCAGACCGATCAGGCCGGCGCTGAGAAAGGAGATGGTGATCACCGAGACCAATGAGCTCGACTGCATCACCGTCGTACTCAAGACACCAAACGTCAGCGACTTCCACAGGCCGTCGGTCGTCTTGCGCAGCAGTCGTTCCAGCAGCCCGCCGGTGAAGGCCTTGAAACCCTCTTCGAGGGCCAGCATGCCGAACAGGAAGATCGCCACGCCGGCGGCGATCTCTTTGAAGTCCGGGCTAATCCAGAAACCGTAGGCCAGCAGCAGGAGGATGGTAGGAAGCAGTACTCGTCTCATAATTGGCCTTAGCTCGCGGCTTAACACATCATGCGGGCGCAGCGTCTGCCGACCCATCTCGTACCCTCATTGTATATACATTTTATATACGATTCAAGTCAGGGACTGCCGCGATACAGGGCCGCCGGCGCCGCGGCAAGTAAACGGGGGCATGGGCAGCCGACTGTGCAACCCCGGTGAATGATTCGCGGTACTTGCCGGGTCCCATGCCCAACGAGTGGCAGCGATCCAACCGCACCAGGCATGTGCAAAATTCAGCGCCATGAGCGGTATCGTGCTGCAGAAATCGCCGCCCAGCGGCCAGGAGTCGCCCGTGTCGAAGCAAAAGATCATCATCCTCATCGCGATCGTCGCCGCCATCGGCGCATTCTTCGCTTTTGACCTTGGGCGTTTTCTCGATCTGGCGTTTTTCAAGGAACAGCAAAACGCCATCGAGGCATACCGGCTGGACCACCCGTTGCTGACCGCCGGGATCTTCTTCGCGATCTACGTCGCGGTCACTGGTCTCTCGCTACCCGGGGCGGCGGTCATGACGCTCGTCGGTGGCGCGATTTTTGGTCTCTTCTGGGGCACGGTGGTCATCTCGTTCGCGTCTTCGATCGGCGCGACCCTGGCCTTTCTGGCCAGCCGGCTGCTGTTCAGAGACAGCGTCCAGCGCCGCTTTGGCGACAAGCTGAAGACCGTTAACGATGGCATCGCCAAAGAAGGCGGTTTTTATCTCTTCGCCCTGCGGCTGGTGCCGATCTTTCCGTTTTTCGCCATCAACCTGGTGATGGGTCTGACACCGATCCGCACCTGGACCTTCTACTGGGTCAGCCAGGTGGGCATGCTGGCCGGCACCGTGGTGTTCGTCAACGCCGGTACCCAGCTCGCCAGGATCGAGAGCGTCGGCGGCATCCTGTCACCGGCGATACTGGGTTCGTTTGCGTTGCTCGCGGTGTTCCCCTTTATCGCCAAACGCGTGCTCGCCTGGCTCGAGGCCCGCAAGGTCTTTGCCCGCTGGCAGGGCCAGAAGCCGCAAAAGTTCGATTACAACCTGCTGGTCATCGGCGCAGGTTCGGGCGGCCTGGTGTCCGCCTATATCGCGGCCGCGGTGAAGGCCAAGGTCGCGCTTGTCGAAAAGCACAAGATGGGCGGCGATTGCCTCAATACCGGCTGCGTCCCGTCGAAAGCCCTGCTGCGCTCCGCCAAGTTCCTGGCCCAGGCGAAGAAGGCCGAACGCCTTGGCATGCAGGCGGTCAAGGTCGACTTCCAATTCAAAGACCTGATGCAGCGCGTGCACCGCGTCGTCAAGGCCGTCGAGCCACACGACTCGGTCGAACGCTACACCAGCCTTGGCGTGGATTGCGTCGAAGGAACCGCCCGCTTGACCTCACCGTGGACCGTCGACGTGGATACCCCGGACGGTACGAGGACGATCTCTTCGAAGGCCATCGTCATCGCCGCCGGTGCGCGCCCCTTCGTACCACCCATCCCGGGCATCGACGAGGTCGGCTACCTCACCTCGGACAACGTCTGGGATCTCGAGGAGCTACCGCAACGCCTTGTCGTCTTGGGTGGCGGGCCGATCGGCTGTGAACTGGCCCAGGCGTTTGCACGGGTTGGCGCAACCGTGACCCAGGTCGAAATGGCACCCCGCCTGATGCCCCGTGAAGACCCGGAGGTGTCCGAGATGGTCCGGCAACGGTTCGTCGATGAAGGGATCGACGTTCGCCTCGAAACGACCGCAAAAGCGTTTGCGTTGATCGATGGCGAGAAACACCTCGAAGTCGAGCATGCTGGGGAAACGCTGGACATCGTCTTCGATCAGGTGCTGGTCGCTGTCGGGCGTGCCGCCAATGTCAGCGGTTACGGTGCGGAGGATATCGGCGTCGAGCTCAGCGAGCGGCGGACCATCGCCGTCAACGAATACATGCAAACCAACTACCCGAACATCTTTGCCTGCGGTGATGTCGCCGGTCCCTACCAGTTCACGCATACGGCTGCGCACACCGCCTGGTATGCGTCGGTCAACGCGTTGTTTGGACGGTTCCGAAAATTCAAGGTGGATTACTCGGTGATCCCCTGGGCGACCTTTACCGACCCCGAGGTCGCCCGCGTTGGCCTCAACGAGGCAGACGCCAAAGCCGGCAACATTCCCTACGAGGTAACGACCTACGGCATCGACGATCTCGATCGCGCGATCGCCGATGAGTCAGCCGAGGGGTTGGTCAAGGTGTTGACCGTACCGGGCAAAGACAAGATTCTCGGTGCGACCATCGTCGGCGGCCAGGCCGGCGACCTGATCGTCGAATTCATCCTGGCGATGCGCCATGGCATCGGCCTGAACAAGATACTCGGCACTATCCACATCTACCCGACCTGGGCAGAGGCGAACAAATACGCGGCCGGCAATTGGAAACGGGCACATGCGCCGCAGGGCGTTTTGAGTTGGGTCGCGCGTTTCCATGCGTGGAGTCGCGGCTAGCGACGCAACGCAATCATCACCACTTAAGCGTTTCGCCCGAGAGACCATGCGCAGAAAAAGACTGCACCTGCTGCTACCCCTTGCCGTCAGTTGTTGGGCATTGCTCGTACCGTTGACGACAACGGCCAAACAGCTGTTTGACGGACACATTCATTACAACCAGGATGAGTGGGACGTCATTTCACCGAGCAATGCACTCGAACGCCTGGACCGCGCGGGCATCGGTAAAGCGTTCGTCTCGAGCACACCGACCGAAGGCACCGAGAAACTGTACCGGTTGGCACCGGACCGCATCATCCCGGTGCTGCGACCCTATCGCAGCCGTGCCGACCGCCGCACCTGGTTTGACGACACCAAGCTCGTTGCCCGGCTCGAAGCGACTATCGACAGCGTCCCCTACCGCGGCATCGGCGAGTTCCACATCTTCGGCGCGAACGCATCGACGCCGGTGGTCGGTGAGGTCCTCGAACTGGCGCGGCAGCACGGCCTGTTCGTACACGCGCATGCCGATGAAGACGCGATAACCCGGATCGTGGATCGCGCGCCGGATCTGACAGTCGTTTGGGCGCACGCCGGCTTCGATGTCGACGTGGCCCGGCTCGGGCAACTGCTGGACCGCTACCCGAACCTGCTGCTCGAACTGTCGTTTCGCAACGACATTGCGCCTGAGGGCGAGATCACCGCTGCCTGGCGTACGATCCTGACCCGGCATCCGCGGCGGTTCCTGGTTGGCATGGACACTTACATAGCAAGCCGCTGGGCAGAGCTAAACGACCTGGCTGATCAGTCCAGGCACTGGCTGGCTCAGCTTCCACCCGATGTTGCAGATCGCATCGCGTTTGAAAACGCCTCCATGCTCGCCGACCAGACTACCGCGCCTGAATAACGGCATCCAACGTGAGCGCGGCAGACCCGCCATGGCTGCCGCCGCGGCGCGCTTGAGCGGGAGAGCCTGCGCGATCGTCGGCGTCAGGCAATTCTTCAGCGCAGCATCATCGAGTTCGTTTTCGACCCAAAAGCATCATGAGTTTACTAATTGATTATTTTCGGATATTCAATTTCCGGCGAGAGAGACTGAAGGGCAAGCAAACACCTCACTTTGTATCTACAATAGCCAAACGAAAGGAGTGACCGATACTCTTCGCAGCTTCGCGCAGGCGCAGCTCGACAGCCCACACAGAGGACAAGGCGATGGCGCGAGTTGATAAAGACACCGGCATCATTGCGGTCTTGATGAAACGCTTCCACTCCCGACGTCTGCCGCGCGCGCTGTCGTTGCGCGACAAAGTCGAGCGGGGCGAAACACTCAACCAAGGCGACATCGCTTTCCTGCACCGCGTGTTCGCAGACGCCGACCACGTCAAGCGCCTTGCCTACAAACACCCCGAATATCAGGCATTGTGTTCACGCGTCACCCACCTGTACCACCAGATCACAAGTCAAGCGCTCGAGAATGAACGCCGCCTATGATAACCGGCGCGGCCCACTAAGCTGCTGACCACGGTATCGCGGGTTGTCCAAGTGTCCTGAGACTGACATTTCCTCGCGAACGCTGCCGTAACGGCGGCAGCGCCAGCCGGTAACGTGATGACAAATTCACGTGAGAGTCCGTCGACCTTGTCTTCAACCGATCCCGTCTTTTCCGCTTTATCGAAACACCTCGCGGAACGCACGCGCCACTTGTCGCATGCGCTAACCAACGGGGCCGGCGACTTCGTGCTGTATTGGATGCATCACGCGGTGCGTGGGCATGAGAACCCCGCGCTCGACGTCGCCCTGACCTACGCGAACCAACTTGATCTACCGGTTGTGGTTTACCAGGGTCTGGGCGGACGGCATCGCTTCAACAATGACCGTCACCACACGTTTATCTTGCAAGGTGCTCGCGACGCCCATGGTGAATTACAGGCTCGCGGCATCCGTACCGCGTTCCACCTCGCTGCCAGCACTGAAAAACCGTCGCCGCTGACAACATTGATGGCACGCGCCGCGGCGGTAGTGTTCGAAGACTTCCCCGCCCCGCCATTCCCGGCCTGGTCGACCAGGCTCGCGAGCACCGCCTCCACGCCGGTCGTCGCCGTCGACAGCAGCTGTATCGTGCCGATGCAAAGCCAACCTCGCTGCTTCACGCGGGCCTTTGAATTCCGGCGCCATAACGCGGCTGAGTTCGCCGCACGGGTGCCAGCTGCTTGGGAAGATGTCCAACCCCAGGCGCCGTTTTTCGATGGCGACCTCGGCTTCGACGCGCTAGACCTGAACGATGCTGACTTTGCTGAACTCTGTGCCGCATGCAACATAGACCACAGCGTGCCACCGGTACCGGACACCATCGGCGGCTCGGTCGAGGGTTACGCGCGCTGGGAGCGTTTCCGCGAAGGCGGCCTGAATCGTTATGCCCGTGAACGCAACGACGCGGCCGTTGCGTGGCCAAGGGGCGTCAGCCGCCTCTCGCCCTACCTGCATCACGGACAGGTATCCCCTTTCACGATCGCCCGCGAGGCCTGGCAAGCCGGCGGTGACGGGGCAGAAAAGTTCCTCGACGAACTGCTGATCTGGCGTGAACTGGCCTACAATTTTTGCTTCTTCACGCCAGACCCGGAAAGTCTCGAGGCACTACCCGCCTGGGCGCGGGACACGCTGCAGGCACATGCTGACGATAAGCGACCGGCCCTGTTCGACAACGAAACGCTGGCGCGCGCGCAGACCGGCGACGAACTATGGGATCTGGCGCAAAGATCGCTGCTGGTTCACGGCGAGTTACATAACAACCTGCGTATGACCTGGGCGAAAGCGATCCCGAAATGGCGCCCCTCGCCGGCCGCTGCACTGCAAACTCTGATCGATCTCAACCATCGCTATGCGCTCGACGGCTCGGACCCGAACTCCTATGGCGGGCTGTTATGGACGCTCGGGCTATTCGACCGGCCCTTCGACGACGGCCCTGTCACCGGCAGGTTGCGGGGCCGGTCGACCCGATCACACGCCAAACGACTGGATATGGACCGTTACCAACAACGCGTCCTGCAACCCGCATCGGGCGAGCCACGGAGTATCGCCGTGATCGGCGCGGGCATCTCGGGGCTGACCGCCGCCCGAATATTGCAGGACCATGGTCACACGGTGACGGTGTTCGAAAAGTCGCGAGGCCGAGGCGGACGGGCCGCAACCCGGCGCGCGGACGACCTGCAGTTCGACCACGGTGCCCAGTACTTCACCGCGCGCAACCCGGTCTTCCGTCAACAGGTCGAAGCCTGGCAGGAGAGCGGCGTGGTCGAACCATGGCAAGCGGGCATCGGGCGCTTGGTCAACGGCGAGATACTCGCCTCACCGGATTCGACAGAACGCTTCGTTGCCGCACCGGGTATGAATGCATTGGGCCGGCATCTGGCGCAATCACTCGATGTGCGAACCGAGACACGGGTCGCCCCACTCCACCAGCGAGACGACCGCTGGGCGCTGCTGGACGATAATGGTGCTGTGCTGGGTTCATTCGACTTCGTGATTGTCTCAGCTCCAGCGCCGCAGGCGAGAGAGCTGCTACAGACGGCGGCGCCGGACCTCGCCGCACAAGCCGCATTGGTGACGCCGCTGCCGACCTGGGCGGTCATGATGGCCTTTTCAGATGACCACCGCTTGCCCTATCAGGGCCTGTTTTTCGATGCCGGCCCGCTCAGCTGGGCAGCGCAGAACAGCAGCAAACCCGGGCGCGACGGCAACACCTGGGTGCTGCACGCATCCGCAGAATGGAGCCAGGCCCACCTCGGCGCGCCCCGAGACCAGATCGCCGGACAACTCGCTGACTGGTTTTGCGAAACAACCGGGCTGGACCGATCAAGTGTTACCCATCTCGACGGTCACAGCTGGCTGTACTCGCTGTTTGCCAACCCGCTCGATGTCGGCGCACTCTGGGACCCGGCGCTCGGGATTGGTGCCTGCGGGGATTGGTGCCAGGGCGCCAGGGTCGAGGGCGCCTTCCTCAGCGGTCAGGCGGTCGCCGGCCGGCTGTTGGGCACGTTGGCAAAACCGGATCGCACCGGCACCGGCGCTGACGCAGCGGCTAAGCACCCTTCCAGCGTGACACCTTGATCAGCACCACCGCGGCGACGGGGACAAGGAAGCCCAGCAGCATTGCGCTCTCCATCAACGCGCAATGACCAGAACGTCACACGCGCGTCAATGCAAGACGCAGTCGCGTGCGAGTAGTCCCTCTGTTCAGAGCTAGCAGTCGTCATCCTCGTCGACCGTACCATCAGGCGCCCGATGCTGAACACGGATGAACATCATGTGCTGAATCCGCGCGAACTCTGCGTCGAGGGCCGCGTCGACAAGTCCCGCATCCATCTGGTCGTAGATCATCACCTGCCCCCGGCGCTCGGCAGCGAGCTGATGACTGGTCGGCTTGAGCAGACGCTGCGCCTGCCAGGACATCGAATCTGCCTGGACCTGGCCTGCGACCGAGGCGCCAATCAGAATAGCTGCGAATATGCGGTACGTTGACTTGTTGCTCATGACCTTCCCCTTTTTTGGATTCCTTAGGCCGCCTAGTCCGCCGGCCAATCGGTCTTGCTCGTTCCCTGTCTATTGAGACGCATGCTCAACGTGTACCAGGAACTCTAGTCGGCCTGGACCGCCCAGGGGGTTGGGATATTCACCGCCACTTTGTGAATTTTTACCCGTTACTGCCTGCGTCGCTTGGCATAAGGCGAGAGGGAGGATCATTCCAGGGCAAGCCCGTCTGCGGCGCCTACGCCGCCTGTGTCTGCACCCGCCTAACGCGGTAAACGACGACGAGTCCGACCAGCAGATAGATCGGCAGGAAAGGGCCATTGACGGGATAGAGCGGATGCAACACCACGACCACCAATGCCAGCACGATGGCACCGGCGAACACCGCTTCCTTCTTACCGAACAACGAGGTTCGCCGGCGGTCGCTGTTCTGAAACAGGTAGGGTGCGAACAACTTGAAGATCGCCGGGATCAACAGCAGGGTCACGCAGCCCGATACGAACAGGATCGCGGCGATCAGGTTGCCGACCGTGTTATAGGGTACCAGCGGGGCCAACAGCAACGGCAGGAAGCCGATCGCGACGACGAGCAGGTTGCGCAGGATCGCCTGGGCGGGCTCGCGGAAGAACGCCTCGAGCGATGCCTGCCAGTCGCGGGTACGACTGTAGAGATAGCGCATGCGCACGGTGAAATGGATCGCGAAGTCGACCGCCAGACCGATCGCCAGCGCCGACAGCACCGCGACCGGCATATCGTAGGCCTTACCAGCCAGCCCCAGGATGCCGTAGATCACCAGCATCGTGATACTGAGTGGCAGCATTGCGAGGATCGCCCACGCCACCGAGCGCAGCAGGAACAGCATGATCAGGGTGACCGCCAGGTAGCTGCCGAAGATCGAGAACACCATGCCGTTGACCATCTGCTCCTGCCAGACGACGTTGATGTAGTTCAGCCCGAACCAGTCGGTCTCCACCGCGAACGGTGGTGGATGCTCGGCCAGGTAGTCCTCCGCTGCCCTCACCACGCGGGTCATGTCGACGTTGTCGCCGCTGTTGAGCATCAACCAGACCACGCCCTGTCGAAAGTCCGGTGTGACGAACCGCCACAGGTCCTGCGGTCGGTGACTGTTCTGATAGGCCAATAGCGCCTGGGCAACCGCGGCCGGCGAATCGGGCACGCGGTAAAAAGCCGCATCCCCACTGTGCAGCTCGCGGTTCACGGTCTTGACGAAGTCGGTGAGGGTGACGGACTTGCCGACGATTCCCGTGGTCTGCAGGTGCGCCTGCAGACCCGCCAGGTAGTCGAGGAACACGGGCTGCTTGAAGGTCTGACGAGCCTGCCGCTGTGCGTCCAGCCAGTCGAGCGCGTCGTCGAGCAGCCGCTCGTCGTCCGCACCGATATCATCGCGGTCGAAGGCCGCCTCGGCCCGTGCCTCCAGGGTGTCGAGCAGGGCCCCGAAGCCGAGCTGCGCGGCCGGCCGCTCTGTCAATGCGGCGCCCACCGGGCCTGCCGTCGGATACCGGGCCTGTAGCGCGGCGATCGTGTGTTGCCAGTCCTCGAAAACCGTGCCGGGCCCGGTATCCTCGCCCCGGAACGCGAGGTAGGCCATATAAGTCCCGGCAAAGTGCTCGTTCAGTGCCCGATCGGCGATGCTGATCGGGTGCCCGTCATGGAACCAGCGGATCGGATTGTCATTGACCACGATACGCGTGAGGCCGTAGACGAAGACCACCGCCAGCACCAGCGCCAGCCCGACGATCGTGGCGGCACGCGCCGTCGCAAGCCGACGCAGCGCCTGCAGCGCGCCGCGCAGCCAACGCGCGGAGCCCGGCGCGCTGGGGCCTGCACCATCGGCCAGCACCTCGATGCGCTCGCGCCGAACCAGGAAGATATACGCGGGGATAAAGCTAATCGACAACAGCCAGGCCAACAGGACCCCGATGGCGACGAAGATGCCGAACACCTGCACTGGCGGGATCGGCACCAGGGCCAGCGACGCAAAACCGATGGCGGTGGTCATCGACGTATAGAACATCGGCACGAAGAGTTCACGCATGACGTGGTCCATCGTCAAACGCCGGCTGCGAATCCTTGGGTAATAGTCGAAGAATTCCGACAGGATATGCACCGCGTCGAGGACCGCGATCGGCATGATGAAGATCGGGATCATCGAGCTCATGATGTGCACGGTCTGACCGGAGATCACCAGCAGCGACATCGTGATGATGACCGAGACCATCGCAACGATCATCGGCGCGTAGATCAGGGTGAGATTGCGGAAGAAGTAAAACATCAGCGCGAAGATGACGACCATCGCCAGCGGCGCCGAGATCGCCATCTGGATGAACATCTCGACACCAAAGGCATCCTCGGCGACCGGCAGGCCGCTGATGTGGAACAGGTCGTCACCGTCGAACTGTTCGATCCGCTCGAGCAGTGCCTGATAGACACGGTAGCTGACATCCTTGGCGGTCAACGGCAGGTACAACGCAATCGCCCTGTCGTCGGTCGCGGCCAGCGTCGCGTTCATTAGCGGCAGGCGCTTGATCTTCTCGCGCAGCGCGAGGGCCTCGTCGCGGCTCTGCGGTGGTTCCGGCATCAACCACGAGAAACGGATCGTACCCGGGCCCTCATTGCCGATATCGTCGACCGTGGACGGCGCCATCATGTCGACACTGATCACGCCATGCTCGCCGTCGGCATCGCTCCAGCGCTGCTCGGCGGCAAATGCCGCCAGTGCATGTATCCGCCGCAGCGAATCCGGGTTGTAGATGCCGTCAGGATGGGTCTCGTTGACGACGCCGACGACCATCAGGTCGTAGAGCGTCATCTCCTGCTTGAGCCGGTTGTGCAGGGCGCGGGCCGGCTCGTCTTCGGCGAGCATGTTCTCCGGGTCGGTGTCGACCTCCAGGCCGTGCAGCGCCGTGAACTGCTGAGGCCATAGCGACGGCAGCACCGCGAGCACCATCAGCAACAGGGTTAGCGACAGCATCGACCACAGCACCCCGCGTGGTCGGTTCATCGCCACGGTCGCCAGCGACAGATAAGCGGACTTGTCGTAGAAGAACGGCAGCACCGCTTTCAGGGGGTTTTGTTTCAGCGGCAGCGCGGATGCGAGCGACGGGTGTCGGGCAGCGAGGTCGAGCAGATCCCGACGCCCGATGACCATTACCGCGCCGTCCTCGGCCATCACCAGATCGGCTGACTGGCGTTTGCCGACGAAAAAGTCCGCATCGCCGTAGTACTCGCCGGGCAGGATTTCGCCCATCGGGGTCTCTGTCCCGTCGATCTCGCGACGCACCAGGCGGGCGCTGCCGTTGGCGATAACGAAAAGCCGATCCGCGACTTGCCCCTGGCGACACAGCACCGTCCCGGCCGCTGCTTCGAGCGGCTGATGCAACGTAACGACCCGGGTCAGGTCCTCGTCGGTCAGGGTGCTGAAGACGGGGATATGTTCGAACTGGCGTTTCAGCCGCAGCTGGTCGATGAAACGGGCGAACGACGGGCTGTGCTCACGCAGGTCATGAAAGTCTGCCGCCTCGATGCGGTAGACACGGGCATGCGTCAAGGTCCGCACGGTTGCCGTACGCGGCGAGCCCTGCAGCAGTCCGATCTCGCCAAAGAACTGTCCGGGACCCAGCAGCCGGATCGTGGTCTCGCTGCCGTCGTCGTGTTCGAGCACGGCGGCGAGTTCACCGCTGAGCACACAGTAGAGGCTGTCGGCGACATCACCGCGATGCAGGACAGTCTCGCCGGGTTGCAGACTGAGCACGTCAAAACGTGACAGCCAGCCGTCCAACTCGTCCGGCGGCAGGGAAAACTGGTTGAACGGGTGATCGGTTTGCATAGCGAGATATCCGGGCTGCGGTTCAGCCACCAGCGGCAAAGGTATACCGCAGCATGCCGTAGACGTTGCTGTTGTACTTGAACTGACCGAGCTCCGCGAATAGCTCATCGTCGGCGTTGTCAAACCAGTTCGCGCCGACCTCCAGCGACCATTGGTCGTCGATCTTGTAGTTCACCTCGGGGCGCGCGTAGAAATCGCCGTTGCGCGGGGTGTAGAGACTGAACCAGCTCAGCTTGAGGTTCTGGCCGAGCAGCAGACGGGTCAGCCCGACAGTGATCGTATGCCGGTACTCCGGCCGCTCCGGCACGCCGCCCGGCAGATTGGCCCTGTAGCTGCCGTGGTGGTGCATCTGCGTCGCGTAGTACTGCAGGTTGACCGTAAAATCGGGCAGCGCCTCCCATTCGTAACCGAGCAGATAACGGTTCTCGCCGTTGCTGATCAAGGGATCGGTCCCGGCCGGATCGTCCCGCGATTTCCAATGGGCGAATTCGAGATTCAGAATGCCGCGTCCCAGCGGCGTGCGCGCGCTGGCGCCAAGTGTCCGCAGGCGCGGAAACAGAAACGTGCCGGTCGCCGGATCGGATCCTGCGGGGTCGCGGTAGAAGCCGTCATAGGCATAGAGCGCGAGTTCCGCACCCGCATAGTTACGGTACAGACGCAGCGCGAGTTCGTCATCCTCGAACCAGTCTGAGGGCTTGTCCACCTCGATGACGTCATCACGGCCCACCAGACGACCGGCGTTATCGTTCCAGAACGACAGGCGTTCGCCATTCACGTAGCGGCTCGCATTGAAGCGCGGCGAGTAGACGACATCGAGATTCGCCAGCGGCGAGTACCAGGAGACCCGGGCCGCGTCAGACGGCGCCTTGACGTATTCGATGTCACGACCGAGCCAATAGCGCAGATCTTTCGGGAAGGTGTCGTTGAGAAAGACCCGATCGCCGGTGCCCCAGGTGATGATCTGGCGTCCCAGCCTGAGATCAAGCGCCGGCAGTGGTTGCCACAGCAGATTCAGCCGGCGCAGATCGATCCAGCCCTCACCGGTCGCGAGATCGATGTGGCGGCTCGCCGCCACATCGTCGTAGAGGATATCCGCGGCCGCCTCGAGACTGAAAAGCTCGCCCGGTCTGTCCAAACTGACATGCAGCCGCGTCTCGTTCAGCGAGACGGGGTCGTGCAGATCGGTGTCTCGCAGCCTCTCGCCATAGCGGTATTCCCAGAAACCGCTGACCTCGACCAGCGGCGGGTACGCCGCCGCATCCTCCCGTCGGTCGTCGGCGGCCTCGCCGATGCCCGCGTCACCCAACCCCGGTGGCAGCGCCGGGACATTGTCCACCCGCGGCGCCCGATCGTTAGCAAGTCCCGGCGGCAGTGGCGGCGCGGCAACCCCGGATCCGGCGATACTCAGCACGACGACGGTGAGTAGCCAGATAGGGGAGTTCATGGGCGTAACCGCTCAGCGAAAATAGCCGGTGGGCGGATTGCGCAGATAGCGTTCGGTGAAGATATCCGGCGGCAGGTCGAGACCGTAGGTGATCCGCGATGACTCGACCACCGTTTGCTCGTTGCGCCGCAGGTCGTGCATGACGCCGCTGACCACGGTCGACTTGCCCTCGACGACCTCCACCTGGGTGTTCTCCCAGAGGCGGTACTTCTCGTCACGCGCGTCGAAGTACTCGACCTGCACCGGGATGTAAGACGTTTTGTGTATCCACGATTTGTAGTAAGCGAACTCGACCGAATCAGGCGCCTTCGGGGTGCTCTTGATGACGAAATAAGGGTCGTCGCTCGAAACGAGCTCGTGCCGATCCTCGCCGAGCGAGCGACCGGAGATATCTTCATAGAAATAGGTCGACCCGACAAAGCTGGTGCGCTTGTCGCCGGCTGCAATGCGTTTGACCAGATCGAGGTCGGGCAGGTAAAGCCAGCGGTCGTCGTCTTTGTCGGTGTGCTTGTGCACCAGAAAGGCCGTGCGCTTGATGTCGCCAGGTCGCTGAAAATAGATATAGACGTATTGCCCCCCCAGGCCCCGGTCGGCCTGCTGCTCGGGCGACGGACGGTCGAGACGCAGACTGTAGAACTGGCGTTTGCGCTTGTTGCCGTTCGCATCGGTGATGGTCATCCGGATGAACGCACGCATCATGTCGCCCTGATAGAGCACGGCATGATGTGCCTTTTCCATGATGTCTTCGGCGGTCAGGGAATTGGCGGAAGCCGGTGCGACCGCGAGCGATAGAAGGAAGCCCACAATCAGCCATCTCACCTGCATGTCCGTCATCCTGTCTTGGCATTTCTGCCGATGCGGGCAGACGCTACCAGTCTAAGACCTGCCTAAGTGAATGCAAGCCTGCCCGACGATCCGACATACCCGGGCAAGCGTCAGGCGCTTTTGAATCGGGAAACCTTGATCAACAGCACCGCGGCGACGGGCACAAGGAAGCCCAGCAGCATCGCGCTCCACATCAACCAGCCAAGCTCCGAATAGTCTGCCGGGACCGTGATCGCATCGGTCGTGCGATCTCGCACTTCACGGGTAACGGTAAAGATCTGGTTGAGGTACTTGGTGCCGAGCTGGCTGGCGGATAACGCCAGATTCGTGAACGACGCCATCACCGCAAAAAAGGTCGCCTTGAGGTTGGCGGGGGCGGAGTTGGCAATCCACGCGAGCATCGGGATCATGGCGATCTGCCCGAGCGGCGACTCCAGCGCGGTATCGACCACCGCAATGAAGTGCGCATCGACCACCCCGCCGGTCGCCGCCGCCGTCCAGGTGTGCAAGCCATAGAACATGCCAACGATCGGCATGTACAGCACCGTGCTCGCAATGGTCAGAAACACCACGACATAGGCGATCGACCGCTCGGCCATGAAGCGCCGGAAAATGAACATGCCGAACAGGGTCAGTATGCTGGCGATCAACGACAGCAACGCCAGGAACTGCTGATCGAAGCCGAGCTCGTCGATCATCCACCAGGTCTGGCCGGCGCCCGGCGTTGGCATCGCGCGATAGACGAAGATGATCACGGCCGTGCCGACCAGGATCAGGCGATCCTCCGGCGACAAGACCTTCACCAAGCGACTCATCAAAAACAGCACGATCGCCATCGAGCCGAAAAAGATGATCTCCTTGTTGAAGCTCACGTCGCTGAGGCCCATGCTGACGGTGAACACCACAAACACCAGGCTGCCGCCGAGGATCCACCAATTGGGGTCGGTGCCTTCGGTCCGCCCATACGCCAGCTCCGCGGCTTCTGACTCATCCATCCCGCTGGAACGGAGTCGGTTCAGATGACGTCGTGTCATCACGCCACCAAGCAGCACGCCGAGCACGGAGATCACCGGAATCGCCAGCGCATACAGGTAGATCTGGATGTAGGTCGCGATCTTTTCAGACTCCGGCATCGAGTCGACGCCTTGAAACAACAACACATTCAGCAACGAGACGAAGACCCCGCCGCCGATGATCGCAACCCGGCCGAGCGTTTGCATCGTGGTGTGCATCAGGCGCAGGGTCGCACGGTCAATCGGTTCACCCTGTGCGTCGACCCGTGGCACAGCCTCGACGGTCATCGCGTCGGCAACGACGTCCTGCACGACGTAGCCAACCGGGGCCAACAGCGCACTGATCACGAACCAGACCTCTACCGGCATCACCTCGCTCATCGCGTCCGGTGACGACAGCAGGCCGAGCATGATGATCAGGCTGCCGGCGATCAGCCCCGCCCCCAAGAACACCAGCCATGCCTTGTACCGCCAGATCAGGTCGACCAGATGCCCGAGCGGCATCTTCAATGCCCAGGGAATCCCGGCCCAAAACGCCAACGCGGCCAGGAACTCGGCCGAGAGGTTGAGGTAATCCTTGACGAAAAAGGTCCCGACGATACCGGTAAGGCCGGCAATCCCAGCCGCCAGATAGACCATCAGGGGTGGCAGGTATGACAGCCGCATCTCGCGGCCAAGTTCCAGGATGTTGCGGTCCAGCCAATGCCACAGGTGCTGACCTATGGTGGCAGGCTGCACGCGATCGGGTTGACTGGGATCTGTACTGGGACTATTCATCAACGAAAACCAGACGGGGCAAGATCGAGCGCCACTTTACCGTTTTACCACCGACACTGAGAGATTCGCGTGAGTTCCCCGGACCATCGCGCCGTCACAGGCCAAAGCCTGTTTGCGCGGCGACATGCCGGGATCAAACAGGAAACAGCTTTGCCGACCGTTTATGATGACGGTCTGACGCAGGTAACGGCCGCAAGCCATCGACGGCGACACATGAGCACAGCCCAGATCATGATTCTGTCCGTGCTGGCGGCGACCATTGTGCTGTTTCTTTGGGGTCGTTGGCGGCATGACCTGGTAGCGCTCGCCGCGCTGATCGTCTGCGTCCTGCTCGGCTTGATTCCGGCTGAAAATGCATTCCTGGGTTTTGGTCATCCGGCCGTTATCACTGTCGCCTGCGTCCTGATTCTCAGCCGTGGCCTGCAGGACACCGGGGCAGTTGATCGGTTGACGCGTTTGCTATTGCCGCAGGGGGGCGGACTCATCGCCGGTTTTGTGGCACTGATCGGCCTAGGCGCAGCGCTGTCGGCCTTCATGAACAACGTTGGCGCGATGGCGTTGCTACTTCCCGTCGCACTGCAACTGGCCAAGCGTTTCGAGATCTCTCCTAGCCGCGTTCTGATGCCACTCGCGTTCGGCACGATCCTCGGCGGCATGACCACACTCATCGGCACGCCACCCAACCTTATCGTATCGGGGTTTCGCGAGACAGCGGTCGGCGGTGCCTTCGGCATGTTCGATTTCTCGCCGGTCGGTGGCGCCGTCGCCCTGGCCGGTCTGGCGTTCCTGGTGCTGCTGGGGTGGCGTTTGGTGCCGGTCCGTGAGACCAGCGGGGTCGGCGAGTTCGATACGGGTAAATATCTCGCCGAGGCGCATGTCCGCAAGGGCAGCCGCAGCATCGGCAAAAGACTGGATGAGGCGGAAGAGATCCTCGACCGCGACGGCGCGCAGATCGTCGGACTGATTCGCAACGACATGCGTCTCTACTCGCCCTATTCATGGCGCAAGATTCGCGAGGGCGACACCCTGGTCATCGAGGCCGAACCGGATGATTTGAGCACCGTTGTCTCGGACCTGCAGTTATCACTGGGGGAGCCTGAGTCGGCCGATAAAGCCATCACCGCCGCCTCGGCGGACGAACAAACCAACGAAGACGCCGCTGAGCCGATCGCCTTGCAGGAACTCGCCGTGTTACCGGGTTCCACGCTGATCGGGCGCTCATCCGGCGGCAGCATGCTCAATGAACGCTATGCCATCAGCGTGCTCGCCGTCTCACGCCAGGGCAAACGCACGTTCAAGCGGGTCAAGACCATGCGGTTCAAGGCAGGCGATCTGCTGCTCATGCAGGGCACACCGGTGGCACTCGGCAAATTCGTCAGCGAACACCAGCTCGTGCCGCTCGCTGACCGTGCGATTCGCTTACCCGAGCCGCGCAAAGCCATCATCGCGACGTCGATCATGATCTTGTCAGTCGCCCTCGCATCATTCGGCTTACTGGCAGCATCGGCGGCGTTCGCGCTGGGCGTCCTGTTGATGGGCATCACAGCGATTATTCCACCCCGCGATCTTTACAAGGCGGTCGACTGGCCAGTCATCGTGTTGCTCGGATCGCTGATCCCGGTTGCCGGCGCGATGACCAGCACAGGCACGGCCGATCTCTTGGCAAACACCTTACTCAACGAGCTGGCCCAAGGCACACCGGTGCTGGCGATGGCGTTGCTGCTGGTAGTCACGATGACCTTGTCGGACTTCATGAACAACGCCGCAACGGCGGCCGTCATGTGCCCGATCGCACTCAGCGGCGCACAGCAGTTGAGCGTCAACCCGGATCCTTTTTTGATGGCCGTAGCGATTGGCGCATCGTGCGCGTTTTTGACCCCGATCGGCCACCAGAACAACACCTTGATACTCGGCCCAGGTGGCCTGCAATTCGGCGACTATTGGCGCCTGGGCCTGCCAATGGAGATCCTGGTGGTCGCGGTCAGCCTGCCTGTGCTGTTGCTTGTTTGGCCGTTGTGAGCGCCTTTTTAGACATGCGGGATAGCCGAAATCGAGTACCAAGGGCCTGGCCTGACATGGCTGGGTCGACGCTGAGCGGACATTCCGCGACAGGGTTGCCTGCCGGTCAGAATGCTTTGCATCGACACAAAGGCGAACGGCAGGAAACAACACGCAGCGGCCGCAGGCCAGGGCGGAAGACCGCGATTAGGGAGGACAGGGGACGACGCGGAGCGAGCTGCAGGGGTGACCGCGGAAGCCTTTGGGGCAGATCAATCGAAACTGACCCTTTTGATTCCGACCCTTTTGATTCCGATCGAAACTGACCCTTTTGATTCCGACCTATCCGCCGTGGAATGGTAGATTGAAGACCGTGCCTTTCTTACTTCCTGCACTATGCAGACACAATGCTGCTCTTACAGGCGGGATCGAATCGATGCGCGATTCAGCTAAGGTGATAGGGCTGTCGGCGGCGTTGTTGCTGCCAGGCTGTTCAACCAGGCCGGAGCCAATAACCGATACCGACATCTTTACCGGGCTTGGTGATCATTCGGTGTTCGTTGTCAGCCACGGCTGGCACACGGGTATCGTATTGCCCGCCGGCGTGCTCATGGCCGACAATCCGCGGTTGAAGGAACGCTTTGGCGATATGGATTATCTCGAGGTCGGTTGGGGTGACGAGGCTTTCTACCAGGCTGAGGAGATCACCTTCAAAAAGGCGGCCGGTGCTGCACTCTGGCCTACCGCTTCGGTCCTGCATGTCGTTGCGGTACCGCGTTCCCCAGCAAGCTACTTCGACAACAGTGAGATCAGCCTGCTGTGTGCCACAGATGTACAGTTGCACGCATTGACCAGATTCATAGCAGACAGTTTTTCACGCGATCCGTCCGGGAAGATCATCCCGCTACAACCCGGTATCTACGGCGACAGCCATTTTTTCTCCGGTAATGGAGAATTCCACCTGTTCAGCACCTGCAACAAATGGACGGCAAAGGGACTGCGGAGCCTGGGCATGCAGATCGACCCGACGTTTCAGATCACGGCGGATGGCGTCATGAGCTATCTCCGCGAACAACAGGCAGTATCTGCGGGGTATACGCTACACGCGACATGCCCTGATAGCCAAAAGCGAGATCGACCATGAACAAGCCGGGTTGGCGCAACGGATCGCGCTGCTCAAGGCGAGTGGACATCATTCCGACAGTGAATCCAATCCGTGGAAACAGGCTCAGGCCGCTGGATCCACGAGACGGTCAGAGCACTTCTGTGCTCCGACTGCATTTGGACCCAGCCCAATGAGGGCACGAAGACCGCAGGATCACAGCTCCAGTTCGATCCCGAAGCTGATGATCTGACCGGTATCGCGGCTCGCATTGTCCTTGACCTCGAGGGTCCACTTGCCCTGCGGATCAGCCCCGATAAAGTTCGCCAAAGCCGGCGCACTGGCGGTATCGTAGCTACGCTTGAGGTTCCTCTGGCTGCCGCCAGCCTGATCCTGCAGCACGGCCTTGCTGCCGTCCGGTGCCTTTAGGGTCAGGATCAGATCACCGACCCAGGTGTGTTCGATGTCCACGCTCACGCGGATATCGAGGATCGACTTGGTATCACCGGCGAACAGATCGATCTTTACCGTCTTGTTGTCCTTGATCGCGACCTTCTTCAAGGCACGGTGAACCGCGGTATAGGTCGCCTGCGGGGCGGCCTGTGGCACCGCCAGCTCGACTGCGCGCCGGGCATTGAGCCGACCATAGCCATACAACTGACTGTGTCCGTTCTGGTCGTAGGCGCCCTGCTGCGCATCGATCTGGTCACAGCAGTTCTGCATGATCTCGCGTACCTGTTGCCAATCCAGGTCAGGGTTACGCGCAATGACCAAGGCGGCCACCCCGGCCGCGCCCGGGCAGGCGCTGGAGGTGCCGCCGAAGCTGTTGGTGAAATCACCGGCCGCATCACCACGGTCGGCATCGCCCGGATTGTAACCCGACGGGCCGCTGACATCCGTGGTCCAGATACCGGGGGTCAACGGGGCGGGCAGGCCGGGGCGACTGAAGTTGTTACTCGGAAACGCACACCACAGGGCAGCACCGGTGTCACTGTAGACGGCCCGGGTGCCACGGTCGTTGCAGGCCGCGATCGCGAGTACCTTCTCGTAACTGGCGTAGCCATCATTGTCCACCGGCTCGTTGCCATTGCCTGCAGCCCAGGTGATCACGCAACCCTTGCCGTTGCGGCCCTGCGCGATCGCATAGTCGATCGCCAGCCGGCTCGAGTCCGGCAGACCGACCTGCACATCGTGTTGCGGATCGTCGTCGTCCCACCAGTCGCCGTCGGTCGGTCCCCAGCTGCACGAAATCACGTCGGCCCCGTGATCAGCCGCCCAGACGAAGGCATCCGCCTCGGCCTGCGAACCGAGGCTCGACACGAACCGAATCGGCATGACCCGCGCATGTGGCGCCACACCGGACGCACCGGTGGTGCCTGCCGCTGCCGCGACGCCGGCACAGGCGGTACCGTGCGAGTCGCCGCTGCGTGGTGTTGGATCATCGTTGCCACTGCTCGTATCGCGCGGTGCAACGATCTTGCCGGCACCGGCGAACTCGATGTGCGCCATGTCGACACCGTCGTCGATGATCGCGATGGTCGCGCCATCGCCCCTGCTCAATTCCCAGGCATCCTCGACGTGGGCGTGCTGGTCGACGGTGTTGCCGTCGATCCGGGTGCGCTTGAGATGCCATTGCTCGGGAAAGGCACCCTTCTTCGCCAACTGACGGACCAGTTCCGGGTGACACAAGGCGACCTCATCGAGATCGAGCAGGTCACTGGCACTATCGAACACCTGTTGCCCGCTGCCCTCGGGCAGACCGAGAAAGTAGGCATTGTGCGCGTAATCGAGTGGTCGTTTGATCTTCAGCTTGCGTGCCTTGATCAGACGTTTGCAGGCCGCCGCGCTGAGATCCGGATGAAACTGTACGAACAGGTTTTCGGTGTAGATGATCGGTTCGCCATCGGGTGTCACCAGACCGCGGCCGGCGAAACGTATACCCGGCTCCTGTTTCAACGCCGTACGGGCCGCGTCACGCGCCGCCTTGGTACGTCGTGGCGTCGCGACCTTCCAGACCTCGACACCGATCTCGGGGATACGAAACAGCGGAATCGTATCTGCCAGCCGACGCCGGCTGTCTTGCGACAGCGCATTGTCGACCAGACGATGACGATTGGCCGTGCGCACGACCATCAGGTCTGCACTCAACTTGGCCGACTGCCGGCGTCCACGTTTGCCGCCATACCGATAGTAAAAGGTGTTTGCCATGGTCGTTCCCTCTCGCGCGGATTCAGTTACTGGATGTGATGACTATAGGATCCGATGGCCCGGATTACTGTGAAATATTTCCCCTGGCGACACCGAAGACGAATTGGCGGATCAGTGGCCTGAAGTATAGTTAAGCCATGACCATCACCAATCGATTCAACGAATGTCCAACGACCCTGCTTCAGGGTCAGGGCGCACAGGCCGCCACCTGGCTGCTCGACCCGACGTTCGCCGGCCAAGCGCATGGCGACATAGACGATCGGTTTCACCTGGTGCCGATCGGGAAGAGCGATGAGGGCGCCTGTCCGGTCTACCGCCAAGCCGGCGCCGCCTCGGTCGCCAACGGCCGCCTGTTCGTACGTCTGCTCGACGCAGGAAAGATCAATGATTTCGTCGACGAGCTGCGGACACTGGGCCTGGAGATCGTGCACGCACCTGCCTGGGCGCCACACGCCGCGTGGGTCGCCGCGATCGACGGTACGCCGTGTCACGCACTCAAGCAGCTGCCTGCACTGCAACAGCATGCTGCCGTCGCCCACGCCGAGGCGCAGTTGCTACTCGAGCGGCACCACCGCTGACGCCGCGGCGTCGTGAATCAGGCCAGCAGCGTCGGTGCCCTTTGCCATATCAGGCGACGCAGCCCCGGATCGTGTAACGCCACCATGCGCGCCGCAGCACCAAAGGCGCCAACCGTCTCGGCATGCCTATCGGGAGCCTGGCGTTGCAGATCGGCCTCGTCGATCAGGCTGTAAGGGATGCACCCCAATGTGGTGACGTCCGGCGAACAGACGTTGATCCAGCTCAGCATTACCTCGTAGGCCCCACGCCCTGCTCTACCCAACCCGGCATAACCGGGTGACGCATTGCACCCGTATTCCGAAAGCCTGCGCGTTTTGTGGCCGCTGTGGTGCCGGTTTGGAGCGACCAAATCGCCGGGAGCGATTTGACGCACCAGCCCCGCAGGGGTGGAGCGCGGGGAGGCGCCGAACACAGTGATCGTCGTAGCTGTCACTCGAGTGACAAATCAGCCAAAAACGGAGTTAAACAGCCGTAGGCTGGACCAACGGGTGCCGTACACACTGACGCTCTACGGCGCGCGAAGCTGCCGGTTGGTAGACACTCAGCGAGTGGCAGCTCATGGCCGGGAGCACTCGTTGGCTGATGCAGACGTGTAAATCATCCTGACAGTCGATTCCGGCACTGCGCGAATGTCTCTTCCTGGCCGGTTGCACGCATTCGGCGTCATGCCAGAAAGCGGCCAGTGGAATCAATGAAGGTTCGACGAAGGTCAGCTATGCGGAACCTATCCGCAAAGACAGCCACCGGCCAACAAGAGACCTTCGCGGTCACAAAACGACCGGCAGCAACAAGCGCATAGCGGACCACCGACCACCGTGTTGAGTGCTCTTCTCAGTACCGGGTGCGCTGGCTTCCATTCGCCGGCCCTGGCTGAGGTGCTATAAAAGAGCAGCGGTGATGGTCTCGCTTATGCGTTTGCTTGGTTTTGCATCAGGTCACGTATCTCAGTTAATAGCTTTTCCTCTCTTGATGGAGCCCTCGATCGGGCGACCTCTGATTTTTCGGTCATTTTTTCAACGACTCGCAGAATGGTAATTACGGTAGCTCCGATTACCAAAAAATCGACGGTCGTTTGAAGAAATCGTCCATACCCAATCGCAACAGGTGGCATCCCCCCGGCGAGGTTGATGACGTAGGAGAGATTTGGGAATATTGGCGGTCAACATGGATCTGACGAGGGGGATCGAATCCAAGCGTCGTTGATGAGTAGATGGTCATCGTGGTTTCTGAGACGCACCAGCGAGTACGATACCGGCCACAAGATCGATACGCCTCCTCTTTATCATGACGGTTTTTAGTTCCTTCATCGTGTCTTTCATTCGGTTACTCCCATATTGAATTGGATTTCAAGACTTCACGAATCCGCACCTGGTCATGGCCTTCCGCCACATAGTGTGGTCAGCCTCCGGCACGCTGGCCGTCGCCGATGTGGAGTATAGGCACTGCCTTAGAGGGCTGTACTAAAGGCAGCACAGCGGACTGAGTCCAGTTGTAGTCACGCCGAAACGGCAAGCTATTACTAGTCCAGCGCGCGAATACGAGGATTTCAGTCCAGGTTATGCCGCTCCAAATCAATTGAACATTCTGTTTGTCGAATGGAAATCCATACAGGCAGGCATGTAATATCTATTCCTCAAAACGAACCACCTGATCGTGGCCATTGGCGTCTGCGGTTGGCCGCCGCTCAGACCGGCGAAAAAACATTTGAGCGGCAATCAAGCTGGCCGTCACCATGGCCGCGTCGAAAGCATCGCAGCCCCGGTTAGTGGCCGATGGGCAGACCGGACCAATCGAAAAAACCATGCGCGGATCACGCTGAGTTTTTGGGTGAAATCTGGCGTCATGTTCGATGGGCAACATGTCTGCTTCTGCGGAGAAAGGGCCATTCGGGCCGATAATGGCTTTGGCCGCTTCGTGTTGACTCCCGCCGGTGGAGGAATCAAAAAGCCGCCGTTCGACCGGATTTCGTAGCCGATGACCGGTTGCCGCCCCATTGCGGCCGCTGCCACGCCTAAATCGCGACGACCGCTCTGGCCGAGAAGTGTGCATTAGCCTTCCGGCAGCTTCCGAAGTACAGCAGTCGTTCGGATGGCTGCAGCTAAGGTTTGGCAACCGGCCGTTCCTGGCCGACAACGGGCAAAGCAACCGTCAATCGGATCGGGGGCCGTTCTTGCTGTGTTGCGTCAGTTAGCTACCAACACCAAACTGTCTCTAAGCCATTGCTAATGGTTCCCGTCGCGACCTTCTGCGCCGAATTCGGCTGGGCTGGCAGATAACGCATACGTATCAGCCAGAAGCACGCCAGGCCAATTCCGTTTGCTCACGGCTTATGACACGCAGCCAGAATCGTAAAGCGAGCGCGTTTAGTCGCTGTTGGAGTAGCCGCAAAGGCGGCTGTGGAGCCAGTTCATTGCAGGGTGTTGGCGTCAAGGCTGCAATAATGTCACCTTTCCGTTTGTTGGCAGATGGCAAATGTTAGGACTTCGAGGACAGTCTTCCAGTGACGAACGGTGCAGCAGACCTCAGCGCCGGCTGTATGCGTTTTTATTTTGTTTAGCACTATGGGCAACATCCCATGCGGGTGGTAGCGGCGAAACAACATTAGTCGTGGTTAATGCCGCTTCGCCTCTATCCCAGCTCGTAGCCAATGAGTACATGAGATTGCGTGGGATCCCTGAGACACACCTGCTGAGGCTCGACAACGTGCCCTCGGTCGGACTCCTCCCCATCGAAGAGTTTCGTCGCAGAATCTTGCAGCCGATTCACGACTATTTGCTCGAGCATCGCCTTGATGCAGGAATCGATCTCATCGCCTACTCAGCGGACTTCCCCTACGGTGTTGACTTCAAAAGCGACGTCAAGACCCACCAGTTGCCACGTAATCGTTACCGTGGACAGGTCGCCTCACTTACCGGTCTCACTTTTTTTGCCCGGCGTGTGATGGCCGGCGACATCGGTTATTTGGGCAATAACCACTATTTCATCGAGTTCGCAGGGCCGGTACGCCGACCGACCGGCTCAAGCGTCAAACAGGGGCGCTTGACTAGAAAGGAAGTCAAGCGCCTAAGGCGTAAGGCTACAGCGGCGCTTAAAAAAAAGGACTTTGCGCTTGCACTCAAGAACTATCAGGACCTGGTCGATTATCAGCCCAGCGTGGCCGAGCATTGGTATCTGCTCGCAGGTGCCGAGGCCATGGCGGGACAGCCGAAAAAGGCCCTGGTGACGCTTGCTGACGCAGTGGAACACGGATGGGCCAATAGTCTGCGCACACGACGCGACCGTAACCTGGCGTCATTGCGTGAACAACCTGAGTTTCAAGCTCTACTGGAAAAAATGGACAACGCTTTTGGCCCGTTTGAGCTCACACACGGGTTCCACCATCGCTACGTTTGGTCGAATAGTGATCTGGCATTTTGGGAGCCGCGCGATTCACTTGATCAATATTATTTGTCGTCGCTTCTGGCTTACACGGGAGTGCGCGGCAACTCAATCCCCGAGATCAGAGACTACCTGAGTAGCGCGGCCGCCAGCGATGGCAAGCAGCCAGAAGGCACAGTCTACCTGCTGGAGAACCGCAACGTGCGTTCGGACACGCGGCAGCCATTGTTTCCCACCACGGTCACCGAACTAGCCCGGCGTGCTCGAAAGGCGGAAATTCTTGGGCGTAGCGATAAGGGGCAGGATGGCATCCTCCCAAGACGTCGTGATGATGTTATCGGCGCCGTGGTAGGTACCAAGCGATTCAACTGGGAGAAGTCGCAGAGCCGGTTTTTGCCGGGCGCCATCGCCGAATCTCTAACCAGCTTTGGCGGACACTTCGACAAAGCCAGCCAAACCAAGTTGACGGCCTTTTTACGGCATGGCGCGGCTGGCTCGAGCGGCGCTGTGGCCGAGCCTTTCGCATTTCAGGAGAAGTTCCCAGTGCCCCTGCTGCACGCGTACTACGCTGACGGGTGCTCGTTGGCGGAGGCGTACTACCAAAGCATCCAAATGCCTTACCAGTTGATCATCGTTGGCGATCCCTTGGCCCGCCCATTCGCGAAATTTGCCCAAGTCGACCTGCGCACCCCAGATCCCGCAAGACCATGGACCGGCATCGTTCATATCGAGCCGGAGTTAAAACCCGCACCGGGCACTGAACTCAAAGCGGTCGAGCTGTGGATCAATGGGCAGCATTCAGCATCTGTCGCAGCCGGTGAACCAATCGTATGGGATAGTCGCCAAGTGGAAGACGGCAACCACGAACTGCGACTCGTTGCGATTCAAGACAGCCCGATCAAGACACGCTCTGTCTACCGTACCGTTATCTCAGTGTTCAACGATAACCGTCGAATCGATGTTGCATCAGTTTCTGGTGAGGTGGGCTACAACGAAAGTGTCGCAATCAGCGGTTATGCGGCTGGCGCGCAGGTGGTTGAGATGCGCCGCGGCCATCAGTTGCTGGCATCGTCGAATTCGGTCGACGGCCACTGGCGCTTGTCGGTGCCTGCCAAAGCGCTGGGGATGGGACAGGTGGGAGTTTATGTCCGAGCCGTCTTTCCTGACGGCCAGGCCGTGCGAACCGCCCAGTTGCCGATCGTTGTCAACGAACCAACTCGGCTGCCTGCCACAACCTTGTCGCCGCCGGAGGCTCCAGGTCTGTTGGCTTGGGTCTACGATACTCAGGGCGGGGCAAGCGAGCTAACAATAGAAAAGCTAGCCGGGCGTTTAAAATCATTTGAACGCAAACGGGAGCCAATCGCCCGCATTCGACTTAGCGGTTATCTGAAGGTGGAAGAGCCCGGCACCTATCAATTGACGCTGCGCACTCACGGCCGTTTGCAGGTGCGGCTACATGACGAGCTCCTGCTCGATCAAATGATACAACCCAGTGGCGCTGAAGCTTTCGTGGCGGTGGGTCTCGAATCGGGCTGGCACCCTCTAGAAATCGAACTCGAGCCGCATGCGGGCAAACCGACGCTACGTGCCGTGCTCGCTGGTCGGACAATTCCCGTGCTGCTCACAAGTTCGAACCTTGCGCACAACACTTTTCTTGCATCGGATTGAGCCGGGAGTGAACCACATCGACTGAAAACACGGTGACGATCGAAAGTGACCGCACCGCAGTTCAGCCAATGGACCCACTATCACCAGCTACTTATGTCTGGTATTCGCCGACAGCGCTAGCTCTAGGGGGGGGTTGCGGCTCTCGTGCTCGCTAACGGCAATGACCGACACAGACCGGACGTTGCCGGAATCGACTTGCAGGTTGGTGGTTTGCGCTTTACTGACGTGTAGGCGAATGCCCGGACTTGACTGTGGATTCGCGATTCACCCTGTCCGGTTTTTGCGATCCACTTCACAATTTTGCCAACCCGAGCAACTTAGGATCATCGCTGGGAGAAGTACCGTCCAGACAGCTCCGCAAAAGAACACAGACCTTCATCAAGTCAAGCCTGACGCTTTTGGGAGCCAACAAGCTCACAAAGACAATACGAGTCTCTCCAGATGCTCAATCGGGAATCGGAAAATGAAGTGGCTTACTTTCGCTGCGACCGTTATTTCACGGTAGGCCATGAATGGTATGTCACGACTCGCGAAGGGACAGACCTTGGGCCTTACACGACTCGCCACGAAGCCGAATTGATGCTAGCGCATCACCTCACGAACCATGTTCTCAATATCTCCAAGCATATTCGGCAGCTTGCTGAACGCGGCGAGCGAGATGCGACGATGCTTGAAGTGCTGATTCAGGAATTGGCTAGCTGCCAGGAGCAGTCTCGACTTCGCACTGAGAATAGTGCGTACGCTTGGGCACAACAGCGTCTGGCAAAGTTTGAGGAACATCCTGCCGAGCACGACCATGCCGACATTCGGACGAGCGCGCTCAAACACTTTTTGTCGGAGTTGGACAGTTAGTACCGACGTTGATTTGTAGTGGATTGCCATCGACTGAAACTGAGTGATGGTTTGCCGTCGATACCACCTCAGTCCTTTAGTCAGGTTTTGGCCGTCAGTCGAGGCGCTTCTCAGAACATATCCTGTTGGCCGAATCGTTTTTTTCAGTGGATCACTCAAACCGGTTGCGGCTAACTTTCCTTGGCTGCGAGTAGCAAGGGCAGGCCGTACACAAACGAATTTGCTGTTGAGGTTTGCGACTCGCCAGTGATCGATACGGGCCCTCGTCTGTCCAGGCACACTTGGCCTTGCGCTTGCGTTGCACGTCCCTGTGCAGCGCCCTGCGGGCCTCACTTCGCCAGTCCCAATCGGCTCCAGGCCGCTTTGTCGTTTCAGAGCGGCGCCCAACCGCACCTGGCCGGCGCGATCTTCTCGGATACCGACTCAATTTGCCGGCTAATCCATGCCCTCGATCTCTGTCTTGAGGATCTGGCCCGTTACCGGATCGACATACAGTTCGACACGGCGACCGTGTGGGTCCATCGCGATGACCTCGTACTTGTAGCTATTGCGCTCTATCTCCTCGAAGTTGCGATAACCAGCCGCCTCCAGTCGGCTCTGAAGCTGTTGCAGGCTCATCCAGTTCGACTGACTGGTGGCGATCGACGCGTTTTCCTGCGCGAACGCGGGCAAGGACGTGGCTCCGGCAATAAAAATACCCCCGGTCAGCGCCAGGGTCGCGATGATGATATTTGCACGCATGACGGCATCTCCTTTGAGTTTCGTGGGCGGTCTCGCTTCGACCGTAATGTCATGATGTGCGAGCTGGCTGAATTCAGGCTGAACACCAGATGCCTTATGCGTTCTTCTAGCCGCAGACGCCATGCCTGACGTGCTATTGCAACCGCCATCAAAAACGGAGCGACCCCTCGCCTGTTCTGCAAGCGCCCGACTAATCACTCCCCCGTGCATGTCGAAGCCACCGCTCGATACTCGTTGGCGCCCTTAGGATGTTTTGACCTGCCTCCAAACTCCACCATCGCGGAGAACCAGCGTGATACTGAAAAACCTCGACCGCGATCAATACAACGAAAAAGGTGCCGAAAATTACAACTGCATCACGCGTTTGATGGCCCTTCAGGTGGGACCGGGGCATTTTGGTAGGGATCAACGGCGAAACATCTATGACGCCCAGCGAACAGTAAAGACCGTCAAGCGCAAGCACGCGTCGTTATCAAGTATGTGCCAAAGCTATGGCCTGTTGGACGTAGTCGCGGAATCGTTTCTGAATCCGGTCTATGGCCGCGAACAGCGCGTCGCGATCCGTGCCATCCATTTCTTCGGATAGACGAAACGGCGGAAACACAATCGCCGTCGTGGTTGTGCGTGTTAGACGCTTGTCAAAGTTGGCCACGGCAATTGGGACGATCAAGGGTTCCGGGTCGACCGAAAGCGCGAGCCTGAAGGCGCCAGACTTGAAAGGCCCGGGCGAGGCTTCGGTCGCGCTGCACCGGCCTTCCGGCGCGATGACGATATTCCTACCCTCACGGAGATGCTCCGCAGCAAGCGCCAGGAAACGGGTGTTGCGCGACTCGCGGGTCATTGCCTGGTCACTGTCTTCTTCGTCGACATCGCCCGGATACACATACAGGTAGTCCAATCGGTCAAAATACTGTTGGTAGCCGTACCAGCCCATTTCCGGCTTGCGCACGACCCGCACAGGGGCCTCATGGTAACGGCGGTACAGGATCATGCTGGACACGAAATGGCTATCCAACGTGAGCCGGAACTCGTTCGGCAACATCGTATCCATGTGGTTCTCGAGATGGTTCATGATAACCACGTTGCCGCCGGTCTCAGGGAGCTGATCCTCGCCCTGGATTCGATACGTTTGCTGCTCGAATAGCTCGATGAAGGCCTCCATGCTGCGTTTACGAACCGCTCTGGCAGACAAGCCGCTAGGGGCGTTGACGACGGCCTCGTAGGTTCGTTGCAGTCCCTGGTAAAAATCGACCTCACGGTGCACGTCCTGGAGGATTTCGAGCGCCAGCTCGGCGAGATTACGTTCGGTCGCTTCGCCATGAGCGCGGGTCAGCTCCAAGGCCTGAATGGCATCGGCCAGCGTCAGGCGGTTCTCCAGCAGGTGCGGGATCTTGTACAACACGGAGGACACCGGCAGCGACTCGGCAGACTGGCTGATCAGCGCGCGAATGGCTTGGACTTCCTCGCCGTAGCGCCGTGCGACGAGGCGCACGCGGGTGAACCGTAGCCGGGAGCCGATTGTCTGCAGAACCCGGCGAAAGATCGTCACCCCGAACTCCGGTTCCTGCTCGCAGAGCTTCTGCAGCGTATCCCCCGGCAACGCGACGGCGTGGCTCAGTTCCAATGCGTGGGCGGATACACGGTAGCGCCGCGGGTCAACCAGCGCCGACCAGCCGATCGCATCGCCGGGCCCCTCAATTGCCCTGACGAATACACAACGCTCCCCGGCGGCGTCGCAGTACACGAACCCGATCCTGCCGTCGACCAGCAACAGGATGTCCTGCGCTATATCGTCTTGCTCGAAAAGGACGTCGCCTGGCGCGAACGTCTTGATGATCGCCTGGTCGGCGAGCCAACAGAGCAAGCGCGGTTGAACGCCCTCGAGCAGTGACGAATGCGCAAGGAAGTCGACGATGGCCTGCGATTCCTGCAGGCGGTCGAGGGTCCAGGGGCTGTCCAACAGCATAATCGAGTCGGGCAATCGCTGCGGACAATCCGCCTGTGGGCCTGCCGCGCCCAGAATACGTTCACGTTCGATAGTGAGACGGGCTGAGAGTGATTCAGTCACCCTTCTGAGCATCAGCATGGCGCTGACCGGATCCGTTTTGACGATGTCGTCGATCACGTGATGCGGCATGCGCAGCAATCGACAAGGGCCCTCGCAGCGCACTTCGGTCATGTACCGATATGGGGCGCGAAACACAGACCAGCCGACAATCAATCCCGGATCATGCCCGCGGCCAACCAGCAACTTGCCGCTGCCCTCGACCTCGACCAGGAACTGCAGGTTTCCCGATAACAGGATATACAGGGCGATGGCGCGATCGTGCTGGCGCGTGATGACTTTACCGTTTTCGTACTCGACCAGGCTGGCGTTCTCAGCCAGTTTCTCCAGCGCCGCCTGCTTTAACCCACGGCAAAAGGCCAGCTGCTTCAATGTGTCGACTGCCACCATGGGGTTTCCACCGATTTGAGTTTCACGACTCGCGGTGGCAGCTGCCATTCCACCGTGCTTGCGATAGAGTCTAACGTATGCGCCGCCAATTCAAACCGCCACTCACGCGACCCGAGGACTTCGAGGTTTTTTGGGAAAGTACCTGGCGGCAGCTCCAACACACGGATACGGCGATCGACCGGCAGGCGGTTGACGGCGGTGACGACGCCTTGATCACGCTTGAAACGGTGTCGTTCGAATCATTGGGGCACGTCCGCGTGTCCGCGCATTGCCTTTCCTGGCGGGATAACCAACCGCGGCCGCTGGTCATCAGCAGTCATGGCTACGGCTGCCGCTGCGAACCTCGCTACGACTGGGCCAGGCAGGGCCTCAACGTGCTGTGTGTCGATATTCGCGGGTTCGGTCTGTCCGAGGGGGCGATTTCGAAGCCGTCGCAATGGGGATACGTGCTGACAGGTATCGACACCCCGGAGACTTCGGCGATCCGACTGGCGGCTTGCGACTATATGCAGGCTGTCGTTGTGGCGCAGCAGCTGTTCGCGGGCCGGACCAGCAGCCTGGTCTTCGAAGGCGTCAGTTTTGCGGGTGGCCTGGCCTTGATGGCACAGGCAGTGATTGGGGCGGCGGACCTGCTAGCTATCGGCGTACCCACGTTCGGATGGGCGGAGGGGCGCAATCTGTTCGTAAAGTCGGGTTCTGGCGCCGAGATCAGTAATTACCTTGCACACCGGCCGGACCGCGCGGAGGACACGATGGTGGTGTTGCGCTACTTCGACACGGTGAATTTCGCAGACAGGGTTAGCTGCCCCACGTTGCTGGCGCTGGGGCTCGAAGATGACGTCGTGCCTGCAAAGACCGTCTACGGTATAGCCAATCACCTGAAGGTCCCATTCGAGTTGATGGAGTTCCCGGTCAGCCATAGCGACGGACCAGAAGATGCACAATGGGAACAATTCAGCAGACGGTGGATCGACCTGGCCTGCAACGGGATTCCTGCAGATTTTGGCCGACCCGCAGCATCCTAGTGGGCCAATTCGAGACGTCCGTCTTCTGTTCTCAAAGCGGACGCTGCCAGGATCAAACCGGCACGAAAATCGGTGCGCAGGCCATAGCCGCTGAACGCAATTCCTACTTTCCTCAATCGGAGGTCGCGGGGCCTGCCGGCTCTGTTCAATTGCGCCAGGTGCGATGATAGGCAAGAATCACAGGTAAACAACAATCGGTTCATCTCACCGCGATGCGGCCACAGCTGCGGTTAAGAAACTGACCGACTTCAGTTACGAGAGGTACCGAAAAGCCCTTGAACACCAATCGATCGTCTACCCGCCACTCACGCGCAACGCGACAGCAAAAATGATGGAAATTTTGGGACTGGCTGGCCTTCTGGTCCTTTCTGGGATCTTTTCCGGCTCCGAGACTGCACTCATTGCTTTGTCAATGGCTCGCGTCGAGGCACTCGTCCAGGAGAAGCGCCCAGGCGCTGCAGCACTGCACGAATTGAAAAAAGATCCGTCGCGAATGCTGACCGCGATCCTGATTGGCAACAATTTGGTCAACATTGCTGCATCAGCGATAGCAACAGTCATCGCAACACGCGAATTCGGGCACGCCGGCCCCGGAATTGCGGTCGGTTTACTGACGTTCTTCATCCTGATTTTTGGAGAAATCACACCGAAGAGTCTTGCGACCCGCTACCCGGAGCGAATTTCGCTGGTGGCCGCGATTCCTTTGCTGGCCTTCATGCGGCTGACCTACCCTTTGGTCTGGTTATTCAGCCGGTTCACCAACTGGATTCACAGGTCCATCGGGGGGGACGGTGAGCCGATGGTGACCGAGTCAGAGTTGATCGGAATGCTCGGTCATGGGGTGGCTGAGGGTGAAATTGAGGATGAGGAACGCCAAATCATCGAACGGGTGTTTGCGTTCAACGACCTGAAAGTACGCGATGTGATGACGCCGAAGGGCAAACTGTTTGTCCTCGATGCCGCGCTCACCGTGTCAGAAGCACTACAACTCGTGGTCGAGCAGCCGTACTCGCGCATTCCGATCTACGCAGAGAACCCAGACGACATCGTCAGCGTTATCTACCTGCGCGACTTGCTCAACGCGGTTGCCGAGGGAAACACCGAATCACGTCTTGAGACGATTGCCCACAAGCCCCTTTTTGTATCGCAGTACCAATCACTCGATGAGCTATTCGAGGCCTTTCGGCGGCGCAGCCGTCATTTCGCCATTGTTGTCGATGAGTACGGTGACGTCCGGGGTGTTGCGACGCTGGAAGACCTGCTTGAGGAGATCGTCGGCGAAATCTACGACGAAAGTGATCTGGGCATATCGCCTCTTGACAAATTCACCGATGATGAAATGGTCGTCGACGGCGCCACCGAGCTGAGGGTTATATCCAACCACTTCGATATCGAGCTACCGGGAAAGCCCACCGACACCGTCAGCCTTTGGATTCTTCAAAAATTGAAAGTGATACCGGAAACCGGCGAAAAAGTAATGATAGACGGGCTGGAAGTGTCAATCAGCGAGGCCTCTAGTCGCCGCATTGGAACGGTTCGCATCAGTCGGTTGCCAAACCGGGACTAATCCCATTATCAGATACCGGCCGACTTGCTGTCCCACGCTCCTACTCAGGCATCAGCTGCGTCGGTTCGCGTTGCATCCTGAAGCGAGAAATCTCGCGGAACCATGCAAAGACTTGCCTCGCGAAATTATGACGGCCCAATCCAACCAACGACCACAGCAGGCCAAAGCGCGTTATGCTTCTTGCGCTTTCCACTTATTTGCCCAGTTCGACCGATCATGAATGACAAGACTGAACACACCGAGACCATCCATTACCAGGGCAGGGATTTTTCGCTCCAGGATTTGCTCGAAAAAGTAAAACATCAGAAAGAGGAAATTGCTCACCTCCAGAAATCCCGCGGGAAAGCAATACGCCGCTGCAAGCGCGAAGAAGACCTTAAGCCCTACCAGGCCGAATTGATCCAGATGCAACGGCATCTGGAACAGAACCGAATGCGGATGATTATTCTGTTCGAAGGTCGTGACGCGGCAGGGAAAGGAGGCACGATCCGCAGAGTGACCCGTTACATGAACGAGAAACACTACCGCGTCGTCGCGCTCGGCAAACCGACCGAAGAGCAAAAGACGCAGTGGTTTTTTCAAAAGTATGTGCGTGATATGCCTCGCGGTGGGGAGGTCGTGCTGTTCGATCGCAGCTGGTACAACCGCGCCGTCGTCGAGCGCGTCTTTGGGTTCTGCACTGATGAAGAATACGAAAACTTCATGATCGGCTGCCCCGGATTTGAGAAAGATATCGTGCGCCAGGGCACTATTCTCGTGAAGCTGTATTTCTCTGTTACCAAAGAGGAACAAGCGAAGCGCTTTGACCGCCGCAAGACCGACCCGTTGCGCCAATGGAAATTGTCAGAGATTGACGTCCAGGCCCAAGATCGCTGGGATGAGTTCACGACGCAGAAATACGAGATGTTGAGACGGACCCACACCACGCATGCGCCTTGGGTGATTATTCGTTCCAACGACAAGCACAAGGCGCGGATGAACGCGATGAAGGTTATCTTAAACGCCGTACCTTACAAGCGCCTCAATCCGGAACTCGACTACGTCCCCGAGCCGGACATCGTGGTTTCGGGATCCCGCGAACTAGAGCTCATGGAGGCCCAACGCCTAAAAAGAGGCCGATTCGTTGGATGAACGCGCCGCCGCGTCAACTGGCGGCGTTGGAATGTGCGTAAAGCCCGGCCGGTCGGTGTTCCGGCCGACTGCTTCCAACCCGGAGCGATCTTTAAGCCATCAGGAATAGACGGTGTCGCTACTGGCCCGCAAAACGGCGCCAACCAACACCAAAGAGACATTCGCCACCCGCGGCAGTGATAGAAAGCGCGATACGCCAAGTCGTAAAGTATTGGCGATCACGCTCAAACGCATCACCGCTACCGTCGTTCGTCATTCCCGCCTTCGCGGGAATGACGGAACAGGGGATGCCCGAGGCAGGTGCGCGTTCTCGTGCGACTGCGCCGTGTGGCATCGCGTGGAGTCCGTTCGTGGCCGCCTCCACCCGAAGGAGGTCGTGGCGGTTGTCGTAAAAACGGCCTCGCGGAAAACCTGTAGGTTTCCCTCGATATTCGCGCCGTCCTTGTTCCTGGATAACCGCTCGTGCCCGGGAAACGCCTCGACACGCAAAACTCAATGGTTAGCGCAGCGCAATACAGCAGCGGCCTTCTAAAGGGATTCCGACGAGCCCGAAGGCAACAGCTCCGCCAAAGACGCCCTATCCGCAGCAAAAGCAACCGCTTCTACCCGGCGCTTTGCTAACCGAACCACCGTTACAGCATCTTCACGACTGGGCATGAAACTGGCTTGAGCCGAGTCTTCGACGAGCAAGATTGGGTACGGCCGCTCACGCATGCGTGGCAGGGCGATCAGGCGGCTGATCAGACCTGGCATCCCACTGATGTCGGCAATGTACGCCGCTTTTCGGCTGATCAGAAAATTGTCGCCCTGCTCCGCGAGAAATCCGTTCAACAAGTCGGATGCGGGTTTGTCAGCGGCAAACAGCACGATCTCGGTATCGTCGCCGATCTCCATCGACTCACCATGCTGGTCCGGTAATGAGAGCATAGGAAACATCTCGCCGGGCACCAACTCGGCGGCCGTGGCGCCCAAACAAAACATTAACCACAAAGCACCGAGGACCAATCGCATCGGAGGGAAACCGAAAAAATGGCTTCCGCTTTGCTTGGGTTGCTTCATCTATTTTTTAGACGTGCTGAGGCCGAGAATGGGGTAGACAGGACAGAAACCCACCAATGCGGTCGCCAAAGGCACGACCCCGACCCAGGCCCATACGGGACCGCCGAGCAATGCCCACGCGATCAGCGCCAGCCCAACGACGATCCTGAGAACTTTATCGATACCGCCGACGTTTGTTTTCACTGATTTGCTCCAGTTGAGATGCCAAGTTTTGTATTGAATTGGGACCGGAGTATTCGATAAGCGTTCGACGGCGTAAATGATTTTTGTCACACACCGGGGTAAATCCCCTACCTCCCGTATTTCCTCCTCTGTCTCTACGGTTTTATCGACTCACGACTGAACTGTAATCGGTGAGGTATTACGGTGAAATCAAGGAAAACCCGCCATGCTGTCACTGACTCGACTTACCGCAGCACTTTTCATGTTGACGGCTGTTTTTCCGGTCCTCGCGGGACAATCCGGCTCGGTAAGTTGGGCTACCGCGACCAAAGGTGGCGGTTTCCAGCTCTTCGGCTCGAATTTGGCCGAAGTTATCAACGCGACCGATGATCGCCTTGACGTACAGACGCAGGCCACCCGAGGCAGCCGGCAAAACCTTGCCCTGCTCGAGGCCGGCGAGGTCGATGTTGGCCAGGTTGAAGGCAACGCAGCGCGCGTTGCACTCGACGGGGTGGGTCGCCCCGCGGCCAAGCTAAAAGCAATTTCCGTGATGTATCCCAATCCTGGGACATTTGTTGTCCGGGCGGATTCTGAGTTTCGATCACTGGCCGATCTGAAGGGCAAACCCATTGCGTTCGGCACGAAGGCGTCTGGCCTGCGGATCCTTGTCAACGACGTGCTTGACGGCCTCGGTCTGCAACCCGACAGGGATTTTCAGCAGATCATCCTGGAAAAGGCGGCAGATGGTCCGACGCTCGTGATCGATGGCGGGGCCGCAGCGCTGTGGGGCGCGGGGATCGGTTGGCCCGGATTCGTCAAGGTCGCGGACAGCGAAGCCGGCGGCCGGTTTATACCGCCAACCGAGCAACAGATCGCGAAAATCCTCGCCAAGCACCCGCATCTGAAGCGGATGTCCATACCCGCCGGCACGTATCGTGGCCAGACGGAAACGATCGACTCTATCGGCTTGTGGTCACTCATCCTGGTGCGCCCCGACCTCGATGAGGAAACCGCTTATCGACTTGCCCGCGCGATTCACAACGGCAATGAGGCACTGGTTCAACGCCTACCTCAGGGTCGTTACACGACATCCCGCAACACGGTCGAAAACGTATCGCCTGGGCAGTTGCATCCTGGTGCCGCGAGGTTTTTTCGCGAAATCGGACTAATGCCTTGACCGACACGGCAACGACCGTTGATTGTCCGCACGCTCTTTGAATTGAAAGGTCTGACAGGCTCGCCGATATGCATTCGAGACGATTGAATCACCACCTCCCCGGTTCAAAGGGCGATTTCTCCAGCAAGGCTAACCTGGGCGGACGCTTCGATGTCCGTTCGACGCTTGTGCTGCTTTGTTTGCTGACCGGTTTTGCGACCAGCACGCTGGCGATAGCGGATGATGCCATCGCAAAGTTACAGGCAGGTGGGCATGTGCTGCTTATCCGTCACGCCAATGCCCCCGGTTTTGGGGATCCGCCGAACATCACGCTGGGCGACTGTACGACGCAGCGCAACCTCGATGAAACCGGCCGCCAACAAGCGCGCGCGATTGGCGACTGGTTGCGCAATCGGGGCATCGACGATGCGCAGGTTTTTTCAAGTCAGTGGTGTCGTTGCCTGGAAACCGCAGAACTGCTCGATCTTGGCCCGGTGACAGAACTCCCGGGGCTGAACTCATTCTTCGAATTGACCGAGAACCGCGAAGCGAACCTTGCCGCACTGCGCCAATTTTTCCGCGAGCGTTCCAATACGCAGACCCCGTTGATATTGGTTACCCATCAGGTGACCATCAACGCATTGAGCGGCAAGTTCCGCCCATCAGGCACCGGCGTGATCATGTCGATGCTACCGGACGGTCGGGTGGAGACGGTGTCGACCGTCGACTTCTGAAGCAATGCCATGAGCGGCTGGTTTCTATCGACCGCCAAAGCACCGAGGCGGCTGGCGTGAAGGTCATCGACACACGGGTCGATTGTGACCTCGCGGGCCACACGTTGCTCCAAGCGATCGACGTCAAAGCCATACGATCCGTATCGGATACGGCTGATGTCATGACAGCCATCCGGGGTTCGACGACATTAGACAGGATTTACTGCTGTCAGGCGCTTGCCCGGACTCAGGCCAATACCGACAGTGTCGCACCGAGCGGCCTGACTGATGTGCGATGAGTGAGATCGAGCAGCAGGAAAAGCTTGTCCTCTGGTCTTACGGCATCCAGTGGTTCTCGCTGCTGGCGCCACCCGCAATCATTGCATCGCTGGTGTTCCTAATCGTCGTCCGCAGACAGCTGACGAATCCGGATATCCGCTCTCACCTGCGCTGGCAGTTGGCCACCTGCATCATCACCTTCGCACTTGTTCCGATTGGCTTTATCCTGCTGGCGATTGGTCTCAGCGGCATCGCAACGGATGCGCCGGCCTCGATTATTGCGACCTTCTCACTGGTTGCCTTCAGTGCCGGCTTTCCGATTTGGTTTCTCTACCGATTGATCTACGGGTCCTTCCGATTTTCGCAACAGCAACCAATGCAACGCATCTATCTTTGAGCATGCACCATAGCGGCGAGCAAGCGACTTCGCGTGCCAGACATTGCACCGGGGCAGCAGCAAGATCCGGACTAACGCCCTTCGCGACGTTGCCGGAACTCCTGGCGCATTCTCACCCGCTCATCTGGCGACGCTTCGCGAAAGGCTCGAATCCGCTGTCTCGCTATGTCACGCTGCTCAGGGGTCATCGAATGCCAACGCGACTTTATTTCCTGTCGGCGATCCTCCGGTAGCGACTGGAACCACTCGCGACGCCGCTGCAAGTCACGCCTCTCCTCATCGCTGAGCGCATTCCAGCGTTCAAGCCTCTGACGAACTTTTTCCTTCTGCTCTGACGTCAGCGACCGCCATCTTTGCAGATTCCCGCGCGCACGCTCGCGCTGAGCCGGCGTCATTGCCGACCAGCGTTCCGCCCCCTTTGCGAGCCTTTCGCGACGATCGGCAGGCATCGTGTCCCAGGATTTCTCGAATGAAGCCAACGCCTTTTGCGTCGCGGCATCCAACTCATTCCAATCGATGGAAGACGCGCCCACCTGCCAGGACAGGGCGAGAACGAACAGCGTGGTTAGGACTGCGATCCGTTGCTTCATCGCGAATACTCCTCAACGCGGTCTCGCTGAACACTGTCGACATCGGGACGAACAGCGGGCGCTAATCGTGGATCATCAGGCACATCCAATGGGTCGATTAACTCGCCTCGCTCATCGGTCGCCCATTCAGCAAGGTACAACAGCATTTCCATGGAAGGCCCCGCTGGCTCCGCCGCGAATGACCGTCCCAGGAAGAGCCCAGTAAACAGCCACATCATCGTGCGTTTCATACCGAGTCGCCGTCGGCTTCCAATGTCCCAAGCCAATCGTAGAAATCGATGTCTTCGAGGAGTTCAACATCAACATCCACCGTCAGGATTTCCAGCGGTGCCCCTTCACTTACCTCGGGCATCTTCAGGAGATCGAGTGATTCGGTTGTCTGAAACAAAAGCAAAAAGCCGATAAGCACGAACACCAAGCTGGCCGCGCCGGCGGCCGGGACCAACCAAGTCTGACCAAACAAACCGCGCTTTCCCGACTGCCGATCATTATCGGAAATCGCCTGAACGCGAGCCTGCGCCAATCTGGCCAACGCGCTGGCGTCTAGTCGCTCGCTGCGTGCATCAAGCGCCTGCTGAATACGTTCTTCCAACGGCGGTTTCTCAATCATCGGCTTTCTCTGCAATCTTACGCAATCGACCCAGGCCGCGTGACAAGTGTGTTTTCACGCTTCCCGCAGAACACCCCATTGCCAAGGCGGTCTCGGTCACATCCAGCCCTTCCCATACCCGCAACAACACAGCCTGGCGCTGTCGCGCCGGCAACTCGCCAATGGCACTGGCGAGGGTCTCCAGTGCTGCTTGGTTGTCAATGGTGTTCTCGGGAAGCCTGGCCTTCGGATCCGCCATCGATTGTATCGGGTCCCCCTCCTCTGCCGAGTCATGCCTGAACCAGACACGCCACCGGTTGCGTACCGAACTACGCCGCGCCCAATCGCGAAGCTTGTTTTGCAGAACCCGATGAAAAAGCGGCGGCCATTCAGCGCAGGGTTTCGTCGCATAGCGCCGCACAAATGCCAGCATGGCGTCTTGCACCAAATCCAACGCTTCATCACGATTTCGGGTCGACAGTTCCGCCATCACTAGGGCCCTTCTTTCAACGCTAGCAAGAAATTGGTTCAGCGACTGTTGGTCATCGGCGTGCATCTCAGTTCAGCGACCGCTACCGCTCACCGCGTACCTGTTGAGCGCAGGCATCCTCGTTTTCTCTCTATTCCCCGGGGTCTTACACGATTAACGCACAGTTTCTGATTTGGTTGACAGCCCTGACAACAAACCGCGCGCGCCGAAAATAAGAATGCCTGTGTCAACCGTTGTGACGTTACCGCGTTGTTGTAAGCGAGGGTCCTGGCAATCAAACCTGCTCAACAAACGAAATTGGAGATCATCATGAAAGGCTTAGCCACACTCATCGCAGCGTTCTTAATGCTGCCCATGTCGGCCAGCGCGATCGATTACGGTGACCGGGTCGAGAACCGACTGGACCGTCGCGGTGATCGGATCGAGAACCGCTTCGACCGGCGCGGCGATATCATCAACGACCGCCTCGACCGACGTTCAGCGCGGCTTGATCGGCAGGGGTACGAGCGCGCCGCGGCCAAGCTCGATCGGCGTGGCGATCGTCTTGATCGGCGATTCGACCGACGCGGCAGCCTTGCCGATGCACGACTCGACCGACGCGGTGCGCGATTCGATCGAAGGTGGGACGCTCGTCACTAAGGGCTACCCGCAGGATAGTAATGCAGCTTGCCGGACAGCCCACAGGCGTGCGGGCCTCGACAGAACACGACGCAGGATGCCGATCTGCTGGCTCGACGCAAAACGGGCTGTCCCCCGGTAGGCAAAGGCAGTCCAAATCGCGCGCGGACGCTGACGCCACACCGGGCAGCTGATGTCCGCGCGAGACGCGAAAAACCTGTCAAGAGGTCTTGACAACCTGGGTTCAATGTGCGCCAAGCCCTTCCAAGCCTGCACGATGAAGGCTAGTCTATACCCATGGAAAGGCGACGTGCGCATGCAGCCAGTCCACCTTTCGAATTATTGCCGAACTCATCAATTGGAGAGCCGCCATGTCCGTCATCGCCCGGTATTACCAAACTGCCCAACAGGCACGCAACGCACGCCAAGCGTTGTTTGACAAAGGAATCCCAGAGCGTTTCATCGCACTGGTAGAGACTACTGACCAAAGCGAAGACGCGCCCGTCTCACCGATGACCGATGTCGTCGCCGGCTCGATGAAGGCAGGCAGGCTGCTGGGCGAACACTCGGCGTTTTACGCCGCCAATATGCAGCCTGGCTATGCGCTGCTCGTCGTCGATGCACCTTTTGGGCACACCGGTGAAACGCTTGACATCCTGGAAGCGAATGGGCCGCTGGACATTACACACGAGCCGCCTGAACCGCCCAAAGCACCCTTTGTGCCTTTCTCCAGACAACCGGCGCCGCTTTCATCGCTGCTGGGGTGGCAGGTTTTGAGCAGGACCTCGGAAACGTACTCGCAGTTCTGGGGTTTTCCGGAAATTTCGAATCGGCTTTCCTTCCTCGGGCGTTGGTTCCCGACGCTGACGCGGCCGCGTTTCGCGTTGTCATCGATGTTTGGCATGGGACTGCTGAGCCGCAGTCCGGCGCCTTTATCGTCGCTGCTCAGCCTGCCCGTGAAAAGCGGTGTTACGGGTAACGCCTGGACCTCGTCGTTCGGCCTTCCGCTGCTGACCAAATCCGGCGCTCCCGTGACCGCCAGTCTCGGGCTACCGTTATTGTCGCGCAAACGCTGGCTTTACTAGAGGCCCGCTGTTACACGAAAAAATTATGGCCACCCCGTCGCCGAGCCCGCGCAACTTTGTTGCGCGGGCTTTTTCGTTGGCAGACCAGGCCAACATCCCCGGGTGTCTAACATAATTGACAGTTTAATTCGACTATTTTTCTTGACATTACCTGTACCCCCTCATAGTCTTTCTGATGAAAAGGTGACTCGTTGCTGAGTTGCGGAAGTTGGTAACACCAGCCACGGCGCTTTTTCGGGTTCAGTGATTGCCGAATCGGTCGTATCCAAAAACGGTGGTCGCTGTTGATGCTTCATTCATTGTCGGAGGACTTTATCGTGGCAAATGACTTAAACGATCCTGATCGCGTGTGGCCGACCGGCTTGACCATCGGGGAATCAGAAGAACTTCACAAGCACGTCATTGACGGTGCGCGGGTTTTCTTCCTGCTCTCATTAATTGCTCACGCGCTTGCGTACGCATTCACCCCGTGGCTCGGGTAAGGAGTAAAAAATGAACCAAGGTCGAATCTGGTGTGTGGTTAACCCTACTGTTGGCCTGCCGCTGTTTCTCGGCGGAGTCGCCATCATTTCATTCGTCGTGCATTTTGCGGTGTTGGACAACACCACATGGTTCCGCGCCTTTTGGGGCGGTTGAACTACCCGGTTAGACAGAACCTGGTGGACGGGAGAAACGGAGAGTCCTTCGCGGCCTCTCCGAATCCCTTACCTGGGATGTTGACCTATGACCTACCGTGAATCGCTTTAGCTTCAAGCTGATGCAGTCCTGGGCCACACTCGGCCCGCGCTTTTTGCCCTTCGCAGACGTCGCGTCGCCCGACCTGCCGCTGAGTCGGCTTCTCCGCTTGTCCCTCTTTCAGGTCTCTACCGGTATGGCGCTGGTATTGCTGGTCGGCACCCTCAACCGCGTCATGATTGTCGAGCTGGACGTACCGGCATCGCTGGTCGGACTGATGATTGCGTTGCCGCTGGTATTCGCGCCGTTCAGGGCGCTGATCGGTTTTCGTTCGGATACCCATCGCTGCGCCCTTGGCTGGCGCCGGGTACCTTTCATCTGGCGCGGGACGCTATTGCAATTCGGCGGCTTTTCCATCATGCCGTTCGCGCTGCTGGTACTTGCCGGGCAGGGCGAGTCTGGTGTTTTGCCGGCCTGGGTCGGGCAGCTTTCTGCAGCGCTCGCCTTTCTCCTGGTGGGCGCCGGCATCCATACCGTGCAGACCGCCGGGCTGGCGCTGGCGACTGACCTGACACCGTCCGAATCGCATCCAAGGGTTGTCGGCCTGATGTATGTCATGCTGCTCATCGGCATGGCCGTCAGCGCGCTGGCATTCGGTGCGGCGCTGACCGAGTTCTCACCGGGCCGGTTGGTCCAGGTGATACAGACTGCCGCAGTGGTGACGCTGCTGTTCAATGGCATTGCGATGTGGAAACAAGAGACGCGCCGGCCCATGCGGAACGCATCGACACCGGCCGAGGATCCGACTTTCCGTGAGTCGTGGCTGACCTTCTGTGCAGGCGACGATACGATCCGGCGCCTTGCGATCGTCGGCCTGGGCAGCCTGGCCTTCGGCATGGCAGACGTGCTGCTGGAACCCTTTGGCGGGCAGATACTGCATATGAGTGTCAGCGCGACAACCAAGTTGACGGCGTTGTTCGCGCTCGGCGGCCTGGTAGGTTTCGCTGTCGCTTCGCACGTGATCGGCCGCGGCGCGGACGCCTACGCGGTCGCGCGAAATGGCGCGCTGATCGGGCTACCGGCATTCATGCTGGTCATGGCGGCCGCGCCGCTGCAACTGCCGCCGTTGTTTCTGGTCGGCAACTTCCTGATCGGTTTCGGCGGCGCCCTGTTCGGCCATGGCACACTGACCGCCACGATGAACCGAGCGCCCAAGGCGCAGGCCGGGCTGGCACTCGGCGCATGGGGCGCAGTTCAGGCCACGGCCGTAGGCCTCGGCATGGCAATGAGCGGGGCGATCCGCGATCTTGTCGATGCCGCGCTTGGCGCGGGACCGGCGGGATCAAGCATGTCGAATGGCGCCACCGGCTACATGACGGTCTATGCCATCGAAATCACGCTGCTGATCGCTACCGTCGTGATCACCATACCGCTGGTGCGACGCCTTACAAGAGCCCCCGTATCGCTCGGCGAGCGTGCGGTGGCCTCGCAACCGGGCGCGCTCACCGGCCGGCACGCTGACTAGCCTATCAACCAATACGATCGAGGCTCGAAAATCGCATGGCAGAGTTAACCATTCTCGAATACCCCAACCCGATCCTGCGGTCGACGTCCTCGCCGATCACCGACTTCAATGCCGATCTATCCAGGCTGGTTGACGACTTGTTTGACACACTGAGCGCGCGAGGAGGCTTGGGCCTGTCGGCGCCGCAGACCGGTCAGTTGGTGCGTGTCCTGGTAGTTCACGTACCGGATGATGACTATGGCCCGGTTGCCTACATCAATCCGACCGTCCTGAAACGTGCCGCCCCTGGCCTGGTCGAGGAAGGCTGCATGTCCGTGCCCGGGGTCCTTGGCAATGTGATCCGCCCAACGCAGATAAGGGTACGCGCGCAGGACGTGCATGGGGACTGGTCAGAGCGAGATCTCACCGGTATGCACGCCGTCTGCGTACAGCACGAGATCGACCATCTGGAGGGCCGCCTGTTTATCGACCGTTTATCGTGGTTTCGCCGTTTACGGATCAAGGCCGCCGCACGACGAGAGGCTCAGCACGCGGCGGTGGCTGATGTTCGACATTCGGCCGGCATCTGAACCCACTAGGGCCCGCACGAAGCTGATCGATGGGCCCTGGGCCGATCCCGCAGATCGAGCCATGCGCCAGGACAATAGTTGTGGGACAGACGTCGTGCCGGCTGACAGGCCCGTGATTGAACCCAGAGGCCACCGGCTACGCGATTGGACTGTCGTCTCACGCGAGGTGTTTCCACAACTGCGCGCATCGCAAACCCGCCGACGGACGAACGCTCCCCGGTTCGCCAAATCGCTCCCCCCTGCCCCCTGAAAGCGGTTCGAGGTCATCAGCCAGCCAACCTCCGAACCGGACACGCTGTAGGTCTTTCCAGACGTCGAAATTACTAAGATGTTAGAGCCAAAAAGCGTGGCGCAACCGCGCGAGCCTAATCCGCAGCGCAGGTGAAGGCCTGTACCAAACAGAAATTCGCAACGCACTCAGCGGCAGCTTTTTTCAGTGTGCGTAGCTCCGTGGATTCATTGGGCCCCGAGGTCTGCGCCACCTGAGCCGTTGGACGTCGTTTTGCTGCCTTAACTGGGACGACATAAACGCCGGCGGTAAAGTAATAATCTCGATATATCTGGAGGAGGCTCAAATGTCGCAAGAACGCGCAGTACTCGCAGGCGGCTGCTTCTGGGGAATGCAGGATCTGATCCGCAAACTCCCTGGCGTAATCTCAACCCGTGTGGGCTATACCGGCGGCGATGTACCGAACGCTACATACCGCAATCACGGCAGCCATGCCGAGGGGATCGAGATCCTGTTCGACCCGGAACAGATCAGCTATCGCAAGATCCTCGAGTTTTTCTTTCAAATCCACGATCCGACCACGCCGAATCGTCAAGGCAACGACTGGGGTGCCTCGTACCGTTCAGCGATCTACTACGAGGACGAAACCCAGCAGGGGATCGCCCTCGACACGATTGCGGACGTCGAAGCGAGCGGTCTATGGCCCGGCAAGGTCGTTACAGAAATCGAACCGGTGGGACCTTTTTGGGAGGCGGAGCCAGAGCATCAGGACTATTTGAAGCGCTACCCCAATGGCTACACCTGTCACTACCCGAGACCTGATTGGGTACTGCCGGCGCGCAAAAGCGCCTAGCCACCCGCCGAAAAGTTGAGAAAAGCAAAATGAACCCACCGCATGACATGCTCTTTGACCCGGTAAGCGTGGGCGCCCTGCAGTTAAAAAACCGCATCGTCATGGCACCGCTTACCCGCTCACGTGCCGCACAGCCGGGAGACGTGCCTACCGCAACGAATGCGCAGTACTACCGCCAGCGTGCCAGTGCCGGCCTCATCATCGCGGAGGCGACCCAGGTATCGCCACAGGGCAAGGGCTATGCATTCACCCCGGGAATCCACTCACAGGCGCAGATTGACGGCTGGCGATTGGTGACCGACGCGGTCCATGAGGCGGGTGGACAGATCATCCTTCAGCTTTGGCACGTCGGACGAATATCGCGCCCCGAACTGCAACCGGATGGCGCGCAACCGGTTGCGCCGTCGGCGATAAAGCCAGACGGTGCGATGACGTTCATTAGCGCGGATTCAGGCATGGTAGACGTCTTGGAACCGCGGGCACTTCGAGCGGATGAGATCCCCGGCCTGGTTGACCAGTATCGACAAGGTGCCGAGAACGCCAAACAGGCCGGTTTTGATGGCGTTGAGATTCATGCCGCCAACGGCTATCTGCTCGATCAATTCCTGCGTTCCAAGAGCAACCAGAGAACCGATGAATACGGCGGCTCAGTCGAAAACCGACTGCGTTTCCCGATGATGGTCGTCGACACGGTGGTCGATGTCTGGGGAGGCGACCGCACCGGCATTCGGGTCAGTCCGACGGGCAGCTTCAACGATATGGCGGACGACCAACCGCTGGAAACCTATGCAGCTTTCGCTGCCCGGCTCGACCACGCAGGCATTGCGTTCATCGAGGTCGTCGAGGATTCGTTCCAAGGCAATCACGCCGATGGTCGCCCGGAACAGATCATCGATGCGATCCGTGGCAACTTCAGTAGGACCTACATCGGCAATGGGGCCTACACCGTCGATGAAGCGCGTCAGCGTCTGCAGGCAAACCGGTGCGATCTCGTTTCATTCGGCAGACCCTTTATCGCCAATCCCGACCTGGTGGAGCGTTTCCGCGCAGGCGCTCAGCTCAACGACTGGGATGAAAGCACGTTCTACGGGGGTAGCGAAGCGGGCTATACGGATTACCCGCCGCTGGATGGCGCGGCAGGCTGATCCGGGCACTGGTTGCCACATGCAGGCTACGCGCGCAGATCCTGATCGATCAGGGGCAATCGCCTGACGCGTTTGCCTGTCGCTGCAAAAATCGCATTGGTCACGGCTGGGGCCAAAGGTGGCAGGCCCGGTTCCCCATAGCCACCTGGATCCTTATCGGATTGGACGATTTGCACATGCAGGGGCGGCGTCTGTGCGATGCCCAGCGCCGGATAATCATGGAAGTTGCTCTGCACAACGGCCCCGTCTTGGAAATCGATCTTACCCGTCAACACGGCGGTCAGGCCATACACCATGGCACTCTGCATCTGCCGTTCGACAATCGCCGGGTTGACGTATAACCCGCAATCGATCGCACACCACAGCGCCTCGACCTTGAGCGATCCCGCGTCGTCGACGGAGACCTGCGCCACCTCGGCGGCATAACTACCAAAGCTATGGCTGAGGGCAATGCCCATGCCGTGCCCAGGGGGCAGCGTTTTCCCCCAATCGGCGGCGTTCGCCACCGCATCCAGGACGCCTAGGGCACGCGGCGAGTCCGGCAGCAGCGCGCGACGGTACGCAACAGGATCGGCACCGGCCTGATGCGCACACTCATCCAACATGCTTTCAAAGAAGAAACAGTTTTGCGAGTGTCCGACAGAACGCCAGAAACCTACCGGGACACCCGGTTCGTGACGAACAACCGTGGTGATCTGGTTAGCGATTGCATAGGGCGTCTCATCGGCACCCTCGGCCATGCTGTGATCGATGTCCTTGACCCACTGTGGCGCAAAGCGCCCCATGATCGACGACGTAGCCAAACGGTTGACCCAATGCGCAGGCTTTCCCTCGGCATCCAGGCTGACTCGGAACCGGCTTAGTGCGGCCGGACGGTATACGTCTTGGCGCGTGTCCTCTTCGCGAGACCAGACAAGTTTGACCGGAACACCGAGTTCCCTGGCGACAATTACCGCCTGCTCGACATAATCGACCTCGGCCCGTCGGCCAAAACCACCGCCCAGGTAGGTGGTATGCAGGCGGATGTTCTCAGGCGCCAGGCCCGTGACCTCGGCGGCTTTTGCGACAGCCAGCGACTGCGACTGGGTCGGCGCCCAGATCTCGCAGCCGGTTTCGGTAACGTGCGCCGTTGCGTTCATCGGCTCCATCGTGGTGTGGGCGAGATAGGGTGCCCAGTATTCCGCCTCGATCACGTCACCCGAAGGCTTCGGGCTACCCTTGAGGTAGGCCTGCTTGCCATCGTTGGCATCGAGCGCGTCGTGGTACCCCTGTTCAATCGCCGCGCTATCCAGCCCGGCGGTCTCGCCACCGCTGAATGTCGGTTTCAGCGCCTGCAGCCCTTTGTGCGCCCGCCAATAGGAGTCTGCTACCACGGCAACCCCGTTTGGCACCTCTACCACCGCTTTGACGCCTTTCGCCGCCAACGCCGCTGCCTTGTCCATTGCCTCGAGCCTGCCGCCGAATACCGGCGAGCGCTTGACGGTTGCCGTAAGCATCTCCGGGCGGACCACATCGATGCCGAACACCGCCTGGCCTCGGACCTTCGCCGGCGTGTCGACACGCGCCATCGGCTGCCCGATGTACTGATACTCAGCCGACGGGCGCATGACCGGATTTTCGGGCACCGGCAGCGCCGCCGCCGCGTCAACCAAAGCGCCCATCGGCAGGCGGCGGCCGCTGTCCGCATGGGACACCACGCCGCGCTGTAACCGGCAGCCTGCGGGGTCGACCTGCCAATCGTTTGCAGCGGCCTGAATCAGCAGACTACGGAGCGTCGCGCCGACCTTGCGCAGTGGTACCCACCATCCGCGCACGGCGGTACTTCCGCCGGTGAGTTGCATGCCGAATGACGGGTTGTTGTAAGCCGCATCGTTGACCGGGTTGAGGACACGGATGGCCGCGTAGTCGGCGCCAATCTCGTCCGCCATGATCTGAGCGAGTGCGGTCTGCGAACCCTGCCCCATCTCCGAACAAGGCACGACAAACTCAACCACGCCCTGTTGGTCGACACGGACCCAGGCAGGCAACGGGTTTTCCATCGAGGGATCCTCGCTGCCCGCTGCCTGGACCTGTCGCTTGTCGACAAGCGGGAGCGTGAAACCAAGGATCAGACCACCACCGGCCACCGCGGTGCCCTTCAGGAACTGCCGCCGGCTGAGGTTTTCAATTTTGATGTCGCCCTGATGCATTTTACCCGTCTTCACGCCGGACTCCCCATCGCCTTGGCGGCCTGTTTGACGGCTTTACGTATCTCCGGATAAGTCCCACATCGACAGATGTTGTTCATCGCCTGATCGATATCCTGATCAGTCGGGTTTGGGGTTTGTTTCAGCAACGCGACAGCCGACAGGATCTGGCCGGATTGACAATAGCCACACTGCGGGACATCGACCTTGATCCATGCCTGTTGAACCGGATGCGTCGGCGCAGCACCGTGTTCGGCGGTCAAGCCTTCGATGGTCACAAAGGCATGACCCTCGGCGGCGGACAAAGGCAACTGGCAACTGCGTAGCGGTTTGCCATCCATCAGGACCGTGCATGCGCCGCACAACCCGGACCCACAACCAAACTTGGTGCCCAGCAGGTTGAGATGGTCTCGCAACACCCACAACAGCGGCGTATCGGGCTCAACGTCCACCTCGTGGACGACGCCATTGATGTTCAACGTGCTCATTGTTTGGTTAGCTCCGGGCGGGCGGGTAACGGGTTAAAGGTAATGCGGCTTAGTGTAACCATCGCAAACCCACAATTGTCACAACAAGGCCCGGTGTTTATTTGCGGACAGCAGAACAAGGACGTCGATCGACACCCATTGGACGACTGGTCCGCTCGGCAGCGCAGCAAGCCAAGGTGATTGGCTATTGCGCTGTGATCGCAGCAGGGCGGACGCCTCTCTGACGATTCACGGTATGGCGCACCGGGTTACGGTGCCGCCAGGCCCTCGATCGTCGGCAGTCAGGTTTTCAACACCCATGCGACAGGCGCCTCGGGTCAGGGCTGGTAGACAACCTCGCCGCCTACGACAGTCATCACCGGGCGAATACGACGAATCTGTTCTTCAGGGACGCTCAGGTAGTCGTTATCGAGCACCAGAAAATCGGCGAACTTGCCCGGCTCCAGGCTACCCAGATCATCCTCGCGGAAAGCCAACCAGGCGTTGGTCCGTGTGTGCGCAACGAGTGCGGCTTCGCGACTGACGGTCTGATCGGTCAGCTTGTCGCCGTTCATAGCGCGCCCGCTCACCGCCCACCACAGCGTGTAAAACGGGTTCGACTGGTTAACGACAGTGGTGTCGGTACCCAGGCCCCAGCGAATACCAGATGCCTGTAACGTCTTCAGCGGTGGGTTACCAAAGGCGAGCATGGGCAGCGGGTGAGAGAACTGGTTGCCGGAGATCAAGCGACGACTGTGGGTGGCGATGCCCATGTTCAACGCGGCCGCACGCTCGATGATGTCCGGATCGATGCCATCGGCATGATGGAAGGCCCAACGCAGGTCTGAGAGCGGATAGGTCTGGTTGATCTCTTCGAACGCATCAAGGTGCTGTTTCATCGATACTGGGTGTGTTGCGTGCTGCTGAAGACTCCGGCCCGCCGCCGCAACCTGACGGGCGAGGTTAGCAAAGGTTTGTTTATGCACTTCGCTGCTGGCCGCCGGTTGCAGCATCGAATCGTGTATCGGGTTGTATAAACGCTCGCCGACCCCGACACGTTGAAAAAAGTCGCTCTGTTGAAAGAACGGAAGCTCGCCCAGCACCCCTGTCAACGCCCCCTCCTCGCCGGGTTGATACGCGGAGGGGCTGTACAGACTGAAAATGCGCAAGCGCAGTTTATCTTCCGCGTCGAGCGCTTCGAAGGCCTCGTAGAAATCGATCGTGAGACCAGACCCGGCCGCATCGATGACGCTGGTCACGCCCATCGCGTGCAGATCGTCGACCAGGCTCAGCCCCCGCTTTTTGGCCTGATCCAAATCGGGTTCCGTCAACTTGGCCAACATCCGGCGCATTGCCGCCCCACGCACCTGACCGGTCGGCTGTTCGTTGTCATCCAGGTCGATATCGTTGGCGATCGGCAGCCAGGCGATTTCGGTGTCTTGTTCGATGCCGATGGCGCGAAAAGCCTGGGTGTTCGCAAAACCGGTGCCAAACAGCACCTGCATGAAGACCGGATTCTCTGGCGCGACCTCGTCGAGCTCGGCTCGGCTGAAGGGCGAAGGATCGTCGCTGAACTGGTTCGGCGTCCACCCGCCAAGGACGACCACCCATTCACCCGGTCCGAACTGTTGCGCCCGTTCGGCGATCTTGCGCTTCGCTTCGGCACGCTCATGCACGCCGGTCAGCCGAACATCGCGGTGCCACTGGCGGGAACCGCGCACGATGTGCACATGGTTATCGATCAACCCGGGGATTACGGTTTTACCGCCCAAGTCGATGACCTTGGTGCCGCCATCCGCCAGCCCGCTGATCGAGCTGGCGTCGCCGACCGCGCTGATGCGGTCCCCGGTAACGGCGATGGCCTGGCGGATTGAGAATGTGCTGTCGGCGGTCACAATCTTACCGTTGGTGTAGATCGCGTCTGGCGCCTCGGCAAGCACCGACGTCACGGCAAAAATACCGACCAAGAACAACCAGAAGCGTTTGTGGCGGGGAAGGCGCATCCGCAGGATTTCCGATGGTTTGACTTGGGACAGACGCTAGCCGACCAGGGCGCTAATTCAACCCTGACCCAATCAGGAAAAATCCCGCACTCGCTCGAAGGATGGAATTAACCCACCGGCACCCGGTCGTACAGGGCATCAATCGACATCGGGGAAAAGACATGTTTCGCTACCTATTCGGACTCTGGTTTGCATTCATCGCAGGAGTGGCCTTGGCAACCGAAGAACCCAGCTATACGGTCGTCGAACAGGCCGGCGATTTCGAGTTGCGGACCTACGACCCGATGATCGTTGCCGAAACGGTCGTGTCGGGTTCGATGGGTGATGCCTCGTCGGCCGGGTTTCGCCTGATCGCCGACTACATCTTCGGCAACAACACCGCGCGCCAGGGTGGCAACGAAAAGATCAGCATGACGGCACCGGTCACACTGGAACCGGCGTCAGAGAAGATCAGCATGACCGCGCCTGTCGCGATGGAGCGCGCCGGCGAAAACTGGCGCGTACATTTCGTGATGCCGAGTGAATACTCGATGGATACGCTTCCCGAGCCGAACAACCCCGCGGTTCGCCTGCGCGAGATACCGGCGCAAAACTATGCCGTGATTCGTTTTTCTGGCTGGGTCGGTGAGAAAAAGGTGGCTGATAAAACGGCCGCGTTGATGGCCTGGCTCGATAGCAAAGACATCGAGCCTGCCGGCCAACCGGAGTTGGCACGCTACAACCCGCCATGGACGCTACCCTTTCTACGCCGTAACGAGATCATGGTGGCTTACGACTAACGCTGTAGCACACGCATATCGCTACGCGGAAAAACCTCACGCCGAAAAGCACGGCGTGAGGTGACTGGGGCCAATTCAGTTGAGATCGAACCGATCCGCGTTCATGACCTTGGTCCATGCAGCGACGAAGTCGTTGACGAACTTCGCCTGGTTGTCGTCCTGCGCATAGACCTCGGCATAGGCGCGGAGGATCGAGTTCGACCCGAACACCAGATCGACCCGCGTTGCGGTCCACTTGACCTCGTTGGTCTTGCGATCGCGGATCTCGTAGAGATTGTCGCCGGCCGGCTTCCAGGTGTTCGCCATATCGGTCAGGTTGACGAAGAAATCGTTCGTCAAGGCACCTTCACGATGAGTGAACACCCCATGCTCGCTGCCACCGTGGTTGGTGCCAAGCACCCGCATACCGCCGATCAGCACCGTCATCTCGGGTGCGGTCAGCCCCATCAGCTGGGTACGATCGAGCATCATCTCCTCCGCCGACACAACATAGTCGTCTTTCAACCAGTTGCGGTAGCCGTCGTGCAATGGCTCGAGCACCTCGAAGGCCTCGACGTCGGTCTGCTCCTGCAGGGCATCGCCACGCCCCGGGGAGAACGGCACCGTTACGTCGACCCCGGCGGCCTTGGCCGCCTGCTCGATACCGACGTTGCCGGCCAGCACGATAACGTCCGCAACGCTGGCGCCGGTCTCCGCTGCGATGCTTTCGTAGATCTCCAGCACCCGGGCCAGACGCGCTGGCTCGTTGCCGGCCCAGTCCTTCTGCGGGGCCAGGCGGATCCGCGCACCGTTTGCACCGCCGCGCTTGTCCGAACCGCGGAAGGTGCGGGCACTGTCCCAGGCGGTGCTGACCATCTCGCTGATGCCCAACCCGCTGGCGGCGATCTTCGCTTTGACCGCGCCGACGTCGTAGTCGGCGTTGCCGGCGGGGACAGGGTCCTGCCAGATCAGGTCCTCGCTCGGCACATCGGGACCGATGTAACGGACCTTCGGTCCCATGTCACGGTGGGTCAGCTTGAACCAGGCCCGCGCGAAGGTTTCCGAAAAGTACTGCGGGTCCTTGGCGAAGCGCTCGGTGATCTTGCGGTATTCCGGGTCCATCTTCATCGCCATGTCGGCATCGGTCATCATCGGCATCACGCGCTTGGTCGGATCCTCGGCGTCGACCGGCATGTCCTCTTGCTTGATATCGACCGGCTCCCACTGCCAGGCACCCGCCGGGCTCTTGACCGACTTCCACTCGTGGTTGAGCAGCATATCGAAGTAGCCGTGGTCCCATTTCAGTGGATTGGTGGTCCAGGCACCTTCGAGGCCGCTGGTGACCGCGTTGCTACCAACGCCGCGACTGGTCTTGTTGAGCCAGCCGAAGCCCTGGTCCTCGATCGGCGCGCCTTCCGGCTCCGGACCGAGTTGCGCCGCATTACCGTTGCCGTGCGCCTTGCCGACGGTGTGGCCGCCAGCGGTCAGCGCGGCGGTCTCTTCGTCGTTCATTGCCATACGTTCGAAGGTCACGCGAACGTCGTGCGCGGTCTTCAGTGGATCCGGCTTGCCATCGACCCCTTCCGGGTTGACGTAGATAAGACCCATCATCACCGCGGCCAGCGGATTCGCGAGGTCGCGCTCGCCGGAATAGCGGGTACCCTCGCTACCGCTCGGGGCCAGCCACTCTTTCTCGGAACCCCAGTAGGTGTCCTTCTCGGGGTGCCAGATATCTTCGCGACCAAACGCGAAACCGTAGGTCTTGAGTCCCATCGACTCATAGGCGATGTTGCCGGCAAGTACGATCAGGTCGGCCCAGCTGACCTGGTTGCCATACTTCTTCTTGATCGGCCACAGCAGGCGGCGCGCCTTGTCGAGGTTGCCGTTGTCGGGCCAGGAATTGATCGGCGCGAAACGCTGGTTACCGGTACCGGCACCACCACGACCGTCGGCGATCCGGTAGGTGCCGGCTGCGTGCCAGGCCATGCGAATCATCAGGCCGCCGTAATGACCCCAGTCGGCCGGCCACCATTCCTGGCTGTCGGTCATCAGGGCATGCAGGTCTTTCTTCAACGCATCGACGTCGAGCGACCTAAGGGCTTCGCGATAGTCGAAGGCCTCGCCCATCGGGTCGGTCTTCGCGTCGTGTTGATGCAGGATGTCGAGGTTTAGGTTCTTTGGCCACCATTCGGTGACAGACGAAGCACCTGTCGCTAACGCGCCGTGCATGACGGGACATTTCATGTCAGACATTAGAATTCCTCCAAAGGGTCTTTGATGCTGGCTAGTTGCCGAATCGTAATTGTTAGTGCATCTGGAAGATTAGTATAATTGATTGTTATCAATAAGACGATAGCTAAAGACAATGATAGACCGGGAACCTGCGACGTTGACAGTCGTTACACGGCGATCTCTACACCAGGTTGAGCCAGGTGATCGATCAGGTGCTCCAGGAAACGGCGTGTCTTCGCGGGCACATGTTGGCGCGAGGGGTAGAGCGCGAACAGGGTAAGCGGCGCGCGCTCGTAGTCCGCCAGAACCCTTACCAGTCGCCCATCCGCCAAGCCGTCTCCGACAATAAAATTTGGCAGCAGCGCAATGCCGAGACCGTGGATCGCCGCCTCGGCCAACACGTCGCCGTTGTTGCTGCAGAAGCTGCCCTTTATCCCGAGGGTTTGCTCGCCCTCGGGGCCGACAAAGGTCCATTCCTCTCTTGCCGAGATCAGGTTGTAATGCAGGCAGTCATGACGCAGCAGATCGGCCGGCGAATCGGGACAGCCACGCCGCGCCAGGTACGCCGGCGATGCGCATGCATGGCGTGGTATCGGCGCCAGCGCACGGGCAACCATCGAAGAATCGGCCGGATAACCGATGCGAATCGCCAGATCGACCGCCTGATCGATCAGATCGCTTTCGCGATCCTCCAGAATCAGCGAAATCCGCAGTTGGGGATACAAGGTTGCAAAATCGGCGACCAACGGTGCCAGCCGTCTTTGGCCGAACGACATCGGCGCCACAATTCGCAGCTCACCTTCGGGTTCGCGCACGGCGGCACGCAACGCCTGTTCGAGGTCGCCAAGCTCATGCAGCAGTCGGCGGCCTTCGTGGAAATAGCGCTCGCCGGCGTCGGTAAGACTGATCTTGCGCGTGGTCCGTTGCAACAAACGCACCCCCAACCGTTGCTCCAAGGCCTTCACCCGACGACTCACCGACGCCGGCGTGGTCTCCAGCTGCCGTGCCGCCGCAGCAAAACCGTTTGCTTCCACCACCGCAAAAAATACCGTTCTGTCGTCCATCGACCTGTCCGCCTGTCAGATCCCTTATTGTTACACTTTCCGCAATAATCCATTTCTTTCAATGCGGTTTAACATAACTAAGTGATTCACTAAGTTATGGCCAACGCAAACAAACTCCTAGGAGCACAACGATGCTGGCGATGCGCAAAGCGGATGATCGAGGCCATGCCAATCACGGTTGGCTGAACAGCTACCACAGCTTTTCATTCGGTGGTTACTACGACCCAAGCCGAATGGGCGTGTCCAATCTGCGCGTCATCAATGACGACACCGTTGCACCTGGCGGGGGGTTCGCGCCGCATGGGCACAGCGACATGGAGATCATCAGCTACGTCCTCGATGGTGCACTGGAACACGAGGACAGCATGGGCAATGGATCGGTAATCCGACCCGGCGACGTGCAACGGATGAGTGCCGGAAGCGGGGTAACCCACAGCGAATACAACCCGTCAGCGACGGCGCCGGTGCACTTTCTGCAGATCTGGCTCGAGCCGAACGAGCTGGATGTTGAGCCGAGCTACGACCAAAAACATTTCCCGATCGCGGAACGGCAGGGCCGCTGGGCGCAGTTGGTCTCGCCCGACGGTCAAGACGGCTCGATCGCAACCCACCAGGACGCGCGGATGTTTGGTAGTTTCCTGACTCCGGGACAGACCCTGGATTACCGTTTCGATGCCGACAGGCAGGGCTACCTGCACTTGGCCAAAGGTCAGCTGCAGGTCGGCAACGTCGTCCTTGAACAGGGTGACGGCCTCAAGATACAGAAGCAGGAAAAGCTTGTCTTGAAGGGCGTCGAGGATGCCGAAATCTTATTGTTCGATCTGCCCTAACTGCCACCAAAGCGGCGAGCCGGTCCAGGCGTAGCGCAGCCAACGCGCCAAGACACCCTGGGTCGGCAGCCTGCCTTCAACAGCTAACGTCAATCAGGGATAAGCCTATGTCGAATCCAGTGATCGCCGACAACGAGCCGGTAAAAGTTCAACTTTCCAAAGGTGAGGAGTACCACTTCTGCACCTGCGGGCGCTCACGCAGCCAACCATTCTGCGATGGCTCGCATGCAGGCACGTCGTTCACGCCAAAAGCATTCACGGTCGACGAAGACCAGGAGGCATACCTGTGTGCCTGCAAGCACACCGGCAACGCCCCGTTCTGTGATGGCACGCACGCCCAGTTTTCCGATGATCAGGTCGGCGAAGAAGGCCCGGGGGTTGCTGATGATCAAGATGAAGCGCCTGCGGCAAAGGCGACACGCGAAGAGCCGACGGTTGAGTTCATTCACACACTGGCGCGCGAGGGGTTGTCAACCATGGGGCGCCATGGCCCGATGGCGGCGATGGGCGTACCCCGTGACCGGTTGCCGAAGTGGGACGATATCCAAATCATGGTTGCCCAGCTGGCCCGCAAACCGCTGATGGATGATGTCGACGTTGGCAGCGAACTCGTTGTTGGGCCGAAAGCAAACAGACCTCTGCGGCTAAAAATCCCGCTGTTTGTTTCGGACATGAGCTTCGGGGCCCTGTCGGAGGAGGCAAAGATAGCGCTTGCCAAAGGTGCTGAACGCGCTGGCACCGGTATCTGTTCGGGAGAAGGTGGCATGCTGCCCGAAGAACAGGCCGCCAACAGCCGCTACTTCTATGAACTGGCAAGTGCCAAATTCGGCTATGACGAGCAGCTGCTGGAGCACGTTCAAGCCTTTCATTTCAAGGGCGGCCAGGGCGCGAAAACCGGCACAGGGGGCCATCTCCCGGGGTCGAAGAACATCGATAAGATCGCCGAGGTGCGCGGCATCCCCGCAGGCCAGCCGGCGATCTCGCCACCTACCTTTTCCGACCTTCACTCGACGGATGATTTCAGGCGCTTCGCCGACCGGGTGCGCGAGCTCACTGGCGGTATCCCGGTTGGTTTCAAGTTGAGCGCGAACCACATCGAGCAAGACATCGATTTTGCGTTGGAGGCGAGCGCCGATTACATCATCCTGGACGGGCGGGGCGGCGGTACCGGCGCGGCGCCGCTCTTGTTCCGCGACCATATCAGTGTCCCAACCATTCCTGCGTTGGCTCGCGCCCGATACCATCTCGACCGATGCGGCGTCGGGCGTGATGTCACACTGATCATCACCGGCGGGTTGCGCGTACCCAGCGACTTCGTCAAGGCACTGGCCCTGGGCGCAGACGGGGTCGCATTGGCCAATAGCGCAATACAGGCAATCGGTTGCGTTGGCGCTCGCATCTGCAACAGCAACAATTGCCCAACCGGTATCGCTACGCAGAAACCGGAATTGCGCGCGCGCCTGGATATCGAGAAATCTGCCAGGCAGCTCGAAACATTTCTGAACGCCTCGACAGATCTGATGAGGGTAATGGCCCGCGCCTGCGGCCATGACCACCTTGACCAGTTCAACCGCGACGACCTGGCTACCCTTGACTGGTCGATGGCACAGCTATCAGGTGTCCCGTTCTCCGGCTTCAAGCAGAGTCGATGAGGCAACTGCACCAATAAACACCGGCTTTTGTCAGTACCTTTTGCTTTCATAATCGCGCGGCGGGTCTTTGTGAACCCACACCGGCCCACGGCGCGAAAGGAAACAGCGATGACCAGAACCCAAGCGGTGATCAAGCCGCAACAGGATCCGAGGTTGAACATGGACTTTGGACAGCGCGTTGTTGTCGATACCGACCAGCAGGCTTGGGTTACCAGCCCAAGCAGCACCGTCTGGCGCAAGCCGCTGGAACGCGAGGCGGCCGAACATGGCCACACCACCAGTATTGTTCGGTTTGCAGCCGGCTCGAGCTTCCCCCGTCATGCACATTTACTCGGCGAAGAGATCCTGGTCCTGGACGGGGTCTTTTCCGATGAGCATGGCGACTACGGACCGGGTACCTATATCCGCAACCCGCCCGGGTCGGCGCACTCGCCGTTCAGTCGCGAAGGCTGCATGCTGTTTGTCAAACTCGACCAGTTCGATCCCCAGGACAGTCGAGCGGTTCGCATCGACACCCGGGCCGCCCAGTGGTTACCCGGGCAGGGCAATCTCGAGGTGATGCCACTGCATGACTTCCGCGGTGAGCATGTCGCGCTGGTCAAGTGGCCGGCCAACGAACGCTTTCAACCCCACACGCACTTTGGCGGTGAAGAGATACTGGTCCTTTCTGGCACCTTCAAAGACGAATTCGGCAGCTATCCAACCAACAGCTGGTTGCGCAGCCCGCACATGAGCAGACACCATCCCTTCGTCGATGAACCCACCGTGATCTGGGTGAAGGTCGGACACCTACCCACCTGATTCATCAATGACGCTGTTGTATGGGCCATACCCCCTGCGCCTGTCTGCGAAAACTGCCAGGTCGCCTGTATCTGGCGCGGCCGCTATGCCTTCAGCGCCTGCGCGTGATAGGCAATATGTTCGCCGATGAAGGTCGCGATGAAATGGTAGCTGTGATCGTAGCCCGGCTGTCGTCTCAGCGTCAGCGGGATGGCCGCCTGGGCGCAGGCCGCTTCCAGCGTCTCGGGTAAAAGCTGCCCCGCCTCCAGAAACTCATCTGCCAACCCCTGATCGACCAGGATGTTCGGCACGCGGGCCCCGGCGTTGATCAGCGCGACCGCGTCATAAGCCGCCCAGGTTGCGCGATCGTCACCGAGGTAGGCCCCAAAGCAGCCTTCACCCCAACCACATTGCATCGGATGACAGATCGGCGAGAAGGCCGACACCGATCGGTAGTCAGCCGGATTTTTCAATGCGCAGATCAGTGCCCCATGGCCGCCCATGGAATGCCCACTGATCGAGCGGCGCCCCGGCACCAGCGGCAATGAGGCCTCGATCAGCGCCGGCAACTCTTTGGTCACATAGTCATACATCTGGTAATGGCGCGCCCACGGGGTCTGGGTCGCATTGACATAAAAGCCCGCCCCTTTACCCAGGTCATAGCGATCAGGCTCATCGGCAACATCTTCTCCACGTGGGCTGGTATCCGGCATCACCAGTGCGAGACCGTGCTCCGCGGCATAGCGCTGGGCGCCGGCCTTCACGCGCACATTGTCATCCGTGCACGTCAGGCCCGACAACCAGTACAGCGCAGGCACTGCCTGCGTCGTTGCCTGCGGCGGCAGATAGACCGAAAAGGTCATTTCACAGTTACAGCTGTCTGAACCATGCGTATAGCGGTTCAGGGCTCCACCGAATTCCTTGATGTGCTCGATCTGTTGCATGCGAACCTCAGAAGATGATGACCGAACGGATGCTTGCGCCGCTGTGCATCAAGTCAAAGGCCCGGTTTATATCCTCCAGGCCCATGGTGTGGGTGACCATGCGGTCGAGTTCGATCTCGCCGCTCATGTACCGATCGACATAGCCAGGCAACTCGGTACGGCCCTTGACGCCACCGAACGCGCTGCCCTTCCAGGTACGCCCGGTTACCAGTTGGAATGGGCGTGTGCTGATCTCCTGCCCGGCCCCGGCCACACCGATGATTGTCGACACGCCCCAGCCGGTGCGGGTGCACTCCAGGGCATCGCGCATCACCTGCACATTGCCAATGCATTCAAACGAATACTCGACGCCGCCCTTGGTCATTTCGACGACATGTTCGACGACGCTGCCACTCAGCTCCGACGGGTTGATGAAATCGGTCGCGCCCAACGCCTTCGCCATCTCCCATTTCGCCGGATTGAGGTCGATCGCAATGATCCGCGATGCCTGCGCCATCACCGCGCCCTGAATAACCGACAGGCCGATCCCGCCAAGGCCGAACACCGCAACGGTCGAACCGGGCTCGACCTTCGCGGTATTCAGTACGGCACCGATGCCGGTGGTGACCCCACAGCCGAGCAGGCAGACCTTGTCGAGCGGGGCCGCCTTGTTGATCTTGGCCAGCGCGATCTCCGGCACCACGGTGTACTCGGAGAATGTCGAACAACCCATGTAGTGATAGATCGCCTTGCCATTCTGCGAGAAACGGCGTGTGCCATCCGGCATGTAGCCGGTCCAGACCGTGCCCGCAATGGACTGACAGAGATTGGACTTGGTCGAATTACAGTACTCGCAATCGCCACACTCGGGGATGTAAAGCGGAATGACATGATCACCAGGCTGCAGCGTCTTGACGCCGGGACCGCACTCGACAACCTCGCAGCCGCCTTCGTGGCCGAGCACGCACGGGAAAGCGCCCTCGGGATCTTCACCGGACAGCGTGAATGCATCGGTATGACAGACGCCTGACGCGATAACCTTCAGCAGCACTTCACCCTCGCGTGGACCCTCGACGTCGATTTCCTCGATCTGCAGGGGCTTGTTTGGCGCCCATGCTACGGCGGCCTTACATTTCATTGCGCTATCCTCGGATGATTTTGGTGGATCAATTTATAGCAGGAACGGCTGACCAGCGATCGCTTGTTGACCAGGGGAAAGAGGCGGCTTTCGTTGGTGGTTGCGGCAAAACCACCCGGCCAACGCGAATCGGTTATCGCAAACGCTTTCGCCAGGCGGGCCTGGATCCGACCACCCTACCCGTCAGGGATCAAACGCATCCGCCTGTGATCGCCGGGTGCAATTGGCACGTTAACGGCCCTGCGCGATTCGCCAGGCCAACGCCTCACCCGCTCGCAGCGGGGTTATGCCGCCTGCATGCTGCGCAGACACCGCGTGGCTTTGTTTCTCCAACACTATCGTGTCGGTGTTGCGTGGCAGGCCATAGAAGTCGGGACCAAAATGGCTTGAGAAACCCTCGAGCTTATCCAGCGCACCAGCCGCTTCGAACGCCTCGGCGTACAGCTCGATTGCGGCGTGGGCGGTGTAGATACCGGCGCAACCGCAGGCCGCCTCCTTCGCGGAGGTGGTGTGGGGCGCACTGTCGGTGCCGAGGAAGAACTTGGCGTTGCCGCTGGTGGCGGCTGCCACCAATGCCTCACGATGGGTCTCCCGTTTGAGCACCGGCAGGCAATAGTAATGCGGGCGGATCCCGCCCTTGAACATGGCATTGCGGTTGTAGAGCAGATGGTGCGCGGTGATCGTGGCGCCCACATTCGCCGGGCTTTCGCTCACAAACTCCGCGGCCTGGCGCGTGGTGATGTGTTCCAGCACGACGTTGAGTTTCGGTAGGCGCTGCAGTAGCGGCGCCAGGATCTGCTCGATAAACACCGCCTCGCGGTCAAAGATATCAATACCCGGGTCCGTGACCTCGCCATGCAACAACAGCGGCAGTCCCACCTCCTGCATGGCCTCCAACACCGCGTCCACCTGACGGATATCGGTGACGCCGGAATCTGAATTGGTGGTGGCGCCGGCCGGATAGTACTTCACCGCCTGCACGAACCCACTGCGCTTGGCCTTGACGATCTCCTCAGGCGACGTGTTGTCGGTCAGGTACAGCGTCATCAGCGGCTCGAAGGTCAGCCCAGCGGGCAAGACCGCCAGAATGCGTTCCCGGTATGCAGCAGCGTCCGCCACGGTGCGTACCGGCGGTTTCAGGTTGGGCATCACGATGGCGCGGGCAAAGCGCAAGGCCGTGTCCGGCAGCACTGCAGCCAGTACCTCGCCGTCCCGCAGATGCACGTGCCAGTCATCGGGGCGGGAAATAGTCAGCGTGTTCATACGTCGGGCTCTTCGGTCGAAGTCGAGACCAGTGGATTAGCGTAGCGCAGACATCAGTCATGCGCCTTACCAGATTACTCCAGGCAGACTTGGACGGCACCCCCGTCGATCGAATAGCCATGCCGTTGTCGGCAATCGGGATCAAACGCGCTTTTCTCCGAAGGGTTTATCATCTAGCGAAGCACGGACCCGAACGAAAGAACCCTCGCCCTATGACAACCGGCAATATCGTGGAACAACTGAACGACGCTGAACTCGACCTGGCGTTCTTGCGCAGCCAGATCGTCGGCGTCGATGCCTTAATCAGCACACCCTTCGGCGAGCGCCTGATGCTGTATGCGGACTACACGGCCTCCGGTCGCTCGCTGCACTTCATCGAAGACTACCTGTTACGGCTACAGTGTCTTTATGCCAACAGCCACACCGAAGACGACACCAGCGGGCGTATCACTACCGAGTTGCTGCATGAGGCCGAGGCGCGCATCAAGCAGGCGGTTAACGCAGGGCCCGATGGTCGGGTGATCGCCTGTGGCACCGGCGCGACAGGCGCTATCGATCGCATGCAGCAACTGGTCGGCGTGAAGATGCCCGCCGCGAGCCGTGCGTTGCTGGACGAGCTGATCAATGCGTTCTTCGGACAGCAGGCGGCGACGGATTTCGAGGCGTATTGCCGGCAACACCAGCCCGTCGTCTTCGTCGGTCCCTATGAGCATCATTCCAACGAAATTTCATGGCGCGAAAGCCTGGCGACCGTGGTTGAGGTCGCGTTGGCCGACGATGGCAGCATTGATCTTGCCCATCTCGAGGACCTGCTGAAGGATCCGACCTATCAGGGCCGTCTGAGAATCGGCTCTTTTTCCGCCGCCTCGAACGTCACCGGGATGCGTTCCCCGATCCACGAACTTGCCGAACTGCTGCACCGATACGACGCCCTGGCCTTTTTCGACTATGCCGCCTCGGCGCCCTATGTCCCGATTGACATGAACCCGTCCACCGCAGACAGCGAGTCGGCTATCTTCATCGATGCGGTGTTTATCTCGCCGCACAAGTTTCTTGGCGGGCCTGGATCCAGCGGCCTGCTGGTATTCAACAAACGTTGCTACCACCCCGAGCTTCCGCCGAGCATCGCCGGCGGTGGCACTGTCGACTACGTCGGGCCGAACGACCACGACTTTATCCACGACATCGAGGCACGGGAAAAGGCCGGCACACCCGGCATATTGCAGACCTTGCGTGCGGCACTTGCCTTCGAGGTGAAAACCGCCATCGGCATTGACCGAATCGAGCAACGCGAGGCCGCGATGTTGAGCGAAGCATTCGCCCGCTGGACGGCACACCCGCAGATCGAGATCCTCGGCAACTCCGATCCGGCCCGACGCGTCGGGATCGTGTCGTTCAACATCAAGGACCCAAAAGGCCAGTATCTTCATCCGCGTCTTATCACGACGCTGCTCAATGACCTGTTTGGCATCCAGAGCCGAGCGGGTTGTTCCTGTGCGGGGCCATACGGGCACCAGCTGCTCGGCATCGATGAGCACAAGGCCGAAGACTTCCGGTCGTGGATCAGCCGGGGTTACCACGGCGTGAAACCCGGCTGGTGTCGGGTCGGGTTTCACTATGTATTCGACACCGCGGAGGTCGAATACCTGATCAGCTGCATCGAGTTCATCGCCGAGCACGGCCACCGCTTTGTCCCGCAGTACCAGTTCGATGCGAAGGGCGGGAGTTGGCAGCACAAGCAATGGCAACCGCCACAGGCAGCATTTGGATTGAGCGAGGCACTGCAAACCGGTCCGCAGACATCACAGGCCCTGCCCACAGAGACACGCTCGCAGCGGTACCATGATTATCTCGCGCAAGCCCTGCAATTGGCTGAAGCGGCAAGCTGACCGCAAGCGGGCCAAGGCCCCGATCAAGGCGCGTCGGCAAGCACCCCGGGCAACGAAGACTCAGCGATCAATTTGTCGTACCAGAGGCCATAGCCTTTACCTGACGGATGCAACCCATCATGCGCATAATATTTTTCCGGGTCGCGGTAAAACGGATTGTCCGGCCGCGGATTGTAGAGATCGATGAATTCGACATCCTCTTCCGCGACCAGCGATAGGATCATTTGCCGTACGCGCTTGCTCTTCCAGCTGTAGTACTTATCGACGGGCCATGGAAATGCCGGCGCCCGGCCAACGTCGCCGGTGCTCATCATCACAACCAGCCGGGTCTGTGCCTTGGCCGAACGCAACACCGCTTTGAGGTCTTCACGCAGACGCGCCACCCTGGTGAACCGCAAGATGTCATTACCGCCGACCTGGATCAATATCGCGTCGAACGACGCATCGCCCGGATTGCCAAGCTGTTCGCTGACCGCGGCAGTCTTCGCGCCATCCCGGCCACGATTGACGATGGCGACCTGCGGGAAGGCACGGCCGATGCGGCCGGCGACTGTCTCGACGGGCTGGCTCGCGCCGGTACCGACCGCTGTACTGTCACCAACGACCAGCAACCGCGCCAATGGCTCCCTTGGCAGCTGACTGAAGGGTTCGCTTTGCCTTGCAAGCTCACTGCCAAGCTTCAGCGCGCGAACCAAAACAACGGCGTCGTAGAGCACAATCACCGCGACCACGAAGACGACAGCTTTGACTATGGTCATATCGATCCCGTGACCGTTCCGATTCGAAATCCGGATGATCGCACAGTGGGCATCGACCCGGTGCGAGGCGCACCCCCCTACAAACGACCTGGCGGGACCACGCGACAGCTAAACCGGACACACGACGACCGGTGTGGCCGAAGCAGACAGTATCTACAAGCGGCTGTCAGCTCCGGCTGACCGTCGCTTCCTGCCCGAGCATGGCTTTGGTGATCAACACGACGCCGTTCGGCGTTACGCGAAAGCGCTCTGCATCGGCCGCACGGTCTTCACCGACCACCGTGCCGGGCGGTATACGACAGCCGCGGTCGATGATTGCGCGGTGGATCCGACAGTTCCGCCCCACCTCGACCTCTGGCAGCAGCACCGAGGCACTGACAGTCCCATAGGAGTGGATCCGAACGTTTGAAAACAGCAACGAGTCAACGACCGCCGAACCCGATATCACACAACCGGCCGAGACAACTGAATCGAGGGCCTTCCCCTCCCGATCGGGATCGCGGAAGACGAACTTGGCCGATGGCAATTGCGGGTGGTAGGTCCGGATAGGCCAGTCACGATCGTACAGGTTCAGGTCGGGCTGGACGCTGACCAGTTCCATGTTGGCCTCGTAAAATGAGTCCAGCGTGCCAACGTCACGCCAGTACGGCTGTCGGCCGGTTTCCTCATCGAGAAATGGATAGGCATACACACGATGTTGCTCGATGATCGATGGAATAATGTCGTTACCGAAGTCATGCGACGACCCGGCATCGCGAGCATCCTCTTCGAGTTTGCGAAACAGGAAGTCCGTGTTGAAGACGTAGTTACCCATCGAGGCCAATGCAATATCCGGGGTGCCGGGCATCGGCTGCGGCTCGAGGGGTTTTTCATCGAAGCGGCGCACGCGAAAGTCGTTATCGACGCCGATGACGCCGAACCCCTTGGCGTCTTCGAGAGACACACCGACGCAGGCGACGGTGAGGTCGGCCTGGCACTGTTCGTGGTGGGCCAACAAGGCGCCGTAATCCATCTTGTAGACATGGTCACCGGACAACACCAGTACGTACTTGGGCATCAAGGTACGGACAATGTCGAGGTTTTGATAGATCGCGTCGGCCGTGCCTTTATACCAGTCGCCCGTCGTGCGCTGCGATGCCGGCAACACCTCGATGAACTCACCGAGGTCGCGCTGAAAGAAACTCCAGCCCTCGATCAGGTGGCGAATCAGCGAATGGGACTTGTACTGCGTCAACACCCCAATCCGGCGAATGCCCGAATTGACGCAATTGGAAAGCGGGAAGTCGATCAGCCGGAACTTGCCACCAAAGGACAACGCCGGCTTGGCGCGCTGCTCCGTCAGCTCATACAGGCGCGAGCCGCGCCCACCCGCCAGCACCAGAGCCAATGTGTTGCGGGTCAGCTGGTCAAGGTAGCGAGGATTATCGGAATACATGGTGACCCGTCCTTTGGTTAGCTATCGGTTTGCAGTCGAACAAATGATCGTTGCGCCGAGCGATCCCGGTTTTCGATCGGCGGCTTTCGATCGGGATTGACCCGGATATTACACACGGCAGCCACCTTGCCGGTGTTTGAGAACATTCGTCACCGGATTCTCATGCCACGGGAACAACAATCAGCGCCAGTACGCCTTATCCCAATGGTGTGCTGAAGAATCGGGCGGCGGTTCTCGCCCGATTTCCTCATGCGGTCATGCGGGCTAGTGGGCCATGCGGATAATTCTGTAATGCTCAGAGCCACTGTGCGGGTGCGAATCAAGACGCGTTTCGCAGGCAATGGTTATTCCCCTTGGCAAGAAACGCAACGCAGAGTCGCGGTCGCACAGGGGCTCCCGAAGGGCCGCGGCACAAGTGTCGTGGGCTGCGTTACAGCCCTTGGAAAGGGCCTGCCATTCCCTGCGGACTGCGCCTTGCCCACAACACTTGTGCCACGGCTGAGCGTTACAGAATTATCCGCATGGCCCACTAGGACTCCTGCGCAACCCGCGCATCGCCGGAAGCGGGCGCTGGCTCGATCGCCGGCAACGCCGAGGGATCCTCTCGCAACGACTTCAGCAATCCCCAAATCATCGCCAGGAGCACGAATGAAATCGGAAATGCAGCAGCAATCGAGGCCGTTTGCAGCGCCTTGAGACCGCCGGCGAGCAGCAGCACGGCGGCGACCAGCCCTTCACCCAAGCCCCAAACGATGCGGAAGGTCTTGGGTGGATTGTCATCACCCATCGATAGCATTGTGGTGATGACCAGCGTGCCGGAGTCCGATGACGTGATGAACCATGACGCGAGCAGGAACGTCGCCAACGCGGACAGCGGCCATACGATCCAGCTTAGATCGCCCATCCAGGACATCCTGCCCAGATTTTCGATCGTCCCATACAGCGCATTGGGCAGGTTCCAGGCGTTCACGGTGTCGATAATGCCAGCGCCATTTGCCGCGTTCAGCTCTTGCCAGATCGCATTGCCGCCAAACATACAGATCCAGAAAAAGGCGATCGTGGTAGGCACAAACATGACGCCCACCATAAATTCCCGAATCGTGCGTCCGCGTGAGATACGGGCGATGAACATACCGACGAAAGGCGCCCAGGAAATCCACCACCCCCAGTAGAAGATGGTCCAGGCGCCTTGCCACGCAGAGTTCCCTTCCTGATTAGCCGTCCAGAATCCCATCGGCACGACGTTCCACAGGTAATCACCGAACGAGGTAACGAACAGGCTCATCAGGAAGTCAAACGGACCAATGACGACGAACGCGGCGAGCAACACGATTGAAAGCCAGATATTCCATTCCGAGATGATCCGGATACCGTTACCAACACCAGACACGGCCGAGGCCGTTCCGATCACCGAAATCACCAGGATCAGCGCCAATTGCGTTGGGATGCCGGGGTCGATCCCAAACAGGACGTTGAGACCCGTTGCCATCTGGCTGACACCAAGCCCGAGCGAGGTGGCAACACCAAACACCGTACCGAAAACGGCCAAAAGATCGACGGCGTGTCCGATCGGGCCATAGATCTTTTCACCGATCAACGGGTAAAGGGCCGAACGCATGGTCAGCGGAAGCTTCTTTCGAAAACCGAAGTAGGCCAGACACAGCCCTACCACCACGTAGACCGCCCAGCCGTGAAAACCCCAGTGAAAATAGGCCACGCGAAGCGCATCAACGCCTCGCTGGATGTTCATCTCGTCATGCCCATTGAGGTCCGCATGCGGGTTATTCGGATAGCCAAAAGCCGCCGAGTTATCAAAATAGAAGATCGGTTCGGCGACACCGAAGAACAGGATGCCGATGCCGACCCCGGCGGAAAAAAGCATGGCAAACCACGAAAAATTGCTGAATTCCGGCCGACTGTCGTCATCACCGAGTCGGATGCTCCCCCATTTGGAAAACATCAGATAGACGCAAGTGCCCAACATCACGGTCATCGCCGAGATGTAATACCAGGCAAGACCGCTCTCAATCCAGCCACGAATCGCACCGTAGACGTTCCCGGCCAGATCGACGTTGAGCACCGTGAAGATAACGAACGCGGCGACCATACCCTTTGCGGCTATCCCCATTCCCGGGTGCAAACCGGCAAGAATCCCGGTCTTTGCGACCATTTCTTCCTGAGGTACGGACATCTGTGGTTTCCTTCTTTTGCCGGGCTTTGGAATGTCAAAACCAACGGATCGGAAGATGATTAGCTCCGATAGTGAGGTTTTGAATTAGGTCGCCGTGTGCCGTGTGCCGCGCTGGTTGATCCATCCAGACCAACAGCCGATCGAGAAATTGCGCTCGGTCATGATAGTGATACAGAACGCGATTGGCCAATGAGCGGGGTATTGATTGAGGCTATCGGGGCAGCATTCGGCCCTATAGGTATCAACGTGCCCGGCGCAACAGACGGGGTTTGCTGGCATTTTTGATCACGATACGTGATTGAGAATTCGATAAGGAAAAAACTCCCGTTTTCACTGTTCCCGCGAGGAAAACACGATGGATTGGGTTCTTCGGGGCCCCTACCACGCATTGACTGTCAGCCCAATTCAGCCTGCCCTAATCATTTCAATCTTTTAACGATCGCGTTCGCTCCAATGCGAGAAGGAATCGCTCGGTCCACCGTGGCGGGCGAAGTAAACAAGGACAAGTTTGATCACGCAAAGCGTTGTATCGCTATCTGACGTCACGCTGACCACGCCGCAAGACGAAAGCTGACCGGCACATTTTTCACTGGGCAATGAAATGCCAGTTCAACTGCGCTGAGCTGCAGATCGACATCACCCGCCTTACCGTGACCATAAAGACGGTCACCAACGACAGGGTAGCCCAAGTCGGCGAGATGCCGCCGGATCTGATGCTTGCGGCCCGTCTCGATGCGCACATCGAGGCATGAATGACCATTTTGCATACTGACCCGACGAAACTCACTGACCGCCGGTCTCCCATCGAGCGGCGCATCGACACGCAACGGCGTTTTATCGTTCGGAAAATCACCGTGCACCCAGACCCGGTACCGTTTGGTAACCGCGCGTTCTCGGAACTGGCGAGACAGTACAGCGGCGGCACGGCGACCATGCGCGACGACAATAAGCCCCGACGCGGCGCGGTCCAACCGATGCACGATGAACGCCGTTCGTTCGAGGCGCTGCTCGGCCAGTCTTACGACCGTGCAGTGATCGCCCCATTTCGATCCCTGCGACCGCAGGCCGCTCGGCTTGTTCCAGACCGAGTAAGCTCCCGCATCATCGATCAGGACCGGTTCAGCCGGCGTTTCCGACAGCACCCGCAGGTCATAGTAAAGATGCAGCTGATCGCCTAAGTGCAGATCACGGGTCACTCGCCGTAGCCGCTGTGTTTTTCGGCCACGGGTCAACCAAACGGCGCCCTTCGCCATGACGAGTTTGACCGACTGTTTCGACAGCCCGCTCTGGTCGCTCAAAACGTCAACGACACTGTCGGTCGGGTCGACCACGTCGACGTGTATTTCGAAATGTTCGAGCGACGTTGCCATGCTGCCGGACTATACCGATACGGCAGCAACCCCGATTCATCAGGTAAAGCGAATTGACACAGTTAGCCGAAATTCATCCCGATACATGCTTGGTTTTCCGCTGCATGCGCCGTATGCTCTGCAACACATTCGACCGCGTTTTTCATCCGCCGCCAAACACGCCCGACCTCTGCTGCGCGGACTTGCTGGAGGAACCATGTGGCTGAAAACCAGCTGTGTCCTGACATTCGAGATCACCACTCCAACACCCTTCGTGCTGATGATGCGGCCACGCAGCGGTGCACAGCAGTGGATTGCGCGGGAGGCCTACACCCTCACGCCGAGCGTACCTGTGTTCGAGTTCACTGACGGTTACGGCAATCTCTGTCAGCGACTGACGGCCCCACCCGGCATCTTCGAAATCGCAACCAGCGCCGAGGTAACGACCGCAGACCGTGTAGATCAGGCCCGCAATGCCCAATTCATCGAGATACAAGAGCTTCCCGAGGGTGTGCTCAGTTATCTACTGCCCAGCCGGTATTGCGAGTCTGACCGCTTTCATCAGCTGGCCAGCGAGGTGACCTTCGGCCAGCTCCCCGGGTATAATCAGGTCGCAGCGATCGTCGCCTGGCTACGCAACAATGTTCGGTTCCAGCCCGGCAACAGCGACGCGCTGGTATCGGCGACAGAGGTCAATATCAGGGGCTTCGGTGTCTGCCGGGACTTGTCCCACCTCGGCATTGCCATGTGCCGGAGCCTGAGCATCCCCGCGCGTATGGTCGTGGGCTATCTCTACCAACTGGTCCCAATGGACCTTCATGCCTGGTTCGAAGCCTACGTGGGCGGCCGTTGGTATACGTTTGACGCCACGCAAGCCACTCTGAATGGAGGTTATGTCGCCGTGGGCTATGGCCGGGATGCGGCAGATGTCGCGATCTACAGCCAGTTCGGACCCGCGGTGTTTCCAACGGCCCAAACTGTACAGGTCGAACGCATTCAGCGCTGAGTTCGCCGGCCTTTGATTCGACAGCGCCAAAGGCTTCCCGCCCTCAACACGACCGAGACTCAATCCAAATGCGTTTCTCTATCCAGCATCACACGCAATACCGCTACTCGCAGCCCGTCCGGCTCAGCCCGCATCACTTGCGTTTCCACCCGCGTGATGATGGCGCACAGCGTGTCATTCGCCACCACCTGGAAATCTCGCCAACGCCACAGGGGCAAAACGCACATATCGATCTCGAGGGCAACCGCGTCACCCAGATCTGGTTTGCGGACGACACCGATCATTTGACGATCGCTTTGACCATGGAGGTCGAAACCCTGAGGTCCAATCCATTCGACTTCATCTTGGACCAGGCGGCGATGTCGCTGCCTATCGACCATTCCCACGATGTGGTCTGTGCGCAAGGCTACCTTCAGCGTATCGATACCGACGATGCGGTTACTGCCTTCGCGGCTGAAATGAGCCTCGCTGTTAACCGTGACACCCTGCGATTCGTCGACCGCCTCAACCGCGAGCTGTTCGCCGACTTTAACCATATTCACCGCGAAACCGGCGAGCCTCAATCGCCAGCGACGACACTGCAGACGCGCCACGGCGCTTGCCGCGATCTGGCGGTGCTGTTCGTCGACTGTTGTCGGGCGGAGGGGCTGGCGGCACGTTTTGCCAGCGGTTACCAGAAGGGCAACCTGCAGGCCGAGCGACGGCATCTGCACGCATGGCCGGAGGTCTATCTTCCCGGCGCCGGTTGGCGGGGGTTCGATCCCACCCACGGCGAGGTGATCGCCGATACACACGTGACGGTTACCGCTGCGGCCAACCCACAGGACACCATGCCGGTGAGCGGCATCTTCACCGGACAGGGCGCCAGCAGCACCCTTCACTACGACCTGCGTATCGAGGTGTCGGACGAGATGTAATGCGGTTGACGCGGGGCAGACGAATATTTCAGCTCGCTGCGCTGCGCTTCGGCATTTATCCTGTCACGATAACGGCAGCGATCTCACGCCCCTGTCCCGCTAATTATGCTCGTCGGCCCGCGTAGCATCGACGCCGTCCGTGAGCCGCCGTGCAGGCTGAATGCCCGACCCACAGGCGTTGCGCAGATGATTTCGTGACGTGTGTTTTCGGCGTGAATCAGGGCAATCCTTTGCCCTGGTTTTTCACGGAAGTCTCTACTAGCGAATGAAGAGCATTTCGCGATACTTCGGCAGTGGCCAGATCTCATCGGACAGCTCCTCCTCGAGCTGGTCCGCATAGACCCGCACCTCATCCATCAGCGGTCGAATCGTCTTCGCACAGAACTGCATGTGGGCGTCAGTCGACTCAAAGTCTTCTACCGCGGCCGCATCCATCAGCTTGTAAACGGTCTGCAGCATCGCATTCGCATTCCCGGCAACGCTCTTCGCAATCGTCCGGTCGAGTTCGATACCCATCGCCCCCATTCCGGCGTCAGTCGCTGCGAGATCAGCCAGGTAGGTCATCGCTGCCGGGTAGATGATCGTTTTTGCCATCTCGATGACGAGCTTGGCCTCTACCGCGATCGACATGATGTAGATCTCGGTATACACCTCGTAGCGACTTTGCAGTTCGACCGGCGACAGCACACCCGTACGACTGAACAGCCCCCTCACCGCATCGTCATTCAGGTAGGGCAGTGCATCCGCCGTGGTCGGCAGGTTCAACAAGCCGCGCTCCTCGACGGCCATTCTGTGCCATTCCGCAGAGTACCCGTCGCCACCGAAGATGACCGCGCTGTTCTCAGCCATCATCTCTTTGAGCACGGCAATGACCGCGGCAGGGACTTCGCTGCCCTTGGCCAACTCGGCCTCGAGCTTTTCGCTCATCCAATTCAGTGAGTCAGCCAGGATCGTGTTCATCGCAATCAGTGGCCCTGAAACGGATTGCGCAGAACCGACCGCACGGAACTCGAAACGGTTACCGGTAAAAGCGAACGGCGAGGTCCGGTTACGGTCACCCGAGTCCTTGGCGAATGGGATGATCTGCGACAGGCCGAGGTCCATGATGCCGCCGCTGTCGGTGCCGTCGAGTTTGCCGTCCTTTATCTGCTCGAAGATCTTTTCGATCTCGCTGCCCAGGTAGACCGACAGGATCGCGGGCGGTGCCTCATTGGCGCCGAGACGATGATCGTTGCTCGCCGAGGCGATAACTGCGCGCAGCAGCGGACCGTAACGGTGTACACCACGAATCACGGCACCGCAGAACATCAGGAAGTTGAGATTTTCATGTGGCGTCTCACCCGGGTCCAAGAGATTGCCCTGGGTGGCGTTACCGATCGACCAGTTGACGTGCTTGCCTGATCCGTTGATCCCGGCGAATGGTTTCTCATGCAGCAGGCAGACGAAACCGTGTTTCAGCGCGGTGTTCTTCAATACCGTCATCAACATCTGCTGGTGATCGGCCGCGACGTTGGCGGCCTCAAAATACGGTGCGATTTCGAACTGGCCGGGTGCGACCTCGTTGTGCCGCGTCTTGGCCGGGATACCCAGGCGATAGAGCGCCTCTTCGACGGCCTCCATGTAAATCTGGACGCGCTCGGGGATCGCGCCGAAATAGTGGTCGTCGAACTCCTGGCCCTTTGCCGGGGCAGCCCCAAACAACGTGCGGCCCGCCAACGTAAGGTCGGGGCGTAGGTTGGCAAGCTTGGCATCGACCAGAAAATACTCTTGCTCCGCGCCGCAGCTCGAATTGAGCGGCGCGACGTCACTTTCGCCCATCAGTCCCAGCAGCTTGGTGCCGGCTTCGTTCATCGCGGCGTTGGAGCGCAACAGCGGCACCTTCTTATCAAGGGCCTCACCGGTCCATGAGACGAACACCGAGGGGATGCACAGGGTAGCGCCGTTCTCGGTATCGATGATGAATGCCGGGCTGGTTGGGTCCCAGAAGGTATAACCACGTGCGGCATTGGTTTGACGAATACCGCCGTTCGGGAACGACGAACCGTCAGGCTCGCCTTTGGTCAGCAGGCTGCCGTTGAACTCGGTGATCGCCTTACCGCTAGAATCGGTGATGATGAAGCTATCGTGCTTCTCGGCGGATGCACCGGTCAGCGGGTAGAACACATGCGCGAAATAGTTCGCGCCTTTGGACAGCGCCCAGGTCTTCATTGCTGCCGCGACGTCGTCGGCGACCTCCGGCGATAGTGCGGCGCCGGTCTCAAGCGTCTTTTTCATCGCCTTGAAGGCGGACTTAGACAATGCGTCTTCCATCTTCATCAACGTGAACACGTCGGACGCCCAGATATTCTCCAGTGAGTCCGGCTTGGTGACGGCAACAGGCGCGCCTGTCGTGATTTCAAAAACGGCGTGCGAGCGCGCTTCGTTCTGGCTCATCGATGATTCTCCTCGGCTTAAATTAGGTTTTAAACAGTTTCGGCACCACGCGGAACACGGAGGACGGACGCATGACCATCCCCTTGCCAGTAGGTCGGCGACTTCGGGATTGGATTTGCCGGCCTGGACTTTCCAACAAGCGTGAAGCCGTTCTACAAGCAGGCAATGTGCCAATCCGGACCGAGCGGACCGGTGCGACCAGGGCGGGAGCGGGAAACCACTGTCGAAAGCCGCCCTACCGGGCTCTTCGGGGAATCGGAAACCGTCTGACTGGCCGCCTTCTGCGGCGCCCGAAGCAACAAAATGCTGCCTACGCACTGTTTTGGATTTTTACGCGCACTCCAATAGTGCAGGTGGTTACCGGCAGCGGAAGGCGATTCGTATGGCTGCGCGCTATTGCGAACCAAGTCACGAAATACTTTGGCGGCCCGTCACAGACCCGGTCATCGCCTCGATTAACGCAGATTAACCCTGCTAGCTTCACGGGCACTTTCCAAGACAAGAGAGTCCCGACCGCTATGCGACAAAAACGCCTTTCCACTCTGTTCTGCGGCGCGTTTTTCACCGCGCTCACCACCATCGCAATCGCCGATGACCCGACCATCGACCGCCTGCTGGCTTCGCAGTGTGCACAGTGTCATGGCACCAATGGCTATGCCGTCGGTGAGATGGATTCGCTGAACGACGAAAGCCCGAAGGATTTATACGAAGACCTGATGGACATGCGTTCAGAGGACCGCGCCGAAGACATCATGGAACATCAGGCGATGGGGTACACAGAGGAACAGATTCTGCGGATTGCGAACTGGTATGGCCTGGTTTCGGGCAAGTCCGGCGAACAACCGGAAATCGAAAAGCGCGAGCAAGAGCATGACGAAGACGATGACTGATCGCCCGATGACTGCGTCATTTCTTTTACCCGATCCACTATTGGAGTCTAGCCATGTCATTTAGTCGCAGACGTTTTCTTCAGGCCTTCGGTGCTGCAGCAGCCATCTCGGCGACGCCAAGCCTCGTGCGTGCGCTCAACAACCAAAAGATTGTCATCGTCGGCGGCGGGTTCGCCGGCGCCACCGCGGCGAAATACCTCCGGTTATGGAGCGGCGGCACGCTTGACGTCACGCTTGTCGAACCCAAGGCGAACCACACCTCCTGTGTGCTCAGCAACCTGGTGCTGAACAAGCGCATCGCGCTATCCGAGCTCCGACTGTCTTACCAGACGCTTGCATCCACCTATGGCGTGAACGTGATCCGCGATCGTGCGGTAGAGATTGACGGCAGCGGTCACAAGGTGCGACTGAAGAATAACGGTTGGCAGACATACGACCACATGATTCTTGCGCCGGGCATTGCATTCAAAAAGCCGCGTGGGACAGACTTCAGACTCACGCCACATGCGTGGATCGCCGGTGAACAGACTCAGCTTCTGGCATCGAAGGTCAACAGTCTGGGCCCACAGTCCACTTTCATCATGACCATTCCGGCCTCACCGTACCGCTGCCCACCCGGCCCTTATGAGCGGGCATGTCTTGTCGCCGACATTCTCAAACGTCGCGGCTACGACAACGGCGACGCCCGCGTCCTCGTGCTCGATGCCAATAGCGACATTCAGGCGGAACGACATACCTTCGAGCGGGCGTTTAGCGGTATCTACCGCAACATCATCGATTACCGAACCAACACCCCGGTAACCGCAGTCGACTCGGCGGCCGGCCTTGTAGAGAGTGGCATGAAAGAGTTCTCCGGCGACGTGGTAAACATCATTGCACCGCAGCGCGCGGTGGGTTTCGTTCGCAAATCAGGGCTCACCGATGGCGGCTCGTGGGCCGATGTTGATCCGCTGACTTACGAATCGACAGTGGTTGGCTTTGACGGCATCCATATCATCGGCGACTCGCAGGCCACGAATCAGCCGAAATCCGCGCATATGGCGAATGCACACGCAAAAGTCTGTGCCGACGCGATAATCCGTTCAGTCGCTGGCTCATCGAATCGCGATCCCGAGCGAATTCCCAACGTGACGACCAACTCGGCCTGTTACAGCCCGATCACCTATGACGAAGCATCCTGGCTAACCGCAAATTTTGCCTACGATCCCGCGACCGGGCAGATGGGCCTGACCCATCTGGGCGAGGCAGAACGATGGAGTCGCGAGAATTACGAAGAAATGTTCGCCTGGGCCAGCAACCTGTTTACCGACAGTTTTCACTGAAAACTTCGAGCAACCTACCCGGGTTGCGCGTTATCTAGACATGATCCTTTAACGACCGGCAGTTGCGAATAGCTGCCGGTCGTTTTTTCCTACCGCCAATTATCGCATCGCTGCGTCGCCACATGGCGGTGGACAGGTGTTCCTACATCCTCACCGCATGAGGCTGCTCGAGGCCAAGTAAACCGCTAATCGTCTGCACAGCCCACCCGCATTCAGCTTCATTTCAGCTAACCGAACTAGGATCAGCCCTGACACGGATCTGGCAGCCACGGCATTACCACCGCCTGCCAGCCCATCTTTCACGCTTTCGAGACACAACGGCTCAGGAGGCCGAATGCAAACGACAACACGACGGATTCCCGTTTGGGATCCTTTCATACGCGCCTTCCACTGGTCTCTTGTGCTGGCGTATTTTGGTGCCTGGTTGACCGCCGAGGAGTGGGGCTGGCTGCATGATCGACTGGGCTATTTCATTGTCGCCTTGCTAGGCCTTCGCCTGGCCTGGGGCTTGATTGGGAGCGAGCACGCACGTTTCATCAGCTTTCTGAAGGGACCCACCGCTACGCTCGAATACCTTAAATCCCTGGCTTCCGGTCGGGCAAAGCACTACATCGGGCACAACCCGGCCGGCGGCTGGATGACGATCGTGCTGATCACAACCCTGCTCGCAACCATCGTCACCGGCGTGCTGATGGGCGGCCATGAAGACCTGTGGGAGGAGCTCCATGAAGGGTTGGCCAGCCTCTCCCTGCTACTTATCGTGGTGCACATCCTGGGGGTCATCGCCGCCAGCCTGCTACACAGTGAAAATCTTATTCAAGCCATGCTGACCGGCTTCAAATTGAGGAAACATACCGATGTCTGAAACACGCCTAAAAACGCTAACATGGTCTTTCGTCGCACTGATCGGCCTGTCTGCTGCTGTGCTGCTGTACGGCGGCTCTCCGGCAACTGCCTCCAACGACCATGATGTCGCGCAAGCACTACGGGATTCCGGTGACATCCGTCCGTTGAGCGAACTGCTGCAACGTGAGGAGCTTGCCGGCATGCGGGTGCTTGAGGCCGAACTCGATTACGAATATGGCCGAGCCGTCTACGAGCTCGAGCTGCTGGACGATCAGGGTCGCGTGAGCGAACGCTACTACGACGCGGCTACCGGTGAGCCACTGAGTAACTTCGGAGACTGATTTGCGCCTGCTACTGGTCGAGGACGACAGCGAGCTTGCCGAGGGTATCGCCGAGGGCCTGCGTCGCGATGGCTTTGCCATCGACTGCTGTGGCGATGGTGTCGAGGCAGAGTATCTTGGACGTGAAGGCCTCTACGACGCGATCGTGCTCGACCTCGGCCTACCGGGCAGGGCCGGCCTGGACGTACTGCGCAACTGGCGCGACGCCGGCCTGACAATGCCCGTTTTGATACTGACCGCACGAGATGCCTGGAGTGAGCGCGTCGCCGGCCTTCGGGCCGGTGCCGACGACTATCTTGGGAAACCGTTTCACCTGGAGGAAGTCAGCGCACGCTTGCACGCCCTTCTGCGCCGCAGCACGGGCCGCGCAAGTCCAGAACTGGTGGTTGGCGGCGTGCACCTCGATGAAGATCACCAAACGGTAAGGCGCCCGAACGGCGACGTCATCACGTTAACCGGCACTGAATTCCGGTTGTTGCGTTACTTGATGACCCACCCTGAGCAAGTGCTATCGAAAGCGCGGCTCACCGATCATATCTACGAGGACGACCAGGACCGCGACAGCAACGTGCTCGAGGTCTACATCCGACGTCTGCGCGAAAAAATTGGCCGAGAGCGGATCGAGACGCGACGCAACCAGGGATACCTTTTCCGGAGCGGGACTTGAAATCACTGGAACGACGCCTGATCGTTGGCCTCAGCAGCATACTGTTGTTGGTCTTCATCGCGTTGTTCTGGGCGTCGATCACCGCTGTACGCACACTGGCCGAGGCCCATATCCTGACCCGCCTCGAGCATGATGCCGAAGCCTTGGTCGCGGCACTTGAATTACCCCCGAACCACCCGCCTGGATTGGTTGAGGGACGCATTACACCGATCTATCAGCAACCACTTTCGGGTCACTACTTCGTCTTCGCGTTCGATACCCAAGACACGCTTCGTTCGCGCTCGCTTTGGGACGAACAGTTAGCACTCGACACCCTGGAGCCGGGTCGAATCAATGTTGAAAAACGGCGAGGCCCGTCGAATCAAACCCTGCTCGTTCGAACCGCAGGGTACGAAAAAGGCGGGCAAAAAGTCACCCTGCTGGTCGCCGAAGATTTGACGCCGATGGAACGTCAAATCGAACACATGCAATGGTCTGGACTCGGCTTGCTCGCTATTGCACTGCTCTGCGTGGTGTTGTTCCAACGCTACATCTTGCGTCGCGGCTTCATGTCGCTCGATCAGGTACGAACGGAAATTCAGCAAGTCACCAGCGGCCGACAACAGCAAATTGACGCGCTGGGCCCAAGCGAGGTGCGACCGCTGACCACCGAGATCAACCGGCTATTGAGTCATCAACAACAACGCCTGCAACGCAGCCGCCACGCGTTGGGCAACCTCGCCCACGGGCTGAAGGCGCCACTGTCGCTGCTGACGCGCGATGTCGAAACACTGCCGTTGGCGCAAAACGACCGCCAACGCCTGGTGGAGCGACTCAGGCGCATCAGCGTGTTGATCGATCGTGAGCTCAAACGTGCGCGCATCGCCGGGGAAGGCGCCGGGCAGTACTTTCATCCGTCCCGCCATATTCCCGAGTTGATCGAGGCGCTGCAACAGCTTCACCAGGAACGCAATATCGACATTGCGGTCGGCGAACTCCCCGATGTTGCACTACCGGTTGACTATGAGGATATGCTCGAACTCCTCGGCAACCTGTTGGACAATGCCTGCAAGTGGGCAACAGGCCGGGTTGAGCTGACCATCGACGTGAGCCATGACGTTGCCTGCGTCGTAGCCGACGACGGCGCTGGGATTCAGCGGGAGGCGCGCGAGGCGCTACTCGAGCGCGGCAGCCGACTCGATGAGGAGACCCAGGGACATGGCCTCGGGCTGGCGATCGTCAAGGACCTGGTCGACGACTACGGCGGCCGCATCGAGTTTGCCCGATCAACGAACCTCGGGGGATTCGAAGTAAGGGTGCATCTGCCCCTCCGTTGAATATCGGCTCTGGCCTGCTGCATTGCTGCAAACATCACGCGCGCTGAGCCAAACCTGTCGGCAGGGCTGCCGAGTGCTTGTTCAGGTGTCAATTCACGTGCCAAGATCGGCAGCCCGTCTTCGCTGAGCCGACCTACCCCATGAGCGCTGATTCCCCAACCCTGCCACCCGCCCAGCAGCCGCCCCCGGTGCACACGGCCGAGCCTGCACGCGTTTTCACCTGGCTGAAGATGGGATGGCAGGATCTACGATCGGCCAAGGGCATCAGCCTGGCGCATGGCCTGCTGGTCGTGCTGCTGAGCTACGCGGTACTGGCCACCACCTTGTTACGCTGGGAACTGGTCATCATTGCCGTATCCTGTTTCGTGTTCGTCGGCCCCTTCCTGGCGACCGGCCTCTATGCGGTCAGTCGAACACTGGAAAGGCAAGAAACTCCGTCACTCGCCGACGCGATTGGCGCCTGGCGACACGCCAGTCATTGCCTGTTCCGGTTTGGTTTGCTGCTGGTCTTTATCGGCGGTTGGTGGGTCGGCATATCGATGCTGCTGTTCTACTTCTTCGTCAATGTGTCGATCGAAGACCCGGTGGATTTTCTGCGTTACGTGCTCACGCAGCAAGAAGCCCTTTTTGCGCTGTGGACTATTCTGGGCGGCCTGTATGCGGCAGTCACTTTTGCCATCACCGTGGTCACGATGCCGTTATTGGCAGACCGTGATGTGAACTCGCGGGTGGCGTTGCAAACCAGCATCCGTACCGTCAGTGAGAATCCCTTCACGATGGTGACCTGGGCCATGGTCATCATGGTCCTCACGGGCATCTCGATCGTCACCGGAATGCTCGGCTTTCTGCTTCTCTATCCGCTCATGGGCCATGCCTCATGGCACGTCTATCGCGAACTCGTCGACGCCTCTGAACTGCCGACCTACAGCGCTTAGGAGCCTCTGGCGTTGTCGTTAACCGAAGAGCAAATCGCCAACATCGGCCTGACATGGGGCCTGGGCTTTTTCATCGCCTTCATGCTCTGGATCATCTGGGACCTCGCCCGGAAATCCAACGCCGGCAAGTTCGGCACCTTTATCCTGTTCTTCGTTCTCGCGTTCGGCATTTTCGGCTTCTTGATGAAGAATCTGCTGGAGTGGCTGATGGGAATCTGACCGCCGCAAGAATTGAGTTACTCCGCCCAGGGGTTTCCAACCCGACTTGTCGGAAATCGCGAAATAACGATGCGCGCCCGTGCTTCCGATGACATCTCCTCCAGAGACGGCGGCCCGATCGACCCGGATGACGGTTCGCAGGAGTTGTTGTTCGATTGCACTGCAACTATCCGGCATCATGCGCTGGAGCATACGACCGACGGTGGCCCCTCGATCATGGATACATGTCATGAATTACTCACCTGAAGACATCACGGTACTGGTGGTCGGTGCCAGCGGCGCGACCGGCCGGCGGCTCGTCAGGCAACTGCTGGATCGCGGGTCGCATGTGCGAGCCGTGATACGCGCATCCACCGCGCTGCCCGAGGAACTCCAGGCACATGACCGGCTGGCGGTCATACGGAGCAACCTTCTCGAACTCACCGACGATGAACTGCAAGGCTTGACCGAAGGATGCCAGTCAGTCGCCTCCTGCCTAGGCCACAATATGAGTTGGCGGGGGGTGTTCGGCAAGCCACGCCGTCTGGTAACCGATGTCGTTCGGCGATTATCGAAAGCCATCATCGACAGCGAACGTGAAGAACCATCGGTTCGATTCGTGCTGATGAATTCGGCCGGTTGCCGCAACCGAGATATCGATGAACCCGTGTCACGGGCCGAGGCGGTGGTAATCAGTCTGATACGGCTGTTCGTACCGCCGCACGCGGACAATGAAAACGCGGTCGATTACCTGCGCAAGAACGTCGGCCATGAGAATACGAAACTCAAGTGGGTGGTCGTACGTCCGGACAGCCTAAGCGACGACGACAGTGTGACAGCCTATTCGGTCCATCCTTCGCCGACCCGCAGTGCGATCTTCAACGCAGGTTCGACCAGCCGGATCAACGTCGCTCACTTTATCGCCGACCTGATCACGAATGACAGCCTGTGGCAGAAATGGCAGGGCCAGATGCCTGTGATTTACAACCAGTGAGCCACAATAGTCAATCGACTGCAGCGGCCGGCTTGATCGGGCGACGCAGCCGTTTCTCCATGCCGACCACCAGATAAATAGTCAGCCCGCCAGACAAAATCAGCGTCCACTCCACAACCCCGATCGGGGCCGTACCAAACAAATGATTCATCACCGGTACATAGGTGAACAGGATTTGTAGCAACACCATGCCGATGACCCCAAGAATAAGCCAGCGGTTCGTAAAAACCCCGAGCCTGAACATCGAATATCGCAGCGAGCGGCAATTGAAAAGGTAAAAGATCTCGCCAAACACGAACATGTTGACCGCTACGGTCCGCGCCTTCTCGACATCCTCACCCTGCAGCAATGCCCATTCGAACAGCCCGAATGCACCGAGCACCAGCATCAGGCTCACGAGTCCTACACGGAAGCTGAGTTCGCCGGTCAGCACAGGTGTCTCGGGACGCCGCGGCGGACGCTCCATGAGACCAGGCTCCTTGCCCTCGAAAGCCAGGGTCAGTCCAAGCAGAACTGCCGTTGTCATGTTGATCCACAGAATCTGCACCGGTGTGATGGGCAATGTGATGCCGGCGAACACGGCAACCAGGATCACCAACCCCTCACCGATGTTGGTCGGCAGCGTCCAGGTGATGAACTTGATCAGGTTGTCGAATACCGCCCGGCCCTCCTCGACCGCTGCCTCGATGGTCGCGAAGTTGTCATCCGTCAGCACCATATCTGCCGCCTCCTTGGCCACCTCGGTGCCGCCGACCCCCATCGCAACACCGATATTGGCCTGCTTGAGCGCAGGCGCGTCGTTGACCCCGTCGCCGGTCATGGCCACCACGTGGCCGCTGGCCTGCAGCGCCTCGACCAGTCGCAGCTTTTGTTCTGGGGAGACGCGCGCGAACACCGCCGCACCCTGGACCACATCCAGCAGTTCATGGTCGCTCATCTGCGCAAGCCGATGGCCGTTGATGGCGAAACCGCCCGATTCGTGTTCCGCACGACTACCGAGACCTATCTGCCGGGCAACCGCCGCGGCTGTTGCCAGATGGTCGCCGGTGATCATCTTTACCTGCACACCGGCCCGCTGGCAGGCAGCGATGGCCGCTATCGCCTCCGGTCGGGGCGGATCCATCATCGCCTGCAGCCCGAGAAAGGTAAGCCCCGCAGAGACGTCGGCATGGGTGACGGACCGGGCACCGGCAACCACCGCCTTGCGCGCCAACGCCAGCACCCGCAGACCACTGGCCGCCATCTCCTCGACCTGGCGCTGGATGCGTGCCTTGTCAATCGGCTCGATTTCGAGGTTTACCCCGTAGGCCTCACCACAGCGGGATAACACGCTTTCGACCGAGCCTTTCAGATAGATGATCGACCCCGAGGTCGCATCCGTGCCGTGCAGCGTCGCCATGTACTGGTGCTGCGATTCGAATGGCAACGTATCGACGCGCGGGGCATCCGACTCGATCGCCTCACGCGACAACCCTGCTTTTGCGGCAGCGGTGATCAGGGCGACCTCTGTCGGGTCGCCCTCGATAACCCATCGCCCACCTTGATCGATAAGCCGCGAATCGTTGCACAGCAGACCGGCCCTGAGACACTCGCCGAGTGCCGGATGGGCCGGCAAATCGACCGCCGCATCGGCGAGCACGACCTGCCCCGTGGGTGCGTAACCCACGCCGGAGAACTCATAACAAGCCGTACCGCAGCAGATCCGCTGCACGGTCATCTGGTTTTGCGTCAGGGTGCCGGTCTTGTCCGAACAGATCACGGTGGTACTGCCGAGGGTCTCCACAGCCGGCATTTTGCGGATGATCGCGTTCCGTCTGGCCATCTTGCCCACGCCAATTGCCAACATGATGGTCATTGCCGCCGGCAAGCCCTCGGGTATCGCCCCCACTGCCAGCGCTACGGCGGCCATGAAACTGTCGAGCAGCGGCGTCCCGTGCCACCAGCCGGCCAGCAAGGTCAGCCCGGCAAGCGCGAGGATGATCCATAGCAGTACCCCGCTGAATTGTGTGATCTTCGTTGTCAGCGGGGTCGCCAGCGCGGCGGCACCGGCAATCAGTACATTGATCTGGCCAATTTCGGTACCATCGCCGGTCGCGACGACCAGGCCGGCACCTGTCCCATAGGTAACCAGCGTCGATGAATAGGCGATGTTGCTGCGGTCGGCGAGCAGCGTCTCCGGCGGCAGGCTGTCCGGATGCTTATGCGCCGGCACCGACTCCCCGGTCAACGCCGATTCATCGATCTGCAACTCGCGTGCGCGCAGCAGACGGAGATCAGCCGGCACCTTGTCCCCGGACTGCAACAGGACAAGATCGCCCGGCACCAACTCGGAAGCCCCAACCTTTTCTTTTTTGCCCCCTCGCACAACCATCGCTGTGCCTTCCATGGTCTGCGTGAGCGCTTCGATGGCCTTCAGGGCTTTGGCTTCCTGGACGTAGCCGATTATCGCGTTGACCAACACGACCGCAAAGATGACGCCGCTGTCGACCCATTCGCGCAGCGCGAAGGTGACCATCACTGCGCCCAACAGGATGTAGACGAGCGGTTGATGGAACTGCAGCAGAAACAGAATCAGCGGACTCTTGCCCTTCTTCAGGGTAAGCCGGTTCGGCCCGAAACTCTTCTGCCGGTGCCCGACCTCGAACATGTCGAGACCCTTGGCCTGGTCCGACTCGAGGAGTGTCCCGACCTCGTCGGGCGGCAGATGATGCCAATGTTTCGACAGCAGATTGTCCATACTTGCCTCACCTTAATTCCGCACCTGCGAGCGCCTTTCGCGAGCCAGGGCGATGACCGCAAGACGTCGATTCCCAATCACTACCCTGTTAGAGAACATCGACGCCAACTGAGTCACACGTCATCGTGGCCAAGCCCGCCGCATGAGCCCTGCTCGCTACGAGCGCAGATCCAGCAAGTCTATCCCCTCCCCTGCTTGGCAATGCGCACCTTTGCCTGGTAGCGACCTTCCGCGCCAGTTGCAACGCCTCGCTGGCCTCGGGTTCACCGTCGATTAAAGGGGCCGGTTTCGACTGGTCGGTTCAGCTTCTGGAAATTTTAGCGAATTGCGGCCGCCCACTAGTGGGCATTTTTTCTGACAGGTATAGCCCTGGCTATCCGCACAAGCCATGGTGTTGAAGGTCGGGATTTCAACCCGCAAATTGAAGCTTAAGCGGCCCCAGTTGGCCCCTTACCTGTACCGCAACACGAGCCGGTGGGCTTTGTTAGGAGGATCGAAATGCACGACATCTACTTCTGGATTGCATTCTTTGGCGCACCGCTGTTTCTTATGCTGGTGACTGCTTTTGTTTTCCGACCGTCTGCGCGCGAGCGATACCACGAGGCCAAGCAGGTCATCTTTGCCGATGAACACGTCGCCCATCCCCGACGGAGGTCTGGTAGCCACTAAGGCATGGCCGGAGGGGGGCGCCCTCCGACCATCCGGGCGAGCGTGACTCTGACGAGTCCTCCCCCGTCAAAGGTTGTCGATCACTGACCGACGTAACGTCGGGTGGCTGCTATACAACACGGAATCATCAAGACGATAGACCAAGCGGTCGCTGCCGGAGAAAGACTTACTTTGCGTCTGATAGATATCGAAAAGGCGAGGTATCGACAGCGGTTCAGGATCGTGTTCGTTGCGATCGTGGTCGTGCTTGGCGTTGTTTCGCTGGGTACGTCGACACTCCTTATCGCACTCCTGGGAACGCCCGGCCAATCGCATTTTTGGCTGAACCTCGCCGGTGTCGTGGTGGGCGCGGCGGTAGTCGCGCTGGCACTGGCCAAACTGCGACAGCACCCCTATCTGCGCGAGGTCGTCTACGTCTGGGATCTCAAACAGCAGCTCAACAAGATCTATCGAAAGCAACGGAAAATCGAACCGCTGGTGGAAAAGAACGACCTCGATGCGATAGCGATCATGTACTTCTTCTACCGTGGCTCCCAACAGCTGTATGAACTGGATGACAACACCATCACCATGGATACCATCGAGCTCAGGCTTCGGGCATTGCAGCGCCGGATCGAGGATCTCGGCATCACCGTGACGCTCGATTCATATCACGAAGCGATGCTCGAACGTTTCTGATTTGCCTGATCAGCCCATGCCGGATGTCTGTCTAACCGAATACCGCCGATACCGAGGCGGTGTGCGATACCCGTGGGCGAAAAGGTCGGTGTGACCGGACTTCTTCGGGCAGCAACCGCTGCGGGCGCCGCTTTCCGCATATCTCACCGGGGGAATCAATTGAAATGATTACGCTAACTCGGTGACCGAAACTAGCAACCACGTCAGGCCGATGCGTATGGACCAAAAAACCGCCGGAACACCGAGCGCCGAAGAAACTGCCGGACCCTGTCGTGCCATACAACGACTGATTAATCCCCAGGCGCACGACCTTGGCGGCTTCGTCGTACGTCGAGCGCTACCGAGTAGCCAACAGCGCATGGTCGGCCCGTGGATCTTTTTCGACCATATGGGACCGGCTGAATTTCCACCGGGCCAGGGGATCGATGTCAGACCCCACCCGCATATCAACCTGGCAACGGTGACCTACCTGTTCGAGGGCGAGATGCTGCACCGTGACTCACTCGGCCACGAACAGCTAATCCAGCCGGGCGCAATCAATCTGATGGTCGCGGGTCGGGGCATTGTGCATTCGGAACGCCAGCGCGACGAGGTCAAGGCGCGCGGCAACAGGTTGGAGGGGCTGCAATTGTGGCTGGCGCTGCCGGCAGCGGATGAGGAGACCGAGCCCGCCTTTCACCATTATCCCGCCGAGCAGATCCCCGAAACCGATGTCGACGGCGTAACGGTGCGCCTGCTGATCGGCGAGGCCTACGATATCCGGTCACCCGTCATCATGTTTGCGAGGACCCTGTATGCCGAGGCCACGTTGCAGGCAGGGCAACAGCTTCTGCTGCCGCAGGGGGTAGCAGAGCGCGCCGTGTACGTCGCTGCAGGAAAGTTGAGCGCGATGGACAGCGCGATCGATACACACAGCATGGCGTTGCTCAGCGCTGAGCCGAACATTTCGATCAAGGCCGAGCAAGATAGCCGAATCGCCATTATCGGCGGCGACCCGGTCGGTCCGCGCCATATCTGGTGGAACTTCGTTTCGAGTCGCCAAGCCCGCATCGACCAGGCAAAGCTAGATTGGCGCACGGGTCGCTTTGATAAAGTACCGGGCGACGAAGACGAGTTCATTCCGTTACCTGAGGAGTGATAGCGGCTGCGACCGTTTTCCGACCCGCACCCCGCCCACACGACGCGTCTCGACGCCACCGGCAGACCCAGCCAGAAACGACCCAGGCACAGTCAAGGCGGATTGGCAGAAACCACCCAGGCTTTCGCTGCAGCATCCTCGTCGGCACCGAAAGCGCGCAGGTGCATCGGTGTCACCGCATCGACCAAACCGATCATCCGTGACATCCATCGCTGATCGACGACATAGGCGCATCTTTCGATGCCGTTCCACAATGCATTCAAATGCATGAGCTTTTCTCTGACGACCGGGAACGCGTACCCGTCGTAATCGGTTAGATCGACATAGAGGCGCGCTTTGCGGCCCTCGGCGCGAACGCCTTCGACTTTTTCGATCAAGCCGGCCATGTCATCGCCGGTGATTTTTCCACGCACCACCAACGCAATGAGGGCGTCATCGTGGCCCCCCAGATCAACATACGTTATGCCGTTGTCCATGATTTTGATCGCCTCCTTCAGCTACGCCTATCCCAACATAGCCGGCAATGGCGCGTGACTGCCCTTTTCGGTCATCGCAGACCGCGGGCGCTGGCTTTTTAGGTACGACGTTGAACGGCGCAACCGCTAACTCGCATTCTGTTGATCTGAGGCAACGATTTACCCTAAGTGGATCACCGTCCGACGCTTCATGACCAACACTTGGAGTAGAGGAGTTCAATTCAGTTGAACAGCGCCTCTGAGGAGGTAGTCATGAAGGAATCAACATCCACTACCCGGATGCTCTTAATCGCCGTTGTAACCGTCGCATTGGCGCTATTTTTCGCCAGCAGCGTGGCGGTCGCAGAAGACGAAATCATCGGAGCAGACGAGTACCGAACCTCCTGTCTGTCGTGCCATGGCGTTGGCGGCCGTGGTGACGGAGCCCTGGCGAAGTTCCTTACGGTGAAGCCGACGGATTTGACAGCCTTGTCACAAAACAATGGTGGGCAGTATCCCAACCTCAAGGCCGGTCATTTCCCGTTCTTGCGCGTTTATCAAGTCATCGACGGCCGGGCCGAGGTGGCGGCTCATGGTGATCGTGCAATGCCGGTCTGGGGTGACAGATATCTTGCCCAACAGCCGCGTGCTGTCAGCGCATTCGGTGGCGACTACGAAAAAGTGGTTCGCGGGCGGATTTTGGAACTCGTTTACTACATCCAAGCGATTCAACAGTAATTGCGAGCGAACGACGGTTTGCAACACAAGCGCTAAAGGCCTTGCTGGACGCGTGGCCACCTGAGGTGGCCACGTTTTGCAGTCACCCCGTCGTTGGCCGTTTCACCGAACTGATTTTTGCCCCGCCCCCCGCTCAAACATCGCTCCACTGGCAAATTCAGGCGATTGCCGTCACTCTGCTAGCCTGCGGGTGAGTCCGAGCGGAAACAGAAAATGGCTGAAAGACAGATTATCGGCGGTGGGTCGAAAAAGGTGCTCTACACCCTGAAGACCGTCAGTCGTATCGGCCTCGGCAACTCTGCCAAGGCACTCACGGCAAAAAATACCTGCAAGGCCTGCGGTCTTGGGATGGGCGGTCAGCGCGGCGGCATGACCAACGAACTGGGTGAGTTTCCGTCCGTCTGCAACAAAAGCGTGCAGGCGCAATCGACCGACATTCAGCCTCCTATTCCCAGTGAGATATTTCAACACTCGCTGGATGAGCTGCGCGAACTCACCCCCCATGAACTTGAACACCTGGGTCGCCTGGGCAAACCGCTGCTCAAACTTGCCGATGGCCGGCGCTTCGAGGAAATGGACTGGCCAAAGGCCATGGCCCATTTAGCCGATCGCTTCGGCCGTGTGCAGCCGTCGAGGGCATTTTTCTATTCGTCTGGCCGTTCTTCGAACGAGGCCGGCTTCCTGCTCCAATTGCTGGCACGTTGTTGGGGCACGAACAATGTCAACAACTGCTCTTACTATTGCCATCAAGCGACCAGCGTCGGCTTGGGGCAAACCATCGGCAGCGGCACGGCGACCGTGGAGCTCGATGACCTGAGCGGCTGCGACCTTATCTTTGTCATTGGCGCAAACCCGTCTTCCAATCACCCGCGCTTCATTCACCAGCTGATCAGCTGTCGCGAGCGCGGCGGCGACGTCATCGTGATCAATCCGGCAAAAGAGCCGGGGCTGGTGAAATTCGCCGCCCCCAAAAGCGCCAGATCGATGATCAGCGGCGGCAGCGACATCGCATCGCTTTATGTGCAACCCAACATCGGCGGCGACATCGCGCTGTTCAAGGGCATTGCCAAGGCCTTGATCGAGCGTGACGGTCTCGATGACGCGTTCATTGCCTCGTATACCAATGGTTGGGAGGCCTTCGAAGCAGACATCACGACAACCGAGTGGGCCGACATACAGCGGGGCAGTGGGGTAACCCGCGCTGATATCGAGGCACTGGCCAAGCGCTACGCGACGGCCGACGCCGTTGTGTTCGCGTGGGGGATGGGCATGACCCACCATCGCTTCGGCTGCGAAAACGTCGAATACATTGCGAACCTCGCGCTGCTGCGCGGCATGGTCGGCAAAAAGTACGCGGGGCTGTTGCCACTGCGAGGCCACAGCAATGTTCAGGGTATCGGCACGATCGGCGTCAAGCCCGTGTTACCCCAGCAGGTGTTCGACAATCTCGAGCGGGAGATGGGCGTCACGCTTCCGCGCGAGGAGGGCCTTGATACCCTTGGCGCACTCGACGCGGCTCACACGGGCGCAATCGACGCCGCCCTGATCATGGGCGGTAATCTTTACGCCGCCACGCCCAATTCACAATGGGCAAGCGACGCGCTCGACGCGATCCCCTTCAAGGTCTTTTTGACCACGACGCTCAACCAGGGACACCTCCGAGGCATTGATAACAGCGAGGCCCTGATCATCCCCGTGCTTGCCCGGGACGAAGAGCCACAGCCGACCACGCAGGAATCGATGTTCAACTACGTGCGTCTCAGCGACGGCGGTATCAATCGGATCGCAACCGCGCGCTCCGAGGTCAGCGTGCTCGCCGAACTTGGCGCCGGCCTGTTACCAGACTGTCCGGTTGACTTCAGCGAATTTGCCAACCACAGCAGGATAAGAGAGGCGATAGCCAATACCGTCCCGGGCATGGAAGAACTCAAAGACATCGATGTCGCAAAGCGCGAATTCCACGTCAAGGGGCGACTGCTACACCGTCGACAATTTCTGACCCAAGATGGCCGCGCGCATTTCCAGGTGCACCCTATTCCCGATCCGGCCAGGCAGAACGACAGCTACCCGTTCCGGCTAGCCTCGGTACGCAGCGAGGGACAGTTCAACAGCATCATTTATGAAGAGACCGATAGCTATCGCAGCAATGCCACAAGATGGTCGGTCTTCATGTCGCCGCGGGACATGGCGGCCCAGAAAATCGACAAAGGTGACTGTGTCGATGTCCTTTCGCCCGATGGCGAGATGCGCGCCGTTCACGTCGTACCCTTCGACCTCCCGCCCGGAAATCTACTGGCCTACTACCCCGAGGCGAACCGCCTGACATCGACGGCATGTGATCCACGCAGCAAGACACCGGCATTCAAATCCATCGCCGTGCGAATCCGTCGCACCTAGTGGGCCGCCCTGCGGTCTTCGACCAAAAAATTCACTTGTTACCCAAGGGGGTTAGAGGCACCGGGCATGCCCGCGACGGCGTGGTATTTTTCTGGCTGGCCAATCACAGGAGTTAAGGCATGTCAGACGAAAACGACCTTCAACAACACTCTATCGATCGCCGCAGCTTGCTCGTCGGCATGGGTGCCGCCGCGATGGCATTTACGCCCTTGGCCAGTGCCGGTGGTCATGAAGGCCACGAAGGTCATGAAAATCATGGCGCTAGTGGAAAACATGACCACAGTCGGCATAAACCCCAACAGGCCGAAGTGCTCGATGCCGTCAACGACTGTCTCGACAAAGGACAACGGTGTATCGCGCACTGCCTGGTCTTGTTTCAAGAAGGCGACATGTCGGTTGCCGACTGTGCCGCGAAGGTGCATGAAATGCAGGCCATCTGCGGCGCCTTCTCTTACCTGCTGACAGCGAATTCGACCCACGTCAAAGCGACGGCCGCGCTTTGCGAAAAGGTTTGTGACGAGTGTGCAATCGAATGCCGCAAACATGACCAACATCACGAGTGCCGTGAATGCGCTGAGGCCTGCGAGACGACAATTGCAGCGGTTCAGGAGGCCTTTGGGTAATCAACCTTGAGGTTGCCGAACCCGTAACGATTGGGCGAACATCGAATCGAAAAACAAACGACACCTGCAGCCGCAATGACGACGCCTTTTACCCTTAAACTCAGATTAGCGCGGAGATCTAACCAAGCCCCGCGCAGTCTTCTTATCCAGAACGCTGTTTAGACTCAGCAAAACAGACTGACCAGAGGAAAACCTGCCATGACAAATACGCTCCGCACTTTACTGACTACGGTTTTGACTGTCGGCATGGCTGCCGGTGCAAACGCGGCCGATCTAAAGCCAGAGGAACAGATCGAGACCCGACAAGCCGGGTATTCCTTCATGTCTTGGAACATGAAGAAGATCAAGGCCAACCTCGAGGGTAGCTACAACCAGCCCACGGTCCAAGCTGCCGCAACAGCGATCGCAGGGATCGCCAATTCAGGTATGGGTGCCCTGTACGGCCCCGGCACTGACAAAGACATCGGCGACGTCAAAACCCGCGTAAAACCCGAACTCTTTACCGAGCGCGAAAAGGTCGGAGAGGTCGCCGTGAACTTTATCGAAGCCGCAAATAACCTGGCCGAGGTTGCGGCGCTCGGCGAACCCGACGACGTCAAGGCTGCGTTCGGCGATCTCGGAAAATCGTGCAAAGCCTGTCACGACCAATTCCGCAAAGACAAGGAATAGCCGCCGGCTGATTCGACCCGGCCGCCTCATCGCCCGATCTCACACCAGCGGGTTGTAAACAGTGAGCACTACCAGGCGGGGATGGCCTGAGGCGGCGGTGGCGGCGGTGGCGAAATCAAGCCACCCGCCGCCATCCAAACCACCAAAACGGCGATAGCGACAGCGACCGCCAGGGCCCAGGCTGGCGCGCGTTTGAGCGGTGCATCCAACGAGCTGTCCTTCCAGCCTCGTACCATCGGCTTTATCAGATCAGTCCCACGTACCAAAACGTAGAACATGACAGCGATCACGTGCAGTGACACCAAGCCGACGATGATCCACAGTCCCTGCCGATGCAGCCCGGTCAACTGATCGCTCAGCGACTTATCGATCAGCACTGCAAGCGGGCCATCAAACGCGATGTCATCGTTGCTGAAAAGACCGGTGGACGCCTGCCACAACATCAGCGCCAACAGGGCGAAGACCGACAACGCACCCAGCGGGCTATGCCCCAGACCAGTCCAGCGACCCGCCAGATAGTCCATCAGGCTTCGCGGCGTCGGTATGAATGACGAAAACCTCGCGTAGGTCGAGCCGATTACCCCCCAAACCAAGCGGAACACGAGCAAGCCGAGTATCAGCAGGCCGAGGCGGCCATGCCACTCCATCAAGTTGCCGCCAAGTAGTGCCGTCACCAAAGATCCTGCCACGGCGCAGGCAAGCGTCCAGTGAAATACGCGTGTCGGCAGATCCCAGACATTCACCCGCATGGTGGCACCACCGAACCCTTCGCGTCACACAACATCAGGCGGCCTTCTCCGAAGCCCTACGAAAGAGTCGCGCGCCGATGGTCTGGCCGGCAAAATACGCGGCTACCAACAACGGCACATTCAGCCAGGCGAACTCGACACCCAGCGCCCAGCGCACAGCAATAATCAACGGAACGGCCGCGTGCACGGCGACAAACCAGGTGGGGGAAAACTTGCGCACGCGCTCCCGCCAATAGCCAAACGGGATATTAACGGCCAGGGTGAAGGCCAATACCAGCGACAAGTCCAACATTGCGTGTAGAAGCTGTGGAAACGCCGCTACCTTAACCCGAATACCGGAAGGACGGCAGTGGCGCGTTCAATCCTTCAACGCACGCAGCTGAAAACGCGCTGCCGCTGGCACCACCGGCCAGGCCTTCCCTGGCGGCCGGTCGCCAAAAGGGTCAGCCGTAGACGAGACTCGGCAGCCACAAGACAATACCCGGCAAAAGCACGCACAACATCAAGCCGAACGCCTGCAGCGCGAGGAAGACCAGTGACGAACGGAAGATCGTCGCCATGCTGACCTCCGGCGGGCAGACGCCCTTCATGTAAAACAACGCGTAGCCGAAGGGTGGACTGAGGAAAGACATCTGCATATTGATCAGGTACAGCACGCCGAACCATAGCGCGACCTGGTCGCCCGGCACCGGCGGCAGGCCAAACAGACCGTCGAAGGTCAACGACTTGATGATCGGCACGAAGATCGGCACCGCAAGCAACAGGATACCCACCCAGTCCAGGAACATGCCCAGGATGATCAACAGGAACATCATCAGGAACAGGATGCCGTAGGGCGACAGCCCGGTACCCAGCAGCGTTTCGGTGATGAATGCCTGACCACCTTGCAGGATGTAAAAACCGACAAAGATCGACGCACCGAAGATGATCCACAGCACCATCGACGATGCCTTGACGGTGGTCACCGAGGCCTCCTTCAGCGCCTGCAGGTTAAACCGGCGGTGCATCAACGCGACGATGATGGCGCCGAACGAGCCGATCCCGGCGGCCTCCACCGGCGTCGCGATGCCCGCAAACAGCAGACCAAGCACCAGCATCACCAACGAAAGCGGCGCGATCAGTCGCGGCAGCAGCTTCAGCTTGCCTAACAGGTCAACGCGTTCCTCGATCGGCAGGGACGGCCCCAGTGAAGGATTCAGGTAGGCCCGCAACAACACGTAGCCAATATAGATGCTGGAGAGAATCAACCCGGGTAACACGGCACCCAGATAGAGTTCGCCGACCGATTGCTGCGCAACCACCGCATACAGAATAGCCAGGATCGAGGGTGGGATCAGGATACCCAGCGTACCGCCGGCCATGATCGAACCCAGGGCGATCTTTTGATCATACTGGCGCTTGAGCATCGCCGGTAGCGCGATCAATCCCATCGTCACAACCGCGGCACCGATGACCCCGACCATCGCCGCGAGAATCGTCGCAGCCAGGATCGTCGCAGCCGCCAGACCGCCACGCAGCCCACCCATCCACTTGTAGACGACGTCAAACATCTCGTCGATCAGACCGGCGCGCTCCAACATCGCCGCCATGAAAATGAACAGCGGGATCGCCGCGAGGTCGGAGTTGGTCATCATCGGGAAGATGCGCGTCGGGATGATGTTCAGCATGAACGCATCGCCGACCAGGTAGATGAACACCACACCCAGTCCGCCAGTCACAAAGGCCAACGGCAACCCCATCATCAGCAGCACGAACAGGCTGCCAAACATGATCCACGTCAGCGTCGCGATATCGGTATCGGCAAGAACGCTAGCCGAACGAAACAGAAAGACCTCTTCGCCGTAAGGATCGTAGAGCAGGATGTTGACCAGTTCGATCAGCACGACGAAGGTCAGCGCGCCGGTCGCCGCAATCAGCAGCGCCGTGCCCAAAGATATCCCGGTACCGGGTTTTTTCGTTTCGGATTTAGTGAGTACGGCACTCATGTCAGGCCTCCGAGCCAAGCCGGCGGTAAAGCATGATGTCCTTGCTGAGCTTGGAGATGCCGGCCAACAACAGCAGCATCGCACCGAGCAGCATCACACCCTTTACCGGCCAGTGCTGGATACCCCAGGTCTCGACCGTGGTCTCACCCATCTCGAAGGAGTCGGCAAAAAATATCCAGCTGGTGCCGATCAGGGCGAACGCGAAGATAAAAAAGAAGACCGATGTCAGGATATCGATACCGACGCGCCCGCGCGCCGGAAGCTTGGCGTAAAGCACGTCGACACGGACATGCGAACCATGCAGCAGGGCATAGCCACCGGCCACAAGGTACTGCATGCCAAACAACAGATAGGCCGACTCGTGCACCCAGATCGTCGGCGCGTTGAACAGGTAGCGCGCGACAACCTCGTAGAAATAGGCCACCACCGCATTGATGGTCCAAAAGGCCACGAACAGGCCCGAACGGTCGGACAGCCAGTCGATGACGCGCGTGAAACGGTTGCCCTCAAAGTGAACGGTAGGATCTTCGTCGATCACGTCCTCGAGCGGCTCGACCGCCTGCGGCGGCGTCCTGTCCGTCCCGCCATCGTCCTTTCTGGTCAACCAGATAAGCGCCAGCGGCATCAGCATAAGCCAGCCCCAGTAGGCCCAGTGGGGCACGACGAAGCCGAAGCCTTCGAGATCGGACATGGTTCTCTCCAAGAGCAGCCGGACCGGGGTAATCCCCCGGTCACACCGCAGGGCCTGCACGCAGTTCGGCGCGACCCGTTATGGTTTTGTTCGACGCACCGGCCGCCGGCATCATGCCCGCGGCCGGCACCATCGTCGTCAGGCCGACAGCAGCTTCATGTCTTCCTGCGTGACATACCCCATGATTTCGTTACGCATGTAGTTGAGCTGCAACTCGAAGACCCGGCGCGCATCGGCGTCCTTGTTGGCCCACTTGTTCCAGATCGGCAATGCCGCCTTGCGGAACTTCGCAACGTCGTCCATGCCCAGTCGACTCACCGTACTGCCCGACTCGATGAACTTGTCCATCGCCTCCATGTTGCGTTTCTGGATCGCAATATGGTGACGCAAGGAATAGGCATAGACCTGCTCCTCGACGAAGGTCTGCATCTTCGGGCTCAGACGATTCCACGCCCGCAGGTTGACCGTCAGATCCATCAGGTCGACCGGCTGGTACAGCGACATCGTGCCGGGCGGCCCGAACAGGATGTATTTGGTCACCTGGGCGAAACCGAGATCCCAGTTCACGGCAGGCCCGACATAGTCGGCGGCATCGATGGTGCCTTTCTCCAGCGCCGGAAAGATGTCTGAACCCGGCAGTGACACGGTCGACACGCCGAATTGCTGGAACACCTCGGCAACCATCCCGCCCGGCACGCGGATCTTCATCCCCTGGAGGTCGTCGACCGACTCCACGGGGCGTTTCGAATGGATGATATTGGCATCGTGCTGAATCGGCCCGACGTACATCATGCCCTTCTTGCGGTAGATCTCGCGCGTCATCTCGAGCAGACCCAAGCCGTAGAACATGGTGTCCCACTGCATCGGCTGGTCCGGTCCGGCCGGGTAGGAGCTCAAGAACACCGACGCCGGGATCTTGCCCGACCAGTAGATGGTGAAGGCGTTCATGCCTTGCAGCACACCATTGCGCACGGCATCAAACAGGGCGTTGTTGTCGGCCGCAACGGCCTTGGCCGAGAACGGGTTATTTCGAGTTCACCACCCGACTTTTCCTTGATGCTGTTGGCCCACTCTTCGAACAGCGTGAAACCGGTGGTACCGGCATCCCAGGCGGTCTGCACCTTCCACTTTTGACCTGCCGCTGTTGCGGCGTTGGAAATAAACGGCGCACCAGCGATCGCCGCTGTGCCGGCCACTGCCGCGGTCTTGAGGAAGCCGCGACGATCCAGCGTTGGCTTCTCGGCCGTTGTTGCGTTTGCCTCTGTGTCAGGGTTCTCTTTGGACATGCTCTCGCCTCCTAGGGGGTCTTCGTCACGGCTTAAGGCCGCTATTTATTAAACGCTCAAGCGCTCTTTATAATCCGCCGCCTTAAAGACAGGTCGGCGATAGACTTTTTTGAAAAATGTTAACGGTCAGCTTGCGCAGGCTGTCAACGAAGGACCGCCCGCATCTTCTGACGGGCTGGCCAAAACTGAATATACCGATGCCAACGCATCATCTCCGCCAACGTTTCCAGGGAATATCACGACCGGCAGACCCGGATAGCGTGGATGGGTCTGCGGACAGACTACCACCGAACACCCGGGATGTATCTGACCGACCACCCGGGCCGCGCTCAGCGCCAGACCGATACTCAGCGTATCGTTCGACGTGATCCCGCCTTTGCTGACCAGGAACCCGGTATCGCGCGGCAGGTTGCGCACCAGCCGCATCAGGAATGCGGAGACCTGTTCGCCAAATGTCAGCCGCTCGGCAGTCGTCGCAAACGTCCGTTCGCCGCGGCTCGTATAGATCACCACGCTGCGGTTGTCGCCAAATGCCGTCGTCAATTCAGCAATCAGTGCCGTAAACAAGCCGTCTTCATCCGCCACCATGCGGTCCAGATCGACGTGAACCGGCACCACCGCGGTGGTGTCGATCAACTGCTGGAGTTGGCGTGAGGATTTATTGACATGTGAGCCCACCAACACCACGCCGGGGCGAGCATTGCGGACCAGCCTACCCATGTCCGCTGGCGCGACCGGCTGCGGGGGCAGGCCGGCCAAAGACGTCAGCAGGCTGGCCGCGCTGCGGAACAGAAAGCGTTTGCCGGCGGCCGCGGCGGTCAGCACCTGCTGCGCGAAGTTGTCGAGATCCGCTGGCAATTCCGCATCCACCACGCAGCAGCTGTTGTTCTCGAGGGCCCGCAAGCGCGCCGAGAGATCGCCGCGAACATCAGCCAGGTCGAAATGTCGGACCGCCTCCGCAGCGATGCGACCGGCGGTCTTTTCTTCGACATAATCGGGCATAAAAGACGTACTGAAGCCGAACACCGAATCTTTCGCGAACTCGGTTTGATCAACCCGCACCGCCTCCCCGTCGGTAATCAGATAATGCACGCCGTCGCGCGTTATCCGACCGCCCTCGAAAAAGGCAGGGACCAGAAAATGCGCATCAAAAGGACCCAGCTCTTCGCTGATCACATCCGTCTCGACGGGATAATGGCCGCGCAGTGTCGAGTCCGACCGACTGACGATTACCGGTTGAATCGCTTGGCCTGCGTCGGCCATTTCCTGCAAGGCCGCGCGCAGGTTGACACAGATCTCACGGGTCACCGCCGCGGCTCGCTCGGCATCCATGCCGCGTGTGTTACTGAGGATGAAACACAACGGCGAGTCGTCGCGCAGACCTTCGAGCAGGGTTTGCGTGTCCCAGCGGGTCAGCAGCAGGCAGCCGTGCACGGTTTGCGAGCCGGTCGGGTCGTCGTCGATTGCGATGATCTTGGTCAGCATGAGACTCGTCACTCCGATCTGTTCAGGCCGCGTCGGCGGGGCGCCGAATGCCGTCCAACAAGTCACCGGCACGCTTGGCGAGACTGTCGGCAGTGATGCCGTTGAAGGCCATGACCTCCGCCGGGCTCGCGGTCGTTTCTCCTCGCTGCCAGCCGAACAGGTCACGGGCCGATGCGCGGCTGCGCAGCATCACAGGTTCCAAGGCGACGGTGCCGCCACCACTGACGCCAATCAGTGCATCACCATCGAACAGTTCGGCAAAATGGTTGTCGCCCATGAAGCGGTCATCCGGCTGGGCCGAATGCTGCCAAGCGACATCGTGTGGACGATAGAGACGTCGCGGATTGGCGACGCAAACGATCCGTACGCGATAGCCGGCGGCTTCCAACTGGTCCTTGGCCTCGAAAACCGGGCCAAAAACCATGTCGCCGGTCACCGCAAAAACAACCGTGCCGCGCTCGCCCTGGGCCGACTCGCTCAAGACGATGGCACCGTGCTCGATGGCCTGCTCGGCCTGCTCCATCGTGGTGTGCACCGGCAGCGCCGACTTCGACGCGACGATGCTGATGGACTTGTTTGACTGCTCGATAGACCAGCCATAAGCGGCCTGAATCATGTTGGCGTCGCCCGGGTACAACAGGTACACATTGCCGTTGCGCATTTGGCCACCGATATAGTTCTCGATCTCAGGGCGTTGATGCGTCCAGCCATTGCGACCCTGTTCGAGCGCGCCAGCGGTGAACATGGTCACCACGGCAGGTGTCTTGCGCCGCAGTTCGGCCATCGCCTGACCGACGGTCTGGACGATCGGCCAGCCGTTGATCGCGAAGCTCTCGTACGACAGCCACAGCGATCGCCCGCCGAACAGGGCCAATCCCGACGCCAAGCCCGCGCAGGCGTCTTCGCTGAGCGGCTCATAGACCTGCCCGTCCGGCGACTGGTTGTACAGCGCATCTTCGGTCGGATGGCGAATCTTGAGCGCCTCGTTGATCACCTTCATGTTCGACGCCTCGTTGCCATCGGCATTGGCGACCACGAAGGCCGGATCGCGGCGCCCGAGTTCCGCAACCATCTCGGCCATCGCAGAGGCCGGCACGGCTTTGACACCTGGTGTGAATGCCTTGACCGGCAGCTTGCCGACGGCCGTCAGCGGCCGCTCGGACTCGGTAACCACCGTACGCCCGGCAGGTCCACCGCCGGCGCGCGAGCAGTTGGTACGGACCAGTTTCCAAGCGGCCGGCGACAAAGCGCCTCGTTTGAGCGCGGCGGCGATGTTTTCCTTCTCAGCATGATCGCCCGGGTAGAGATTGTGCGACTTGGCACCGTTTGCATGGACACCGGCGCCTTTCAGCTGCTTGATGATCAGCACCGTCAGGGTGCCGGACATCGCCGCGTCGGCTGCGGCTTTGCTGCCTTCCAGCACGGCCCTCGAGAAGCGCATCCGCGCGACGTCGCTGAATCGGGTACTGTCGACGTAGGCGCCGTCCTGGCCGGCGTCATCGAATGCCTTTGCGTCTATCAGCACGACGTTCTTGAACCCGTGGGCGCGCCAGTAGTCGATCATCTCTTCGTTCGACATCAATGACACCATCGCGTGGTGCTCTTGGCTGTAACCATTCCAGACCAACACCGGCAGGAAATTGGTGACGTCCGGGTAGGCCGTATTGAAGTGCTTCATCGACGACATGATGTAAGGCTCGCCAAGACCTCCATCGCCAATGGTGCAAGGGAACAGGGTGTCGCGATGGAGGTAGGCGCCGGCCATCGCAAAGTGTTGTCCCTGGCCGAGCGGACCTGCCGGTGATAGCAGACCGGGGATCGCGCCAGACAGGTGACCCAGCAGCCCATCACGCTCACGGAAGCGCGTTTGGAGATCCGTCATCGTCGTGATCCCCATGGCCTCGAGCGACCCATCGAGGAACATCGCGCTGTAGAAACCGGGTGCATGGTGACCGACTTCGGTCACGATATTGGTGTGTCCGAGCATTACCAGCGAGGCGTAGGCATCGGCGCTACTGGCGAACCCGCCGGGATGACCCGATTCCTTCGATGCGCAGAGCTGCAGCGTCGTGTAGCGCAGCGCATCGGCGACCAGTTGGGTCTGGAAAACGGCTGCGTCATCGATCGTCCCGATGGCGCTGTGTTCGGGCGCAATGACCGGCGCCTGCGCTTGCCCGTCGTGGGCCGGCGGATGCTCGCCGAAATGCAAGATGCCTTCGCAAAAGTCGGGGGTCGGGTTGGCGTTGTGCGGGGTGGTGGCGCTGGCCATTGTTGGATGCTCCTAGAGTTCGCGGATTCGGTCGCGGCAGGACCGCTGTGCGACAAAAACTAGTCAACTCATCGGGATTCCACAATGCATTTTAATTTCCGCATTGTGAAATTCTCCCGCTCGATCTCGCCAAGCAACGTAAAGCACTGACCGTGTTGGCCTTTTCGTGAGGCAACATGGCGCCGAAAGGTTTTCACAATATGAAAAAAGATACTTAATTTGCTAAATTGTGGAAAGATCTCGATACCTTCTCGGTTGAACCGCGTGGCCAACCGCCCTGCAGATTTACCCCTGGCCGAAGATACCCAAGGCTTTTTTCGACAAGAAACTATGGAAAATCAAGAAAACCCCAACAAAGTCCGCTCAGGCATTCAGGTTATCGACCGCGCCGCGACGCTGCTCGAAACGCTCGCCCGCTACAACGACCCCGTGAGCCTGAAGATCTTGTGTGCCGAGAGCGGACTACATGCCTCTACCGCGCACCGGATTCTCGCCTCGCTGATCGGCAATCGTTTCGTCGAACGCGATTCCGCAGGGCACTACCGGCTGGGAATGCGCCTGCTTCAACTCGGTGTTCGCCTGCACAACCGAATCGATCTGCGAGCCGTCGCACTGCCCGTAATGGAGCAACTTCGGGATAAGCTCGGCGAATCGGTCAACCTGACGCTCCGCGAGGGCGACGTGCTGGTCTACATCGAGAAGGCCACACCGAATCGCATGATGCACGTCCAACAGCTGATCGGCAGCCGTGCGCCGCTGCATGTCACGGCGGTCGGCAAAATGATGTTGGGTACCGCCGGCAAAGAAGCGATTAGCGGATACGCCGAACGCACCAACTTACCCGCCTACACGCGCAAAACGATCTCGTCGCTACCCCAACTGCTTAAAGAATGTGAGGCGGCCGCCGAGCGTGGGTATGCGCTGGATAACGAAGAGGCCGAGATCGATGTCGGCTGTATTGGCGTGCTGCTCTATGACAGCAATGGCAACGTCGCGGCAGGCCTGTCGGTGTCGGCACCGATCGAGCGCCGACGGTTGTCTTGGATCGAAGACGTCATCGAAGCAGGTCAACGCATCTCGGCACAGTTGGGATTTCAGGGCTGATGCGCACCCAAGCGGGCCAACGGTTTCTATACTTGCGATAGAGCACCTGATCTCAAGCATGGAGGGCGAAGCGTTGATACCGATTACCTACGAAGTCGTTGGCGAAGAAGACTATGCGTTGAAGATTGCCGTTGACACCAACGGTAACTATCACGTCGACAGTGGCAGCTATACGACCCAGGCGCCGCGCAAAGGCGCGCTGGACACACTGCAGCAACAGCGTCTGGTCGACGCCATCGAGACCCTCGGCATACCGCGTGCGCATCCAGTGCCGCCGGGCGGCACGGCCTTCGAGGCGCACCTCACGGTCGGCGAGCCGGGCCATGAGGCGCATTACGCATTCTGGGAGGGCGCGCTCGAGACCGACCGGCCGCTTAACGACCTGGTACGTCTGCTCGAGCGGATCTGAATTAACTGCGCCGTCAGGCGCCGGATGCCAGCGGCTGGCCACCGGGTGACTGCGGATCATATTTGGCGAGCAGTTCGCTCAACGCCTTTTCCTTATTCGGGAAGAACCGGTCGCGACCGAGTTCTTCGACGAACTTGGTGCGTTCGAAGATCGCCACCACCTGATGCTTCAAGCCGCTGAAGTACAGCTCGACATTTCGGCCGCGTAGCTGCTTGGCCACCTCGCGAACGCGCTCCTCACCGGACGCGTCGATCTCGTTGATCCCGCTGCCGATTACCAGGATGGCCCGCGCATCGGGGAACTCGCCGACCGCCTCGATGACGATATCCTCGAAGTAGGCGACCGTGGAAAAGGTCAGCGGCCCATCAAACCGCACCGGCACGACGCGCTGACTGATCGGCATAAGGCTGTGTGCCCGGATACCGCTCAGGGTACCGTCGGAGCGACGGCCGACGATCTCCGCACGCGGCCGCATGCTCTTGAACAGGGCTACCAGCACCGTCAGCGCGATGCCGAGCAGAATGCCGTTGGCGATCGACGGCGCCATCGCAAGCGTCGCAATGAACGTCAGGATCCCGATCACCGCACCCGGGCGATCGGCCTTCCAGGCATGCACCAGCGGCGCGACACGAATCAGCCCGAACACCGCCATCATCACGATGACCGCCAGCACGGACTGCGGCAGGCTGTAGAGATACGGGGTGAAAAACAGCAAAACGAGCACCACAACCAGCGCACTGATAATCGCAAACAGACCGCTCTTGGCGCCGGTCTTGGCGGCCACTGCCGATCGCGAGAACGATCCACTGACCGTATAGGAACTGAAGAAACTACCGGCAATGTTGGCCAGACCCTGGCCGACGAGTTCTTTGCTCGCATCGACACGCTCACCGGTCGACGTGGCAATGGCTTTGGAAATCGAAGTCGCCTCCATAAAACCGATCAATGCCATGACGAGCGCTGCCGGCAGCAGCGCCAGCACCAGGTCCCATTGCACGTGGGGGATAGCAAATGACGGCAAGCCCTGCGGGATATCACCCACCACAGCACCGCCTGAGGCAAGGGTAATCTGATCGCCAGCCAGTTCCGCGAAGCGCCAGGTTCGACCATCACCGTCAAGCCCTGCGGGTAGCGCGCCAGCGGCAAAGAATCGTTGCGAATCATCGGCAACGCCAGTCCCTTCAAGCCGCATCTTGTGCAACGCGATGCGACGCGCCCGGTTTTCACCTTTGAGGGTCAGGAGTTCGTAGTCGAGTAGGCGCAGCTCAGCCTCGATCGCGGCAGCCTCGGCAATCGCTGCCACCCCCCGAGCTTTTTCTGCGGCCGTAAGTTGACGGGATCTCTCCGCTACCTGATCGGTCAGCGACGCGATGCGTTGAGTCGCCGCTTCGAACGCGATCGCCCGCTCAACCATGGCCGGATGCTCGAGCGCCGACAGCGGCACCGTTGTTTTCTGCTCAAAATCGATCACGCCGGCAACAGCCGTCGCCGCCAATACGGCGATAAGAACGCCAGGCAACTTGGGGGCAACGCGGCGTAAACCCACGATCAGGCCATAGGCGCCGACCGCGAACAGCAGCGTCGGCCAATGGGTCGCGCCAGCCTGTTCGACCACGTGCCACAGATCGGCCAGATACCGGTCGGAGCGCGGAAACGGCACACCAATGATCTTGCTGAGTTGTGAAAGACCGATGATCAGGGCCGCCGCGTTGGTAAACCCGACAATGACCGGACTGGACAACAGGTTGACGATCGAGCCGAGTTTAAACAGCCCCAGCGCGAGCCGCAGCACCCCGACCATCAACGCCAGCATCACAGAGAGTTCGATGAAGCCAGCGCTCCCGGGCGAGGCAAACGGAATCAAGGCCGCCGCGGACATCAGTGACAGCATCGCTACCGGCCCGGTGTGCAGTTGGCTCGAAGACCCCCACAACGAGGCAACGATAACGGGAACGAAAGACGCGTAGAGGCCGTAAACCACCGGCAGCCCGGCAAGTTGTGCGTAGGCCATGCTTTGCGGCACCAGGATCAGCGCCACCGTGATACCCGCCATCAGATCGTCGCGCACCGAGTCGCGACTCATCGGAAACCACCGCAGAAAAGGCAAAAACGTCTGGAGATTTTTCATGAGTGGGAATCTATGCCGGCTTCCGGCCGGGCTTCTAATTAATGCGGCGAATGGGACTAATAGTATTTCATCTATATCTAAAATACCCTAACCGCGGTTACAGCAGGTGGCGAGGGAGCCGTTAGCGCGGCGCACCGACCCATCGGTGGCCAACCCTGTTACACCGCGACCAGCACGGGCCTCGCCAACAAGTGTTCGAGAAATTCGATCTTCAACCGTCTGCAATTCGAGTACCCCGAATTCCCATCTAAGGCACAGTGGGTTCAAACCCGGCTGTCAGCCGGCTGATTTCTGCCTTTGGACCGTGCAAATTTCAATTCGGCCTGGGCACACCAACTTTTTGGAGAGAATCATGTTCGATGCCAAGCAACTGTTCGATCAATTTCTGGGCGGATCGACCGGCCCCGGGAACGCTAACGCCTCAAGCGGCCGTGGTTTGGCGGGGGGCGCGCTGGCGGGTGGTCTCGCCGGGCTGTTAGTGGGCACCAAAACCGGTCGCAAGATCGGCAAGAATGCACTTACCTATGGCGGCACCGCACTTCTCGGCGGCCTCGCCTACAAGGCTTGGCGGGATTGGCAGCAAGGCAAGCAAGCGGTGGGGCCCGCGGACAGCCTGACCGAGATCCCGGAGGCACCGGCTGATTCGGCATTTGTCCCGCAGGCGAAAGACGAGGCGATGTTCAACCGCGCCCTGCTGCTGGCGATGATCAACGCAGCCAAAGCCGACGGTCACATCGACGACCTTGAGCAACAGCGAATCATGCAACATCTTGATCAGGCCGGCATAAGCCCAGCTGATAGGGATTTTGTTTCGCAGCAGCTGGCGGGCGCACTGGATATGGAGCCGGTGATCGCCGCTGCCACCTGCACCGAGACTGCTGCCGAACTGTACGCCGCTTCGTTGATTGCGATCGACCCGAGCGGTGCCGCCGAGCAGGGTTATCTGGGGATGCTGGCCGCCCGGCTGAATCTTCCTGCAGAGCTGGTGGGACACATTCAGGCCAACATGGCGGCCGCCAAAAGCGGGCGGGACCAGCAAGTCGCATGAGGGAACCGGGATATCCGGGGGACCCGGTTAAATCGGCCCATGGCAGATCGCCGTCGCTATGGCGCACGGGGCGGCGGACCAGAAGCGATCCGAAGGCCTTCACAAAACCGATCGGGTCAGAACGTATGGCCGAAGGCCGACGTTCCGGCTCAATCCCGGACGTCGGGGAAGATGCTATCGACCAGCCGTATGGCGTCCGCCCGCGTAAGCTATCCTGGCTGGACGCAACCACCTGATCAGCGCACCGATCGGGTTACTTGATACGGATACCCGCTTTGGCTAACCGCTCGTCAATCTCGGCCTCAGCGGCTATCCAGTCTTGCGCCGCATCACCCATGAAGCCCTGCGACTCGCTTTTCAGATAGGCCGCTTGCGCGATCAACTCATGGCGAGCCTGCGCCGTCAGGGTCTGCCTGGCGCCCGGCCTCTCCTTCTTCCGCGCCGACGCTTTTTTTCCAGCAGACTTTTTCGGGGTGGTCTTTTTAGCAACAACGCCCTTCTTCGCCACGGATGTTTTTGCCGCCTTAGGTTTCGTTGCTACCTTCTTCGCTTTGTTGGCCGCCGTTTTCTTGGCTGCCGTCTTCTTAGCCGCTTTCTTCGCCGCTTTCGCCACTGCCTTTTTGGTTGTCTTCGCCATTACTACCTCCTACCACGACACAACGTTTCGAGCATCCGTTGAAAATAACATGCGCAAACTGATCCACGCAGCAGGACTCCAGCACAGGCTGTTTGCCTGGTGGCCCGCGCAGCCGCAGCGGGCCCATTGTTGCACGCGAAGTGTGCAGGGTTCCGATGTCGGGCCCCAGGTGCGATCATCGTGGCATCGACACAAAGGTGCATGGGCTTTTGTGCGCTGCCTCACAGAGGACCGCACGATATCGCCTAAGCTTGGAACAGAAAGGCCTTTTCGGAGAAGCAACTGTGCGACTTGGAATTCTCGTTTTGACGTTGTTGATTGTGGCCGGCTGTGCGGGCACGTTCGAGAAACCATCGGCAACCGGTCAGATCGAACCGACCAAGCAGCGCCCGCCCGGGTTCGATGGCATTGCTCAACTCGCCGAGACCAGCACGCCCGAAAGGTCGGCGATTCGTCCAGCCTTCCGGTATGACCGAAGCATCAAGCCAACAGCGCTCAAAGGCCTGAAATATTACTTCTACGAACCGGAAAGCGAGCGCGCGATAGTCGGCTTTTCGCTGCAAAACAGTGGTTCACCCAAGATCAATCCAGTCGGATTGAAACGTCCTGGCGCGTATCGGGAATTCGCTTTTCTGTTCGCCGACCGGGCTCGCGAAAACATCCACCTTGCGGTCAGTGACGATGTGAAACTATCCGGCCGATTCAGCCATGACAACATGTTCCGCGAGCTGCACTTTTTCCCGCGTCTGCAGCTTCCGGCGCTGCGCGTCGACCATGGCAAGGGCCAACTGGTGGTGACATTACCGACCGGCGAAGAGGTTTTTTTCGATCAGCAGACCAAGGAACTCGCGGGCGGGCCGCTGAAGGAATCTCCGGTCGACTTCAACCGCAGCCGTCATCTACGCCGAAACCCACGTATTCGTTACCTGGGTGACTATCTTGCGATCACCGTCGCCCAGCGCGGCGAAGCCCCCCGCAGGGCCGCCGTGTGGGGACAAACGAAATATGCCGAAGTGCACTATCCCTCGCGCTACAAAAAGCCATGCAGGCTGTCGCCGAAACATATCTGGGACCAACGGCCGGTACCAGGGGACAACGACCCCAGATTGCACATGCTGCACGAAGATGACCGAACGCTGTTCGCGACGATTGAACGACGCTGTGGCTGGAATCTCGCGGAACTCAAAGACGCGGCACAACGCGTAGCCACCGCAGACTAGCCTAATGGGATCATTGACCCGCCGCGTACCGGCGGGTTCTTGTTTCCGCTACCGGCCTTGCGATACCTCCCGCAGCGTCACAACCAGGTCATTTCCGAGCAGCGCCAGCACCCGACTCAACGCGACAACATAAGACTCAACACGCTCATCGCTGACCGGCGTCGTGTAAACCGCCTGCTCAGTACGCAAGGTTTGGCCTGTTCGGTCGTCAATCAGTGACCACACCAGTGCCAATGTCACGTCACCGCCCCGGCCACCGTCAAATGTTTGTATGTCGAGCACGATCCGGTAATCACTGTCAGTCGCCAGCCGACTCGGGTAACTGAAGACCCGGTCGGTACCGAGGCCAAGCCCAAGCTGTCTGGCCAAAGCGCGGGAAATTTCCTCATCCAGCGCACCACCCCATCGATTGAACTCATCGACCTCAAGTCGATTGTCACCTTCACGACTGACGATCTGCGGGCGATCGAGATAGCGGGGCAGATCAACCGGGCCAATCGACAGGGCCAGTGCCGACGCGTTGCCCCGTGCTGGCGCGTCTGCGGCGGAAAGGACGAAAAAGTTCGACGTCGGCGTGGTCGTACAACCGGCCAAGCCGACAAAAATCAGCCCGCTCAACACACTGATCCATAATATGCGCCTCATTCAGCATTCCCCCCCTTGCCGCGAATCAGCGCCTCAGGGTGCCGCTCCAGGTAGTCGGCCATCAGGCGGAACGAACGCGCCGCTGCGGCAAACTCGCGAATCGCGCGATAGGCTTCGGCCTGCAGTGGCGAATTGGGCGACAACAGCTTTTCGGCGCCAACCAGGGTCTCACGCATCTGCGCGAGGGCGAGATTCAGCTCGGTCGTGGTCTCGCCATCGAGTCGTTGCAACAACGCATTCGTCGCCGCCATGGTTTTGCGTAAATCGACCAGGCTGGCACTCAAATCGTTGCCCATTTGTTCGAGCGGAAGTCGCGCGAACTTGGACAACACGCCGCGCAATTCATCGAGTGCGGTCGGCACGGTCGGTAACCTGGGTGGGGCGGACTGCCAACTGATGGTCTGCGCTGACTCGTCCTGGTACAGGTCCAGATCGATAAACAAGGCACCGCTGAGCAGGTTGCCGGTCTTGAGCTGCGCGCGAAGACCCGCAGCGACCATCCCTTCCCAAAAGGCACGGTGTTGCGGGTCGTCATGATCGGTGGTCGACATGCCGAAACGCTGCGGTTCCAGCTCGATGCGCACAGGGATCCGTGTCTCACCCTTGGCCGGGTCGGCCTCAAGGCGGACGTCCAGCACCTCGCCAACGCGGATTCCCCGGAACTCGACCGGCGCACCCGGCAATAGTCCGCGCACCGACCCGTCAAACTCCAGCTCCCACTGCTGTCGCTCAAAACGGCCAGGCGCCAGCGCACTGTCACGGTCGGTAAACAACGTAAAGCGCTGCCCCGCGTCGGCCGGCGAGGCATCGTCAGCAGCTGATCGATCGGCAAAGCTGATACCGCCGAGCAACAGCGTTGCCAGCGATTCCGTATTCAAACGAACACCCTGCGCATCGAGCGCGATTGAAAAACCGGAGTCGTTCCAAAACGCCGTGTCGGTCGTCACCTTAGCGTCGTAGGGGGCATCGATAAAGATCTGCACCTCGACACCACTCGACTCGCGCAGCGTGTAGTCGCTGACACGACCAACCTCAATGCCACGATAACGGACCGGCGCACCAACGGAGAGCGACCCTAAGCGCGCCGCTTCCAGGGTGAAAGGCCGACCCGACTGGGAAGCACTGACAACCGGTGGGGCCTCGAGCCCTTCGAAACGCCGGGTTGGATTACCTGCCGCCGAAAAATCGACACCAATGTAGGTGCCGCCCAGCACCGTCTCCAGACCGGAAATCTGCCCACCACTGAGCCGAGGCCGAACGACCCAGAAACGCGCCTGGTCGGTTATTTGATCCGTTACCGAAGCGGTTAACCTTGCCCGCACCAGGACCTCTGCCAGGTCGGAGCTGAGGTCGATGTTCTCAACCACCCCGACCTCGACGTCTTTGAAGCGCAACCGCGTCTGACCGGCTTCCAGACCCTCTGCCGTCTCGAAGGTGATGGTGATAAGAGGCCCCTGTTCGATATAGGCGCGGTAACCCAGCCACAGCGCAGCCAGCAAAGCGACCAAGGGGATCAACCACACCAGCGATAGCCGCCGTTGGGTGTCTACCCTTGCCTCGGGAAGCGCAGATTCATCGATCAACTCAACGCTCCTTCTCGTCAGCCGCATCCCATATCAGACGGGGATCAAACGAACCGGCCGCAAGCATGGTGAGAATCACGACGGCGGCAAAATAAACCGCACCGGCACCCGCTGCAACGTTGGCCAACTGGCCGAGATGCACCAACGCAACCAGTACTGTAACGACAAAAATATCGACCATGGACCAGCGCCCGACAAACTCCGTGATGCGGTAGAGCCGCGTTCGGTCTAGCGCGCGCGACTGCGCGCCGAACTGCACCGACAACAGCAAATAGGCCATTATCAAGATTTTCAGGATTGGCACGACGATACTGGCAACAAAAACGATCAACGCCAAGGGCCACATCCCATGCACGAGCAAGAACAAGACCCCGCTCAGGATTGTATCGGACTGCGTCTTACCCAACGACGTCAAATGCATGATCGGCAAAAGATTGGCAGGTACATACAGCACGATAGCCGCAATCAGAAATGCCCAACTTCGCGACAGGCTGCGCGGAATACGATCGTGCAGGTGAGAGTCACAGCGAGGACAGCGAATCGCCGAATGAGTCGGTACCCGGCGACTCAACAAGCCACAGGTATGGCAGGCGATCAGCCCGACTTGGCGTGCTGTGGCAGACGACGTGGTCTGAGTCATTCGACATGCCTCCACAAGCGTTGCGGATGTACCTGCGTAGATGCCGCCGCCAACACCACAACAAGTCCGCCCAACGCCCAGGTCGCGGGCCCGGCCACGATTGTCGCCTGCTCGGCAAGCTTGACCGCGGCCACCAATACGCCCAGCAAAAAGATCTCGAGCATGCTCCACGGCAGGACGTTCTGCGCCAAACGCAAGGCGATTGGAAAGCCAACGGGACGATAGCCGAGCGACAGCGGCAGATACAAATAAATCAGTAGTGCGATATGCAAGGCCGGCGCGATCAACGTCGTCAGCATCACGACCGTCGCCAACAACGGCAGCCCTTGATCGAACAGCGCGCGAATTCCAGCAACAAGGTAAGTGGTGTCGCGCTGACCCTGGATACTGAATTCGAGCAGCGGAAAACTGTTACTGACGATCAGCAGGATCAATGCCGCAAAAGCCAGGGCGAGCGGCGCCACTATCGCCTCATGACCCAGATAATCCAAGACACAGTTGCAGCGCACGCAACGGACGCGCCCGCGACCATTGCCCGCAGGCAAATGCTGTAGCAGGTCACAATCATGGCATGCAATCAGCATGCGGCTATCGTCAGGGAGGTTAGACATGCAGCTCGCAGACTAGCAGACAGCAGGCGTTACTTGGCCAGAACCGTCACGCAGCCGATGGATGTATGTCAACGCCCGGCTGAAATGGGTCGGCACGGACCCATGTGCCGCGCCAGCTCCCGCACTTTCGGGTCAGCAGCTCTACGCTATCGTCACCTGGTCGGACAGGTAAACGTCCTGGATGGCATTCAACAGCTGCACACCTTCGTCCATCGGTTTTTGGAACGCCTTGCGGCCGGAGATCAGTCCCATGCCCCCCGCCCGCTTGTTGATCACCGCCGTCCGGATAGCCTGATGCAAATCATCCTGACCCGAAGGGCCGCCGGAATTGATCATGCCGATGCGGCCCATGTAGCAGTTGGCAACCTGATAGCGAACCAGGTCGATCGGATGTTCGGTGGTCAGCTCATCGTAGACCTTGGCATGCGTTTTGCCGAATCCTATTGCCGTATAACCGCCGTTACAGGTCGCCTGTTTCTGCTTCACGATATCGGCCTCGATGGTCACCGCGAGGTGATTCGCCTGACCGGTCAGGTCGGCTGCCTCGTGGTAATCGACGCCGTCTTTCTTAAACCCGTTGTTTCGGAGGTAGGCCCACAACACAGTGGCCATGCCCAACTCATGTGCCTGCTGGAAGGCCTCGCTGATCTCGATGATCTGGCGTCGCGATTCGGGTGCACCGAAGTAGATTGTCGCGCCAACGGCCACAGCGCCCATGTCGAATGCCTGTTCGACGCTGGCGAACAGCGTCTGGTCGAATTGGTTCGGGTAGGACAACAACTCGTTATGATTGAGCTTCACCAAGAACGGGATCTTGTGTGCATACCGGCGGCCAACCGACCCGAGGACACCGAGCGTCGATGCCACGGCGTTGCACCCCCCAGCCATGGCCAGTTGGATGATGCTTTCTGGATCGAAATAGATCGGATTGGGCGCAAACGACGCGCCGCCGGCATGTTCGACACCCTGATCGACCGGCAAGATTGACAGATAGCCCGTCCCGCCAAGCCGACCATGGTCGAACAACGTCTGCAGGCTGCGCAGCACGCCGGTCTTCCGATCAGACAGCGCCGTCACCCGGTCGACGTAATCCGGCCCCGGAAGATGCAACAACTCGGTTGGAATCGCCTCACTGCGATGTTCCAACAGATACCCCGCTTCATCGCCGAGTAGGCTTTCGATATCACTCATGTCCTGTCCCGCCTTGCTTCGATGCCTACTTAGCGTAGGCGGCTCAACCGGTTGCTTCGTCAAAATGGCAAAAACGTCGTAATTGCCGACATTCAGCAACCCCGATCAGGCCACCCCGGTTAATGCGCCTCAGTATATCAGGGTAGGACAAATTGCCCCGAATGCCGAAGCACCGGGCACCCAGACGACAGAAGTATTGTCCGTCAACCGACCAGCAATCGCCCACCTGAACCAACCGCCGTGGTCACCACGCCCAACAGCGTGTTGATGCCCACCATCTTACGGATCGTGGCCAGCTGCTTGCCACCCTCCGGCCAATCCTCGGCAGCGACCGCACGCTTAAGCCGCTTGTAAGGCGCGAAGTAGACGTGGAAAAAGATCAGCATCATGACGATGCCGAGCGTCAGCATCGCGTGCACGTAGCCGCCGACGTTTGCCATGCCGCCATAGGCACTGATCAGCCAAAATCCGGTGGCGAGGATCGCGACAATGCTGGTCCAGACCCAGGGGAAAAAAAGGCTGAAGACACCGTCCCACAGGCGCAAACGGTGTGGCGGCTCGAGCTGTCCCGCGGCGACCGGGCGCAACACCATGTAGGCAAAAAACATTCCGCCGACCCAAATCACCACGGCGATCACATGAAGCATTACTGCAGAGGCCACCATCCTTCGACTCCTTAATGAAAACAGGGCAACATTCGTGCGGTATTCTACGGCCTGCGACTCACATCCAACCGTAGAGATCACGCCCAGATTATGATGTCCCCCGCCATCCATCCCAACAACAGGCTATGACTAATCAGCAGCATCACGTGGCCGTTCTCGGCGCCAGTCCGAAACCCGCACGCTATGCCAATCAGACGATTCGGCTGTTGCAACAACTCGATTACCGCATCACCCCGGTGCACCCCCGCTTCGAGTCGATCGAGTCGCTGCCAGTCAAGCCCGACCTGCAGGCGATCGATGACCCGGTCGACACGCTGACGCTGTATGTCGGTCCAACGCTGCTCGAACCGCAGGCCGACGCGATCGTCAAACTGAAACCGAAGCGCGTGATCTTCAACCCCGGCACCGAGAGTCGGCTGGTCCAGCAACGGCTCGACGAGGCCGGTATCGATTGGTTAGAGGGCTGTACGCTGGTCATGCTCAAGACCAGCCAGTTCTGACGACAGATTCAGCGATGTTCCTCGGTCTCGCCCTTATCCTGGCCGCCCTGCTGTGGGCACGTGATATCCGCCGCAAGGCGCGGGGCTTGTCGCCCAGCTATCGCGGACCCTGGATCATGGGCCTGACCGGGGTCGCCGTATTCTGTGGTTACCTGTGGCTGGTGACCGGTGGGGCCTTATCCCCATGAGTCGCTACCGCCCCCCGGCAGCACCGAAGTCCCCCTACGTCACTCGACCGGGCTATGAGGCGTTGCAGGCCGAGCAGTCGGCGTTGTGGAAAAAGCGACGCGAGGTGGTCGTCCACGTGTCGGCCGCGGCGGCGGAGGGCGACCGCTCGGAGAACGCCGAATACATCTACCGCAAGAAACAGCTTCGCGAGATTGATCGCCGCATCCGTTACCTGCAAAAGCGCCTGCCCGCGTTGAAGGTCGTCGAGACCCAGTCGGAAGGCGCCGAGCAGGTGTTCTTCGGCGCCTGGGTAACCTTGGAAAACGAAAACGGCGAGGAGTGCCGCTACCGGATCGTCGGTGCAGACGAATTTGATCCGAAACGCGACTGGATCAGCGTCGATTCACCGATCGCCCGCGCCTTACTCAAACGGCGAGTCGACGATGAGGTCAGCGTCGAGACACCCGCCGGGTTGACGCGACTGATCATCCTCGACGTCAGCTACCAGGACGACACGGCCTGACCGCCGGTTGGGTTGACCCGACTAAATTGCGCCTACCGCGGCGGCGCCCAGATAGGCAATGCTGAAAATCACCAGGCCAATGCTCCAGACCTGCAGCCAAAGCACCTTGCCCCGCCTCGACAACCACCACAACGCGATCCCAATCAGCAACGCCAGCGCGACGGTGAAATTGAGCATGAAATGCAGCCCATCGCTCTCTGAGTAAATGGTCATCTGCTCAACGGCTGACGTTTCGCCGGTCTCATAGCGCATCAGATCAATTCGCCGTCGGTCATGACCTCGACCAGCGCGGGGCCGTCGTAGGCGAGCGCGCGCTTGATCGCATCGTCGAGTTCCGCGAGCGAGTCGACCCTTATACCAAGTCCGCCACAGCTCTTTGCATAGGCGGAGAAATCAGGATTGCGCAACGACGTCTGCCACACCGGCCAGTGGCCGGCGCGCTGTTCTTTACTGATCTTGCCGAGTTCGGCGTTGTTCAACAGCACGTGCGTCAACGACATGCCGTAATGCACCGCCGTGGTGAACTCGGCCATGTACTGGCCGAACCCGCCATCGCCACTGACCGAGACAACCGAGCGCCCCCGGTAGGCGGGATCCACCTGCGTTGCCGCCCAGGCACCCATCGCCGCAGGGAACGCGAAACCGATCGAGCCGAGATAACCGGACATCAGGATGCGCTGCCCCTTGCATTCGAAATAGCGCCCGAAAGAATAGGTGTTGTTACCGACGTCCACCGGCATCACGGCATCGGCTGGCATCAGCGCTGACAACCGCTCAAAGAGGTTGGCCGAGTTGATCCCCTTGCCGCGATCGCGCGTCCGCCGCGAGGCCTTTTCGTCTCGCCAGATCTGCCAGCGCTCCGCCAACGCCGGACGTTGATCCTCCGCATCGGTCTGCTCCGGCAACGCACGCCACAGCCATTCGGCCGTCAACCCGATCTCGCCGAGCACGGGTAGCTCGACCGGATGAAATTTGCCGAGAGTCATCGCGTCGAAGTCGACCTGGATGATCGGCTTCTTTGCGGTGATGCCGGTGTGGTTCGAAAAGCTCGCGCCAAAAACGACCAGCAGGTCAGCCTCGTTCATGCACCAACTGGCGACCGGCGTCCCGCTCCGGCCGAGCACGCCGGCCGCCAACGGATGATCATCCGGGACCTGACCTTTGGCCTTGAATGTCGTCAGTACCGGGGCATTGAGTTTCTCGGCGAGTCGGATCACCTCGGCCATGCGCTCAACGGCCCCGTAACCGACCACGACTACCGGCCGCCGCGCGTCTTTCAAGCGCTGCAGCGCAGCACCCAGCACCGCGGTTGCCGGCAGCATCGCGCGGTCACCGAGCCGACCGTCCGGCGTGCCAGCCTCCATCGTTTCAGGCGCGGGTAAGGTCTGTACCTCGTCGGGGAATATCAAGTGCGCGACGTCACGCTCGACGATCGCGTTTTTGCAGGCCAGGTTCATCAACTCGACGGCACGCGAATCACGCAGTACCGTTTGACTGAACTTGGCCACCGGCGCGAATGCCGATGCCAAATCGATCTCCTGGAACGCACCCGGGCCAAGCACCTGGCTATCGACCTGTCCGGTCAGCGCGATCACCGGCGCGCGATCCACCTTCGCATCCCAGAGGCCGGTCAACAGGTTCGTCGCGCCGGGGCCGGCGATACTCAAACAGGCGGCCGGCTTACCGGTGAGCTTGGCATAACCCGACGCGGCAAAAGCCGCCGCCCCCTCATGACGGATCCCGATGTAGGTCAGCCGGCCGGCCTCTTCCTGCAGGCGCAACGCATCCGCCAGACCAAGATTCGAATGACCGACCATGCCGAAGACGTGCGTGACACCCCAGTTGGTCATGGTCTCCGCCATGCGGTCACTCAGCGTCGGGGTGTGCTCAGTCGACTCCCGCACGGCGACATACACGCCGTCGTCACGTTGTTCGACCGGATAGGTCGGCACACCATCATCATGCGAGCCGGGAGAACGTCCGGTCAGCGGATGAAAATCCCAACCATGCCACGGGCATCGCAGCCAGCAATCATCGCTGCCATCGTTGCACTCGATACTGCCTTCACCGAGCGGGCCACCCTGGTGTGGGCAGGCGTTGTCGAGCGCGGCGATCTGGCCCTGGTAGCAGGTCAGCGCCAGTGACTGGGTGCCGGCTTGCACGGCGCGGACATCGCCATCGCTCAGCTCACCGGGCTCAGCGACCCTGTACCAGACAGTTTTCAGGCCATTTTGCGCGTCTAGTTCGTCTTGTGTGATCGCCTTGTGAGAACCATCGCAGAGGGGTGCATTCGCGGTGCGTTTGCATTGGCAAAAAAACACCTTTCCGTCTTGCTCGGCGGTATAGGCCAGGGGCGAGAATTCGGTACCTTGATGCGAACCGTCGCAGAACGGCTGGCTAGTGGATTTACCGCAGGTGCACCACCAGACCTGCTCACCGGCTTTCAACTCGACGGCAGCAGGACGGGTATCGGCAATATAGGGCTGAGACATGCTTGGACTCCGCTCGGCGGGAAAGGCGCAGACAGTAGACTATCCTAGGGTGCGTTTTTAGCACGCCCGGCCAGGGCGATCACGCGCAATGAAGGGGTTCAGGGTCAGGGGCGCCGCGCCGTCTCCCAGGCCAGCAACGCGGCTTTGCGGGTCGCCCCCCAGTGGTACTCGCCGATCGCGCCATCCGCCCTGAGCACGCGATGACAGGGGATGAGGAATGCAATGGGGTTGGCGCCAACCGCGGTGCCGACCGCGCGCGCCGCAGCAGGACGGGCGACCGTTTCGGCGATCTGCCGATAACTGGCGAGCTCGCCGAACGGCAAACGCAGCAGCGCGCGCCAAACCTGGATCTGAAAATTGCTGCCAGACACCCAGAGCGACAGACCGCGTCTCGCTGTCTCTGGGTCGCGGGAAAAGACCTGTATCAGCAGCGCCTGCGCCCCCGGCGGGTCTTCGACGAGTAGTCCACGGGGAAACATCTGCCGCAACCAGGCCGTTTCCGTATCCGGTTCGTCGGCGCAAAAGGCCAAGCGGCAGATGCCACGGTCGGTAAACGCGACCATGGCCCGGCCGAACGGTGTGTCGCCGAACCCGTAGCGGACCGCCAGACCGTCCCCGGCGCGCCTGAACTCCCCCGGTGACACGGCCTCCATCGTGACGAATAGATCATGCAGTCGCCCTGGGCCGGACAGCCCGCCGTCGGCCGCCAAACTGATCAGATCGTCGGTCACTTGCATGCGCTGCTTCAAGTACCCGACCGTCAGCGATTGCAGGAACCGCTTGGGGCTGATCCCCGCCCAACGGCTGAACAGGCGTTGCGCATGGGCCGGACTCAACTCGAGATAGGCCGCCAGATCGTTCAATGTCGGCTGTCGTGCGCTCTCGCGTCGGATAAACGCGATCGCCTTTGCAATCCGCCGATAGTCGTCGGCGGCCTGGCCCAGTTCAGCGGTTTGCGGCACGGTCTCGAGGTCGTTCATTCGCTTACTCTAAGACGCCCCAGGCCGTTGCGACACCCGATTCTTGCGGCCCGGCGGCGCCGGGCAATCGCCCGCCGAAGACGCATTGCCATGCGGATTGTGTGTCTCGCCGGGCGACTACCGGCCTTAACCTTCCGCTATCTCTAACGTTCAAAAACCTTCCGTCACAGGCCGTTAACATGGACTCCGTCACCCAGGCGACACTCGGCGCAGCGATCGGCGTAGCGGTCCTGGGCCGCCGTCGTCCTATTTGGCAGGCCGCGCTCAGTGGCGCGGTCGTCGGCACACTGCCCGACCTCGACGTGTTCATCGACAAGGGCGACCCGGTGCGCAACATGGTGCTGCATCGCGCCGAGACCCACGCGTTCTTCTGGCAGGCACTCGCGGCACCGGTGATCGCGTTCCTGCTTGCCACCGTCACCCGGTCACGCGATCTCCTCGGCCGCTGGATCTTCATGGTGCTGCTCACCCTGTTCACACATTCGCTGATCGACGCGATCACGGTCTACGGGACGCGGATCGCGTTGCCGTTTTCCGATCATCCTTTTGGGGTTGGCAGCATGTTTATCATCGACCCGTCCTACACCCTGCCGTTGTTGCTTGGTGTGGTCATGACGCTGATCTGGCGAAGCCGAGCCCGGCTGCGCTGGAACACCGCAGGGCTGCTGATATCGACCTTGTACGCGGGCTGGTCGATCGCGGCGCAGGCCCATGTCACCGATCTGGTGATGCGCGAACCGGCCGCCGCCGGCCTCGAACGCGACCAGGTACTGGTGACGCCGACACCATTCAACACCCTGCTGTGGCGGATCGTGCTGCGCCGCGACGATACCTACCAAGAAGGCTTTTATTCGTTACTCGACCCGACCGTCGACCCGCAGCGGCCGATCGACTTCGAGACCTTCGAGCGCGGCGGTGAGCTCGATCGCCGAACCGGTGATTTCGCCGCCGCGCAGATGATCCGCAACTTTTCGCATGGCTTTTATTCACTCGAGGATGACGGCCAACAGGTTTGGATTACCGACCTGCGGATGGGCCAGCATCCTCACTACGCGTTCTCGTTTGCGTTCGCCGAACATCAAAGCGAACCACTTGTCGCCATCAGCCCGGAACAGCGGCGCAGTCGCCTGCCGATCGACAGTGGCCTCGACTGGCTCGGTCGCAGAATTCAGGGTGAAGCGATTCCACCACCGCGATGAGCGGTACCATTAAGCGCAACACAAACACGCCGGTAATCGCATGCAACAGGCAGAGACCTCGAGAGAACGCGCAGCGCGGTGGATCGACTCAGATCGTGTCCAGCAAACGATCATTGCGCTAATCGTCATCAATGCGATTACGCTCGGGCTGGAAACATCGACCCGCGTCATGGACCAGATCGGCGGTTTCCTCAAGCTGATTGACCGATCACTGCTGACGATCTTCGTCGCGGAGATCGGTGTAAAGCTGTACGCCTTCCGTCGGGATTTCTTCCGCAACCCCTGGAACCTTTTCGACTTCATCGTGGTTGGGATCGCGTTGATTCCGTCCAGTGGCCCGCTCAGCGTTTTGCGGGTACTACGGATACTGCGGCTGATTTCGCTGATCCCCCGGTTCCGGTTCGTCGTCGAATCATTGCTACGCGCTGTACCGGGGATCTTGTCGATCGCCGGCCTGCTGGCGATCTTGTTCTATATCGCCGCAGTCATGGCGACCGGTCTGTTTGGTGGCCAGTTTCCCGATTGGTTTGGCTCGATCGGCGCTTCGATGTACACGTTGTTCCAGATAATGACTCTCGAGAGCTGGTCGATGGGTATCGCCAGGCCGGTTATCGCGGTTTTTCCGTGGGCATGGGCCTTTTTCGTGCCTTTCATCCTGATCGCCACTTTCACGATGCTCAACCTGTTTATCGCGATCATCGTTAGCACGATGCAGTCGATGGTCGAGGAGCAAAAAGACCAGGAGACCGCACAAATCGGCGCGCTGGTTCACGACGAGCATGTCAGCCTGAAACAGGAGGTAGCGGCGCTACGCGACGAAATCCGCCGCTTACGGGAGAGCATCGACCACAATCGATGATCGACCTTTTCAGCAGGGTCAAGAAATAAAAAACCCCTGTCGGCTTCCGCCATCAGGGGTTTGTTCGGCGACCCGACTCAATCGTCGGAGATAACGCTTAGGCGCAGTCTTCTTCGAGCGCAGCCTTGTACTCGTCAGAGTTCAGGGAGCCGTTGCCATCGGCGTCAAGCCCGCCAAAGTCCTTATCGATGCCAGTGGCACTGAATTCGGTAGCGTCGACCATGCCGTCACCGTTGGTGTCAGCCGCCGCGAATTTTGGTTTCTCTGCCGCGAAAGCCGCGGTCGACAGCATCAGAGCAGCGGCGAGAACGGTCAGTTTAGTCATATTCATCGATATCGTTCCTTTTAAGGTTTCATTGGTTTGAGGGCGCCACCAGATCTTTGTTTGGGGCCGAATTTAATTTGAATGGGGCGGTAATTTAGGGCTTTATGACAGCCTGCGTCGAGCCATTGGACGAAAAATCTTCGAATTCCCTAATCTCGATCAGTCTTTTTGGCATTTCGCCACCCCCGACCCCTAATAGTGACACAACAATCAGGGTTAAAGTTCCAGGACAGTCGACAGATAGTTCAGCTGGGAGCGGTGGTCACAGTAGCGATGAAGACGACGGACCCCTCGACGAAATCAGCACGGCGTAGCCGCCCGATATACTTGGCCCTTGGCTGGCTGTGCGTGGCGCTGGGGCTGATCGGCGCCGTTCTACCGCTGCTGCCGACGACCGTGTTTCTGCTGGTCGCGGCGTGGGCCTTTTCACGCTCCGACCAACGCTGGCACCGTTGGCTGCGCGAGCACGCCACATTCGGTGAGGCGGTACGCGCCTGGGAGGAGCATCACGCGATGCCGCAACGCGCAAAACGGGTGGCGTTGCTCACGCTCGCGTTGTCCTATGGCTTCACCGCAACGGTGTTTGGGCCGTTCTCTGTGATCGCAATCATCGGCGGACTGTGTATCGCCGGCGTGGCAATCTATATCGCGCATATACCAGTGCTGGAACAGGGACGAAAAGTCCCCGCCAGATCTTGATTTAGCGCGACGACGGACGCACATTCCACGGCATCGTCTAAGTCCCTAACGGAGTTTGTCGCCATGCTGCGCATTCTGTTGTTCCTCGGCACCAACATTGCCATCATCGCGCTGATCAGTGTCACGTTCCGACTGCTCGGCCTGGATGGAATCCTGGCCCAGAATGGCGTCGATCTCGACATCAACGCGCTGTTGGTCTACTCCGCCGTGATCGGTTTTTCGGGATCTTTCATTTCGCTGTTTCTCTCCAAGTTCATGGCCAAAAAGACCATGGGCGTCCACCTTATCGAGGAGCCCCGCGGCCCCGATGAGATGTGGCTGATGAATACGGTGCAACACCAGGCGCAGGCCGCCGGTATTGGCATGCCAGAGGTCGGTATCTTCGAAGGTGCGCCGAACGCGTTCGCGACCGGCTGGAACAAGAACAAGGCGTTGGTTGCCGTCAGCACCGGGCTGCTCCAATCGATGAACAGAGACGAGGTAGAGGCTGTGCTGGCGCACGAGGTCAGCCACGTCGCCAACGGCGACATGGTGACGCTGACCCTGATTCAGGGCGTGGTGAACACCTTTGTCGTGTTCTTCTCGCGGATCATCGGGCATTTTGTCGACCGTGTGGTGTTCAAAGTCGAGCGCGGCCATGGCCCGGCGTTCTGGATCACCTCGCTGATCGCCCAGTTCGTGCTCGGCATCCTCGCGTCGATCATCGTGATGTGGTTCTCGCGCTGGCGCGAATATCGCGCCGATGCGGGTGGTGCACACCTCGCCGGCCGCCACAAAATGATCGCGGCACTGCGTCGTTTGAAATCGGTCAACGACCCGCAACCGTTGCCCGATGAGATGGCCGCCTTTGGCATCAGTGGCGCAGGCCTCAAAGAGTTGTTTGCCAGCCACCCGCCGCTCGATGACCGCATTCGGGCGTTGGAACAGGCGGGCTGACTAACGTCTCGCCGGCGGCCTGGTCGCGGCGAACTCGGCATGCAGCGCGGCTTCATCCAGCGACGTGAATGTCGCTGGATCGGAGACGGTAACGGCGCCGGCCACCTCTGACCAGGCAAAACCGCCTGTCCAGTCACTATGCCGGTAGCTGCCCTGCATCGCCCGTTCAACCACATAGACGCGCGCCGGGCGCAACAATAGATTGAAGGCCCGGTTTTCCTGCTGGAGCGTTTCAATATGCCGCCAAGCGGCCTGTGGATCATCCAGTAACGCCACTGCCAGCGGGTATCTGCGATCTCCACCCTGGTGCGTCCATTCAGCGCGTTCGATGGGATAAGACCCGGGCTCACTGATGAACTGCTGGAAGTGCAAATGATTGACCGAGGCAAACGCACCGTAGGCGTTGTAACCAAAACCGACCCCCGGCAATCGTTCACCAAGCGTCATCGTCAGCTCATAGATCATCTCGACCATTGCCGCATCGAGATACTGCGGCCGTTGTGCGCTGGGTTCAGCGACCAGTAGCCCGTGAAGCGCCGCAAACGGGTACTTGTTGTACAGCAGCCTCAGCGGGTAGCCGTTCAACTCGCCCTCCCAAAAAATCTCAGGACGCAGAAACGGCTTGTTGAAGTGGAACGCCTGGTCATCGAATGACCGCCGCAGTTGGCGAATGACCGCCTGGCTCATGCGCGGCGGCCGAAACCCGCGCAGCGGATTGAACTGACATCGCCACGGGCCAATGTTGCGCCACTGGGTCGTGCCGAGGCGATCGAGCCCGATTTCGCGCAATCGCAGGAAAACCGCCCGATCGTCAGCGGCCGCGGCTACCGCCTGGGGGTCGCCCGCATCGAAGCGCTCGCACCAACGCTCGAACGTCGCGCGTAACGCGGGCTTGAAAGCGGCATACAAGGCTGCATCGAAACTGGCATTTGCCAGCACGAGGATAAAGCTGCCAAGCGTTGGCGCATCCAACATACGCCGCAGGCCTGACGCAAAGCCTTCGCGCAGCACCGGGAGCGACGCGAACGGCGTCTGCCCCAATTCAGTCGTCACGATCATGCTGCGGTGGATCAGGCACCGGGTCGTAACCGCCGGCGTGAAACGGATGGCAACGCGACACGCGTCGGACCCCCATCCACAAGCCTCGCCACGGCCCCCACTTTTCCATCGCCTCGATCGTATAAGCCGAGCAACTTGGCATATACCGGCAGTTGTTGCCGAGAAACGGGCTGATCAACAGCTGATAACCGCGGACGAATTTGATGAGGCCAGTCTTAATCACGCCATGCATCCTAAGCTGACGGGCCTTGGGATAACAGTGTGCCCACTTGCCGGAAGACGCCCTGTCACGGCACCATGCACGCGTGTCGTTAACCAGTCTTTATCTCGCCCCGCGGCAACCCGAATCCAGCGTAAGCCTGGTGGTTGTGCACACCGTCCTTACTGGCCTGGAGCTCATCGGCAGCCCAATCGATGCGCAGACCTTTCTCGCCGGCGCAGGATTCAGTCGCGAGGTCGTCTATGCAGGCTGCTCGCCCTACCTGGTCATGACGCCACCGGCCGACGGTAGCCTGCAGTTCTGCCACGTTGCCCTGCACGGTCCCTTTACATCACCACAACTCGTGCTTGGGCCGAACACCGTCAAACCACGCTGTCCGCACTGTCGCCAACGCCTAGATAACTGGCGCACCTGGCTCGCTGCCGGGTGGTCGGAGGTTCATCAGTTCCCTTGCAGCAACTGCCAGGCACCCCTCGCGCCATGCGCCGCGGATTGGCGTGAACATGGGCTCTGCGCCCGCATGATGATTGAGCTGCGCAACGTATTTCCGGGTGAAGCGACGCCCAGTGACCGGCTGTTGGCCGCGTTGCAGGATGCGACGGCAACGCCATGGCGCTATGCCTGGGCGGCTTACTTCAACGATCCGTCGCCGGCTCAGCCGACAACGACCTGATTCTTGCCAGCCTGTTTCGCCTGATACATCGCCTGGTCGGCACGCTCGAACACGGCAGCAGGGGTATCGCCGAACGCGAAGATGCTCAAGCCGCCGGATACCGTCACGGCAACCGGTTCGCCGTGCGCATGCAGACCGCCGTCTTCGACGGCGACACGCATTGTGTCTGCTATACGTTGGGCGTCGTCGAGTGCCGCACCGACCAGCAGGACCACCAGCTCTTCACCACCATAGCGGGCAATAAAATCCGTCTCTCGCAAACGTTCGTTGAGCAGCTTGCCGATCATGATCAACGTCTTGTCACCCGCCTTGTGACCGAAGGTGTCGTTGATTTTCTTGAAGTCGTCGACATCCCAGACAAGCAACGCCAGCGGATCGCCGAATCGTTTCCAGCGGGCATATTCCTGCTGCAGACGGTCCTCGTAGGCACGCCGATTGGGCAGCCCAGTCAGCGGGTCAATCAAGGCCGCCTGCTGGGTCTTGGTGACCTGGCGACGCAGATCAAACGCCTGTTCCTCGACGCCACGCAGTTCACGGCGAAGTCTATCGGCTTCAACCTCGGCCTTTTCGCGCCGGGTATTCTCTTCGTCCAGGTGGTGGCGTACGTGCTCGTGCATACGGTCGAGACTCGCCAGGACGCTCGACTGCAGTTGCGCGAGATCGACGCTCTCGCGGATGCTGACCGACAGACTACCGACCTCACTGCGCATCTCCCGGCCGAGTTTCTCGCCGCTGCTGCGAGACTGCTCGCGCCGTTCCCGCTCGCTCAGCATGTGTTGATCGAGCTCTTCGAGTTGATGATTGAGCGCGGCCAGGAAATCGCCGGCCGACTGCGCGTCACGCTGTGCCTGGTCGAGCGCTTCGACGGCGAGATCACCGATCTGGCGCACCACGTCGACCCAGGCGTCACCCTGCTCGTCCTGTTCCAGCGTTTCCGCTAAATCCGCGACGGCCGCAGCAAGACCGGCGGGCCAGGGTACGGCTTTCAAAACGGCTAACAAATGGCGGTTGGCTTGGTTGGCCCGATCATCGCCGGATCCGCCGATCAGCCGTGCGAAAATACCGCCCTTGGGCTGGTCGGATTCCCGGGCCGCCATACCTTCGTGCAATAGCGCGCTCAGCCGGTCGAGTTGCTCGTCGCTGGCCTTGCTGGGCGCAGCGGCGACGGTGGCCCACAGGTGCAGGGTCTCTTTTAGCTCGCGCTTGCCCAGCCTCCCCCGCGCCAGCAACAGCGGCAGAACGCCGGACTGCGTGCGTTCATCGGCGGCATGCACCAGCGCATCGCCGATCTCGCCGGCCTGTTGAATCAAGCGCGCGGTTTTGCCAGATTTTGCGAGGTCTCGCAGGCGTTCGAGGTGAGGGTCGAGCAGTGGATCGAGACCGCCGACTGCGACGCAGACGCGGGTGACGAGGCGAATGAATTCCCGCTCCGCTTCGGTGTACTGCTGTTGCTCGCGCTCGGCGTCGTCTGCCAGTTTGAGGTATCGCTCGCGCCAGTCACCGGTCATTGCATCAGGCCGCCAGCTTGATTTGCTCCGGCAGGCCCACCTCGACGCAAAGTGGCAGATGATCCGACAGAGCATAGTCGACGACCCGCGTACCCCGAACCTCGAGGGCATGCGAGACAAGGATGTGGTCAATTCGACGCACCGGGCGCCAGGATGGGAAGGTCGCCTGATCGCTGATCGGCTCGGTGAGCCCCGCGCGATCGATGAAGCGGCGCACCTCCGAGCTGTCGCAACCGGCATTCAGATCGCCCATGACCACCAGGTGCTTGCGTGCACCGACCGCTTCGTTGATGTAGTCGAGCTGACGGGCACGTAGCCGTCGGCTGAGTGCCAGGTGGACCGAGCAGATGATCAACGCGTCGTCGCCCTCGCCGAACTCGAGCATCATCGCGCCGCGCCCGTTGCCGGGCGGTAAGCGGTGGTTGCTGACGCGATGCGGTCGGATCTTGCTCAACACACCGTTACTGTGCTGGGCCAATACCCCCATGTTGCGGTTGACCTGGCGGTACCAGTGCGGATAACCGCTGCGGTGCGCGAGGTACTCGGTCATATCGACAAAGCCGCTGCGCAGACTCCCGGAATCGACCTCTTGGAGGCCGACAAGGTCATACCCTTTGAGCATCTCGGCGATCAGATTCAGGTTACGTAGACGTTCACGGTTGGGCAGCAGGTGCTTCCAACCCTTGGTCACGTACTCGCGGTAACGGCGGGTATCGATGCCCGCCTGGATGTTGTAGCTCAGCAGCCGAAGACCACGACTCGTCGACACAGAGCTGTCACTCGGCTGCGCAGACGGAGTGGTCATTGGCATTCCCTCGATGGACTAGCGGGCGGCCTGGGTTTGGCGTTGCGATAGTACCTTATCGACCACGTGATCCATCACTTCAGTAATCTCTTCATAACTGCGAAAGCCGGTTCCACTCCGATACCGACCATCGACCACCATGGTCGGCACGCTCCGCACGCCATAGCGGCGCATCAGTGCGCGCGCGCGATTGACCTTTGCCGCGACCGAAAACGATCCCATGGCTTCGTTGAATTTAACCATGTCGACAGCGTTTTCCTCGAGGAAGGCATCGACGGCTGCCCGATTCTTCAGGTCGCGCTTCGCGACGTGCAGTGCATCGAACAACTTGGTGTGCAGACGCTCGAGCTCGCCAATGCCCTGCAACGCGAAAAACACCTGCGCATGCAGATCAGCTGACCCGCCGAACATCACCGGCATCTCGACGAAGGTGACATTGTCGGGCAACTGTTTGGCCCACTTCGAAACGACCGGATAGAAATCCCGGCAGTGCGGGCAGCCGTACCAGAAAAATTCGATCACCTCGACCTGATCGCCAGCACCCATGGCCGGTTGTGGCTGGATGGGCACGTACTGCACACCCTCCTGAAACGGCTTGGCGGCGACACTGCCAGCGGCCAGTAGCAGGAAGGCAGCGATGAGCGAGGACAGTTTTTTCACAGAAACACTCCGTTTGTTCTTAACGCCTTTGTGACCGGCTTCGCTGAGCTGAGTTCAGCCGATCACCGGCTGCGTCCGCAATGGTGCCCGGCGCGAAGGCCCACCGCAAGATCGTTGCAGGTATGCGCGCAGTCATCAAAAAAGGCGGCTCTCGGCCGCCCTTTTCCCCTGACCCCGCAGTCTGCCCGTCGCGGCGACCGTCAGTTCAGGCCCTGGATGTATTGCGCTACCGCTTCGATCTCAGCGTCGGTCATTTTGCCGGCCACACCCCGCATCATCGCACCCGCGTCGTTGGCGCGCTCACCCGAGCGAAAATGCTGGAGTTGCAGCACCGTGTAGTCGGCATGCTGGCCCTGCAGACTGGGGAAATTGGCCATTGGATTACCGACACCGGTAGGACTGTGGCAGGCGACACAGGCAGATACGCCGGTGGCCGGGTTGCCGGCACGGTAAATCGATTCACCCAACTCAACCTTGGCCGGGTCGGCTGTCCCGATCGTACCGGTCTGGGAAGCGAAGTAGGCGGCCAGATCGGCGATATCCTGCTCGCTCAGCGCCGCTGACATGCCGTTCATCGTCGCATTGACCCGGGTACCGTTTTTGTACTCGGTCAACTGCTTTTCCAGGTAGCCCGCATGTTGCCCGGCTATTTTGGGAAAAGCCGGCGTTGGGCTGTTGCCGTCGGGACCATGGCAGGCAGCGCAGGTCACCGACTTCGCCTTGCCAGCAGCGGCGTCACCAGCGGCTTGCGCCGAACCGATGGCGGCGAGCGAGATCAGGGTAAAGAGAGTCAACAGCTTTTTCATGGTCAGTATCCGAATGATGTTCGAGACGTTGTTGGCGGGTTCGCGATCGCCGCCGGTTATTTTAGGGTCGCGACGTAAGCCGCGAGGTTGTCAATATCCGTGTCGTTCAGGCCAGCCGTCATCGCCCGCATCGTCGCGTTTTCGCGAGCGCCCGACTTGAACGCCCGCAGCTGTTCGGCAACGTAACCTGCCTGCAGCCCGGCGAGTCGTGGGTATTTCAAGGCATCGTTACCTGCGCCTGATGGTCCATGACAGCCAGCACACAGCACGTACTTCTTTTGCCCGGCCGCGGCGTTGGCCGCGTTTGCAAGGCCGCCTATCATCAGCGTGGCGAGCGCGATCCCTAACACCGCGACCTTCATCGTCATCCGTTTTCTCCTGGTTCGTCGGCCGCCGTCTGCGGTCGGCCGCGTCTTGCGGACCAGTCGGTATCGGCCCGCGTTTATATCAGAATCCGCTTAAATGGGCAATCGATCTACCGCCCGTGCCGGTGCCCTAAGGCCGCACTGTGGAAAACAAAAAAGGGACCTCGAACCGCTGATCGGTCTCGATTTGCACGGCCGCCTCCCATTCCATACGCCGCTGACTGCATACCGGCAGGATCGTTTCTCCCCGCCACCTCCCGTCCTCTGACCGCGCCAGGACGGTTCGGTTTAGACCCATGTCCATGTTCAGCCCCCGGATGTCCACGGCAACCCCGGTTGGCGCCAGCACGCCGGCATCGAACTCCAGCGTGAGCGTCTGCATCAGCGGAATCGAGTTGGGCGAGATCGCCAGCCGGACCGGCGTGCCGGCGACCGGCTGCTCACACGGGCCGTCGTGCAGAAAACAATCACGCGGGCCTTCCGTCCGTTGATAGACCGCCTGTTGGCTTTGCCAGTAGCGCGCCGCGACAAAGCCGGCGCCCGCCAGTGCCACAAACACCGCAAGCGATAACAGACCGCGGATAGCCGGGTTCATCGATCAAATACGCCCAGTCAGATGCCTCACTGGCAATACGCTATTTTGCCATGACTGGCCGTGCTTGGCGCGGCAATTCCCAGACAAGGCCCGGGTTGCATTCGGTGGTGTGGCCGTTAGCTTGGCCCTATCCAAACGACGGTCGGAGTCTTGCAGTGGCACAGTGGGTAAACGGGCGGATCGCTCATAAAACGCGGTGGAACGACACACATTTTTCGCTGGCGATCGAGGCCGACGGGCCGGATTTCGTCGCCGGGCAATTCATCCGGGTCGGCGTCGACCTCGGCGACGAGCGGGTCGGCCGCCCCTACTCATTGGTCAACCCACCGGATGCGGCGCATCTCGAAATCTTTTTCAACATCGTGCCGGAAGGGCCGCTGAGCAGCCGGCTCGCCTCGCTCGAAGCGGGCGACGAAATCTGGCTCACCGATTCGGCCAACGGCCTGCTCACGCTGAGCGAAGTGCCGGAGACCGCCCGCGACCTGTGGTTGCTCGCGACCGGCACCGGTGTCGGCCCATTCCTGTCGATGTTGCAGACCGACGACCCCTGGGCGCGGTTCGACACCATCGTGCTCGGTTATGGCGTGCGCCAACAGAACGCCTTCGGCTACCGGGCGCTGATCGACAAGCTCCAGCGCGCCCACCCTGAGAAATTTCGCTTTGTGCCGTACGTGACTGGAGAGGCTGTTGATGGCGCTTTCAACTGCCGGATCCCGGAAACCATCGCTAACGGCCAGCTCGAACAGCGCGTGGGACGCCCGATCGACCCACAGAACAGCCACATCATGCTCTGCGGCCACTCGGGCATGATCACCGACACGGTCGAGTTGCTGGCCGCTCGCGGGATGCGTAAGCACAAGCGCCGCGAGCCTGGCCACATCAGCACGGAGAAATATCATTAAGCGCCGGGCGCTTTAGCTGTGAAATGCGGGAAACTGATTGGCGAATCGACTGATCCACTCGGCGGCAGCCTGCTCGCTGGTTAACGTCCGTCCTTCCTCGCGCTCGACCCGGGCGCGATAGTCCTCGATGTAGCACAACTGCTCGACCATGCGCACCGCGAACCGGTCCTGGCGTCGATCGAATTCCACACCGACCTCAAAACCACGCCCCGCCGGCCGACACCAGGCGATGGTGCCGTCAACCTCAAACAGGTCGCCAAACACCGGGATCTGCACGCGGATAGGCAACCCGACCTGCAGTTCGCCGGCCGACGCAAAACAGACCCCGCCCTCACTGACATTGCGCAGGCATTCGTCCGCCCTGCCGGACGCGTCCGGCAGGGCAAAACTGATTGGCAGGCGCGATGGATGCCGGATAAAGCGACGATCGAGACTCTGCGAAACCGATCTATCCATGGTGCGCATCCCTCCTGACTTTAAGTCTAGACACGATGTCTACTCGGCGCTCGAAAAAAGCCCGCGGCGTTCTTCGTCGGTCAACCTACGCCATTGCCCTGGGCACAGCTGCGGGTCGAGCGTAACGCCGCCGATGCGTTCGCGGTGCAGTGTCAAGACACGGTTGCCAAGCGCAGCAAACAGACGCCGGACGAGGTGATAACGCCCCTCCGTTACCTCGACCCGAACCTCGGTCGCGCTGAGCTTTTGCAGGCGCACCGAGCTGACGGGTTTGGTCTCGCCGCGCAGCATCATCCCCGCCGCCAACCGCTCCGCCGCGTCGGCGACCAGGGCCTCGGCCAGGGTCGCCCGGTATACCTTGACGCAGTGCTGGCGCGGCGCAGTAATCCGATGTGACCAGGCCCCGTCATCGGTCAGCAACAACAGTCCGGTGGTCGCCTTGTCCAATCGACCGACCGGGTGAACACGGCGCGCAAGGGGCGCCGGCAACAGACTATTGACTGTCGGCTGGCGGTCATCGACGGTCGCACTGACGACACCGGCCGGCTTATGCAGCATCAGGTAGAGCGGCTGCGGGGCGGCTAGCGGCAATCCGTTCAAAAAAACGTCGGCACGTTCGGAAATCGCGGCCGCCGGGCGCTTCTCGACGCTGCCGTCGACCTGCACCCGACCGCGTCGAACCAGCTCTCGTGCATCCGCCCGCGAGACGCCGGCGGCCTGACTAACAAAGCGATCGAGTCGCATAACCCTGCGCAGTTCGTTGGGCTGAAAAAGTGGCTGAAAACGCTGGCCAATGCCGACCAGCGGATTGCAAAGTGCCTGCCACGGGCCTATTTTGTGCAGCTATGGCCACAAGCTGCGCAAGGTTTATAAAGCGCCGAGCGGCCTGTTGGACATCTTCGGAGGAATGCAGATGAGTCAGTTTCACGTACTCCAGGCCGGCACACTGGATGCTGGCACCACATTCAAGCGGCCACGCCAAGCGTTGCCCGAACAAGTCACCCTGGACAGCCCGGCCATCGACGTCATGACCGACTTGGCCCAGGTTACAGCCGAAACCGTATCCGCCAATCTGGCAGTGGACGATGCAGAGGAAAAAATGATCGCCAGCGGCATCCGGTTACTGTTCGTCACCAACCCGTTGAACGAGGTCATCGGCATTGTCACATCAAGAGACCTCAGCGGCGAGCGCATCATGCGCCTGATCAACGATTCCCGCAGTCCGCGTAAAGATCTCATCGTGCGCGACATCATGACCTCGCAGCATAAGATCGAGGTGCTGGAACTCAGCGACGTTTCGACCAGCCGCGTCGGCGACATTGTCGCGACACTTAAGCGCATGGGTCGCCAGCACGCGTTGGTCATCGAACGCGATGCAGACGGTCAGCAGACCATTCGCGGCCTGCTGTCGACCTCACAGATCGGACGACAACTTGGCGAATCGATCGAAACGACCGATGTCGCCGGCAACTTCGCCAACCTTGCGACCACCGGCTGAATCAGCGCAGAACGGGTTCGACAGTTCGCCTGCCTCCGATAACCGTCGTGAAATTCGCTCTATTGCCGGTCGGCACACGCTTTCGTTTTCGTGAGCGCACCTTCAGCAAAGTGTCGGCCATCGAGGCGATCGATGTCGAGTTCGATAGGCGCAAGGTGATCCCGCGTTCGGCGAAAGTCACGCCGATCGGCCATGCTGAAGAGATACCAGCCCCAACGTTGCCCGAGCAACTGCGGCGTGCCGATGTCGAAGCCGCGGTTGCGGACTGTTCGTCGCAGCTGCTGGCAAAGCTGCAGCATCTCGATCCGCCGCTCAATGCGTTACAAGCCGCCGCGATTGCGACCCTCGTGCAATCGCTGCATACCGATTGCATCACGCGACTGACCCGACAAAACGGCGGGCCCTACCAGCCCGACCCAAGTCCCGGCCGAAAACCCGTCACATCACCCCAGAAGTAGGAGCAAAAAGCCCTGTGAAAAAAACTCTCTTAACCCTCGCCTTTGCTTGTTCATCGGCCTTCGCTCAGCAAGGCGCGATGCCGCAGATGCCGCAGATGCCGCAGATGCCGGACCTTGGTGCGATGTTTTTCCAACAATTCGATTCCGACAATGACAAACGCGTCACCAAGGCCGAATTCATCAAGCCGACCGAGGCGCAATTCGACCTCATGGACAAGAACGGGGACGGCGCGCTCGACGAAGCAGAGATCGCTGCGTTTAACCAGGAGATGCAGCAACGAATGGAGGAGATGCATCAACAGATGCAGCAAAACATGCCAACCCGTTGATACTCAGGCAGGATCGATGGATTTTTGACCAGGATCAGCGCTGCGCCGCGGGTTCCGCTCTAGCATGACGCCATGATGACTTGTACCTGGGGGAGGTAATCGTGGAACTCTGGTCTGAACTTTTCTCCGATTGGGTAGGAATCCTTTCATTCGGCGTTATTGCTTTCATCATTCTCATAGCGTTGTTCTTCATCGTGTTCTTCATGGCCCGGTCTGGCGATCCGAAGGCCTGAACTGAACACACCACACCATGCAAAGGCCGGCCCCCTCCGTGGCGCCGGCTTTTTTTGTGGCGCCCTTGCAAGTCGCCCGAACCCTCGCTTGCTCTGTGTTACCCGGGCGCGTGCGTCAGCATGGCGAACCGCGCCGCGGTAAACCGATACCTTCGAGGCGCCCTCATGGGTTTGCGGACCGGGGTAGAGTCGACGACTGGCGCGGTAACCACAGGTCGTGGGGAGTCGCTGTTGCCGGCGGCTTTCACCCTGCGCCGGTGCCTCAATCCAGACCATAGTCCCGTTTCCAGTCGCCGCTCGTCGCACCGGACGTGCGGATCTCCCGCATCCGGCGCTCGGACGAGGTGTCATGCCGTCGCCCACGGCGGGTCACGCGTGCGCACCAACAACCGTTGCAGTCCGAAAACGTCTCAGAACGGCTTGCCAGGAAATCGTGCAGCTCCCCTGACCCAGTTGCGGATGTTGCCTGCGTGACCACCGGTTCAGCCACCTGAGTAGGTGGCTTGCACCAGTTCACCCAATCGTCAAAACAGATCGGACGATTCCTTCGCTTTCGCATGAAGTGCCTGCTGAAGTTTCTTGACCGTCATCGGCGCTTATAGGCCCACACCAGTCTCCTCGACCTCACTTCTTTCAACACTGCCCCCGAACTGAGGCCCCTTCCCTCCACCGGCGTTACCCGGCCTCAGCGGTACTACGGGCCTCCCGCCACCCCAAACAGCCCGGCCTGGCCCTCGCGGGTTGCCGGTTGGTGCACACGCTACACCACCGCCTGGGGCTTCCCGTGTTGCGTCGCTCTCCCTTGTACATGCATGCCGTCGCCACTACCCCGGCGGAACCGCTGGGTGCGTTCATCGCTTGCTTCCCCAGCAACAGCGGCCTTCCCCGAATTACAGGCGGGTCGGCTTCCGCATTACCTTTTTCGAGGCCTGCTCAGCGTTCACTACGCGTTACGGCCTGCATGCTCGCAGAACCACTGAATGGTCCTTTACACCAGAGGCTTCGACTGCTTCGTTACCTCCACAGCCGCTCCGATTGCTACCGGCTGGAGCGATACTTGCCGGGTGGGAATTCCACCCACTGAGAGAACGCGCCTTTTCACGGCGCACTGCGATTTGCCGGCCAAGCCCGTTGCTCGGGGGCAGCTTTGGTAACGCCAGAACAAAAAAGGCCGTAGCAGCTTGCTACGGCCTTCTACTCACGGGTGGAGGGCGACACGCCCCGCGTGCGCGGACTAGGGTAGCCAACACCCCCGTCGCGCGAGAAAAACGCACCATTCTCACCCATCCGATCGCCCCAAGCTGGGGCAATCTGGAAACTCAGTTGTACCCAGGCAGCGCTAGCTGTTCTTTCGCGCGGCTGTCTTCCGATTCCTCGTGGGCCAGGTACTCGCGCACGACGCGCTTTTCAACCGGTTCGGCGTTTGCGCGTCGATCGAGTCGGCGAGATGCCGCTTTGATCTCTTCCCAGCTGGGTGGAATCCCATCACTTTCAAAGGACATGGTGCTCTCCTTAGAGCATTGGTAAATAATAATTATATAAGTTACTGTTTTGACTGAACTTATATCGCCTTTTGAGTGAAAATGCAGTCGAAGACCCATGCCTTTCGGACCGGTTTTTCACTCGCCGAGCCCGCTTGTTGCAATCATGCAACCATCGAACTCTTAAACCCCTTCAACTGACAGAGCGTCTCGTTTTGCGAAAACTTTAGCTGTCATATTCTGGTGTCTACTCAGAACCTTAGCGCGGGATCACGGGTTTAGCTAGTGGATTTCCCTAATTTGCGCAGAAAATTCCCAGCAGGTTGTATTTTTGCGACAACTTCGTCCAGGACAGCACCCGAACAAAACACCTGAAAGCGCCTCGAAAAGGGTTTCAGATCACCCCGGCTTGTTGGCCTGGGAAATCCGGCGTGAACATTCGACTGCTGCCCACCATTACCGCACCCGCGGCGCTGGTCCTCCCGGCATCTTCCCTTTGACCGACAGGCACCGAACCGTACGGCCGAACAGGCACTGTTGCAGTGCAACAATAACCGCTCGATGCACCACTCGCGGGCAGGTCAACGAGTAAGGGTTCAACGAATTTGCCGTAACCGGGGACGCCCTGACGTAGACTGCGCAGACGTACGTCAACCCGGCTATCAAGCTGATCAGGTCGCGGGCACGACGAAACGCGGGGTATTCGAGCTACTCTAAGCTGCTTGAGTGAGTGGCAATTAGCCAACAGCCGGCGGGGCACATCCACCATGCAGAAACCGCGCAGCGTCAATTTTTTCGCGACCTGTCTCGTCGACCTTATGTATCCGCAGGCGGGTCTGGCCGGTATGCAGTTGTTGCGCAGGGCCGGCATCGACGTGCGATTTTCACAAGACCAGACCTGTTGCGGCCAACCCGCCTTCAATTCGGGATACCGCAAAGACGCATTGGCCGTTGCACGGGCGCAACTGGACAGCCTCGACAATGACCTGCCGATCGTTGTGCCGTCCGGGTCGTGTGCCGGCATGATCAAACAGCACTGGCCTGAGCTGTTTGCCGGCGAGCCGGACGAACCACGCGCCCTGGCCGCAGCAGACCGCACTTACGAACTGACTGAGTTCCTGGTCGACGTGCTCGCTATCGAACTCAGCGACCTCGGCGCGCCGCTGAAGATCGCGATCCATACCTCGTGTGCAGCGCGCCGCGAGATGGGTGTTGCAGACCATATCGAAGCGCTGATCGGTCAACTGGACCAGGTCGAGGTGGCTGAACAGGCGCGGTCCGCCGAATGCTGCGGATTCGGCGGCACTTTCGCCGTCAAGCAACCCGACATTTCCGGCGCGATGGTCAAGGATAAGACCGACGCATTGCGGGCGACCGGCGCCGCGCGAGTCATCAGCCAGGACTGCGGCTGCCTGATGAACATCGGCGGCGCTTTTGAAAAACAGGGTGATGGTCCGATGACTCAGCACATCGCCGAATTTTTGTGGGACCGCACGCGAGGATGAACCCATGAACCAGAGCCAGGCCTTCTTGGCGCGCATCGATACCGCCCTGCACGACGACCAGCTGCGGACCAACTTCCGCACCGCGATGACCGGCATCATGGCGAAACGGGCCGAGCAATTCCCCGACGACGCCCAGTTACAGGCGCTGCGCGAACAGGCCCGCGCGGTGCGGGCGAATTCATTGGTCCGGCAACCCGAATTGCTCGAGCAACTCGAAACCAAGCTGATTGAAAACGGCATCCAGGTGCACTGGGCCGAAAGCCCGCAGGAAGCCAACGCGATCATCGAAAAGATTCTTACCGAAGCCGAGGCCAAAACGGTGGTCAAAGGCAAGTCGATGGTGTCGGAAGAGACCGAGCTGAATCAACACCTCGAACAGCACGGCATCGAGGTTATCGAGTCAGACCTCGGCGAGTACATCATCCAGCTGGCCAAAGAGCCGCCCTCGCATATCGTCGCCCCGGCGATCCACAAAAACCGCCGCGAAGTTGCCGAGCTGTTCCAAAAGTTCCATCCGGAGATTCCGTACACCGAAGATATCGACGCCCTGACCCAAACCGCGCGGCAGATCCTGCGCGACCGGTTTGCGCGCGCCGACGCAGGGATCTCCGGGGTGAATTTCGCCGTCGCCGAGACGGGCACCCTGTGCCTGGTCGAGAACGAGGGCAACGGACGCCTCAGCACCACGGCACCACGGGTGCATATCGCGATTACCGGCATCGAAAAGGTCGTGGAAAGCCTGTCGGACGTGCCGCCGCTGCTGGAAATCCTCACCAAGTCGGCCACCGGGCAGCCGATCACCACCTACTTCAACATGATCAGCCGCCCACGCCAGTCAGACGAGCTCGACGGTCCCGAGGCGGTCCATTTGGTGTTGCTCGACAATGGACGGTCACGCATTCGGATCGATGATGAACTGCTCGACACCCTGCGCTGTATTCGCTGCGGCGCCTGCATCAACCACTGCCCGGTTTACGTACAATTGGGTGGGCACGCCTACGGCACCGTCTATCCAGGCCCGATTGGTCTGGCTTTGGAACCGCAGCGCATCGGCCTCGACAAGGCCGGCAGCCTGACCTCGGCTTGCACCATGTGCGGCGCCTGTGGCGAGGTCTGCCCGGTCAAGATTCCGTTGCCAAAGCTGATCAACCGGCTGCGCGCGGAAGCGGTCGATGGCTGGACATCGGGCAGCACCGGTGCAAGCCATCCGCTGGGGCACGGCAGCCTGCGCGGAAACGGGGAGTCGTTGACCTGGGCGCTATGGCGACAGCTCTACGGACGACCCAGGCTCTACCGCGTGTTCGCGCGGCTGGCGACGCGCCTGCGCGGCTTGACGCCGCAACGCCTCGGGCCGTGGACCCGCTATCGCAGCGCGCCGCGGCCCGCAGCACGCAGCCTGCACGAACTCGCCAGGCAGGCAGGGTTTACCGATGAGTGATGCACGTCAACGTATTCTCGACCGGTTGCGCGCGAATCGACCACGGTCCGTACAACCGCCATCGAGCTACGAAAAAAACCTTAATTGGAATATGGAACAGCGCGTGGCCGCGTTTGTCGAGCGGATGCACGCGGTACGCGGTGAGGTGCATCAACTAAAGCGCGACGAATGGCCGACCTGGCTGGCCCACACGCTGTCTGAGCGGGGACTGACACGCGGCCTGATCGGCACCAGTCCGGTCGCCGAGCAATTCGCGGCAGTGGCCGATGAGCGCTTGTCACTGACGCGTTTCACGCAACCGATCGAGGCTTGGAAAACCGGCCTGTTCAACGATATCGATTTTTCGCTGACCGGCGCGCGTTCCGGCCTGGCCGAGAGTGGCAGCCTGGTGCTGTGGCCGGATGCACAGGAACCGCGATTGATGTCGCTGGTCCCGCCCCTGCATATCGCGGTACTCGAAACGCAGCGCCTGTTCGAAAACTTCGCGGCGATGCTCGCCGGCGAAAAGTGGGCCAACGGGGCCATGCCGACCAATGCGCTGCTCATTTCCGGCCCGTCGAAAACGGCCGACATCGAGCAAACCCTGGCCTATGGCATCCACGGACCCAAACAGCTCATCACGTTGTTGATCGACTGAACGTTAAGCCGCGCCAGAAAAACCACAGCGCGGCAAATGGTTCTTTTTGTTAGCTATCTAGAGGGGATCTGGTAAATTTCGAGGGTCGAAGCTAACCTCGGTCAAGCCGCACGCGCCGCCCAAAAAGACCGTTCTGGGCCTTGCGGCAACGGTAACGGGAACCCCCCAGGATTGTTCGTGTGTTGACCCAACTCTGTTACGTGAGCAGTGCGACGGCACTTATGAGCACGAGCGAACTCGCTGACCTGCTGTCCGAGGCACGCCGGCAAAACGAGGCCGCGGAGCTGACCGGCATGCTGCTCTACAAGGACCTGTCTTTCTTGCAAGTCCTCGAAGGTCCATCCGACGTCGTTCACCGGACCTATCGACACATCCGCAACGACCCGCGACATAACCGGGTACGCCTGCTGTTCAACCACCAGATTGAAGAACGTGAGTTCCCCGACTGGACGATGGGCTTCCAAAATCTGGACCGCGAAGACATCGAATCGCTGCATGGCTACAGCGATGTGATGACATCAGGACAAAGCGCGCGCGATCTGTTTGATAACCCGTCTCGGGCCAAACGGCTGTTACTTTTTTTCAGGTCGCGCAGTTAGCGCGGAGCGAGTTCTGATGGCGAGGAACAACAACGCGTCTCCATCACAATCCGCAGACCCGGCAAATCCAGACGCCGACCCGCCGTTAATGATTGTCGGTATCGGTTCATCGGCAGGTGGTCTCGAAGCGATCAGCGAACTGACAAAAGCCCTGCCAACGGGCAGTTCGATGGCATACCTGGTTGCCCAGCATCTTTCGCCAAGCCACAGCAGCATGCTGGTCGACCTGGTCAAACGCGAGACTGAAATCAATGTCGCCGATGCCACAGACGGCATGACGCCGCAGGCGGATTGCATCTACATCACGCCGCCCAACCGTGACATCGAACTCAGAGATGGCATGATCCGACTGTCAGAGGCACGTAGCGGGCCGATGCCAAAACCCGACATCAACCGACTGTTCCTGTCGCTGGCCAACGACCGTGGCAATCAGGCCATCGGCGTCATCTTGTCGGGAACCGGTACCGACGGCGCCAGAGGGATGCTTGAAATCAAAGCGGCTGGCGGCATTACCATCGCGCAAGATCCAGACACCGCCAAATACGACGGTATGCCGCTCGCGGCCATCCATGCCGATGCAGCAGACCTTATCCAGGCCCCCGCGGCGATCGCTGCCACGCTCACCGCATTGGATACGCAAACGCTGTCCGCCGCCGATATCGCGAAGAAGGTAGACCCCAACCAGTACGCCCAGATTCTCGACATGGTGGCACGTGAGACGGGCATTAACCTGGTGCACTACAAAAAACGCAGCGTGCAACGCCGCATTCGCCGGCGCATGTCGATCAGGAACACACTGACGCTTGACGCCTACATCGAACTGCTCACGGAGAGTCCGCAGGAGATTCACGATCTGGCTCGCGAAACCTTTATCGGCGTAACCGGTTTTTTTCGCGACCCCGAGGCGTTTGATGCGCTGCTCGAAAAATTCGGTGCCTATCTTGCGGGCGCCGATTTGGGCGATGAAGTGCGAGTCTGGGTCCCCGGATGCGCTTCAGGCGAAGAGGCCTACACCATCGCTATCTTGCTGGAAGAACTCCAGCGTGTTCATCGACACCGCTTCGACTACCGCGTGTTCGCCACCGATGTCGGCGCAGATCCGCTGGCCATCGCGCGGATCGGAAAATACAGCGGCGATGCCGTCTCGGCGGTCAACAAGGACATCCTGAAACGCTACTTCAAAGAGCTCGGCGACGGCTACTCGGTCAACCGCCGGGTCCGGGATCATGTGATTTTTTCCACGCACGACATGAGTCGCGATGCGCCGTTCTCCAAGTTGGACCTGATCAGCTGCCGCAACGTCATGATCTATTTCGACAACGAGCTACAGCAGCAGGTTTTCGATACCTTCCACTACGCCCTGAAGCCCAAAGGCATGTTGATGCTGGGGATGTCAGAGAGCAACACACAGGCCGAGAACCTGTTCGGCCCGGTTTCGCCCAAACACCGTTTATTCGTGCGGCTGGATGCGCCCGGACACCGCTCGCGCATGCCGCTCTTGCTCACCGACAGCGCACGTAAGACCAAAACCCAGATACCGGTGGCGCCACCACCGCTCGAAGGCATCGAAGAACGACTCAACCGCCTGTTGTCCAAGCGCTTTGCACCCGGCAGCGTGGTATTGAATCAGCACAACGACGTGATGTTCAGCTATGGCGATCTGACCGACCTGATGACGATGCGCCCAGGTCCAGGCTCACTCGATATCCTTAACCTGGTGCATGATTCAATGCGCTCAACACTGCGCGCGCTGTTGTTCAAGATTCGACGAGAGACACCAAACCCCGCCGAAACCACAGAACAGGTGGTGATGCCGTTCGGCGACAAGACCAACGTTCGTGTATCAGTAACGCCGTTCGATCCGAACCGGCCCGGTTGGATAGTCGTGTCTTTCCAAAGCATCACGAGACCGCCCAACGGCGAGGTCCGCAACGACCCAATAGCGGACTCGGAGGAAGACGTGCAGCTGATGATGGCGCTCGAGCACGAGTTGCTATCGACCCGTGAAAGCCTGCAGACCGTCGTCGAAGAATTGGAGACGACCAACGAAGAACTGCAGGCCGCCAATGAAGAACTGCAGTCATCCAATGAAGAATTCCAATCGACCAACGAAGAGCTGCAAACCACTAACGAAGAACTGCAGTCATCCAACGAAGAACTGTTGACGCTAAACGACGAGTTGCAGGAGAAGAGCCGCGAGTATCAGCATCTCGCCAACCAGCTGCACAACATCCAAACCAGCATCGAGACACCGTTGATTGTCGTCGACACCAACCTGCGCGTCACCCGATACGTACCGAAGGTGAATGAACTAATCCCGTTGGAAACGATTCGTGAGAACGACTACATCACCGCGCTTCCCTGGCGCGAACAGATCGACGGTCTGCGGGACATGCTGATGACCGTGATCGACTCGCATCAGGCCCAGCAACACATCATTCGAATCGGGCCGAGGGTTTGGCAACTCAACGTTTCACCCTTCATCGATGAGTCGAATCGCGCCAGCGGGGCAATACTGATCTTCACGGATGCAACGGATTTGCATGAATCCCGCGAACGCATCCGCCAGGAACGAGAACGTGCGCAACTCACGCTGGAATCGATCGGCGATGGGGTCATCCGCACCGACTTGCATCGCAACGTCGAGTACATCAATCCGGTTGCCTGCTCGATGCTTGGCCTCGCCAGCACAGATGCCGAAGGCAAACCTTTCGGCGATGTGTTTCCGCTTCTTTCGAGCGACGACAACGACGCTTTGTGTCCGATATCGGATCTGCTCGACAACGGTGCACAACATCTCGAGACCGAATGCGGCCTGCGCGGTGGCGACGGCAAGACGATCCGCACCAGCATCTCGATTGGCGCAACGACCGACCGCCATGGCAATCAAAATGGTGCAGTGGTGACTTTCCGCGACATGACCGAACACCATGAAACGATGTCGCATATGTCATGGATATCGACCCACGATGCATTGACCGGCGCGATCAACCGGCGGGAAATGGAAACGCGTATTGCCACCGTGCTGACCTCGATACGCCAAGGCCGTAAACGCGAAGCGGTCTTCTTATACCTCGACCTCGACCAGTTCAAGGTGGTCAATGACTCCTGTGGGCACCTCGCCGGCGACGAGTTGCTAAAGAACGTCACCCGCATCCTGCGCCAGCAGATTCGGCACCGTGACACGCTCGGGCGACTGGGTGGTGACGAATTTGGCCTGTTACTCGAAGGCTGCGTGCTCGCTGAAGCGGAGATGGTGGCCGAGAAGATACGCGCCGCCATCGGCGAGTATCGTTTTCATTGGAAAGACAAAGTGTTCCGCATCGGGGTGTCGATAGGCATCGTCGCGGTAACCCCTGAATCCGGACACGTCAGCGATGTCTTGGCCAACGCGGATTCGGCCTGCTATGCCGCCAAGGATCGCGGCCGCAACCGCATCCAAATCCATACGCCAGATGACGAGGAGCTGGCCTCGCAGCGCGCCGATCTGAACTGGGTTTCGGAGATCACCGATGCGATGGATCACGAACGCATGCGACTGCACATGCAGGAAATCCGCCCGGTAGACGGGGCCAGATCCTCACACTGGGAGGTGTTGATTCGCATGTTCAACCGGCAGGGCAAGCTGCTGCCGCCCGGCGGGTTTCTCCCGGCCGCTGAACGGTACGGACTGATCCAGTCGATCGACGAGTGGGTGATAGACCGCATACTCGCGACGTTGGCGGAATACCGTCCAGCGAAACATGCGATATCCCATCCACGCATCAGCATCAACCTGTCGGGCGCTTCATTTACTGACCGCCGCGTCGTCGAGCACGTTGCCGAAGCACTAGGAAAGTACGATGTCGATGCCACCCGAATAACCTTTGAGATTACCGAGACAGCGGCGATCTCGAACATTGGCATGGCCACCCAGTTCATCGAACAGATCAAGGCACTCGGCTGCAGCATCGCACTCGATGATTTCGGCAGCGGCATGAGTTCGCTGAATTACCTGCAGGCGCTTGACGTCGACACGTTGAAAATCGACGGCAGCTTCATCACCGACCTCGAGACAAACCCGTTGAGCCGCACAATCGTCAGGGCAATCATTGAAATCGCGAACGAGCTGGGCATCCACACCGTGGCGGAGTTTGTCGAGACGGATGCCATCGCCCACCAGCTTCGTGATCTGGGGGTCTGGGCACTCCAGGGCGAAGCGATTGGCAACCCGATCCCGCTCGAAGGCTTCCTGGATGAGACCTTCGGCCTTGACCAAACCGACGTCCGCCAAGGGTCCTGACCCAGCTACGCAGGCATTGAGGCAACGCAACCGGGGATGCTAAGTGGCGGACAAGGCCTGGTGCTTGGTACGAATAAAGTCCGTGTGCGGCACGTAGATAAGATCCGCCAGCCGACGAACCAGGAGCTCTTCATAGGGGTGTATCTCGCCGTCGGCACAGGCGACCTCCCACAGTCCGCGGACCAGATCGCACTTTTGTGACGCAGAAAAGTTGCGATTGACCTTATCCACATGCGCATGCAGCGATACGTGCGCATCGGTGGTCTCGTCGGCGACTTTCATCAAGTCGTCGAGGTCTCGAGCATTCAACCCCCACTCGCGCTGCAATACCCGCTCGATGCGAGCCAGCTCGGGCGCTTCCACCTGATGATCGGACTTGGCCACCTGGATCAACAGCACCGCGGCGGCCAAGTGTAACAACGCGTCGTCATCCACCGTCGCCTCGGGCTCCGCACTGAAGAGTGCTTTTACCTTGTCGAGCATCTCTGTCTCCTCGTCTCGCTACCTTTAGACACCGCTGTACCTATCCTACCCCTTTGACCTGGCCGAAAAGTTCACGCCACGCGGGCCGCCAGTGATAACTGAAATAAAAAAACCTTGGGTCAGTCCGTCGTGAAAAAAAATCTTCCGGTCACTGACCACGAAACAAAGATTTCCAGGGGTGTTGAGGTTATATCTTCAACGGATACGCAGGGAATAATCACGCACGCTAACGACCGTTTCACCCAGGTCAGTGGTTTTCCGCTGGACGAGTTGGTAGGTGTCAGTCATAACGTGGTCCGCCACCCGGACATGCCACCGGCGGTATTTAACGACCTCTGGGACTGCCTGAAGGCCGGCCAGTGCCGGCTCGGGATCGTTAAAAATTGCTGCAAAAATGGTGATTGTTATTGGGCCGATGCGGTTGTGACGCCATCGATGGAAGGTGACCGGGTCGTTGGGTATGAATCGGTCCGCGTAACGCCGGAAGCCTTTGGAGTGGCGCGCAACGCTGGACAAGCCTCTCAGGCCACCGAGCTAACCCACGCCCGGGCAATCGCAGGGCACAGCGCGATCGAAACCGCAAAATCGCCGTCGATCGCAACCTCTCGGACTGGTGACTTTGGTTCCCGCACTGGCGGTACGATTGGGCTAGCCTGCAAATTGCACCAGTATCCGGGATGATCGCGCCGGCCGGGTGCGGTTGGACGCCGCTCTGGAACGACAATACCGCCTGGAGCGGTATTGCGCGCAAGCCCCGCAGGGGTGAGGCGCAGGGAAGCGCCGAACAGGACCATAGCCTTAGCTATGGTTTGAGCGAAGAGCAAGTACAAGTGTGCCTGGACAAGCGAGGGCCCGGATAGATCACAGGCGAGTTACAAACTGTTACAGCAATGAGCTACGACGATTTTGAGATCCAGCATACCCATTACGGATCAAACGCATCCGCCTGCGATCGACTGGTGCAATTTGCAGGCTAAGCTACCACTACCTGTCGGGGCTATGCTGGCGGCGAAACACAACATATTGTTGGGAGCACAGAATGATCGACTATGCCGAAAAACGTGATTTCATTCGGATGCCGGTGTCTTGTCCGATTGAGCTGAAAGACTTGGATGCGGCGCAAGACAGTTTCGAGGCAGAACTGCTTGATCTCAGTGCGACCGGCATGCGCTTCGTTACCCAACAACAGCTCTCGACCGGTGATCGCCTGCAGGTCACCGTGCGCCCCGGCAACCCGATCACGCCGCCGCTGCAAGCCAGTGTCTCGGTGAGGCGCTGCACACAGTTCGATCGTGGCTTCGACATCGCCGCGTCGATAGAGCTTATCGAGCCGGCAGACTACCCGGACACCGATTGACTCACCCGACCTGCATACCCAGTAGGAACTACGCTGCTGGAACGCAAAACTAGGCGTCTAGATCAGGGATCAGACTGCTTTCGAGACGCGTGATGCTGTCTTTCAGCAGCAATTTTCGTTTCTTCAGCCGCCGCAAGCGCAGCTGGTCGGCGGTTGGATCATCGGCGAGGCGATGGATGGCGTCATCCAGATCGCGATGCTCAACGCGCAATTCGGCAAGACGCGCGCGCAATTCGAACTCGGCCTCGGTATCCATGCCAAAGAGCTTACTCCAGGCACGCACCCGCTGGTACATCCAGCCTGCTAATTGGCGGTAGCGAGGCCGTCGAGCGTCACCGAGACAGTCAGTTCCGACCCTGCGCGCCATAGCCGAACGGACACCACGTCACCAATCCGGTAACCGTCGAGGGCAGTCAACAACGCCGATACGTCGGCCGTGGGTTGATCATCGATCGCCAGAATGATGTCGCCTGGAATCAGGTTGCCGTCCGATGCAACCCTTGCGGCCTCCAGTCCAGCGGCCTGCGCACCGGAGCCTGGCTCGACACGCAGCACCGCAATACCTTCGATGTTGAGCTGGCGGGCAATCGCCCGGTTGACATCATCATCGACACTGATCCCCAAACTCGGTCGGATATAGCGCCCCTCCGCGATCAGTTGCGGTACGACGCGGTTTACCATGTCCACCGGTACAGCGAAACCGATACCGGCGTAGGCACCTGACGGACTATAGATCGCCGTGTTGATCCCAATCAGCCGGCCGGCGCTATCCAACAGTGGGCCACCCGAGTTGCCGGGATTGATCGCGGCATCGGTCTGAATAAGATTTTGAATGATATTGCCGTCTTCGCCGTCGATAGATCGATTAAGCGCCGAGACCAGCCCGCTGGTTAGCGTGTAGTCCAGGCCAAAAGGATTGCCGATCGCGAATACCTTCTGACCCACACGCAGGTCGGCGCTGCTGCCTAACGGCACCGGCGGGCGCCTGTCGTAAGGCACACTTATTCGCAGCACAGCCAGGTCATGCGCCGGACTACGACCGACCAGCACTGCGCGATAACTTCGACCATCGTTCAGCCGGACATTGGCCTCAGACGCACCCTCGATGACGTGGTTGTTGGTCACCACATGGCCGAACTCGTCCCAGAAAAAACCAGAGCCGTTGCCGCGCGGCACGCTCCTCACGTTGCGGGTCCAGGGGTTCACAACTCGCTGACGGGTGGTGATGAAAACCACCGACGGGCTGGTCTGCTCGAAGATGGCGATGGTTGCCATCTCGTCCGCGGCGAGTTCACCGCGCGCGGTAATGGCGCGCGGTTCTGCATCGAGACTGATCAGCGATCGCTCAAGCCAGGGCAGGAACTGCCACAGCACCAGCAAGAGTGCCAGCGCGATCGTGATCCATCGAATGCGACGGACAAAAGGGTCAGGACTGGACATTCACGTCTCCGGCCGAGCTTGACGACAAACCGGCGGCAGCAGTCGATCTGCCCCGGTTTTTCATCGTCGCCGCAGGCAATCAGACCGGCTTGTAGATCTCCGCGCCCGCCTCGCGAAACTGCTCGGCCTTTTCCTTCATGCCTTCCTCGACCGCGACGTTGACGTCTTTGAACTTGTGGCTCGCAGCGTACTCACGGACGTCCTGGGTGATCTTCATCGAGCAGAAATGCGGCCCACACATCGAGCAGAAATGCGCGACCTTGGCCGAGTCCTTCGGAAGGGTCTCATCGTGGAATTCACGTGCACGCTCCGGATCGAGCCCGAGGTTGAACTGGTCTTCCCAGCGGAACTCGAAGCGTGCCTTTGACAGCGCATTGTCGCGAACCTGCGCACCCGGCAAGCCCTTCGCCAAATCGGCGGCATGCGCGGCCAGCTTGTAGGTGATGATGCCTTCGCGCACGTCGGCCTTGTTGGGCAGCCCGAGGTGTTCTTTCGGCGTCACGTAGCAGAGCATAGCCGTGCCATACCAGCCGATATTGGCCGCACCGATACCTGACGTGATGTGATCGTAGCCTGGCGCGATGTCGGTGGTCAGTGGACCCAGGGTGTAGAACGGCGCCTCAAAACAATCCTGGAGTTCTTTCTCCATGTTCTCTTTGATCATGTGCATCGGCACATGCCCCGGGCCTTCGATCATGACCTGAACGTCGTGCTGCCAGGCGATCTTGGTGAGCTCACCGAGCGTCTCCAACTCGCCGAACTGGGCGGCATCATTGGCATCCGCGATCGAGCCGGGGCGCAGGCCGTCACCCAGCGAGAACGACACGTCATACGCCTTCATGATCTCGCAAATGTCTTCGAAGTGGGTGTAGAGGAAATTCTCCTGATGATGCGCGAGGCACCACTTCGCCATGATTGAGCCGCCGCGCGACACGATACCTGTCACGCGATCGGCGGTCAGTGGCACGTAACGCAGCAATACGCCGGCATGAATCGTGAAGTAGTCGACACCCTGCTCGGCCTGCTCGATGAGGGTGTCGCGGAACATCTCCCAGGTCAGGTCCTCGGCTTTGCCGTTGACCTTCTCCAGCGCCTGGTAAATCGGCACCGTACCGATCGGCATCGGCGCATTGCGCAGGATCCATTCGCGGGTCTCGTGGATATTCTTACCGGTCGACAGGTCCATCAGTGTGTCGCCGCCCCAACGCGCCGACCAGGCCATTTTTTCCACTTCCTCCTCGATCGACGAGGTGACGGCGGAGTTGCCAATGTTGGTGTTGATTTTCACCCGGAAATTACGGCCGATGATCATCGGTTCGAGTTCAGGGTGGTTGATGTTCGCCGGGATGATTGCACGGCCCGAGGCAATTTCCTCACGGACGAATTCAGGCGTGATCTCATCCGGTAGGTTGGCACCGAAGCTTTGCCCCGGATGTTGTTTCAGCAGCTTCCGGTAGCGCGGATCGGCGCGCATCTGGTCGAGCCGCTGGTTTTCGCGGATGGCGACGAACTCCATCTCCGGCGTGACAATGCCTTGGCGGGCGTAATGCATCTGGGTGACGTTTTGCCCGGCCACGGCGCGGCGCGGTGCGCGGATATGCTCGAACCGCAGATGCGACAGATCTGGGTCGTTTTGTCGGTCCCTGCCGAATTCAGAGGACGGACCGGCCAGTTGCTCGGTATCGCCGCGCTCTTCAATCCACGCGGTACGGACTTCGGGAATCCCGCGCAGCAAATCGATCGACACTTCAGGGTCGCTGAACGGGCCAGAGGTGTCGTAGACGGCGATCGGCGGATTCTCTTCGGCGCCAAAGCTGGCCGGCGTCGACGCCTGCTCGATCTCGCGCATCGGCACCCGGATATCGGGCCGCGAGCCTGCCTCGAAGACCTTGCGCGCGCCGGGGAACGGCCGGGTAACCTCGTCTGATAGCGCACTCGTTTTTTTGATGAAGTCTTCAGGGATGGCACTCATGTCGGTTTCTCCAGGGCGGGAAAGACAAAGCACCAGATTGGGCTCAGCTTTCCTACGCCAGTATTAACTGGTTCAGGTTCGAGGGTCTTTCTCAGCCTGGACTTGCAGGCACCCCTAGCTGTCGTTCGATCTACGCGCCTTCCTGGCGCGGTTCGAGGCACTGATCTTGCCCCGGCCCGACCGTCCCTGGCCGGGCGTTCGTTCGGCTGCGCATGCCCACCGGGCATTCGGTCCTCGCTCACCCTACGCCAGTGCTAACTGGTTCAGGTTCAAGGGTCTTTCTCAGCCTGGACTTGCAGGCACCCCTAGCTGTCGTTCGATCTACGCGCCTTCCTGGCGCGGTTCGAGGCATTGATCTTGCCCCGGCCCGACCGTCCCTGGCCGGGCGTTCGTTCGGCTGCGCATGCCCACCGGGCATTCGGTCCTCGCTCACCCTACGCCAGTGCTAACTGGTTCAGGTTCAAGGGTCTTTCTCAGCCCGACTTGCAGGCACCCCTAGCTGTCGTTGATTCGAGGATCGTAAACGCGCCTCGTTACAAATCCTGACTCTACCAGTCGGTTTTCGCGCACACCAGTTGTGAATTCCCCCCGTGCAGTGGGGCGACCTGGCGACCAAAAAGGCCAATACCACAATCAAAACAACTGCTTATCCACTGGCCGATCGAGCCGAGTACACTAATGCCGCTGAGTAGTGGAGAACCGGCATGCAAGCCAACGATCTGGAAACCGCGCGCTTCAACATGGTGGCGCAACAAATTCGGCCCTGGGAGGTTATCGACGAGCGCGTCCTGGATACGCTACAGACCGTGCCTCGGGAACGCTACGTCGCACCCGAATACCTGGGCCTGGCCTTCGCCGACTTAGCCGTGCCGATCGGTGAAGGGCAATCCATGATGAAACCGGTCCAGGAGGCACGCATGCTCCAGGCACTGGAGGTGCAGCCGGGTGACGCGGTGCTGGAGATCGGCACGGGCAGCGGGTTCGGTACGGCCTGCCTCGCCAGGCTGGGCGGCTCGGTCACCAGCTACGAGATCCACCAGGGGTTGAGCGAATCGGCTGCGCAGCGCCTGCATGAAAACGGCGTCAAGCACGTTGAACTGGTTGTCGGCGATGGGCTGCAGGCAACACTGGCGCCCGGCTCATTGGATGTCATTGCCGTCACCGGCTCTTTGCAGATGTATCCGAAAAACCTCGAAGATCTGCTGGCCCCGGGCGGGCGCCTGTTCGTGGTGATCGGTGAAGCGCCGGCGATGCAGGCAATGCTGATCACGCGCAACGAGGCCGGCGAGATCTGGAAAGAAAGCCTGTTCGAGACGGTACTGCCCGCGCTCGAGAACGCACCACAGCCCGATCATTTCGTCTTTTAGACCGAGCCATGCGTGAATTCAGCCCACGCGAGCTGAAACAGCATCTCGCCGCGACCGACAACGATCCGCTGCTGCTGGATGTCCGCGAGCCCTGGGAATACCGCATCTGTCATCTCGAGGGCTCACAACTGATCCCGATGGGACAGCTGGCCAACGCGTTAAACGCACTCGACCCCAATCGTGAAACCGTGGTGATCTGTCACCATGGGATTCGCAGCCGCCAGGTAGCCCGCTATCTCGATTACCAGGGCTTCGCGAACGTGATCAACCTCAACGGCGGGGTTGAGGCCTGGGCGCGCGACGTCGACCTCGATATGCCGACCTACTGAGCATCGCCATCGGCGAACCCCGGCCAGGCGTCGTCCAGCGGGATCAGCGCCGACAGCTTTGCCAGCGCACCGTTGTTGTCTTCGACCACGCGACGTCCGCGTTCGCCGACGACCGCCCGCTGACTGGCATCGGCAAACCAATCGGCAACGCACGCGCCCAACTCGGCGTCTGACGCAACCTGTTTGGCCGCCCCTTGGGTCAGCAACATCTGGCTGATCGTTGCAAAGTTGAACACATGCGGTCCGAAGCATACCGGCACACCCTGCGCGGCCGCCTCGAGCATGTTGTGTCCGCCGGTCTTGACCAGGCTGCCGCCGATGAAGGCGACGTCTGCCGAGCCGATCAGGGCCGTCAGCTCACCCATCGTGTCACCGAGATAAACCTGCGCGTCCGGGCTGTAACTGTTTCCTCGCGTCCGTCGAACCATCTTCAGCTGCTCACGCTTGCATAGCCCGACGACTCGCTCGAAACGTTCCGGGTGGCGTGGCACCAGGATCAGCAAGGCATTGGGAAAGCGCGACAACACCTTGCGGTGCGCAAACAGGACCTGCTCGTCTTCCCCCTCGTGGGTACTGCCCGCAACCCAGACCGGCCGCCCCCCCCACTCGCGCCGCAGGACCTCGGCCTGCTCGGCCAGACTGGCAGCAATTTTCTGATCGAATTTGATGCTGCCCGTCACGCTAATCCGTTCCTTGGGAACGCCCAATGCCAAAAATCGGGCGGCATCCGGCTCGGCCTGCGCGGCGACCTGATCGATACCGGCGAAGGTGCGCCGCGTGAAAACACCCAGCCTCGCATATCCCCTCGCCGATCGTTCCGACAGCCGCGCATTTGCCAGCAGCGTGAAGACCCCGTTGCGCCGACAGGCATGCAGCAGGTTAGGCCAGATCTCTGTCTCGACCATCAACAAAACGCGTGGCCGTACCCGCCGCAAAAATGCACGCAAGGCGAGCGGCAGATCGTAGGGGAAATAGACGTGGAAGACCGCGTCGCCGAGCTGCTCGACAACCCGCGCCGAACCGGTCGGCGTGGTCGTGGTGACCGTGATGGGTAGTCCCGGATAAGCCGTCAAAAGCTGGCGAATGAGTGGCAAGACCGCCTGCACCTCGCCGACGGAAACGGCATGAACCCATAGGCCGCCCCACTGCTCGGGCGCACGAAACCATCCCATACGCTCGCCCCAGCGACGTCGATAGGCCGGCGCTCTTACGCTGCGCCAGAGCAGCCGGGCAAAGACCAGTGGCAGCAGCAGATAAAGGATGAAACTGTAGACGTGACGCATCGCGGCGGATGCTAGCACACGCCTCCGTCACGCCTTGCTAGAATCCCCGCCCATGGCGCCATCGGCTTCAGCAACCCGTTTTTGGCATCCCCGCCACTGGCCGACATGGATCGCTTTCGGCCTTCTGCGCCTGTGCAGTGTGCTCCCCTATCGACCCATGATGGGACTGGGTAGCATGCTGGGTCGGTTCGGCTTGGCGTTCGCGGGCAACCGCAAGGCCATCGCCGAGAAAAACCTGACACTCTGCTTTCCAGAACTTGAACCCGCCGCACGCCGCCATTTGCTGCAAGCGCACGGCAAGGCCCTGGGAATGGCCGCGATGGACTTCGCGGTCGCCTGGTGGTGGTCAGACAAGCGCCTCGCACCGCTGGTCGAGGTGGAGGGCGTGGTACATATCGAACAGGCGATAAGCGCCGGCAAAGGCGTGATCTTCCTCACCGCCCACTTCACATCGATCGAGATCAGTGGCCGCCTGCTGGTGAACTACTGCACCGCGTTGCCGATGTACCGGCCGAGCAATAACCCGCTGCTCGAGGCGCTGATGGTGAAAAACCGTGAACGGCACGTTGAACAGGTGATACCGCGTCAGGACGTCCGCTTGATGATCCGCACCCTGAAAGACGGCAAAGGTGTCTGGTTCGCGCCGGACCAAAATTTCGGCGCCAAAGGCAGTGTGTTCGCACCGTTTTTTGGCATACCGGCGTCCAGCAACACCTCGCTCGGTCGATTCGCCGAGATGACCGGCGCAGCGATCGTGCCGTTCGTGGTGTTGCGGCGACCAAACGGCGGCTACCGCATGATCATCGAGCCGGCATTGTCGAACTATCCGAGCGATGACCCGGTTGCCGACGCCACCCGGTACAACCAAATCGTCGAACGATGGATTCGCCTGGCACCGGCCCAGTACAACTGGATACACCGACGTTTCAAGAAGCGGCCGCCGGGAGAATCTGCCGTCTATTGAAGCTGTGACAATCCACGTGGCGCGGCAACCGTCGGAACAGAGCCCTGATCAATACCAGCAGGAAGGCAGGACGAGGGACGCTTTGGCAGGGTTGCAATCGTGATCAAGCGGATGCGGGAAGCGCAGCGGCCTGTCCGTTATCTGCACGCGGTCGCGGCGCAAAAAGGTCACCTCCATGTGCGACGGGATAACGACACCCCCGTAGGTCAGCGTCGGTCGGTGGTTGTTTGGGTGCATGTGGACGACCGCATGCGTACGCAACAACTTTTGGAGCGCTGGCGCCATGAATCGAAAAGAGAATCGGTCCGCCAGCTGATAAAGACGATGGAACTCGATCACGATGATCCTGAAGCGTCGCAACAGCGCGTCGGAGATACTATGCAGGACTTCGTATTCCGCACCTTCGATATCCATCTGCAGTAGCAGATCGGGCCCGTCATCTGTTGGTAACCCGAGCGCCTCGCCGACCCAATCATCCATGCTGATCAGCCCCTCGTCAGGCGAGGTCGTCGACGCAATATAGCGCGGAATGAAATGCAGCCTGGGGTCGTCGATCGACGGCCCCTGCACGGAACGATCGGCAAGAAATAGCTGCATGCCCCGGTTTGCCAACTCGAGTTCAAAGTCGCTGCAATCTGCAACGCCCGGGGAAAAACAACACGCAACGCCCTCGAGATCATCCGGCAGCAGGTATCCGCCATCGCCGTCCGGGCCGATTCGGATAAGATGTGACGCTATTGGTGTGACGCGTAGCGCAGCGACAAGGGCCTGCAAAACCGTCGCCGCCGTGCATTTGGCCGGGAAAATACCGAGTCGGGAGAGAAGCTGGCGCGTGACGTGATTGATCATCGATTCAAGGTTACCGCGGTTTGATTTGGCGTCCTAGATGAAAAACGCCGGAAACCCAACCGGGGCTTTTGAAGCAGCGGCGGCCAATGCCGGCCGCTTGGCTGACCGGTTGCTGATCCGCACGTTGCAACACGGCAAACGTGTCTGGTCCGCAGCAGACCAAAATCTCGGTAACAAACGCAGCTGGATTGCACAGTTTCGCGACACCATGACCAACGCTGCGCGAGGTACCACACAGCCATGAAAGACGGCCACTCCGACGCCCTGATCTATCGTCGTCTGCTCAGCCAGGTGAAGCCGTACTGGAAGATCTTTGCGCTGGCCATCCTGGCGATGGTCCTTCTGGGTGCGACCGAGGCTGGCATTCCGGCACTGCTGAAACCGGTACTCGACGGCACCTTCGTCGAACAAGACCCGGTCTACCTGGCCTGGGCGCCCCTGTTTATCATCGGACTGTTTCTGATTCGCGGTATTGCGACCTTCTCCAGTAATGCCGCGTTTGCGGCGATCGCGACGCGCCTCGTCTACGACCTGCGCATGCAAATGCTCGACCGCTTGTTGAGCCTGCCTACCGCCTTCTACGACCAGGTCGCGCATTCGACGCTGAATTCCAAACTCGTTTACGACGTGACCCAGGTCACTCACGCCGGCACCCAGGTGCTGACGGTGCTGGTCAAAGACTCGGTAACCGTGCTCGCGCTGGTCATTTATCTGTTCTGGCTGGATTGGCAGCTGAGCCTGTTGATTCTCGTGCTCGGCCCTTCAGTGGCCGCCGTGGCCTATTTCATGGGCAAACGGATACGTCGGCTCAGCCGCGAGCTGCAAAACACCTTCGGCGACCTGATGCACGTCCTCGAAGAGGTCACGCGCGGGCACAAGGTCGTCAAGATCTATGGCGGCGAGGAATATGAACGTGGTCGCTTTCACCACATTGCGAAACTCGTCCGCCACCTGCAGTTCAAATCGGAGGTGGCAGGTAATCTCGGCGTCCCGTTGGTCGAACTGATCGGCGCAGTGGTTATAGCGATTGTCATCTACATCGGCACCAGCCGGGCAGTCGAAGACCAACTGACCGTCGGGGGCTTCGTCGCGTTTTTCACCGCGCTCGGTCTGTTGTTCTCGCCGATCAAGCGGCTGACCAAGGTCAACGATCCCCTGCAGCGTGGGCTCGCTGCCGCGGCCAGCATCTTCGGCCTGATCGACCAACTCCCAGAGGCGGACACAGGCCACCACCATGTGGAGCGTTGTCAGGGTAGCCTGCTGTTCGAGGGCGTTAGGCTGCGTTACCCGGGCACGGAACGGGATGCACTGGGACCAATCGATATCAGGATCGAACCCGAGACCACCGTCGCTCTGGTCGGCCAATCCGGCAGCGGCAAGACGACGCTCGCAAACCTGGTACCGCGGCTTTACCAACCGACGGCGGGCCACATCCTGCTCGATGGGGTTGACCTTCAGGACTGGCAACTCGCCAGCCTGCGACGCCAGATCGCGATGGTGAGTCAGGACGTATTACTGTTCAACGACACCGTCGCCAACAACATCGCCTATGGCACGCCGGCCGCGCGCGAAGAAATCGAACAGGCCGCAAAGGCCGCAGGGGCATTCGACTTCATAGAGGCCATGAGCGAGGGGTTCGACACCCAGATCGGAGAGGACGGCGTGCGCCTGTCTGGTGGCCAACGCCAGCGTCTGGCCATCGCACGGGCATTTCTGGCCGACGCCCCGATCCTGATCTTCGACGAGGCAACCTCGGCGCTCGACTCTGAGTCCGAACGGCGGGTGCAGGCCGGCCTGGAGCAGTTGCGTGATGGACGGACGACGCTCGTCGTAGCGCACCGGCTGTCGACGGTGCGGGACGCCGATGTCATTCTGGTCTTCGAGCACGGGCGCATCGTGGAGCAAGGCAATCACGACGAACTGCTTGCCGCCAACGGCGCCTATACCAGGCTGTACACGACGCAACATCCGGACAGCCCACGTGACGCCGGGTGAGCGAATCGAGCGCGCGACCGGCTCGTCGGGGTTAGCGGCTGGTGAGACCGCGCCGGCGATGTTCGAGCCGTGAACGCAGTTTGCCCACCGCGTCTGAAATACGCACGGCAAGGCTCTGGCGCCGCAGCGCATAGCGCGAATAAATCACCGCCGTTCGGGCGGCATGGACAGTAGGCTGATGACGCGCGGTGATCTCCCGAGCGAGTACCGCGAACAGATTGTAGTCATACAGCACCCGACGCCGCGCCTCGCGTATCGCCGGCAGGCGGCGACTGAACTCATTATTCCGGATCGCCTCACGGATCACTGCAACCGCCCCCTCGGGATCATCGAGATCGAGTGGGATGAAACTCTCGCGCGGAAAGTAATCTGAGGCATTGGGGCAACCCACGTAGAAAGGCAGGGTCAGCCCAAGAAAGGCATCTGCCAGCTTCTCGGTCCAGTGATGGGGACCTATGTGGTTTTCGACAGCGACGTGATAACGATAGCTATCAAGTGCCTCAGATTTGTCGATCAACGGACGCGCACCCCGTCCGTATACCGCCATCTCGGGCAGACCACGGATTAACTGTTGCATAAACGCATTGCGCTTGCGGTGCATGGTATGGCGCATACGCTTCGGCGAGTAGACCATGGACAGGTCCGCGTGCTTTGTCAGTCGATCGCCCGAGGCAATCTCATCGAAGGGCACGGGGCTCTCGCCTGAAAGACCGTAGAACCAGTGAATCGGCGGATAGGAGAAGATCCGTTCGGGGTGGGGTAAGGCCCAGGCCTCCTGGCTGGTCAGTATCACGCCGAACTGACCAGTGAATTGGCGACCGTAGTGCTTGACCGACGAAGGTTCGGCGGTCACGAACAGCGTGTGCTCCCGCGGGCAGGCCAACACCTCCTTCGCTGTGTGCCGTGTCTGCCCCGGCAGCGGTGAGACATCCTCGTAGGCAACCAGCCAGTCATAGTCACGCGCCGCACGATCGAAAATAAATTCGCAATCGCCCCAAACCGGTTCACCGTGCGGCAGTTGATGCAGCCACAGCGCGGTACCGGCATGACTCACCACCTTTACCTGTATCCGTGGTGTTTCAGTCATGACCAGTTGCCAACGGCAGGCCCAGTCGAACAGCCGTCAGCCGAACGCCGCGCCGATGCGCCCGCCCCCCGGCAAACAGGTTTAGAATCAGCAGCGTTGCAACCAACAAGTTAGGACGGTCCCGGGTCGCGCATGACCAACATACTTTGTCTCAAGTGGGGTAAGCGATACAACGCGGACTACGTCAATATCCTGCATCGATCGGTGCGACGGAACATCTCACGTCCGCTCGACTTTTACTGCTGCACCGATGATGACACTGGATTGGACCGCGACATCAGGATCATACCGTTTCCGGAAAACCCCGGCGTGAAACGCGGCTGGCCGGATATTCTGGTCAAGCTGGCGTTGCTGCGCGACGGCTTCGGTGATCTCGAGGGGCCGACACTGTTCCTTGATCTCGATGTCGCGATCACCGGGGCCATTGATCCGTTCTTCGACTTCGAGCCGGGCAGGTTTTGCATCATCCACAACTGGGTGAACTGGCGCAAAGCACTGCTCGGTCGGCGCCCCGCGGTTGGCAACTCTTCGGTTTTTCGCTTCGAAGCCGGGCAAAGCGGCTACGCCTATGAAACGTTCCTGCGGGAGATGCACCGCGCGGAGGACCGTAGCCAGTTCAATACCGAGCAGGCCTTCCTGACCTATGCGTTGGGAGACCCCGTCTGGTGGCCGGATGAGTGGGTGCGCAGCTTCAAATGGCACTGTCGGCCGGCGTTTCCGTTGAACCTGCTGCGGCCGCCGAAGCTGCCCGGCGACTGTCGAATACTGGTGTTTCATGGTCGACCCGACCCGGACGAGGCGATTCGCGGCTTCAGCGGGAAAAAGTGGCACCACAGCACACAGCCCGCACCCTGGATCGCAGACTATTGGAAACTGTGATTCCAGAACCACGGGCATCCGTATTTGCTGGGCTGGTCGATGGCGTGCTGATCATCAATCTCGACGATCGCGCCGATCGCTGGGAACAAACGAAATCGGCCCTCGCCGGACTCATCCCACCCGACAGGCAACATAGGATCTCCGCCATACGGGGTACCAACCTTGCGGGATTCGGACAGCACCCTTGGTTTCGCGGCCGTCGACGCGACCGCACCTGGGCCGGCCGCGCGGGGGTCTTGCTGTCGCATCGCAAAGCCATTGCCACGGCCCGTAAGCACGCCTGGCGGTCTGTGCTCATTCTCGAGGACGACGTCGAGTTCGACGCCACGGCAGGAACCATCATGGAAAGCCTGGCAACCGCCCTGGCAAGTCAGCCATGGGACATCTGTTATCTGGGATTCACCGATCCCAAGACGCCGTTTGAATGCGTCGCCGACCTCGACGCCGAGCATGCGCTCTGGGCCGTCAGCGGCTGCAACACCGCACACGCCTACCTGCTTCGGGATTCGACCTTCGACTGGCTACTGGAGCGCCTACCGAAACAGGAAGCGATCTGGGACTGGCTGAGTCAACACCGCGCCATCGATCGGTGGTACTACCGTAATCTTTCACGATGTTTCAATGTGCTCGCCGTCTCGCCCGCAATCGTCAACCAACGACCTGATATGTCCGACATAACGCAGCGCATGAACGATGGAAATCACGTGACCGAAGTGGATACAGCCCGCGCGGTCAAAACGGGGTTTGCGTGGCGCAACTTTCTCCGTCACCTTGGGTGGCGGATGGCCGAGCCGCGCGACTGGCTAAGGGGAAAGATAAAGTCGCTGCGCGGCTTTTGACCGTCTGTTGTGCTCTGCTTGAAAGGCTTCCGATGCCAAGTTCTCCGGTCATAGCAACCCGACACCACTGTTTCTTGGCCGGTGTCCGAGGTGCGCCCGCATGAGAGTGGCCAACATTATGCTGTCCAACCGGTTTGGGGGCATCGGGCAGGCCTATCTCGACTACAACGCCAGCCTGCTGGACGAGGGGCACGAGGTCCTGGCAATCTGCCATCGTGAAGGTGGCTGGCTCGAGCTCACCAAGAAACAACAAGGGTCGGCCCGGCTGTCCATTGTCAGCGTCACCGAAAAAGGCGGCCTGAAGGGACTGCCATCTGCCTGGAAGATTCGCCGTGCCTGCAAAACTTTCAGGCCGGATGCCATCGTGATTCACAATTACCTGTACTTCAACCTGCTGGCGACCCGCGGCATTGCACCCCAGCTTGGCGTCACTCACATGTACAAGTGTAAGCATTTCGACAAACTCGCCGGCGTGATCGCGTTGACCGACGAGCTGCGCCAAATGTGCCAGGATGCTGGGGTCAATGTGCCCATCCACATTGTCCCCAATATGATCGACGGCCCCTTCATTGAACCCAAAGAGGGATGGCGAGACGCAAACCGGCCCGTGATCGGCGGACTCGGGCGGTTGGATGCACATAAAGGATACGAGCACTTGATCGAGGCCTGTAGCCTGCTCCGCTCACGCGGGCGAGCGTTTCGCTGCGTTATCGGGGGCACCGGATTTGACGAGTCTGCGCTGCATGCGCAGGTCAAAGATCTGGGGCTGGAAGACATCGTTCGCTTCGTTGGGTTTGTCGACAACAAACAGCGCTTTTTCGAAAGCATTGATCTGTTTATCGCCCCATCGGTACAAGAGACCTTTGGCATCACACTCCTCGAGGCGATGAAGTACGGCCGGCCTGTCATCGCGACCGCAACTGGCGGACACACGGCGATAGTGACTGAAAACCAAAACGGACTGCTGGTTCCACCCCGGGACCCGGCAGCCTTGGCGGACTCGATTGACAGTTTACTGGCGGACCCCGACCGGGCGCGCCAGTACGCCATCGCAGCTTCACGCTCACTGCATGACCACTATACGATGAGCGTCGTCGGTGCCCAGTTGACAAGCGCTCTGCGCAAGACCCTGCAGACGCCGCGCCAGATTGATTGACCAGATTCGTCCCACGAGGGACACGCGACAATGGATGCTCAACGCCCCAAAAAGCAGAAAAAAATCGCGATCGTCGATGCAGGTAGAGACCCTGCAGTGATCAATGCGGTGCTCGATGCATTCGCCAGACAGTATGACTGGGTCAAGTGTCCACCCCGGGAAGCCGACTACGTATTGCACTCTGGCATGGGCCATGAGGTTCTCAAGTGCCCTGGCATTCGCATCTTCGTGACCGGTGAAAACGTCTCTCCAGACTTCAACATCTCCGATTACGCAATCGCCTTCGACCCGATTTCATTCGGTGACCGCTATTGCCGCCTGCCATTGTTCAAGCTGTATCCCGATGCCTACGCGCATCTCAAAGCACCAAGACCGTCGGCTGAAAAGGTGTTGGCCGCCAAACAGGGTTTCTGCGCCTACGTGATGTCGAACGTCCGCGACAGCGCGAAAGAACGTATCCGGCTTTTCGATAGTCTTTCGGCGTATAAGCCCGTTGCTTCCGGCGGCCGCTGGCGCAACAACGTCGGCGGCCCAGTGAAGGACAAGATCGCTTTCCAGTCCGCATACAAGTTTGTTTTGGCCGTCGAGAACAGTTCGACACCAGGCTACCTCACTGAAAAATTTGCCGAGGCCGCTCAGTCAAATGCGGTACCCATCTACTGGGGCGATCCCCTGGTCGCAGCAACGTTCAACCCCCGCGCCTTCGTCAATTGCGATGACTTCGATTCAACCGAGGCGATGACAAAGCACGTGGCCGAACTCGACAACGATGACCAGCGTTATCTGGCGATGTTGCGCGAACCATGGTTCCGTGACGGCCTCGAACCCGCGGCGTTGAAGGATGAGTATTTCGAGGCGTTTCTGGCAAATATCTTCGATCAGCCCCTGCAACAGGCGTATCGCCGCAACCGTAGTCGATGGGGCATGAAGACCGAACGCCGACTCTACGACATGGCGTTTCGGCCCTGCTCACACCTTATCCGACTGTTGCGGGAGCGTCGGCGGCGGGCACGTTGAATCGCTCCGGGCGAGACGTATCGCCTCACGCAAGGCCCGGAACGAGAAACGATAGCTGGGAAAGTAACGCCACCGAACACAATGATTCTCACGTTTACGTAAGGCGCGGTGCTCCGGTGATTGGCTGATCCCACCGCGACCGAATACCGCGGCGACGACTGGCACATGATGATAAGAGGCACCGAAGCGTGTGAACAACCGCGCGAACAATTCGTAGTCGCCCGCGATACGGAATGCTTCATTGTAGCGGCCGCACCGCTCGAACGTCGCACGCCGGATGAAAGCGGCTTGGTGCGGCAACATTTTCTTTAACAGCCAACGAGAGGAAAGCGTTGCCGGGTAGCGCAAAACATCACCGCCCTCATCACCGAGTATGACGTCGGCAACAATGACATCGGCACGTTGCGCAGAAACGACACGATTGAGCACCTCGTCATCGTAAAAGTAGTCACCGCCATTCATGAACAACAGATAGTCGCCCGTCGCGAGAACAGCACCCTTGTTCATCGCATTGTAGATGCCGCTATCGGGCTCTGAAACAAGGATCCGTATTCTTTCAGCGTACCCATCAAGGATAGCGAGGGTTCCATCGGTCGAGCCGCCGTCGACAACGATCCACTCGAACAGATGCCCAGGTAGGCGCGCGATGCTTTCACAGGTGGCGCGTATCTGCGCCGCCTCATTGAGACAGATCGTGACAATCGAGAATCGGGGCTGCTCAGCCACAGGCAACACCGAATTCGTGCAGCCTCCCGCCATCAATCGCTGCGACGGTACACAATGTCATAGTAACGACCCACCCCCTCCTTGCTCGCGAACGAGCGTCGCTGGTCCTCTGCAAAGCCATGCGCGGTCATGAACTCATCCATATCGTCGACCTGACAACAACCGGCATAAGACTCGAAATCAGGCACTTCGACCTTGATGAAGCGAAACTTTTTGACGATCGGCTCAGCACCCTTCAGGACCAGCAATTCCGAACCCTGAGTGTCCATGATCAAAGCCTGATAATGATCAGGATCGATACCTTCACGCGCGAGCAGCGTTGGCAGCGTCACCCCAAGCAGGGGTATCGACTCGGCGTAATCAACGTCGGGCCATATTTCGCGGTGCGCTTTCAGGTCCATGATCGACGACGAGACGCCGTCGTTGTTGGAGATGTGAAAGTCGTATTCGCCATCGTCCGTGTCGGTCACCAGCGCCTGCAGTGCGCGCTGGCGGGGGAATCGCCGGATGTTATCGAGCAGGCGCTGGTAGATGTCGTCGATCGGTTCTATCCACAACACGTCGATACCGAACCTGTCGTAAACAAAACGTTCCTGGCCCTCGTTCGCCCCAACGTGGATGACGGCCTGCACCTCGCGCAGAAAGCCATCGATCTCGTCGATCCGCCGGGCACGGATCAGCTTGCGCAGCGACACGCCAAAAAAACGCATCAGACCTTACACCTGCCACAAGTTGTATGGGCCAAGGCCACTGGACGCGTCCCACAGGTAGCTGATACCGCCTCACCCATACCAGCCTCGCGGAAGCACGACAGACGGCTGCTGTGTGTTATCACTGTCGAGCGGATGGGGAAATAGCGTCGCCGGTCGTGGATGCGTGACCCGATCCCGGCGCAAAAAAGTGAACTCCGCCAACGTGGGAATTTCGAGTCCGGCATAGCTCTGCACGGGGCCGGCGTTGTTGGGGTGGATATGGACACAGGCATGTGAAGTCAGCAGTTTCTCGAACGCGCGGGATACAAACTGAAAATAGTAACGATTCCAGAGTTGATCGAGCCGATGAAACTCGATCACCAGGATGCGGAATCGTTCGAGCAGGCTGGAGGGCATACCCAGCAGCGTCTCGTACTCGAAGCCCTCGATGTCCATCTGCAACAACAGGTCTGAGTCGGCATCGATACCAGACGATGCCACCCAATCTTCAGCCGAGATAAAATCGCCTTCCGAAAAAGCACCAACGTAGCGCTTGGCGAAGGAAAACTGCGGATGCTCAACGGCAGGGCCGTCGACTGAAGCATCGGCCAAGAACACGCGCATGCCCAATTCGGCGCAAGACTCCTCGAACCCGGATACGGTACTGACACCCGGGGAAAAACAGGCCGAGATCCCATCCAAATCATCGGGCACGAGATACCCGCCATCACCCTGTGGTCCCAGCCGACGCAGCGGTGTGTCGGTCTCCAGTGGATGCAGGCGATCGATCAAGGAAAGTAGCCCTGGCTTCTTCGTACGATTAGTCAAAAAACTGCGCTTTGAAATCAGAAATTCCAACCGGTTGAGGCCTAATCGCTTCGATAGAGACATCAGACTACACCGAGCCGCGTAGATAAGATAAGCACAACGTCGGTATCCCCATCAGGCACCAAAAAACTGTTTTGCTGCGGTCGCCGACAATGCCACGATATCGCCGGCTTCCCCATTCCATGGCTCGACAGCATATCGCGACCGCTTAATATCCTTAAGCAGAAACATCAGGTAGTCGTCGGGCAAACGTTCTGAGAACGACGTCACGGCCGCATCACCGCCGCGCAGAACCTCGAATACCAACAAAGGCCGATCCTGCCGGATACGGTTTTGCAGACCTTCCAAAACAAGCTTTTCGCGACCCTCCACATCGATCTTGATTGCGCTGACTGCCGACCCATCCTTGTCGAAAAATCCATCACCCGTCGCCGCCTGGACGCGAATGATCCGTCCCCTATCAGTGACATCATCGTCTTCGACCATGGTACCGGTACCGGTATTACCCGGCTCCGGCACACGAAACAATACCTCGCCGTTCTGATTACTGAGCGCTACCTGGTGCAGGACTACATTGTTGATCGCATTGATACGCACGGAATGCTGCAAGCGTTCGAACATAGGCGGATAGGGTTCGAATGCATGTACCTGTCCGTAGTACGGACTCAACTGGATCGTGTGAAGCCCGGAATTAGCGCCGACGTCAAGAAAAATGTCGTTTCCACTACCCCGGTATCGACTCCAGTCGATGAATAATCGATCAAGTCCCGGTTCGAATCCGCCTCGCGTCAGGACGTGGTAGTCGATGAGGTTGGCTGCGTCACCGTCATACACGAGTCGACCGAGTCGGGTGCGAAAAGGGAAAGCGCGGAGCTTCTTTCGCTTCAATAGGGCCTTAACCACTGGGTGGCGAAGGAAAACTGGCCAATAACTGACCCCCAGGCGACGAACAATCTCATGATTCAGCGGCATTGCGAGACGCAGGATTCTGTATCGGTGGAAGCGAGATCATCCAGCATTGGCGCCATCCGTCAACTTTATGGGAATCCAGCATGAGTACTGAGCACAGCATTAGTCGTTGATGGGCAAATTGTTCAACGATGACGACAACGCGCCCACCCCGAGCCGGGGTCCGCCAACAAGAATGCGTCGAATTCCATCTTGGCGTCATCGAAATTGTCACGTTTCTTGGTATCATTCGCGAGCATTTTTACAAGCGGCGAGTCCAATAGTTTCTTGCCGGACCGACGGTTCCGCACAACACCCCAGTGATCTGCAGCGCGCGATAAAAACTGGGGATTTGGATAGGCCAGGCCCCAGCCCGGGTAATCATTGTCTGTGCGGGAACCGCCTATGAGACCTGCAAACGCTCACGATGCGTCGAAATGACCCAGAGAATCATCCTCGCTTCACCACCTGAGCCGAGCGGCGTCACTTGGCTGATAAACTGCTTCCTCGAGTTGGGTTTGTTGTGCTACCGAGGATCGGCACAAGGAATGTGGCAAAAGCGCGACGGGCTGTTCTATCTCAGGAAGACCGAAGCGGAGCTGGCGAATTGGCTGCCCAGCCTACACCACAAACCTGCTTTCGCTTTTAGGCCGGACATCGAGATCCAATGGGACCACAGCTGGCCGACAGACAGGCTGGCGGATTGCAAAGCGATCTACTTCTATCGTGATCCTCGCGATTCCCTCTATTCCCGTTATAAGCGCCAGGGTGCAATGGTCGGCTTCGGGGACTACCTGGACACACCTGAACCCTTTATTCTGCTGAACAAGATCGAATGCAATTGTCTGCACGCCGCATGCTGGCTGCAGCATCCACAGGTTGAATTGTTCCGTTTCGAAGACTACAAAAAGGACGCCGAATCGACGCTGCGCCGGGCGCTCGACTACCTTAAGATTGAAGCCTCTGACGAAGCGATTTTGCGCGCGCTGAACGCCTCGACTGCCGACAAGGCAAAGGAAGTCGAGCAGACCATCAAAGCAAGCACGCTGTCCGAAAAACATAAGACACGGCTGAACCAGACGGTAAATCAGGGAGGTATCGTCGGGCGCTGGAAAGAGTTGTCGGGGCGTGATGATGCAACCGTGTCACGCATTGAGACGGTCGCACGACAGTTTTTGCTGGGTTTCGGATACCAATTTGACGCGGCCGACAAGCCACATTATCGAGCTGGGAGCTATATGGATTACCTGTCCGATCGCTCTCCCTTTTCTGGCGATCTCATTCATCTCGATTTCGGGCGCGGGGATCCGCAAGAAGTCGCCGCGCTGGAGCGCCGGACCCTGCAATTCGCTCGCGGCCTGACCAGCCAATTCGTCAGCGACGCGAACATGTCGCAGAGTGAATTGCGGACACTGTTGGTTGGCCTGGCGATCTTTTCGGCGCGACGAGATCGCGTCGCCCTAACCAATATCGAAACGGTTGCCGCACAGTTTTTCGGCGAGTCCGATCTTCACTACCGATTGTTTCAACGCACAAAAAACCCGGCGTGGCTGAGAAAAATCAAAGCGCGTTTCGTGTTTGATAAGCTCTTTCGGCCGGAAAAACTCCGGTCGAAAGCAAGATGGGTACGCCGCCAATGACAACACGACAGCGATCTCTGCGCCGGCTAGGCTACTGGGTCTCTCTGGTTTGATGAACCCGAAAAGCGGCAACGTCTATTGGGTCACTGGACTGTCTGGATCCGGAAAGACGACACTATGCCGTCGGTTGGTGGAAAGGCTGCGTGGGAGAGGACATTCAGTGGTGATGCTCGATGGCGATGAGCTGCGCGCCGCGATGGGGGCAGGCAGTGCACACACACGCGACGAGCGTCTCAGCCTCGCAATGCGCTATGCACGACTGTGTCACATGATTGCAGAACAGGGCATCGATGTGGCGATTGCGACGATTTCGCTGTTCCGCGAGGTACATGAATGGAATCGAAAAAACATGCCTGGCTATATTGAGATCTACCTTGCCGTCCCGCTGTCCGAGCTCAAGCGCAGAGACCCGAAAGACATTTATGCCCGGGCGGATCGTGGCGAGTTGCAAGACATTGCGGGGTTGGACCTGGCCGTTGATGAGCCGCAGGCCCCGGATTTATGCATCAAGTGGTCACCGGAACTTACAGAGGAGCAGACGTTGAATATGGTGTTCGAAAAACTCAAGCTGGAGAGCCCGGATGAAAACTGAGTGGGACTATACGACCCTGGCCGACGCTTATCTCAAGCGCCCCGATTATTCCAGCGCCGCCATCGAGGCGATGCTGGCAATTGCCGGCGTAGAGCAAGGCATGACGGCCTGTGATGTTGGGGCGGGCGTTGCGCATCTGACCTTGATGTTGGCCGGCCACGGAATCAACGTAGCAGCCGTCGAACCGAACGACGCCATGCGCGCGAACGGCATAAAGCGGACCGCTGCTATCGAGCACGTCGGCTGGCACGAGGGAACCGGAGAAGCCACGGGGCAACCAGCCCGGAACTTTGACATAGTGACATTCGGCAGCTCGTTTAACGTGTGTGACCGCCAGCTGGCCCTGCAAGAATCTGCCCGCCTACTCAAACCGGGAAGCTGGTTTGCCTGCATGTGGAATCATCGCCAACTGGACGACCCGATCCAGGCGAAAATAGAGTCGATAATCCAAACACACGTCAAGGACTACAGTTACGGTGCGCGCCGCGAAGACCAGGCGGCGGTAATTGACGCGAGCAAATTGTTCGGCCCCGTCGTCCATCTCGATTCCCGCGTCATGCACTCGCAGACCATTGCGGAGTGTGTCGAGGCCTGGCGCTCCCACGCAACGCTGCAACGCCAGGCCGGTAACGCATTTCCGCAGATCATCGAGGCGATAGATCAGTACTTGAACGGCCTCGAGACTGCATCCTTACAGATCCCCTATTCGACAAATATCTGGATGGCACCTTTGCTCGGGCGCTGACCATGGCCGCGCCGCAACCACCTGTGCTTGCGACCAAAGCCCGCACTTTGGCATCACTGCAGGGCCGGCTGTCGAGTGCCTGGGTCCAGCCCGTCGACTATTTCTCGGTGGCGGAGTGGAGTAACGACTCAGCCAAGATTGTTGAGCGTCTGGCAGAAAAATTTGGCGCACATACACCGCTTGCTGTGCGCTCCAGCGCATTGGGCGAGGATTCAGCAACCGCTTCCCTGGCAGGACAATTTACCTCTGTACTCCATGTCTGTGGCGCCGAGGCAATAGCAGCAGCCGTTGCTGAGGTGGTTCAGTCTTATGGTCCGGATCAAGATCGCGGCAACGAAGTCCTGGTGCAGCCGATGCTGGTTGATGTCGTACTGTCTGGTGTGGCCTTCAGCCAAGACCCGGCTACCGGTTCGCCATATCGCGTGGTCAACTATGCGCATGGCTCCGACACGACAGCGGTCACCGGCGGCGCGGCGCATACACACACGTTCGTTTGCGCGCCCGGCGCGGAACAACGACCAAACGAAATAGCCAACGTTTTCGACCTTCTCGACGAGCTGACAACGCTGTTTGACTCGACGCCTCTTGACATCGAATTCGCGCTCACCGCAGCGGACGATGTCCCCTGTCTGCTGCAGGTGAGGCCGCTGAAGGTCGGGGCGAGCGTAGACGCCTCGCAGCACGCGTCCCTGCTCAAGCGCGTTGCGGAAAAAGTTCGTGCCGCCCAGCAGCCGCACCCTTTCCTACACGGCCGCTCCACCGTTTTCGGCGTCATGCCGGACTGGAACCCCGCGGAGATTATCGGGATACGGCCGCGCCCGCTTGCGCTGTCGATCTATCGCGACCTGGTGACAGACGCCATCTGGGCCTATCAGCGCAACAATTACGGCTACCGCAATCTTCGCAGTTTCCCGCTGCTCGTCAATTTCTCCGGCCAGCCCTACATCGACGTCCGCCTGTCGTTTAATTCCTTTATCCCGAAAGATATCGAGGGAAGCCTTGCTGACAGGCTGGTCGACTACTACATCAAACGTTTAATTGCGGCGCCGAATCTGCACGACAAGATCGAGTTCGAAATCGTTCTCTCGTGCTACACGCTGGACATTGAGCAACGCTTGCAAAGATTGGCTGAGGAAGGATTCAGCGCGCTCGAACTCAATCAGCTTGCTGACAGCCTGCGCCATCTGACAAACCGGATTATTGACCGCGACAACGGCCTGTGGCGCACCGATGAATCCAAACTGGCAACGTTGCTGGCGCGGCGGGAGGAAATCATCGCATCCGGGCTCGACCCGGTATCGCGTATCTATTGGCTGTTGGAAGACTGCAAGCGTTACGGCACGCTGCCTTTTGCCGGGCTGGCGCGCGCAGGGTTTATCGCCGTTCAGATGTTGAAGTCGTTGATCGCGGTCGGCGTGTTCAGTCAGGACGATTACGACCGGTTTATGAACGGCATGAATACCGTAAGCAGCCAGCTTTCGCGAGACCTGGCCAGCCTGGACCGCGCCGGCTTTCTCTCTCGCTACGGACACCTGCGCCCCGGTACCTACGATATTCTCTCACCCCGCTATGACGAGGCCCCGGAGGAGTACCTCGGCGAAAAAGACTACGAACGCGCAGACGACCGACGCCAGCCGTTCGCGTTAGGCCTAGACCAGATGCGCGCCATTGCCAGGCTTTTGGATGAGCATGGCCTGTCGTCCGATGTAGTCGGTCTATTCGACTTCATCCAGGCCGGCATCGAGTTACGCGAGTATGCGAAGTTTGTATTCACACGGAATCTTTCCGATGCCCTGTCGTTGTTCCGTGAATGGGGTGGCCAACATGGGTTTTCGACGGACGAACTGTCGTACGCGAATATCCACTGCATCCAGGAGCTTTATGCCGGCGCCGACGACCCACGGGTCGTCCTGTCCCGGTCGATCGAGGAAGGAAAGGCCCGCTATACAGAGACCGCGCAGTTGTGGCTGCCGCCCCTTATTACGCGACCGGAGGATGTCTGGTCTTTTCATGTACCCGAAAGCGAGCCGAACTTCGTCACCCAGAACACCGTCACCGGGCCGGTAGTCATGCCGCAGGAGCGCGACCGCCTGGACGGAGGCATTGTGTTCATTCAAAGCGCCGACCCTGGGTTCGACTGGCTCTTCTCTCATCCCATTTCCGGCCTGGTGACCGCCTACGGCGGCGTCAACAGCCATATGGCGATCAGGGCAAATGAACTTGGGCTTCCGGCCGTGATCGGAGCTGGGGAGGCGTTGTTCAAACGATGGTCTTATGCGGATCTACTTCGCATCGACTGCGCCGGACGCCGGGTCGAGATCTTGTCTTGAGGACAGTCGCAGTCACTCAGCGGGTGGACGACCACCCGGCGCGCAACGAGGTCCGGGATGCCCTGGATCAACGCGTAGCGACATGGCTGACGGCTGCTGGGTACCTCCCGGTGCCGGTACCGAATGGACTGCAAGCGCGGCCCGGATCGACGGCCGACGACAACCTGCTGACCTGTTGGCTGCGCTCGGTCGAACCGACGGCAATCATGTTGTCCGGCGGCAATGATATTGGCACGGCTGTTGAGCGCGATGCCACCGAACGCCAACTGCTGACATACGCCCGCGCTCGAGAGCTGCCCGTTCTGGGTATCTGTCGCGGCATGCAAATGCTGGGGGTGTTTGCCGGAGTTTCATTGCTGCCGGTACAGGGGCATGTGCGCGTTCGACATCGCGTGTCAGGTGAGATTTCCGGCGAAACCAACAGTTTTCATAGCCAGGCGCTGGCGACCTGCCCTGACGAATTTGTCGTCACGGCCAGGTCTGCCGATGGCTGCATCGAAGCGATACGCCACACACAACTGTCCTGGGAGGGGTGGATGTGGCACCCGGAGCGGGAGCCAACGTTCGCCGCGCAGGACCAACACAGGCTGAGGAGATTATTCGGTGAACCCTAACCACAACACCAGGCACCAATTGACGGCAACAACATGAAGGCCATTATCCTCGCTGCAGGCCGCGGAAGCCGGATGCAGAACATGACAGACGACCGCCCAAAGTGCCTGCTGGAACTGCGCGACAAGTCTTTGCTGGACTGGGGAATCGACTCGCTGACCGAGGCCGGAATAACCGAGATCGCCATTGTCACCGGTTACAAGCGCGAGATGCTGGCCGGTCGGACAACAACCGAATTCAATAATCCGCGCTGGATGGAGACCAACATGGTTTCATCGTTGGCCTGCGCGCAGACATGGTTGCGCTCCGAACCTTGCATCGTCGCATACTCAGATATCTTCTACGAAGCCTCCGCAGTAGCATCGTTGATGACGCTTAATGCCGATCTGGCAATCACCTACGATCCAAACTGGCTCGCGCTTTGGACACAGCGCTTTGGCGATCCGCTGCTCGACGCAGAGACGTTTCGGCTCAGGGCCGACGGCACATTGGCCGAAATTGGCAACAAGCCGAAATCTGTCGAAGAAATTGAAGGCCAGTACATGGGGTTGCTGCGATTCACGCCCCTCGGTTGGGCCGAAGTCGAACGGATACGTAGCAGTTTGACCCAGGAAGCACGCGACCGAATGCACATGACCGGCACCTTGAACGAAGTCATTGGCGCCGAGCGGATCCCTATCGCTGCGGCCGCCTATTCCAGACCCTGGGGAGAGGTTGATTTCGCAGACGACCTCAGATTTTACGAAAAGGGATGAATCACTCGCGGTTTGAGCAGGCAACCAAACCGCGTGCATCACGGTATTGGTTCCTGATCAGGTGTAGATGCAGCCTGGCCACTGTATGAAGACCGTGCGGATCGCCTCAATCGGCGCGAATCGGGCGTTCATGTGACGGACATCGCCAGCAACCAAGTAGATGCTGGCGCCGTCACCTCACGCTGACGGATCCAGCCAAGTTGGCGTAGAGATCGAGCGTCAACGTCAGCATTCGGTCAAGGGTAAAGGGCTGCGCATTCCGCACCGACGGCTTATTGACCAACAAACAGGCGACGCGCTCGACCAGGCCCTGCCGGTCAGAAAGTTCAACCATACCGTCGGGATAGACCTGCCGCAGGATTTCGCCCACCCCTCCATGCGCATACCCGATCACCGGCCGCCCCAGGCTCAAGGCCTCCAGGACCGTGCGCCCGAACGACTCCGGCTTGGTCGATAGTGAGAGAACAATATCCGATGCGGCATAGATGTCGCGCATGTCACTGCGTTGGCCGGTGAAAATAACATGGTCCCCCAGGTTGCGCTCGACGACCAGTTCATGCAGCTCGCGCGCGTACGCCTGACGTTTGGGATCCTCGCCGCCAACGATCAAGCCATGCACCGGTTCACCCGATGCGACCAGTCGATCGATCAGGTCGATGAAATCCCGGTGCCCCTTGAGCCGGGTGAGTCGCCCCGGCAGCGTCAGTACCTTGCGGCCTTGGAGCTGTGGATACTGCGCATACCACGCCGCCAGCCACGCATCGGTTGGCCTATAGCCGAAGGGCCATTGCTCCGGGTCGACACCACGCGGGATCACCACGATCCGCGCGGGATCGGTATCGGGGTAGTTGTTGCGGATGTAATCGCGCACGGTATTCGACACCGCGATCACGCGCTCACCGCGCATCATAATCTTTGAGTACGCATTGACTGAGTAGAGCCCATGCACGGTCGTGATGAATCGCGGCCGATCATCCGCCGGCATCCCCCGCCACGCCAGCCAGCCGACCCAGGCGGGTGCCCGCGAGCGCACGTGCAGGACCTCGACCTGCTGCTCGCGCAGGAACCGCCTAAGCGGTCGCACCAGCCGCAGGGTTAACAGCGACTTGCGGTGCACCGGCCATGTGAAGTGTTCGCTGCCACCGGCGACGAGCTCATCGACCATGCGCCCGCCGGCCGACATCACCAGCGAACGATGGCCGGCATCGACCAGCGCCCCGGCCACCTCGAGGGTGCCGCGCTCGACACCGCCGCCGTCGAGCGCGGGCAGCACCTGCAGCACGGTCAGCTTGTGAGCCATCGTTCCACGATCCAGTCGGCACAGCGCCCGGCCTCGTCGAGTGGCCGCTCTGGCGGCAACAGCCTTTGGCCCGCACGCCACGCTTCGAAGCGCACGATCAGGCCGTTATCGACCAACTCATCGACACCCCGCTGGATGCGGCTGGCACCCTTGCCCGGCACGCCGATCAGGCCGCAGGCGGCGCCGGCGGTCAGCGCCTCGTAGAGCATCGACACGCTGTCTTCGCTCACCCAGGCGACCGGCGTCTGCGCAAGGGTCGCGGCGAGCCAGTCCGGCGCGACATCGGCGGGCTCGACCAGTCCGGCAGGGTCGTCCACGAGTTGACGCAACGTGTCGACCGTAGCGGCCGGAGTGCGGCGCGAGGTCGCGACCGTCCAGCCACGGTGGTCAGCGGCGAGGATCTCCGCCACCTGCGACACCAGGCCCGAGGTCGACCAACCATGGTGGCGCGACGGCCCGCCGACCAGGATCAAGCCTTGGTCATCGCGCTTCGTCGTGGCCGGCCGCACCGCGTTGATCGCACCACGGGTAACGAGCACACGCTCGCCCGGTGCCACGCCGTCGTGCGACGGCACGATACACAGATCGAACCACTGTCTCGGCAGACTCGGCTGCATCAGGACCACCGTGCGCCCACCGCGCGCGCGTCTGCAGGCAAGCAGTGCGATATGGGTGGCGTGACCCGCACCGAGCAGGATATCCGGATCCGGCAGCCCCTTCGCCAGTGGGCATCTGGCCGTTAGCAGGCCGAGCCAGTTGCGCCAATCCGGCTTGACGAGGATGTCATGACTGTCGACCGCGACCCTGTCCGCCAGCGCGCTCACCAGCCCGGCGGTCTGGTTTTGATGTCCCGGCTTGCCGTCGATAAATCGCCAGAGGGTCAGCGGGGCCTGGCCGGTTGCAACGGCAGCAGACGTCACGCCCAGCGGCGCCGTCGATCGGTGTGACGTCGTTTAATCCGCAAGCTTGTAACGCGCACCGCAATACGGACAGGCGACCTCGCCGGTCTTCTCGATCGGCAGATAGACCCGCGGATGCATGTTCCAGACCTCGTCCTCGGGCCTTGGGCAAGACAGCGGCAAATCGGTCTTGTTAACGACAATCGCGGCATCGCCGGTCGGTTTTGACGTCGCACTCATGATGCTGTTCCTCTCCCGCGTCGAATCAGACGACACTCAGCCAGTCGGTGTGGGCCGCGCTGCGGCCATGCACGACATCAAAATACTTGCTCTGTAGCTTTTCGGTGATCGGGCCACGACTGCCGCTGCCAACCACCCGGCCGTCGACCTCACGAATCGGCGTGACCTCGGCGGCGGTGCCGGTAAAGAATGCCTCGTCGGCGATGTAGACCTCGTCGCGCGTGATACGCCGCTCGACCACCTGCAGGCCCTCTTCTTCGGCCAGCTGGATCACGGTGCGCCGGGTGATCCCATCAAGGGCCGAGGTCAGATCCGGGGTATACAGCACACCATCACGGACGATGAAGATGTTCTCGCCCGATCCTTCCATCACGAAGCCGTTGATATCGAGCAACAACGCCTCGTCATAGCCGGTGTCCAACGCCTCTTTCAGCGCCATCATCGAGTTCATGTAATTGCCGTTGGCCTTGGCACGGCACATCGTCGCGTTGACATGATGCCGGGTAAACGACGACACGCGGATCCGGATGCCCTTGGTCATGCCCTCTTCGCCGAGGTAGGCGCCCCAGGCCCAGGCCGCGACCATGCAGTGCACCTCGAGGTTGTCGGCACGCAGCCCCATCCCCTCGGACCCGTAAAAACACATCGGACGGATATACGCCGAGTCCAGACCATTCTCGCGCACCGCTGCCAGCTGAGCGGCATTGATGGCGTCGCGGTCGTACGGCATCGGCATGCCGAGGATGTGCGCCGAGCGAAACAGCCGGTCGGTATGCTCGTCGAGGCGGAAGATCGCCGTGCCCTGTTCGGCGTGGTAGGCGCGAACACCCTCGAAGACACCCATACCGTAATGCAGGGTATGGGTCAGCACGTGTGTCTTGGCCTCGCGCCAAGGCACCATCTCGCCGTCCAGCCAGATCAGGCCGTCACGGTCCGCCATGGTTTGCATCGAATTCAGACTCCAGCTGGGACAGGTTGATCAACCGTGCAATTGAACCACAAACAGCTGCGGCGGCCGAGCCCATTGTGGCCGCCATCTGCCAAGGAAAATCGCATTTGGGTCTGCAGACCGCGGCCAAGCCCGGTCAATGCCCTGCCACCATGATGCCCTGCCAGATATCGCGCACCATCGCGCATTCCTCCGCGAACTGCTCGGTCGGCACCAGCGAACCCTGCTCCTGCAGGCTGCGGCGGTGCGCCACATTGCGAAATACCTGATAGGCATTCCAGAGCTGCTCGGCGGACCGGTCGGGCAACAGGCCATGCTGCGTCAGGCGTTCGAGCAATCGCGCGTTGTCGGTCCATTCGGTCAGATCAGGATGCGCGTTGGCCCAGCGCAGCACCGCGTACTGGACCAAGAACTCGATGTCGACGAGGCCACCAACGCCATGCTTGATATGGAATTCCGCCGCGGTACTGGTATCGAGCGAACTGCGCATTTTTTCGCGCATCGAGACCACTTCGGCGCGCAGCGCCGCGGCGTCTCTTGCCCGACACAGCACGGTATGGCGAATCTCTTTAAACCGCTCGATCACCGCCGGATCACCGGCGACGGCACGCGCACGGACCAACGCCTGTTGCTCCCAGACCCAGGCCTCGTTTTGCTGGTATTTTTCAAACATCGTCAGCGACGGTACCAATGGGCCGGAGTTGCCATTCGGCCGCAGCCGCATATCGGCCTCGTACAGCATCCCGGAGGACATCCGGGTGGTCAGCATGTGGATCACGCGCTGACCGAAGCGCGCATAGAACACGTCGTTGGCGATGCTGCGCTTGCCGTCGGTCACCGCATTCAGATTGGTGCTGCCGTGCAGGAACACCAGGTCGAGGTCTGAGCCGTAGCCGAGCTCGATCCCGCCGAGCTTACCGTAGCCGATCACCGCGAAGCCGCTGTCCATACCCGCCATATCGCCCGGCCGGCCATGCTTGCGGACCAGGTCCCGCCACACGCTGGCCTGCACCTGCTGCAACGTGACCTCGGCGATCTCGGTCAGGAAGTCGCTCACTACCATCAACGGGATCGCCCCGACGATGTCGGCGGCGGCGACCCGCAGCCGGTTGCCCTGGGAAAACTGCCGCAGGCGCTCCATCTCCTGTTCGACGTCCTCGTCGTCGACCGACTGCAACAAGGTAGTGAGTTCTTGCGCCAGGTCGGCGCTATGCAGCGGCGAGTACAGGCGCCGGGGATCGAGCAATTCATCGAGCAACAACGGCTGCCGAATCAACTGCGAGACCACCCAGCTGCTCTCGCTGACGAGGCGGACCAGTTGCGACAGCGCCAACGGATTCTCCACCAGCAGGTCCAGATAGGCCGTGCGCCGGGCGATCGCGGCGATCAGATTCAGCAGCCGCTCGAGGGTCACATCCGGCGCATCGGTCTGCGCCGCCGCCTCCAGCAGCGACGGCATCAACTGGTCGAGCTTGTTGCGGCCACGGGTCGGCAACGTGCGGACGACACTGGCCTCGTGGAACGCCAGCAGGCGTGTCAACGACTGTTCAGCGGCAACGAAGCCGACACCTGTCAGCGTCGCAAGCGCCTGCTCATCGCCGTTCCGGGCCTGCCAAACGCGTCCCAACGCGGTGTCTGGCTCGGCCTGTTCGACCTGCGGGGCGGCGAACACATTGCCGAACTGCTCATGTACCCGGCGCCGGTGCCGGTCGAGCACCTTTTCGAATGCAGGCCAATCCGCGAACCCCATGCTCGCGGCCAGGCGTGCGCGACCCTCCTGGTCGGCTGGCAGCGCGTGATCCTGCTGGTCCTGCCAGGCCTGGATGCGGTTTTCCGTCAGGCGCAGGAAGCGATAGGCCTCGATCAACGCCTTCACCGCAAAGTCGGGCAACAGACCGCGTTTGCCCAATACCCGCAGCACCACCTGGATCGGCCGCACCCGCAGCTCTGGGTCGCGCCCGCCGCGCACCAGCTGAAACGCCTGACCGATGAACTCGATTTCGCGAATCCCGCCCTGTCCCAGCTTGATATTGGCCTGCACGCCCTTTCTGCGCAGCTCTGCCTCGATCAGGCGCTTCATATCACGAATCGATTCGATCACCCCAAAATCGATGTAGCGCCGAAACGTGAACGCACGGAGCATGCCGGCCAGCCCGGCAATGTCCTGCGGGTTGCCGGTGATGGCACGCGCCTTGACCATCGCGTAGCGCTCCCAGTCGCGCGCCTGCGTCTGGTAGTAGTGCTCCATCGCGTCGGTGGTCACGACCAACGGCCCTGAGTCACCAAATGGCCGCAGACGCATATCGACCCGGAACACAAAGCCATCGACGGTCTGTTTGCCCAATACGCCGATAAGCTGGCGACCGACACGGGTAAAAAACTGCTCGTTGTCCAGACCGCGGCGCCCATCGGTCTGGCCGCGCGAGGGATAACAGAAGATCAGATCGATATCCGAAGACAGGTTGAGCTCGCGGGCACCCAGCTTGCCCATGCCGAGCACGATCAGGCGCTGCTCGCGTCCCGCCGCATCGCGCGGCGTTCCCCACTTCTCGACGGCCCAGCGGGAAATCAGCTCGAGCGCCTGACGGATACTCACATCCGCCATCTCTGACAGGTCTTCGAGCGTCTCGTCGAGCGACGCCGCACCCGTCAGGTCGCGCCAGACGATGCGCATCATCTCGTACTGCCGAAACTGCCTGAGCGCACGTTCCAGCCCCGGTTCGTCGTCTATCGTCTGCAAACGCTCGCTGAGCCGCGCGGCCAGCTCGCCATCAAGGTATGCGCGTTCGACGACCCCGGATGCAGCCAGGTCAATCAGCAACTGGGGCTCACGAAGACTCGTCTTGGCGAAAAAATCGCTCCACGCCCAGACCGGCTCGAGACGCGCCATCGATGGCAAATCCCGCGCCGCGAAAGCCGCGGTGGATGCTTGCCAGGCCTCGCGGTAGCGTGCGAGGCGCGACGCGGTCGATTGTTCGGTCATCAGGTTTCCTATCTTCGGCCTGGCTGGAGACGCTGGAGGCTGGACACCCACTGGTCAGGCGTGCGGCGCGGTTGGAAGATACTGCATGTACAACGTCGCTGCCTACCCGCGGGGGCTGCCAGGCAGCCGCTGGCAGCCGTTGATCCTGCCCCGGCTATCGCTGCAGCATGCGGCCTAAAGGGCCTCCGCTTGAGGCCGTTAATTTCGCTATGCCACCGCATAGTGCCGATCCGCAAGCGATTACCGATCAACGCCTGCGGCTGTTGTTTTCCCAAGCACGTATTGCGTCGTACGTCGCGCTGATCAGTGCGGTGGTCTGCGCGGCCCTTTTTTGGCGGGCCACAGGGGGCGTTGCGCCGTTGATCTGGGTGGGCGGTGTCGCGTTCAGCACCGGCCTGCGCCTGTTGCTGTTTCGACGCTTCTTCGCCAACGGCATACGCCGCCATCCCGAAAACTACTGGTTGAAGCACCACGCCTGGACTTCCGCTCTGGTAGGTCTGACGTGGGGAACACTGCCGCTGTTGCCCGTCGGTACCGAGAGCGTTCATTTGGCACAGATGCAAACGCTGGTCCCGGGCTTCGTGTTGATGGCCGCAATTACGTCGTACGGGGTCTATTTTTCCCAGTACCTGGTCTTGCTCGGCAGCATGACAATCGTCACGCTGTTGTCACGACTGCTGGCCGGCGGCATGCAAGCGGTACCGGAAATCATTCTGTTCTCCCTGTTTGTGCCGCTGCTCGCGCTGACCGCCAAACGCTACAGCGCCTCGCTGATCGAAAGTGCCAAGGCCCAATACCGCTCACGGGAAAAAGATGCAGGCGGTCGATCGATTCCTGCGAGAAGAATTTCTCGGTGAGCGCGTAGATCGGCTCCAGCGACTGAAAGCTGCGTTTGAATTTCTTGTTCATGGCACGACGCGTGGCGCCGCGCGCGCGGGTTTATCGACTCACTGTACCGCAACCACCCGCGACGCTTTTCTCCCCATTGGACAAAAGTATAGGCGAAGGGGCGATCGGCAGACGACAACTAGTCGGGGAGTCGGCGGACGAGAACGATAGTGATGTCATCGGCCTGGGGAGCGCTGCGGCCGAACCTGCTGACCGAATCCAGGAGAAACTGGACGACATCGGTCATCGGTTCATGCTGATGATCGCGAATGATTTGCGCGACCCCTTCCTGTCCGAACTGGGCGCCCCCCGGATCCTCGTATTCGTAGACGCCGTCAGAAATGAGGCCGAGCACGTCACCCGGTTCCAGCCTCAGGTTTTCGGCCGGGCGCAGTTCCTCCTGCGGCAGCGCGCCCATCGGAAAGGTCGATGCGCCGTGCCAGTCGCAGCTCTGGGTCGCGGCGCGGAAGTGCAACAGCGGCCCCTGCCCGCCGGCGTGGAACCGCACCTGGTGCGAGCCGGGATCGAGCAGTCCCAGGAAGGCCGTTACGAAGCGATCGTCCGGCAGGTCGTCCACGAGCTGGTTGTTGGTGTGCCGGTAGACCTCGTCGAGATCGGCGCCGAGGCGCAGCGCGACGCGCACCATCGCACGGACCTGCGTGGCCGAGAGCGCCGGTCCGATCCCGTGCCCGGTCGCATCGCCGAGCAGCAGAAACAGGCGCCCGTCGTCGAGCCGGACGAAGTCGAAAAGATCACCCCCGGTCTGATCCGTCGGCCGGAAAGTCCCGGCGCCGTCGTAGCACGGCACCGGCGGCATCTGCTTCGGCAACGCGCTCATCTGAATCTCGCGCGCCACCGTGATTTCGCGATCGAGCTTCTCGGACTCCAGCAGGGCCTCCAGCAGCTTGACCCGGTGGATGGCGACGGCGCACTGCGCCGCGAGGGCGGCCGCGACGCGCTCGTCCTGTTCGTCGAACGTGCCCTCGTGCTTGTTCAGGAGCTGCAGCACGCCGACCAGGGAATCCTCGTAGCCGATCAGCGGCAGGGTCAGCATGCAGCGGGTCCGGTACCCGGTCTCGCGATCGATCGCGGGATTGAAGCGCTTGTCGCGATAGCAGTCGGGCACGTTGATGATCCGCCGCGTCTGCACGCACTCGCCGGCGATGCCCTGGTCAGCCGGGAAACGGACCGGCGCCATTCCCGTCGCGACAGTCATGGCGAGCTCGTTACGTTCCGCGTCGTACAGGAAGACCGTGCCACGATCGGCGTGCAGCACCTGTCGCGCCGCGGCGACGACCTCCTCGAGCATGGTGGTCAGGTCGAAGGGTGCAGCCAGCTTGCGCGTGACCTCGAGAATGGCTTCCAGCGCCTCGGGCCGCAGCCCGGTGTGCTCAGCCGTGCCTCGAGGGACCCGGTTTCCGCCGACGGATCGGTGCTCATCGCGCGCTAGCCGTGCCGGAACCGGAAATAGTCGATCTCGATTTCCGAGATCCGGGTCGTGAGGCTATCGCCATGCGCCTCGGCGCCGTCCTTGCAGCGCTCGAGCGCACGCCGGGTAATCAGCGTCTCCCCTTTGCCCGCCAGGTCCTCGCCGAGCTTCGACGCCGTGTTGACGGGGTCGCCGAAATAGTCGTCGCGGCCGATCATCAACAGCCGGCCGCAGTCGATCCCGATCGACAGGAACACCCGATCCTCCGCCGCCTCGCCGCCGTTCACCTCCGCCAGGCGCCCGTGCACGTCCACGCTGGCCGCGAGCGCGTCGTCGGGGCGTTCGAAATAGGCATAGCAGTTGTCGGCCTCCGACTTGAGCAGCACCCCGCCATGCTGTCCGATCAGCGGCGCCCACAGTCGGCGTACGCGATGGATCAGCCCGAGGTAATGGCAGATGCCGTGGACGCGGGAGACCCGGCTGAAACTCGCCATGTCCGAGATCAGCACCGTGCCCTCGGTGCCGTAGCGGCGCCACACGTCTTCCTCGATGCGCGCGCGGGTCTCCGCATCGCGCGTCGCGGCGTGGGCTTCGATCAGCCGCGCGAAGTCCGCGGTCTCGGTGGACGGATCCGAGGGGGCCCGCGCAGGGTCGAGTATCACCGCCCAACCCCGCTTTGCGTCATGCCCACGTCGCCTGCCACAGAGTGATCCAGCACCATTGCTCGGAGTATGGCACGCGGCTCAATCGATAGCCGGAGTCCTCGCCCACGACGACGGTGTCGCTCCGATTGCAGCCGCGGCAGAGGGGGGAGGGGGGGGAAGCAGCACTGCCGCCACGAGGGCGACCGGTCCGCAGCACGCGACGATCATCTTCGACTACTGGTCCTGCCTGAGGCCGCCCGCGACCCAGTCGTACGCACTGCCAGCCGTTCTGAGACGACCACCGCTGACAGCGGCCGCCTCGCCGGAGGCGACGTTGCCGCTGCCGCCGCCGATGCCGGCGCGATCACCCTCGGCCCGATTGCCGTCGCCCGCACTGACCGTCGCACCCTCCCCGATCGCGCTGTTGCCACGGCCGCCGCCGACGGTCGCATAGACACCTTCGGCGCGGTTGTTGAGTCCGCCGGCGGCGCTGGCCTGGTCGCCGGAGGCGGCATTGCCCGAGCCGCCGCCGACGGTGGCGGCATGGCCGGCCGCCTGGTTGTCCTCGCCGCCGGCGATCGCCGCCGCCACGCCGGTCGACCGGTTCCCGCTGCCGCCGGCCACCGCGGAGAAGTCCCCGGTGGCCCGGTTGAGCGTGCCCCCGCTGACGCTCGCCAGGAAACCGGTCGCCTCGTTGAGGAAACCACCGGTCACCGCGGCGCTGTCGCCGGAGGCGACATTGAGCGAGCCACCGAAGGCGCTCGCGGTCACGCCGTTGACCGTATTCCGGTCACCGGCGACGAGCCCGCCGTAGCGCGAGTAGCGATGCCCGGTACCGACCACCAGATAGTGCGAGCCGGACTTGTGTTCCCGGGCCCAGCGGGCGCCGGCGGCCTCGCATTCCTCCCGGCCGTTGTATTCGCCGTCCGAGCAGATGGCGTCCAAGTAGCCGCCGCTCTCGTCGTAGCCGACGATCAGATTGCCAAGGCCGTTGACCGCCTCGGTCCCGCCGCCACCGTTGACGAGCTGGAGGTTGACACCCTCCAGACGGACCAGCGGTCCACGTTCGTCTTCTTCCAGTCGCAGACGCCCGTCGAGGGCGAGCACGCTGTTGGCTTCCAGGGCCGCGAGGCGTTCCTCCAGCTCGAGGATCCGCCTTTGAAGCGCGCGCGCGAGCTTCTCCCAGCTCACCGACTCGTCCGCGAGCCGGGAGCGACCGACGGCGCCGATCGCCAGCTTCGAGCGCGTCACGGACTGGTTGCCCAGATTGCGCGGGCGGATGCCCTCCACGGCGATGTTGTTGGCGTTGACGCAGCCGTTGCAGCGAACGTTGGTGGCGGTCTGGGCCCCGGCCGGCGTGGGGCACGCCAGCCATACGATCAGGAGCGCTAGCGCCGCCCCCCCGTAACCCGCGCGGGGCGGTGTCGTTGTAGTCATGATGCACTCCGGTCGGCACGCGATGGCACCGATCCTCCGGGATGCATCGTGCTCCGGTCAACCGCCGAACAGTTTCTTCAGGCCCTTCGTGACCCCTTCCTTGACCCGGTCACGGGTGGTCTGCTCCACAGCTTCGGTCGCGCCCTGCTTCGCGCTCTCGCTCGCAGACTGCTTGAGCTGTTCCTGGAACGAACCGGTGTCGAAGCCGGGGATGCCGCCCACGTCCAACTTCTGCGCGTCGGGCGGCACCTCGAACAGACTGTCGTCCTGCGGCCCGACCACCAGGTCCTCGAGGCGCACCACGACGTGCTGCTGTTCTTGCTCCGACCCGAGCATGAAATCCATCTCCATGCGCACCGGAATGCGCTCCTCCGTCACCCAGAAGTGACCGAGTATTTCGTCACCGTCGGCATCCTCCGCCCGGACCCGGTACTTGGTGGTGTCGTAGCCGTCGATGGTCTCGGGGCCGACCTCGGTGTACTCCACGACCTCCATCGCGTCGGGCGAGCCCTCGGTGGACTCGGCGTAGGACTCGACGTCGGTCATCGACGTCTCCATGTACATCGACGGGCCCATGAGCATCCAGATTAGGCCGAGATCGTCGCGCGTGATGGTCACGATGGTCTGGCCGCTCGCTTCCATCTCGCTGCGGGTCTTGTCTTTTACATAATGAAACTGCTGGCGAAAGCTTCCCTGCTCGGCCTCCAGAATCCGCGTCGCCGAATAGGACACGTCGGGCTTCGCGAAATCCACCTCGACCCGGGCCTGGCCGGCCCCCGCCACGAGGATCAGAGCAGCGGCGCCGAGGACGCCCTGCCTTACACGGTAAGCAACAGCCATTGAGTTCCCCCCTCAGATTGGACCAGCTTCGAGGAATCAGTATAGACAACCGTCTGCACGCAGAGCGCCTGCTCCGGTTCGGTGGCGGTTCGTCGTTGGCAGTCGGCCGGGACAACGGCGGCCGTCCGGGCGAGCGCCAAAGAAAACGCCGGGCGAACCCGGCGTGATCCCGCTGTCGGCCCGATCGGGGGCCTTCCTGCTGTCGCGGCCTGCGTGAACCGTGGGATCACGGGCCGCTGCCTCCCCCCTTCCGGACTACCGCCTGGATGGCGGCGCGGCGGGGCACGAGCGCTATCGGGTAGCGTGTGCCCGTATTCGGACCGGCCTTCCGCCGGCTCAATGACGTCACGGTAACGGCCCGCGTAGGGCCTCTCAAGCGCACTGCGACATAATGCCGGGCGGGTGTTCGGATCTGTGAGGCGCTTCACCTCAACAAGGGTCCGGGCCGATCGGTTGGCTGGTTATACTCGGCAAGGCCGCTGCGGCCCGCGCACGGCGCCGTCGCACGACCACGAGGACACGGAGCAAAACCCATGAACCAGGCAACACGGACGCCCTGGCAAGCCCTCGCCACACTGTTGCTGGGGGTGGCTCTCGCTACATCGAGCCAGGCCGCTTCTGTCCGACTCGTCGGCTTCGACGAGCTGGTCGGTTCCTCGCAGCTCATCTTCCACGGGGCCGTGGTGGCCAGCCACCAGTCGCCGCGTCGCGGCCGCGCCGGGCATCGTGACGGAAGTCGAGTTCGAGGTTCTCGAGACCTACAAGGGCCAGGCCGGCGGGGATCGCATCGTGCTGCAGTTCGCCGGCGGCGTGGTAGACGGTCGCGGCGTGCAGATCCAGGGCCTGACCCTGCCAGCGGCGGGCGAGCGCGGCGTCTACTTCGTCGAGCAGACGGCGCGACCGCAGATACACCCGCTGTATGGCTGGGACCAGGGCCACTATCGCGTAGAGCGGCAGGCTGACGGGCCGGCGCGCGTCTACACCAACCGGGGCCTCGCCGTCACGGCAGCCCGCTCGGCGCCCAGTCCGGCGGGGGTTCGCCTGAGCGAGGGTCTGCCGCTGGGCATCACCGCCAAGCCGGGCGCCGGCCCCGAAACCGCCCTGTCGCTGGCCGAATTCGCGGCGACGATCCGCGCCGTCGCGGAGCGTCCGGCCGGGGTGGTCCGATGAACCGGGCGGCACGCTGGCTGGCGTTCTGCCTCGGTGGCTGGCTGGTCGTGGCCGACGCGGCCGAACCGCTGGCCTACACCTGGGTCACCGGCAGCTTCAACGTCAGCACGGGCGACCTGACGCTGACGGCGCCGACACCGGGTGACTGGGAGGGCGCGTTCGCCGAGGCGGCCGCACGCTGGACGGACGCGACGATCGTGACCGTGACGACCGACGGGAACCCGCAGGCGGCGGACTGCCGGGACAGGGGCCCCAGCACCGCCTTCTTCCAGGACACCTTCTGCGGAACAGCCTGGGGATCGACGACCCTCGCGACGGCGTTCACGCGGTTCTTCATCGACCCCACGGGTGCGGGTCGGGCCACCCACACCGACATCGTCTTCAATTCGACCAAGAGCTGGACGATCGACGACGGCCGGACCTTCGGCGGCGCGGTCGACTTCACCCGCGTGACCGTGCACGAACTGGGTCACAGCATCGGCCTCGGCCATACCCCGGATTCCACCGCCATCATGTACGCGCTCATTGGCAGCACGACCGCCCCGCAGACGGACGACATCTACGGCACCAATCGTTTTTACGGCGCGGAAGTCGACCAGGTCCTCGCCCTCGACGACTTCTCCGGCAACGGCTGGCAGGAGCTCGGCGTAGTCCTGGTAGACGACGACGGCCGGCATCTCCTGCATGTCCGGGATGGCAGGAACGACACCAACTTGAGACAGCTGATCCTCGGCTCGCGACCGCTGCTCTCGCTGTCCGCCGCGCCCGATGCCTCGGGCAACGGTGCGCAAGAGATCGTGACGCTGGCGCGCCTGCGCAGCGGGGCCTACCGTTTGCGGCTGGTGGACCTCGCGACGAAGGCCGTGGTCGCCCAGCGGCAGCTCGCGGCCGGCGTGCGCTGGGTGGACGCGGTCGTGATACCGGATACCGACGGCGGCGGCCAGCCGGACGTGGTCGTCGCCGGGCTGAACGCCGACGACAGAATCAGGGCGCTCGTCATCGACGGGGCCACGGGCGCGAACATCCGAAGCCTCAACTTCGGCGGGGCTGACGAACTCGTGCAGCTGCTCGCGTTGCCCGACCTCGACGGAGACGCGTTGCCCGAAGTGGCGGCCCTGGTCAGTAACGCGAGCAACGTCGCCGTGGTTCGCATCCGCAACGCCGCGACGGGTGCCACCGTCCGCAATCTCGGCTTCGGCAGCTTCTACCGGCCGCTGGCGATCGCCCTCGGCCGGGACGTCGACGCCAACGGCTTTCCCGAGCTGCTCCAGCTCGGCCAGAGCGAGAGCGGCCAGATCCGCGTCATGCGGCGGGACCTGGGCCCGGGTGGCGCGTCGACCAAGACTTTCCTCAACGCTGCCAACCGTCCGGTGGGCATTGTCGGCCTCGGCGACTCGAACGGCGACGGCGTGCCGGACTACGGCGCGGTGATCGAGAAAGACAGCGAGGATCCGCGCGTGCGCATGATCGACGGCGCCACCGGCAAGACCTTCCGCAGCGTGTTCTTCGATGGCATAGGCAATGCTCAGGAAGCGCTGACCGTCGCGGACCAGAACGGTTCGGGACGGCGGGAGATCGTCGTGCTCGGGAACCAGGTCGGGACCTACCGGACCCAGACCCGGGACAGCAAATCGGGCAACGAACTGAACACGATCACCTATCGCTGAATCGCCTTCTCTGGGCCCGATTGAACATAATCCGCCGCCGGTCGGAAATTGGCGGGTTGTGATCGAGTTCCCGGTCATCGGACCCCATCTGTCGACATAATTGCCTGACCTGGATACCGATATCGAGGACGACAGATGCCGCCAAGCCGGCCGCCGAGCCGCCTGCACGGAGTAGCCGCGGCGCTCACCAGCGCAGCGCTGCTCTGCGTGTGGGTGTCGGTCACGGCCGGCGATCTCGGCGGGCCCCGGCGCGAAGCCGTCTTTGCCTGCGAATTCGACACCTCGGACCGCATCCTCGGCCACATCTGCCGCCGGGCCGGCGCCGATGCCGCCCGGATCGGCTACGCCCGTGGCTTCGACGTCGAAGTGCGCGAGCCCAATTCGGTCGGCGACGCCGCCTGGGGCATGGGCGACGGCTTCGTCCAGCTCATCCTCAGGATCGACGCCGACCGGCCGCCGGGCATGTTCGAGACCAAGACCATCAACTGCACGCTGGCCGGCGAACGCATCCCCCAGCGACTGGCGCCGAACGGCGAACGCGACCCGGCCGATTACCAGGTGAGTTTCGAAGCGGCCGGCGTGGCCCGGGATCTCGTCCATCCCGTGGCCGACACGGTGGCGGATCTCGTCGACGGCTATCTCACGCGCGTCGCAACCGCCGAGCCCTAGAGCCCGACGCCAGCCCGCCTTGCCGGCGACCCGTCCGCGGGTTTATCCCGAGTGCGGGGACACCCGATAACCTGGAGCCTGGCAGCGTCCATCAGCGCCACAGCCTCGAGCGCGGTAAGGGACGCGCCCCGCAGGGCCGCGTTCGCTTCAGCGCGGGGATCGCCCCGTCAACGATACTTTGGGATGACCCTATAATCGGGCGCCATGCCCGACGCTCCCATCAACGACCTCCTCTCGCGCGCGGTCGGCGCGCATCGAGCCGGCGACCTCGCGACCGCGGCGGCCGGCTATCAGAGCGTGCTCGCACGGGAGCCCGACAACGTCGACGCGGCGCACTACCTGGGCATGGTCGACTACCAGCGCGGGGACCTCGCCGCCGCCGCGACGCGCGCGTCGGTAGGGGCCGCGCGCGCCCGTCCGCAGGATCCCGCCATCCTCGCCAACCTCGGCCTGATCCAGCTCGCCGCCGGCCAGCTCGACCCAGCGGCGCGGGCAGCCAGCGCGTCGCTGCGGCTCGCCCCGGACCAGCCGGAGGCCTGGCACACGCTGGGGCTGGTACGGCAACGGCAGGGCCAGACGGCACCCGCCGCCGAGTGTCACCGGCGCACCCTGGAGCTCGCGCCCGGCCATCGGGCAGCGCGGCTGGCCCTGGTCCGATCGCTGATCGGCGACGATGAGGCCATGGCCGGCGGCGGAAGTGCTCGCCCAGGGGCTGCGCCTCACGCCCGCTGACGACGAGTTCGGCCTCGCCCTGGGCGAGACGCTCGACCGCGCCGGCGACCCGGACCGGGCCGCCGCGGAGCTGCGGGCCCTCGCTGACCGCTCGCCGGCCGCCAGGGCGCGCGCGCTCACCCGACTGAGCCTGCTGGAGCGGCGCCGCGACCGTCCCGCGACGGCGCTCGTGTGCGCACGCTTCGCGGTCTTCGCCGACGGGCAGGACCCGGATGCCCGGCGGGCGCTCGGGCAGGCGCTGAAGGCGCTCGGACGTCTGGCCGAGGCCGTCGAGCACTTTCGGCGTGGGCACGAGTTGCTGCGCCGACCGGGCGGGACCCACGGCGCGGAGCGGCCGGGCTTCGCCCGGACCTCGCGGGCCAAGCTGCGGCACGACATCGCCCAGCTCGAGTACCTGATCGGCCGCGACCTCGACGCGGCCCGACTGCGGGCGCTGCTGCCGGACTACCGGGCGCTGCTCGAGGCGCTGCCCGCGGATGTGCCGGACGGGCGGCCGGTCCCGCTACCCGCCGGGCTGGCCGGACGGGCGGCGCCCTTCTACAACCGCTGTCATCATCTGGCGGACGCGCCGCGCATCGACGGGCCGGTGATCAGCCCCGCGCTGGACACGGACGCCCTTACCGCCGCGTACCACGAACGGGCCCCCGGCCTCACCTGGATCGACGGCCTGCTGACCCGCCCCGCCCTGACGTCACTGCGCCGGTTCTGTCTCGAATCGACCATCTGGTACGACTTCGAGCACGTCAACGGCTACGTCGGCGCCTACCTGCAGGAGGGCTTCAACTGCCCGCTGCTGATTCAGCTTGCCGAGGCGCTGCCGCGCGCCCTGCCCGGCATCTTCGGCGAGCACGTGCTGATGCAGCTATGGGCCTACAACTACGACAGCGGCCTGGCGGGCATTGACATGCACGCGGACTTCGCGGCCGTGAACGTGAATTTCTGGATCACCCCGGACGAGGCCAACCTGGACCCGGCATCGGGCGGCCTCGTGCTGTGGGACAAGGAGGCGCCCCCCGACTGGGGCGTGGACGACTACAACACCTACGACTCGGCGGCGCAGCAGCGCATCCGCGCCTACCTCGCCGCCCAGGGCGCGCGCAAGGTGGTCGTACCCCACCGCCAGAACCGGGCCGTCGTCTTCAACTCCGACCTGTTCCACCGCACGGACGACATCCGCTTCCGGGAGGGCTACGACAGCCGCCGGATCAACATCACCATGCTCTACGGCACCCGGGAGGCGGATCGGGGCGCCGGCTGACCACCGGCCGCCGGCGCCCGGCCGGGTTCAGGACGACGCCGGTATCTGGTGGACGTGAACGTCCTGCTGCGGGAACGGGATGCTGATGCCTTCCTCGTCGAAACGCTTCTTGATGGTCTCGTTGAGGTCGAAGAACACCGGCCAGTAGTCGCTGCCGTTCACCCACACGCGGACCGCGAAATTCACGCTCGAGTCCGCCAGCTCCGAGACCGCGATCGTCGGACCCGGATCGACCAGGATGCGGTCGTCGGCGGCGAGGATGCCGCTGATCACCTCGCGCACCTTGTCGAGGTTGTCGCTGTAGCTCACCCCCACCGTGAGATCGACCCGCCGCGTGGGCTTCGCGGAGTAGTTCACGATGATGCTCGAGGTGATGTTGCTGTTCGGCACGATGATGGTCTTGTTGTCGCCGGTCCGGAGCGTCGTCGTGAAGATCTTGATCTCCTCGACGACGCCCGAGATGCCGGCCGCCTCCACGAAATCGCCCGCCTTGAAGGGTCGGAAGATGATCATCATCACGCCGGCCGCGAAATTGCCCAGCGAGCCCTGCAGCGCCAGGCCGATCGCGAAACCGGCGGCGCCGAGCACCGCGATGAACGAGGTCGTCTGGATGCCGAGCTGGGCGATCGCCGCCATGACGACGAACGTCAGGAGGGCGATGTAGACGATGCTGCGGACGAAACCGACCAGCGTGCTGTCCGCCTCGGCCTTCTCCATGGCCCGCTCCGTCAGACGGGCGAGCCAGCGCGCGACCCAGCGGCCGACAACGAAAATGACGATCGCAATGATTAGATCCTTGCCGAAGGCCGCGATCAGCGCGTAGGCGCGCTCTGCGAAATCCGGGCCAATCAGTTCGTTCACAGCGTCCACGTTCCACTCCCCTGGATAGTTAACGAGTACAGATACCGCTGCGCACCATATCAGATCGGCGCAGGCGCAAGGCGATGTCTTGGCGACGGAGCGCGACGGCGCGTATGCTCTGTCCTTCGCGCGACCGGCGGCCGCGGCCCGCCCGGCATTCAGGGAGGCTCGAACACATGGAATTCTTGATCTTTCTGGCCCTGCTGGCGGCGCTCGCCATCTGGGGCGTGGCGATCTACAACAAGCTCGTCAACCTGAGAAATCAGGTCGGCAACGGCTTTTCCCAGATCGACGTCCAGCTCACCCGGCGCCATGACCTGATCCCGAACCTGGTCGAGGCGGTCAAGGGCTACATGAAGCACGAGCGCGAGACCCTCGAGGCGGTCATCCAGGCCCGCAACGCGGCCACCTCGAGCCTGAAGGCCGCCGCCGCGGACCCGACCAGCGCCGGCGCGATCGCGGCCCTGGGCGGCGCCGAGGCGGCGCTCAGCGGCGCGCTGGGCCGTCTGCTCGCCATCGCCGAGGCCTACCCGGATCTCAAGGCGAGCGACAACATGCGCCAGCTCCAGGAAGAGCTGACGTCGACCGAGAATCGCGTCGCCTTCGCCCGTCAGGCCTTCAACGACTCGGTGATGAGCTACAACAACGCCCGGGAGAACTTCCCGAACGTGCTCATCGCGAACACGTTCAGCTTTCAGGCCGCCCAGTTCCTCGAGATCGAATCGGTCGAGAAGCGGGCGGTCCCCGAGGTGTCTTTCTGACCACCGCAGCCCCCTGACCTGACCCGCGCCGCCGGCCGCCAGCGAACACCGTGGATTATTTCGGGCGACAGGACCGGGCCCGCCGGCAGACCCGCCGGCTGATCGTGGTCTTCGCGCTCGCGGTCGTGTTCGTCTCGGCGGCCGTCAGCCTGGTCGTCACGCTGCTCCTGCAGGCGCTGGACGGTAACTGGCAGACACCGACGCGCGAGTGGTTTTTCGGCAATGCGGGCCTGCTCGCCAGCGCGTTGCTGGCCACCGCCGCCTTCATCCTGATCGCCAGCCTCGTACGCCACCTGCGGCTCCGGGCCGGCGGCGGCGAAGTGGCCAGCTCGCTCGGCGGCGAGCCCGTGCTGCCCGAGGACCGGGACCGGGGGCGGCTACGGCTCCGCAACGTGGTCGAGGAGATGTCGCTCGCGGCCGGCATTCCGGCCCCGCAAACCTATGTGCTCGAACACGAGCGCTCGATCAACGCGTTCGCGGCCGGCCACGCACCCGAGGACGCGGCCGTGGCGGTGACCCGCGGGGCGCTGGACCGCCTGAGCCGGGATGAGCTCCAGGGGGTGGTCGCCCACGAGTTCAGCCACATCCTCAACGGCGACATGCGGCTCAACATCCGGCTCATGGGCTACCTGTTCGGCATCCTGGCCGTCAGCACCATCGGCCGGCACATGCTGCGCGCCGGCGGCCATCGCGGGATTCGCAGCGGCCGCAGCGGCGGGACCGCCGTCTTCGCCCTGGCCGGCGCGGCCATTTTCGTCCTCGGCTACGCCGGCGTGTTTTGCGGCCGGCTCATCCAGGCCGCCGTCAGCCGCCAGCGGGAATTCCTGGCCGACGCGGCGGCCGTCCAGTTCACGCGCCAGACGGAAGGCCTGGCCGGGGCACTCGGCAAGATCGCGGGCCTCGAGCGCCACGGCCGGCTCGATTCGGCGCGGGTCGAGGAAGTCAGCCACATGCTGTTCGCCAACGGCCGCCACAGCCTCGCGCGTTTGTTCGCGACCCATCCCCCCATCGAGGAACGCCTGGCGGCCCTCGGCGCCGTCGTCCCGGAGACGGGCTCCGCGTCGTCCCGCGACCGCACCCGGGCCGGCGGCGACGCGATCCCGGCGGCCGCCGGCATGACGAGCGCTTTCGCCGCGGACGGCCCCGTAGACCGCCCCGCCGTCGCCGGTGCGGCGGCCGACACGACCTCTGGCGGCGGCGGCCGTCGCGCCCGCGATCGGCACCCGCGCGGCCGACCCGGGTGCCTGCGCCCGGGCGCTGCGCGAGCGGCTGCCGGCCACCGTCTGGGAGGCGGTCCATCGCAGTGACCGGGCGGTGTCCGGCCTGCTGGCGCTGCTGCTGGATCACGCCGCGACCGTCCACGAACGGCAGCTGGGCATCATCCGCAATCGTCTCGGCGCCAGCATCGCCGAGGAGGCGGCCACGCTGGCCGCCGCGCTGGCGGGCAGCGCGGAGGAGGATCGCCTGGCCCTCGCGGATCTCGCCTTTCCCGTGCTGCGGCTGCAGCCCGCGATCCGGCGCGACTACCTCGCCGCCACCATCGACCGCCTGTCTTCGGTCGACGACGAGGTCGACCTGTTCGAAGCCATGCTGCGAGCGCGTGTCGCGGCGGCCCTGACGGGAGCCACGGGCCCGCGGCCCGCCGCGGCCGACGATCACGCCCTGGCGGCGGCCGCGACCCGTCTGCTGGCCGCGCTGGCGCTGGAACGGCGTGGCGAACCGACCTCCGCCGCGGCCGCCTTTGCCGCCGGCCACGCCCGCCTGGCGCCCGAGTGGCCCGTCTCGGCCGACACGTCGCTGCCGGGTCGACGACCGCCGAGCTCGGACCTGCGGCGCGACCTGGAAACGACCTGGCCGGCCTCGGGCCGTCCCGCGCCCGGCAATGCGTCGACGCCTTCGTTGCCGCCGCCGCCGAGGACGACCGGATCACGTATCACGAATACGCGATTCTGCGCGCGGTGTGCGGCGCCCTCGGCCTGCCCCTGCCCCCGTCCGTCGCGCTTGCCGACCCGACTCGGAGCCGGTCGACCGGAATCCGCGGGTAGTCGCCCCCGCCGGCCACGGCCAACTCGACGGCGGGGATGTTGCCCTGCACGGGAGGCGGCATCCGTTCGGGCGCGGGCAGTTTTTCGTCCCGCGCCGCCGGCAGCGCGCCGAACCGCGCCCCGTCGACGACGATGCGGCGGCGGCGTCGAGCACCGGATCGATGACCGGCGCACGGCGGCCTCCCGCGGGGCCCGGACGAGCTGCGCCCAGGTGCCGGAGGCGGCGAGATGAAACGATCTCACAGGCGGCCCGGCCGTCACGACTTGTCCGTCTGCGCCATCGGACCGGGCGCGGAAATCGGGCAGGCCGCCGTCCGGAGGCTTTTATTTGCGGACCGTCTGTACGTTATAGTCGCTTCGTCGGCCCGTCGGGTGGGTCGGCGGCGCGCGGTCGCGGGGGCCGCGATCGCACGGGGACCCGACAGCGGCGGCGACTGATGAGCAACATAGAAGACTTACGAGTACACGCGTCCGACGCGACCCGGCTGCTGAAAGCCCTGGCGAACGAATCGCGTCTGATGATCCTCTGCAAGCTGGCGGAGGGCGAACTCTCCGTCGGCGAGCTGAACGCCCACGTGCCCCTCAGCCAGTCGGCGCTCTCCCAGCACCTGGCGCTGCTGCGCCGTGACGGCCTGGTCGAGACCCGACGCGAGGCGCAGACGATCTACTACTCGATCGTCGAGGGGCCGGCGTCCCAGGTCATCCAGCTCATGCACAGCATCTACTGTCCCTCCAACCTCGCCAGCTAGGCGAAGCGGCGGCGACGGGCCCGTTTCAGGGCCGTTCGATAGACCCCCCGGTGATACACCCGGCCCAGGACGAACCTGAGCGGCGGCAGCGAGCACTCATAGGACGGCAAGGGCCGCTCGTCGGCCCCGCCGGCGGCCGCCAGCCGGGCCGGCAGCAGCGTCCTGGCCACGTAGTCGTAGAGCGCCTCATCGAGCTGGTTGGCGGCGCGGATCCGCGCCATGGCGTCCTCGTCGGCCCGCAGCCGGCGGCTGATGCGGTCGTCGCCGGCCTTGTTCTGGCGCCGGTAGCGCAGGTCGACGGGATACGGACAGGCCGCGGCGAACAGACGCAGCGACGCCGCGAAGCGCTCGGTCAGGCCGACGAAGAAATAGCGCTCGTGCAATAGCCTCTTCGCCTGCTCGAGGTCCGGGCCACCGGCGATCTTCCTGACCTGGAAGTCATGCTGGGCGGGGTCCGCGAGGAACTCGTCGAGGGCCAGCGCCGCGCGCCCGCGGACGTTCTTGTCCTGGTAGTGGGAAATCATGCGGGCGACGGGATCGCGCAGCATCGGGTAGGGCATGACCGCGTCGCCGAGGTGGCGGGTAGGCTCGACGATCTCGTGGCCGCTGATGCTGCGCAGACCGGGATAGATCCGGCGGACGAAAGCCAGATCCGCCCGTGCGAACGGGCTGCCGGGGGCGGGGTCCAGCGGGTTCACGTCGCAGTGCCTCAACCCGAAGCTGTGCTTCAGGATGAATTTCATCGAGGTGCCGGCGGTTTTCTGGATATGGACGAAGGCGACGACCGGACGCCCGGATACGGGCCGCTGGCCGCCGCCCACCGTCGCGGTCAGCGACTCAGCGGCTGCCGGTAGCCGCCATAGAAGGCGATGTCGCAGTCGCCGCCGATGGACTCGAGACCCTGGATGTCGAGCAGCTCCACCCGCTTGCGCCGGACCCGGATGAGGTTCTTCTTCTGGAAGCGGGCGAACAGCCGGCTGACCGTCTCCGTCGCCAGGCGCAGATAGCTCGCGATGTCGCGCCGGGGCATGACGAGGGTCAGATCGACCTTGCCTCCCGTTCGCAGGGACAGACCGAGCAGGAAGCCTGCCAGCTTCTCCTCGGCCGTGTGATCGGTGGCTCGCTCCGACGACACGGAGAGGTCCTTGCTCATGAGCCGCAGGATCTGGTGCTGGAGCCCGGGCACTTCCTGAGCCAGCTGCTCCAGCCGGTCGAAGGGCAGGACACAGACGGAGCACGCGTCCAGGGTCTGCGCGCTGCAGCGGTTCTGGCGGGGATAGATCGCGTCGAGACCCAGGAGCTCGCCGGGCAGATGGAAGCCCAGCACGTGTTCCCGTCCGTCGGCGTCGATGTGATAGGTCTTCAACGCGCCGCTGCGGACCGCATAGATGGCCTCGAAGCGGTCGCCCTCACGGAACAGGTGGGCCCCGCGGTCCATCGGACCGCGCACGTGGACGATGTGCTCCAGCCGGTGGACGTCCTCCGGCCGCATGCCGACCGGCAGACACAGGTCCCGCAGCGAACAGGAGCGGCATGCCTGCCGCAACTGACTGATATTGACGATCTTGTTGTAACGGCTAGCCGCCACAGGTTCTGCCCTCGGCCCGTCCCCCGAACCTCATTCTAGCGGAGCTTTCTTCATCTCGCGATTCGACGAAGGACGGAAACCGGTAGCCCGCCGTCGGCCGCCCAATATGACCTGGATCAATGCGGCGCAGCGGGCGCCCTATTAGCCTTCACTAAAGTTCCTACCCTGTTGTTTTTTTAGCACAAACAAAGGACAAGACCGTGAGACACGCACTACTTTTCGCCGTGATCGCCGCGGCTATGCTGGGCGGCACCGTTGCACAGGCTTATGACGCAGGCGACTGGCTCGTTCGCGTCGGCGCATCAAACGTCGATCCCGACGACCCGAACGGCAGCCTGCTGGGGCTGGACGTGGATGTCGATGACGACACCAGCGTTACGTTCAACGGCACCTACATGTGGACCAAGCACGTCGGCATCGAGCTGCTGGCGGCGACACCCTTCGAACACGACATCGAGCTCGAGGGCGTCGGCAAGGTCGGCTCCACGAAGCACCTGCCTCCCACCCTCAGTGCCCAGTGGCACTTTCTGCCCGACTCCCGCTTCCAGCCCTACGTCGGCGCCGGCCTCAACCTGACGATCTTCTTCGACGACGAGGAAGACGGCGCGCTGAAGGACATCGGTGGCACGCTGAGCATCAACGACGAGACCTCGGTCGGCCTCGGCGCGCAGATCGGCGCTGACATCCTGTTCAACGAGCGCTGGTTCGTGAATTTCGACGTGCGCTACCTCGACATCGATACCGAGGCCGAGGTGACGCTGCCCGAGGGGAACCCCCTGACGGGCGAGGCCGCCAAGGTGGACGTGAACGTCGACATCGACCCGTTCGTATATGGTGTGCACATCGGCTACCGCTTCGGGAGGTAGCCGGATCTTCCGGCCGGCGTTGGCCAGCCGCGAAGAGATTTATCTAGAATGTTCCGGGGCCGTCCGTCAGGATGGCCCCGGCGACGGCTCGGGGGGCCGCACACACGGAGAAACCGGGCCGTCAGTCGCCCGAACGATCATGCCGGCTACGGCATCTGGGGAAGGGATAATGGAGAGATCAGACACCTATAACGACACGGTCGTGCGCCAGTTCGCGATCATGACCGTCGTCTGGGGCATCGTGGGGATGCTGGTCGGCGTGATCATCGCCGCGCAGCTGGCCTGGCCGGCGCTCAACTTCGATGTGCCCTGGCTGTCCTACGGGCGCCTGCGGCCGCTGCACACGAACGCCGTCATCTTCGCGTTCGGCGGCTGTGCGCTGTTCGCGACGTCCTACTACGTCGTGCAGCGCACCTGCCATACGCCACTGTTCCTGAGCAAGCTCGCATCTTTCACGTTCTGGGGCTGGCAGCTCGTCATCGTCCTCGCGGCCATCACCCTGCCGCTGGGCCTGACCCAGGGCAAGGAATACGCCGAGCTGATCTGGCCGATCGACCTGCTCATCGCGGTCGTCTGGGTCGCCTACGCCGTCGTGTTCTTCGGCACGATCGCGATCCGGAACGTCAAGCACATCTACGTCGCCAACTGGTTCTTCGGCGCCTTCATCCTGACCGTGGCGATCCTCCACATCGTCAACAGCCTGGCGCTGCCGACCAGCCTCTGGCCGATGAAGTCGTATTCGGCGTACGCCGGTACCGTCGATGCGATGGTGCAGTGGTGGTACGGCCACAACGCGGTGGGCTTCTTCCTGACCGCCGGCTTCCTCGGCATGATGTACTACTTCGTGCCGAAGCAGGCCGGCCGGCCGGTCTATTCGTACCGGCTGTCGGTGGTCCACTTCTGGGCGCTGATCTCGATCTACATGTGGGCCGGCCCGCATCACCTGCACTACACCAGCCTGCCCGACTGGGCGCAGTCGCTGGGCATGGTGTTCTCGCTGATCCTGCTGGCGCCGTCCTGGGGCGGCATGATCAACGGCATCATGACCCTGTCCGGCGCCTGGCATAAGCTGCGCACGGACCCGATCCTGAAGTTCATGATCGTCTCGCTGTCCTTCTACGGCATGTCGACCTTCGAAGGCCCGATGATGTCGATCAAGACGGTGAACGCGCTGTCGCACTACACCGACTGGACCATCGGCCACGTGCACTCCGGCGCGCTCGGCTGGGTCGCGATGATGACGATGGGTGCCGTCTATTACTTGATCCCGAAGCTGTTCGGCCGCGAGCAGATGTACAGCATCAAGCTGATCGACGTGCACTTCTGGACCTCGACCATCGGTATCGTGCTCTACATCGCCTCGATGTGGATCGCCGGTGTGATGCAGGGCCTGATGTGGCGCGCGGTCAACGACGACGGCACGCTGACCTACACCTTCATCGAGAGCGTGAAGGCGACCTATCCGTTCTATCACGCGCGCCTGCTCGGCGGCGTGCGTGTTCCTCGCCGGCATGCTGATCATGGCCTACAACTGCTGGCGGACCATCAAGGGCGGGGCCCCGTCCCGTCACTCCGGTCCTGACCCAGACGGCCTGAGGAGCTCTGCCATGAATCACGACAAGATCGAAAAAAATATCGGCCTGATGGGCATCCTGATCATCCTGGTCGTCAGCATCGGCGGCCTGGTCGAGATCGTGCCGCTGATGTTCCAGTCCCAGGTCCGAGACCCGGCGCCGGGCATCGAGCCCTACGACCCGCTGGAACTGGCCGGCCGCGACATCTACATCCGCGAGGGCTGCTACAACTGCCACTCGCAGATGATCCGCCCTTCCGGGCCGAGACGGAACGCTACGGCCACTACTCGCTGGCCGGCGAGTCGGTCTACGACCGGCCGTTCCAGTGGGGCTCCAAGCGCACCGGGCCGGACCTCGCCCGGGTCGGCGGCCGCTACGCCGACGAGTGGCACCGCGTCCACCTGATGAACCCGCGGGACGTCGTGCCGGAGTCCAACATGCCGGGCTACCCGTGGCTGGCCGAGCAACACGGTCGACGGCCGACCGTGACCAAGCGGATGATGGCGCTGCGGACGCTCGGCCATCCCTACACCGACGAGCAGATCGCCGGCGCCTCGGCGGCCGTCGACGGCAAGACGGAAATGGAAGCCGTGATCGCCTATCTGCAGGGCCTCGGCACCAACATGAAGGGACGGATGTAGTCCATGGACCTTCCGACAGTCCGCGGCCTGCTCACGGCGGTCCTCATGCTGGCATTCGTCGGCGTGGTGATCTGGGCCTGGAGCAGCAACGCGCAAGCGATCTTCGAGGAAGCTGCCGCGGCTGCCATTGGACGAGATAAGGCCGCCGCGCGCCAGAACCGCGGCGGCACGACTGAACCTTCCGGAGAGTAGAAACTATGGCGTGGTTTCTGGAGCGGCTATGTCATCGTCCTGACCGTGCTGTCGGTCATCGGTGTCTGGCTCATGTGGTCGAACCGGGTGCCGCCGAACGAGAACAAAGATACGACCGGCCACAAGTGGGACGGCGACCTCGAGGAGTACAACAACCCGATGCCGCGCTGGTGGCTGGGGCTGTTCTACGTGACGGTCGTTTTCGCCGTCGGCTACGTGGTCCTGTTCCCGGGTCTCGGCAGCTACGCCGGCACGCTGGGCTGGAGCCAGGTCGGCCAGTACGAGGAAGAGGTGGCGAAAGCCGAGGAGCGCTACGGCGCCTTCTACGCCCAGTTCCGGACATGGACCTCGAAACGCCTCGCGCAGAACGACGCGGGCGATGAGCGCCGGCGCACAACATCTTCGGCAACAACTGCGCCGCAGTGCCACGGCTCCGACGGCGCGGGGCGCCAAGGGCTTCCCCAACCTGGCCGACGACAACTGGCAGTACGGCGGGGACCCGGAGACGATCCTGGCGAGCATCACCAACGGGCGCAACGGCATCATGCCTGCCCAGGCGGCGATCCTCGGCAGCGACGAGGCGGTGGCCGACGTCACCGAGTACGTGCTCTCGCTGAGCGGTCGCTGGAGCAGTCGGCGGAACGCGCCGCGCGCGGGCAGGAGAAATTCGCGGTCGTCTGCGCCGCCTGCCACATGCCCGACGGCACCGGCATGGAGGCGCTCGGGGCACCGAACCTCACCGACGACGTCTGGATCTACGGCGGGACGCGCGAGGACATCCGCTACGGGATCGTCAACGGCCGCGCCAACCAGATGCCCGCCCAGCTCGATCTGCTCGGCGAGGACCGGGTGCGGCTGATGGCGGCCTACGTCATGAGAATGGCGCGCGATGGCGGCGGCTGACACGCCGGGAAGACCGACCGGTCGGGCGATACGGCCCCGCTGGCAGATCAGCTGCGGGTCGAGGTCGACCCGCCGCGGCACTGGGACCGGCGGAAGCGCGACGATCTGGGCAACATGATCTGGATCTCGTTCTTCATGGCCGCGGCCGCGACCATGGTGTTCTTCGCCATGGTCGATCCGCTGGTGCTCAGCGGGATGACCAGCCCGGGCTGGGAAATCAGCCGCGAGACCGGCTACGCGATCGGCTTTTTCATGTTCTGGCTGCTGACCGCGTCGACCTGCGTCCTGTCGTTCTTCATGGCCCGCACCGATCACCGCGCCCGGGACGTCCCGGGTCTCGAGCGGCGACTCCGCAAGGACGAGCTCGCCCGGAGATTCATCACGATGAACAAGTCGGCGGAGCCTGCCGCGCAGGCTCCAGCATCCTTCTACCAGGCCCGGCAAAAAATCTATCCCCGCGAAATCGAAGGCCGCTACACGCGGCTGCGGCAGATTTCCCTGATCGCCCTGCTCGGCCTCTATTACGTGCTGCCCTGGATCCAGTACGAGGGACGCCAGGCGGTGCTGTTCGACCTGCCGGCCCGCAAGTTCTTCATCTTCGGCATCACGTTCTGGCCCCAGGATTTCTTCTACATGGCCTGGCTGCTGATCATGGCGGCCCTGTCACTGTTCTTCTTCACGGCCATCGCCGGCCGCCTCTGGTGCGGCTTCGCCTGCCCGCAAACGATCTGGACGGAAGCCTTCCTGTGGATGGAGCGGCTGGCGGAAGGCGGTCACACGCGCCGACGCAAGCTCGACAAGGCTCCGTGGAACAGGGAGAAGCTGCTGCGCAAGGGCGCGAAGCAGTTCATGTGGATCAGCTTCGCACTGTGGACGGGAGTGACCTTCGTCGGCTATTTCAGCCCGATCCGGGAGCTCTTCGGCCAGATCGCGACCTTCAGCCTCGGCCCCTGGACGACCTTCTGGTGCCTCTTCTACAGCCTCGCGACCTACGGCAACGCCGGCCTGCTGCGGGAGCAGGTCTGCAAGTACATGTGTCCCTACGCGCGCTTCCAGAGCGCCATGTTCGACAAGGACACGCTGATCATCTCCTACGACGCGGGCCGGGGTGAGCCGCGGGGCAGCCGCAAGCGCAACGCCGATCCGAAGACGATCGGGCTGGGCGACTGCATCGACTGCAACATGTGCGTGCAGGTCTGCCCGACCGGCATCGACATCCGCGAGGGCCTGCAGTACGAGTGCATCGCCTGCGGCTCCTGCGTGGACGTCTGCAACACCGTGATGGACAAGATGTCCTACCCCCGCGGCCTCGTGCGCTTCACGTCCGAGAATGCGCTCAAGGAAGACCAGCCGCTGCGGGTATTCCGGCCGCGGACGCTGATCTACGGTGCCCTGCTGATCGGGCTGTTCGTGGCCTTCTTCGCCTCGATTGGGGCGCGCACGCCGCTGCAGCTCGACGTCCTCCGCGATCGCAACTCGCTCTACCGCGAGCTGGCGGGCGGTGAGGTCGAGAACGTATACAGCCTCAAGATCCTGAACCTGGACACCCGTGCCCACAGCTACACGCTGAGCCTCGTCGACGCGCCGGGGATGACCCTGGAGACCGACGGCGGCGAGATCAGCCTGGAGGCCGGCGAGGTGCGCCGCGTCGCCGCCCGGATCCGGGCCGAGCGCAGCGCCCTGAGCGGCGCCTCCGAGGACGTGACGTTTGTAATCGAGACCGACAGCGAGCCACCGATCAGGGTAGACACGACCGCCCGCTTCATCGGCCCGGCGCCGGGGCGATAGTTCGCGATGCAGCGTCGTCCCAAAGTCGAAGACACCGAGCCCTGGTACCGGCAGTTCTGGCCCTGGTTCCTGATTGCCATTCCGATGATGTCGGTCGTGGTCGGCATCGCGATGCTGGCGCTGGCCGTAAAGGAACCGCTGGCGATGGTGGTCGACGACTACGCCCGCATCGGCCTCGCGACCCATCAGCGACTGGCGCGCGACGAGCGCGCGTCCGCCCTCGGCCTCAGCGGCGAGCTGGCATTCGAAGGCGACCCCACCCAGGTCGAAGTGGTCCTGTCCGCACCGTCGGCGGTCGAATGGCCGGCGATGCTGCTGCTCACGATCGCTCATCCGACTCTCGCGGAGCAGGACCTGCGGCTGGAACTCGTCGGCGGTGACGGCACCTGGCGCGGCAGCGTGCCGGCGGCACCGACCACCCGTCGCTACGTCCAGCTCGAACCGCGGTCAGGGGAATGGCGCCTGGCGGGTGAGCTGGCCGCCGGTCAGCGTCGGCTTGCCCTGGACGCGCTGCCCCCGTCACAGTAGCCCGCATGACCGCGGGCGAGCTCTGCTTCCATTGCGGCGAACCCGTGCTGACGGGCGACCGCTATCGGGTGGCCATCGACGACACCCTCCGGCCGGTGTGCTGCCCCGGCTGCAAGGCGGTCGCGGAATTCATTCGTGACGCCGGCCTCGGCGACTACTACACCTTCCGCACCGAGCTGGCCCTCAAGCCCGATTCGGCGGAGCCCGAGGCCGTCCGACCGGAATGGCTGGCCTTCGATCGCGAGGCGCTCCAGGCGCGGCTCAGCGCGCCGGTCGGCGAGGACCGGCGCGAGGCCACGCTGCTGATCGAAGGCGTGCGCTGCGCGGCCTGCAGCTGGCTGATCGAGCGCGCGGCCGGCCACCTGGAGGGTGTCGACCGAAATCCAGGTCAATCCGGCCACCGCGCGCGCGCCTGGTCTGGGAGACGGACCGGTGGCGCTGAGCCGCGTGCTGGACACGATCGCCCGCCTCGGCTACCGGCCTCACCCGATCACCCCGGAGGCGGCCGCCAGCGTGGCCCTGAAGGAGCGTCGCACGGCGATGCGGCGGCTCGTGGTCGCGGGCCTCGGGATGATGCAGGTCATGACCTACGCCGTGTCGCTCTACGCGGGGGCGTGGCAGGGCATGTCCGACGAGATCCGCGAGTTCCTGCGCCTGGTGAGCCTGCTGGTTGCGACCCCCGTGCTGTTCTACTCGGGCGCGCCGTTTTTCATCGGGGCCTGGCGCGATCTGGCCGCGCGTCGGCCCGGCATGGACGTGCCGGTGGCGCTGGCCCTCGCGCTCGCCTACGGCGCGAGCCTCTACAACAGCTTGCGCGGCGAGGGCGAGGTCTACTTCGACTCGGTGACGATGTTCGTGTTCTTCCTGTCGCTCGGCCGCTTCGTCGAGATGAGCGCGCGCCACCGCGCCGGCGAGGTCGCCGACGCCCTCGCCAAGCTGGCCCCTGCCACCGCCCTGCGGCTGCAGCCCGGCGCAGCGACGCCGCTGCCGGTCGCCATCGCCGAGCTGGAGCCCGGGGATCGGCTGCTGGTGCGGCCCGGCGACACCTTCCCCGCCGACGGCGTCGTCAGTCGCGGCCGGGCCGAGGTCGACGAGTCCCTGCTCACCGGCGAATCCCGCAGCCTCGTCCGCACGGTCGGCGAGGACCTCGTCGGCGGCAGCATCAACATCGGGGATCCGGTCGAGATGACCGTCAGCCGCACCGGCAACGACACGGTGCTCTCGCACATGACCCGGCTGCTGGAGCGGGCGCAGGCCAGCCGGCCGGCGCTCGCACACAGCGCCGACCGGCTCGCCCGCTGGTTCGTCACAGGCGTCCTGCTGACGGCCGCTGTCGTGGGGCTCGCCTGGTGGTTCAAGGATCCGGCGCTGGCCTTTCCGACCACGCTGGCGGTCCTGGTTGTCACCTGCCCCTGCGCGCTGTCGCTCGCCACGCCCACCGCGCTCACCGCCGCGACCTCGCGGCTGGCCGCCCTGGGCCTGCTGGTCACCCGGGGCGATGCGCTGGAGAAGCTCGCCCGGGCCGACCGACTCGTACTGGACAAGACCGGTACGCTGACCGAGGGTCGCGTGCGAATCGTCGATGTCCTGCCGCTGCGGGATCTCGCCCCCGATCGCTGCCGGGCGATCGCCGCCGCCCTGGAGGTCGGCTCGGAGCATCCCCTCGCACGCGCCTTCGACGACCCCGCCGGCATGGTTGCACAGGCACTGCGGGTCTTGCCCGGCCGGGGCCTGGAGGGGACGATCGACGGTCGCCTCTATCGCCTGGGCAGCCCGTCCTTCGCGGGTGGCCCACACCGCGACCGCCTGCCGGCGGCGGCCTCGGTCGTGCTCGCGGACGACGAAGGACCGGTCGCCGGCTTCGTGCTCACCGACCCGCTGCGTGCGGATGCGCCGGCCACGATGGCCGAACTCGCGCGCCGGGGCCTTGCCGTCGAGATCGCGAGCGGCGACGTCGCGCCGATCGTCGAGAGCGTGGCCAGGGAGGCCGGCATCGAAAGCTGGCGCGCATCGCTGAGCCCGGAGGACAAGCTCGAGCACATCCGCGATCTGCAGGCGCAGGGCGCCGTCGTCGCGATGGTCGGCGACGGCATCAACGACGCCCCGGTGCTCGCGGGGGCCGACGTCTCGATCGCGATGGGCGAAGGCGCGCCGCTCGCCCAGTCGAGCGCCGACATGATCCTGCTGGGTCGGACCCTCGACACCGCTGTCACTGGGCGTCGACGTGGCGCACCGGACGCTGAGGACCATCCGCCAGAACCTGGCCTGGGCCCTCAGCTACAACCTGATCGCGCTGCCGCTGGCGGCCGCCGGCCTCGTCGCACCCTGGATGGCGGCGATCGGCATGTCCGTGAGCTCGCTGGTCGTGGTCCTCAACTCCACCCGTCTCGGCCGCACCGTCGGTCACCGGCCGGTCCGTCCCGCCGCCCGCAAGGGCACACCCGCCGAGGCGGTATCGGTCGCGGGGCCGCGAACGTGACCATCATCTACGTGCTTATTCCGGTGGGGCTGGTGTTTCTCGGCCTCGGCATCTGGGCCTTCTTCTGGGCCTCCGGCTCGGGCCAGTACGACGATCTCGAAAGCCCCGCCTGGCGCATCCTGATGGACGACGACAGCCGCCCGCCGTCCGCCGGACAGACGGGCGCGGAGGAAGAACCGGACGACGGGGACGCGCCGAAGCGCTAGTCGGCGTAGAACTGCTTCTTGTAGGTCGCGGAGAAGCGGCTGCTTTCGTTGATCGGCGTGACGTCGATCGTGTAGATGAGCGTCTCGGCGTTCGCCACCTGAGTCTCTCCGATGTAGTAGACGGCCGCGCCGCCCTCCTCGACGATCTCGCGCATCTCGACGGTCTTGAGCTGGCCCGTGAGGTTGGTCGCCCGCGCCGACACGCTGCCGGTCACCGGCCGCCCCGTCGTGCCTTCCTCTTTCCTGATGATCGACACGTTCAGCATCGCGCGGTTCTTGCTGCGCGTGATGCCGTAGCCGCGCGCCACCTCGGCGGGCAGATCGGCGGTGGACAGGGCGTTGAAGTGCACGATGTAGTCGCCGAAGTCCCTGTAATTCTCGTTCGGCCCGAGCTCCACGGTCTCCGTGCGATCGACCACCATCACCGGTTCGGAGCTGTCGCAGCCCGGCAGCGTGAAGATCAATGCGAGTGCCGCGGCCGCAGCCAGCGGGCCGCGGGTCGAAAGCCTGTGGGTCGTTTGCATGGGCGACGTCTCTCTCGTGGTCATCGGTATGGCTCCGGGCCGTTCATCCCGGTGCCACGGTCAATATAGCGTGTCCAGGCACCCGGCTGTCAAAGCCGTTGGCGACGCGCGCCGGCCGGGCCGCGACGTCGCTCAAACGAATTCGCCCGCGGCAGGTCCCATCCGGCGATAGGCGTCGCGCCACTGGCCGGCCGCGATCGCCTCGCGCAGGGACTCGGATTCGGTCTCCAGCTCCGCGATCCGCGTCTTGACGACGTCGCCGATGCTGATGACGCCGACCACGGCGTCTTGCTCGACTACGGGCAGATGCTGGATCCGTCGCTGGGTCATCAGCGACATGATTTGCATCATGTCGTCCTCCGGCGCGCAGACAAAGACGTCCCGGGTCATGATTTCGGCGACGGGCTCCTGCAGGATCCCGGCCCCGCGCGCCGCCAGAGCGTTGACGACGTCGCGCTCGGACGCCACGCCCGCGATGCCACCATCGTCGTCGAGCACCAGCGCACAGCCGATGCGGCGCTCGCGCAGCACGGCGGCGAGTTCGGCGATCGCGAGCTCCGGGGTCACGCTGAATACCTCGCGGCCCTTCTCGTCAAGGATGGAGCCGACGGTGATCTTCTGGGACCAGTCGCGATTGTGGATCGCGTGGACCCAGGCATCGAGCAGTTGCTCGTACTGGGTTTCGATACGATGTCGGTCCCGGAGGCGATCGAGAACCAGCCCGATGGGGCCGTAGCGAGGGGTGTAGTCGAAACGCATCTCGATGGTGACGTGCTCACCCTGGCGGGTCAGGCCCCAGGTGTACTCCATGCGCTTGAATGAGAACACGAAGTCGCCGCTGTCCACGGCCATGGTGTAGCGCTCGCCCTCCTGCCAGTCGGTGCAGGTCTCGACCCACCAGCGCCCGCGCTGATCGTGGACGCGGCGGCGCAGCCCGCGGCCCTCGCCCTCGAGGATTTCGACTTTGCTGATATGGGCGGCCATCAGCGCCAGCCCCGACATGTCCGACATGACCTGCCAGACGATGTCCGGACGCGCCTTGATGCGTCGCCTCAGCTCTATGACCGCCATCGACTCATACCGGGATCCGTTCCTTCCCCGCCGAACGGGCGGGCCCTCGCCCCTCCCATAGCATAACGCCCGACGGGCATGCGACGCAGGCGGGCGCCACGGGCAAGGCGATCTGTGCCCCGCTGGCCGGCACGCTTGCGTATGCTGAGCCGGGGCGATCACCCCGGCCCGGCATGACGCGGATCAAGGCATGCGGCCGCGGCGACGGCGACAATGCGCCGCAGCAATCGCCCGACTGCACTCGGAACGGCCTCTATCATGGACACCGATCTCAGCTTTCTCGCCGCCTTCACGGCAGGCCTCGTAGGCAGCGCGCACTGCCTCGGCATGTGCGGCGGCATCGCCGCCGCCCTGGGCATGAGCGCCCGCAGCGGCACTGAGGGCCGCGGTCCCGCCGCGGGCTATGCGCTGTTGTTCGGCGTCGGGCGGGTCACGGGCTACATGGTCATCGGCGCGCTGGCCGGCTGGCTCGGCCAGCGCTTCGCGGCCGCGGTCGACGTGCCGACCTGGTCCGCGATCACCCGCATCGCGACCGGCCTGATGCTGCTGTTGATCGGCCTGCAGGTCGCCTTCCACCTGCGCCTGCTCGCGCCGATCGAACAGGGCGGCGCGCGCATCTGGCGCCGGATCGCACCGCTCGCGCGCCGCTTCGTGCCCGTCCGGGCGCCGCATCACGCCCTGGCGCTGGGGCTGCTCTGGGGCTGGCTGCCCTGCGGGCTCGTCTACAGCGTCGTGCTGCTCGCCATGCTTGCCGGCAACCCGCTGGATTCGGCGCTACTGATGGGCGCATTCGGCCTCGGCACGCTGCCGTCGATGACGGCCGTGACGCTTTCGTCGGCCCAGTTCGGGTGGTCAGCCCCCCAGGGCCCGCTGCGCCGGCTGGCCGGGGTGGTGCTGGTGATCTTCGGCCTGTGGACCGCCGCCATGCCCCTGCAACACCTGACGGCGGGCCACGACCAGGGCGGCCACATGCACCACGAGCATTCGGAACAGCCCGACGGCGCGGGCGATGCCTCGGAAACCACGTAACGCGACCGTCCGGGGCTGGTGTAAACTTGGCGGTCGGGGCCTGGTCCGCCCCCGAGAACAGGCGCGGGCCATCGTCTCCGAATCACCGCATCCGAGGAAACACACATGTCTCAAGAAGTCCCGGCCGATGCCGGCGTCGGCGAAACCGTCTCCTCTGTGGCCAGCGCCGGTGTCGCGACCGGCCAGGCCGTCACCGACATCTTCCGCCTGGCCCGTCAGCAGGGCTTCGCGCTGCCGGCGGTCAACTGCATCGGCACGAACTCCGTCAATGGCGTCCTCGAAGCCGCGCGGGCGGTGAACGCACCGGTCGTCGTGCAGTTCTCCAACAGCGGCTGCGCCTTCTTCGCGGGCAAGAGCCTCGGCAACGACAACATGCAGATCTCGGTGCTGGGCTGCGTCGCGGCCGCCCACTATCTGCGGACGGTCGCGCCCGCCTACGGGGTGCCGGTCATCCTGCATACGGACCACTGCCCGAAGAAGCATCTGCCCTGGATCGACGGCCTGCTGGACGCGGGCGAGCGTCACTTCGACCAGACCGGCGAGCCGCTCTACAGCTCGCACATGCTCGACCTCTCGGCCGAGCCGCTGGAGGAGAACATCGAGACCTGCGCCCGCTACTTCGAGCGGATGGCGCGCATGGGCATGACGATCGAGATCGAGCTCGGCGTCACGGGCGGCGAGGAAGACGGCATCGACAACACCGACGTCGACAACTCTTCGCTATACACCCAGCCCGAAGACGTGAACTACGCCTACGAGGTGCTCTCGGCCATCAGCCCGAATTTCACGATCGCGGCCTCCTTCGGCAACGTGCACGGCGTGTACAAGCCGGGCAACGTCGTGCTCACGCCCGACATCCTGGAGAACTCCCAGAAGTACATCGTCGAGAAGCACGGCACCGGTCCGAAGCCCGTGGCCTTCGTGTTCCATGGCGGCTCCGGCTCTGAGCCCGAGAAGATTTCGCAGGCGCTGTCCTACGGCGTCGTCAAGATGAACATCGACACCGACACCCAGTGGGCGACCTGGGACGGCGTGCGAGCCTACTACGAGGACAAGCGGGACTATCTCCAGGGCCAGATCGGCAACCCGGAAGGCGACGACAAGCCGAACAAGAAGTACTACGACCCGCGCGCCTGGCTGCGCAAGGGCGAGGAGTCCATGGTCGAGCGCCTCAAGCAGGCGTTCTCGGACCTGAACTGCATCGACCGGCTTTGATCGTTCGCCGATTCCTGTCGGGGCGGTGGGCATGCGTGCTCATCGCCCTGGCGGTCACCGGCCCGACCGCCGCGGAGGAAGACAGCTCGCCGGCGGCCGCCTTCGCCGGTTTCGAGCAGTTGCTCCTGGCCGAGCCGCGCCTGTGCATCCGCTTCCGGATCGAGGCCACCGGCGCGCTCGTGGCCGCGCTCGAAGGCCGGGCCAGGTTCGACCACGCTGAAGCGCCCACGACCCTGCTCGCGAAAGGCGAATTCGGCGGTGAGCAGGTCGATCTCTCGCTGCTGGCCGCGCGGGGCGATATGTGGGTCCAGCGTGCTGCGGCCAAACCCAAGCCCATCCCGCCTGCGCTGCAGGAAGCGCTCGTGATCGGCTTCACCCGGATGGGGCTGCTGCACAACCTGGCGATGCTCACGGCCAGGCAGCCGCCCGACCACGGCGAGGGGGGCGTTCAGGACTGGGTGAAGAGCGTCAACGTGACCGGGACCGGGCCCTACGCCTTCGACATCCTGGTCGCCGGCCAGCCCTCCGGCAGCGCCGTGCTGCACCTCGACCAACGCGGGCTACCCGTCCGCCGCAACCAGTCCGTCGAGTTCCCTACGGGCAGGATGGAGGTCGTCGAGCACTACACCCGTTTCGAACTCGACTGCCCGACGGACCTCTGAGGCGCGACGAGCCGCTCAGGCGAGGCCGCGGCAGTCGTCCGTGGCCGTCACGAGCGCGTCGACGATCCCGGGCTCGAACGCCGAGTGACCGGCGTCCGGCACAAAGCTCAAACGCGCCTCAGGCCAGGCCTGATGCAATTCCCACGCCGTTCGAGGCGCGCAAATCACATCGTAACGACCCTGCACGATGAAGCCCGGCAGGTGCCGGATCTTTGGCACCCCGTCGAGCAGCTGGTCGTCATGGTCCATGAAGACACGGTTCACGAAGTAGTGACACTCGATCTTGGCCAGCGCCAGGGCCGCGTGGGGATCGTTGAAGTGCGCCACGTAGCTGTCGTCACGAAACAGCATGCTGACCGACGCCTCCCAGATCGACCAGGCGCGGGCCGCGGCCAGCGCCGCGTCGGCGTCTTCCCCGTTGAGTATGCGCTGGTAGGCGGCCAGCGGGTCGCTCCGTTCCGCCGGTGACAGCGGCGCCATGAATCGCTCCCAGTCGTCCGGAAAGATCTCGCTCGTGCCGTGACGGTAAAACCAGTCGAACTCTTTCTGACGCCCCAGGAAGATCCCGCGCAGTATCAGGCCGGTGACCGCCTCCGGGCAGGTCTGCGCGTAGGCGAGCGCCAGCGTGCTGCCCCAGGATCCGCCGAACACCAGCCAGCGGGGGATCTCCAGGGTCGTCCGGAGCTGCTCGATGTCGCGGCAGAGATCCCAGGTCGTGTTGTCCTCGAGACAGGCGTGTGGCGTGCTGCGGCCGCAGCCGCGCTGGTCGAAGACGACGATCCGATAGTGCGCGGGATCGAAGAACCGGCGCACCCGGGCATCAGCACCGCCGCCCGGCCCGCCGTGCAGAAACACGACGGGCTGGCCGTCGGTGCGACCGCTCTGCTCGTAGTAGATCTCGTGTCGACCGGACACTTTCAGGCGGCCCGTCGCGTAGGGCGCCAGGGCCGGATAGAGCTTTCGTCGTTGCGTCTGCATCGCGCCTCCCGGCATCTGTCTGACGGACCACCGCGGGCATGGAGCGGCGGCCCGCGCGCAGCCTAGCACAGGGCCGCGAGCGCGCTCTGTGCTAGGCTCCCGCGGGTCAGCGTCGCTTGACCGGGAGGCTGCGCTTGGAACTCTGGCAGACGGCGGTCGCCGTCCTCGTGACGCTCATCGGCATCGCCTGCGCGATCCACGCGCTGCTCAACAAGCGCGAGCCCCGGGCCGCACTCGGCTGGGTCGGCGTGTGCCTGCTCGTTCCCCTGCTCGGCGGCATCCTGTACGTACTGTTCGGGATCAACCGGGTCCAAGCCCGCGCCCGCCGTCTCAATCAGGAAGACCGTCATCTGCCGGAGCGGGACGAAACCCCCGCCCCCGGCGACGGCCCGGTGGCCGGGGTCCCACCGTCGCTGGCCCAGCTCGTCCACCTGTCGGGCTCGCTGCAGGGCTGGCCGCTGACGTCGGGCAATCGGGTAGCGGCGCTGCACGACGGGGCGCAGGCGTATCCGGCCATGCTCGCCGCGATCGGCTCGGCGTCGGAACGCGTCTATCTCAGCTCCTACATCTTCGACGCCGACCTGAACTTCGACGAAGCGCTGGCGGCCGCCAAACAGCGGGGCGCCGACGTGCGCGTGCTCGTCGACGGCATCGGCGAGCTGTATTCCTGGCCGCACATCAGCCGCCGGCTGCGCCGCCTGGGTATCCCCTGCCACCGTTTCAATCCCCCTTCCCTGCTGCCGCCGTCGCTGCAGGTCAACCTGCGCAATCACCGCAAGATCCTCGCCGTGGACGGTTACACGGCCTTCGCCGGCGGCATGAACATCGGCCGGCGGCACCTCGTCGCCGACGAGGCGACCGAACCGGAGGTCATCGACGTGCATTTCCGATTCGAGGGACCGGTGGCCGGCCAGCTCGAGGCCGCCTTTCTCGAGGACTGGGAACGCGCCACGAGCGCGCCGGAGCCGTCGGTGCCGCAGCAGATCGACGGCCCTGCAGGGAAATCGGTCTGCCGGGTCCTCACCGACGGCCCCGGCGAGGAAATGGACAAGCTCACGATGGTGCTGACGGGCGCCGTCGCCCTGGCCCGGCGCGAGATCCTGGTGATGACGCCCTACTTCCTGCCGCCGCGCGAGCTCCTTGGCGCATTCGTGGGGGCGGCCCTGCGCGGCGTCGACGTGTCGATCATCCTCCCGGCGACGAATAACCTGCCCCCCGTGCACTGGGCCACCCGGCGGATGCTCTGGGAGCTGCTCAATCGCGGCGTACGGGTCTATTACCAGCCGGGCCCGTTCGTGCACTCCAAACTTTTCGTCGTCGACGGCGAATACCTCCAGATCGGCTCCGCCAATCTCGATCCACGGAGCCTGCGGCTCAATTTCGAGCTCGCCGTCGAAATCTACGACCGGGAGCTTGCGGGCGCGATGGCCGAACACTGCCGGGAGGCGCGTCGGGGCGGCGAGGAAATCACGCTTAAAAACCTGGACGAGCGCCCGCTCTGGCAGCGACTGCGCGATTCGATGGCCTGGCTATTGAGCCCGTACCTGTGAAAGGATCGTCGCCCACGTGAAGGAATTCGTCCGCCAGAACCAGTTCGGCCTCCTCGCCCGACGCAGTTTCGGGCCGCTCTGGCTGACCCACTTCGCCACCGACTTCGGCGACCAGCTCGTTCGCGGCGCGCTCTCCGGCATGATTGCCGGCCTGGTATTGCTGCCAGTCTTTTTCGAGGAGAAGGAATCCCTCGCCGGCGCCTGGTTCATCGTGCCGGGGCTGCTGCTGGCGGCCTACGCCGGTCAGCTCGCCGACTTCCGCGATCCGCGCCGCATCGTCATTATCAGCCGGCTGCTCGGCGTCGCTGCCGCCGTCACGGCCGCGACAGCCCTGTCCACCGATCAGCCCACGGGACTGTTCGTCGCTGCCGCCCTCGCCGGGGCACAGCAAGCCCTGTTCGTCCCGGCCCGGGGTCGCCTGGTGCGCGAAGTGCTCAACGACCAGGAGCTCGCGGGCGGCAACGGCCTGATCCTGACAGGCTGGCAGCTCGGCGCGCTCGGGGCCCTCTTCGCGTTCAGCGTGGGTTCCGCCGGCGACCCCGGCTGGCTCGCCGGCATGCTCGTCATCGTCGCGGTTGTCGGACTCATCGCCAGCCTGATGATTCCGCCGTCCGGGATAGCGTCCCGCCGCGCCAGCAGCTGGACGCCGGCGGCCGTCCACCGGGGCACCCTGGCGGCCTTGTTCAAGGACCGCAACCTCCTCCTCGCCGTCCTCGGGGTCGGCTGGTTCTGGTTCACCAAGATCACCTACCTGGTCTATCTGCCCGAGCATGCGGCGGCGGTCTTCGGCCTCGCCCGCGAAGAACTGATCCCCGTGCTAGCCACCCCGCTCACCGGCATCGCGGTCGGTGCCCTGCTCTGCAGCCCGGCGTCCGGCCGGCGCATCGAGCTGGGACTGGTGCCGCTGGGCGCCCTGCTCATGGCGATCACGGGTCTCGACTTCTACTTCGCCACGACCGGCGATGGCGAGCCCGCCTTCGGGCGCAGCCTCGTCGACCTGTTCCTGCTGGGCGTCGGCGCCGGCCTGTTCGTCGTCCCGCTCATGGCCTGGATCATCCAGGCGGCGCCCCGCGCCCGGCTCGGCCGGGTACAGGGCGGCATGTATCTGTGCGTGGTCCTGTTCCTGGCGGTGGCCTTGGGGCTCACGGAGTGGTGCTACAGCCGCGGGATCGAGGTCAGCACGCTGATGCTGACCTCCACGCTGCTGCACGCGGCGGTGTCGATCTACATCTTCACGCTGCTGCCGGAATTCCTGCTGCGACTCATCATGTGGGTCCTGGTCCACACGATCTATCGCGTCGACGAGGAAGGCCTGGACAACGTCCCGCTGAGCGGCCCGGCGATCGTGGTCTGCAACCACGTCAGCTATCTCGACGCGCTCGTGATCGGCGCGAAACTCCGGCGGCCGGTGCGCTTCGTCATGCACAAGCACATCTTCACGGTGCCGGGGCTCGGCCTGCTGTTCCGGCTGTACAAGGCCATCCCGATCGCGTCCGGCAAGACCGATCCGGAGACGCTCCAGGCGGCGCTCGATCAGGTCGCGGCGGAGCTCGAAGCGGGACAGCTGGTCGGCATCTTCCCGGAAGGGCACCTGACTCACGACGGCGAGCTCGACGTGTTCCGATCCGGCATCGAGACGATGGTCGAGCGAACGCCGGTCCCCGTCGTGCCGGTGGCGCTGCAGGGTCTCTGGGGCAGCTTCTTCAGCAACTGCGGCGGTCCCGCGCTCACCCATGCGCCCCGGCTGCGCTGGTCGAAGCTGGGGCTCGTCGTAGGGGAACCGGTCGCCCCGGAGGACGTCCGGGCAGAGGACCTGCGGGCGCGCGTGCTGGCGCTGCGGGGCGACCGCCGCTGAAGGCCGGTTCCTAGGGCAGCCCTTCGCGCCGATCGCCGCTGCTCGGCACCAGCTCGCCGGCCGCGTCGAACCGCAACTTGAGCCGGCGCAGCCAGTCCTCGATCGTGCCGAAATCGCGCAGCTCGGCCGACACCGCCCGCGGGTTGAAGAAGTCCAGGTGCTGCAGTTCCACGTCGCCCGGACCGCGGTCGACGAGCACGCTGATCTTGCTGCCGTCCTCCGACTCGAAGCGCAGTCCGCCGGGCTGGGTCAGACCGCTCATCAGCAGGCTCCCGGCGACCGTCGGCGTCCCGGCCAGATCGACCAGATGCACCCACTCGCTGGTCTGCACCACGAGGCGCTCCCCGGCCGGCGCATAGCGCAGCGTCACCACGTGTCCGCGGGTGTCGAACCGCATCGGCGGCGCGCGGTTGTCCAGAGACCACAGCAGCACCTCGCCCCGCGATCCGTCGCCGCCGCCAGCTGATCCTGATCGGGCCGCAGGGCCAGCACCCGGACCGGCCCGGGCGCGGTGGTCGACCACAGCTCGGTACCGGTGTCGGTATTCCACAGGCGGATTTCGCCGGACTCGGAGGACGTGACGGCCAGCCGTCCGTCGTCGGACAGCGCGGCGGCGAGGATGCGCCGCCCCGGGCCGAGGACCGATAGCGGCTCACCCGTCCTCGCTCGCCAGACCTGCGCGCCCAGTTCCCCGCCGATGAGCATGCGGCTGCCGTCGTTGGACAACGCGACCGCCGACACCCGTCCGCTGCCGTGGTAGAACGCCTCGCCCACGACTTCGCGGCCGGCGGCCGACCAGCACAGGACGCTGCCATCGGCGCCGATGCTGGCCAGATGGCTGCCGTCCGCGCTGAAGGCCAGGGCTGCGACCCGATCGGCATGGCGGGGCGGTGGCTCGGCGCCGGCCGCGACGCTCCAGGGCTGCCCGCGGTCGCGGAAAACCACGCGGCCGTTGAGACCGCCGAGCGCGAGCTGGTCCGCCAGGGGGTTGACGGCCGTGACCAGCGTGCGCAGCGCCGGCCGGCCTGCCGTCTCGTCGCTCGCCCCGCCCGCTGTCCCCGAGGTCGCGGCGGCGGGCGTTGCTGCGTCGGGCGTCGCGCCCGCGTCGGACGCCGCGGCCATATCGCCCGCGGCCTGCGCGGCCGGCACCGGCGGCGCCTCGATCTCCCAGGTAATCGCCGTCCGGCCGCCGCGACCCGTCACGAGCCGCAGGCCGTCGGCCCGGAATGTGGACGCCTGCAGCCGGGTCGGCCCCGCGGCCGGCACCATGAGATCCCAGTCGCCGGCGTGCCGCAGCGGGCCCGCGACGACGCGCCCCGACGGCAGGGCGAGCCATTCGAAGCTCCGGGAACGGCCGTGCAGGATGAGGGAATCGCCGCCGGCGCCGAAGGCCAGCGACGCCGGGTCGTGGCTCTCGCGGACGAGCAGCGGCTCAGTCGCAACCTGGTCGTTGCGCAGATCCCAGATGTGAGCGCGGGCGGCCGCATCAATCGTCGCAAGCCAGCGCCCGGACGGATCGAAATGCATCCGCACCACGCGGCTGTCATGCGGCAGCAGGCCGATTCCCCGCCGCCCCGGCAGGTCGAAGACGCGCACGACGTTCCCCTGATCCAGCAACGCCAGCCAGCGGCCGTCCGGGCCGAGCGCGAGGTCCACCGCATCGCCGCCGATGGGCAGCGAGCGCCGTTCTTCTGCCGCCGCCATGTCCCAGCTGCGAATTCGGGCGCCCGACTGGGCGTCGCCGTCCACCACGGCCAGAAAGCTGCCGGTCACCGACAGCGCCGGATCGGCGCTGAATGACCGCTCGGGCTCGAGCGCCATCACCGGCTGCCCGGCGGCCACGCGCCAGACCTGAATGCGCGCATCGGCGCCCTGACCGGCGGTCACGAGGAACTGGCCTCCGGAATCGAAGGCGACGAAACGGGCGTCGGCCTCGGTCGGAATTCGCGCGGTCACGGTCGCGGCGTTGACGTCCCAGACCTGCAGGAACCCGCGGGTGGCCGGATCCGAGCTGATCGCGGCGGCCCGCCGGGCATCCGGACTGAGGGTGACGACGACCTGCGAGGTCGGCCGCGGGTCCGGGATCAGGACCGGGCTGGCCGGAATGTCCTCCAGCGTATGGCCCTCGCGGCCCGAGAGCTTCAGCGACCAGCGCGACAGCAGCCCGGTCGTCCCCGAGAGCCGGTCTTCCACCTCCAGGGTCCAGGTGCCGCGGGCATCCTCGCGGCGGAACTGGCCGAGCGCCGCGTCGGTCTCCGGCGTGAAGCGATAGGCTTCGTCCGCCGCGCGATTGGGACGCGCGACAGGCAGCGTGACGCCGCGGCCGCCGGGCGACACGAGCCGGAAGACGACGTCGGTCGGCTGGGGGTGCTCGAGCCACACGCGCAGCTCGACGCTGCGGACGTCGCCCGGCGCCTCGACGACCGCCCGTCGGCGCACGGTGACGAACTCCTCGGCCAACGCCTCGAAGCCCGTGCCCTCCCCCTGTCGCAGGCCGGACTCGGCCGACCAGGTGCCGATCACGTGGCCGTTGCTAAGCGTCACCACCTGCGCGCCGGCAGGATCCATGCCGAGGGCGTCGATGGGCGCCCCCGGGCGGATGGTAGTCAGCAGGGCCGGGTAGTCGGGCTCGATGAGACTGGCCGCGCGGTGCTCGCGCGCTCGATTCGGCGATTCCAGCGCCCGCAGGCGATAGACCAGCGCCATGTCCCGGCGCTCCTGTGCCTCCGCCGCGCTGGCCCGTCGATCCCAGAACTCCGACAGCAGCGTGTCGGCCACAGGCGCATAGCCGGTCATACCGCGCAGCGACATGTCCGCCGCAAGGACCTGTTCCCAGGTGGCCGCCTGGCGGCTGCGGCGCTCGAGCACGCCGGCGAACAGCTCGTTGGCGGTCTGGCGGAAGCCCGGGATGCGGCTCAGGCCATCGTAGGCGTCGACGGCGACGTCGTAGTCGACCGTCGCCACGCGCAGGGTCTCGATGTAGGGCCTCGGCAGGAGCTGCGTGTACCAGTAGGGCACGCCAACGATCACCAGCAGGAAAGCCAGCGCGCTGGTCGCCCCGCGCCAGTCGAAGGGCACCGTCTGACTGACCCAGCGGGCAGTGAACACCCGGCCGTAGATGAGATTGCGGACGCGCAGCCGCCGCTCGTCGCAGACGCGCACCAGCCCGGCGATGCGCAGATATTCATGCAACGGCGAGTGTCGGTCGTAGCGGACGGACCGGCCCCGGCTGATCCGCCGATAGAGGCGCAGCGCGGTCTGAGCGACCTTGTCACGGCGGCCCAGCTGCTCGCGCATCTGCCGCAGGTTGGGCTCGCTGAACGGCGCGTTGCCGGCGAGGAAACGACTTTCGACCAGCCGGTCCACGTCCTCGTCGCTGTCGACGCTGCCGCTGCGTCGGGCGGTCGCCCGGCAGAGTTTCTGGGTCAGGTAGGGCTGCCCGCCGGTCCAGTAGAACACCCGGTAGAGCGCGCGCTCCGCGTCGCCCGATTCCAGACCGAGCTCGCGACACAGCGGCCGCGCCTCCTGGAACGTGAAGTCCAAGAGCTCGATCGGTCGGCCGATGTCGTACAGGCGGGGGCGGCTGCCACCACCTGGCTCTTCCGGCAGGACCGTGCCGAGCAGCGCGAAGCGCAGCCGATCGTAGTCGGGCTCGGCGGCGCGCGCATCGTGGCAGCTTCTGACCGCGAGAAACAGGTCGTCCGTAAACTCCAGCGACTCGGCCACCTCGAGAGAATCGATGAAGATCACGATCGGCCCCCGGGAGCTGGCGAGGACGATCTCCCAGAAGAACTCGTGGAGCCGCTGCAGCGGCGTCAGCGGCTTCTTCTCCTGCCACCAGGCCTGGAGGTCTACCGAGAGCCGCAGATCACGCACGATCCGGTAGGCGATCCCGTAGTACCACCGGCCCGCCTCGCGCTCCGGCTCCCGGCCGATGCTCTGACTCAGGTCGACGACCGCGGTGCCGAAGCCCTCCTCCCGCAGTCGCATGGCCGTCCGCGCCACCAGACTGGACTTGCCGGTCTGCCGGGGCGCCAGGACATTGCAGTATTCGCCCTCGCGCAGCTTGTCGAGGAGCTGGCGGTCAGCCGCGCGCTCGACGTAGCAGCCGCGGCGCGGCTGCACCGGACCGCCAACGACGTAGAAGGACTCGCCGTGCTTGCGCCGTCGCGCCGGCAGCTCTGTGATCGTGCTGTCGGGTTGGTCGCTCAAAAAACCGCTCTCTGGCTCCGGGGAGGCTTCATTCTGCGGCAACGGGCCGGGTACGACCAGCGCGGGTGGGGAGTAGTACACTGGCGCCGCCCGCGAATCCGACACCGGCGGGGGGCCGTGAACCCAGACACCAGCGACGATGATCAGCGACTGCCCGTCGAGCGCGCCCTGAAACGCGATCTCTTCGGGGCCGTCGATCTCGTGCGCCTGCCGGGTGCGGACGAGGGCCTCGCGGTGCGTCGCGACACGACTAGGGCGCGCTGGTGGACCCGCCCGGTCGCCCGCTGGCTGGCCGGCCGCGAGGCCCGCAGCCTCACCGCGGCGACGGCCGTCCCCGACGTGCCGCGCCTGCTGTCCTGGGAGCGCGGCGTCCTGCTCCGCAGCTGGCTGCCCGGCCGTCCGATGCAGGAAGCGCGACCGCACGATCCGGCCTACTACCGCGACGCGCTGCGACTCGTCTGCCGGCTGCACCGCGCAGGCGTCGTGCACAACGACCTGGCCAAGGAACCGAACTGGCTGGTGCAGGACAGCGGCGACCCGGCCCTGATCGACTTTCAGCTCGCCTGGGCGCCGCGGCGCCGCGGCCGGCTCTTCCGGGCGCTGGCCCGGGAGGACCTGCGACATCTGCTGAAACACAAGCGCTACTAGCGCGCCGACCGGCTGACGGAGCGCCAGCGCCGGATCCTGGCGCGGCCCGGCCCGCTGTCCCGCGCCTGGATGGCGCTTGGCAAGCCCGTCTATCTCTTCGTGACCCGTCGCCTGCTGGGCTGGCAGGACCGGGAAGGGGCGAACGACCGTCGCTTCGGCTGAACCCGCTTGCCCGCGGCCGCCGGCGCCGGCTATGTTCGCGCTTCGGGCCATCGTCGAGGATCGCACGCCATGGACATCTGCCACCCCCACAATCGACGCGCCGGGCTCGCCGACCGCTCGGGCCCCTGGGGCCTGCGTCTGCACCTGCCCGAGGGCGACACGTTCAGCGGCATCCTGGGCGAGGACTGGGAAACCGTGCAGTGGTTTCCGACCGAACGGGCCCGCGCCCGCCGCATCAGGGAACTCGAAGAGCAGTTCGTGTACTACCGCAAAGGGGATCGCGCCACGTTGCGCTGGGAAACCATCGATCCCTGAGCCACCGCGTCCCCGAACACCCGCGAATCCGACTGCAGGAGCCAAGCCATGGCCGAACCCCGTTGCCCCCACTGCGAAGTGGAAGGACTCGAACACATCGTGTCCGCCGACAGCCACGCCAAATCGAAGGACGGCAAGCCCTGGTTCAATGTCGTCCACTGCAACCGGTGCGGCCACGTGTACGGGGTGCTGGCGAAACACGTCTTCGGCAAGGGCGGCGGCCCGCAGCTGGTCGTCAAGGAACGGGGCTGACGCGTGGCCGAGGAAACTGCCGCGGCGCTCGCGGCGTTCGAGCGCGACTGGCCGGTCACGGTCCGGCTACCGGTGGTCTGGGGCGAGATGGACGCGTTCGGCCACGTGAACAACGTCGTCTATTTCCGCTACTTCGAGAGCGCGCGGATCGCCTGCTTCGAGCGGGTGGGCTACACGTCGCCGATGAGCAATGACGGCCTCGGCCCGATCCTCGCGCACACGGAATGCCGCTTTCGGCTGCCGCTGGAATACCCCGACACCGTGACCGTCGCGACCCGGATCGCCGATCTCTCGGCGCAGGGTTTTCTGATGCGCTACGCCCTGTTCAGCCATCGGCACGGCCGCCTTGCGGCCGAGGGCACGGGCCGCGTCGTGTCGCTGGACTACCGCAGCGGCAACAAGACGGACCTCCCTGCCGATCTCGCGGAGCGACTGTCGGCGTTGCAGTGAGCGCAAGTCGTCAAGCAGCCGCGGCAGCCCGCCCGTCGATCGCCCCGCTTGGCCTGTTGCTGAGCGCGTCCGCCTTCGCCCAGGCGGCGCCGGACCCGGGGCCGCGGGAACTGGCGCCGGTCGTCGTCACGGCCACCGGCCGGGCGGACCCGCTGTCGGAACTCGCGGGGAATACGGCCCGGATCGACGGCCAGGCCATTCGCCTGACCGGCCACACCCACATCTCCGAACTGGCCTCCCGGGCCCCTGGCACCTGGGTCGTCAGGGGCAGCGGCCAGGAACACCTCACCGCCATCCGCTCGCCCGTCCTCACAGGCGCCGGCGCCTGCGGGGCGTTCCTGTATCTCGAGGACGGCGTGGCCATCCGGCCGGCCGGCTTCTGCAACGTCAACGAGCTGTTCGAGATCAACAGCGAGCAGGCCAGCGCCGTCGAGGTGGTGCGCGGGCCGGGCAACGCGCTGTACGGTTCCAACGCCCTGCACGGCATCATCAACGTCATCCCGCCCCGGCCGGACGAGCTCTCTCCCTACGTCGCCGTCGAGACCGGCTCCTGGGACTACTACCGCGGCCGCGCCGGCGGGAGCTTCGGCCGCGGCGACCACCGCTTCGCGGGCTGGGGTCACGTGGAGCACGACGGGGGGTTCCGCCGCCGGGACGGCTACGACCAGGCCAAGCTCAATCTCGCCTGGGAGCATGCCCGCGAAGCGGCTCTCGGGGGCCTCTTTTCCGCTACCCGCCTGCGCCAGGATACGGCCGGCTTCATCTTCGGGGAGGATGCCTACCAAGACGGCGATGCGCGCAAGTCCAACCCGGTGGCCGGCGCCTATCGGGACGCGGACAGCTATCGCCTCGTGGGCCGCTACGCGCGCGATCTGGGCGCCGGGCTCGAGTTCGAGCTGCGGCCTTACCTGCGCAACTCCTGGATGTCCTTCACCCAGCATTTCCTGCCGGGCCACCCCGAAGAGGACAACCGCCAGAACAGCGCGGGTTTGCGGGCGCAGCTGCGCCACGAGCGGGGCCGGGCCCTGGTCATCGGCGGGCTCGACCTCGAGTACATGGACGGCTGGCTCGAGGAGTTCCAGGCCGAGCCGATCGAGGACGGCTCGGATTTCCTGATCGAGACCCGGCCGGCCGGCCAGCACTACGACTACGACGTGGCGGCGGTGCTGGTGGGCCCCTACGTCCACTGGCAGCAGCCCCTGACGGACCGCCTCGTCGCGCACCTCGGGCTGCGCTACGAATACCTGCGCTACGACTATGACAACCGGATGCTGGACGGCAACACCCGTGACGACGGCACGCCCTGCGGCTTCGGCGGCTGCCTGTTCAACCGGCCGTCGGATCGGGACGACGACTTCGGCGAGTTCGCGCCCAAGCTCGGCTTCGTGTGGGCCGTCGGGGCCGCCGGCCATGCCTACGGCCAGGCCGCCCGCAGCTTCCGCTTCCCCCAGGCGACCGAGCTGTACCGGCTCCAGCGCCAGCAGTCCGTCGCCGACCTCGACCCGGAGCGGCTGGACAGCCTGGAGCTGGGCCTGCGGGGGCAGGCCGGCAGCTGGCGCTGGGACGTCGCCGCCTTCTACATGGAAAAGGACAATTTCATCTTCCGCGACGCGGAGGGCTTCAACGTCAGCGACGGGGAGACGCGTCACGTCGGCGCCGAATTCCTGGTCGACTGGCGCTTCGCGCCGCACTGGTCGCTGGCAGCCGCGGCGACCTGGGCACGACACACCTACCGCTTCGACCGGCTGGCCGGCGGCGGCGAGCGCATCGAGCGAGGCAACGATGTCGACACGGCCCCGCGGCGGCTGTCCAACCTGCGCCTGGGCTGGGACTACGCGCAGACCGGGCGGGCGGAGCTCGAATGGGTCTCGCTCGGCGACTACTACATGGATGCCGCCAACACGGCCCGTTACGACGGCCACGATCTGTTCAACCTGCGGGTACAGCAGGGCTTCGGACCGCGCTGGCTCGCCACCCTGCGGGTCACCAATCTGCTGGACGAGGACTACGCCGAGCGCGCCGATTTCGCGTTCGGGAACTTCCGCTACGTGCCCGGACGGGATCGGGCCCTGTTCGCCGAGCTGCGCTACACGCCGCTCTAGCGGCGCGCGGCCCGGCGCTACTGGCTCGTGGCCCTCACCAGCACCGCCTCCCAGGCCCCGCGCCGGCCGGCGGTCTCGATCCGCTCGAGCAGCCGCAGGCCGATGACGTAGGTCTGACCCGGCCTCGACGTCGATGGCGACGGGCTCGTTGGCCCAGCGGGTGGCCAGGGCCTCGGCGGAGGGCACCTGCTCGGTCGGCCCCTCGACCCTGGGCACGACCCGGATGACGTGTCGCCCGGGCGCCAGCCGGTGCCCCGTCTGGCTCCAGGTGACGGGCTCGCCGTCGATTTCGACGATCCGGGCCGCTGCGATGCCGGCCGGCAGGGCGCGACCCTCGCTGCCGAGCACGATCCCGGTGCCGTCCGGGCCGATTGAGCGAGGTCCGGCGCAACCGCAGAGCACCGCAGCGGCGGCAATGGCGAGCCCACAGGCCCGCGCCGACTTGAAAATCCTGAAAGTCATGCTAAAACAGTGCGCCGTCGCCGACCTCCCGTCGGCCTGCGTGCCATCACTCCCAGTGAGGCCGGAACTCGGAAAATGATACAGACACAGCAGCTTAGCAAGCGCTACGGGCCACTGGTTGCGGTCGACTCCCTCAGCTTCACCGTCGAGCAGGGCGAGGTGCTCGGGTTCCTCGGCCCCAACGGCGCCGGCAAGTCCACGACCATGAAGATGCTCGCCGGCTTCCTGACGCCCAGTTCGGGCACAGCGACCGTCTGCGGCTTCGACGTCGAGGACAATCCGGTCGCGGCGAAACGCCAGATCGGCTATCTCCCGGAAGGGGCCCCCGCCTACGGCGAAATGACCGTGGCCGCCTTTCTCGCTTTCATCGCGGAGATTCGCGAGCTCAAGGGCGCGGCCCGGCGCCGGGGTGCTCGAGCAGCGTCATCGAGACCCTGTCGAAGGGCTTCAAGCGCCGCGTCGGCCTGGCCCAGGCGATCCTGCACGACCCGGAGGTGCTGATCCTCGACGAGCCGACCGACGGCCTCGACCCCAACCAGAAGCACGAGGTGCGCACGCTGATCGGGCAGATGGCACCGGAGAAGATCATCGTGATCTCGACGCACATCCTCGAGGAGGTCGACGCGGTCTGCACCCGCGCGATCATCATCGCCAACGGCCGCATCCTCGCTCGCCGACGGCACGCCGACGAGCCCTCGAGCGCGCTCGCGCGGCACAACGCGGTCGCGCATCCGGGTCACCGGCGCCGCCGATCGATCTCGGAGAGTCACGCGAGGCGCTCGGCGGCCTCGACGACGTCGGACGGGATCGAGCCGGCGCGGACGGCGGCCAACCGCGTCGCGTTCTGCCCGCGCACGGCCGGACGATCCTGCCGGCGGTGGCCGGCTGGCGCTGGAGCGCGGCTGGAAGTCGACGAGCTGCGCGTCGAGCGCGGCCAGCTCGACGAGGTCTTCCGCGAGATCACGGCCGGGCACGAGGAGCAGCGCAGCATGAGGAACGTCCCGACATCTTCCGGCGCGAGCTCGCCGGCTACTTCGCGACGCCGGTCGCCTACGTCTTCATCGTCATCTTCCTGGTGCTCGCCGGGCTGTTCACCTTCTACCTCGGGCGGCTTCTACGAGCGCGGCCAGGCCGACCTCGCCTCCTTCTTCAGCTATCACCCGTTCCTGTACCTGTTCCTGGTGCCGGCGCTGTCGATGCGCCTGTGGGCCGAGGAGCGCCGCTCGGGGACGATCGAGCTGCTGATGACCCTGCCGATCACGATGCTCCAGGCGGTGGTCGGCAAGTTCCTCGCGGCCTGGTGTTTCTGCGGCATCGCCCTCGCCCTGACCTTCCCGGTCTGGCTGACGGTTAACTACCTCGGGAGCCCGGACAACGGCGTCATCCTCGCCGCCTACGTCGGCAGCCTGCTGATGGCCGGGGCCTTCCTGGCCATCGGCGCCTGCATCTCGGCGACGACCCGGAACCAGGTCATCGCGTTCGTGGTCACGGTCGTCGTCTGCTTCGTGTTCCTGCTGCCGGGCATGCCGGCCGTCGTCGGAGCACTGAGCGGCTGGGCGCCGCCGGCGCTGATCGACGCGATCGCCTCGCTGTCCTTCCTGACGCACTTCGTCGATGTCGCAAGGGCGTGATCGATCTGCGCGACCTGCTGTACTTCGTCACCCTGGTGGCGGCCTGGCTCGCGGCGAACGCGATCGTGCTCGACTTCAAGAAGGCGGACTGAGGGCACGGCAGGAGACGATGACGACTCAATCGAAAACGCTTCACGGCGGCTCCGGCCTGGTCGTGCTCTGGCCGTGCTGTTCCTCGCCGTGATCGGTCGCTGGCCAGCGCGCTCTTCCGGGGCGTACGGATCGACCTGACCGAGAACCAGCTCTACACCCTTGCCGACGGCACCCGCAACATCCTGCAGGGCATCGACGAACCGATTAACGTCTACCTGTTCTATTCGCGTCGGGCGTCCGAGAGCGTGCCGCAGCTCCGCACCTACTCGCAGCGCGTCACCGAGCTGCTGCAGGAGTTCGAGGAGCAGTCCGACGGCGGCCTGCGCCTGCACCAGATCGATCCGCTGCCCTTCTCCGAGGACGAGGACCGCGCGGCCAGTTCGGCCTGCAGGCGGCACCCTGTCGGCGGCATCGGGCGAGCCGCTCTACTTCGGCCTCGCCGGCACCAACGCCATCGGCGACCGCGAGACCATCCCGTTCTTCCAGCCCGAGCGCGGAGGAGTTCCTCGAGTACGACCTCGCCAAGCTCGTGCACACGCTCGCGCGTCCCGAGCGGCCGGTGGTGGGCATCCTGTCCGAGCTGCCGATGACCAGCGGCTTCGACCCGATGCCGGGTCGACGCGCGAGGCCGTGGGTCGTCGCGTCCAGCAGCTCGCGCGAGCTGTTCGAGGTCCGGACGGTCACCGCCGGCGTCGGCACGATCGACGAGGACGTCAGCGTTCTCATGGTCGTGCATCCGAAGATGCTCGACGACCGCACGCTCTACGCCGTCGACCAGTTCGTCATGCGCGGCGGCCGGCTGATCGCCTTCGTCGACCCGATGTCCGACGCGGAGCTGCCCAGCGACATGGCCGGCGCGAGCGCCGCACTGTTCCAGGACCGCTCCTCCAGCCTCGCCCGCCTGTTCGACACCTGGGGCTGGGAGGTCCCGACCGATGAGATCGTGCTCGACCGCCAATTCGCGCTCACCGTCAATTCCGGCGGCGCCCAGGGTCCGGTGCGCCATCTCGGCTTCCTCGGCGTGGACGCCACCGGACTGTCGACCGACGACGTCGTCACCGCCGACCTCGACCGGGTGAACCTCGGTTCCGCCGGTCATATCGTCCTCGCGGAGGACGCGGCCGTGACGCTGACGTCGCTGATCACCACCAGCGAAGAAGCGGGCATCGCGCCGACCGAGCAGATGCGGTTCCTGCCGGACCCGACCGTCCTGGAGGACAGCTTCGTCAACCTGGGTGAGCGCCTGCATATCGCCGCCCGCCTGACCGGCGAGCTGACGACGGCCTTCCCCGAAGGCCCGCCGGCGACCGGGGACGAGGAGTCGGACGAGCCGCTGCCCGAACATCTCGCCGCGAGCGAGGGCGCGGTGAACGTCGTGATCGTCGCCGACACCGACATCCTGTCCGACCGACTCTGGGTCCAGGTGCAGAATTTCTTCGGCCAGCCGATTATCCAGGCCTTCGCGGATAACGGCGCGTTCGCGAACAACGCCATCGACAACCTGATCGGCAGCAGCGACCTCATCAGCGTCCGCAGCCGGGGCACCTACTCGCGTCCCTTCGAGCGGGTCGAGGCGCTGCGCGCCGAGGCCGACGCGGCTTACCGGGCGGAGCAGCAGCGGCTCGAGGACGCGCTGGCCGAGACCGAGCGCGCGCTGGCCGAGCTGCAGACCGCCAAGGACGACGACAGCCTGCTGATCATCTCCGACGAGCAGCAGGCGGAGCTCCTGCGATTCCAGGAACAGCGCCTGCAGATCCGCCAGCAGCTGCGCGACGTGCAGCACGAACTGGACCGCTCGATAGAGAATCTCGGCACGCGGATCAAGTTCGTCAACATTTTCCTCGTGCCGCTCCTGTTCCTCCTCGGGGCGGGCAGCATCTACTATCTGCGGTCGCGCCGACGGCGCGACGCCTGACGGGCACTGACAGGAATCCCGCATGAAGAGCAGAACCGTCCTCATCCTGGCCGCGCTGGTGGTTGCGGCCGTCGTCTTCACCCTGGCGCTGGAGCGCGATCCGACGCCGGCCGGCAACGACCGGACCGGCGAACGGCTCCTGCCCACGCTGGCAACCGCACTGAATGACGTCACCGCCGTCACGGTGGATGCGGGCGGCGAGGACGGTCGCGCCACGCTGCGCCGTAACGACACCGGCTGGGTCGTCGCCGAACGTAGCGATTATCCTGCGGACGCAGGCCAGATTCGGCAGCTGCTGATTCGCCTGAGCGACGCCTCGGTGGTGGAGGCCAAAACGCGCAACCCCGACTACTACGGCCGGCTCGGCGTCGGCGATGTCGGCGCCGACGGCGGCGGGGTCCAGGTCACGCTCGAAGGGGTGCCCGAGCCCGTCTCGGTCATCGTCGGCAACCTTGGAGACGCGCGCGGGCAGCGGCACCTACCTGCGCCTGGCGGGCGAGGAACAGAGCTATCTCGTGGGCGCCGAGCTCGATCCGGCGCGGACGCCGGTCGGCTGGCTCGACCAGTCGCTGATCGACGTGGCGGCGGACGACGTCGAGTTCATCGAGGTGCGCCAGGACGACGGGGCGGTGCTGCGGATCGAGCGCGGCGACGACGGGCTCGCAGTCGTCGACCTGCCCGCGGACCGGTCGCTTGCCAGCGAGACCGCCCCGCGTTCGATGGCCGGCGTGCTGCGCAGCTTCACGCTGGACGACGTCCGGCCGGCGACCGACTTTGCCGATGAGCCGCCGGCGGCGGTCGCCGAGTACGGCCTCGCCGACGGACGCGTCCTGACCGCGCGGCTGTGGCAGCGTGACGACGGTCGCTATGCCGCCCTGCGTGTTGCCTACGCGCCGCCGGCTGCGGCCACGGCGACGCGTCGCCGGGTGCCGACGAGCCCCTGGCCGACGAACCCGCGGATGGCGAGACCGGAGCCGGTCGGCGAGACCGGCGGCCCGGACCCCGCGACGGCAGACGATGCGGCAGACGAGACGCCGGGGCCGACCCCGCGACGACGGCCGCGGCCGCGGCCGAACTGGATGCACGCCTGGCGCCCTGGGTCTTCAGAATCCCCGCGCACAAGTACGACCTCATGGCCCGTCGCCTCGAGGACCTGCTGGCCGCCCCGACGCTCGAATAGGCGCCGGCCAGGCCCCCTCTCGCACCCGCGGCATGCGCGCACCGTGGCGAGCGTCGCACGCGTGCGAGTATGATGTGCGTCCCGTCGCGGTGACCGCAGGCGCGCTGCACCGCAACGATTACCGACATCCTGGGGGAGATCCGGGGCCGGATCCCCGGCCGGCGGGTCCGCGCCGGTAGCGAGAGCGAAAGGAGTAAGAACGCATGGCAGAGGCAAGCATCGTTGTGCCCGAAGGGGGCGAACGTATCACGATCGAGAACGGTCGCCTGCAGGTGCCCGACAACCCGATCGTCCCGTTCATCGAGGGCGACGGCACCGGCCCGGACATCTGGCGGGCCACCGTGAGAGTGCTGGATGCGGCCGTCGACAAAGCCTATGGAGGCACGCGGAAGATCCACTGGATGGAGGTCTACGCCGGGCAGAAATCGAACGAACTGTTCAACACCTGGCTGCCCGACGAGACGGTCGAGGCCTGCCGCGAATACCTGGTGTCGATCAAGGGACCGCTCACCACGCCGATCGGCGGCGGCATCCGCTCGCTGAACGTCGCGCTGCGCCAGATGCTCGACCTCTACGTCTGCCTGCGCCCGGTGCGCTGGTTCAAGGGCGTGCCCTCGCCGGTCAAGGCGCCCCGAGAAGGTCGACATGGTGATCTTCCGCGAGAACACCGAGGACATCTACGCCGGCATCGAGTTCGAGGCGGCACCGAGGACAACAAGAAGTTCAAGGTTCCTGTTCAAGGACAACTTCCCGGAAGCGCTACGCCAAGATCCGCTTTCCCGGACCTCCGGCATCGGCATCAAGCCCGTGTCGCAGGAAGGCACCGAGCGGCTGTTCCGCGCGGCGATCGAGTACGCGATCGCCAACAAGCGCAAGAGCGTGACCATCGTGCACAAGGGCAACATCATGAAGTTCACCGAGGGCGCGTTCCGCAACTGGGGCTACGCGCTCGCCGAGCGCGAGTTCGCGGATCGCAGTCTACACCTGGGACCAGTGGGAGCGCACCCGCGCCGCAAAGGGCGATGCCGCCGCCAACGTTGAACAGAAAGAAGCCCTCGCTGCGGGCCGTGTCCTGGTCAAGGACGCGATCGCCGACATCACGCTGCAGCAGGTGCTGACGCGCCCGAGGAGTTCGACGTCATCGCCACGCTCAACCTCAACGGCGACTACCTGTCCGACGCGCTGGCGGCGCAGGTCGGCGGCATCGGCATCGCGCCGGGCGGCAACATCAACTACGTCACCGGCCACGCCGTGTTCGAGGCCACCCACGGCACGGCGCCGAAGTACGCCAACCTCGACAAGGTCAACCCGGGCTCGGTGATCCTCTCCGGCGAGATGATGCTGCGCTACATGGGCTGGACCGAAGCGGCCGACCTGCTGATCGACGCCATGGACAAGACCATCGCCGCGCGCACCGTCACCTACGACTTCGCGCGCCTGATGGAGGGCGCCACCGAGGTCAAGTGCAGCGAGTTCGGCGACGCGCTACGCGCCCGGCGCGCTTCGAGGACCGCGACTGGCGCGGCAGCCAGCGCGACGCGGTCGAGCGCATCGACCTGTACGGCCAGTCGGTCAACAGCATCGATCGAGACGCTGATGCGCGATGCTCGGCGAGCGCGTCGAGACCCGGAGCTCTGGCGCGCGATCAAGGCGGCACTTCGCCGAGCAGATCCGCGACTACGTCGACCGCGAGTTCACCAAGACCTTCTTCAGCTCGATCACGCGGCGGATCTTCGGCACCGTCGGCGTCGATCCCGCGTCGAGTTCATCGCGCTCGACTCGAGCCGATCGGAGTCCATCACGCGCGACGCGGCCAGAACGTCTACGATCTACGCCGACCGGCTCGAACGGGCGATGTTCGAGCAGCTGCTGGACGACTTCCGCTTCCGACGCCGTTCGCGACCTGCGAGCGCAGCGTGCGCCACATCGCCGAAGTCGCACCACAGCGCGGTGCTCGGCGGCGTCCAGAACGTCGCCCGGCTAGAGTTCATCCGGCCGGTGTTCTACCAGATGACCCGCGCCTACCTGGTCGGCCGCATCGTCGGCACCGGCGGGCTGCGATGCTGCCGCTGGTCATCGCGCTGCAACAACACGGCGCGCGGCGTCCTGGTCGACGCCGTGCTCATGAACTCGGCCGACGGTCAGCATCCTGTTCAGCTTCACGCGCTCCTACTTCCACGTGGATCTCGAGCGCGTCAGCGACGCCGTGCTCTTCCTGCACGCGATCATGCCGGCCAAGCCCGTTTCCGAGCTTTTCACCGTGCTCGGCCGCGCCAAGCAGGGCAAGACCGAGCGCTACCGCGAGCTCTTCCGCCACCTGCAGCAGTCCGACCGACGACTTCGTGCACGCGCCCGGGCGATCAAGGGCATGGTGATGCTGGTCTTCACGCTGCCCTCCTTCGACGTCGTCTTCAAGGTCATCCGCGACCGTTTCGCCTACCCGAAGAACATCGTGCGCGAGGACGTGCTGGCGAAGTACCAGCTGGTCTTCAAGCACGACCGCGCCGGCCGCCTGGTCGACGCGCAGGAGATTCAAGCGCCGGCCATGCTGCGCTTCCCGCGACATGCCGCTTCGAGCCGACGAGCTGCTCGAGGAGCTGCTGAGCAGGAGGCCGCCGGCACCGTGCACGATCGAGGGCGACGGCGACGTCGTCGATCGACGCATGTCTACATCGAGCGGCGCATGACGCCGCTCAACCTGTACCTGCGCGAGGCGGCGCCGCTGGACGCCCGCGCGGCGGTCCTGGACTACGGCCAGGCGATCCGTGACCTGTCGGCGACCAATATTTTCCCGGGCGACCTGCTGCTCAAGAACTTCGGCGTCACGCGCCACGGGCGCGTGATCTTCTACGACTACGACGAGCTGTGTCTGGTCACGGAATGCAACTCCCGGGAAATGCCCCAGCCGGCGTCACTGGAAGAGGAGATGCAGGCGGAGGCCTGGTTCTACGTCGGCGAGGACGACGTTTTCCAGGAACAGTTCGCCTCGTTTCTGGGGCTCGAGCCGGAGCACCTGGAGATTTTTCTCGAGGCGCATTCGGAGCTGCTGACCGCCGCCTACTGGCGGGACATGAAGGAACAGCACCTGCGGGGCGAGGTGCCGAAAGTGTTGCCCTACCGGCCCAGCCTTACCGCGCCTCCCGCCGGCGGCCTCGACCGACCGCCGCCCAGCGCCCGCGCGCGCGGTCAGATGTCGTCGACACGCCAGACCACCGGGCTCCCAGTTGCCCTGGCGGTCGAGCAGGCGCGCGGCGATCCGGTAGCGCTTGCCTTCCTCGATTTCGATCGTGACCTCCTGGGAACCCGAACTGCGATTGCGACGCGGCGTGAAGCCGATCGAGTCCTGGCCGGAGATCGAGGCGGCGATCACCATCTTCGCTTCGCCGGGGGCCACCCAGAAGCTCGTGCAGTTCGAAGGCGCTCAACGTGGCGTTGAACACGACCAGCCGCCCCGGATTCAACTGATTCGGCGGACGCGCGAAGTCGAGGATGCCATGGGGGTCGCGGGCACTGACGAAGGGATTGGCCAGTACGACACCGGCGGCGAGCAGAGACAGTGCAACGATCAGGATACGGCGCATGGTGATTCCCCTTTTGTTCCGCAGGTCCCCGTCGCGGGGATGTTCAGAATGGATACAATAATACCGCGGTTCGTGGCCCCGACCAGAGTGCTCCGGCCTCTCCGCGGCCGTGGTAGCCTCTCGCGCGTGACTGCCGAACGCCACCGCCGCAAGACGATTCGACCCGCCCCGCTGGCGCTATTGCTGGGTGCGGCACTACTCGCCTCCCTGTACCTGGCCTGGCGGCTCCTGGCCGCGGCGGACTTCCTCTACCCGCTCTGGTACGACGTGGCGGAGATCGGCGCCCATATCGACCAGTTCGCGCCCCAGAACCGCTATCGCGACCGCTTCGGCGACACCGATCGCGCCGCCCGCGAGGCGGCCTTTGCGGCGATCGCACGAGCGATCCGGGACGACGCCCGGGGGCTCGCGGCCCTGACCTACACCGACGCCACGGGGCGCTCCCGGACGCTGCTGCGCCCGCCGGAAATCGTCCATCTGCAGGACGTCGCCCGGCTCGTCTCGACGCTGGAGCGGGCCGGGCTGATCGCCTGTGCGCTGGTCGCCGGGATGCTGGTGTGGCTACGCCGGCGGCAAATCGCCCTGCCGGGGTTCGGACGGCTGCTGGGCTGGACCGGGAGCCGGGGTGGCCGCCATGATCCTGCTCGTGCTGGTCATCGGCCGCGCGAGGTGTTTCTACCAGTTCCACGTCTGGATCTTCCCCGACGATCACCAGTGGTTCTTCTATTACCAGGAATCGCTGATGTCGACGCTCATGAAGGCGCCGGTCCTGTTCGGGTACATCGCGGCGGTTCTCGTCGGGCTCGCCGTCGTTCTGCTCGCCGCCCTGCTCGCGCTGGCGGGCCGGGTGACGCGCTCGCCGTCGGCCTAGGTGCGGGCGTAGCGCTCCTCGATCAGCGCGAACAGCGCCCGGATCGACTGGGACTCGCCGCCTTCGGCCCGCCCCGGGCGACCCGCCGGATTCCAGGAGAACACGTCGAGGTGCACCCACGCCTCCGCGGCGGCGACGAAACGCTGGAGGAACAGCGCGCCGTAAATCGAGCCGGCGAAGCCCCCGCTGGCGATGTGGTTCAAATCGGCGACCGAGCTCTTGAGCCCCTCGTCGTAGGGTGACCACAGGGGCATGCGCCAGACGGGATCCTGCTGCTCGGTGCCCAGCGCCTGGAGCCGCGCGGCCACCGCCTCGTCGTCGCAGTACATGGCCGGCAGCTCGGGACCGAGGGCAACGCGGGCGGCGCCCGTCAGGGTGGCCAGGTCGATCAGCAGCTCCGGGGACTCCTCGTCGGCCAGCGCCAGCGCGTCGCAGAGCACCATGCGGCCCTCCGCGTCGGTGTTGCCGATCTCGACGGTCAGGCCCTTGCGCGTCGGCACGACGTCACCCGGGCGGTAGGCGTTCCCCGAGATGCTGTTTTCGACGGCGGGGATGAGCACCCGCAGGCTGACCGGCAGCCCGGCGCCCATGATCATGCGGGCCAGCCCCAGGGCGTGGGCCGCGCCGCCCATGTCCTTCTTCATGAGGCGCATGGCGGCCGCCGGCTTGATGTCGAGACCGCCGGTGTCGAAACAGACGCCCTTGCCGATGAGCGTGACCCGCGGCGCGTCGGCCATGCCCCAGCGCAGGTCGATGAGCCGCGGCGGACGGTGGCTGGCGCGCCCGACCGCGTGGATCGCGGGGAAGCCCTCCTCGAGCAGCGCGTCGCCCTCGACCACCTCGCAGGCCGCACCGAAGGTGTCGGCGAGCCCGCGCGCCGCCGCCTCGAGTTGGGCGGGGCCCATGTCCTCGGCGGGGGTGTTCACCAGATCACGCAGCAGCCGGTCGGCCTCGAGCGCGTTCAATACCCGCGCGGGATCGACGTTCTCCGGCCACAGGAGGCAACGCGGCGCCGGGGCCTCGGCGGACTTGTAGCGGCCGAAGCGATACTGGCCCAGGCCCCAGCCAAGCGCACACAGCTCGCCGTCGTCCGCCGCCGGGTCCGCCAACCGGTAGTCGCCGGGCGGCAGCGCGGACGCCACCGCCGCGACGTCCCGGAGCAGGCGCCCGGAGTCGCTCACGCCGCCCAGCGCGCCTGCGACCTCGCCGTCCTCGCCGGGGAGCACGAGCACGGATCCGGGCGCTGCGCGCCAGTCGTGATGCTCGATCCAGCGCCGGGCGGCCGGACGATCGGCTGCCCAGTCGGTGAGATTCTCCGGTCGGATGAGGTAGAGCGGGCGGGCCGAGTCGGCCGCGGTTGTGAAATAGGCCTGCAAGGAACGATCCCCCGGGTGAGAAGCAACCAGCACGCATTATGCCAGCGCGCGCCCAACTACCGCTCAGGCCGGGCCGGGGCGCTCGTAGTCGCGACTGTAGCCGATGAGCCAGGTCGGGCGCAGCACGAGGACCATCGTGACCACCATGCCGTTGATGAAGCCCTCGGAGAAGCCCACCATCAGCAGGAAAGCGGGCAGCGAGGGGATCGCGCCCGTCCAGATCCCGCCGGGCTCGCTGACGCCGCCGATGAGCGCGAAGCCGAGCCCGTAACTAGCCGTCAGGGCCAGCGCCGAGCCGAAGAAGGCGCAGCCGAACAGGAATACGAAAGGATCGCGCGGAAACCGCCGCCAGACGAGCAGGCGGATCGACTCGGTGACCAGCAGCGGGACGAGCCCGACCACCAGCCAGCTGGCCGCGATGGCGCTCGGCGTTCCCGCCAGGAGGCCGACAACGATTTCGGCCGCCAGAGTCGCCAGCACGGCCCGCGCCGGGCCGAGCAGCAGCGTCACGGTCGTGACCCCCAGCACGTGGAGACCCGGACCGTCGCCGACGTGCGCCCGCAGCGACCACAGCACGATCAGCACGACCACGCTGCCCGCGAACAGGTGCAGACCCACGCGGTCCTCGACCAGGCGACCGAGACCGCTCGCCGCCAGCGCGAAGGCGACGACGGGCAGGGTTAAGGCCCAGGCCAGCCACAGCATCGGTGGTCGACAGCAGTTCGGGAGTGAGCTGCATTCGCATCCTCCTGATCGGCGCCATGATCGCACGGGCCTCGGATCAGGCGGGCCCCGGTTGTCGGCACCGCCGGCGCTCCAGTAGGGGGCCGACCCGAAAAAAACGGGGGCGCCGAAGCGCCCCGAACGGAAAGCCCGAGGCGGGGAGAGAGGGTTCAGCGAGGGCCCCGGGCCCGCAGATCGGGACCGGCGGCCTCTGCCGGCGCCGTCACCGACGGGTCGGCGCGTCAGTGGCTGCCGCGCCGGGCCACGCGGGGAACCGCGCGGGTCGCTTCGAGGCGAATCAGCACCCGGCGGTCCAGCGCCAGCGCGTCGGGATCGTCGGCCGCCGCGCGGGCCGAGGTGGCGCCGTGGTGAAAGCCCGCGATCCGGTCAGGTCCCACACCGGCCGCGAGCAGCGCCTCCCGGACGGCGGCCGTGCGCGCCGCGGAGAGCCGCTCGTTGTGAGTCGCCGAGCCGCGGGCGTCGGCAAAGCCGTCCAGCCGGACACCGGTGCCCGGGTGCGCGCGGAGATAATCGGCCAGCAGTTCGAGGCGGCGGGCGAAGGCCGCGTCCAGCTCGTCGCTGTCGGTCCGGAAGAGGATCTCCAGCTCCAGGCTCCGGGCCAGGGACTCGCGCCGCTGGAGCTCGGCGATGGTCGCATCACGCTCGGCGAGCGCCGACTCCGTCGTCGCCAGCCGCGCGCCGAGGGTCGTCAGGTCTGCCGTGGTCGTGTCCAGGGTCTGCTCCAGATCTTCCGCGTCGGCGGCGCGCGCCGCCCGGTCGCCGATCAGGCCCCGAGGCCCGCGCCGATGATGGCACCCGGCGGGCCGCCGATCAGGGCGCCCGCCCCGGCGCCGGCGCCGAGGCCGATGTGGCCGCCCGTCAGGTCCGGGGTGTCCGCGTGGAGGTTGCCGGCCGCGGCCAGCGCGGCGGCGATTATCAGTGTCTTGCTGAGCGTCATGAGTCGTCCCTCGTGTGGCTAGCTGCCGGCCGGTCGCCGGCTCACGAGTCCATTGGACTTGCGCCCCGGGGCGGGCGGCTGACGCAACAGGGACGATCGAGGGTCGAAAGATGGCGAATTATGCCGGCTGGTCGGCGACTTCCGCGTACGGCCGGAACAGCAGGACGACCGAGTAGGGCCCCGCGGTGTAAACCATGTCGTCGAGGCGCGGCGCGTTGGCGACGGGCTGCATGTCCTCCGGCGGCTCCAGCGAGGAGTCGAGCAGGCGATGCCAGCGATGCTTGTCTCCGTCGACTTCCGGGGGCAGCTCGCAGGTCAGCGGCTCGTGGTAGGCGTTGGCGATCAGGTGCAGCTCGAGGGTGCGCGACAGGTTCGTGAAGCTCGCGCTCAACAGCCGGGCGGCATCGCCCCAGTCGGGCTGGTCGAGCCTGATGCCGTGCCAGCGGATGCTCGCCTGGGTCAGGAAAGCGCTCAAGGACATGCGATCCATGGTCAGGGCGATGTCCATGCCCCGGCGGCCCCGGATCAGGCCCTGCACCCAGCGCAGGATGTCGCCGTGGCGCTCGAGCAGGCTCCAGTCCAGCCAGCTCAGCTCGTTGTCCTGGCAGTAGGCGTTGTTGTTGCCGCGCTGGGTGCGCCGGACCTCGTCGCCCATCAGCAGCATCGGCGTCCCGACGGACAGCAGCAGTCAGGGTGAGGAAGTTCTTGACCTGGCGGTTGCGCAGGGCCTCGATCTCCGGATCGTCGGTCGGACCCTCGACGCCGCAGTTCCAGCTCCGGTTGTCGCTCGCGCCGTCGCGGTTGTCCTCGCCGTTGGCCTCGTTGTGCTTCTCGTTGTAGGAGACGAGGTCGTTCAGCGTGAAGCCGTCGTGGCAGGTGACGAAGTTGATGCTCTGCTCGGGTTCGCGCTCGGGGTGGCCCGTACATGTCCGGACTGCCCGAGCAGCGTCAGCGGCGCGGCGCGCGTGCCGCCCTCGTCGCCCTTGACGAAGCTGCGGACGTCGTCGCGGAAGCGGCCGTTCCACTCCACCCAGCGGTCGCCGGCGAACGAGCCGACCTGGTAGAGGCCCGCGGCGTCCCAGGCCTCGGCGATCAGCTTCGTGCCGGCCAGGACCGGGTCGGTCTCGATGTCCCAGAGCAGCGGCGGGTTGGCCAGCGGCCGCCCCTGCTCGTCCCGGGACAGGATCGACGCGAGGTCGAAGCGGAAGCCGTCGACGTGCATCTCGGTCACCCAGTAGCGCAGGCTGTCGAGGATCATCCGCCGCACGACGGGGTGGTTGGCGTTGAGCGTGTTGCCGCAGCCGCTGTAGTTCGTGTAGCTCGCGGCGCTCTGCTCGAGGATGTAGTAGGCGTCGTTGGCGAGCCCGCGATAGCAGAAGGTCGGCCCGATCTCGCCGCCCTCGGCGGTGTGGTTGTAGACGACGTCGAGGATCACCTCGATGCCGGCGCGGTGCAGCGCCTTCACCATGTCGCGGAACTCGTCGATGACCGCGCATGGGTCCTCGGCGACGGCGTAGGCCGGATGCGGCGCGAAGAAGGAGACCGGGCTGTAGCCCCAGTAGTTCGGTGAGGCCGGTCATTCCGGGGGCAGTCCGATGGCTCGTCGAACTGGTACACGGGCAGCAGCTCGACGGCCGTGATGCCCAGATCCTGGAGATAGGGGATCTTCTCGATCACGCCCGGCGTAGAGACCGTGTCCGCGTAGGGCCGCTGGACGCCGGAGGTGGCGTGCGCGTGAAGCCCGCGACGACCACGTGCATCTCGTAGATGACGGTCCCGGGGCGGCAGCCCGGCGCTGGTAGCGCTCGCCGACGGCAACCGCCAGAGAGAGGGGGGAGAGTGTGGGGAAACGAGCAGGGGGGAGGGGGGGGAGGAGGAGGGGGGGGGAGCAGAGCAGGCGCTCGAAGGGTATCCGTAAGGTGCGGTTCGTGGGACGAGGGGACGGGGCCGGGGAGAAGGGGGGGGGAAGAGGGCAGGCTGGACGCCGAGGTGGAACGCCAGAGGGGGGGGGGGGGGGGGGGGGGGGTGGGTGAGGGGGGGGGGGGGGCCGGGGGGGGAAGGGGGGGGAGGAGCGGATAGGACTGGCCGGGCAGCGTGTCGGGTCATGGTGGCGAGTTCCGGGAGGGAGCGGGCGCGCGGTACGCGTATTCTAGTCGGGTATTTGACGGAATCGTGACAGCGGCGACCCGGGGCCGCCGCAGGAGGCGTGGAGATGGACATCAAACTCTGGTCCGTGGCCGGCAACACGCAGGCGCTGGACGGCGGCGCCATGTTCGGCAACGTCCCGCGGGCGCTGTGGTCCCGGTGGCTGCCGCCGGACGATCGCAACCGCGTCCCCCTGGCCTGCCGGGCCATGCTCGCGCGCCTCGGCGACGGCCGGCAAATCCTGTTCGAGACGGGCATCGGATCCTTCTTCGATCCGATCCTGCGGGACCGCTACGGCGTGCGCGAGGACCGGCACGTGCTGCTCGAGTCGCTCGAGGCGCTGGGAACGAGTCACGAGAACATCGACGCGGTCGTGCTGAGTCATCTGCACTTCGACCACGCCGGCGGCCTCCTCGCCCCCTGGCGCGAGGGCCAGGCGCCGTCCCTGCTCTTTCCCCGTGCCCGCTTCGTCGTCGGCGAAGCCTGCTGGCAACGGTCCCTCTCCCCGCATCCGCGCGACCGGGCTTCATTCATCCCGGAGCTGAACGAGCTCCTCACCCGGAGCGGCCGCCTCGAGCTCGTCTCCGGGCCCGTCAGCGATACGCTGGGCGACTGGGTCCGGTTCGAATTCAGCGACGGACACACGCCCGGCCTCATGCTGTCGGAGATCGGCGGCGAGGGCGGCGTCGTCTACTGTGCCGACCTGATCCCGGGACGGCCCTGGGTGCATCTGCCCGTCACCATGGGCTATGACCGGTTCCCGGAGTGCCTGATCGACGAAAAGCGGGCATTCCTCGAGGACAAGCTCGCCCGCGGCGTGCGGCTGTTCTTCACCCACGACCACGAAGTGGCGCTCGCGAGCGTCGGCCGGGACGACCGCGGGCGTTTTCGTGCGGTGGACGAGCTGGCCACGCTGGACGGGCTGCGAGTCGACGGCGCCGCCACGCCCCACTAGCGGGCGCGGGCGTCGGCGAGATATCGGGGCGTCTCGCCGTCAGGCGCGCGCCCGACGGGCGTCGATGAAGCTCTTGATGTAGTAGACCAGCGCGATGACCGACGTCAGGAGCATCAGGCCGACCCGAATCGTGCCCGCGGTGTTGCCCCCGTCGATCGTGCGCAGCAGTGGCGGGATGAGCAACAGGATGGCGACGGTCACGAGCACGACCGCGACATGCGCGATCACCTTGTTCTCGGCGCGCACGCCGCCGGCCATGAGCAGGAACGCGAGACCGAAGGCAGCCGGAATAAAGGCCGTGAACGACTGGGTGGCGAAAAAGGACCACGCGCTCATGAGCATGAGAGTGCAGCCGTTCAGCAGGGTCGCGCGGTAGGCATCCATGACAGGTCCTCGGGCGGATCGGTGCAGCGATTAAGGTGGCCGACTATAGCCGCCCTGCGGTAACGGGTGCCAGCGACGACCCCCAGCGCCCCCCCGGACGTGATCGGCGCCACCGACGCGGCCGGCCGGATCAAGTACGATCGACGGCATCGTCGGGACAGTGCCGGACAACATGGACAACTATTTCATCACCCGCTACTTCGACTGGCCGGCGCGCGAGCCGGGCAAGAAGGCCGGCCGGATCAATCGCGTCCTGCGTCGGCTCGGGCTGCGCCTCGTGCCCCTCGCCGGCACGGGCGTGATGACCAACGTCGAGCAGCGCATGAACATGTACCACCTCGTCGATCAGGTGCTCGCCTATGACGTGGCGGGCGACCTGGTGGAACTGGGCTGCCACGCCGGGCAATCGGCGGTGCTGATCCAGACGGTGATGGAGCGCTACGAGCCGGTGCGCCGGCTGCATCTCTACGACAGCTTCGAGGGCCTTCCCGGAAACCACGGACAAGGACGGCCCAACCGCCCGTGGCCGCAGGCCAGCTCCACGCCACGTCACGGGCGGTCTATCGCAACTTCGAGCGCTACGGCCTGCGCCGACCGGTCGTGCACGAAGGCTGGTTCGACGACACCCTCCCCGACGAGCTGCCCGACGCGATTGCTTTCGCCCATCTGGACGGCGACTTCTACGAGTCGATCCGCGTCAGCCTGGAACACGTCTACCCGCGGCTCAGCCCGGGCGCCGTCTGCCTCGTGGACGACTACTCGGATCCGGCCGTATCCGACGTCTACGATCAGTTCCCGGGCGTCAAGGCGGCCTGCGACGAATTCCTCGCGGACAAACCGGAACAGGTCTCGGTGCTCTACGCCGCGGGCTACGCCCACGGCTTCTTCCGCAAGCGCTGAGTGTCGCCGGCGGACCGCCGGCGCGCGCTCAGTCGAGAAACGAGCTGGACTTGCGCTTCCAGGGGAACCAGCTCTTGGACTCCCGCTCGGCGTCCATCTTCTGCCGTTGGTCAGCCAGCCAGTCGGCCCGCGTCGGGTTCGAGTCGTCGCCCTTTGCGCGGCGCTTCTGCATCTCCGCCTCACGGAATTCCCGGAAGCTGTCGTAGGCCTTCACCTCGCGTGCCAGCTCGCGCATCACCAGGTCGACCATCACGGCGTCGTCCAGGAAGCCCAGACCCGGCACGTCGTCGGGGATCAGGTCCTTGGCGTTGGCGAAGTACGCCAGCGCGTTGATGACCCGCTTCACATCCTCCGGCGGCAAATTCCAGTCCTCGTCCTCGACCATCGTCACCAGGACCTCGAGCCGGCCGAGCCGTTTCATGACGAAACCGGGCGCACCGGCGCGCTGGGCGTCGGCCAGGAGCCGGCGGCAGGCCTGGAGGACGTCGCCTTCCTCGACCTCTGCCATGTCCATCCGGGCGGCCTGAAAAATCTCCCGGAGCTGCTTCTGATCCTGCTCGTCGAGCTCGATGACGATATTCGAATCCATGTTTCTCCCCAGATCCCGCGGCGCTGATGGCCGTCCGCCAGAAACCGAAGCTTACCCCATCGGCGTACTCAGCGGCGGAAGTCGTTCAGACCAACGAAGGTGCCGTCGTTCTCGAAGCACAGGGCGCGCATCAGCGTCGCGAAGCGGACCCCGGTGGACTGCATCCGGTCCGGCTGGGTGAACACGTAGGGGAAGCCGATCCCGTGTATTCGCACCCGCCGGCGGCCGCTGGCGTCGGCCTGGTTGATCAGCTCGACGGTCCGGACGACGGCGTCGATGGACCGGCCGGTGAACTCGTCGCCGAAGACGTAGATGCTGATCCGCTTGTCCGGCGCGTAGAAGGTCTGGATGGCCTTGGTCATCCCCTCGACCGGACTGCTGTTGCTGAACGCGCTCCAGGTGCGAAGGGTGGTTAGAATGGCCTGACGTCGGGCGGGGGTATCCGGTATCCATCGCCCGCGGTACTGCTCAAACATGAAATTCCCCATGTCATTCATCACCTGGATGCCCTTGACCTTCGGGTAGGCATCGAGGACCTCGTTCATCTTCTGCAGCAGCAGCGGCCAGCTGTAGTTGTGCATGCTGCCCGAGGTGTCGATGACGAAGATGACGTACTCGCTGTCGACGGGGATGCCGCCCACCAGGTTGTTCTGGACGCGGATCTGGTCCTGGTTGCGCCGCAGGCGCTTCATCTCCTCGGTCAAGCCGCTGGCGCGCCTCAGCGAGCTCGCCGGCGTCGATGATCTCGTGACCTCCGAGTTCTGGTCGCTGACGCGAACTCGCCCTCGATCCGACGACAGGTCCCCCTCAGTCACGCGACGCTGCTTGCCTGATCGTCGGAGAGCTGCTCCACCTTGGCGGACTCGAGGTCGGCGATTGACGAACGTCGTCTCGCCTCGGATCTCCTCGAGCTGTTCCTCCAGCGTCTTGACGATCAAGGCCTCCAGTCCAATCGCGTCTGCTCCATGGCGGCAGGCTCGCCGATCTTGGTCAGCACCAGCAGCAGGATGATCGCGCCGAAGCCACAGCAGATCACGTCGAGGAACGACAGGCTGAACCCTCGATGTCGCGACGCGGGCTCATCTCGGAGCCTCCTCACGGCCAGTCCCGGGCGGGCTCATGAACGACCCCCGTTCGTCGGCAGGGCGAGCTCGCCAGTACGCACTGGCCGCGCGGCGTCGCCGTCCATGGGAAACAGGATCACGTTGACCGGCACGTTGCCCGGCGAGCTTACCCACCGCCTGGTTGAAGTTGCGCACGCGCTGCGAACCGGTATCGCGCACCGCGCGGAGGCCTCGCCCTGGGTCGGGAGGCCATCGACCAGCAGGATCACGTTGTCGGGCGGCGGGCTCATGCGCAGGCATCGCGGCGAAGCCATGGTGCAGGTTGGTCCCGTTCTGGGGCACGACGCCGGTCAGCGCGCCACGGCCGACTCGAGCACCTCGCGGGTCCTCCGTCGAGCCACTCGCCATCGGTCTCCGGCAGCACCGACTCGCGCCTGGTTCGTTGAAGCTCTCGATCTGGAACTTGGTCGTCGGCTCGAACTGGGCGACCACCCATTCGACCGTCCGCAGCGCCCGCTGCCACTTGGGCGCGCGGATCTTCTGGGCGTCGGGCATGTTCCGGCGACGGATCACGTTGACGATGTTCTCGTCCAGCATGCTCGCTGACGCATCGACCAGGATGAAGATCCGGCGCCCACCGACCTTCAGACCGGTCAGGTACTGTCGGTTACCCTCGCCGACGAACGATAACCGATCTGCCGGATCCTCGGGCTCGGCTGGCGGCGGCCGACAGCCGCCGGTTGGCTCTCCTCGAGCTGTCTTCAGGTCGGCCTTCAGCCTGTTGATGTGGTCTTCCTGGCCAGAGTCGTGTCCTTGTCCAGCGCGCAGCTCGACTCGCTTCTGCTCGATCTGCTCGATGATGCGCCGGGACAGCCCGCTCGCGCCTCCACCTTCTCCTTGCTCGTCGAGCCGGTTGCGCAGCTCGACCAGAGGTTCAGCTCCCTCGAGGACCTCGACCTTGAGGCTGTCGGCCCGCTCGCTCAGCTTCTTGTTCAGCTCGTCCTGGCGCACCGTCATGGTCGCGCTGATGATCATGAAGAACAGGACCACCGCGCCGAAACCGCAGCTCATGCAGTCCAGGAAGGACAGGCTGAAGGTGTCGAACTGCGGTTCTTCCGGCGGGCCATGACCTCGTCCGCGCCAATCCAGAACTGCAGCTCGAAGCCGGGAGTGCCGACCGCAGCCGGTCGCCCGCGGCTTCAGCGGCGCCCGCCCGTTCACGCGCCGGTCGTTGAGGAACGTCCCGTAGGTGCTGTGGTCCTCGACGATGATCTCGTCGCTCCGGCGCACGAGCGAGCAGTGGCGGCGGGACCTTCCAGCCGTGCACCGTCGAACCGGCCAGCTCCAGCCCTCGGCCGTTCGGAGGAGCCGCCGTGCCGATCACGAAGGGCTGATCGTTGACTGGATAGGCCACCGACCCCGACACGACGTGCGTCGGCAAGGGGTCCCCGCCGATCGCCACCGACGGCGGCGCGCAGCCGTGGACGTGGCCCGGCGACCGTCGGGCGGCGGCTTCGAGCGTCAGGTCTGGTGACGTAGCGGACCGCCCCGTCGCCGGCCGTCGAGGTATCCGACTGTAACGAGCGCTCCGGCCGCCGCCGCCGCGGCGCCAGCGAACAGCTCGGTGTCCGGCAGCCCGGTCAGCCGTTCCTCGAAACCCGGCAGGTTCGCCATGCGGTCCGCTGCAGCGCAGACTGCCGAGGGCTGCCCCGCACTTCGACCAATGCCGGTGACCCGTTCGTACGGGGCGCCGCACGTCCAGCAGCGAGCGCCTCGATCAGTTCGTCACGCAGCGTGGGTCGCCCTACTCGCGGCTCCGGCCTCGATTTCCACCGTGCTCACAGCGCTTGCCGGCAAAGCCAGCCTTCCAGCTGGTCGAACAGGTCCTGCTCCGTGCGTGCGTCGTGCAGTGGATCGAAGCGGGTCTGAGTGCACGAAGGACTCGGCGACAGTCTTGGCCCAGGCGTGTTCGAGACTCGGACCCAGCCGACGGTGTGGTCTGCGACCTGAACCTCGCTCGCACCAGCTCGCGGTCGCTCACGGCACCTCGGTCACGATCACGAAGTGCAGGTGCAGATCCAGATGCAGTCCGACGTCGGCCGCTCGGGGAGACGGTGGCCGCGGACGACGGCCGTGTCGACCATCCCTTCGCACCGGCACCCCGCAGGCCTGGGCGATTCCCAGCATCAGCCCCATCTGCTGCTCGGAGTGCGAGTAGGTGCAGGGACGATAATCACCGCCGAACGCTGCCTCGGGTCCGTGACCCGCTCCCAGATCGAAGACAGCTGGGCGCGAGCGAGATCGGCCGAACTGAGATGGCCGCAAACGGGCCGGCCGAGCGGTTGCGTGTCGAGCCGGCTACCAGAACCGATTCTGGAGGCGTTTGAGGCTGCAGGCTCGGGCTGACGGCCGAGGCCTCGTCGCCGGTGACGATCGCAGCTCCATCGACCAGCGCGTAGCCCGGGCTGCCATGACGACTGCCCGCCGACCGACCGTCGTCGCCGAGCATCGTGATGCCCGCGTCGTTGAGTTCGATGGCGACAGCGTCGACATAGCGCGGCGATCCGCGGCTCAGGCTCAGCGACCTGCATGTGCCGGATCAGCTGCCGGTCCAGGTAGGTTTCGGTGTCCAGCACCAGCCGTTCCTGCCGCAGCTGGAGCTGATGCACCACGAACATCAGCACGATGCTGATCAGCAGCGCGATGAAGGTGGAGTTGAACGCCAGTCCCGAGGCTCTGGGTCACGCCGGCGATGTCGCCCTCGACCGCCTTGTGCGCCTGGGCCAGGGCGTCTCACCGATACCGCGCACCGTGCCGATGAATCCGATCGAGGGAATCGCCCAGGCGATGTAGCGGATCATCGACAACTCGGAATCCAGTCGGTCGCCTCGGCGTCACAGACGCTCGTAGGCCGTGCCTGCGACACGTCCTGCATGTTGCGCGTTGCGGTCGAAGCGCTGCAGCGCGGTCAGCAGCGCTCGAGGCAACAGCGTAGTCGCGGGCCTCTCCGGGCAGGGCCTGGATCTGCCGCGCGTATTCGCGGGTGTCTTCCGGCAGGATCTTCATGCCCTCCGTGACGGGCACGAGCTCCTCCTGCAGCAGGCCGCGGGCCCGAAAGCTGGACATCCCCTTGTAGGCCATGATCGCGATGGCCCAAAGGAAGAGGATGAACGCAGGCCTCCTGCTCGTAGTCACGCATGATCACATACATCGAGCGCTGGGCGACGTAGGTCGGGTCCTCCTGCATGGCCAGCGCCTCCGCCTTGAGCTCGGCGTCGGCGTTGGGTCGCACCACTGACACATAGATGCCGTGCACGATGATGATCACCACGATCAGCGAAAAGATCTGGTAGATGAACTCGACCGGTATGTGTTTCTTCATGCGCTTGCCTGGATCAACCTTTGCTGTGCGTCGGGGCGGATGATGACTGCCCCGGGTTGATGCCTGCCTAGATGTCTCCGGATAGGCTAAATATCGCGTCCTCCGGTCACCCGCTCGGTCAGATCCATACCTCTTCTTCGTCGTCACCGTCTTCAGCAATGATTTCGGGCGTTCTCGGCCTCCGCGTCCTCGTCGACTGGCGGCTCCGGCTCATCCCCGGTATCGAGCGGCTTAGCGGCCAAGGACTCTTCGGCCGGCGTCGGCGTATGGTGCGCCGTGGCAGATGCATGGGGCTCCAGCAGCAAAAAGACTCGCAGCGTCATGACCTCCCCTATCGATTCGATCGAATGGATACTACAGGGCGAGACGGAAACCGAGATCCGGCCTTGCCTCGATCTCCGAAGTCTCGATAGGCGCCAGCGCAGCTCAGGAATTGCTGCCGTGGCCCAGCTGGATCCGCGGATCACGTAGTAGCGCCCTTCGACCGCGCCGGGCGGATCCATCTCCACCGTTGTCTGCATGCCGATGTACGCACGGTAGAGGTCATTGGTCCATTCGGAGACGTTGCCGCCAAAATCGAACAGACCGAGCGAGTCTGGCCGGAAACCGACGCGACCGGCGAAGTTACGGGATAAGTCGTCGCTATATCCCGTCATGACGATCCGGCAGACCCGCCCGGCCGAGGCATCAGCATAGTTGCCGCTGCCCGGCGGCGGCGGCAGCGATTGCCCCACGGATAGCGCGGGGCTTTTTGTTGCTTTCCCGCGTAACGCGCAGCCCACGCCCATTCCGCTTCAGTCGGCAGCCGGAAGCCACCCGGCGTGGGTCGGATCGGAACCAGCCGTCCGCCCTCCTCCTTGTAAGCTGGCGGCAATCCCGCCTCTTTGCTCAGCCAGTTGCAGTACGCTGCCGCATCCTGCCAGCTCACCCGCACAGCCGGATGGTCGTCCCATCCATGCCGTAACCGACCGCGGTGCCCGACTGGTTGGGGCGAAAACCACTTAAACTCGCTATTGGTTACCTCGCGCACACCGACATAAAACGGCGCGCTGATTTCGACCTCGCTGTCCCTCGTTCGCCCGCCGCCCCACGTCGCGACGATCCGTTCCCATCGTGAAGCGACCGGCTGGCACCCAAACCAGTTCGGCACCCTGGGCCGTCTTCATCCGATGACGGTATGGCCGCCAGCTCCGCCTCGGCGAGGGCGAACCGGATCTGGAGCCGCTGGGCCAGCCCCTCGGTCGGTGTCACGTTGATGGTCTGGGAGACGTAGTCGGGCTTGCTGATCTCGAGCCGATGCGGCGTCGCCCGCAGGGTCAGCACGCTCGGGATCGGGACCGGGAGACTGGCCGTCGACGAACAACTGAGGACGTCGGGCAGGCTGGACGCAAACAGCACGACGCCGGTGATTTCCTGCAGCTGGAGCGTCTCGCGCCGGTCCTCGCCGGACTTCAGCCGGATCGTCTTCTCCGCGTCCCGGAAGCCGGCCTCGCTCACGGTGAGCCTGAAACTGCGCCCGGGCTCGAGGTCGACGGCGACGGGCGTGCGACCCCGGAAGCGGCCGTCAACCAGCAGTGTGGCGCCGGGCGGCTCGCTCTGGACCAGCACCCGGCCGTCGGACGGGCTCCAGTGCGACTCGCGGGAGTACGACCGGCGTGTCCGGTTCGACCTCGACCCGGTGCTGCCAGTCCTTGTGCCCTGCGAGCCGGACGTTCCAGCTCGTGCTGCCCCCGAGCGCAGCTCGAACTCCGCCGGCGTCAGGCCGACCTCCTCCTCGCCGACCAACACCGTGGCGCCGGCTGGGGTGCTGTCGATCGTGACCATGGCCCAGTCGGGCACTAGCTCGAGGGACAGCCGGAGCTCGTTTCCGCCGCCCTCGGCGTCGAGGTCGCGGGTCTCGCTGACGTAGCGCTCGGCTTCGACCCCCAGCCGGTGCCGTCCGGGCCGGATCGGATGATCCGCCAGCGGCGTCGTACCGACGTGCCGCACCGTCGACGGTGACGACGCGCTGCGTCGATGCCGGGCGTATCCACGAACAGGCGGTCGCCGAGCCGCTCCAGCCTTCGGCTGCAGCGTCTGGGCGCGGTCGTCGCCGACGGTGACCGTCTCGGCGAGCGGCTCGTAGCCCGTCAGCATCGCCCGCACCTGGTACTCGCCGGGGCGCAGCAGATAGCGCGGGCCGAACTGGTACGACGAAACCCCCGCTCACTTCGACCGTCTGGGGCGTTGGGCTGACCAGCACCTCGACGGAGCGCGCCGTGAACATGAACCAGGCCGCGGCCCCGAGGATCGCGGCGGCCGTCCAGACGACGACGGCCACGATCGGAAACTTGCGTTTGGCGCTGCCGCCCCTGCGGCTCGCTGCCTCGTAGGCGGCCGGCGCGATGGCCTCGTCCTCGGCGGGGGGCGCGGCCGCGACGGGCACGGGCGCGATCGCCTCGATCATCGGCGGCACGGTCTCCTGCTCCGTCGGATCGGGCTCGGTCACTACCCGGAGCCGGCCGCCGTCGGCCTCGAACCGGACCGCGGCGCCGCGCGCCACCAGCACGACGGGCGCGTCGATCCAGACCGAGCCGGCGAGCGGCCGAGCGTCCACGGTGGCGGCGCCGGCATCGGGGCCGGGCTGGAGGAAGAAGCGGCCGCCGCTTACGCCCAGAAATGCCACCGGCCCCGTCCCGGCCGACGGCAGCAACACGCCTTCCGGTCCGGACGCCCCCACAGCCAGTGGCAGATCGGCGGTCTCGAAGGACCGCTCCCCTGCGGTGTCGACGACCGCGACCGTGACGCTCAAATCGGCTCCTCGCACCGGATGACGAAGGGACCCGCCTGGGTGCCCGGGCGCACCGTGAATTCGCGGCGCACGTCCCGGAAGCCGTTGCGAGTTCCCACGGCAGTATAGGTGCCGGGGCGCAGTTCAAGCTCGAAACGGTCGAACGCCCCGAGCCGGCCGACGCGATAAAGCACGACCTCGGTCTGCTGATCCGATTCCAGCCGCACGCGGACGGGCCGGGTCGCGTCGGCCATCAGCGTCTCGATCTGCCCGATCTGGCCGACCAGGCGCGGGCCGGGCGACGGACATGCCCGCGGGCGTCAGCCCCGCGGTACGGCCGTCGCGCTGCTTCACGCTCGGCGAAGTAGACGCTCGGGGTCCTCGAGGAAGGGTCTGCAGGCGTTCGTCGATTGCGGCGCGCGCGCGACGCCCGCCAGACGCCCGTCTGGGCGAAGACCAGACCCAGGTCGATCGGCCAGAGCTGCTCGTATTCCGTCACCGCCTCTTGCCAGCGCTCCCGCTGCTCCGTCGTCTGCGGCGGCCTGCTGATGGGTCGCGATCTTCGCGACGCGCTCTTCCTCGTCGACCCGGGCAAGACCCGCCGCCGGCTCCCAGGCCCCTGGCCGCGTCCTGGCCGCCTGCCGGAATGCCCTGCGCGCGGTCTTCGATAGTTGCCCGCGCCGAGCGCCATAGCCGCGCGACATGGCGTCGGCGTAGGCCCTGCTCAACGATGGCGGCGTTGACGCGCCTGACGCCTTCCGCACCGGCCGGGACCAGCGGGTCGAGTTCCGCGGCGGCCTGATAGCGGTCACGGGCCTCCTCGAACTCGCCGGCCTGTTCGAGACCCTCGCCTTCACGCAGCAACTGGATTCCTCGCTCAATACGTTCCGCACGGGCGAGTCCGGCTCACGCGACCTCGTTCTCCGGAGCGAGGGCCAGCGCGGCCTTGAACTCGTCCTGCGCGGCTTGCCGATTTCGATCCCGCCTCCAGCGCGTCCGTGCCCCGCTCCAGCGCAGCCGCCAACATCTCGGCCGACCGGGCCTCCAGCACCGTCGAGCCGCTACCCCGCCGCAGTCCAGGTGCCCTCGCGAGCTTCGGCATAGGCGGCGATCCGATAGGCACGGTTGCCGAGTCGGCCAATGCCCGGCATCCTGCCAGCGCGAACCCGCCCCATTCCTCGACCGCCGCTGGCGACCAGCGCCTCCGCCTGGACCTCGAAGGCCGTGCGCGCCTCGTCCGCGGCGGCTTTCTCCTCGGCCAGCCGGGCCAGCTCGTCCTCCGCCGACGGTCCTGTCCGGACCGCTTCCGTGCCGGTCTCCGCGTTGTTCGCGACCATCTTCGGCAGCACGAAGACAACGCCGAGCAACAGCACGACCAGCGCCGAGAAGCTGACCCACAGCACCGCCGCCGTCGACTTCCGGGGCGCCTTCCCGACCTTTCCGGCTCTGCCGCCCTTGCGCGCCGCCGGCGTCGGCGGCGCGCTCGCGGTCGGCCGATGACTGACGGGGACGATGGTGTCCTCGGCGGCCGGGGGCGGCGCGACGACCCGCCGCTCGGGCGCCGCCGTGACGTTCCAGGCCTCCTGCAGCGCCGCCTCCAGCTCGTCCCGCACCGCCGACATCGACGTGGGCCGCAGCGCCGCTTCCGAGGCCAGCAGCTTCGCCACGAGATCGACCAGTCGGCGAGGCACCTCGAAATGCCGGCGCGAGGACAGGGGTTCGGGCGGCGCCAGCTCGGGATCGACCCGGGGCGGGAAACCGGCCACCAGCTCGTAGATCAGCACGCCGAGGGCGAAAGCGTCATCGGCGGGCGACGGCGGCTCGCCGGCCCGCTGCTCCGGGCTCATGGACAGCGGCGAACCGCCACCGACCAGCGCCAGACCGTCGCCCTGGAGCAGTCCGGCCACGCCGAAATCCACCAGCCGCGGGTTACCGGAGGTATCGATCAGAACGTTCGACGGCTTGATGTCCCGGTGGACCACGCCCTGCCCGTGCGCGTACGCGAGCGCGTCCGCTAGGGGCACGACGTGCCGCAGGATCTCGGCTGGCGCGGCGTCGCGGAGCTGGCCGAACTCGCCCCCCTGGACGTACTCCATGGAGATGAATGCCCGCGGCCCGTCGCCGTGAAGATCGAAGATCCGCACGATGTTGGGGTGAATCAGCCGCCGGGCCTGGCGACACTCGTGCCGCAGCAGGTCCAGCGTGCCGGGCTGGCCGACCAGCTGATCGTCGAGGATCTTGAGGGCAACTTCCTCGCCCAACTCGCTGTCGGTGGCGAGCCAGACCTGACCCATGCCGCCCCGGCCAAGGAGGCGGTCGAGTCGGAAACGGTCGAGGAGCGTGTGACCGGGTGCGAGCTCGGTCATTGTCCGGTCGGTGCGTCACCTGCGGCCAGCTCGGCCGTCTGCGAGCCGGACGGCTCTTCGTCGGGCAGCTCGAAGCCGGTCTCGGCCTCGTAGATCTCCCGCATCAGCCGCCGCCACTCGGCGTACTGGGTGGCGGCCGAACCCTCGAGCCGCCGGGTCTCACCCGCAACGTTGACGGTGACCGGCTCGATCTCCGAACCGAAGGAGGTGCTGAGCTCCGCCAGGATCTCTTCCTGCATCTTGGCTTCCTTGCCGACCTGCAAGCCCTGGCGGAACAGCTCGATGCCGCCGATCAGCATGACGTTGGCCGCGGCGTCTCCCGCCCCGCTGTCGCTGTTGGCGTCGGCCATCACCGAGCCGACCACGGCCGCGGCACCGACGATCTTGCGCCACCGCGCGGCGGCCTGCAGCTCCTTGAGCGCGATCTCTTCGTCGTAGCTGTACTTGCGCCAGTCGTCGTAGGGCCCGTCCATCTGACGATAGAAGCCGGCGTAGTGCTCGTTCAGCGTGTCGACGAACAGCAGGTCGCGGTCGCGCACGGACCGCATCCGCTCGACCATCGGATCGTTGTCGGCCGGCAGACGAACGACGGTGTAGCGACCCCGCTGCTCGTCGAGGAGGCCGTCGAAGACCGACGGCGCGAGGGTGTTGGCGAAACGCAGCTCGGCCACCCGACGCACTTCGACCAGATCCTGCGCCTCCAGCCTCGTGCGGGCCGCGAGCAGGTCATTGGCGATGTCGTTGTAGACGTTCTGGAACGGATCCCGCCCCATGATTTCGCCGTCGCTGTAGGTGCCCGAATCGGCCCGGCCGCGGTACTTCTTGTCGAGCCACTCGCGGCCGGTCGCGTCCACGGCGACGATGTCGAGCTCAAGACCGAGACCGTCCGATTCCAGGATGGTGCCCTTGACCATCAGCTCCGTGCCCGTGCGGTCGCCCGGCACGACGCGGACGGCGCCCCAGTGGCTGGTCCGTTCGAGGGTGTCCTTCAGGTGGAAGGCGATGTAGCGGGCCTCGGCCTCTCGCACCTGCGGCGAGACGGCTGCATTCTTCGCCGCCCGGCTGCCCTCCTCGGGGACGCCGGGATCGAGCACGGCGACGCCGATGTTGAGCCGGTGGGAGTCGGCGACCTCGGTCTGGGCGCGCTCGGCCGGCGTGTACTCCACCGGCCGGGTCTCGCTGACGACGCAGCCCGCGCTCGCCAGGGCCAGCGCGCCCAGGCTCAGCAATTTGGCGATGTGAGTCGGCATCACGGCATCACACCTGTCAATTCACCGTGTTCTTGTACTTGCGGTACTCCTGCCAGAGCTTCTCCTGAAGTTCCGGATCCTTTTCGTTCTGCGCGGCCTCACGCAGCTGACGGGCGACGATGTCGTCGTCGCTGCCATCGCCGACGTCCGGCGGCGTCGCAGCACCTTCGGCGCCCTCTCCGGGCGGCCCCGAGGTCGAACTCGAGTTGCGGGACGACGGCCCCGAGGTCTGGGAGGGCACGCCCTGCTGGGCACCGCCGCCCATCCCGCCGGCGTCGGAGGGGAAGTCACCCATACCGCCCATCGGATCGCCCATTCCGGACCCGCTGCCGGTGCCGCCCATGTCGCGCTGCTCCGAACCCGCCTGCGCGACCCGGACCTGTTCGTTGCCCATGGCGCCGTCGAAGCCTTCCAGGGAGTCGCCCAGCGCGCGATCGAGTGCCGCCACGCGCTCGGCATCCGTCTGGCCGACGCCGGCGCCGGGACCCTGGCCGGGCGCGCCGGCCGGCGCCACCCATGCCGCGCGGCCTGCGCGCCACCGGCGGTTCCGGCGAGCAGGTCGGCACCACCGCCGCCCTGCTGTTCCATGCCGCCCGCGCCGTCGCCGGGCGCGTCTGACCCGCGCCCCCCGCCTGGTCGCCTGGTCCCCGCCTGCTCACCCTGGCCGCCCTGGCCGGCGCCCGGGTTGGGAATCCTGTCCGCCCGGCATGCCGGCCTGGCCCTGGCCCATTGCCGCGCCGGCGGCCCGGGCGACGGCTTCGCCGTACGCGTCCGAAGCGCCCGCGGCGCCGCCGCTCTGCGGCTGTCTGGCCGCCCCGGCCTGCTGCCCGCCGGTCCCGCCGGCCTGTCCGCTCTGCTGACCCGCCTGACCCGCCTGCTGGCTACCGGCCCCGGCCACCTGCTGGTTGCCCTGCTGGCCTCCGGCCTGGCCGCCCTGCTGGCCGCCCTGCTGGCCGCCCTGCTGGCCGCCCTGCTGACCCGTCGATGCCTGCTGCGAGCCCTGCGCGCCCTGGGCGCCGCCCTGGCCCTGCTGGCCGCCCTGGCCGCCGGACTGCCCGCCGCTGCCCTGGCCGCCGGAGGACTGGCCCTGACCCGACTGACCGGCGGCGCCGGCCTGCTGCTGCGACTGGCCTGACCCTGCCCGCTGCCGGAGGCCTGCTCCTGGCCCTGGGCCTGCTGCTGGCCGTGTGCCTGCTGCTGACCCTGTGCCTGCTGGCCGTGCCCGCGCTGGGACGGGCTTTGGCTGGACTGGGACCGACTGCTTTGGGACTGGCTCTGCTGCGACTGACTCTGCTGCGACTGACTCTGGCTCGACTCAGGCTGGCTCGACTCAGGCTGGCTCTGGCTCTGGCTCTGCGAGTCGCTCTGGCTCTGGGACTGACTCTGAGACTGACTCTGGGACTGGCTCGACGAGGACGAAGGCGACGACGGCGTAGGCATCTGCGGCGTCTGCTGCTGTTGCTGTTGCTGCGGCGACGTGCAGCCTGCCACCCCCGTGCCCAGTGCCACGCAGGCGGCCAAGGCCGGGACCCAAGATCGTTTGCTGACCCGATTCCTGTTCATCATCGCTTACACCGTCTGGATGCCGTCCCCCACCGGGTGCCGGACGCGCGCTCGGAAGCGCTAACTGCTCGGAACCCCTCAGTTTTGGAGTCGGCCGACGGGGACTGGTTCCCCAATATACGCCTTTGGCCCCAAGCCGTCAGGGCGTATCCGGCCTGGCGCGGGCCGCCATGACGCCCGCCGTCACCGCGGTCATTCGATGATAAATCGTGAACAGGGCGGGGAGGACCAGCAGCGACAGCACCAGCAACCCGGCGATGCCGCCGATCATCGGCGCCGCGATCCGCCGGGTCACCTCGGCCCCGGTGCCGCCGCCCAGCATGATCGGGGCCAGCCCCAGGAGTGTCGCCAGCACCGTCATGAGCACCGGGCGGAGCCGCCGGAGCGCGCCCTCCGCGATCGCGTCGCCAAGTACCTGGTCAAGGAACACAAGGTGGCTGTGGTGCCGGGCAGTATTTTCGGCCAAGCCGGCGAAGGCTACGTGCGTCTCTCATTTGCCGCGAGTATGGAACAACTGAAAGAAGGAATCGCCCGTATCGGGCGTGGTGTGGCAGCCTTGCGGGCCTGAAACGTTTAAAAACCATTTCCAGGAGGTGTGAACGATGCCCCTGTTTTTGACGGACGAATATCTTGAACGCCTTGACAAGACCAAACAGCGGATGGCCGATGCCGGGATCGATGTGCTGGTATCATCGGATCCTGCTAACATGAACTACTTGACCGGCTATGACGGCTGGTCCTTTTATGTGCCCCAGTGTGTCGTGGTCAGCCTGGATGCCGATACCCCGATGTGGATCGGCCGGAGGATGGACGTGGCCGGTGCGCGGCACACCACCTTTTTGCCCGAATCTCACATTATCGGATACCCTGAGAACTACATTCAGACTATAGAGCGGCATCCCATGAATTTTGTAGGGGATATGATTGCCGAGCGCGGCTGGGCGGCAAAAACCGTTGGCGTGGAAATGGATGCCTATTACTTCACCGCCCGCGCATACGCCGAGTTGCAGAAAAGCCTGCCCGATGCGCGCTTTGCCAATGCCGACCTGCTGGTCAACTGGGTCCGCCTGATCAAATCGGATGCCGAGATCGCCATGATGCGTGAAGCTGGCCAAATCGCCAACCGTGTGATGACTACGGCCATCGAAAAGCTCAAGCCGGGCGTACGCGAGTGTGATGCCGTGGCTGCTGTATACCAGGCCCAGATGTCGGGTACTCCGGAGTTCGGCGGGGACTACCCGGCAATCGTGCCAATGATGCCCACCGGTGAGAAGACATCGGCGCCCCATTTGACCTGGACCGATTCGCCCTATGAGAATGAGCAGATGGTTAATCTGGAGCTGGCCGCCTGTCGTCACCGATACCACTGCCCCATTGCCCGAACGGCATATCTGGGTAAGAACCCGCCGGCCAAGCTGGTGGAACTGGCCGACCACACCGTGGAAGGCCTCAATCTCACTCTGGCGGCTATCAAACCAGGCATGCGTGCCGAAGCGGTGGAGCTGGTCTGGCGCAAGCACATCGCCAAGGTCGGGTTGGAGAAGGAGTCACGCATCGGCTACGCCATGGGCCTCAATTACCCGCCGGACTGGGGCGAACATACCGCCAGCTTGCGCCCCGGCGATCAGACCATTCTCGAACCCAACATGACCTTTCACATGATTCTGGGTATGTGGATGGACGATTACGGCTTTGAGTGCAGCGAATCGTTCCGCGTCAGCGAAGACGGCTGCGAGACGTTCTCCGACGTGCCCCGCAAACTGTTCGTCAAGGGATAGGCAATCACATGATCTATCACGCCCGAAAAGGACAAGTCAGCAGCGGGGAGGCCATCGGCATCCTTCTTCTGGACACCTCTGTGCCCTTCATCCCCGGGGATGTGGCCAATGCCACCACTTATGACTTTCCCGTCCGTTTCCGTAAAGTCGAGGGGTTCACGGTGGCGCGGGCCATCGGAAAGGACCCCACGATTTACGGCGCGCTGAAAACCGCAGCCGGGGAGTTGGTGGACCAGGGGGTGCGGGCCGTGACCGGCGACTGCGGGTTCATGGCTCTTCACCAGAAGCGCCTGGCCCGTGATCTTGAAGTCCCGGTGTTTTTGTCCAGCCTGCTGCAGATTCCGTTCATGCTTTCCCTCTTGGGTGAGGGGAGCAAGGTTGGCGTTCTCACGGCCGACGGCCGCAGCCTGGACGAAACCCTGCTGGCCGCCGTAGGGGTGACCGATGCTGATCGACTCGTTGTTGAAGGGCTGGAAGCGCAGTCACACTTCCACCGGTTTGCGATCCAGGAAACGGGCACGCTGGACACTGAAAAAGTGGCCGCCGAAGTGGTGGAGGCCGGGCGGCATCTCATGGCACGGGACGAAACGATCAAGGCCCTGCTGCTGGAGTGCAGCCTGCTGCCGCCCTATGCCGCAGCGCTGCAGACAGCCGTTCAGGTGCCGGTGTTCGATTATATCACCATGATCAACTTCGTTTTTTCGGCAGTGGTCAAACAACCCTACGAGGGCTTCATATAAAGCAGCCATACGATTCGTTATCAAGAGGCCAACGAGACATGGACACTCAGATATCTGAACAGATCGAAACGTACCGCGATGAACTGGTCGCTCTTCGGCGGGATTTCCACCAGCATCCCGAGCTTGGATTTGAAGAGTATCGCACCGCAAAAGTGATTGAATCCTACCTTCAGGACCTGGGCCTGATCACCCAACGCATGGCCAAAACCGGGGTCGTTGCACTCCTGGAAGGATCCCGTCCCGGTCCCGTGCTGATGCTGAGGGCGGATATGGACGCCTTGCCGCTCAGCGAAGAGAATGAATTTGAATACAAGTCCCAAAACCCGGGCGTTATGCATGCCTGTGGCCACGACGCACACATGGCCATTCTGTTGGTGGCGGCCAAGGTCCTGACGCAGAATAAACACGCCGTTGCGGGAACGATCAAATTCGTTTTCCAGCCCGATGAAGAGATTGCCGGTGCCCGGGCCATGGTTGGAGAAGGCGTCCTCGACCACCCCACGGTCGATGCGGTGATGGGCCTACATGTCTGGACACCGGTGGAATCCGGAAAAATCGGCATCACAGCGGGGCCGGTGATGGGCGGACTGGATGTGTTCAAAATGACCATTTTTGGCAAAGGGGGTCATACCGGCGTCCCGGAAGATGCCATTGATCCCGTGATTGCCGCGGCCAACCTGATTCAGACCGTGCAGATGATCCAGACCCGGGAAATCAGCAACCTTAGATCTACCATCATCATGTTCGGTAAAATTACCGCTGGAACCAAGAGCAACATTATCCCGGACAAGGTCGACCTGGAAGGCTCTATCCGCTTTCTATACAAGGGCGGTCCCGACAGCATCGAGCAGCCGACCGAAAGGTTCGTACGGATAAGTGAGCAGGTCTGCCGCACGCACCGTTGCACCTGCGAGATCGACATCACCCACGAGAATATCCCGTTGATCAACGATCCGCATATGACCGCGCTGGCCCGGAGGACTGCAGCAGAGGTATTCGGCGGGAAAGATGCCGTCATCGACAACGTCACCAGCGCCAGCGAGGATTTCTCGGAGTTCAGCGAGCGCGTCCCCGGGGTGTTCATGTTTCTCGGTGCCGGCAACGTGCGGAAGGGCACGACCGTCTCCCATCATAACCCACGGTTTAACATCGATGAAGACGTCCTATCGAACGGGGTGGCCATGCTTGTGCACGGTGCCCTGAATTATTTCAACACAACCGGAATTGGAAAAGGAGGTGAACACGGGACACGACACACACCTGACATGCAATCTTAATAGCCTCAGGCTCGTTCCAACGAGCTGCAGATGAAAGGAGTTGGACCATGAAGAGAAGCATTGTGCTGTTAACTGCCGTTTTTGTTCTCACCCTCTTTGGCACCGCCATGGCTGCCAGTTACACTGGACCGGCCATCAAAGCCAAACTGGCTTCGGAAGAGATTGAAGGTGACTTCATGACTGTCTGGGCCAGGAATTTTTCCGACCACATGAAAAAATGGTCCGGTGGAAAAATCGACATCGAGGTATACCCGTACGGCACGCTGGGAAATACCGGCGACATCAATGAACTGGCCCAGATGGGCGTCGTTCAGTTCGTTTTTTCCGACCACGCCTGGATTAGCTCCTTTGTTCCCCAGGCTCAGGCCCTGGCGCTGAACTATATTTTTCCTACCGAAAAGGTGCCTGAAGTGCTGGATCATATGGCTAAAAATGGCGAATTCATGCCGTTGCTGGAAAAGGCATTTCGCCAGAACGATCTCGTCCCTTTGTCGATCATGTTCGAAGGCTGGCAGTGGATGACATCCAAAAAACCGATCAAGTCACTGGATGACATCCAGGGTCTGAAGCTGCGGCTGATGTCTTCCAAGCTTCTGGTAGAAGGTTACCAGGCATATGGTGCTGCGCCGACCCCCATGAGTTATGGGGAGGTATACAGCGGCCTGCAGATGGGTCTGATCGACGCCCAGGTAAACCCGCTCTTCGCGATTTATAGTATGAAATTCTATGAGGTGCAGGACTATGTCACCCAGCTGAAAAGCGAGCCGTTCATCGGCATCCCCACCGTCAACCAGGCCTTTTTCGACGGCCTGACCAAAGAGGCCCAGGCCGAGATGCGCAGATTCTGGATCGATGCCATCGTCCCCGCCGGCAATTGGATCACCGAGCGCAACATGTCGGACATGGAAAAGATGAAAAAGGCCAAACCCGCTTTGACATTTTATACTCTCGATGACGCAACGATAGCCAAGTTCAAGGCACAGGCTGAGACCGTCTACCCGAAATACCCCGAGATCGGGGGTGACGGCGCCCAGAAGGTTCTCGATGCGTTGTTGAAAGATATCGAAAATGCAAAAAAAGCATTGGGCGTCAAATAAACACCAGCGTTGGGGTAAACACTCCTAAGGTACTGCGGCTGGCTTAATTGCCGCAGTACCTGAACAGGACTATCTGCGATGGAGACCGAGAAATGAATGATAAAAGCAGTGGTTCAAAAAAGTCGTCCGTCTTCCAGAAAATCAACCACTACACCGGCTTGATCGTCAATGGGGTGGAAGTCTCTATCCTTGTATTCTGCGTGGCCGCTCTTGGTATCCTTTTAATTGCCAATGTGTTTGCTCGGACTTTTTTTCAAAGCATCTATTTTGCCGAGGAAGTGTCTACGTTTCTGGTGTTGCTGACCACCTTTACCGGTGTCAGCTACGGCGTCAGGAAGGCACGACATATCCGCATGGGGGCGTTTTTAGACGCCATGCCGCCTAAAATGGAGAAGACCTTTATTGTTTTCATCTCACTAGTCAGTGCGATCGTCATGGGGATCATGACGTGGGCCTCCTACGAGTATCTGGCCAATGCCATGGCTAAGGGGCACATGACATCGGCGCTGCGCGTACCGAAATGGTGGTTTTACGTGATTATTCCTACCGGATTCGGTCTGGCGGGTATCCAGTATATCCGAACGATCATCAAAAATTTCACCGAAAAGGACCCCTGGCAGTCTCCGGATCAACAAAGCGAGTACGAAGATGAAGAGATGGGGGGGGTATAGGTATGACACTTTTCGGAATCAGTCTGGCAACGATGTTACTGATCGGGTTCCCCTTTATGGTAACCCTCCTGGGATCGTTAATCCTTTATTTAGTAGTCTATATGCCGGATTTTGCGCCCAGAATGATAATTACCATGGTGCAGCAGATCATCACCGGGGTGACGCCGTCGGCGTTGGTCTGTGTACCGATGTTTATTCTCTCGGCCAGCATCATCACCTCCGGTGAGTCCGCCGGACGGTTAATCCGAATGCTGAAAGTCTTTGTCGGCCATCTACCGGGCGGATTGCCCATTACCACCAACGCGAGTTGCACCCTTTTCGGCGCCGTTTCCGGTTCGACCCAGGCCACCGTCGCCGCCATCGGCGGCACCATGCGGCCCATGCTGCTGGAAGCGGGATATAACAGCTCCTTTACCCTGGGTCTGATTATCAATTCCAGTGATATCGCTTTTCTCATACCCCCCAGCATCGGGTTTATCGTTTACGGGGTGGCCACCAGCACCTCCATCGGGATGCTCTTTCTGGCCGGCATTTTTCCCGGATTGATGATTTTGGTGATGTTCTCCATTTACTGCTACGCCTATTCCAAAGTAAAAAAGATCCCGACCCTTCCCAAGGCCAGCTGGGCCGAACGAATCTCTGCAGTTAAGGACGGGCTTCCGGTCCTTGGGTTTCCGGTGATCATCGTAGGTGGTATTTATGCCGGGATTTTCAGCCCGACGGAAGCCGCCGCCGTTGCCGTGTTATATGCGCTGATCCTGGAAACGATAATATACAAGAGCTTGACCTTTAAACGCATCGTCGATGCATTTTTACAGACCGGCGTCATTACCGGAGTGGTCTTCATTCTGGTTGGCGCCGGCCAGGCATTTTCATTTTTAATCGGCTTCTTGCAGATCCCCCAGCAGCTTCTGCCGCCGCTGTTTGGTCCCGATCCGTCGATGCTGTGGGTGATTTCGATCATTGTGGTCGTTTACTTTGTCGCCTGTATGTTTGTCGATCCCATCGTGGCCATATTCATCCTCAGTCCGGTTTTTCAACCCTACGTGGTGGGTGCGGGTGTGGATCCCATTCTGCTGGGCACCCTGGTGACGCTGCAGGCGGCCATCGGTTCGGCTACACCGCCCTTCGGCTGCGACATCTTCACAGCGCAGCTGATCTTCAGGCGCCCCTATCTGGAAGTGATCGGCCACGCCCTGCCGTTTTTGCTGATCCTGATCCTGGCGACGATCATCCTGATCACCTTTCCGCAAATCGCCCTGTTTTTGCCAAATATGGCATTGGGTGGATAGTGTTTGATGGTGAAGAGAAGGAGCTACCTGTGGAATATCGAAATGTGCTTGTATTGACCGACTTTTCAAAAGATTCCGATGAGGCGGTTAAAGCGGCGGTCGATTTTGCAAAAAAGTATAATTCACTTCTGACCGTCCTGAATGTTGTTCGTGACATACCCAATCTGACGTTTGTGCTGTCAGATTCCGAATATCATAGGTTGGAGCGGAAGCTCGAAATCCATGCCGGGGAGCAGTTTGATAAAATGGAAACAGCGATTCCTGAACTAGCGGAGATCGGGTATAAACGTAAAATTCGAAAAGGAACCCCCTATATCAGTTGCCTGTATGAGATTGAAAACGGCAATTATGATCTGGTGTTCGCCGGTTCACATGGCAAGTCGGATTTAAAAAAGGTTGTCATGGGGAGTACGGCGGAGAAGGTATTGCGCCGTTCTCCGATATCTGTATTCGTTACCCGGAGATAGTCTCCCGAATCCGTGACGCAAATTAATCGGGATTTGCTGCAGTGCTTTGAATTGATGTTCTCTAGGGGTGTATTATGACACACATACCGGCTCTGCATGATGTGTATCGAGCCCATGCCCGAATCAAACCGATGATTCTTCAAACACCGCTGTTGGCATCTACCGAGTTGGCGGAAAAAACAGGTGCGCGGTCGGTGTACTTAAAGCTGGAATGTTTGCAAAATACCGGGGCCTTCAAGGTCAGGGGCGCAGCAAATAAGATGCTCAGTCTCACCGATGAGGAGAAGAAAAGAGGCGTGATTACCTTTTCCACGGGCAATCACGGAAAAGCCGTGGCCTATGTGGCCGGAAAAATGGGTATCCAGGCGACGATATGCCTTTCTGAGCACGTCGCTCCCTACCGGGCGGAGGCGATCAGGAAACTGGGGGCGAAGGTATCCGTGAAAGGTCACTCCCAGGATGAAGCGGAAAAAAACTATCAGGACCTGACTGTCTCCGGTGGACTTGTCCCGGTGGTTCCGTTTGACGACCCGATGATTATCGCCGGCCAGGGAACAATCGCCCTCGAAATTCTATCTGAATTACCAGATGCGGATCTGTTGATCGTTCCGATTTCAGGGGGCGGTTTACTGTCGGGAATCGCCATGACTGCCAAATCCATCAATCCGGGCATTCATATTGTGGGGATTTCCATCGAACAGTCTCCGGCCATGCTGAAAAGCCTGAAAGCCGGCAAACCCGTTCAGGTGGAGGAAAAAGACTCCATAGCCGATTCGCTTTTGGGCGGTATCGGTTCCGACAATCGGTACACATTCTCATTGGTGGAGAAATTCACGGACGAACACCTGTTGGTCACTGAAAAGGAAATAAAAGATGGTATGTTTTATATTTTTGATAAGCATCACTTGATCATAGAAGGTGCCGCTGCTGTTGGCGTGGGAGCACTTTTAAGCCAAAAGATCCATGTGAAAGGTAAGAAGGTTGTTACATTGCTTTCAGGAAGCAGCATCAATTCCAATGAATATATTCGCATTATACAGGACAAACTCACCAACGAGGGCAAGCAGTGACTTATATCCTTACAAGCTGTTGAAGGAGGTTTTTCATGAAACGAAGAACAGAGCTCATGTTGGTACTAATCGTATTTGCTCTACTCTTTGGATTCACCGGAGGAGCCGTGGCGGCTCAAAATTTGTGGCAAGTGGCCCTGGAAGAGATCGAAGGTAGCATGCAGCATGAGTATGCCAAGAAGTTTGTCGAAATCATGGAGGATAAATCCAAAGGAGAAATTCGCTGCAACATTCATTATTATGGAGAGCTTGGCACTTCCGGTGAAATCACGAAGCTTCTGCAAAAAGGAGATCTCCAGTTCGCCTTCCAATCTCCCGGTCACCTGGGGTCCTATATTCCAGAGGTTCAAGTCTTTTCCATACACTACTTGTTTCCAACAGATTTCAACCTTCTCGAAAAAATTTTGCGCAAAGGGCCAAACACATATAACGTACTTGGAAAATACTATCGAAAAAATAAGCTGGAACTCCTCTCTATTATCGAGGAGGGCTGGCAGATATGGACGGCCAATAAACCTTTGCGGAAACCTGCCGATTTCGATGGAATCACTTTTCGGGTCATGTCCTCTCCGTTTCTCATCACCGCTTATCGCCTTTACGGTGCCTACGTTATGACCGTACCATACGGGCAGATCTACAGCGACCTTGAACTGGGTAGGATAGATGCGGAAACACAGCCCTTTTTCGCCATCCAGGAGATGAAATTTTACGAAGTCCAGGACTTTATGATCAAGGCCAATCAATTGCCGTTTATCGGGACCTTTGCCGCCAACCACGATTTCATAAAAGGACTGCCACAGAATATTCGAACAATGATAGACAATGCCATCGAAGGAGGCCAATGAATATATTTTTGATTTTGAACCCAAATTGAACGAACAGCGCAAGCAAATGATCATGGAGGCCAAGCCGTCCATGCAGTATATTGAATTGACGGATGAAGAGATTGCCGTCTTTAGAGAAAAAGCGAAACCACTTAGACAAAAGTATCTAACAGTTTTGCAAATACTTCTGCCGATGCATCAGTGATGGCTGCAATACCCCAAAATGTCTGGAAGGTTTTGTTGGGGTTCACAAAGACATAGACATCATCTTCCCGGGGTTGGTCGGCCTGTTCAAATGAAACCTCTGATTGAGGCGTCAAGCGCATCGTTGTGTTTTCAGCAGTCATAAAAACCTGGGCGGACTGTCCCAATAAATCATAGGGGTTTTCTGAAGCTGGTTTGTCCTCGATTGGGCTGCAACTGAATACTAGGATCAGGGCTGCTAAAGGGGTAAGAAGGGGTCTCATGGGGTGCTCCTCAGGCTTTGTGACGTTGCTCATGTCTGGTTCTTTGTAGTTAATAAACCGACGGATAATATCAAGATTGAAATGCAGGACACAGGTGTTTTTGGTACACTGCAAAATATTGAGGCGAGGCCGCTTTGATGTTGGTCTCTGTACCTGGCATAAACGTTCAAAATGTTTGAAGCCAGAACTGTTTTTCCTCGAGGCCATCCAGTCACTTTTAATTGGGATAGAGGCGCTCCAGGTCGCTCAGGGTTTGACAGGGACAGTCGCCACAGGAAGCGAATCTAGCTTTTTGAATAGCTTTTCAGCGATCTGATCAGAGCGATCGATTCGAGCACTGTTGATCCATCCACTTTGAATCCGGTAGATAAATCGCCACCGCCAGAAGTTGTGACAACCATGATTTTATTTGAGGATCCACAGCGATTCAGAAATGAGGCGACATGCTTATTGGCCTTGTTGGCGATGCAGCTGTTCGCCAATCGATACCCGTCAATCTTCAATATGGATTGCATCAAGTTGAGACACATCCGAGACATGGATATAGGTCGTATCATCCTGGAGGTGATCAAGCAGATGTTCAAGTACAGCGTCTTTGAAGTCACTCCCCTGGGTGGCGATCAGGGTACGTGCTGATTGAGGGGCTCAATAGTTCTCTCCTGTGCTGACCTGGGATAAAATTGATAAAGATACCAGGCACCAGCGCTGAGCAGCAGCAGGAGCATTGAGAATAGGGTTAGCAAAATCCAGTTTGATTAGTTTCTTCATTTGAAACCTCTTTTCGATCCAATCGCCAGACAGCCAGGCTTTAAGTTGCCGATGCTGGCCAATATGACCCCCAAAAATCATACCAATGTGCAGGTGATATCCCCGATGAAGAAATATTGGTCTCCAGCATGAAGTCTATTCCTGAATCAGCGATTTTATGCGCCTGAACTGGTGCAATAAGTTGTTGACATCCAGTCAAGCCAAAGCTCAAGTTGGGCTATAAACCTATGAGCCGAATGAATCCATGCATGCTGAAGGCTCAAAAAACATGAGTTTTTATAAGCAGCTTTTTGAGTTGAGTGCCGATGCACATCTCATTATCGAGAACAATCGTTTTGTCGATTGCAATACAGCCACAGTCCAAATGTTGGGGTATGATCGAAAGAAAAGACGTCCTAGATACTCATCCCTCAGAGTTGTCACCTGAATTTCAATCAGATGGTCGTAGGTCTGATGAAAAAGCCGACGAAATGATGGCCCTTGCCAGGCAAAATGGGAGCCATCGATTTGTGTCAGGAGCATCGTCGTGCCAATGGCGATGTCTTCCCAGTTGAGGTTTTGCTACTTTGCTTGTTTCAAGAAGGGGACACGAACAGATCCACACAGTATGGCGGGACATCACCGAACGACAAAAAGAGAAACCGACCTGGCGAGCAGCGAAGCTCGATTCCGATCCTATGTAGAAAATGCCCCCCTGGGTATCATTATCAGTAATCGTGCGGGGCAAATCCTTGAAGTAAACTCTGCAGCAGTTGGAATGTCTGGGCTCAGCGGTGAGGATCTTAGAACACATCATATCTCCAGAACTCGTATCTCCTCAAAACATGATTCAGATCCACGATCATAAAGGTCTCGCATGAAGGCAAGGCGTCGGACGACCTGGTATACTGGCACCCCAGTGGTAATCAACATATTTGGCATGCAAACAGTGTCAATTTAGATGACGACCTATTTATCAACTTTACCACAGATATCACCGAACGTCAACGTCTCGTTAAGTTGCAGCGTAACCTAAAGGACTGTGCCAATGACCTGCTCACCACTTTAAGCAAGGAAAAAATGGCCAAAGCAGCCTCCAAACATCTCAGAACCTACTTTAACAGTGATACCCTCGGTATATGGTATGGTGATGACAAGGCACGAAAGGATTACAGCCTATATCTTGAGGATACCCCTCTTAATGGAGAAGAGCCCCAGGAATATCCACCTGAGATTCACGACTATACCCCTGGTTTTGACTCCAGCATCCTGAAAGAACCCACGCTCATTTTGATCAACCGGACTCAGGAAGAGCTGGATGCCGCCAGAGATGTATCCACCGTATCAGCCCAGGAGCGGGTGAGTGCTTCCATCATCTTTGCCCCGCTCATGTAGGGCTCAGACGAATCGGGGTTATTTCCGTCCATAGCTACTCTCTGAATTATTTCAAGGAGAAGGACCTGGTTGACCTGACCATGTTCTCCACATTGATCGGAATGGCGGCACTTGAACGTGCCTTTGTTTATCAACAGTTGCATGAAACCTTGGATGAGAAAAGAGGTTTTGCTCCAGGAATTGCAGCATCACTTTTACGCGGCAACTATGAACGTGATTATCTCTCTGCTGAACATGCAGGCCGGCGAACAAAAGAATGAGCAGCTGAAGAAAGAATTTAAAATTATTGAAAACCGCATTTATGCCATGTCCACAGCTTACAATAAACTCCGGGATGGTCCCTCGCTCCATTACATAGACCTGAGGGCATATCTCATTGCACTGGCTGGCAGTCTTTATCACTCATCGGTTTGCCTGCTGGCGGTGAAGCTTCATCTTGACTGCGAAGATGTCTCTGTGCATCTGGAACAGGCAGTCCCGTTGGGTTGATCTTCAATGAGATCATGAGCAATGCGGTGACCCACGCCTTCCCGGCGAGCGGACAGGCTCAATATGGATCAACCTGAAAGGATCGGTGATCAAAGTGCAGTTGACCATCAAGGATGATGGTATTAGGATGTCCGAGGATGAAACTGAGAAAGCTCAAAAATCAATGGGCTTCCGGATCATTGAGATGTTGTCCCGGGACCAATTGGGAGGCTCGCGCAAAATTACCAGCAAAAATGGGGTTGTACATGTTCTTGAATTCTAGAGTCAGCAGGTACACACAGAATTCCAAGGAGTAGTGAATGGGCTATTACGATGAAATCAGAATGTTGAAGAATATATCCGCCTGGCTGAAGGCTATGATGGCGCGTTTCTCATCCGGCTGCTTTTCTACTTGGCAGATGGATCGAGCATCTTGGAGCTTGGAATGGGGCCTGGAAAAGATCAGAAATTACTCCAACAATATTACAAACCCACGGGGGTCTGACAGTTCTCAAATTTTTGTGGAGCGTTATGTAAAGACCATCCTGGTGCAGATGTCCTCGTTTTGGATGCCATCAGTATTGAGACTGAGAGACGCTTCGATGCGATTTACTCCAATAAAGTATTGCAGCTTCCTGACGATTGCAGATGTCCCAATCGTTGGCATCACAACACCGGAGGCTCTCCAGGATAGGGGTGTCGTCATGCATTCACTCTGGTATGGTGAAGATATGGAAGAATATGGTGAAATGCTCGCCCAGCACACCATCGACTCGTTTGTCAAACTGATTCAGGGAAAATTCGATCTGCTTGAGGCTGAACAATATGCTGAGATGGAGAAAAACGATTCACTCTACGTTTTACTGAAGAAAAAGTAAGCGAGCAGCCCATCTATTCTGATCTACTGATCAATCTTCAAGAAGGTTTTATCCGCCTACGCAAGCCTACGGTGTAGGGTTGCGTACAGACCTGCCTGCGCCTGTCCGCCGTACTTCGTACTTGAGGAAGGCGGGGGAAGCCGAAGTTTCGCTTCGGCATAGGCAGGAAACCCCGCGCATGCGCGGGGATGAATGAAAAATATTTGCTTCGGCGGATGTCGCAGATAACGCCGGGCGGATAACCTCGGCGAACCTAGCAATGGCCGAAGGGGAAGACGGGTTATGGAGCTGGGACCACAGGTTTACCCGTGGTGTGCTCCATTTGGGCGGCAATCCCGTGCTGTTTCAAACTATGTAACACGAGTTCTGTCATTTCGCTGGCAAAAGCAAATTCATAGCGGATATCCAGCACGTAGGCCTTGAGTCTGATTTTGAGCAGTGAGACCCCCTGGTGAATCTCGTTTTTCATCACGACTTGGATGGGTTGTTCAAGTACACGTACTGTGAAACTGCGGCCGCCTCATGGGCAAGCTTACGAACAGGAGGATCCACATCAGCGGGCGGGTAGTTCTGAAACAACCTGGCAGTAGTGCTCGCCTGAGTTGGAATTTGAGACAGGAATTGTTCACGATCTCACTGTTGGGTATGGAGACCAGACTATCATCAGAGGATACGATCGAACTGTTCTCAATCCGATCCCAACCACCTCACCATAATGGTCGCCAATGAGAATTTTATCACCCACCTGGAAAGGGCGATCAAAGAGAATCATGATCCCGCCAAAAATGTTTTTAAGGATATCCTGAGAAGCAAACCCTACGGCAATACCAGCGGATGCGGTGATGGCCACAATGGTAGCGAATGGGAGGGGCGAGTAGATCTACGATAATGATGTAAAGAATAACACTCCACCCCACGATGCGTAGAATGGGCACCAATCCCTTGATAGTTAATCTGAATTTTATGTACCGTTCGCCCAGTTTCTCCGAGGAAGCGACTGAGGTAGCGGATAAAGGTAAAGCTTAAAACAGCAACGATGATGGCCCAGACCACACGATTTCTAGTGAGGGACCACTCTGGCTGATCCCCCTTGGGGTATCACCGGTCAGTGGGGCATAAATGGAGGGCGTCGCTACTTCGCTAGTATCATTTTTGGGTACAATTATGCTATTCGACTGGGCCAGGATTCCACTCACCATGATAGAGGAAAGTGCTGAGACAAAGGGTTATGAGTGTTCTGCGCATAGTCCAGAGCCACCTAATGGATGATGTTATGCGGTTGAGGTTTTAACAACAGGTCGATGGAGCAAATGGTGAATTTGATATCCTGCTGCGCTGAATGAGGATGCCATTTTTTCCAGTCGTGATAATTGCAGTTTGCTGCTCTGCAAGCCCTGGTGAAAAATCATGGCATGGTGCTCTGTCAGAGTCTCATGCTGAAGAAAGGCAGCAAATGTGAAGAGATCCGCTTTGTCCATGTGATCCAGAAAGGTTAGGATTAATTCGATAAAAGGTGAGATGATAAAACGGTCCTCTTTGATCTCTTTGATCGCTTTTAACCAGAAGAGAATGGCCACGGTGAGATTCCCTGCCGCAAGCTTGTTGAGCTGCTCAAAGAAATTCTCTTTGAGGGCTTCCTGTACTTCACTCTCCGATAGGCTGCGTTTAAAACACGCCGAGTCCTATCTGATGTGGGTGGAACCTCAAAATGGAGTTGGTATCCGCTCACCCTGTGACGTTTCATGATGACTTGCTCAACGGTCTCCTGATCCAGTTCCTGCAGCTTGAGTACCTCCTGAAAGAACCCTCGAATGTTTATGATTCGTTCAAAATAGGACCAGGCATATCGCCCACAGGAGATGACCCAGAACACATTCTCCCCCGTTTCATTCATAAAGAAAGAAAGCGCTTGATGGCTTCAAGCCACCGGGGACTCGAGAAACATGTTCTGAATATTCTCAATCACCACAATAACCTGTGTTGGTTTGCTGTTGAGGCTTTCCTTAGATCGTTGATTGTGACAGCATTACTCACGTTGAATCCTGTCTGAAGAAACTGAAAAAGCTCCTCTTCCAGGTGGATGGAATGATCGAGATCCATGCGGTATTTCTGGTGATGGGTAAAAACTCGAAGGTCAGCCATATTCAACAGGCTGGTGCGACCGCTGCCAGACTCGCCGATGATGGCATTTGAAATGGAACGCCCCGCTTTAAAATGATGCAAAATTATCCTGAATGATCTTTAGCTCACGCTCTCGCCCGATAAAAAGCGTTGTAGTGGGCTCAAAGCGGAAGAGACGTTGATACACAAAGGGCAGTGCATCGATTTGTTTTCTGGTTTCTGAAAAAGAAACAAGTGGGTGTCTATCCAGATCCGGGTGGAAGTGGTCAGACCGGTAATCTTTCCTGAAACGTCGATAATTCTCAAGCAAAGTGTTGTAGAACTGTTGTGAACCCTTGACCAGCTTTGGCCAGATTGATTTGAGCCAGAGGACAAACTGTTGACGTGCTGAAATCACCTTATCCTTGAGTTTGGCTCGGGTGATCCGGATCTGCAACTCAACCACTTTTTCGTTGTTTGTCAGCTCAAGCAGCTGAAGGCCCGTGGTTTGGGAGATTCTGGTGAGGTTATCTCGACAGGCAATGTGTATGTGCTGGCTTTCTTCAATGAGGTTGGCGAGCTGGTTTCGAGCTCTTTCAAGTCCTTCTGTCACCACTGTAAAAGCCCCACCCTGGTCAACAGCCAAATCTTCATTGGAAAGCAGCTCAAGGGCCGCCCCCAGGTTGAATTCTATGATTTGGTCGATTTCGGTGACATCCCGGCTGAGCTTATCGCTTTGGCTGTACACCTGCGATAAAACTTGAAAAATCCTTCTCAAGTTTCGTGTAAATTTCACCATACACCAGTGCCTTGAGCTCAATGGCCATGAATCGGTTTTGTGGGCGTCCTTTTACCAGTCTCTGACTGCGGAAAATGGTATGGCTCTCAGGGAGTTGATCCATGAGATATTTGACCTGCATCTTCAAATTGTTGATGCGGTCAGCCAGGCGAGCTTGCAGGATGCTCTCCAGAATGCGAGGGAAGATCCCGACGCAGATCTCGAAGCAGGGATCGATTTTCACTCCAGAATACCTCTGCGAAGACTGGCCTCCGAGGCACTCTCAGACTCTTTAAAACGATCCAAAGCCTGACTAATAATTTTGTGCGGGGCAGCAAAGGCAGGCAGGATCTGCTCTATTAATAATCTCCGGTTTAATCCGACTGAGACCATCCGGCAAG